>CAVXWH010000002.1:0-1201413 GCA_963765455.1 uncultured Actinomycetes bacterium
CCGACCCGCCCTGGCAGCTCGGTAACCCTACTTCTGCCTTCGCCCCCGAAAACCACTACCCGACGATGCCGCTGGAGGAGATCAAGGCCTTAGAGGTGCCTGCGACAGATGATGCGGTGCTCTTCCTCTGGGCGGTCTCATCGAAGTTTCCAGAGGCGCTCGAGGTAATGGACGCCTGGGGCTTCGAGTACAAGAGCTTCCTCGTCTGGGTCAAGAACTGGATCGGGCCCGGTACCTGGGCCCGGCATCGCCACGAGCCTCTTCTCATCGGCAGGAGGGGCAACTACCCACCACCCGAGCCCGAGGACCGCCCTGACTCGGTCATCGAGGCCAAGGGGGCGCCACTCCGAGAAGCCAGCCTGCGTTTACGAGCTGATCGAGCGCGCCTACCCGCTCGCCTCGAAGCTCGAGCTCTTCGCCCGCGGCGTGCCCAGGAGCGGCTGGACAGCCTGGGGAAACGAGGTCAAGGCGGCATGACAGAGCGCCTGCTCACGGCCAAAGAGGTGGCGGAGCTACTCTCCGTGCCGGAGTCCTGGGTCAGGGAGGCGACGCGCGAGGGGCGTCTCCCCCACCTCAGGCTCGGCCGCTACCGCCGCTACGAGAGAGAGGCGATCGAAGCCTGGCTCGCGGAAAAGCGGCAGGGCCCTTCCACTGGGCGACTTGCGTTTCGGCCGGATTCGAGCTTGTGATAGACGACATGAAAGAAAGGAGCCGAAATGGGGCCGTGTCTGGCGCTACGAGGGTCCACGTGGGGTCGTCTGGCGCATCCGCTACAAGGATGCCTCCGGCCGGCGCGTGCTGGAGACGCTCGGCAAGTGAGCCCCGGTGGAACCGTAAGCGCTCAGAGACCGAGCTTCGCCGCCGTATCGTCGACGTCGAGCGTGACGGCTACCGGGCACCGGAGAAGATCCGCTTCGACGAGTTCGCAGAGCGCTGGCTTGTCGAGTACCTACCGGGACGCGGACTCAAGCTGACCACAACAGACGGCTACCGGCAGACGATCCGTAATCACCTCCTGCCCGCCTTCGGGCGTGTGCTCCTATCCGATCTCGAGCAGCAGCCCGAGCTGATCGATCGCTACGTGACTCGGAAGATCCAGGCCGGCTACTCGCCCAAGACGGTGGTAAACCACCTCCTCTGCCTGCAGGTGATGCTGAAGCGGGCGGTGCGCTGGAAGTTGATCAGGACGAACCCGGTCTCGGAGTGCGAGCGCCCGCGCGTGAGAGAAAGCGAGCTGAACGTCCTTAACCGAGGTCGAGATCGCGAGGCTCTGGACCGCCTACGGCGAGCTGGAGTGGGAAGCGACAGCCGAGGAGCAGGTCTGGTGGCGGCTAGCTCGCACGATCACCTTCTTCGGCCTCGGCACCGCCATGCGCCGAGGGGAGCTGCTTGCGCTTCGCTGGAAGGACGTGCGCCTACTCGAAGGACAGGTCAGGGTAAGAGAGGCGCTCGTCAAGAGCCGCTTCACCACCCCCAAGTCTCGCGCCTCGCGCCGGATGATCGAGCTGGGGCCGCGTACGAAGGACTTGCTCGCCGAGCACTGGCGCCAGACTCCCTTCCAGGGCGAGGAGGAGCTCGTCTTCTCACACCCCGAGAAGGGGACGCCACTCGACCCGGGCAAGCTCGCCCGCGTCTATCTCAAGCCGGCGCTCGAGCGAGCCGGTATCAGCAAGCCCTTCCGCCCCTTCCACGATCTCCGCCACACCGCGCTCACGCACGAAGCCGCGGCCGGTAACCCGATGGCGTATGTCCAGCTAAAGGCGGGTCACTCGCAGAGCCAGATCACCGAGCGCTACATCCACGCCTCGCAGGTGCTCTTCCCGGGAGCGGCGGCGCGGGGCGAGGAGCGGATGTTCGGCTCGACCGCGGAGCTTGGCTGCCGAAGCGCTTCGCACGACCAGCGCCGTCCGATCTCTACCAGCTCGACGTGAGCGATTTGCGAGAGTTCAGGAATATCGCCTCTCGCCCTCCGACGAGATGTCTACTCGAAAGGCTCCTCTCCCCAGACTGCCGAACCCAGGGTGTTGGCGCTGGCCGATCTCGCACGCGCACTAGGTGCGAACGGCGAACCGATCGTGGCTCTGTCAATGGAGCGGTACACCACTCGGTCTCCCACGATCGTGCCCGCATATCGGCCGTCAGGGCCGTACACCTTGTCGCCGCGGCGGCGACCAACATGACGACCGGACCTATCGAAGATATCGTCGCCGCTGATCGTTAGCGGCTTTCCGTTCTTGGTGAAGAGCTGGCTCATGTGCTCAGCCGCACCTTAGGTGCCGCCGCGGACGGCCTATCTATTCGTTCCGAGTTGCGACTGTGTCAAGCTACGCTCGGGCTGAGCGAGTGTCTAAAAATGTCTCCGGAAGCTCTTCGCATGAACCCCGCTGGGCTTTACTGCAGCGGGAAGTCCTCTCCGCGTTTTTCTAGAACCAAACATTCCCGCTGGTTATCTACCCATTCGAGTCCGGCGGCCAATTGTGGGTCGTCGTCGAACCGTCAGCGAGAGTTATCACCCATCCTTTGATGCTCGACCCATTGGGAATTGACGAATAGAACGCACCATTTTCGACCATCGCAGAGACGGTGCCCTGATCGGTGAGCACATCGACGGCTGTTACGTTGTCTCCCGCCAGGCCGGCGTAGACCGTCGGCTGGTTTACGAATTGATTGATGACTCCACTTATATTATTAGCGTCAACGGACGGTCCACATGTCCCGGCAGGTGCGCGACCCGGAGTAGTGACGTCGAAACAAACAGAGCCGTCTGTTTTAATGCCCGCTTCGATCTGCGCACCGTCTGATGTCGTAAGCGGAATGTGGGCGTCTGCCTCGGCTGCGGAGGAACTGCCGAAGACATGCTGGGCGTCAACGCTCAAATTCGTGTCGACCGGACTCGCATTGACTCGGTTTGAGAGCGATTGACGTTTGCCAGTCCAACCGACTGAGGGCGCAGTGCTACCGCCCGCACTTACAGCCGCGATTGCTATCGCAGCCGCGAGAAATCCGAGCGCTATTAGGATTATCGATAGGCGGCGCAACATGAGTCCTCCTCCCTCCGTTCCTTACGATGATGGTTTTGTTGTAACACAACTGAAGTCATTGTAGTGGCCGTTATTTACGCCAAGCTGACAAACGGACTTGGCATATAAAAACCCGAGATGAGCATATCCGGTGTGAGCACCATCTGTAGGAGTTGACGATGCGAGCCAATTACCATTGTTATCCGTATACACCGAACTCCCGTATGTCCACCAATACGGCGGGTAATCAGCGGTGTAACTCCAGTACACGTCGTTGTATTCGCGATTGGCCATCCCGGGCATTCTTATAGAACCCCCGGGGTATACTTGACACTTCCAGTATTGATCCTGACTCGTATAGCACGACACCTGACCAGCGGTGATAGTACCGGGGTAAGAATAACACCAATATATCGACGCTAAAGCTCTCGGCACTAACACTGCAGCTACGAGTAAGACAACCCCAAAAGAGATCGTCCACGTGAACGGAGACCGTAACATCCTGGCTCGCATCACGCTACCTCCTAGTGGGCGACGGTGGGCGACGGCGAAAACAAATGTCAATATATAGTGCCGCCGTTCGAGGGGATCGTCAAGGGCACTGGAGGAGCAATGAGCGCCTTCGCCAGCTCCGAGCAGTAGGCACTGGGTATCAAGCGCTATCCGGGTTCGCGCCGAGCCCGCAGCGGACGCCTTCGTTCGCTTCCAAGCAAGATGGTGTATCCGCACGCATACTCGGGTGTGCGAGCGTGTTGTCATTAAAAACGAGCCCCGTCGGCGCTATTGCGGGCAAAAGTCGGGCAAAAGTTCTCGAGCCCGATCTCGCCGCAGAGAACAGAAAGGCCCCGTTTCCAGGGCCTTTCCAGTAGCGGGGGCAGGATTTGAACCTGCGACCTCCGGGTTATGAGCCCGGCGAGCTACCTGACTGCTCCACCCCGCGTCGCGTCGCTCAGTATAGCGCCGAAAAGCCGTTTCCCGAACCCCCTTCCGGGCGCTCGGGAGGCCGGTTGCTAGCATCGTTTCATGACCGCCTTCTGGGTCGCGCTAGCCGTCCTGGTCGTCGCCTTCGTCGCCGGCGCCGTTTTCGTGCTCGTACGGGCGCTCGAGATGGTGAAGACACTGAAGAGCCTGAAGAGCGCCCTCAAGGTCGAGCTCAAGCGAATCACCGGCGCGACCGAGCGCAGCAACGCCGAGCTCGAGACTGCAGGGAAGGCGTTCGAGCGGCTGGAGGCCAGTATCGTCCGGCTTGGCACCGCGCTCGCGCGAGTGCGCTTGCTGAGAGAGGTGCTGGCCGAAGCCGAGGCGATCCTGACGCGCGCCCGTGCCTTCGTCCCGAGCAAGTGATCCGGTCGGCACGGTGCTAGTCGCGGCAATCGACATCGGCACCAACACCACGCGACTGATCGTGGCCGAGGTCTCCGGCTCGTCGCTGGAGGAGCTCGAGCGCCAGACCGTGATCACCCGACTCGGCGAGGGCGTGGACGAAAGCGGCCGGCTCTCCGAAGCCGGTATCGAGCGCGCTTACGAGACGCTCACCGCCTATCACGAGATCGTCGACCGGCTCGGTGCGGCTCCGGCGCTCGCGGTCGCCACCAGCGCCGTGCGCGACGCGGCTAACGGCGGCGATTTCCTGCGCGAGGTCGAGCAGCGGTTCGGCTTCAGGGTCAGGCTGCTCTCCGGCAACGAGGAGGCGCTGCTCGCCTTCCGCGGCGCAACGCACGGGCGGGCCCTGATGGGCTCCGCGCTGGTTGTCGATATCGGCGGCGGCTCGACCGAGCTGGTGCTCGGCGACGCGGCCGGACCGAGCTTCCACGTCAGTCTCGACATCGGTGCCGTTCGCCTCAGCGAGCGCTATCTGCACGGCGATCCGCCCACCCCGGCCGAGCTCGAGCACTGCGCGACGGTCGTGCGCGAGCTCCTGCTCGAGAGGATCCCCGGCGGCGTCCTGCAGGCGCCTCGAACGGCGATCGGTAACGCCGGCACGGTCACGACCATCGCTGCGCTCGACCAGAATCTCCAGGAATACGACCGGGAGCGCGTCCACGGCTACTCGATCTCCCGCCACGCCGTCCAGGAGCAGCTCGCCCGGCTGGCCGCCCTTACCCTGGCCGAGCGCCGCCTCGTGCCCGCGCTCGAGCCCGAGCGCGCCCCGGTGATCGTCGCCGGCGCGATCGTTTGCCGCGAGCTGCTCGATGTCTTCGCGCTCGAGGCGATCGAGGCCAGCGAGCTCGACATCCTGGACGGCGCCGCGCTTCTGGCGGCCGAGATCTCGCATCCAGAGTCTTGAGACGATCTATGCTCGTACCAGCGCCGGGGTGGCGGAATGGTAGACGCGCCCGACTTAAAATCGGGTGTCTTAGGACGTGAGGGTTCAAGTCCCTCCCCCGGCATCTCGCTCCCTCGGCCGCCGACTCCGTACGGCCAGGCGTGACTGGCCTCCCGGAGCCGCCTGGCACCGCTGGCGGCACGATCCGTTACGAGCCCGTGTGTCCACACTGTTCTCTCCAGGCTCGCACCGCCAGCGATGCCCCGAGAAAGCGAGAGACGATTCTCCTTATCCAACCCCCGCCTCAGCGCGTAGAGAAACAAACGGCAATGTGTTTACGTCCGCCTACGCTGGAGTACGAAGCCGTTGCCTACGCAGAACTCGGTCGCCATGAGCGAGCAGGGCTCCTCCGCGAACACTGTGGCCGCTCTCGGCTGTAGATGAAGGTCCGGCCGGAGCGGCGAAACCCTCGCACTGCTCCCGGCTCCCGCCGATCTGTCCGATCGCGGGACTATGTTGATCGGTCCCGTGCAGATCGCCCTCCTGATCGTTATCGCCCTTCTGGTCGTCGTGCTCGGCGGCGGGATGGCCCTGCTGCTGCGGCGCGAGCTGGTCGCGCTGCGCGGCGACAGCACCGACCGGCTCTCGGAGCGGACGCAGGAGATCGATGGGCGCCTGAAGGCGATCGTCGAGACGATGGACCGGCGGCTCGGCGAGCTGGACGTCAAGGTCGACCGGCGGATGGAGAACGCCTCAAAGCAGACGAGCGAGATCCACGAGCGGCTGGGCAAGCTGGGCGAGGCGACGGTGCAGATGAACGAGCGGGTCAAGGACCTCGCCAGGCTGGAGCAGGCGCTCAAGCCGCCCAAAGCGCGCGGCGGCTTCGGCGAGTTACTGCTCGAGAATCTGCTCCGAGACAGCCTGCCTTCCACGCACTACGAGCTGCAGCACGGCTTCAAGGGCGGCGAGCGGGTCGACGCCGTGATCCGCGTTGAGCGCCTCGTCCCAGTCGACGCCAAGTTCCCGCTGGACAACTTCCAGCGCCTCGTCGAGGCCTCCGACGAGAGCGACCGCCTGATTCACGAGAAGGCCTTCGGGCGCGATCTGAAAACGCACATCGACGCCATCGCCGGCAAGTACATCCGTCCCGACGAGGGTACCTACGACTTTGCGCTGATGTACCTGCCGGCCGAGGCCGTCTACTACGAGCTCGTCTGCGGCAAGACGGGCAGCCTGTACACGTACGCGCTGGAGAAGCGTGTCTTTCCGGTCTCGCCGACCACCTTCACCGCCTATCTGCAGGTGATCGCGCTCGGGCTCAAGGGGCTCCAAATCGAGCAGCACGCGCACGAGGTGATGGCCTACTGCGCGCGGCTGCGAAACGACTTCGGCCGCTTCAAGGAAGACTTCGACCTGGTCGGGACCCACATCGGCCGCGCCCAGTCCAAGTTCGGCGACGCCGAGAAGAGGCTCGACCGCTTCGGCAACAAGCTCGAGCAGGCGACCGAGCGCGGGTCGGTCGAAGCGCCACTGGACGCGGTCGCGATCGAGGAGCCGGAGACGCAAGCAGCGCTCGATCCCGGCTCATCCGAATGACGGCGGAAGAGAAACACGCACGCCGGCGTTGAATAGGCTGTAGATCGCAAGCCCGAGTCGAGTCGGAGGAAAAGTGAGCGAAACCGAGGTTAGGAACGTGATCGTCATCGGCGGCGGGCCGGCCGGATATACGGCTGCCATCTACGCAGCTCGGGCAATGCTCGAGCCGCTCGTGATCGAGGGCGTCTCCTGGGGCGGGCAGCTGATGATCACGAGCGAGGTCGAGAACTTCCCCGGCTATCCGGAGGGGGTGCTCGGGCCACAGATGATGAGCGACCTGCGCACCCAGGCCGAGCGCTTCGGCGGCGAGTTACTGACCGATGACGTGATCAGCGTCGATCTCGGCGAGCGTCCCTTCACCGTTCGAACCGACGAGCGGGAACTGCGCGCCAGAGCCCTGATCATCGCCACCGGCGCCCGCGCGCGCCAGCTCGGGCTCGAGTCCGAGCTCGCTCTGCAAGGCAAGGGCGTCTCCTACTGCGCCGTCTGCGATGCCGCCTTCTTCAAGGGCCAGGACTTGGTAGTCGTCGGCGGCGGCGACTCGGCCATGGAGGACTCGCTCGTCCTGGCGCGCTTCGCCCACAAGGTGACGATTGTGCACCGCCGCGACGAGTACCGGGCCGAGCCGATCATGGTGGCGCGCGCGCGGGCCAACGAGAAGATCGAGTTCGTGACGAGCGCGGTAGTCGAGGACGTGCTCAGCGGTGAGGAGGGCAAGGTGAGCGGGGTGCGCCTGCGCAATACGGTGACCGGCGAGACGAGCGAGCTCGAGGCGGGAGGTGTCTTCATCGCCATCGGGCACGAGCCGAACACGACACTCTTCCTCGACTGGCTCGACCACGACGAGACGGGCTACCTGATCACCGCGCCCCGCTCGAGCGCGACCAACGTGACGGGCGTCTTCGCCGCCGGCGACGTGCAGGACCCCATCTTCCGCCAGGCGGTCACCGCCGCCGGTTCCGGCTGCATGGCCGCGCTCGAGGCCGAGCGCCTGCTCGCCGCCGAAGAGCACGAGCGCACAACGGTGTAGAAGCGTCTTCGGGGCGCCCGCGCGGGGATCAGCCGCCGTAGCGCTTCTGCCAGGCCTCGACCATGGCGATCCGCTGCGCGGCGGTCGGGTGGTTACCGAAGAGAATCGGATCCCAGGCGGGTGGATTCGGGTCCTCGTCGGTCGTGCGCACGAAATTCAAGAACAGCGCCTTGCCGGCCTGCGGATCATGCGTGGACTGCAGGGCCTGCCAGTCGGCGGCGGCCTCGATTCGGCGCGAGATGGCGTTCTGAAGCGGTAGCGTCAGCGTGGGAAGCGCGACCCAGAGGAAGAGGAAGAGCGGAACCGCGAGCGGGGCGGCCATCCCTCCGCGACGGCGAGTGATGAGCGCTATCAGGTAGGCGATCGGGAAGGCGAAGAGCGCGTACCAACCGATCCCACGCCAGAGGTCGTTGTGCTTCTGGTGGCCGAGCTCGTGCGCGATCACGAACTCGAGCTCCGGCTCCGAGAAGCGCCCGTCGAGCATCGTGCTCCAGATCGCGATCCGGCGGCTGGGGCCCAGCCCCATCGACTCGGCGTTGGGAGCTGTCGTCTCCGTGCCGACGTTCTCGACCTTGAGCGGGATGTTCCCCAGATCGTCCTTTTTCGCCAGGCGCTTCTCGGCCTGCACGAGCGCGCTGTGGTCATTGAGCGGCTGCAGTCCGCTCATGTACGGCTGGACGAAAGTGACGAGCAGCGCAATGCCGACAAACACAGGTGCGCCGGCCAGCCACCAGCGGTTACCTAGCAGGCGCGCGAAACCCATCACGATCAGGATCGTCAGGCAAATACCGAGGAAGCTGGAACCGAGAACGAACCAGGTGTTGACGACCACCGCGACGTAGCCCGTTTTCTCGATCCCGTAGCGGCGTAGCCACCAGAGCTCGCCGATATTGCCCGGCAGCGTCGCCATCCAGAGGATCGCCAGACCGAGCATCGCCAGCAGCATCCCCGTCCCGATCGGGCCCGCCGCCGACTCGCCCATGAAGCGATGACCCCACTTTGCGTAGAAGAGCGAGCACGATCAGCGGCAACAGCAGTCCGAGAATCCCGAACAGGTCGAGCACGAACGAGAAGTGCTGCGCCCGGTGCAGCTCGCTCGCGCTCACGAGCGCGCTCATGTCGACGTGCGGCAGCTTCAGGTTCGAGGGGACCGCGGTCCGCCAGAGCAGGCTGGCCGCGTAAAGCCAGCCGCCTGCCAGGACTCCGAAGATCAGGAGCCCCAGCAGGCGACGAGAGCTCTTGGTCACTTCTCGGGCGGCGCCTCGGGCGCCTCGGCCGCGACCGGCGCATCCGCTGCGACCGGTGCCCCGAACGAGATGCCCACATACGGGCTGGCGCAGGGATACTTGCCGGTGATCAGGAAGAAGTAGGCGTAAGCCTGTCCGAAATAGCGCAGCACACTCGCGGCGTAGTCGCGGAAGCCACGCGGTATTCGTCCGGTGATCATCGTCGCCCACCAGGCGAAGCCGATCACTGGGTAGAAGAGGAGCAGCAGGGGATAGGTCATGAGCGCGCCGATCAGGAACGCCGGGTAAACCAGGACAATCCTGAAGAACGTCTTGAAACGATTCTGCTTCTCGGGCGTGGTCGGTAGCTCGAGCTCGACCGGATAGCTGCCGGGCTCGCCCGTGAAGCCCGGGAAGGGGTTGGCGATGTAGAGAAGATAGGCACCGACTGTTGTCGCATAGCGCAGATAGGCCGCGATGAAGCGCTGGAAAGGCTTCGCCGGCCGGCCGATGACGAGAGCGACGACCCAGTTGAGAATGGCCGCGAACTCCGCCACGGCACCCCACAGGTAGAGCCAGATCATGTGGGGAATGGCGAGGAGAGGACGGAAGAAGACCGTGAGGCGCGAGCGCCGCAGGTCGTCCATGACGTGGAGTGTGACTGGATGCTCGTTCATGGTGGAGATTAATTACAGATCGAGGCGCGGAAAGCGAGAGGACCGGCCCGTAAATGCTCTGCCGGCTTCGCCCGTTCCCCGCGGGTGCGCTCAATTCGCGACTCCTATCCCCGATCCACTTCTCGAAAGGGGATCGAGCCCAACCCCGAAAGCGGGCTCGCGCCGGCGTTTTCGGGAGGCTTGCGAGCAGTGAGATCGCTGAAGACCGATACTGCGCTAGAGACGCCATGAATAGGGACACACCCGACCTGCCCGCGCCCGAGCCACCGCCGGTACGGATGTCGGCCGAAGCGGTCTCGGAGATGTTGAGACGAGGGCAGGCCGTGACCGACGAGGTGCGCGAGCGGGCTATTCATCTGGCGACGCGTAGCCGGATGCCTCGGCGAGTCAGCCGGCCGGCAATCCCGCGCGTGATCGGCGCCGCGATCACAACCGGCCTCCAGCCCGACCTTCGCCACCCCTTCTTCTCCGAAGTGCTGGAGGGAGTAAAGGAGCGCGCGGTCGCCGACCGCTACGACCTGCTGCTCTTCTCAGGTCACGTCTCGGAAGATTTCGTGCAGGAGTTTTCATACGTTGCCCGCTGCCGCCGCCACGATGTCGAGGGCGTCATCCTGATGGGCTTCTCCCACAGCGACCCGGAGCTCCAGCACCTGCTCGCGGAGCAGATACCGACGATGGCGATCGATCTCGACCTGGTCGGCGCCAGGGCCGGCTACGTGATGTCGGACAACGTCGAGGCGGCCGTGACCGTCGTCCAGTATCTGCACGCGCTCGGCTACACGCGGATCGCCCACATCTCGGGAATCCCGGCCAGCCGCCCGGGAGCCGACCGTGCACTCGGTTACCGCTCGGGCCTGGAGCGCGAGCGGCTTCCCTTCCGCGAGGAGTACCTGGTCGAGGGCGATTTCTACGAACCGTCCGGTTACGCGGGCATGCAACGCCTGTTGGCGCTCGAGGAGCGCCCGGAAGCGGTTTTCTGCGCCAGTGACATGATGGCGCTGGGAGCGATCCGCGCCGCCCACGTCACCGGGCTACGCGTGCCCGACGACATCGCCATAGTGGGCTTCGACGACGACTCCTTCGCCAACATGATGGAGCCCGCGCTCACAACCGTCCGCCAGGACAAGCCCGGCCTCGGCGCGGCGGCTTGCGAGGCGCTGATGCGTATCATCGACGAGGCGGAGAGCGAGCCGCGTGTGGTCGTTCTTCCCACCGAGCTCGTGGTGCGAGAGTCGTGCGGCGCGGTGCTGCGCGCTACTCGGAACGGGTAACAGTCCCCCTGCCGGCGCCGTCAAGACGCTGACGCAGGCATGAGGTCGCTACAATCCCACGGCTCGTCTTTGCGGGGTCGTCTAATGGTAGGACGCCTGACTCTGGCTCAGGTGATCGGGGTTCGAGTCCCTGCCCCGCAGCTAACACTCGAGGCGCACCGGCTTGCGTCCTCGGTCTACCGAGCACCTCTCGCTAAAGTCGAAGTACACGGCGCTCGATAACCAAATTGGCGGCGATCTTTTTGAAAGGCGACTGACTCCAATGCCCACGATTCGTGAACTGGCAGACCAAGCGGGTGTTTCGGTGATGACCGTGACCAGGATTCTCGGCGGTGATGCGGGAATCGACGCCGAGACCCGCGAGCGCGTGCTTACACTCGTGCGCGAGCTCGAGGTGACGGCCGACATCTCGACGGCCGCAGTCACCGACATGCCCTCGCAGGTGATCGGGGTCATCCTCGACACCTCGGGCCATGTCGACCTGCACCATCCGGTCTTCGGCGACGCTCTCGATGGTCTCAAAGAGGTGATCGCCGAGGGCGGCTACGACATGCTCTTCTTCACCGGCGGCACGCCCGCCGGCAGCATCCGCACCTACGACTACCTCGAGCGCTGTCGCCGTCACCACGTCGACGGGATGATCCTGATGGGTGTCGGTCGCAGCTTCCCCGAGATCCAGAAGCTCGTTCGCTCGGAAGTCCCCTGCGTCGGAGTCGAGCTCGATCTGACCGGGCCGATGACCGGCTTCGTGATGTCCGACAACGTCGAGGGTGCCAAGATCGCGATCCGCCACCTGCACGAGCTCGGGCGGCGCAAGATCGCCACCATCACCGGCATGACCTACACGCGCCCCGGCCGCGACCGGCTGAACGGCTACCGCGACCAGATCGAAGAGCTCGGCTTGCATCCGCACTCCGAGTACATCCAGGGCGGCGATTTCTACGAGCCGTCGGGATTCACGGCCATGGAGCACCTGCTCGCGCTCGACGATCCGCCGGACGCCGTCTTCTGCGCCAGCGACATGATGGCCGTGGGCGCGATCGGCGCGGCCAAGGCCGCGGGCGTGAAGGTGCCGGAGGACGTCGCCGTCGTCGGCTTCGACGATGCGCCCTTCGCGGCCGCCTACAGCCCCGCGATCACCACCATCCGCCAGGACAAGGTCGGGCTCGGGCGTGTAGCCGGCGAGCAGTTGATGGCCTTGATCGATGATCCCAAGGCCACTCCGCCCAAGTTGTTGCTGCCCGTCGAGCTCGTTATCCGCGAGTCGTCGGCCGGAAGCGCGAGCTAGAAGTCCTGCGCCCTAGAAGAGTTCGCAACCCGCCGGGACTCGTGGGAGGTGTCGAGCAGGCCGTTGACGGCCTTGATCAACTCGCCCGGAGAGAACGGCTTGCCGAGGAAGGCGGCCGCACCGACCGCTCTCGCGAGCAGGTCCGTCACCATCTCCTCTTCGCCTGAGCCGGACATGCAGATCAACTTCAGATCGCTTCGCTCTTCGAGCGCGCGCCGCCCGAGCTCGACCCCGTTCATACCACCGGGGAGCGTCACGTCGGTGAGAAGGAGATCGACGTCCTGGCCGTTGCTCAGGATCCTCAGACCTTCCCCGCCGGTCGTCGCCTCGATGACGTGGTAGCCCTCCTTCTCGAGCAGGCGCGATACGAGCCGGCGCACCAAATCCTCGTCCTCTACCAGGACGATCGTCTTCGCGGCGTACCCGGAGTCTTTTTCCATGCGGAGCACTTGGAGGGGAATCAAACAGTAGCGCCACGATAGAGAATCGTCTACCTCACTTCAGATCGGGCGATTCAATGTCTCGCGGAGCCAATTCAGATATCGGCGAGAAACCAGAGATGATGAGGTTACGAGACGATCTCGCGTAGCGGCAGTTTGTTCGAACTCGAGCTCGACGAAGAGCCGCTACATTGACGCTTCCGCACGGCGCATTCGTCTAGAGGCCTAGGACACCGCCCTCTCATCTCGCTTCCTCGGTCGGCAGCTCCGCGCGCCCGGGCGAGTGCGAAGCCGATCACCCGAAGGCACCTTCCGAGAAAGCGAGAAACAGCGGCTCCAATATGCCTGGCTCCCAAAGGCGGCGGGAGGAATCGCCCGCTACACTGACGCTTCTGCAAGGCGCATTCGTCTAGAGGCCTAGGACACCGCCCTCTCACGGCGGCGGCACGGGTTCGAATCCCGTATGCGCCTTTACTAGCTGCGGCTGTAATCCAAGACCGAATGAGAGGTCTCGAACAGCCTCCATCGCCTTCGACCGATTGAGCGCTCTTAGGTAGACCTGAGTCGTATCGATGCGCGAGTGATTCATCAGCGCCTGTAGCGACTCCAGAGCCCCAGGATGGCTTTCAAGGAACGCAACAGCGAACGCCCGTCGGAGCGCATGCACGGTCGCCTCAACCCCCACTCGCTCGGCGACCTTGCGAACCGTCTCCCAGATCACCTTGTCCGAGCGCTCGGCACGGCGAACGGTCGCCAGCCGCCGGTTCGGGATCACATAGTCGTCCGGCTTAGAGCGAACGTCGCCTGACTTGCTTACCGACCGGAGGATCTCAAGAAGGTCGTCTGCCATCGGCTTGACGGCCACCTTGCTCCCCTTCTCCTTGAATCGAATCGTGCCCTCGACCAGGTCGACGTCCCGCCAGCGAAGCTTGCTCGCGGCAGCCCGCCGCGTTCCCGTGTAGGCCAGCACCGAAAGGCAGAGGAACTCCTGAAGGGTTTCGCAGGCCTGCAGCATCTTCTCCACGTCGGCTCGCGTGAGGATCACCACGTCTACGTCCTCAGGCTTCAAGCGTCGCGGCCTTGCGATTCTCTCCATCGGGTTCGCGTCGATCTCACCTTCGACGTAAAGCCAGGAGAAGAGACCCTTCAGCGCGCTGTGTATCGAGCAGACCGTCGACGGTGAGCGGCCGTTCCATTGATCGAGGAAAGCGCGGCAGTCGTTCGTAGTCACCTCACGAGCTTCGATATCTGGCCTCGATCGCTCCAGAAAGTCGACTAGCTTGAAGAGGTAGCGCTCATAGCTCAGGCGCGAACTCTCAGTCCGTCCAGCGCGCGATAGCTCGCCCATCCAGAGATCGACGGCCCGAACAAGCCTCATGACGTCGGATACCTCATCTCGACGTAGTCTCCGGCGTCTGCCGACTCTCGCATTTCCATGAGTTCATTCACGGTGTAGAAGCGGTAGTGAGCCTCGACGACGATCTTCACATTCTCGGCGTTTCGATCAATCGGAGGGCTCCCGTACGATTGCTTCAGCTCCTCGGCCTGTAGATCGCGCTCAGCGGATACACCGAGCCTCATAAGGTCGCGGGCTACTTCGCTTGCTGACTTGCCTCTCCACTCTGCAATACGGTCGATCTCGGCGGCCAACGCGGAGTCCAGCCGCACGTTCAGGATGTCCGTCTTACGCTCTGTCATACACCAAGTATGCACTATAGAGCCGGTTTGTCAAGAACGTCTGACAAACGGTAGCCGCAGATCCTGAACGAGCTACCTGCGGTTACCTCTAGGACGGGATGAAGCGAACCCTGTAGGTGTAGTGGTTGTTGACGAGATTCGTCTCGCCGCTAACCGGGGCCACGTCAACCTTGATCGGGATCTTGTTTATAAACTCGGTGAGGTTGAACGGACCCTTGAAAATGACTTCCTTCGTGGTCTTGCTGTTGATCTGCCCGATCGTCAGAACCCGGCGGATCGGCGTCGGGTGTTGATAGATGACGAGCGTGACCTTGATGTTCTGCTCCAGGTAGTCGCCCCCATTCTCGACCCCGACGACGAACGCGAGATTGTCGTGATTGGTGGGGACCTTGATCATCTTGGTCAGGCCCGAGGTGAGCGCATCTCCGCTGGGCATCACCTTAACGTAGGAGATGTCGGTGCCGCGTACGCCCTTAGCTTTCGCCGACCCGCATCCTGTCGCCACCGCGGCGATCACAAGGAGTGCAGTAGCCAAGGCGACGACGAGCACGATCTTGCCCCCACGTCGACGCGGTTTACAGAAGTACGTGAGACCGTTCATACCGTCGCCCTCCTGCTCGCGTTACCAACAGGCAGCGTAGTTTAAGCGGCTGGCGTGTCTAGTGCCCCAGTAGGCCTCGCCTCCTCGACGGGAAGCGACCGCCTCCTGTTACCGGCGTGGTTTACATGATCAAGTCCGACACGACGATAATCGACCCAAGTGTTTATTGACATCATGTGTGAGTAAACTCAGATCATGAAGTCCGAACGGTCGAGCTGGTTCTTTGATGAGTCGCGCGAGCAGGGCATGCTCGTTACAAGCAGCGGAGGCGATCCTAGGATTGAGGTCTCTTATCGTGAGCGTGCACGATCATCGAGCATCGGAGGCGATGTTCAGTTAAGTCGCCTTGGCTCGCTAGAGATAGAGCCTACGCGGATGGCTGAGCTTCCCGACCGGGAGCAGATGGTGCCACCGGTGCTTCGCGCCACTTCGACTGCCACCTAGAGCCGACAGCCTCCCCCGGCTTCGACTTGAGAGCGATCCCGAAGCCAAGAGTACTACCAACGTCTGAATCTATATGGCCTATATTGGTTAGTACGAGTGAGTCGCCAGTACTAGCCTGAGCCTCACCAGAGAACTGAATCATCGAATACGCGAGGTAGAGGTCCCACATCGCTGAAGCTTCCAGGTCGGTCGCATTGCGAACGTTGAGCCCTATCTCTAGGGCCTCGTGTCGGTTGATCTGATAAAGGTGAGATTTGTAGTTGTCGGCTAGACGGGAAACGATCTCCTTGATCTTCTCAGGGTCGTCTACATGTGTCGAAAGTATGCGAGTACCGATCTGGTTGGCTAACGCCCAGGACTGCTCTAGAGCGCCTATCGCCAAGGGATGAACATGGTTGAAAAGCGCGGTGTACACCTGAGCGGCCACGTCGTGAGGGAGGTTCTCACCGATTTGACGCTGAAGAAATTCGAGCACATGGCGAAGGTCTTGAACTGAGACTGTGACCGGCGTTTTGGTGCCGTCTGGGTTATCCACGGTCGGAAGAAGCGGATGTCGTCGGCTTGGATCAATCGGCCCAAGCTCGGACATAGGAGTAAGGACGAGTTCGTCAGCGCCCATACAAATAAGCGTCGCGGAGCTGTGAGCACGGTACGGAACGAGGACGACGAAGGAAGTCGCGTATTCCCGAAAGAGAGAAACAACCTTCCAAGGGACCTCGGTCGCACCGCCCCGTGAGCTAAGCCAGAGACCGAGCTTTTCCTGTTTACCAATACGCCTGAGATGCTCAAAAAGGTGGAGCATCTGTTCGTCAGCGATTGCAGCGGCTTCAATGAAGTACGTAATGACGGGGAAACCTACGGCTTCCTCAAGCGCGCGAAGCCGGGGAAGAACACCCTCGCCGATAAGATCAAACGCTTCCTCGCCAGATACAACTCGCGCTTCGGCAGTTTCGGGGCTCGTAGTTGGTAAGGACAGGACAGGCTCGCCCTCAGCTGGAAGACGCACCGGCGTCGACGGCTTTTGGGTCCGTTTACGGGGCTGTCTCTTCTGAGCCATAACTGAAGCACGTTACTCGACTAACCGGACGACGGACACCCCGTCCAATTACCCGCGTGCTCTACATCACCAAGCGACGCTACAACGCAGCCCCCGGCGAGATCAGGGTGTTTCTCTATCTCCACCAGCGCGCCAAGATCCTCTAAGAAGTCATAACCACAGGGACGCTCAGGCCGTAACCACAACCATTTCTCCGCGAGCTTCTCCTGATACGCGACCTCGACAAGCTCTTTCCGCTCAAACTCGGGGATCCAACCAAGCTCTTGATCTAGACGCCACGCTATCCGACTCCGCAAGACCTTCTCCCGAGCTATCGCCCTCAGCTCTGAAACCGGACGCGACCAGTAGCCCCGAGTCGGCCGAATCGTCCGGGTCCCTTTCGGCAACTCAGTCGGGGCCTGAGACAACTTCCCCTTCTCAATCGTGAAGTTCAAAGTCAGATAGTGGACAGCACCCGCAGCAGAACGAAGCTCGGCGACTGATATCTGCCACGCTCCCATCCTCGACCGCCAACCCTCACGCACGAACGACTCAAGCTCAAGAACATCAACACCCTCAAGACCCTTAAAGAGTCCGTGCCCGTGCCCCCTACGATGACCGCCCGAGGTCGGAGCCTTCCCCGTCTGCTGCTCCATGAACTCAAGAGACTCGACCTGGCGCCCGTAGCGCTTTCTGAGCGCTTGCATGAGATGAGCCCGAGACCGACAGTACCTCACTCCATCCCAGACCGGATCTCTCGTCGTGAGGGTTATGGCGTGTGTGGGCGGAGACTCTAGAGAGTCTTCGAACACGACCTGCGCCCACTCCTGCATCTTCAAGCCGTAACAGCGAGGGCACGAGTTTCGCTTACAGCGGCCCTCGATGACTTGACCGTCCGGGCCCATGAACTTGGGCACGGAACCGGTGCAGCTCTTCGCGAACCCGCGCGAGCCCTCCTCGACAAGATCCTCAAACGACTCTTCGGAAGCGCTTGCTTGTGACTTGTTCCCATATAAGTCAAGGGCGCCCGACACCACCTCGCCCCGATCGTCCGACGCCCGCCCTCTTCGCCGAATGTGTCGCCGACCGTCCGCGACTAGTCAACCTGCTACGCGGGTTCCCCTCGCTACGCTCGGTGACAAGCCGCGCCCGTCCGGCACTGCCTCGACTACGAGGGCGGTCGGATTTCACCGCGAGAAGCCCCAGCAACGAGAGCAGCGGCGCCGACGTCGAGAAGGATCGAAAGGCTCGACTCTCAACATCCGAGGGTCAACCAGCTCGAGCGCCTCGCAGGACGGACGCGAGTGCATCACGCCCGTCCGCTTGTTGATCCAGACGACCCGCTTAGTGGCAATCCGAGGCCGCCGACTCACGACCAGTCCTCGTCGAGAGCCGCAGCAACCTCGCGCAAAACGATTGCCGCCAGAATGAACGCAGCGGCGGCCTCCAGCTGTCCGCCCTCGCCGCCGGCGCGCAAGCCTGCGCGTTCGGCGCACGAGGCCGCGAGCAGCTCGTAGTCCCGAGCGCTGCGAATCAGCCTCTCAGCGGCGATCATCCTCCGCCTCTTGACGGCTTTTCGCCTTTAGCTCATCCAGTTTCCGGCGCAGCGGCTCCGGAACATCCGCCTTTGAGGACACGGGTTCGAATCCCGTATGCGCCTTTCGACCCTCAATGATAGAGCCGATTTGGCTCAACCGTGCGGGTCAGACGTGCCGGGGATGCCGGAAATGTCCGGCTCGGGCAGACCCCGGTGATACCTCGGATCGGGATACCCGCCGCTCCACATCCTACGATGAGTGACAGGATGCTTCCGCCGTGGGCTGAACACGAGAGCGACCTCGACAGATATGCCGAGAGCCACATTCGCTATGAGGTATTCACGCTCCTCGAGCAGGTCAACTTGGTCTACACGGTGTCCCGTACCGACCCGAGGAGCGACCTTCCTAGCCCGCTTTTTGATGCCCTGCTCGAAGCTTCGCTCGTCCATTTTCGCTTGCTAGACGATTTCCTCGGTTGCGAGCGGAACGGACGTTCACGGAAGACTGACGTTTTCGCATGCGAGTGGCCAGGCTCCTGGAAGCCGAAGAAATTCCTAAGCCTCGACGTTCATCGCCGGATCAACCGGGAACTCGCGCACCTTTCCAGCGATCGAGTATCGGGTCGCCTATGGGATCTCGGAGACATGGCCACGGACTGCTGCCAAACCCTCCTGGATTTCTTTGGTTCTCTCGACCCGGAGCGAGCATGCGCCTTTCAGAAATCCCGAGAACTCGTTGAGGGATGGCCGACAATGCCCGCTAACCGTCTCTTGGGAAGTTCTGGAGATGCCTCAGCCAGCATCTCCGGTGCAACCGGTGGCGCTTTCTACGGGGAAAATTCGGGGTAAAACGTCCCGAGGCCGTATGGATAGCGATGCCCCAACCGAGGGCGAAAACTGACGATTGATCTAGCAGGGTCGCCGGTTTCTGACTGACTGCACGTCACTCATGGCGCGAACCCATGTTGCGGTAGCTGGCGCGAGAACCCGGAGAATCGTGTCGATATCGGCCGAGATGACGTCGAGGTTTTCGTTCATGAGGTGCTCGTGGTGAGCGATACGGTTCCGGAATAGCCTTAATCGATTAAGTCGCTTGAAGATAACGCCGCGTTTCGCGCCGCCGAACTTACGCGACATACCTGCTTTGACCCAGACCACATCGTGGTAATCAGTGTGACCCGCCTTATACCTCCCAGAAAGCAACCCTACCCAGAAGCCAAAATGGAGCTCCGCGACTACCCTCCCAGGCGTAACGGGCGAAAAGATCTTGCTGATTGCTGTGGTTACCGCTTTCCGCTCGGAATCGTAAAGCCATGGCGCGCCCTCTCCAGGCACACTCGTATCCTCATACCAAGCCGGCGTGCCGAAGTGGCTCGTGAGAGCGTCGTTAACTGCGTTCCGAACAGCGATCTCTAGGAAATGGAGCGGAGTCCAGTAAGCCGAAGCAACTTGTACGTTCCAACGATAGAGGCGCAATCCCTTGGGCACGCTTCCGGCCGCGGTTACGAATCGGTGTAACCGAATCGGGGAAAGGGTCGTTGCGATTTTCGTGACTCTGGGCACTATCCCAGCTGATCCTATTGTGCTACGTTCCGTTATGTAAGCCCTGAGGTCGCCCCTGCCTGCCAAGGTATGCGTCTCCGGGTACGGAATCGGCAAGAAGAGGGCGCGCGCCCTCTTCTTGCGTTTTCGGGGGCGAGCCGCCCTCAGACGCTTCCGCGCAACCCCGGAAACGCAGGCGAAACTTCTACTAGAGCGCGAGCGGCTCGCCACTAGTCACACTATTCGTCGAGACGTCTTCCGTCTGAGGCGCTCGGCGAGCGGAGAATCCTTCGCCGGACCTTGTAAAAACCCCTGGACCTGCCGACAATCCAAGACGTGGTTGAGGATCAACACGACGTCTTCCTCGACGATCTGCTCACACCAATTCCGCGGGTCGCTATCGTCCCTGCGGTTCGCGCTGTTCTTGGACTGCCTCATCGGCATGTTGATCGCATCGTGCAGTCGTTCGACGACTTCGTGGCGAGGCCACTAGAAGAGAACCTGAAGAAGCTACACGGCCGCGACCTCGCGAAGCGTAACCCGATGATCTACACGGTGCGGGGCACCGAGAGCGTTGAGGAGTGGGCCGATCTCGTTCTGGCCGACAAAGAGACCTCAGCGATCGAGAGTCACATCGGCACGTTCCTCGAGGACACTGCTCGAATCGTCAGTGGCGGCATAAAGCCTGGGAACGGAGTCGACCTGCAGATCGAAGACGAGCATGGGGTAATCCAGCTCTTCGCCATCCAATCGTCGCCGAATACGAAGAACTCAGGCGGTCGAAAGACAGATATCGAAGCACTCAAGCGGGCGGCTCGCCCGCTCCGAGCGCACCGGCAGCGCGTCGAAATGAACGTCGCCATCCTTGCTGGCAGTAGGAAAAGCCGTGCGATGCGGTCGGAGCCGGACGTGACCATTTTGGGATCTGACGAGTTCTGGGAGAACGTCAGCGGCATTCCCGACTTCCGTGCGCGACTTCTCCGCGCCTCAGTGATTCTCGCATGGCTAGTGAGGCGTCGTTCCGCCGACGAGACCGCACGGATAAAGGCCGAGGCCGTCGAGCTCTTCGGCGATGCCGAGGGACGTCTCGATCTCGATGCACTCGCAAGCGCGCCCCGAACCGCCGAGGAGGAACACCGGCTGCGCTCGTCTCGGCAGCTCGACTGAGGTTTTCTCGCGGGAAGCACGCACGGGTCGTGAGTCTCTACGGCGCCCAATTTCCAATCTCCCTACCCCATCCGGGCATTCTGGCGCTGGGCGAGTCTGACGGCCTCCGTTGGTGAGGTAGTCCCGACTAGGCCGCCCACGAGAATGGCCGCTTTGACTCGACCGCGTCGCCATAGCACGGCGTAGGCCTGTGCTGTGACGCCTCCGCTCGTGTGCTCGGCGACGCAAAGATGCGCTTCGTCTCCAATCTTCCTACTCAACGAGAGCTCGCGAGATGACGAACGCGAGCACTGCTTGACGCTTGAAGAGAGCGATTGTTCAGCCCCTGCCGGGTTGCGATATACGCTCGCACTCGACACGATTCCGGCCGCTCCGCTCATAAGGTCACCCAGGCTGCCGTTCAAGCTGAAGTCGGCCTCAAATCCCCTCAAGTAGCCCCACGCCTCGTACTGAGCGACGCTGACAGTGCTGTTCTTAGCCGCGTCTTGAATGGACTTATAACCCGTTCCCGTCGCTGTCTGGAACCCCGTAGGGAGATCTTGAAGCCGAAGCACCATCTGCTTTGGATCCAGGGCGCTCGCGGCGGCGGCCGTAGTGGTGTTCTTCTTCGAACTCGCTCCGATTGTCGCCGCGTGCTTGGAAGTCGACGAGCCGCAACCGGAAGCCAGTAGCACGAAAGCCGAGAAAAGCACGGCGTTACTGGTGGCAAGCCTCATGCGGGGTTTATACACCCCGTTGCTGTTTGGGGCACTTTGCACCTGTAACTGGTCCGCCGGAGGATCTCACGAGCGCCCGCCGGCCGGGTGACGGGGGGGGATCGTATAGATGCAGCGGCACGTCTGACCCGCGCATCGGTCATATTTTTCTCCCCCCGGGCTCAATAAGGCGCGCAAGCGATGAAGCTCAAGACCTCGATTCGCGGCTCCAGCCGCTCGCCTAAACTACCCTCCTGGCAACCATATCCCCCCGAAAGCCACGACGAGGTGAACGGCGATGGATTGGAAGAGAAGGAAGTTCTTCGTACTGCTCGCGCTCGGCCTGGCGCTCGCGTTCGCGGGAACCGCTAGCGCATATGCGCTCGGGACGATCTGGCTCAAGCCGGGGAAGTGTACGACCGTCCACGGCAGGAAGGTCTGCGCCCACAAGGCGACGACCCAGACGGTGACGCGGATGAAGACGGTCATTACCGCTCAGACGACGACCGTCACCACCACTCAGATGGTCACTGTCTACCCGTCTCCGACCGGCCAAACGTTCTCCGGAAACGGAGATTCGACCCTCGCGCCGTTAACGCTATCGCAGGGCGACGAAGTTCACTGGACCTCGCAGCCGGACTCCTACGGAAACAATCTGCTCTCCGTCTCGTCTTCGCCATCCGACTCGCATTATGTGAACTTCGACAACGGCAGTAGCGCGACGAGCGGCTCGACGTATATCCCGCCCGGAAGCTATACGCTCCAGGTCATAGCGGACGGCGCTTGGACGATCTCCTTCTGAAGAGGTAGAACGGCTATCGATCGCCGGCTCCCGCCTGACGTGGTCACTCGACCGCGCGTGCCCGGGCAGGAATCATCCCCTTTTGCCGCGCTGTCTTGATCCAGCGGCTTGCTGTGCTCACGTCGACGTTGAAGGCGCGAGCGATGTTGCTGGTCGCTGGCTCGCCCGCTTCGTGCCGGCTGGCGTACTCGGCCGCTACAAGCCGATAGAACTCGTCGCTAAGCCTGCCGGCGACGCGACGACGTCGCAGCTCCCGCATCGCGCGCGGGAGGCCTTCCACCCGGAGCAGGAAGGCCTGCTCGGCTAGGCGCAGGTACGAGCGGTACTGAGCGCCGATCCTCTCCACCATCGCTGCATCGAGCGTCTCGGCATCTCTCCCCTCCTCCGCCTCGGTGCGGGTGACGCGGAGGCCGATCTCGAAGGCGACATTGAGGATCTCGTCGCGCCCGTCCTCGTGTCGCGCCCACATAAAGTAGAAGTGCAGCTCCGGAATGTTGTCATCCTTGAGGGTGACGCGATAACGAGCGTCAGCGTGGGTAAGGCGTTGGCGCCAGGGGATCGCACTTGGATGTCCACGGTCGGAGCCTCCTCGCGAAGTTGCGGAAGTGTTGAATTTGCACCATGAGTCTTGCATAAATAGAGACGCAATGCAAACATAGAACAAGCTATGGCGAGTCAGACACAGCCCGCTTTGATCTCGGTTGCGGAGGCTGCCTTGAGACTCGGGGTCTCGAGGCCTACGGCGTATCGCCTCGTCCGCGACCGCGCGATTCCAGCGATTCGTCTGCGCGGCGCGATCCGTGTACCGATCGCCGCGCTCGAGAGCTGGTTAGAAGGCCAGGAGCGCTCGGCGCTCGCAGCCGTCGCGCTCGTCGACGAAACGTCTCCTGAAACGCGAACGCCCGGGCTGACCGGGCTTGTAGGCGCTCGCGATGATCGACATGACTCAGGATAGCGCGTCCACCTGCCGCGCGGGTATCCTCCGAGCCCGCGAAGCGTTGGCCGACGGCGACATCTTCCTCGCTGACGCGATCCTTTCGGCGCTCGAGGAAAACGGTCCTTCCGAACGCCCGTGCCGTTGCGAAATCTGCGGCGTGGGTTTCTGGTGGCCGGGCGAACTGGAAGCCCACCGCTTCGCGTCGAAGCACGGACTCGAGGAAGTAGACGCGGAGATGGCAGCGTGAGCGATCTCGCCCTCATCCTTGAAGACATAGTTGCCTTTGTTCGGCGGTACGTCGTCATGAGTGCGGCTCAGGCCGATGCTGTAGCGCTCTGGTGTGCTCATACCTTTGCCATCGAAGCCGCCGACACCACGCCGTACATCGCAGTGACCAGTGCGGAGAAGCGCTCGGGCAAGTCGCGATTACTGGAGGTGCTCGAGCTGCTGGTGCGCTCGCCGCAGTCGACCGCGAACATCAGCGACTCGGCCCTGTTTCGGGCGATCGGCGAGTACTCGCCCACGTTGCTTTTCGACGAGGTAGACGCCGTCTTCAGGAGCCGTGAGCGTGAAGACCTGCGCGGGTTGCTCAATGCCGGGCATCGCCGAGGTGCTGTCGCGTACCGGATGGGCGGCAAGCGCATGACCGACCTCGAGGCCTTCCCGGTGTTCTGCGCAAAGGCCTTTGCGGGGATAGGTGATTGTCTGAGCGACACGGTTCGGGACAGATCGATCCCGATCCGCCTCAAGAGACGTACGAGAGACGAGCAACTCGAGCGCTTTCGGCGCCGCGATGCAGAGGCCGCAGCAGAGCCGATCAAGACCTCGCTCGAGACGGTCGTCACGTGTCAACTCGATCACCTAAAGGCAGCTCGGCCAGACCTGCCGGAAGAGTTGGATGATCGCGCGCAAGACTGCTGGGAGCCGCTCTTGGCGATCGCTGAACTAGCCGGCTGGTCGGAGCGAGCTCGAGCCGCAGCGATCGACCTCTCAGCCGGTGAGGAGCGATATGACGACTCGCTCACGGCGAGGCTCATCGCCGATGTCTACACCGTCTTCGAGCAGACGGGCGAGACGCGCCTGCGCACCTCTGAACTGATCGAACACCTTGCCCAGATCGAAGAATCGCCCTGGGGCGATTGGTGCGGCAAGACGATCTCAGCGCAGGGCTTGTCGAAGCTCTTGAAGAGCTACAGGATTCGCACGCTGCCGATCTGGACGCAAGGCGAAACGCATCGCGGCTACAAGCGCGAGCAGTTCTCCGATGCCTTCGCCCGTATGGTGGGCGTTAGGGGCGTTAGGAACGTTAGGGGTGAGGCCAGCACTGAAGCGGCACCTAACCCACCTAACGCCCCTAACGCCCGACCACGTGAGCAAGAGCCCGATTCACCCCTTGAGGACGAGCCCGATCTCAGCGGCGACGAACTGTGTCTCAACTTTGGACCGAGCGATGACGACATTCCGTTCTAGCGCTTGCCCGACACCCGCTGATCGCCTGGGGAATCCCGGAGCCTTCCTGAGCCGTGGCGACTTGCGCGAGCTCGGGCTTGAAAGGCGGGCGGTCGACGCAGTGTTCCGCACCTGCCCCGTCGTCTCGCTTCCGGGCTACTCGCGGCCACTGATCCGCGTCTCCGATTATCTAGCGCTGATTGAGCGCAGCACGTATAGCGGCGATCGAGTCCGGCCTTGCAACTTCCGGAGCGCTCCGGCATGATCCGGCTGTGTCGGATTGGGCCCGACATCCTCAGGGCGTTGTACGATCCGCACGGCCTCGGTGCCGGCGGCCCAATCGTCGCGCGCCGGGGCCATAGCGGCGAAAGGCAGGAGTGATGCCAAGCACCTGGATCACCACTCGCTCGACGAAGGACGGCGGGAAGCGCTACCGGGTGATGTTCCGAACCGGCGGGCACGAAACGGCGCCGAGCTATGGCGGCTCGTTCAAGACGAAGCGCGAGGCCCTGATCCGCAAGGCAGCGATCGCTGGCGATCTCGCGGCGCTCAGAATGCCGAACCTGCGGTTCGAGTCAGCATCGGACATGACAACGCTCCGGTCTGAAGCGGCGCGCTGGCAGCGCTCGCGGGTCGACGTCTCGGAGGGGACAGCCCAGACGTACAGAGTCGCCCTCGGGCGCCTACTTCCGAGACTCGGCGATCATGCTCTCGACTCGATCGACGCCGAGACAATTGCCGATCTCGTCGGCGAGCTCCACAACACCGGTCTGAAGAAACAGACAATCCGAAAGACCGTGAGCGTACTGGCGATGATCCTCGACCACGCGCACGTCCAGCCGAACCCGGCCCGAGACAAACAGACGGTGAGGATGCCGCGCGAGGAGCGTCGGCATGTCGAGCCGCCAACCGCCGAGCACGTCGAGGCCGTCGTGCGATTGCTGCCGACCCGCTACCGCCTTCCCGCTCTCGTTCTCGACGCTACCGGGATGCGCGTCGGCGAACTCGAACGTCTTACCTGGGGCGACGTCGACGAGCCCCGCGCCCGCTGGCGCGTCGCCGCGGCCGTATCGAAGACCGGGCGCCCGCGATGGATCAAGCCGCCGGCATTCCTGCTCGAGCGGGTGCTCGCTCTCTGCCCTCGTGACGACCGACACCCCGACCGCAGGGTGTTCGATAAGGTAACGGCGGAACGGCTCAGAACGGCACTAACACGAGCCTGTACGGCCGCGGGAGTGCCCTCCTTCTCGCCGCACGACCTTCGACACAGGCGCGTATCCTTGCTCCACCTCGCCGGGATGCCCTGGGCGCGGATCGGCGAGCTGGTCGGGCATGACGACCTCATGACCACGGCCAGAACGTATACGCACGTCGTTGCAGACGAGCGCGAGCTCGACTACTCGTCTCTACTCGCTCGGAAGGACGGGTAGTTCTTCTCGACGTCGACCGAGCCCATCAGACCAAGTCGCTGTGACGTTTTCGCAGGCGATCAACTTATCGCGAATCTCGGCTGAGCCGGTTGCGGCGGTGACGACTTGCGAACTCAGCGGCTGCACCATTGGAGAGCGGCCGACTCCGATTTCGTTACCGCCGCCGTCGCGGAAACGTAGGGTGAGGTCGATCGCAGGATATCGCCCTCCGTTTTGGACGCTGAATCGTGCGAAAGCGACAGCCAAATAGCCATTACGCGCCACCACGAGAACTGACTTCAGCTCACTCGCCAGAGCAGCTTCGGATGCCTCCAGCTGCCGCGTGGCCACATCCCGGGCCTTAATCGCAGCCCACAGCTGCGCCGCAACCGTAGTAGCCCCCACAAAGAGGACGATCCACCCCTCTGGATTCATAGTGCAGCAACGGTACTGCGATGCCCGGACGTGTTCAGCGCGGGCAGACCCCCGTGCAGACCTCGGCGCTAGAAAAGGCGGATTAGCAGGGTCGTTCGAATCCCGTATGCGCCTCTCTCGACGCACTGAGCGCGAGCCGGCTGTCGGCCGGCTCGCTCGCGACGCTGGACTGCAGGATGCTACGGCCGCGCGGCTTGTCCGTACGGGTGTACTGTCCTGCGCCGCGCGGCCTTCGCCTCCTTTGCCAGCGTTGCGTCAGTGCGCCGAGAGGCATTTCTTCGGCGAGTAACGCGGAACGCTCGTGTGCCTCTGGATGCACTAATCGTTGTTAAGGTCCTTTGCTTGTTGGTAACGCGAACAGGAGGGTGACGGCATGAACCGTCTTCGAGACTTCTGTAAATCGCACCGACGCGCGGATAGGATCGTGCTCGTCGTCGCCTTGGCTACAGCACTCCTTGTGATCGCCGTGCTGGCAACCGGATGCGGTTCGGCGAAAGCTAAGGGCGTGCACGGCACGAGCATCGCCTACGTCAAGGTCCCCTCCAGCAGGCAGACGCTTCACCAGGGACCGAGGATGACGGCGATCATCAAGATTGACGCGGCGCCGAGCGCTCAGATTACACATACGACCGCGGTCACCTTCGCCGTTGGTGTCAAGAACGACGGCGACTACACGGAGCACAACGTCAAGGTCACGCTAAGAATCGAGCAAACGCCGAATCCGATCAAGAAGACTAAAACGATTGGACAGATGTACAAGGGCACCATCACAGAAGTGGCATTCAAGGGAGTGTCTGGTTTCACCGACCTGATCAACAAGGTCCCGATCAAGGTCGACGTGGCCCCGGTTCCCGGCGAGACGAATCTCGTCAACAACTCAGCCACCTATTCAGTGCGCTTCACCCTCTAGAGAGAACCGCTAGTGCTCGCATGGTGCGTGCATCGCGGCCAGAAAACACGCGGTTTGCAGCGGTGTCCAGATCCCGTATGCGCCTTTACTTGCCGCGGCTGTAATCCGTGACCGAACGAGAGGTCTCGAACAGCCTTTGTCGCCTTCGGTCGACTGAGTGCCCTTCGGTAGACCTGAGTCGTATCTATGCGCGAGTGATTCATCAGCGCCTGTAGCGACTCCAGAGCGCCAGGATGGCTTTCGAGGAACGCAGCAGCCAAGGCCCGCCGGATTCGACGCCGTGTCAAGTCGTCACAGCGCGTCGCCGATACGGAGTCCGGAGACACCGAATAGAACGATGGACGCCGAGCACGCCAGACCTAAACCGAAATGGAAACGCCCTCGGGTGCTCGTGCCGGTTGCACTCGTTGCGGTGCTACTTCTCCTCGTCATCGGGGGAGCGCTCCGGTTTTCGTTCCATGTGTACTCCTCGGCTGGACATCCAGAACCGGCCGCCGAAAAGCAGTACCAGCTCGTCTGGAATCGAGACTCGGTAAAACTCTCACGCCTTAACAACCAACTGGGTGCCTGTAATATCGGGGGCACCAAGCAGCGCTGCTACGAAGTTTCGAGAGCGGTGGCCACAGCCTGCACATCGACTGTTAACGACCTACAGCGGCTGCACGTGCCGAGCCGCTTCGCGCTCGCGAACAAGTCGATCCTCAAGGGACTTACCGTGCTGGCGAACGCGCTTTCCCTCCGAGCCCAAGCTATCGCTGCCAACGACAATGAACAATGGCAAACGGCGAATGCGGAAGTCGATTCGGGAGACGCTCTCTTGCGGGAGGGGCGCTCCCAGATACCGCTCGACGCACAGCCGAGCTTCCACTAGGCCTACACAACAAGGTCGATAGACGGCGACCGCTCCGGTGGGCTTTGCCAGCGCAACCTCACTACACCAAGACGCAACCTGTTATCGGCGTGGTCTACATGATCAAGTCGCTGGTTGACCCTCGCCTTTCCACCCTAAGCCGCTCTTAAGGAAACCCCCGACGCGAGCCGATGTAACGCAAGATGCGAGGAACTCGACACCCGTCCAGATATATGCGCCGAAGTGGCCTGGGCATACCCGTCCTTATCACTGCAACGCTGCTGGTCGGAGTCGCGGGGGCTGCAACGCGGACGGGCGACCAAAGCCGTGTCTACGCTCACTTGACGGAGACAAGGTTCCCTGTCTCCCAGGTTGGCAAGGTCAAGCTCATCTACTACTTCAAACCCAAGAGTATGAGCTTCTCTCACAAGATCACCTTCCCCGCTAAGGGTTTTCCACTCATGACCTTGCGGCTAGATGATAATTGGTGGCCGAACGGCGGCTCCTCTGGCCCGTACTCGACCACCGTGAAGAAACTCTTCGCCTGTTACCCCAAGCTTCCGTGTGACGACCGCGTCCATCGAGGAACCTATCGCTTGGATCTGTACCCCTCCAATCCCAAAGGTGCAGAGACCCTCTACTTCACGATGTACTAAGAGCCCAGGAGGGAAGGATCAATGAAACTGCGCTCTGCTCGTTTCGCTCTTGCTGTCGGAGTCTTTCTCTCCACGATGCCCGCGGTCGCAGCGCTGAGCGTCGCGGGCGGAACAGCGAAAAACCGGGTGATCGTAGCGTCCGGGAAGGAACGCCAGCGAAGGATTGGTTCGTACTACTACCTGCGCAATCACCCGGGCGGTGCGTATGCCGCGGCAACGAAAGCTTTAAGCACGCCGACATCACAAAGTGCCTACGCGAATATCTGCGAATTGCGCTGGAAGTCTCTCGGTCTGGAGATCGACCTGGAAGTCGGCAGCTCCAGTCCCTGTACCGCCACTTCGCTCAAGAAGGACTGGTGGTACGGAACAAGTATCACCTCGCCTGTCTGGCGTACCGACCGTGGACTGAGAGTCGGCGATTCCTTACAACACCTTAAGAGTCTGTACCCAGACGCGAGTTTGCGGACACGGCCGCGAAGGTGGTCGCTCGCCGCAGAGACGAAATACGGCGGCCTGGTCTTCGATCTTCTAGAAGCACGAGTGAAAGCCGGACGGGTGACCTCATTCGATCTTCCGGCGGACTTCCTCCATTGAGCTTCCCCACCCGTTCCCGGCGTAGTCTACATGATCCAGTCGGTGCCTGCACCGCCGCCGGCGTGCCTTCCTTCTCGCCTCACGACCTCCGGCACCGACGCGTCTCCCTGCTTCACCTGGCCGGAATGCCCTGGGCTCGGATCGGCGAGCTCGTCGGACACGACGACCTCATGACGACGGCCAGGACGTACACACACGTCGTCGCCGACGAGCGCGAACTCGATTACTCGGCATTGCTAGTCGGGGAGGCCCGACAGAAGCGGCGTGGTGGCTAGAGCAGTTGTTCCGCTGCGGCCGCCCATCGCACCGGACTTGAAGTGCGCGAAAGGCCGAGATGACGGAGTACGCCGCTAAGCGCCATCCGATTCTCCGTTCCAACATCGGAATGCGGTATCCATGCCCATAACTGACTTCCAAGACGAGCAGCTAGTCGCGAAAACTCTTCGGCCAGTTGAGAACCGTAGCCATGCAACCGCCAGCTCGGGCGGACGAAAAGTTCTTCAAGCTCTAGGAATTCTCGACGTTCGATCGCGAATCCCCATGCGACTACTTCGTCCTCAGCGTGATCAACGATTTCTGCACCGTGAAAGATATTTCCGAAGAGGTCAAGGATCCCCCACGTACGAAATCCAATCCCGCCAGTCCCTCCCGGCGGCAGCTCGATATCAGCAATGAGCACCCATCCCTCGAGGAATCGCTCTTGGAAATAGCTATACGGCAAGTAGCCATATCCGTCATCGCCCCAGGCGGCACCCCACGAATTGATGAATTTGAACGTCTGCTGACCGTCGTCATAACCGGCGAGGACCACACTGTGAGCTCCGCTAAGCGTCTGGTTGTCAGGGGCCGGGATCATTCCGTTCGGCGCGTCAGGCCAGGAATCATCGATTTCGAATCCTGTCTGCACGGGATGGTGGGAGGCCAACAAGACACGACACTCGTCAACCGTGCTCGCGCGTTGGTAGGCACGAACTCTGAGAGCTTTGGCCTGAGCATCGATTCCTTCCGGTTCGATCGGAGGCCAATGGTCCGCATCTCCATCGTAGGGCCATAGCTTCTCGTCGGGTGTTCCCCAGCCCTTCGCAACGCGCATAGCAGTCGAAATCCAGACGCCGTCGGCAGGAGAACCTGGGTAGGTTCCCTCTAGCTGACGACCTCGAACGAAGCCGTACATTCGGCTAGGTACGAATCCGCTCAAATCGCTTTCGAGCATAGGTGATTGTGCTCGAAATAACTCGCACGGTGCAGACCTCCGTGCAGACCTCTGCTCACGAAAAGCCCCATTATCAGCGCCGTCCAGATCCCGTATGCGCCTCTCTCGACGTATTGGTCGCCCCTAGGCCGCTCGGCTCGTAGCTGATCGTCGCCTGTCTGGCGCCTTGAATAGGAAAGACCACCAGCCTAGATTTCTAGTTATGGAGCACGAGATCACCTGGGACGGCGACCCGGAAGATGCCCTCATCACCACCTCGGGCATGGCGACGATCGAGGGACTCGACGCCTGGGTGCAGGAAGGACTCTCCGATCCGCGCTACCGACCCGGAATGTGCCTCCTCATCGACAATCGTCGACTCGACTGGAGCGGCCTCACGGTAAGTGATTTGCACAAGCGGATCGAGCTTTTCGCCAAGGACGCGCCTCGCCTGGGTCACGCTAGTGCCGCGATCGTGATGCGGGCGCCGGTCGACTTCGGAATAGCGAGGATGGAGCAGACCTACATCGAGCTGCACCCCGAGCTGAAGATCGAGATGGGCGTCTTCTTCTCGATCGACGACGCTCATGCGTGGATACGCAAGCGGAAGGCAGCGGACGAAAGCCCGGCCGGTAGTCGGTCGCTCCACGCCTCGAAGCCGGGCTCCCGGTAGAGGCGTCCGCCTCGCGACGACCGAAGTCGCGGTATCGTCGCAGCGGTCGATCACGAGACCGCGGGACAGGCCCGCTATAGCCGGGATACTGCTTGCCAGGGCGCGATCGCCGACCTAGATTTCCTTTTGTGGAGTACGAGATCACCTGGGGCGGCGATCCCGAGGATGCTTGCGTCACGACGCGGGGCGAGGCGTCGCTCGAAGGATTCAACGCCTGGATGGAGGAAGGTCTCTCGGATCCTCGCTACCGCGAAGGGATCAGTTTCATCCTCGACCATCGCCAGCTCGACTGGAGCGGCATCTCGCTTCAAGACGTTCAGGACCGGATTGAGCTCACTAAACAAGACTCGGATCGCTATGGACGCGTCCGCGTAGCGATGGTGATGCGAGCAGCGGTCGATTTCGGGCTCGCCAGGATGTACCAGGCCTATATCGAGTTGCAGTCCGACCTGCAGATCGAGATCGGGGTCTTCACCTCGATCGAGGATGCTCGCGAGTGGATACGCGAGCGGCAGGCAGCAGACGCGGGTCTGGCCGGTGCTTGATCGCGCTATCCGTCGACACCGGATCCGGCGAAGAGGTCGCGGCGCGGCGACCCGAGAGTCAGCACTAGTTCAGGGTTGCCGAGCCGAGGGATCACAACCCACGTCCTCTCGAATCTAGTACGATTACGCAAGAGTTACTGCGAGATCGTAGCTTTCTTGGGTAATGGGAGATAAAGAAAAACCCCCGACCGAGTCGCCCGAGCTCCTGTTCGAGGTCTGGTCGCTCATGCACAGCGTCGGCGGCCTGCTCGACGGGGCGCTCGCCGGCTCGGGCATGAGCCCGGACGAGTTCGGCTTCTACAGCGCGGTGATCGTCAACCAGCCGCTCACGCCGAAGAAGATCTCGCAGCTGGTCGGGATGCCTCCCACGACGGTCTCTTCGTTCTTGAATCGCCTCGTTTCCCGCGGCCACATCTCCAAGCTGCGGAACCCGGCCGACGGACGATCCTTTCTGGTCGAGCTCACCCCGGAGGGCCGCAAGCACCAGCACGAGGCCTGGACGCGCTTCGAGCCGGCTCAGGACGCCGTGATCGAGCAGCTCGACCTGCCCGCGGAGCAGGTGATCGACACACTGAAGCGGCTGGCGGCAGCCGTTCGCGCGGCCACGCCTGCCGGCGAGTGATCGGACGTCATCGAGAGCTCTTAGCGGATCGCTAGTAGCGGAATTGCTGGCAGCGAGACGAGGCGGCGCAGCCCTTCACGGGCGGCGCCGGCGTGGGCTTGGCGCCACCGGGCGCCGTGCCGCCGTGGCTGGTCGAGGTCGGCGGCGGCGAAGGCACAACACCCCCGCGCTGCGGAGAGCTGTTTCGACAGGCTCCAGCGCCGGCGACGAGCGACAGCACGACGATCAGAGCAAGGCAGCAGGCGAGGAGGAGCGGCCGAAAGGCGCGCGCTTGTCGATATGAGCTCTCTTGCCGCATGGGTGCGTAAATACGAGTGGTTCAGTCGGATCGTAGGAGCGAGGCTACCGCAGCGCAACTCCCCATTAGAGGCAGATGAATGTTAAGGGTCTATCCCGCCAGGCCTACACGCCCGAAGCGTTCGTTACTACGCGCCCAGCTCGGCCAAGAGGGGAGCGCAGTCGAGCGGCTCGAAGCCGAGCCTGGCCGCGATCTCCTCGTTCGAGGGGCGGGTGCCCTCGACAAAGAGCGAGCGCAGGAGCTCGCCCGTCTTCGCGCTCTGCCACCAGTTCTCGCCCACCTCTTCCAGGAGCGAGGCGCGGAGCTGCGCCGAGCGGATCCAGGCGCGCAGGTAGTCGGCCGAGTAGAAGCCGGAGTCCATGTCCGAGAGGAACCCGTCGGAGCGGTAGCGAACGCCGGTCGCCGCCTGCTGCCGCTCGGCGTAGCCGTCCGCCGTGCCCCCGTCGGTCGCGAAGCGCTGCCAGAAGTCGAGCTCGAAGCGGAGCTTGGCGACGTAGCGGCGGAAGAGCAGAAGCTCGAGGAAGATGCCGGCCTCGGCGTTCTCGCGCGCCGTCTCCTCGGGCAGGGCGAAGTAGCGCGCGTGCCAGCCCTGCTCGTTCACGACCTTGGCGCTGATGTAGGAGTAGATCTCGGTCAGGGCGTGGTCGCGCGAGAGACTGCGAAAGGCGTAGGGAAGCTCGGGATCGCAGCCGCCGTAGTGGAGCGCGTGCCCGGCCTCGTGCAGAAACGCCTCGTAGTCGTGTAGTCCACCCTGGGCGCGCGTGATCAGGTGTACGACCTTGGGTGGATCGGAGGCGATCACGCAGGCTCGCGGCGACTTCTGCGGCCGGTCGTCGAGATCGAGATGGATGTTGGGCATCGCTTTCAGGTCGAAGCCCAGCTGCCGGAGCGTGTCGAGACAGATCTCGCCGGCGCGCTCGCGCGTGTAGGTGCCGGCCAGTGGCGAGAGACGACGCATGTAGGCCATGTGGTGCTGGCGAGGCAGGTCGTCCCGCCCGGAGCCGAGCAGGCGGTCGAACCAGCGTCCGCGTAGCTCGCTCCAGCGCTCGTCGAGCCGCGCGGAGACGTCCGCCAATACGCCCTCCAGCTCGCGCAGCGAGATTCCCTTCTCCTCCTCGCTGCGGCTGATCGGATCGGGCTGGCCGGAGAGCTCCGCCTCGAGCGACTCGGCCGCGGCGATCAGCTTCAGCCGCTCGCCGTTGAAGCGCGCCGATCCCTCGGCCTGGAGCTCGCCCAGCTCGTCGCGATCGCCGTAGGCGTCAAGCACCGCCGTGCGCGCCTGCGCCGTCCTGAGCGACATCTCCTCGCCCTTCCAAACGACGCGGGCGGCCAGGATCTCGTTCTCCAGCGCATCCTCGCGCTCCGCCAGCTCGGCGGCGGCGATCCCGCCCTCGCAGGTCTTGCGCAGACGGTAGAGCCGCTCGACCTCGTCGGGAGAGGCGCCTTTAGCCTTCGCCTGGCGCTCGGCTTCGCTCAGCGCCTCGAGCTGGGCGCGAGAGAAGAGATCGGCGTAGCGGGCGATCACCTGCGCCTGCTCGGAGACCTCCTTCTCCCCCACCCTGACCGCGCGCACCTCCTCGAAGCGCTCGAAAAGAAAGTGCGAAAGACGCGCCTCGAAGGCGTCTGGATCTCGAATCTTTTCTTCGCTCATGGACTGGACTCTATCGGTAGCCGCCTAAGCCTTTCTGACCGGAGGGCGCGGCGATAAACGGGGACGCTCGACTCCAGCTTGCGCTCCTGCAAGCGGATGACGGCCTCCTTGTCCTGACGCCGGTCAGAGCGGACGAGACATGATCACGGCGACGAGCGATGGATCCGACTCGAGTTGCTCTCGCTCGCCGGTCTCCACGAAGCCGCGCTCGCGATAAAGCGCCGCGGCGGGCCCGGATGATTCGCATTCGGTCACGACCAGCCGTAGGCGGCGAGCTCCAGAATCGCGGGCCCAGGCGGCAACCGCCTCGAGGAGCTCCCGCGCCAGTCCCCGGCGCCGGGCGTCCGGGTCGACCCACATGCCCGAAAGCGTCGCGACCTCACGATCTTCGTCGGCGAAGTAGCCGCCGGCCGTGCCGAGGCTTCGTCCGCCTTCGACGGCTGCGAACACCACTCCGCTCTCTCCCAGAGCGCTCTCGGCGACCCTACCCTCCCAGAACTCCGGGCCCCTGTCCGCCTCGCGCCCGAACCACGAGGAGAACGCGTACGGCGCGTCCTGCAGCGCTCGAAGCCGCACGTCGCGGAGCAGAGCGCCGTCGCCTTCGCGTAGCCGTCGAATCTCCACCGCTCGAGCCTAGCGGCTCTCGCAGTGTGATCCTTGACGCCCTCTCGTCATTTGGCGTTAGACGACGCGACGGTATCAGGGACGCGAATGTAGCGATTCTGCGAAATCGACGTGAGCGTCCGGCCCATCGAAAGTAGAGTTGAGAGTAAGAGGCGTTGACAGACGTCCGCAATTCCGGGAAGCGCGCGAAAAGAGATGGCAGACTCGACTTGACGCCTTTTATCGAAGCTCCCTGGAGAGAAAAGACGACCCTAATCGCCCGTTCGATCAGCCTGCGCGTCCTGTGGCTCTCGATTCTCGCCGCCGTGGTCGCCACCCTTGTCGCAGCGTCGAGCTCTGAGTCGGCGCGTGGGTCGAGGCCAAAGACGGTTCGGGTACCGAGCGTGAACGGGGTCGGCGACACCTACGTCTACGATGCGCTCCGCAAGGCGGGGCTGAGGGTCCAGATCCGCAACCGCTTCACCGCGACTACGCTCGCTGACACGTTGGCATATCACCAGTCGCCACGGGCCGGTGCTCGCGTGAAGGCCGGGGGCGTTGTGAAGATCACCTTGGGCTGGGGCCCTATCAACTCAATGCCTTGCTCGGGCGATCCGGTGAAGGTCCCCGACTTCACCCACCGGCCGATGAGCGCGATGACCAGCTGGGCAGAGCGACATGACACTTATTCGGGCGGCTGCGTCGGGATGCAGTGGCTGGTGAAGGGGAAGCTGCCGGCCCTTCCGCCGAGCTCCAGGCCGCACCTCTTCGACAACTACGTCATCTTCCGCCAAGATCCGGCCGCCGGCGCGCGCCTCGCTCCTGGAGTGAGAACGAAGAGCGGCGGCGTTCACGTCACTCCCCTATTGATCTGGGTCAAGCTGCGGCGTCACTAGCCGGCGCCGGCCGGCTCAGGTGATTCGCAGCACCGCGGCGCCCTCGAGCTTCCCGCTCCGGATGTCGTCGAGCGCCTCGTTGGCGCGCTCGAGCGGGTACTCCGTCACCTCGGTGCGCACGGGCACCTTGGGCGCCAGCTCGAGGAACTCGCGCCCGTCCGCGCGCGTGAGGTTCGCTACCGACATGAGCGAGCGCTCACCCCAGAGCTCGGCGTAGGGGAAGGAAGGGATGTCCGACATGTGGATCCCGGCCGAGACGATGCGGGCGCCCTTGGCCGAGCGCTTGAGCGCCTCGATCATCAGCGGGCCGACCGGCGCAAAAACGATCGCGGCGTCGAGCTCTTCGGGCGGGCGCTCGTCGGAACCGCCGGCCCAGTCGGCGCCCAGCTCGCGAGAGAAGGCCTGGCCCTCCTCGTCGCCGGGCTTGGTGAAGGCGAAGACCTTCCTGCCCTGGAACTTGGCGACCTGGCAGACGATGTGCGCCGAGGCGCCGAAGCCGTAGAGGCCGAGGCGCTCCGCGTCGCCGGCCAGGCGCAACGAGCGGTAGCCGATCAGCCCGGCGCAGAGGAGCGGCGCCGCCTGCAGGTCGGCAAAGCCCGCCGGGATCGGGAAGCAGTAGCGATGGTCGACCACGGCGTACTCGGCGAAGCCTCCGTCGCTGTCGTAGCCGGTGAAGCGTGCGTTGTCGCAGAGGTTCTCGCGGCCGCTTCGGCAGTAGCGGCACTCTCCGTCCGTCCAGCCAAGCCAGGGGACGCCGACCCGGTCGCCCGGTTCGAAGCCCTCGGCGCCCGGGCCGAGCCCGGCGACGACCCCGGCGATCTGGTGCCCGAGCACGAGCGGCAGCTTCGGTTCGGTCAGATCGCCGTCGAGGATGTGCAGGTCCGTGCGGCAGACGCCGCAGGCATTCACCTGGATCAGAAGCTGCCCCGGCCCGGGAACGGGCTCTGGAATGTCACCCAGTTTCAGCGGCTGCCGCTGGGCTTCGAGGATCATGGCGCGCATCGACTCTCCCCTCGCAGCTTTCCCGCCGGGCGTCTCAACTAGTCCCCGGCGAGCGCGGCGGCCGAGCGCAGGCGCTCGAGCGTCTTCTCGCGCCCGAGCAGCTCGATCGACTCGAACAGCGCGGGCGAGACGTTCGAACCGGTGACTGCGACCCGGATCGGCTGGAAGGCCTTGCCCGGCTTCAGCTCGAGCGACCCGGCCAGCGAGCGCAGCGCCTGCTCGATCGTTTCCGTTTCGAAGGGCTCGAGCTCGGCGAGCGCGCCCTCGGCCGCCGTGAGGACTTTCCGGTCGAGCAGTTTCGGGTCGGGCGTCACGTCCTGGAAGAAAAAGCCTGCATACTCCGGATATCGGTCGAGCCTGACGAGCTTCACCTGGACGAGCGGCACCGTTCTACGCACGAGCTCGGCGTCCCAGTCGAGCCCCTGCTCGCTGAGGAAGGTCGTGAGCGCGGCGGCGTAGGCATCGGGCTCGAGCTCGCGCAGGTAGACGCCGTTCATCCACTCCAGCTTCTCGTAGTCGAAGGTCGCCGAGCTGCCGACGACGCGCTCGATCGTGAAGCGCTCGACCAGCTCCTGGCGCGACATGATCGTCGTCTTGTCGTCGTAGCTCCAGCCGAGCAGCGCCAGGTAGTTGACCAGCGCCTCGGGCAGGTAGCCCTGGCGCCGGAACTCGTCCACGCCGACCGCGCCGTGGCGCTTCGAGAGCTTCTTGCCGTCGGTTCCGAGCACGTTGCCGACGTGGGCGTAGACGGGAACCTCGGCGCCGAGCGCCTCCAGCACGCGGATCTGCTTGGGCGTGTTGGAGACGTGGTCGTCGCCGCGGATGACGTGCGTGATGCCGTCCAGCCAGTCCTCGAGCGGCGAGGCGAAGTTGTAGGTCGGCCGCCCGTCGGAGCGGAGGATGATCAGATCCTCGAGCTCTTCGCTTGGCACCTCGACCCGGCCGCGCACCGCGTCATCCCAACCGGTCACGCCTTCGTCGGGCATGCGGATGCGGATCGCGCCCTCGTCCTCGTAGGCCTTGCCCTCCGCGAGCAGGCGCTGCGCCTCCTCGCGACAGCGCTCCATGCGATCGAGCTGGAAGGTGACCTCCCCGTCCCAGTCGAGCCCGAGCCAGCTGAGCGACTCCTTGATGTGGTCGGTCGCCTCGGCCACCTCGCGCCCGGTATCGGTGTTCTCGATCCGCAGGTGGAATTCGCCGCCGGCGTGACGGGCGAAGAGCCAGTTGAAAAGCGCGGTGCGGACGCCGCCGATGTGGAGGAAACCGGTCGGGGATGGGGCGAAGCGGACTTTCACGGGCATGGCGACATCGTAGTCGCCCACCTCGCCGGGTCAGGCGGCGCAGTAGAGCTTGACGAGAGCTTGGTGGGCTGCGGCGTCGGCTTGAGGCTGGTCGGAGGAGAGCCAGTGGCGGCCGTTGAGAAGGAGCACGGCGACCCGGCTACCGTCGCCGTTCACCCAGACCTCGGTCTTGAAGCCGTCGCCGCCGCCGCTCCAGCCGTAGGCCATGTTTATTCCGCAGCCGGCGCCGCTGCCGCCGTTCCAGAGGTCGGGGCCTTCCATGGCCTTGACCGAGCGCCTGGTCAGCAGCTTGCCGCGCATGAGGGCGGTGAGAAAGGCAGCGGTCTCCCTGGCGTTGGAGACGATGCCACCGTCGGCGCCGACGCGGTTTTGCCAGTCGGTGCTGTCGATCTGCCTGCCGTCCGGATTGATCCCGTAGCCGTGGACGTGCGGCCCGTGGATCGGCCCCTGCGGGTCGTAGGCGGTGGCGCGCAGGTCGAGCGGCCGGAAGATGCGCCGCTCGTAGAGTGCGGGCAGCGAGGCGCCGCCGGCCTTCTCCGCGATCAGCCCCAGCAGGTCGTAGCCGATGTTCGAGTAGTGGTACGAGCCAGGTTGGTAGAGGAGCGGCTGCCAGGAGGCGAGGCGGACCCAGAACATGGCGGAGGCCGTGCCCGCCGGATCCTTCTGCAGGCGGTTAGCGGTCGTCTCCAGCTGCACCCGCAGTTTCCGATCCTTGACGTTGGCCAGGTAGTGCGGATAGGCGGCGGGATTCTTCAGGTCGTTGTTGTCGATAAGGCCGCTGGTCATCGTCAGCAGCCCCTGGATCGTCATCTGGTCGCCGTAGGAGAAGAGCCCGGGCAGCCACTTGGCGACCGTGTCGGAGAGACGCAGCTTTCCCTCCTGGGCCATCTGCATGATCAGCGTCGCGGTGTAGATCTTGCTGACGCTCTCGAGCCGGAAGCGCCCGGTCGTGACCATCGGAACGCAGCCGTCGCTGTTTGCGATGCCGGCGGCTCCCTGCCAGCTGCCGTGCGGGCCCGAGACGTAGGCGGTCGCGCCGGGCGCGAGCTTGTCCGGGCCGGTCACCAGCCCGTCGATTATCCGCTGCAGCTCGGGTCGCGCCCCCTTGCCGCTCTGCACGGTCACGGGACACGCTTTCTGTCCGCTCGAGGTCAGCGCACGGCCTGCGAGGAAGACTGCGAACGCGCCGACCAGCAGCAGACCGGCGATCAGCAGGGGTGTTCTCTTCCGGGTTGGCGATCTCATCAGGATGCGCGGAGTCATCCTCGGAAGCTCCGGCGCCGACACTACTCCTCCCGGGCGCCGGGAATTTGTTGAGAGGTGCTCATCGGCGGCCACGTGTCAGTCTCCGACGGCACCGAATCCGCACCGTTGCGCCGACGTACCGACCTAAACGGTGACGGCGACCTTGCCCCGAGCGTGTCCCGTTTCGAGATAGCGAATGGCCTCGGGCGCCTCGCTCAGCGGGAACGTTCGGTCGATAACCGGCGCGACTTTCCCTGCTTCAATCAGCTCCGTCAGAGCGACCAGGTCATCTTTGTGGATCCGCGCCGTGGACGAGAGCATTTTCTGGCTCGCGAACCGCGATCGGACGAGCGCTCTGAGGATGAGAGGCAGTGGCCCGAGCAAGCGGCCGCCTCCTCCTCCGCAGAGCAGGAGAGTCCCCTCGGGTGTCAGTGCGCGCCGTAGGTCGGAGAGCGAGCGATTCGCGATGAGATCGAGTACGAGGTCGTATCGCCGGCCGCTCCGAGCGAAGTCTTCCCGGGTGTAGTCGACGACCTGGTCGGCGCCAAGCGAGCGAACAAGGTCGACGTTGTTAGTGCTGCACACGCCGGTCACGTCGCCACCGAGCGCCTTGGCGATCTGCACGGCGAACGTGCCCACTCCTCCCGCGGCGCCGTTGATCAGCACGCTCTGCCCAGGCTGAAGCTGTCCCCAGTCGCGCAGAGCCTGGAGAGCGGTGCATCCCGCCATGGGCAGGGCGGCGGCCTGTTCGAAGCTGAGGCTCGCCGGCTTCGGCGCGAAGCCGTTCTCTCCGCCGCACGCGTACTCGGCAAGCGAGCCGCTCCGGCCCGCGCCGAACACCTCGTCGCCCGGTCGAAACTGCGTCACGTTCTTGCCGACAGACTCGACCTGCCCCGCCACGTCGACGCCGCGAACGCTCTCTTTCGGTCCCCTGAGACCGAGCATCGGACGAGCGAGGTACGGCAGGCCGCGCATGAAGTGCCAGTCGTAGGGGTTGACCGAGGCCGCCCGGACGCGCACGAGCACGTCGTCATCGCCGAGCGCCGGCTTGTCGATCTCTCGGAGCCTCAGGTCGTCCGGTGAGCCGTACTTGTGGTTGACGATCGCCTGCATCGTGGACTTCGTGGCTGCCGCGTTGGCGGGCATCTTTGTCTCCTCTGGCTCGACGTGGGGCCGATCGTTCAGGTGCCCGGACCACCCTGCGCCTGAACCTTCGCCCACGTGTCCCTCAAAGTCAGCGTCCGGTTGAACACCGGCTTGCCGGGCGCCGAATCGGTGTCCGGGCAGAAGTAGCCCAGCCGCTCGAACTGCACAGTTTCGCCCGGCGGTACCTCGGCGAGCGCCGGCTCCACCAGGCAGCCGGTGAGCACCTCCTCGGAATCCGGATTCAGGTCGTCGAAGAGATCGCCCTCCGCGCCGGGGTCGGGGCGAACGAAGAGGTGTTCGTACAGGCGCACCTCCGCAGGAATCGCGTGCTCGGCCGAGATCCAGTGCAACGTCGCCTTGGGGCGGCGGCCGTCGGGCGAGTCTCCGCCGCGGGTGGCCGGGTCGTACGTGCAGCGCAGCTCGAGGATCTCTCCAGCCGCGTCCCTTACGACCTCGTTGCAGGTGACGAAGTAGGCGTAGCGCAGGCGCACCTCGCGGCCCGGCGCGAGCCGGAAGAACTTCTTGGGCGGATCCTCCATGAAGTCGTCGCGCTCGATCCAGAGCTCGCGCGTGAAGGGAACCTTGCGCGTCCCGGCGGAGGCGTCCTCCGGATTGTTGACCGCGTCCATCTCCTCGGTCTGACCTTCGGGGAAGTTCTCGATCACCAGTTTGAGTGGGCGCAGCACTGCGAAGCGGCGGAGTGCGGTTCGGTTCAGGACGTCGCGCACGGCGTGCTCGAGCATCTCCACCTCCACGACGCTGTTTGCCTTTCCCACCCCGGCCATATCCACGAGGTCGCGAATTCCCTCGGCGGGGAAGCCACGCCGGCGCAGACCTGCGAGCGTCGGCATGCGCGGGTCATCCCAGCCACGCACGTGCCCCTCCTCGACCAGGCGCAGCAGGAAGCGCTTGGAGAGGACGGTGTAAGTGAAGTTGAGCCGCGCGAACTCGATCTGGCGCGGGCGCGAGGGCACGGGAAGGTTCTCGATCAGCCAGTCGTAGAGGGGCCGGTGATCCTCGAACTCGAGCGTGCAGATGGAATGCGTGATGCCCTCGATCGCATCGGACTGGCCGTGCGCGAAGTCGTACATCGGATAGATGCACCACTTGCCGCCGGTGCGCGGATGCTCGGCGTGCAGGACTCGGTACAGCACCGGGTCGCGCAGGTTGATGTTGGGGGAGGCCATGTCGATCTTGGCGCGCAGCACCCGCGTCCCGTCGGGAAACTCGCCCTTGCGCATACGCTCGAACAGATCGAGGCTCTCCTCTTGCGGCCGCTCGCGCCAGGGGCTGTCCCGGCCGGGCTCGGTGAAGGTGCCGCGGTGCTCGCGGATCTCGTCGGCCGAGAGGTCGTCGACATAAGCCTTGCCGGCCCGGATCAGGTGGACGGCCCACTCGAACAGCTGATCGAAGTAGTCGGAGGCGAAGTAGAGGTGCTCGCCCCAGTCGAAGCCCAGCCAGCGCACGTCCGCCTCGATCGAGTCGATGTACTCCTGCTCCTCCTTGATCGGGTTCGTGTCGTCGAAGCGCAGGTGGCAGCGCCCGCCGAACTCGTTCGCGATACCGAAGTTGAGCGCGATCGCCTTGGCGTGACCGATGTGCAGGTAGCCGTTCGGCTCCGGCGGGAAGCGCGTGACGATCGTCTCGTGCTTACCGCTCTGCAGGTCGGCGACCACGATCTCACGGATGAAGTCGCTGCGTTCCGGCGCGCCTGAGGATTCACTGCCCACCTGGCGAGCCTACCAGCGGGAAGGGGAATCAGTACTTGATCCGCGTCGTTTTAGTGCGGGTGAAGCGCACGACGCCGTGCCAAGTCATGCTGAACGAGCAGGAGCTCGGGTTGTCGCTGCAGGCCTCGGCGAAGTCGGACCGGAACTTGGCCAGCGGGCCGCTTACCTGCCTGACGATGGTCTTCTGACCCATCTGGCTCTTCGGGATCGAAAGCTCGCTGAGGTAGACGTCCGAGCCGACGCGTCTCAGGTACTGTGCCTCGGATTTCTCCGGGCAGATGCCGGGCGGGTCGTTGGTTAGCGCGGCCGTCTGGATCTCCAGCTGGAGCTTGAAGCTGGAGCCGCCTCGCGTCGCCTTGAGGCTCAGATACCCGGGAGGCGCGACCGAGGCGATCTTGCCGGCGCAGGTGAACGGCACCGTGACGCCGTTGCTCGGGTCCGACCACTTCGTGCCCTGGTCGCTCCAGGTTCCGTTCACAACCGCCGAGGAACCTGTGCCGGTGGAGAGCGGGAATTGTTTCGGGACCTTGCCCACGTAGAAGAGCATGTTGGTGACCGTTCCGTCCACGTTGAAGGAGCCGCTCGAGGCCTCGTGCTTGACGTCGCCGACCATGCCGATATCGCTCGTGTAGGTATTGGAGAGCGTGATCCCGCCCTTGACCGCGACCTTGACCTTGTAGAAGTAGATCGTGTAATTGGCGTGCGGCACTGCCGATCGCGCTGCAAAGGCGGCTGCGGTACCCGACGCGCCTACCAACGCGGCCACGACCAGAAGACTCGGGCTATGTCGTAATAGCCGGCGCACTCTTCGAGAATCAGTCTAGACCGCTACTCCGCTCTCGACACTCGTTTTTACCGGCCTAAATCTTCGGTTTCCGGCCGGTGGGGCTGGGCGCGAAGCGTGCGCGGGCGGGCACGCGGGTATCGTAGACACGTGCTGATCGGCGCTCACGTATCGGCCTCCGGCGGCCTCGACCAGGCGCTCGTGCGCATGCAGGAGATCGGCGCCGAGACGGCCCAGCTCTTCGTCCAGAGCCCGCGCACCTGGCGCCCGACGAACCACAAGCCCGAGACTATCGAGCGCTTCAAGAGCGAGCGCGCGAGACTGGAGGCGCCCGTCTTCGCCCACGCGCTCTACCTCGTCAACCTGGCCAGCCCGAACGATGACCTCTACCGCAAGTCGGTCGAGACGATGTGCACGACCATGGACGTGGCCTGTGCGATCGAGGCGGACGGGGTCATCTTCCACGTCGGTTCGCACCAGGGCTCGGGCTTCGAGAGCGCCGTCGAGCGCGTCGCCGCGGCGATGGAGGAGATACTCGAGCACTCGAACGAGAGAACCTGGCTCCTGATGGAGAACTCCGCCGGCGCCGGCGGCACGATCGGGCGCTCGCTCGAGGAGCTGTCAACGCTCTACAGGCGCCTCGGAAGGCACGAACGACTCGGCATCTGCCTCGACTCCTGCCACCTCTACGTCTCGGGCTGGGACGTGACCGAGCGCGCCGAGCTGGACAAGCTCGTCTCCGAGCTCGAGCGTCAGATCGGCCTCGACAGGCTGCGCGCCCTGCACGTCAACGACGCCAAGGCTCCGCTCGGCTCGAACCGCGACCGGCACGAGAACATCGGCGAGGGGATGATGGGCGAGAAGCTGGGCGTCTTCCTCTCCCACCCGGCCTTCGCAAGCCTGCCCGTGCTGCTGGAGACGCCCGGCGTAGAGGGCCACGGGCCCGGCGCGAGCGAGGTCACGAAGCTGCGCGAGCTGTACCTGCGCTGGACGAGCTGAGAACATCCTGACGAAACCTCACCTAAAAGCGCATCACTGCGTATCGAAGAAGCTCGCAGAATGCCGATAACCGGTTTAGAGAATGAACTCCGGCGGCCAGGACCAATCCCCCGACTACGGAGGCCGGATGACGGCCACGCAGGTCTTCGCGAGCCTCGATGAGGAGCGTGGCAGCGATCCACGGATGCGGGGCAAGGTCGGCAAGCTGCCGTTCCGAAGCGATGATCAACCGGTAGCACGCGAGCCGCGGCTGATCGGAATCGTCAGCGCCGTGCCCGACCTTCCACAGGCCATGCACCCCTTCTTCGGGCCGGTACTCGCCGGCATCAAGGCACGCATCGTGGCGGCTCGCTGCGACATGTTCATCCCGACCTACAACCCGGCGTCGCCGATGGGAAACGATCCCGATGCGATCGGCCGCTGCTTCGAGCACGGCGTGAAAGGGCTGATCGTGATGGGCATCGATCTCGCCGACCCGGGCTTCGCGCCGGTACTGGAGTCGGGCCGGCCGATCATGATGATCGACAATCCAACGCTTGGCGCCAAGACCGGCTACGTGATGTCCAACAACCTTGAAGGAATGGCCAGCGCCGTCCGCCATCTGCACAAGCTCGGCCGGAGCCGAATCGCCACGATCACCGGCGGGCTGAACCTACGCCCGGCCGTCGACCGCCTGCTCGGCTACCGCTCCGAGCTCTCGAATCTCGGGCTCGAAGCGCGGCCCGAGTACGTCGTCGAGGGCGACTTCTACCACGGCTCCGGCTACGAGCAGATGAATCGGCTGCTCGAGCTGTCCGAGCCGCCCGATGCGGTCACGACGGCGAGCGACATGACCGCCGTGGGCGCCATCGTCGCGATCGAGCAGGCGGGCCTGCGGGTGCCGGAAGACATCGCGGTGGTGGGCTACGACGATTCGCCCTTCGCGCCGGTGCTGCGACCTGCGCTGACGACGATCCGCCAGCACGCGCTCGAGATCGGCATGGCCGCCGCGGACGGAATCCTGGCCATGCTCGACCGTCCAGACGACCCGCCGCCGGCGATCGTTCTACCGGTCGAGCTGGTGGTCAGGGAGTCGTGCGGCGTCGAGCTACTGCGGCAGGACGCACCCTACGCACGAGCCACCGGCTGATCGTTTCGGCAAGGCCGCGTGCCGCAGGTAGCGGCCTCGCCATCCCCCGGCGCGAGAAACGGCACGGGTCGGAGCGCTTACAATCTCGCCAGGATGAGCCGCGGAGCGATCTGGTTTGAGGGGCGCGCTGTGCCGCCGACGGCGCAGTGGTAGTCCCCCGGTTCATACGAGAAAGATGGCAGTGGTGGTTCGGCGGTGGCGCCGCGATATATGCGACCGGCCTCGTGCTGTTCCGCGGAGCGCCTACGACATCGTCCGATGCCGGCATCTTCCTCAGCGTCGCCGCCCGCCTGCTTCGCGGCGATCGCCTCTATGTCGACGTCTGGGACAACAAGGGACCGCTCTTCTACTACACCTATGCCGGCGCGCTCTGGATCCTCGGTTGGCGCGGGCCCTTCCTGCTCGACGCCGTCTGGCTTACGATCGCGGCGATCTTCTCCGCGCTGCTGGTTCGCTCGATCGGCGGCTCGCGCCTGCTGGCGGCGATTGCCTTCCTCCTCTACCCGCTGCTTCTAACGGGTACCTGGTACTCCCCGGGCTACTCGCGGCTGGCAGCGCTCAGCATCGTCCCGCCGATCGGCTGGTTGTGGCTGCGTCGCAACTTCGCCTGGGCGGGCGTCTTCATCGGCGTCGGAATGCTCTTCGATCTCGGGCTGACGCTGATCCTCTTGAGCGTTCCCCTGGCACTGCTGGCGCTCGGTATCCCGGACGGTAGGCGGCGCTCTCAGGCCGTGCGCGCGACAGCCGGGCTCGTTGTCGCCGGAGGTGTCGCGGCCGCGCTTCTCGCGCTGGCCGGCGAGCTGCGGGGCTACCTGCACACGATGACCGACAACATCACCTACGCGGACAACGTGCTCGTCGACACCGGTCGTGAAGGCGGTATACGCGGCCATATCCACGTTGCAGAGAGCGCGATCCCGAACTTCGGCTTCGTGCGGGCGCTTTTCCTTCTCGCCGGCCTGATAGCCGTTTTCTTGCTTGTGAAGGCATGGCGGGCGCGGACGATCGGCACTGCCGAGAGCGTCGTCGCCGCCCTCTTCCTAAGTACCAGCCTGATCGTCGCTCTCACGCTCGCGACCACCGCCGCCTGGTCACATCACGACCTGGTTCTTGCGCTCCCCGCCACCTTGCTCGTACTGCTCGTGCTCACGCAGCTCGGGCTCATACGATGGCTGATAGCGAAAGCCGTCGCCATGGCGGCGTTCCTCGCTTTGAGCATGGTGCTGCTCGGCGGAACGATCGGCGGCACACGCGTGCTGACCAGAGCCCAGGGTCTCTCCATCTCGGCCTGGTTCCGCTCACCGCTCGACAACACCGCCGTGGCGCTCAATCAGGTGAGACGGGAGCAGCTGCCCGGGTTGGCCCAGGTGACCTACGCCCACCTGGGCAAGAACGACGAGGAGGCGCACGCGGTGTTCCTGGACAGCGAGTTCAAGCTCGCCTGCCCGGTCTTCCACCAGTACCCGTTCACGGAGAATCTCCAGAGCGTGCTCCGCTGCGTCGAGCAGAAACGCCCCCGGCTCATCCTCGTCACCACGTCGTTCGCGATCGGAGGCGGTCCCGAGCAGTGGAACACCTTCGTCGAGGACGGGCAGCGGCTACTTAAACAAAGGTACGTGCTGGCGCTCACCCGGCCCGACCCGAACGGCGCGGTTCAGGTCTGGAAGCTCCGCCCGAGCTCGAGCTGACTCGTTTCCGGGCCCGAGCGAGGCGGGGAGAAACCCGTGCTCAGCGTTGCCGACGCCGCCGGCTGGCCGAGAACAGTGCGACGAGGGCCGTGGCGATCGCGACTGCGATCAGGTAGCCGATAAAGCCGAACCGGCCACCGAGCAGGAGCCCGGCCACGAGCGCCGAGAAAACGCCGATGGCGATCGTGGTGATCAGCCCGATCGGGTCGGGCCCCGGATGAATCGCACGCCCGACCGCCCCGATCACGAGTCCGGCAAAGATCAATCCGACGACGGCTTGGACGGTGGCCCCGCTTGACATTGCGGCGATCGGCATGGCCTGGCTGTTCCCGAGGGCTCCGAGCCCGTAAACATCCGGCTAGCGCTTGCTACCCGCCAGCGCCAGCAGCTCGCGCCGCAGGTCCTTGATCTCGTCGCGCAGCTTGGCGGCGTACTCGAAGCGCAGCTCCTCGGCGGCGGCGAACATCTCCTCCTCCAGCTCGATCGCCAGCCTCTCCAGCTCCTCGCGGCTCAGGCCCTCGACCTTGGTCGCGCCGCGACGACGCTTGGTGGGCACGTGCGCCGGCTCGAGCGAGAGGAACTCGGCGATGTCGGAGACGCCCTTGACGATCTGAACCGGCTCGATGCCGTGCTCCTCGTTGAAGGCAACCTGGACGGCGCGGCGGCGGTCGGTCTCGTCCACGGCGCCCCTGATCGCCTCGGTGATCTTGTCGGCGTAGAGGATCACCTTGGCGCGGACGTTGCGGGCGGCGCGACCGATCGTCTGGATCAGCGCCGTCTTGCCGCGCAGGAAGCCTTCCTTGTCGGCGTCGAGAATGGCGACCAGCGAGACCTCGGGCAGGTCGAGCCCCTCGCGCAGCAGGTTGACGCCGACAAGCGCGTCGTAGTCACCCAACCTGAGCTCGCGGATGATCTGGATCCGCTCCAGCGTCTTGATGTCGGAGTGCAGGTAGCGGGCGCGGATGCCCGACTCGAGCAGGTAGTCGGTGAGGTCCTCGGCCATCTTCTTGGTCAGCGTCGTGACCAGTGTCCGCTCGTCGGCATCCGCGCGGCGGCGGATCTCGTTCATCAGGTCGTCGATCTGGTTGTGGGTGGCTCGTATCTCGACCTCGGGGTCAACGATGTGGGTGGGCCGGATCAGCTGCTCGGCGATGCGCGTGGAGTGGCGCAGCTCGAAGGCGCCGGGCGTGGCCGAGACGAAGACCAGCTGCGGCACCTTCTCCAGGAACTCGTCGAAGCGGAGCGGGCGGTTGTCGAGCGCCGAGGGGAGCCGGAAGCCGTAGTCGATCAGCGTCTGCTTGCGCGAGCGGTCGCCCTGGTACATGCCGTCGATCTGGGACACCGTCTGGTGTGACTCGTCGATGAAGCAGATGAAGTCGGAGGGGAAGTAGTCGAGCAGGGTGAAGGGATGCGTGCCCGGTGGGCGGCCCTCGAGCACGCGCGAGTAGTTCTCGATCCCGTTGCAGAAGCCGAGCTCGCGCATCATCTCCATGTCGTACTCGGTGCGCTGCCTGATCCGGTGCGCCTCGAGCAGGCGGTTCTCGTCCTCGAACTTCTTCACCTGGGCTTCCATCTCGTGGCGGATCGCCTCGACCGCCCCCTCGATCGACGGCGTCGAGGTTACGTACTCGCTGGCCGGCCAGATCGCCAGGTTGTCGAGCCGGGCGTAGATCTCTCCGGTGAGCGGGTCGAAGTGGGTGATCTGCTCGACCTCGTCGTCGAAGAAGGAGACCCGGTAGGCCGTTTCCGAGCTGGCCGGCTGAACCTCGATCACGTCGCCGCGGACGCGGAAGCGGCCCCGTGCCAGCACGCTGTCGTTACGCACGTACTGGCTGGCCACCAGTCGGCGCAGCGCCTCGTCGCGGTCGTAGTGGCCGCCGCGCTCGAGGATCAGCACCCGCTCCTTCCACTCCTCCGGCGAGCCGATGCCGTAGATGCAGGAGACCGACGCCACCACCACCACGTCGCGCCGGCTCAGGAGCGAGGTCGTGGCCGAGAGGCGCAGACGCTCGATGTCCTCGTTCCTCGAGGAGTCCTTCTCGATGTAGAGATCGGCCTGGGGAACGTAGGCCTCGGGCTGGTAGTAGTCGTAGTAGGAGACGAAGTACTCGACCGCGTTCGCCGGGAAGAGCTCCTGGAACTCGTTGCAGAGCTGGGCGGCGAGTGTCTTGTTGTGCGCGATCACGAGCGCCGGCCGCTGCAGCTTCTCCATGATCCAGGCCATGGTCGCCGTCTTGCCGGTGCCGGTGGCGCCGAGCAGGGTCTGGAAGCGCTCGCCCGCGAGCACGCCCTCGGTGATCTCGTCGATCGCGCGCGGCTGGTCGCCGGTCGGCTTGTAGATGTCGGTCGCCCTGAGCTGCTCGGCCATCACGAACAAGCGTACCCGTCCGTCGCGGACAGGTCGAACACCCGGGGTCTGACCCCGCCGATGTGATCCGGGGTCTGACCCCGAGGGGTCAGACCCCTCGGCAACGCGGTGTTAATCGGGGTCAGCTCCCTGAGCGCGGCGAGCCTTTAATCAGGTGCGGGCGCGCGCGGCGGTAGAGGCAGAAGAAGAGCGGGAACTCGATCCTCGGCAGGGCGGCCCAGGTCAACCGGTGGTGGTCGTGCGCAGAACCGGGTAGATGCGGCGGTACAGCTTCTTCAGGTGCTCGACGCTCTTGACGTAGGCGCGCGTCTCGGGGAAGGCGATGCCCTCGCCCCCGGCCAGCCATCGATCCACGTTCTCCTGCCCGGCGTTGTAGGCGGCCAGCGCCAGCTTCTCGCTGTCGTACTTCTGCATCAGATGGTGCAGGTACCAGGCGCCGTAGCGGACGTTGATCTCCGGGTTGTAGAGATCGGAGGGCGTGTAGCGGCTGCCACCCGTGTGGTCGGCGATTCCCTGCGCAGTCGAGGGCATGAGCTGCATCAGCCCGATCGCGCCCGAGTCCGAGCGGGCGTCCGAGCGGAAGCGGCTCTCCTGGTAGATGACCGCGGCGAGAAGAGCCGGGTCGAGATGGTAATGCGCGGCATGGCCGAGCACGATCTCCTCGTAACTGAGCGGGTGCCAGAGGCGAGCCCAGAAGGGCGGCTGGGTGAAGTGGACGTACGCGACGCCGCCGAGCAGAACGACCCCGACGAGCGCGAGCCCGGCCAGGCGCCTCAAGATTCCGCCTGCTCGAGCAGCTGTTGCCAGATGTCGGCGACGAACGCCTCGAGCTCCTCCAGCGAGCCGTCGTTGTGGAAGACGAAGTCGGCCCGGCGCATCTTCTCGGTGTCCGAGATCAGCCTCTCTTCGCGCTCGTCGAGGCGAAAGCCGGCGCGCTCCATGCGCAATCCCGTCGAGGCGGTGATGACGATGACCCTGTCGAAGCGTCCCTCGCCGCGCACCTCGTAGAGCAGCGGCACCTCGATCACGCAGACGGGAGGTGCATCCGGCGAGGCGGCCAACTTATCGCGGAAGAGCCGCTGCGCGCGAATCACACGCGGGTGAAGCACCGACTCGAGGTAGTAGAGATCCTCGGGATGGCGGAAGACGCGGCGGCCGAGCACGGCGCGATCGATCTCGCCGGCGGAGGTCAGGACGTCCGGGCTGAAGCGCTCTTCGAGACTGGCGCGCACCGCGTCGTCGCTGTGCAGGAGGTCGTGGACGATCTCGTCACTGGAGAGCGTCGCGGCGCCGAGCGCCTCGAACATGCGCAGCGCTTCGCTCTTGCCGGCGCCGACACCGCCGGTCAGGGCGACCGCAAGCGGCCGCACAGGCACTACTCGCTGGGCTCGTCCGCAGCCGTCTCGTCGGCCTCGGCGAGCTCCGACTCGATGCTCTCTTGCTCGCCGTCGGTCACCTGCTCGCTGGCCTCGACTGCGGCGACTTCCTCAACTTCCAGCTCGGCCGTGGGCTCTGCCGCTGCCTCTTCCTCGGCTTCCGGCTGCGGGCCTTCCGCTTCGGCTTCCGGCTGCTCGCCTTCCAGCTCGGCCTCGGGCTCCTCGCCCGGCGCCGGCGCCTCCTCGGAAACGGGCTCGACGGCTCTAGGCGCCGCCTCGATCACGACGGGACCGCCTTCGACGCGCTTCATGGAAAGCGAGAGTCTCCTGCGCTCGCCGTCGATCTCGAGCACGACCACACGCACCAGGTCGCCCTGCGAGACGACCTCGCGCGGGTTCTCGACGTGATGCTGAGCCAGCTCGGAGATGTGCACCAGGCCCTCGACGCCGGGGACGATCTCGACGAAGGCGCCGAAGGTGACGACCTTGGTCACTCGGCCTTCGACCTCGTCGCCGTCGCCGTAGGCGTCGATCACCTGCTGCCAGGGATCCGACTGGGTCTGCTTGAGGCCGAGCGAGATGCGCTGGCGCTCGCGGTCGATGTCGAGCACCTTGACCTTGACGGTCTGGCCGACCTCGAGCACCTCCGAGGGATGGTTGACGTGGCTCCAGGACAGCTCAGAGATGTGGATCAGCCCGTCCATGCCGTCGAGGTCGACGAAGGCGCCGAAGTCGACGATGTTGGAGATCTGGCCCTCGATCACGTCGCCGGGGTTGAGCCGGTCGAGGATCGCCTGGCGCATCTCCTTGCGCTCGTCTTCGAGCACGGCCCGGCGGGAGAGAACGACGTTGTTGCGCGAGCGGTTGAGCTCGATCACCTTGGCGCGCAGCTCGGTGCCCATGAACTCGTCCAGATCCTGGACGCGTCGGATGTCGACCAGTGAGGCGGGCAGGAAGCCGCGCACGCCCAGGTCGATGATCAGGCCGCCCTTGACGACCTCGATCACGCGGCCCAGGATCGGCTCGCCCGACTGCGCCTTCTCCTCGATCGACTTCCAGGCCAGCTCGAAACGGGCGCGCTTCTTGGAGAGAATCAAGCGCCCGTCGGCGTCCTCCTTGGTCAGCACGAGCGCGTCGATCTCGTCTCCGAGCGTGACCTCGTCGGAGGGATCGATCGAGCGCCTGATCGACAGCTCGGAAGCCGGGATGACGCCCTCCGACTTGTAGCCGATGTCGACCAGCACCTCGTCCTTGTCAACGCGGACGATGGTGCCGTGCACGACCTCGCCCTCCTTGATCGTGGGAAAGGTGGATTCGTAGTCGGGGATGAGTCGGCCGTCCGGGCCTTCTACCCAGACGCCGGGCTCAGCCTTGATCTTGTCGAGCGTATCGTTGGCCATGCGTCGGCGGAGTATAGCTGGACGGCACGGGTTCTATCCCACTACTGATGCCGTCTACGGGGTTCACCGCGGGGAAGGGGCGCAGGCCCGTTTATTTCGCCTCGGCCCAGTTCGTCCCGACCCCGGCGTCGGCCTCCAGCGCCGGCTCGAACGGATAAGCGCCGCGCATCTCCTGCAGAACCAGCTCGCGGCAGCGCTCGACCTCGTCTGCGGGCAGCTCGAGCAGGAGCTCGTCGTGGATCTGGAGGACGAGCCGAGCCCTGAGTCCTTCTTCCCTCAGGCGCCGGTGGACGGCGATCATCGCCAGCTTGATCACGTCGGCGGCGGTGCCCTGCATGATCGTGTTGACGGCGAGCCGCTCGCCCAGTGAGCGCATCTGGTGGTTACTGGAGCGAAGCTCGGGAATCGGGCGCCGGCGCCCGAGCAGGGTCGTCACGAAGCCCTTTTTCGTCGCCTCGGCGATGGTGCCAGCGATGAACTCCTGCACGCGCGGGAAGCGGGCCAGGTAGGTGTCGATGTAGGCGCCGGCCTCCTCGCGCGAGATGCCCAGCTGATCGGAGAGCCCGAAGGCCGAGATGCCGTAGATGATGCCGAAGTTGACCGCCTTGGCCCGGTTTCGCTCGTCCTTCGTAAGTGAGCCGGGATCCTTGCCCAGCACCTCGGCGGCGGTACGGGCGTGGATGTCCTCGCCGCGGCGGAAGGCCTCGATCAGCTTCTCCTCGCCGCTGACATGGGCGAGGATGCGCAGCTCGGCCTGCGAGTAGTCGGCAGAGAGCAGCAGGCAGCCGTCCGCGGCGACGAAGGCCGAGCGGATCTCGCGCCCCAGCTCGGTGCGCACGGGGATCGCCTGCAGGTTGGGATTGGTCGTAGAGAGCCGGCCGGTGGGGGCGACGGTCTGGTTGAAGGTCGTGTGGATGCGCCCGTCCGCGGCGGAGATCAGTAGCGGTAGCGGCTCCAGGTAGGTGTTGACGAGCTTGGTCAGCTCACGCCACTGCTCGATCGCCGGAACGATCTCGTGCTCATCGCGGAGCGTGCGCAAGACGCGCGTATCGGTGGAGTAGCCGGTCTTGCCGCGGCGCCCCGGCGTCAGCCCGAGCTTCTCGAACAGGATCCTGCCGAGTTGCTGCGGCGAGCCAAGCGTGAAGGGCTCACCGGCCAGCTCCTGCGCCCGTGACTCGAGCTCGGCGATGCGCTCCTTGAGGCGGGCGGTAATCTCGCCCATGCGGTAGGCGTCGATCTCGACCCCGGTCTCTTCCATCGCCGCCAGCACGACCGTCAGCGGCAGCTCGACGTCGCGATAGAGGCTCTCCAGCTCGAGCTCGCGCAGGCGCTCGCGCAAGAGCGGCGCCAGACGGCGGGCCGTCTCGGCGTGGCGCACGAGGGCTGCCGTCTGCTCCTCCGCGGCGGGCTCGGGCGCCAGCTCTATTGCCTGCTCGCGCGCCAGCTCGTCCAGCTCGTAGCCGCTCCGGCCCGGATCGAGCAGGTAGGCGGCGACCATCGTGTCCTCGGCGGCCGGCCCGGCGCCGCGCAGCAGCTCGCGCGGGAGCGCCTTGAAGTCGTGGGCGACGATCTCGCCCGGCTCGAGCCTCTGCGCCAGCCCGTCGCTCCATTCCCCGACGAGAACCTCTCCCCCGGCCGCGAAGGCGTAACGGCCGGCCTCCACGGCGAGCGCGCCCGCAGCCTTTTGCGGTAGCTCGCCCTCGCGCCAGCGCACCGTATCGGCCGCGGCGCGCTCCTCCTCGCTGGCAGGCAAGGCCTCGTCGAGCGTCTCCAGCCGCCCGAGCATGGAGCGGAACTCGTAGCGGCGGAAGAACTCCTTCAGCCTGGAGCGATCGGGCGGCGCCGAGACGAGCGCAGCCGCGTCGAAGTCGATCTCGAGGTCGCGGCGCACGGTCGCGAGCAGCTTCGAGTCGAGCGCCTGCTGCTCGTTCTCCTCCAGCTTCTTGCGCCGGGCGGGCGTCATCTCCGCCGCGTGCGCGAGCACCTCCTCCAACGAGCCGTAGCGCATGATCAGCTCGGAGGCGGTCTTCTCGCCGATGCCCGGGACGCCCGGGATGTTGTCGGAGGTGTCCCCTTTGAGCCCGATGAAGTCGGGGATCTGCTCGGGCCTGATGCCGTAGCGGGCGGTGACGCGCTCGGGCGTGTAGACCTGCACCTCCGAGATCCCGCGCGGCGTCATCATCAGGCAGACGCGCTCGGAGACCAGCTGGAAGGCGTCGCGGTCGGTCGAGACGATGCAGGTCTGGACACCGGCCTGCTCGGCCCGCGTGGCCAGGGTGGCGATCACGTCATCGGCCTCCCAGCCCTCGAACTCGATGTTCGTGTAGCCGAAGGCCTCGACCAGCGGGCGGAAGTGCGGGAACTGCTCGCGCAGCAGGTCGGGCGTCGGCGGGCGCTGCCCCTTGTAGGCCTCGAGGATCTGCTCGCGGTGCACCGGGCGCGTGTCCCAGGCAACCGCCACCCCGCGCGGCCTGTAGTCGGAGAGCAGCTTGAGCAGCATGCTGGTGAAGCCGAAGAGCGCGTTGGTATGAAAGCCCTCGCTGGTCGCGATGTCCTCGGGCAGGGCGTAGAAGGCGCGGTAGGCGAGGTTGTTGCCGTCTACCAGGAAGAGCTCGCTGGCGCGCGCGGGCGCTTCGTCCAGCACCAGCTCGGCTCCACTCAGGTCCTTCGGCGACATCGCTTCGAGTCTAGGGGTTCTGGCGGTTGCGGGAGGGGCGGCGTGAACGGGTCACGCCGCGGTGAGTCGGGTTCCCCGCCTCCCATCCCCGATTCGAGCCTAACGCGAAAACACGCCCGATTCTGCGTCGCAAGTCGCGCGAGTTCGCTCCTCTTCCTCCCCACTCGCGTCCCGCCGCCTAGGGTTTGTCTTGATGATCCGTATCGCGCTTCTCTCCGGCTCGCGCCCGATCGTCTTCGAGATGCCGGAAAACGGCACCGCGCTTCCTCCACCTGCGCCGCCCGGGGAGCGCATCGTCGATGTCACAGCGGCCGTCCGTGACGCCTTCAGCTTCCCCCTGTCGGGAGCCCCGCTGGCCGAGCTCGCCCGTGGCAAGAAGCGCGCGACGATCGTGGTCGAGCCACCCGCACTGCCCGTGCCGGGCGCCCAGCGAGATCCGCGTATCGAGGCACTGGTCGCCACCTCCGACGGGCTCGAGGCGGCCGGTATCCCGAGCGGCCGACAGACGATTCTCGTCACCGCCGGCCTGGCCCGCAAGCCCGGGCGCCGGGAGCTGGCCGCGCTCGTGACGCCTGAGTTCAGTCGCCGATTCCATGGCCTGGTCACCGTTCACGATCTCGAGGCTCCCGATCTCACGCCGCTCGGCGAGCTGGAAGGAATGCCCCTGCTGGCCGACCGGGCGCTCGTGGAAACCGACCTGGTCGTCACCTTGAGCGCCGCCGAGAGCGTTCTGAACGGTGGGCCCAACCTTCTTCTCGCGGCCGGGGCGGCCGACGCGCTTCAGGCCGCGCAGGACTCTCCTTCCCTGCTCGAGACCGGGGGCTCGCGCGGCTGGCGCCTGGCGCTGGCTTTCGAGCGGGCGCTCGAGCAAGAGTTGCCGATCAGCGGAATATCGCTTGCGCTCGCTCCGCCCAGGCTGGGCGGCCTGGCCAGCGGCTATCCGTACGACGCCCGCGCCGTCGGACGCATTGCGCGCTCGAATCTGCGCCGGGCGCTCAATCTCGTTCCCCGTGCGGCGCGCTGGCGGATGATGGAGCTGGTGCCGACCGATATCGCGGCCACGGCCATCTTCTCGGGCCCGCCCTCGGTCGCCCACGCCGAGGCTCTGCTGGCCGCGCTCGCGATGCGCACAACCGAGATCGAGCGCGAGTTCGACGTGCTCTGCATCCCGCTCCCCGACACGACGCTCACGCTTCCGCGTGAGCGCCCCAACCCGCTGGCCGCGGCCGCGTTGGGGCTCGGTTACGCATTCAGGCGCTGGCGTGACCGGCCCCCGTTGAGCGAAGGTGGGACGATCGTGCTGGTTCACGGATTCGAGCGTCACTTCGCCCATCCGGGCCAGCAGCCCTATCGAGCGTTCTTTGGCGCGACACGCAACGGACGCGATATCGAGGTCATGACCCGGGCCGCTCACGAGGCGAGAACCGATGCGCGGGCGCTGTCCCTTTACCGTCAGGGCGAAAGCTGCCATCCGCTGCTTCCTTTCGCCGACTGGGACGCCTGCCGTCCGGCGATCGCCCGCGCCGGCAGCATCATCGTCGCCGATTGCCGTGACGCCGCCGCCGTGCGCCAGCTCGGCTTCGTCCCCTCGCACGGTATCGGTCATGCGCTCGAGTTGGCGGCGGGCGGGATGGACGAGAACGTTCGCATCGGCTTCATGCTCGGCCCGCCTTACGCGGCTCTGCGACCGGTTGCCGCCGGCGCCTAGATCGACTCTCGATTTCGCCACTATCATGGGCCTGCGCCGAAGTGGCGGAACTGGTAGACGCGCTGGACTCAAAATCCAGTGGGCTTCGGCCCGTGGGGGTTCGATTCCCCCCTTCGGCACCTTCTCCGCGAAAAGTCCGCCGGCGAAGCCGGCGAAGACTTTTCGCGGTATGACCTTGGTGCACGAATCACCGTGACTTCGTCGCGAGTGCCTCGTCTGCTCCCAGACGCGTGGCGAGCTTGCCGTGGGTGTGAGCGGAGTTCGGATTGGGGCGGTTGGGGAGGGCGTTTAGAGCCTATCCCGTTAGGAAGCCGCGGTCGAGGTGGTCGATGCGTGGATGCCAGGGGCCGAACGGGCCGCGCAGGCGCACTGGGAGTGCGACAAGTGGTTCGGGTGGTCACTGGCGCCGCGCAGCGGTCGCATCGGGCGTGGGGGCCTAGCGGGATAGGCTCTTAGTGAGCCGCGCCCGCCATGTCGGTCGCGGCGGACGGTGCGCTGGCGTTGTTCAATCGGCCCAGTCGAGCTGAGAGTCCGGGACACCGTGCTCGCGGCCATACGCCTGCGCTTCGGCGCGCGCGGCCCCGTCGCCACGCGAATAGCGAAAGACCCTTCCAGCGAAGACGATGATCCTCTCTTCGCCAAGCCATAGATCGGAGTACCAGCCACCATGCTCGTCCAGGACCTCCGCCAACGCTGCAATCACTCGCTCCGCGTCACGCTCGGCGAACTCGAACTCGATCATCGTCCACACCTTTGGCTGTTCGGCCGTCGCGTTCCCGACCGCCCAGCGCTCGATCTTCGTCAGCTCGAGCGGAATACCCGACAGCTGAGAGCCCGTACGCATGCCCTCCGCGATGATGTAGCCAGGAATCATCTCCGTCCTCCCTCGCTCAGTTGTCTGCCCGCTTGAGAATAGAGACGAGACCCGCTGCTTTTGTTTTCGGACGCGGGCTGACCGGTTTGCACCAACTCCCGCGCTTCTCCGTTCGCTAGCGTTCTGCGAAGACTTGATCGCTTCAGAGAAAGCAGAGGAGGAAGGGTGTCCAAGAAGATTGCGGTACTGACGGGCGGCGGCGACTGCCCCGGGCTGAATGCGGTGATCCGTGCGCTGGCGCGGAAGTCGTTCGCGCGCGGCGATGAGCTGGTGGGAGCGCTCGAGGGCTGGCGCGGCATGATCGAGGGCAACTTCAAGCCGCTCGGGCCGGCCGAGGTCTCGGGGATCCTGCACCGCGGCGGCACGATCATCGGCACCTCGCGCACCAACCCCTACAAGGTCGAGGGCGGCGTCGACAGCCCTGCGCGAGAAGTTCGCGGCCGCCGGGCTCGACGCGCTGGTCGCGATCGGCGGCGAGGACACGCTCGGCGTCGCGGCCAAGCTCTACGACGAGTTCCAGTTCCCGGTCGTGGGCGTGCCCAAGACGATCGACAACGACCTCTCCGGCACCGACTACACCTTCGGCTTCGACACGGCCGTCTCGATCGCCACCGAGGCGATCGACCGCCTGCACTCCACCGCCGAGTCGCACAAGCGGGTGCTCGTGGTCGAGATCATGGGCCGCCACGCCGGCTGGATGACCGTCCACGCCGGTATCGCCGGCGGCGCCGACGCGATCCTCATCCCCGAGCAGAAGACGACCGTCGAAGAGGTCTGCGCGCACCTGAAGAAGCGCTGGGACTCGGGCAAGCAGTTCGCCATCGTCGCCGTCAGCGAGGGCTACGAGCTGAACTTCGAAAGCGGCGAGTCGGAGATGGTGGCCAAGGACGCGCCCGCCACCGACCAGTTCGGTCACGTGCTGCTGGGCGGCGTCGGCGACGCGCTCGCCAAGGAGATCGAGAAGCGCACCGGCTACGAGACCCGCTCGGTCGTGCTCGGTCACACCCAGCGCGGCGGCACGCCCACCTCACGCGACCGCGTGCTCGCGACCCGCTACGGCCTCAAGGCCGCCGACCTCGTGTACGAGGGCCAGTTCGGCCAGATGGCCGCCCTGCGCGGCGACGACATCGTCGGCGTCTCGCTGCACGAGGCGACCGCCGAGCTGAAGACCGTCCCGCAGGAGTGGTTCGACACGGCCAAGGCCGCGATCGGCTGGCTCTAGTCGTCAAGGGGTCTGACCCCGCGGGGTCAGACCCCGGGTCCACGAGAGAGCCCGGTAAACGGCCGGGCTCTTTCGTTTTCTTCACCTCATGCGAGCTTGACGGCTCCGTCCTCGCCGAGCGGCCAGGACGGGTTGTGCGCGACCTGCCAGGGATGGCCGTCGGGATCGAGGAAGACGCCCGCATAGCCGCCCCAGAACATCGGCGCGCCGGGCTGCGCGATCGTCGCACCGGCCGCCTGGGCCTGGTCGAGAACGTCGTCCACCTCTTCCGGCGAGCGCACGTTGTGGGCGAGCGTGACGGCACCCCAGGCGCCTGAGTCCTCCACCCCGCTCTCTTCCGCCAGCTGCTTGCGGCTCCAGAGCGAGAAGACCATCGGGCCGACCTGGAAGAAGGCGATCTCCGCTCCGGCCTCGACGCCGACCTTCCAGCCGAGCGCCTCGTAGAAGGCGCGCGAACGAGCCACGTCCGCGACACCCAGCGTGACTAAGCTGATTCTCTGTTCCATGCCGACATCATTGCCCAAATCGAACGGAGATATCCGCCTCGTCGCCAGCGACCTGGACGGGACGCTGCTGCGCTCGGACGGCTCGGTCTCGCAGCGAACCCTGGCGGCGCTGGCGCGTACGGTCGCGGCCGGGATTCGCTTCGTGCTCGTGAGCGCCCGCTCTCCGGGCTGGCTGGCGCCGGAAGCGGAGCGACTGGGGCTGGACGGGATCGGCATCTGCTGTAACGGCGCCGTGGTCTACGACTACGAGGCCGAGCGGGTGCTGATCCATCGCCCACTCGAGCCCGAGACGGCGCGCGAGATCGTGCACGGCATGCGCCTAGCGGCTCCGGGCGTCGTCTTCGGCTGCGAGCGCCCCTCGGGCTTCATCGCCGAGCCGGCCTATCGCCCGCTCTTCCGCCCGCCCGACTCGATCCCCCGCGCCGATGCGCTCGCCTTCATCGGCGAGCCGCTGACCAAGCTCGTGCTTCAGCACCCCGAGCTGTCGCAGATCGAGCTTCACGCCGTTACCGACGAGCTCGCCGGCGAGCGGGTCGAGGTCTGCTATTCCGGCGCCGGCCTGGTCGAGGTCGCGGCCGCCGGAGTGACCAAGGGCGCGGCTCTGGCCGATCTGTGCGCGGAGCTCGGCATCGACGCGAGCGAGACGATCGCCTTCGGCGACATGCTCAACGACGTCTCGATGCTGGAGTGGGCCGGTTGCGGCGTCGCCGTGGCGAACGCCCACCCCGATCTGCTCGCCGTCGCCGACGAGGTCACCGCCTCGAACGACGAGGATGGGGTGGCGCTGGTGTTGGAGCGAGTGCTCGCCCGCACCTAGGCGCCGCCTCGATTCGCGATGCGCTCCGGCGCGAGCCGGGCGTTGATAAATCGACACGAAGTCGGGACATTTGGCGCGCGCTCTTGAGTTACCGTTTCACGACCCCGCGGGTGGGTGGATAACGGCGGAGGGCGGAGAAACGTTGTGCCCACGCGACCGGGCAAAACGCTCGCCGCAAAATGCAAGCGTCTAGGACGAGGCGCTTTTCGCGCTAGGCAGCTTCAGCCTCAGCAGCGCTCCTCCACCCTCGGCGTCTTCGGCCTGGATCGAGCCGCCGTGCGCCTCGGCGATCTCGCTGACGATGGCCAGCCCGAGCCCCGAGCCCGGCATGCCGCGGGCGGCGGCAGAGCGATAGAAGCGCTCGAAGACGTGAGGCTTGTCTTCGTCGGATATTCCGGGCCCGCCGTCGCGAACGGTGAGCTCGCCGCCGGCGAGCCCGACCTCGATCAGCCCGCCCGGCTCGCTCCACTTGGCGGCGTTCTCGAGCAGATTCGAGACCGCCCGCTCGAGCCTCCCCGGGTCGCCTTCGACGGTCGTCGGCTGGAGCTCGGCCACGAAGTGGAGCTTCGGGTAGCGGAAGGTCGCCTGGTCGATACAGTCGCTGACTATGCCGTCGAAACGCATCTGCTCCCGCCGCTCGCCGTTCTTCCCCCGCGCGAGCTCGACCAGGTTGCCGATCAACTTGCGCACCTCGCGCAGCTCACCGAGCACGTCGCCGATCAGATCCCTGCGCTTCTTCGCCGGCAGGCGCGGCGCCTTGGCCAGAACCTCGAGGTTGGTCTGCAGGCTCGTCACCGGCGTCAACAGCTCGTGCGAGGCGTCGGCGACGAAGCGCTTCTGCGTCTCGATCGCCTCTTCGAGCGCCGCAAGCATGGCGTTGAAGGAGACGGCCAGCCGGCCCAGTTCATCCTTGCCTTTCTCGGGCACCCGCTCGCTCGTGTCGAGCGTGTTGGCCACGTGCTCGGCGGCCCCGGTGACGCGGCGCACCGGCACGAGCGTCGTGTGGGAGACGAGCATGCCTCCTCCCGCCGCCAGGCCGATACCACCGACGCAGACGAGGAGCAGGATCAGCTCCATCCGCCGTAGCTCGCGGTCGACGCTGTTGAGGGGGCTGACTATCTGCAGCGCGACCTTACTCGCGACCGGCACCGTGAGGATGCGCGCGTGAACGCCCGCGACCGTCGCGTCCGCGAAGAAGGCGCCACTCTTTCCATTGGCGACGGCAAGCGTGCGGGAATCGACCGGCACTCCTGACTCGCTAGGAGGACGGAGCGTATTGCCTCCGGCCAGGACCAGCTGGAAGTAGTCGCGCTCGCCGAAGTGTTGCGCGGGGAAGTGGAACGATTTTCCGCTCGGAGGCCCGGCGACGAAGGGCCTGCTCTGAATCTCGGTCGCCCTGTCCCTTAGCTCGTTGTCGACGTTTCGCAGTAGATCGGAGCGTATGGAAAAGAAGGTGACGACCGAGGCGATCAGCACCGAGACGGCGACCACCGCGGTCGTGACCAGTGCGAGGCGGACGCGCAGGCTCATAGCTCTCGCAGCACGTAGCCGGCGCCGCGCACCGTGTGGATGAGTCGGGGCTCCCGGCCGGCCTCGGTCTTGCGCCGCAGATAGCCGACGTAGACGTCGAGCGTGTTCGACTCGGTGCCGAGGTGGCTGCCCCAGACCCGCTCGAAGACGAGCGCGCGGGAGAGCACCTGGCGCGGATTGCGCATGAAGAACTCGAGCACGTTCGCCTCGGTCATCGAGAGCCTGAAGTTGCGCTTGCCGCGCTGCGCCTCGAGCGTTCCGAGATCGAGCGTGAGATCGGCGAAGCGCAGAATCTCGCCCGTGCCCGGCGCCGCCCGCCGCAACAGCGCCCGCACACGAGCCAGCAGCTCCTCCAGCTCGAAGGGCTTGCCCAGGTAATCGTCGGCGCCCGAGTCGAGCCCCTCGACCCGGTCGCCCAGATCGTCACGAACCGTGAGCATGAGGATGGGGACTCTGCTCTCCGCCTTGCGCAGGAGCCGGCAGACCTCGAGCCCGTCCACGCCGGGCATCAGCACGTCGAGCACGATCGCGTCGGGCTCGTGGCGCGCGACCGCCGCCAGCGCCTCGGCGCCGTCAGCCGCGAGCGCGACCTCGTAGCCCTCGAGCCCGAGCGCACGCTCGAGCGCCTCGCGCACAGCGCGATCGTCATCGACGACAAGGATCTGTATCAACTTCCTCCGATCGGCTTCCCGGGCGCGGGCACGGAAATCGCGTCCTCTGTACAAGAGAAAGTTAAGACATAGACACTAAGACGGAGATGAGAGAGCCCTCCGGATCACTCAACTCTCATCCTTGTCTTAGCGACGGCTGCTTATCTTCCATGAGTGTTCTATTTGAGCTACCTGCGCAGCGAGCTTCTCCGGCGGAAAGGCCGGACGATTCTGACGATGCTCGGGCTGGCGCTGGGAGTGGCGCTGGTGATCGTCATCACCGCCCTCTCGCACGGGCTCAGCCAGGCGCAGAAGTCAACCCTCAACCCGCTCTCGAGCATCGGAACCGACCTGACGGTCACTGTCCAGCCACAGGGCTTCGCCGGCGGCGCGTTCGCCAGCCGCATCATCCAGACCAATCTCGCCGCCCTCGGTAAGCCCGGTCAGCACTTCGTGCACGACACCTTCTCGGCCGGCACACAGCCGACCTTCGCCCAGTCGCAGGCGGCAAGCGTCGCCAAGCTCTCCGGCGTCGCCAAGATTTCGACCGGCCTGACGTTGACCGTGACGCACCAGGAAGGAAAGGTGCCGAAGATCACGGCCACGCTCAAGACCAAGAGCAAGAAGTACCAGGTCTCCGGTCAGACGCGGCCGAGCGCCGCTGATTTCGCGAAGATGGCGGCCTGCATTCAAAAGCTGCAGGCCAAGAGCGGGCAGTCGGGCACAGGAGCTGCGCCCTCTCAAGGCAGCGGTAGCCTGACCGGAGGAGGCGGGGCAAACTCCAGCGCCTTCCGCAAGTGCATGCCGGCCAGCATGCGCAGCTTCCGCCAGACCTTTACGGCGCCGGGACAGACCATCCACCAGCAGGTGAACACGCCGCAGACGGATATCAAGACCTCCACTTACACGATCGGCGGCGTCAACACAACCCAGTCGGAGATGGCTCTGATCACGCCCGCTCAGGTCACGAAAGGTCGCTTCCTGTCGAAGAAGAACGGCCTCGAGGCGCTTGTCAGCGGTTCCTACGCCTCCAGCCACAAGCTCAAGCTCGGCTCGACCCTGGCCCTGAACAGCACCAAGTTCAAGATCGTCGGCATCGTCCAGGCGCCGCTCGGCGGCCAGACTGCCGACGTCTACGTGCCGCTGAACCAGTTGCAGAAGCTCGCCGGTCAGAAGAACAAGATCAACGTGGTGCTCGTCCGCGCGACCAAGAGCTCGGCCGTCGGAACGGTTCAGAAGGAGATCGAGAAGGCCTTCCCGAGCGCCCAGGTCGCAAGCTCCAAGCAGGTCGCCGACCAGATCTCGGGCTCGCTCGTCGATGCCTCCAATCTCGCCAAGAGCCTCGGCCTCGCTCTTTCGATCATCGTCATCGCCATGGCCATCATGCTCGCCGCGCTGCTCACGCTCTCCTCGGTCGCCAAGCGCGTGCGCGAGATCGGGACTTTGCGCGCCCTGGGCTGGACGAGAAAGCTCGTGATCAGGCAGATCGCCGGTGAATCCCTGGTGCAGGGTGTTGCCGGCGGCGTGATCGGCGTTGCGATCGGCATTGGCGCCGCCGCGGTGATCAACTCCCTCAACCTCTCTCTCTCGGCCTCTTCGAAGGTTGGCGGCACGAATACCGTCGGAGGGTTCCGGCGCGCCTTCGAGGCGGCCCAAACCACGACCCCGACGACGACGAGTCAGGTGGCCTTGCACGCGCCGCTCGTCGGAACGATCATCCTGATCGGCTTTGCGCTCGCAGTACTAGGCGGCCTCCTTGCCGGAGCAGCCGGGGCGTTCCGCGCCGCGCAACTCCGTCCTGCCGATGCACTGAGGCAGGTCGAGTGATGTCGGCCCTTCCACTCTACGAGTTGCGCGGCGCGACCCGGTTCTTCCAGCTCGGCGGCTCTACGATCAAAGCCGTCAACGAAGTCGATCTCGCCCTCGACGCGGAGGAGTTCGTCGCCATCGAGGGTCCGAGCGGCTCGGGCAAGACAACTCTGCTGCAGCTGCTGGGAGCGCTCGACCGACCTTCCGGCGGCGAGGTTCTCTTCGAGGGTCGCGATCTCGCCGCGCTTTCGGACGGCGAGCTCGCCGAGCTGCGCTTACGCTCCTTCGGCTTTATCTTCCAGCAGTTCAACCTGCTTTCGACCCTCACTGCTCTACAGAACGTGGAGGCCGGCCTCGCCCCGCTCGGCGTCTCGGCGGGAGAGCTCCGAGAGCGATCACTGGCGATGTTGGCAGAGGTCGGCCTCCGTGACCGTGCTCACCATCTTCCCAATCAGCTCTCCGGCGGCGAGCAGCAGCGGGTCGCAATTGCCAGGGCGCTGTTGGCCGAGCCACGAGTGGTTCTGGCCGACGAGCCGACGGGCAATCTCGATTCCAGCAGCGGCGCGGACGTGATCGCGCTCCTGACCGATCTGGCGGCGCGGCACGGCACGACAATTATCGTGGCGACCCATGACGCAGGGCTCGCCGCTCGTGCGCCGCGCCGCCTGAAGATGAAAGACGGGCAGCTCATCGGCGACGGCAAGAAAGCCGCGCCGAAAAAGAAGCGCTAGCTCGCGCAGTACGCCGAACGAGCGTCGTGGCCGCTCGGAGCTCGAGTGCCCTCGTTACTCACCGTTTCTGAGCTCGCCGAGCCGGCGCTCTTCGTAGGCGATCTGCTCGAAACGAGCGCGGCAGCCTTCGCCCGTCGGCGACTGGGCGAGAAACCCGATCTCGACAGCGCCTTCGCCGCCCAGCTCGAAGTAACGCACCAGCCGCCAGAAACCGTCTCCAGCCGAGGCGTGGAAGGCGAAGCAGTCGCCTAGTCGCGCGATGCGCAACGCGACCTCGCCACTCGCGACGGGAAACGAGTTGCAGTCGTCGGAGACGCCTCGCGTCACGACCGAGACCACTGTCGGCTCCCCTTGCGGCGAGCGCTCGAGACATAGCTTCGCCCAGCTTGTCTCACCCCGGTATACGAGCAGCACAGCGGCATCGAAGGTGGAGGCGAGCTCGGGATGAACGCGGGCGCTGAAGAGGAAATCGCCGCCGGCCTCAGCGACGAGCGCGGGCGCGTTGAGAAGCGCTGCGCCCCCAGCCGGATCGATGAACAGGTCGGTGGCGGGCCCGGCACTCAGCTCGAGGCTGCGAACGCCTGTGCTCCAGGCTCGCGCCGAGGCAAGCCAGCGGAGCGGCGAAGGCATTGGCTCGAGCGTCAACCGGTCGGAGGAGCTCATCTCGTGCAGGCTCGTGTCTCGCGGGGCATTGCTTTCGGAACAGGCATCTATTTCAGCGCTACTTCGACGCCCGCGCCGACCGTGCCCTTGAGCCGCGGCACGATCGGGTGGATGCTCTCCTGGGCGCAGTAGGCGATGTCCTCATCGAGGCCGGCGGCGATGATGTTGCGGGCGCTCTGGCTCACGCGCAGACCGTCGTCGGCGCCGGCGAAGGAGTGTGCCAGCCTGATCGCCGCCGAGGCCGAATCGGTGCGATCGCCGTCGAGCAGCTCGGCGATGCGCCCGGCGACGTAGGCGTCGTCGAGACAGAGCTCGCCGCGGGATCCGGCGCAGAGGATGTCCAGCTCGTCGGCGCCGTCCGCGCGCACGGCCTCGACCACGGCTTGGAGATTGAGCAGCGAGGCGACCAGCACCCGCTCGGCGTGGGCGGCGGCGGTGACGAGCAGGCGAGTGCCGTTGGTGGTCGAGAGCACCAGCGTCGGAGCGGCCGGCTCGCCCACGTACTCGCGCGGCGAGTTGCCGAAGTCGAAGCCCGGGATGGGCACGCACTTGCGCTCACCACCGAGCACGGCGGGGCCCTGCTCGGCGGCAAGCGCCCGCGCATCCTCGACATCCGTACAGCAGAGGACGCGCTGGTAGCCCGAGGCGAGCGCCTGGGTGATGGTCGAGGTGGCTCGCAGCACGTCGATGGCGATCGCCAGCGGCGCGTCAACGGGCTCAAACGGAGTAAATGACACGTGAATTCGCATGACGAGTAGGCTACCGAGAAGTCAGATATGGCGACGTGCTACCGACACCCAGATCGCGAGACCGGACTTTCCTGCTCCGTCTGCGAGCGCCCGATCTGCACCGACTGCGCCACCTTCGCGCCGGTGGGGATCCGCTGCCCCGAGCATTCGGGCAAGCCGCAGGGCGTCGAGCGGGTGACGAAGACCGTTCGGCGCGCGCACCGAGAGGGCGGCGGTGCCCTGGTCACGCGAGCACTGATCGGCATCAACATCGTCGTCTATCTGCTCACGGTCGCGACCGGCGGAGGACTCTATTCCGACGCCGGGACTATCTACACCCACGGTGTTCTCTTCGGGCCCTACGTAGCAAACGGCGACTACTGGCGCCTGATCACGGCCGCCTTCATGCACTTCGGCCCGATTCACCTGGGCATGAACATGCTCGTGCTCTGGTTCGTCGGGGCGCCGCTGGAGGAGCGAATGGGACGCGGCCGATACCTCCTCCTCTACCTGGTCGCCGGGCTGGCCGGTTCTGCCGGAGCCCTGCTCTTCACTCCGTGCTCGCCGACGGCCGGCGCCTCCGGCGCGATCTTCGGCCTGTTCGGGGCGGCGCTGGTGCTCGAGCGACAGGGCGTTTTCGTCTACGCCGGCTCGATCATCGGTCTGATCATCTTGAACTTCATCTTCACCTTCAGTTTGAGCGGGGTCTCCATCGGCGGTCACCTCGGCGGCTTCGCCGGCGGCATCCTCGCCATGCTCGCGTATTCGCGCTTCGGACGTGCGCACGCTCTCTACGGACGGGCGGGCGTATTCGGTTACCTGGTGCTGCTCGCAGTGGGAGTCGGCAGCGTCATTCTCGCGATCTGGGCCGCGAAACAGGGCTGCTCGGCGATTCTCTAGCCGTCCAGCCTCGATCGGCGCCGTCTAGCCCTCAGCTCCGCCGCCCAGGCCGCCGCGCGCAGCCCGAACCAGAAGGGCGCAAACAGGCCGTAGAAAAGGATCAGCGAGAAGAAGAGCAGCAGCCACCAGAGCGCCCAGCGGGCCGGGCTGATATGCGGTGGAACGCGGTCGCTCGCTCTCGCGCCGGCTGTCTGCCCCTTTGCTCCAGGCTCCACGAAGGCAGCCTAGCGCGAGCCGCTTCGAACGGTCGCGCCTGGCCGCCCGATGCGCTCGGAGACCTGGTCGAGCGCCTCCTTCGCCGTCGCCCGAACGTCGGCGTCGTGGTCCAGCAGAGCAGCCCGGAGCGCCCCGATAACGCTGGTGTTGCCGATCCTTCCCAGCGCCTCAGCGGCTGCCGCGCGCACGATCTCGGGACCGCGGATGTTGTTCAGGCAGGCGATGAGAGGGCCGACCGCGCGCTCGTCGCCGAGCTCGCCCAGCGCCTTTGCGGCCGCCGCGCGCATCGAGTGCGAGTCGTCCTCGAGCAGCACCGTGATGAGCGGCTTGACAACGCAGTGGCCCATCTCCACCGCCTGATCGATCAGATGCAGGGCGAGGTAGTAGCGAGCGCCGTACTCGTTGCACCCCGGCCGCCAGCCCAGCCGCGCCAGGGAGCGGGCGGCCATCCGGCAGACGTCGTAACGACGGTCTCCGAGCGCCTCGACGAGTGGCCCGATAGCGCGGGAGTCGCCGATCTTGCCAAGCGAATCGGCGGCCTGGGCCCGCACACCGGAATCGGAGTCCAGCATGAGCTCCAGGAGTGGCTCTACTCCTCGCGGGTCGCGAAAACAGCCGAGAGCACCCGCCGCAGACTCACGTACATAGGAGTCGCTGTCGCTCAAGGTCGAAAGAAGCGGGCCAACCGCCTGTTGGTCGCCGAGCCGACCGAGCGCCTCAGCCGCCTTGGCCCGAACCAGGCGATCGTCGTCGGAGAGCTGCTGAACGAGCGGGTCCTCGGCCCGGATGTCACCGAGACGCCCGAGCGCCTCGACGGCAGCCGCTCGCACGTGACCGTTCGCGTCTTCGATCTCGGCCAGCAGGGGCTCCTCGGCGCCGGCGTCCCCGAGCTGCCCGAGCGCTTCGGCTGCGGCGGTGCGCACATGCCAGTCGTGGTCACGTAACGCCACCGCAAGGGGAAGCTCAGCGCTCATCTCACCGCTCTGACCGAGCACGCGGGCGGCCTCCGCTCGTACCTCGGGCGCTCCGTCGCCAAGCGCGCCCAGGACGATGTCCAGCTTTCCGAGCCTGGCCAGAGCATGCAAAGCCTCGACGCGTAGCTCGATTTTGGAGGCCGAGGCCAGCACACGCGTCAAGCCGCTGACGTCGCCCTTCTCTTCCAACTTCTCGACGTTTGGCCTACCGAAACGCAACATGGACTCTTCTCCAGGCTCGCTTCGGGCGCAAAAGCCGAATCGGACAGGTGACCTGCGCTCGAGAGTCTCCCGTCAATCTCAGTCTACGACCGTTGCGATTCTCCAACAAGACGATTTACGCGCACGAGCGGGTTATTTTCAATTGAAGCGCCCACGAGCGCGTTCGCCGCCGGCCGTTAGCAACCAGCCAGGGCGGTGGCGTAGAAGTGGAGATACCGGTCGACGTGCTGGTTCCAATAGGAACCGGAGTGTGAGCCCGGCCAGATGTGGAAGGTGATCTTCTGGCCGTGCCGGCGGAGAATGCGAGCCAGCTCACTGTCGGCGGAGACGAACGGATCCTGGTTGCCGACGTCGATCCAGACGCGCGTGTCGCCGAGCGGGCGGCTGCGAGAGGCCGCCAGCGCGATGACGTCATTTCGCTCGAAGTCGGCGGCGTCGTCGAAGGCGCCGGCGGGCGTTTCGCCGCCCGTCCGCCACATCGCCGGCGAGTGCCCGCCGACCGCGCAGAAGCGGCCGGGGCTCTGTAGTCCGAGCAGAAGGGCGCCGAAGCCACCCATCGAGATGCCGCCGATAGCGATGCGCCGGCGGTCGGCGCCGGTCCGCCGCAGCGCTGCCGGTATCGCCTCCTGCATCACGTAGCTGCCCCAGCGACCGTCGGCGCGGTCGTGGTAGTAGCTGTGATCGCCGCCGTTCACGAGCAGCAGGTCCGGTGCGCGCGATCCCAGCCGGGCGAGCGCATCGAACCAGTACTTGGTCAGATAGCTTCCGGGCGAAGAGCTCCTTCCGTGCAGAAGGACGAGCAGCGGCCGCCCGGCCCCTCCGCCCTTGGGGACGACGACGACCTCCTCCAGCGAGCGTCCGACCAGCTTGCTCGCGATCTGGAAGTGGGTCACCGTAGCGCCGTGCTGGTCGGGCACGTAGATGCGGTAAACGCGGAAAATGCCCCAGCCGGCGAGCAAGAAGAGCACTACGGCAACGATCGGGCCGAGTAGGCGGCGGCCGAGCATCGCACGACCCTATAACCTGTTTGCCCCGAGCGCCAAGAGGAGCGAGCAGATGAGCGAGGCAGGAGAGATGAACGACGTCGTCACGATGGACAAGATCGTCTCGCTCTGCCGCAGGCGTGGCTTCGTCTTCCCCTCCTCGGAGATCTACGGCGGGCTGGGCTCCTCCTACGACTACGGCCACTACGGCGTGCTGGCCAAGAACAACGTCAAGGCGCGCTGGCTGGAGGCGATGACGCAGGAGCGCGACGACATCGTGGCGCTCGACTCGACGATCATCCTCCACCCCCGCGTCTGGGAGGCATCCGGGCACGTCCAGAGCTTCTCCGACCCGCTGGTCGACTGCCGCAGCTGCAAGAAGCGCTTCCGCGCCGACGACCTCGAGCACTGCGAGTGCGGCAAGAAGCCGAGCAAGCACCCCGGTGAGGCCTCGGACTGCGACCTGACCGAGCCGCGCCAGTTCAACCTGATGTTCGAGACGACGATCGGGCCGGTGCAGGAGTCGGGCTCCAAGGTCTTCCTGCGGCCCGAGACGGCGCAGGGCATCTTCATCAACTTCAAGAACGTGCTCCAGATCGCCCGGCGCAAGCCGCCCTTCGGCATCGCCCAGATCGGCAAGTCGTTCCGCAACGAGATCACGCCCGGCAACTTCCTCTTCCGCACGCGCGAGTTCGAGCAGATGGAGCTGGAGTACTTCGTGCCGCCCGAGGAATCGCCGCGCTGGTACGAGTACTGGCTCTCCGAGAGGATGGGCTGGTACCGGCGCTACGGCCTGCGTGACAGCCACCTGCGCCTGCGCCAGCACACGGAGGACGAGCTCTCGCACTACTCCAGCGGCACCGCGGACGTCGAGTACCTGTTCCCGATCGGCTGGTCGGAGCTGGAAGGGATCGCCAACCGCGGCGACTACGACCTCAGCCGTCACAGCGAGTTCTCGGGCAGCAAGTTGGAGTACGTCGGCCAGGACGGCGAGCGTTACGTGCCGCACGTGATCGAGCCCTCGGCCGGTGCCGACCGCTCGCTGCTGGCCTTCCTCGTGGACGCCTACGACGAGGAGATCGTGGCCGAGCGGGAGCGCACCGTGCTCCGCCTGCACCCGCAGATCGCGCCTGTCAAGGTCGCCGTCCTGCCGCTGATCGGCAAGAGCTCCGACATGGTCGCCAAGGCCCGCTCGCTCTACGAGGAGCTGCGCCTGCGCTTCCTGAGCGAGTACGACGACTCGGGTGCGATCGGCCGCCGCTACCGGCGCCAGGACGAGATCGGCACGCCCTGGGCCGCCACTATCGACGACCAGACGCTCGAGGACGACACTGTCACCATCCGCGACCGCGACTCGCTGGCGCAGATACGGGTGTCACTCTCGCAAGTGGGCGCTCACGTCGCCGAGCAGCTGGCGGCGCCGTGGAAGACGCCGAAGAAGAACTAGAGCCCAGACTTAAGCAGTTCGCCGGTTCGCGATCCGCTGAACTTGGCGCTGCCCTTTCCCGTCCCCATCTGGAGCTGCGACGTCGGCACTTCTCTATTCGCCCGCCACCGAGCCACCCGCCCGCGGGGTCGTTCCAAAATACTGTCCAGACGAACAGAGAAGCGCGCGACAAAGTGCCGATTCCGTGTCGATTGCCGGCAGGACGTGGCGCTGGCCCGGGCGCAAGACCAGCTTGCTCGAGCCGGGCTCAGCTCGTCGGCTGCCGCTCCATCGCCCGGGCGCTGGGCGAAACGAAACCGAACTTCTTGTAGAGGCCGTGGGCGTCGACGGTGTGCAGCGCCCAGCGCATCTGCGAGAAGGGACCCTGCTCGACACTGAAGCGCACTAGCAGGGTGCCGAAGCCCCGCCCGCGGTACTCGGGCAGAACGTACACGTCGGCGAGATAGGCGATCGCGACTCCGTCCGAGACGGTGCGCGTAAAGCCGATCTGGCGGCCTTCGTGGTAGAGGCCGACGACACGGTCCGCCCCGCGCACCAGCCGTTCCTGGATCTCGTAGGAACGCCCCTTCGACCAGTAGCACTCCGTCGAGAGGAAGCGGTGCACCTCGGCGACGTCGATCCTCGCGGCGCTGTCGTCGAGCTCGAATCCGCCTGGCAGTTCGCTCTTCATGCCGAAAGCGTACGCAGACGGAAGCCGCCGTGCTCCTCGTAGGAGGCGGTGATCACGGCCAGACAGTCTCGCGCGGCCCGCTCGCTCAGCCCAACCAGCCCCGTTTCGGCGAGAGGACGGTGCAGCAGCCCTTCGAGCCCGGCGAAGCCGGCGGCCGAGAGCGGCAGCGATCCCGCGGCGCAATTTCGGCAGACGACGCCGCCGGCCCGGGCCGAGTAGCCGGCGAAGGGCGGGCCTCCTCCGCACTCGGCGCAGCTGCCCAGATGAGGCAGGTAGCCGGCCAGCCAGATCAGCTTGAGCTGGAAGGAGAGCGCGAGCGGATCGAGCGCCGGCTGGGCGGGCGCCCGGCTCGGGATCTCGTCGAGCAGGTCGAGGAAGCGGGTCAGCGCCTCGAAGGCGCGCGGGTTCGACTCCTGCTCGCCGAACAGGCGCAGCATCGCCTCGGCGCCGATCAGCCCGACGCCGAGCCGGTAGGACTGCTCACGGGCGGCGCGGTGCGAATGGAGCAGCTCGACCCCGGTGATCGTGCCCAGCTCGCCCCTGCCCTCGTGCAGCATGAGCTCGACGTGCGAGAGCGGCTCCAGGCGGGCGCCGAAGCGCGACTTGGTCTTGCGGATCCCCTTCGCCACGGCGCCGATACGGCCGCGCTCGAGGCTGTAGAGATGGAGCACGCGATCGGCCTCGCCCAGCCTGAACGAGCGCAGAACCACAGCTTCCGTCTTCAGCGCTCGTCCCATGCGGCCAGTGTAGTTAGCTCAGCGGCGGCGCTGGCAGCGCGGGCAGAACCAGGTGCCGCGCCCGGCGATTCGGGTCTTCGACTATCCGCGCCCCGCAGCGCTCGCAGGGCTCCCCTTCGCGCCCGTAGACCCGGAACTCGCTCTGCATCGAGCCGCTCTCCCCGCCCGGGAGGGCGTAGTCGCGCAGAGTCGCGCCCTGGCGCTCGATGCCAAGGGCCAGCGTCTCGCGGATGGCTTCGTGCAGGCGGGCGAGCGCCGGTTTACGGAGCGACCCCGCGAGCCGGGCGGGATGAAGCCTGGCTCGCCAGAGCGCCTCGTCGACGTAGATGTTCCCGAGCCCGGCCAGCGTGCGCTGGTCGAGCAGGGCCGCCTTGAGCGCCGTGCGGCGCCCGGCCAGACGACTACGCAGGAGCTCGGGCGTGAACTCCGGCGCCAGCGGCTCCGGGCCTACGCGCGCGTTCAGGTATTCGTCGAGCTCGCCCGGCGCGAGCAGGCGCCAGGTGCCGAAGCGTCGCACGTCCCGGTAGACGAGCTCCGAGCCGTCGTCGAGCTCGAGCCGCGCACGCTCATGCCCGCACTCTTCCGTGCCGATGCGCCGGTGCCGGAGCGAGCCGGTCATGCGCAGGTGGATGACGAGCGTCGTCTCGCTGTCGAAGCGAACGAGCAGGTACTTTCCGCGGCGCCCGAGCGCCGAGATCCGCTCGCCCTCGAGTCGCAGCGCGATATCGGGCGCCCGCTCGGGCTGGACGAGCCTCGGATCGAAGATCTCCGCCCGCACGATTCGCCTGCCGGCGAGCTGCGGCTCGAGCGAGCGGCGAATCGACTCCACCTCGGGTAGCTCGGGCACTTATCAAGCCTAGTCGCGAGCTGAGCCAGGTAGGCTTATGCTGGCGCCTTGTTGTTCGGTTACTGTCCGCTCATGCGCCGCCTCCTCCCCCTGGCAGCAGCCCTGTCTCTGATCCTCCTCTCCGCTCCCGCGGCGAGCTGCGGAGGAGCCTCGCAGAAGGGCGACAAGCCCGGCCTCGTCACGAGCTGGGGCAAGGGCGGGGTGGTGGAGATCCCGGGCTTCGAGGTCAGGGGGACGGCCGAGGACTCATCGGGGCGGATCATCGCCGCCGGAAACTACGTCGGCAACTACGCCGAGGTAGTGCGCCTACTCCCTGATGGCTCGCTCGACTCCTCCTTCGGAAAGGACGGGGTCGTCCGCTGGCCCTTCCACATGTTCCACTCTTTGAATGTTACAGTGAGTTCTGCACTATCGGACGAAACGATAGTGCTGCGTTTACCGGGAACCTGACCTCCTGACCAGCCACCTCCGCGACTCACACACGGCGCGTCGTTAAAAGACTTCTTCGTGAACGTAAGGCTTAGCCGCCATATCTTTCCGATATGTGTGCCCATCGCGATATTAATGAACGTAGTTGCGCTTGGCTTCGACGCCTTAAGCGCGACGACGCGTTGCCCTGCCGAGACCAATTGTCGGGAAAAGCAAGGCCGCTAGAGCTACGAAGCAGAGATACCTCTTCATCTTCCTCCCCTCACTAACTTGATCGTATAAATGATGTGTATAGGGCGGGAACGCCTCGGGATATAACCCATAACGATGGATAACACGGGAACGCGTTGACCTTCTCGATACCGTGTTACGCCCCGTGGGTGGGTGGGGGGTGGAGAGGTGGGTCCCGCCGCTTTCGGAACCGGCAAGATCGCGCGTGTTCCTGGAATTCAACCTTGTCCCACGCCTCGGATTGATCGCGCCGGATCAGGCGAGCGTCACGAACGGCTTGCCGGGCAAGCTGCGCCCCGGCGAGCGCCCACCGAGCCAGGCGTTCACAGTCGCGCCGACGTCGGCAGGCTCGCCTTCGTGAATGCGACCGGCGGCGTTCGTGCCCTCGACGTAGGCGAGCAGAAGCTCGTACTCACGCGTGTGATCGGTGCCCGGAGTAGTCGGGTCGCAGCCGTGGTCGGAGGTGAGCACGAGCAGATCGCCCTCTCGCAGGTGAGCGAGTAGCTCGGGCAGGCGGCTGTCGAAGTCCTGTAGCGAACGATGGAAGTTGACCGGATCGTTGCGGTGTCCCCAGAGCAGATCCGTATCGGCTAGGTTGGTGAAGACGAGACCGTGCTCGAGCTCTTCGAGCAGGTGCTCGGTCTGAGCGATGCCCTCGGCGTTGGACTTGGTCGGGATCGACTCGTCGATATCGCAACCGGCGAAGACGCCGCCGACCTTGCCGACGCCGAAGACCTTGGCGCCGGCTTCGTGCACCAGCGTGAGGTAGTTGGGACGGCGGGGCTGCAAGGCGAAGTCGCGGCGGTTGGGCGTGCGCTCGAAGGCGCCGGGCTCGCCGCTGAAGGGACGCGCGATCACGCGCCCGACGTTGTGCTTCCCCGTGAAGAGCTCGCGCGCGACGGTCGCAGGCCTCGTAGAGCTCTTCCAGCGGGACGACGCTCTCGTGCGCGGCGAGCTGGAAGACCGAGTCGGACGAGGTGTAGACGATCCACTTGCCCGTCTCGATCTGCTCCTCGCCGAGCTCCTGGATGATCTCCGCGCCCGAGGCGACCTTGTTGCCGAGCACGCCGCGGGCGGTGCGGTGCATGAAGGGGTCGATCACCTCGAAGGGGAAGCCGTGCGGGTAGGTCGGCAGCGGCTGCGGAGTGACAATGCCCATCAGCTCCCAGTGCCCGCTGGTCGAGTCCTTGCCCGCGGAACGGGGAGCCAGCCGCCCCGCGATCGCCGGCGCCCCCGGCTGGGCAGGACAGCCCTCCAGAGAAGCGACGTTGCCCAGTCCGAGCGCCTCGAGCATCGGCAGGTCGAGCCCGCCGACGACCCTGGCCACGTTGCCGAGAGTATCGGCGTCCTCGTCGCCGAAGCGTGCCGCATCCGGGAGCGAGCCTGCTCCCACCGCATCGAGCACAATCACGCAGGCTCGCGCCATGTGGCTATTCTAGGGAGCGATGAACCTGGCACTCGGATTGATCGGACTCGTCATATTCATCGCCTGCGTTATCGCACTCGCGGCGGCCATCACCTGGATCGTGGTCAAGATCAGTCCCACCACCGCGGGAAAGAAACCGACTCCCAAGAACGACGGCGCTTAGGGCTCTCCGGCGGCGCCGCCGCGCGCCGCATCCACCAGCGCCAGCGTCACGTCCACCATGCGCGTGAGATCGTCGACGGCGATCTCCTCGCCGGGCGAATGGATATGGGCCATGCCGTTGGAGAGGTTGACGCAGGGAAGGCCACCGGCGTTGAAGATGTTGGCGTCGGCGCCGCCGCCGGTGAGCCCGAGCTTGGGCTCGAAGCCGCAACTCGCAAGCGCGCTCTGCGCCAGCGCGACCGGCAGGTCGTCGGGCTTGAAGCGGTAGCCGCGGTAGATCTCGACCAGCTTCGTCTCGGTGCGGCACTCGCTCTGCTCGGCCGCAAAGGCGATCGTCTCCAGCATCTCCTCGATCAGCGCGAGCTGCTTGCTCTCGTCGTGAGAGCGGATCTCGGCCTCTAGCTCGCAAAGCCCTGGCACGATGTTCCGCGCCTGGCCGCCGCGAACGACGCCCACATTCGCGGTCGTCTCCTCGTCGATCCGGCCGAGGCGGAAGTCGGCGATTGCCCGCGCGCAGGCCACGATCGCGCTCCTCCCCTCCTCCGGCGCGATGCCGGAGTGGGCGGCCCGGCCGATGAAGGTCGCGTGCAGCTCGCGGTGGTAGGGCGCCCCGATGATCACTTCGCCGATCGGGGCCGCCTGGTCGTAGACGTAGCCCAGCCTGGCTTCGAGCGAGCTCAGATCCAGCAGCTTGGCCCCCTGCAGGCCGACCTCCTCCATGACCGTGAAGACGAGCTCGACGCCGGCATGCGCGCGCTGCTCCTTGACGATCCGCCGCGCCGCTTCGAGCATCGCCGCGACCGCCGACTTGTTGTCGGCGCCAAGGATCGTCCCGCTCGCGTTGCGCACGACGCCGTCGGCCACCACCGGCTCGATCGGCCCTTCGGGCGGCACCGTGTCGAGGTGCGCGCAGAGCATGATCGGCACGCCGCCGTCCTGGGCGCCGGGCAGGCGGCAGACGATGTTGCCCGCCTCTCCCGGGATGAGCGGAGCAGAGCCGTCCTCGTGCGGATCGAGCCCCAGCCCGCGCAGGTAGGCGAGCACGTAGTTGGCCGCCGCCCGCTCCTTGCTCGACGGGCTCGGAATCCGAGCCAGCTCGCAGAACAGCGTGACTACGCGACGAGGCATCGCCCGATTCTAAAACCTCGTTACTACCACCCGCTACGCGGTCTCGCCGGTGTCCGCGCCGACCGTGCTGCGCGAGGCGGTCACATTACCCCGTGAAATCGCCCGCTCCAGCGCGGCGCCGACGAAGTCGCGGTAGAGCGGTGCCGGGCGCGTCGGGCGCGACTTGAACTCCGGGTGGAACTGGCTGGCCACGAACCAGGGATGATCCGGGAGCTCGACCACCTCGACCAGGCGCCCATCCTGGTAGGTGCCCGAAACGACCAGCCCGGCTGCGATCAGGCGCTCGCGGTAGATGTTGTTGACCTCATAGCGATGCCTGTGCCGCTCGTGCACGATCGGCTCGTCGTAGGCGGCGTGAACCCGTGTTCCCTCGATCAGCTCGACCGCGCTCGCGCCCAGCCGCATGGTTCCGCCGAGATCCTGCACCTCCTTCTGCTCGGGCAGCAGATCGATGACCGGGTAGGGCGTCTCGGGGTCCATCTCGGTCGAGTTGGCGCCGTCCAGCCCGGCCACGTGCCGGGCGAACTCCGACACCGCCACGTGCATGCCCAGGCAGATGCCGAGATAGGGGATCTTCTGCTCGCGGGCGACGCGGCAGGCGAGGATCTTGCCCTCCCAGCCACGTGAGCCGAAACCGCCGGGAACGAGCACGCCGTCCACCTGCTCGAGCTCGCGGCGCGCCTCCTCGAGCGACATGCCCTCCGAATCAACCCAGCGCACGCGCACCCGGCAGCCGTGGTGGATGCCGCCGTGCTTGAGCGCCTCCAGCACCGACAGGTAGGCGTCCTGGAGCTTTACGTACTTGCCGACGAGCGCGATCTCGACCTCGCCTTCGAGCTCGCCTATACGCGCCACGAGATCCTCCCATTCGCCCAGATCGGTGACGCCGGCGGGCAGCTTCAGCTTCTCGCAGACCAGCCGGTCGAGCCCCTCGCGCTTGAGCACGGTCGGGACGAGATAGACGTCGGGAACATCCGGGTTGCTGATCACGGCTTCGCAGTCGACGTCGGTGAAGAGCGCGATCTTGTCGCGGATCTCCTGCGAGATGGGCTCGTGCGAGCGGGCGACGACGATGTCGGGGTGGATACCGATGCGCCTCAGCTCGTTGACGGAGTGCTGGGTCGGCTTGGTCTTGAGCTCGCCCGCGGCCTCGATGAAGGGCACCAGCGTGACGTGGATGTAGAGGACGTTCTCCTGCCCGACCTCGCGCCGGAACTGGCGGATCGCCTCGAGGAACGGCAGCCCCTCGATGTCACCGACGGTGCCGCCGATCTCGTTGATGATGACGTCGGCCGGAGTCGTCTCGGCGATGCGGCGGATGCGGTGCTTGATCTCGTTGGTGATGTGCGGGATGACCTGCACGGTCGCGCCCAGGAACTCGCCCTTGCGCTCCTTGCGCAAGACCGTCTGCCAGATCGCCCCGGAGGTGTTCGAGGACACCCCGGTGAGGTTCACGTCGATGAAGCGCTCGTAATGGCCGATGTCCAGGTCGGTCTCCGTGCCGTCCTCGGTCACGAACACCTCGCCGTGCTGGAAGGGGCTCATCGTGCCCGGGTCGACGTTCAGGTAGGGATCGAACTTCTGCACCTGGACGGAGAGCCCGCGCGCCTTGAGCAGGCGGCCGAGCGAGGCGGCGACGATGCCCTTGCCGAGAGCCGAAACGACGCCTCCGGTGACAAAGATGTACTTGGTTGCGCGCGCGCTCACAATCCGCTCCTTCCAGGCCGATCGACAGATACCGGAACGGCGCCGGACTCGTGGCTCGCTCTTCTTTCCGGGGGAGGCGACTCTTCGGGCGACCGAATCGCACGCTCGAGAATCGTCAGGTTTCGCCTCTCCACTACTCGCAAAGCTAGCACGGCGGGGATCAACTCTGAATCTCCATCCCCTTTAGCGCCATGACCAAAGGATGGTAGGGCGGCGGTAGGACGGCGCTCTTTATAGACCTTGGAAGCTCCATAGAGAGAATCGGATGGCGCGCTGCGCTTCGGCACCAAGTTCCGCCGCCCGCCACCAAAACCACCCACCCGCGGGGTTATTACAAATTAGTGTCTTTCTCAGCTCAACAGCGCGCGGAAGCGTGAAAATAACGCGCCGAATCTCGAACGAGACCTAATCGCTGCTCAGCGATTCTCTAGAAGCGACGCTCGCCAGGAACTCCTCGCCGCCGAGCATGCGCTCGATCTCGGCCGAGCGCTCTTCCGCTCCGAGCGCGTCGATGCGGGTGTGCGTCGGATCGCCGGGTATCTTCTCGACCCGGAAGTGGCGCGCCGCTCTGCTGGCGATCTGGGGCAGGTGCGTGATCGTGATCACCTGGGCGCGCGAGCCGAGGCGCTCGAGCGTATCGGCGACGGTGTTGGCCGTACGACCGCCGATGCCGGCGTCGATCTCGTCGAAGACGAGCGTCTCTCCTCCGGCCACGGCGGCCAGCGCCAGCGCGATCCGTGACAGCTCGCCGCCCGAGGCGGTATCGGCCACCGGCGCGAAGGGCAGTCCGCGGTTGGGGCGGATGAGGAAGACGACCTCGTCGGCGCCGCTCGGCCCGGGCTCGCGCTCGGCCAGCTCGATCCGGAACTCGCCCTCCCCCAGCCCGATCTGCCCGAGCTCACCCGCAACTGCCCGGGCGAACGGTTCCGCAGCCGCTCTACGCGCGGCCCGCAGCTCTTCGGCCAGGGCTCGCACACGCTCCTCGACGGCGTTCATCTCCGCCTCGGCGGCCGTCACGGGGTCGATACCTTCGTCCAGCTGGGCGAGCTCCGCGCGCGCCGCGGCGGCGCGCTCCATCAGCTCGGCGAAGTCCAGGCAGCGGAAGCGCCTCTTCGCCTGCGCGATCCGGTCGAGCTCGGCTTCGATCTGCTCCAGCCGGTCGGGCTCGACCTCGAGCGAGGTCAGAAAGCCCGCCAGCGAGCTCGCCGTCTCTCGAATCTCGAGCTCGGCGCCGCGCAGCTCCTCGGCGCAGGCCGCCAGCTCCGGCGCCAGCCGTTCGAGTGGAGCGAGGGAGCTCTCGGCAGCGGCGACCAGTCCCGCGGCGCCGTCTCCCTCTTCCGGCGCCAGCGCCGAGAGGGCCTCCTGCGCCGCCTGCGCCAGCTCGGCCACGTGGCGGATGCGCTCGCGCTCGGTACGCAGCCTGTCCTCGCTGCCGGGATCGAGATCTCCGGTCGCTTCTACCAGCGCCCGCAACTCCTCCAGCCGGGCCTGCGCAGTCCCGGCGTCGCGCGCCAGCTCGGCGTAACGGCGCCTGGCCGTAAGCAGCTCTCGCCAGGCTCTGCGCGCCTCGGCTCGTCTGCGGCCTTGCTCCTCGCCGGTATAGGCGTCGAGCAGGTCGAGCTGGTAGGAAGGGCGCGCGAGCCGGCGCTGCTCGAACTGGCCGGACATGGCGATCAGGCGCTCGGCGGCGGCGGCTGCATCCTCGCGGGCGATCGCCCGGCCCCAGGCGTAGGCGCGCGTGCGGCCGTCGGCAAATACCCTCCTGGCCAGCACCAGACCTTCCTCCCCGACGGGCTGAAGCTCCGCCAGAGCCGCGAACTCCTCCTCGTCGAAAAATCCCTCGGGCAGTTCCAGCTCCGCCTCGACGTAGGCCTCCTCGGCGGCCGGCCCGACCGCTGAGACCTCGCCCTTCTGCCCGAGCAGGAGCCCGACCGCCTGCGCGAAGATGGTCTTGCCCGCTCCGGTCTCGCCGGTGACCGCGTTCAGGCCGGGCGCAAACTCGAGCTCGGCCTCGCGAATCAGGACGAGGTTCTCGATCCGGAGCCTACGCAGCATGAGACACGCGGTCGCTGGCCATCGAGGGAGAGGCTACCGACCGGGTAGGACTGCGGACAGTCGTTGCTTCGGGACGGGTGGAGGTGCCACACTCGGCCGTCCTCCGCGAATGGACGCCAGGCGAGACGACAATCTGTCGAATCTGCGCGTGACGGCACTTCTTACGTCGCCCGCCACCGAACCACCCGCCCGCGGGGTCGATACAAAGTACCGTCCTTCCGCAGCCGAAGAGACACGAAAGCGAGTCGGCATCGTGCCAATATCGAGGCGGCGCTCTCCACTCACTCCGGCGGTGAAGCACGTCGGCGGCGGCAGACGTCAGGAAGGAAAGATCTCGCGGAAGCGCCGCACGAAGGTCACTTCCGGCAGCAGCGCCAGCAGTCCACGCTTCTCGCCGAAGGTGACCTCGGCCTGCTCAGCGAAAGCGAGCTTGGCCAGTGGATAACCGTCTACCAGCACCGAGACGGGGATGTCGGCCGTCTCGTTGCGGGCCACGAGCGACTGCCCGCGCGGAACCACCAGCGGGCGCGCCGCGAGCGTGTGCGGCGCGACGAAGGTGATCGCCATCACGTCGATGCCCCAGACCAGCACCGGGCCGCCGTTCGAGAGGTTGTAGGCGGTCGATCCGATCGCGGTCGCGCAAACCATGCCGTCGCAGGCGACCTTGCCGTAGTCCTCGCCGTCAACCTGCCAGTTCAGCTCGACGACGCGTCCGTGCGTCGCGGAGATGAAGACGATGTCGTTGATCGCGGCACGGCGCTGTCCGTCGGCCTCGACCTCGAGGGTCGGCAGCTCGAGCAGGCGGTAGTCACCGGCGAAGGCCCTTTCGACGCCGCCTTCCAGCTCGGCACCGGGGACGGAGGTCAGGAAGCCGACACGGCCGTAGTTGACGCCGAAGACCGGGATGTCGCTGTCGATGAAGCGGTCGAGCGCGCGCAGCATCGTTCCGTCGCCACCGAGCACTACCGCCAGGTCGGCCTGGCGGACGTCGTCGTCCCCGGCCGGAAGACCATGCTTCTCGCGCTCCTCCTTGGGGAAGAGCAGCGTCACACCGTTGTGCTCGGCAACGGCGTGCAGGCGCTCGAGCCCGTCGCCGATCGTCTCGACGTGGCCGTGAGTGATCACAGCGGCCTTCTCCACCGGCTTATTCGCTTGCATCGGTGATCCACTCCTCGAGCTCGGCTGGGAGCTTCGGCTTGGCATCGTTGACGAGCTGAATGAAGATCTCGCGGTTTCCCTTCGGCCCCGGTAACCCGGAGTCTACGACGCCGGCCACCCGTGCTCGCCATTGGAGCGAGGCTTCCGCGATCTCACGCACCACTCGGCGCCGGATATCGAGATCGCGCACGACGCCGCCCTTGCCGACCTCTTCCCTGCCCGCCTCGAACTGCGGCTTGACGAGAGCAAGCGCCTGCCAGCCCGTCGCGGCGAGTGCGAGCACGGGCGGCAGCACGAGCTTGAGGCTGATGAAGGAGACGTCGCAGACCACCAGCTCCGGCGCGAACGGGAGCTCGCGCAGCTCGCGCGCGTTCATCCGCTCGAGCACGATCACGCGGGAGTCGTCACGAAGTTTCTGAGCTAGCTGCCCGTAGCCGACATCGAGCGCGATCACCCGCCGTGCGCCGCGTTGGAGCAGGCAATCGGTGAAGCCGCCGGTCGAGGCGCCTACATCGAGACAGTCCTTCCCAGCCGGATCGACAGCGAGCAGGTCGAGCGCGTGGGCAAGCTTCTCGCCGCCACGGGAGACGAACGGCGCCTTGGCGACGAGCTCGATCTCGGCGTCTTCGGACACCTGCTGCCCGGCCTTGGAGTAGCCGCGCACGCGGCCGGCCATCACGAGCGCCTGGGCCTGTGCTCGCGTCTCGGCCAGCCCGCGCTCTACGAGCAGGATGTCGAGGCGCTTCTTGGACGGGCTCTTGGCCATGTTCCTGAGAGCGTAGGCGCTTCCCGGGACTCAAGCGCCTCTATCGACTATTTCGGGCACAGCGGTGAACGTCGCAGTGCCTGGCACCGCGCTTGTCGGCGAAATACGGTAGCGAGAAGAGGTGCGCATGTATGTGCCGGATGTGTGCCGTCTTTCGACGGATTAACCGGAGCGAGGCGTTAACGAGGAACTGTCACCGGCTTGGGGCAGGAGCGAATCGGTGGTAACGCTGTCGCCGGAATAAAGTAGACCGCATCAACAGGGTGAGCCGACTTGACCACGGTCGGCGCGTCGAAAATGACCGCGTCCTCACTAAGAGGCCCGGCGTATATGCGATCAAGCCGCACGTAACCGTGAGTCCTCGCGTCGACCAAGTAGGAGGAGTTGATGTTCGTCTGAGCGCCGAACAGCACGTAGTGACCGGCGAGTTCGACAGGATTCTCGATCCACGCACTGGCCTCGTTTTTCAGCGTGAAGACATGCCACGCCGCCGTCTCCAGAGAGGGCGACCACCACAGTGATTCCGGCGTCCGTTCGGCGGAATAGACGAACGATCTTCCGTCGGAGACGAGCGTCGCGGCTCCCTGACTCGGGAGATCGCGAAGCGGTTTCGGTAGCGATACTCGCCGTCCTGAAATGAAGTTAGCCGCCTCGAGTATGTAAGACGGATTCTTGCCACCGAGAGCGCTCACATTCTCGGTCCACGCCACTACATGGCCAGGTAGCAAGAACTGTCCCGACCCGGAGCTGTTAACAACCTTGTCCCGTCCGTTCAAGAGATTCACGACGTGGACGCCCGCCCTTTCTCCTACGCTCGCGCTTTGTGACCAGGCCGCGTAGTTACCGCTGACGGCGGGCGTCCAGGAACCGGCCCACCATCCGTCAGCCGAGCGCATCGAGCGCGTAATCCGGTGCAGCCGATCGCGGCGCGAGTCCCAGGCCCAGATTGCGCGCGTCGCCCCGTAGCCGTTCACCAGTTCGGTCCAAACGAGCCAGCGCCCGTCGGCGTTCCCGACCACCTGGTCCGAGCGAGGTATGCGCTTGATCTCCTTGTATCGACTCGTCCTGACATCGATGAGGACTACGCCGTAGTAGGACTTTGTGAACAGCGTGGCGTAGAAGCTGTGCCCGTCGCTAGCAAGAGCTATTGGTTCGACCGATGCGCGCCTCGAGAGCGTAACGACATGACTCGCCAACACCTTCCGCCAGGTGTCACTCGTCGGCGCCTTGCACCACGGCTGCCCGCGGTGGGTGAGCGCGTACGCGGACGCGGCACCGACCACGACTAGCGCAGTTAGGAGGACTGCGGCGCGAACCTGATAGCGCCGGGTCGCCCGCTTGGTCCGACGAAGCACATCCGTCCAGTCACCGTCGTCGGGTCCCGCGCCGAGGATCGCGTCTCGCTTCAGCTCTTCACTCATCGAGCCACCCCCTCGCCGTCGAGCAGACCGAGCAGCTCTTCCTTCGCCTGGGCGAGCGTCGCGGCGACCGTGCCTTCCGAGACCCCGGCAACCTCGGCGATCTCCGCGTAGGAGAGATCGACGAAGTAGCGCAGGAAGACGACGAGCCGGCGCCGCGGCGGCAGTGCGCGCACGGCAGCGCGAACATCCCGGTCGGGAGCCGCTTCGTGTGATGCGGTCTCATCCCCGTCCAGCGACCACTCACGGCGCAGGTCGCGGCGCATCTTGAGCGCGACGTTGAGCGCAATCTTCCAGACCCACGCCTCCAGGCTTCCGTCGCCGCGGAACTTCCGCTGCTGACGCAGCGCCCTGGCGAAAGCCTCCTGCACGACCTCGCGGGCGAGATCGTGGCTTCCGACCACGCCGGCCATGATGTCCCGGTAGTTGCGGTACTGGTCGCGGTAGAGCTGTTCGAGCGAGTCTGCGTTCCGTTTCACCTGTACCTACAGATCTCCGGGACGGCGGTTTCCTTTAGCGGACGCGGGCCGGTACTTCTCGGAGCGCCGACCGCGGCCCGAAGAGGCGGGTTCCCCGCCTCCCATCCCCAACCTCGATCCTAACCGCGAAATGCGCACAATACGCGCACGCACTGTGCCGTCTTCGCGCCGATAGTGAACCGACCGGCCTTCAGCTCGTGCGCGAGACGAGGTCCCGGACGATCTCCTCCAGCACCGACGTATCGGCCGCGATCTCGGCGAGCTTCGCCAGCGCCCTGGCGGCCGCCTCGTCGGCCAGGCGCCGCGTCTCCTCGACGCCGTGGAGGAGCACGTAGCCGTCACGGTCGAGCAGGTCGTCCACCAGCTGGAAGAGGAGCCCCAGCTCCTCGGCGAAGGCGCGCCACGGCGCCTGCTCGGGCTCGGGCAGCTCGGCGACTTCGAGCGCTAGGCCGATCGCGGCGGCGAAGAGCCGCCCGGTCTTGAGCCGGTGCAGCTCGGCCAGGTCGCCGCTTTCGTTGATGTCCAGGTACTGGCCTCCGAGCATGCCCTGCGTCGCCGCGATCAGCTCGCGCGCGACGGCCGGGCTCGGGTATGTGAGCACGAGCCGAACGGCCTCGCCGAGGAGCGCGTCGCCGGCCAGGATTGCTGTCGCCTCGCCCCATTGGATATGAGTGCTCGGGCGCCCGCGCCGCTCGGCGTCGTCGTCGAGCGCGGGCAGATCGTCGTGGACGAGCGAGAAGGAGTGCACCAGCTCGAGCGCCGCCGCCGCCGGGAGAGCCCGCTCCGACTCGCAGCCGATCGCCTCGGCGGTGGCCAGACAGAGCACGGGGCGGATCCGCTTGCCGCCGCCGGCCAGCGCGTAGTGCATCGAGTCGCGAAGATCGCCGAGCTCGCTGGAGAGCGCGAGCCCGGCAACGTAGTCCTCGATCAGAGCGCGCAGCTCGTCAGGCGCCCGCATCAGCCTCGGCCTCCGCCTCACGACGGGCGCGGGAGAGCTCGGCCTCGACCTCCTTGGCCAGCTCGGAGAGCCGGCTCAAAATCTCGATCGCCTCCGCCGAGTCCTCCGTCTGCTCGAGCTGCCGGCGCGTCTCCTCCACTTTTTCCAGCAGCTTCTCGGCCCTGGACAGCGCTTCCTCTGAGCTCACTCGCTTCCTCCCTCTCTCGCGATCTTGCCGAGCGCCCCGTTGACCAGGCGAGCCGCGTCGTCGGTTGTATAGCGCTTCGCCAGCTCGACCGCTTCGTTGATGGCAACCTCGACCGGCACCGCCTTAGCCTCGATCTCGTACAGCGCGATGCGAAGGATGTTCCGCTCCAGCGCCCCGAGCCGGTCGGCCGTCCAGTCCTCCAGCACCTCGTTCAGGCGCGCGTCTAGCTCACCCGCTCGCTCGCAGACAGCCTGGGCGGTCTCCAGCGCAAAGGGATCGATCTCGCCCTCGTAGAGCGAGGCCAGCGGCTTGCCGGTCAGATCCCACTGATAAAGAAGAAAGAGGGCCGTCCTGCGCGCGGCTCGACGGCCGGCCATCAGGCGATCTCCTCGACGGTCACGTCCACGCTCAACCGATCGAGCTCGCACATCAGCGCGAGCATCTCGTGAACGGAGCCCTGCACACGGGTTGTGAGCTCCGGCAGAACCACGCCCGCCGGCGCGACTATGCCGACCTCGACGCGGGTGTCGTCTCCGCTCAGATCGAAGGCGAGACTGCGGCGCGGATAGCGGCGCACGCGTGCGCCGGCACGCTCCACGGCGGTCGAAACGATCGTGGCGAGAGTCTGAGCGGGAATGACGATCCGTCCCGCCTCCTCCTCGAAGACGAGCGCCTCCTTCATTCCCTGGTGAGAGCCGGTAGGCGGTCGGCCGCCTCGGCAATGAAGCTGGTCGAGTACTCCCCGCTACGAAACTCCTCGGAGTCGAGGATTTCTCGGATGACCGGAATGGTGGTCTTGACGCCCTCGATCTGGAGCTCGCCGAGCGCCCGCAGAGCGCGCTCGATCGCGGCCGGGCGGTCGCTGTCGTAGACGACGAGCTTGGCCAGCAGCGAGTCGTAGTAGGGCTGGATCTCCATCCCCTCCTCGGCGAAGGTGTCGACGCGGATGCCGGGGCCGAGCGGAGGGCGGAAGCGGACGAGCCGACCCGGCGTGGGCACGAAGTCGCGCGACGGATCCTCGGCGTTCAGACGTAGCTCCAGCGCATGGCCGGAGCGCGGCGCGCGCCCCGTCAGCCCGAGCGGCTCGCCGGCGGCGATGCGAATCTGCTCGCGCACGATGTCGATGCCGGTCACCAGCTCGCTGACCGGGTGCTCGACCTGCAGGCGGGCGTTCAGCTCCATGAAGTAGAAGCCTCCGTCGGGAGAGAGCAGGAACTCGAAGGTGCCGGCATTGGTGTAGCCGATCACGCCGCAGGCCCGCTCGACCGCACTCTCCATCTCCAGGCGCAGCTCCGCCGTCATGGCCGGCGAGGGCGACTCCTCGATCAGTTTCTGGTGCCGGCGCTGGATCGAGCACTCCCGCTCGCCGAGCGTGAGCACGCCGCCGAAGGAGTCGCAGAGCACCTGCACCTCGACGTGGCGCGCCGGGACGATGGCCTTCTCGACGTAGAGCGCTCCCTCGCCGAAGGCGGCCTCGGCCTCGGCGGCGACGGTCGCGTAGGCGCTCTCGAGCTCGGCGTGATCTTTGACGAAGCGCATGCCCTTGCCGCCGCCGCCGGCGGCCGCCTTGAGCAGGAGTGGATAGCCGAGCTCCTTAGCGCCTGCCTGGACGTCGGCGAACGAGGTCACCGCGCCGTTCCCCGGCACGAGCGGAACGTCCGCCGCCATCAGCTCGCGCTTGGCCTCGGCCTTGTCGCCCATCCTCCGCATCACGTCGGCGCTGGGGCCGATGAAGACGAAGCCGGTCTCTTCACAGGCCTCGACGAAGGCCGGGTTCTCCGAGAGGAAGCCGTAGCCGGGATGGACGGCCTGGCAGCCGGTGGTCTCGGCGGCACCGATCACGTTGGCGATGTGCAGGTAGCTCTCGACTGCCGGCGGCGGACCGATGCAGACCGCCTCGTCGGCGAGACGAACGTGCAGCGAATCGGCATCCGCGGTCGAGTAGACGGCGACGGCCTCGACTCCCAGCTCATGCAGAGCACGGATGACGCGGACGGCGATCTCACCGCGATTGGCTACCAGGACTCGAGAGAACATTCTTTTTCAGCCTCTGAGAAAAGACGGTTGGGCGCAGCGAAAGGCTGCGCCGGAGTAGAGCCTACTCGTTGCGCCTGCGACCACGAGTCACAGGGTAGATCAGTAGTTGTCCAGCGGTTTCTCGCTGATCGGCTCCAGCTCGACCAGCAGCTCGCCGAACTGCACCGGGTCGCCGTCTTCCTTGCAGATTCGGCGCACGATTCCGCCCTGCTCGGCCTTGACCTCGTTCATCAGCTTCATCGCCTCGAGAATGCAGAGCGTCTGGCCGGGCTCCACTGTCTCGCCGAGCTGGACGAACGGAGGCGTGCCGGGATTCGGCGAACGGTAGAAGGTGCCTACCATCGGCGACGAGACGGCGATCATGCCCTCGGTCGGGCGCATCTCCGGCGTCTGCTCGAACTCGGCCGAGGCGAGTGGCGTCGACGAGGCGGCTGCGCGCTCGGGGCCCGAGCGAACGGTGACGCGCATGTCCTCGTCCTCGATCGTGACCTCCGAGACGCCCGTCTCCTGCACGACGTGGACGATGTCCCTGATCCTCTCGGCCCGGTCGCGCTCGACCGCGCCGCCGAAAAAGGCCAGATCGGGCGAGGTGCGACTGCGAATGGCGCGCAGGAGCGGCTCGGCCTCCTGATCGAAGAAGCGCAGTAACAGCACCTCCTCGTCGCTGGCCGCGAGCCCGCTGGCGCGCTCGCGCAGCTCGTCGAGCGTGGGCGCCGGCTTGGGCTCGGCCGCCTGGGAGGAGTGCAGCTCGATCGCCCTTTTCACGGTCGGATCGATCTCCTCGGGCGTGCGACCGTACTCGCCGCGCACCAGCGGCGGCAACTCGTCCACGACCGTCTGGTAGCGGCTGGCCGAGAGAACATGGAGCAGCGCCTGCCAGCCGAGGATCTGCACGGTCGGCGAGGCGAGCGGCGGCGAGCCGAGCTCCTGGCGGATGCGATTGAGCTCGTCGAGCACGTCGTCGAGCAGATCGGCTGCGGAGAAGGTCTGTAGGTGGGCGTCGAGCGCCGCCACGATTCCGGGCGGGAAGCCGTACTCGGCGGCGCGGGCGGCGATCCTGGGCGCGAGCGGCGCGATCAGCTCGTCGCCGATGTGCTCGTCGACGAGGTCGGAGGCCTGCCAGAGCACGTCGACGTCGACGTTGCAGTCGAAACCGAGCCCGGCGAGCGTCTGAGCGAGAACTTCGCCCGGCGCCCGGTGCAGCGTCAGCGCGATCGGGTAGATCGAGCAGGCGATCAGCTCGGCGCCCGCCCTGGCCGCCTCGATCGAGGAGGCGAGCGCGTTTCCGCAGGCGCCCTGGCAGTAGACGGCGACCGGGAGCCCACTCTCGGCCTTCAGCCGCTCGACCAGCTCGTGCGCGCGGTTCGGCGGCAGCGAGCCGGTCGGATCGTGCAGGACGACTCGCGCGGCACCGATCCCGGGCAGCTTGCGCGCCTGCTCGAGCAGCAGCTCGGTCTCGCCGGCCCGACCGGGGCTGTAGACGAGACCGCCCTCCAGCTGCTTGCCCGCCGCGAGCACGGCCTCGGCCGCCTCGCGCAGATTGTCGACGTCGTTCAGAGGATCGTCGAGGCGGAAAACGTCGATGCCGTTCGCCGCGGCGCAGGTGATGAAGCGGCGGATGACCTCGTCCTCGACCGGGTGCGTGCCGACGAGGAAGCGTCCGCGCAGTGCCATCGCGAGCGGCGTCTTGGTGCGCATCTTGATCGCTCGGATGCGCTCCCAGGGGCTCTCCACGCCGCGCCTGACCGCCGCCTCGAAGCAGCCGCCGCCAGAGACGTCGAGATAGGCGAAGCCGGCCCCGTCGAGCAGCTCGGCCAGCTTGTAGAGGTCGCCGGCCGGAACACGACCGGCCAGCGGCTCCTGACCGAGTAGGCGGATCGAAGTGTCTACGAGCGAGGGCATCGTGCGTTGAGGAGCCTAGTCGATCAGCCGTAAAACTGGTTGGTCATCCGATAGCTACGGGGCGCGAGCCGGGGAGGTCTAGGCACGCGAGATATAGCGGCGTTCGCGCGTGTCGACCTTGATCCGCTCGCCGGTATTGACGAAGAGCGGAACCTGAACGACCGCGCCCGTCTCGAGCGTGGCCGGCTTGGTGACGTTGGAGACCGTGTCGCCGCGGACGCCCGGCTCGGTATCGGTGACCGTCAGCTCGACCGAGGCCGGCAGCTGGATCCCGGCCGGCTTTCCATCCACGACCATCATCTGCACCGAGGCCGAGGGAAGCAGGAAGTCGAGCGAGTCCTCGACGACCGCGCGCATCAGGTGGATCTGCTCGTAGTTCTCCTCGTCCATGAACACGACCTCGTCGCCCGCGTCGTAGAGGTACTGGACGTTCTTGGTCTCGGTGTAGATGCGGGCCATCTTCTCGCCGGCGCGGAAGGTGCGGTCGACTACGGCACCCGACTCGAGATTCTTGAGCTTGGTGCGCACGAAGGCGCCGCCCTTGCCCGGCTTCACGTGCTGGAACTCGACGATGCGCCAGACGACTCCGTCGAGCTCGACGTGCATCCCGTTCTTGAACTGGTTGGTACTGACGATCTCGGCCATCGGCTGGCCAGTCTAGCCGACGAGCGCCGGTGACCAGTAAGGCTGCACCTCCCTGGTCCAAGCCTCTCAGGTCACGGGCACCTCGCTAATCCGCCCTCCTCCCCCCACCCTCCCACGGGGCGTAATACGGTATCGAGGAATCCCGTACGAGAATGTGCCGGCTTCGTGCCGTTTCTCCGAGTTTCTCCAGGCTTGCAACCAGCCGCCTCGGTCGCGGTCAGCTCAGACTCAGGAAACGAAGGTGAGCCGCCTCGAGGCGCTCGTCAGCACCTCGGCGCCGTCATCCGTGACTGCGACGAGGTCCTCGATACGAACGCCGCCGAGACCTTCGAGGTAGATGCCAGGCTCGACGGTGACGACGTTGCCCGCCTCGAGGCGCTCGTCGCCGGCCTCGGCTCTGAGCGACGGCGCCTCGTGCACCTCGATGCCGACGCCGTGCCCGAGCCCGTGCCCGAAGTGCCCGGCGAACTCGCTCGCCTCGATCAGATCGCGGGCGGTCGCGTCGACTTCACGCGCCAGCGCGCCGGCACGAACGGCGGCGACACCGACCTCTCGCGCCGCCAGGCAGACGTCGTAGGCGCGGCGTAACTCCGCCGGCGGCTCACCACAAGCGAAGGTGCGGGTGCAGTCGGCGCAGTAGCCGTCCAGCGCGGCGCCGGCGTCTACAACGACGAGATCGCCTTCCTGAACGACCCGCTCGGTCGGCTCGGCATGGGGGAAAGCGCCGTTCGGCCCCGAGGCGACGATGGTCGGGAAGGCCTCCGCGTCGGCTCCCAGCTCGTGGAAGAGCTCGCGCATGCGCCAGGCCAGATCGAGCTCGCGCCGTCCGCGAAACGGTTCCGAAGCCAGGCGCTCGTAGGCCCGGCTCGTCACCCCCGCGGCGCGGCGGATCGCCGCTAGCTCGTTCAAGTCCTTGACCGCTCTGAGCCTCTCCACGATGCCGGGGCTCGCCACGAGCGAGGCGCCGCCCGCGCGTAGTTTCTCGAATTTCGAAACCGTGACCGCGTCTGGCTCGAAACCGACCTCGCCCTCGAGCAACGCTGTCAGTCCGCCGAAGAGATCGCGCCCGATCTCCACCACCTCGACCCCCGGCAGCGCGCGGGCCGCGGCCGTGTAGCGGGAGTCGGTACACAGTCGCACCCGCCCCGGCTCGACCAGCAGCGCCGCGTTCGAGCTGCGAAAGCCGCTCAGGTAGCGCACGCTGACCGGATTCGTGACCAGCATCGGCCGCTCCAGCTCGGCCTGCAAGCGCTCGAGACGAGTCATTGCTTGCTCAGGAATTCGAGCGCCTCGCGGTAGCCCTGCGGGCCCTTGCCCATGACGGTCAGGGCCGCCACGTCACGTACCACCGAGGTACGCCGGAACTCTTCGCGCGCCTCGATATCCGAGAGGTGCACCTCGACGATCGGCACCTCGAGCAATTCGAGCGCGTCACGAATCGCGTAGCTGTAGTGCGTCCAGGCGCCCGGATTGACGATCACCGCGTCGGCGCCGTCCAGCGCTTCGTGCAGCCACTCGACGTATTGGCTCTCGGCGTTGGTCTGCCGGCAGTCGACCTCCAGCCCGAGCGCTTCGGCCCATTCCCTGATGCGGCCCTCCAACTCGGGCAGGGTCAGCGAGCCGTAGTGCGCCGGATCGCGCCGGCCGAGCATGTCGAGGTTGACTCCGTTCAAGACGTAGACGCGCATAGCGGAGAGTCTAGTGCCCGGCTACGACCTGGCCAATCGCCGCACTACTTCGAAGAATTCATTTGAGCGCCAGGCGAAAAACCGCTCCGCCGGTGAGGGACGCTCGCTGGCGTACTGCGTCAACTCGTTACAGAAACGTTGCCTTTGTGCGCGTTTTCGATTGATACCGGGATAGGTGGGGTTGTGGGTGAAGTGAGTCATTCGCGGGCGTTGAGAATGTTGCTCTCTTCGGATTTCGTGGATCGCGTCGTCCTAGAATCTCTCTCCGTTGGCGAGAAGTGCGACGTACGAGAGAAAATCGCCCCGCGCGTCGTCAATGTGGTGTGCGAATGGCAGGACTACATTGAGGCAGAGCGTGCCAAGGAAGCCGCCGAAGACGCATTGGAGGAGGAATTGGAGGCGCGGGAAAGCGCGTTGGATGCGCAGGAAGACTGAGAGCCTTCGCTAGGGTCGTGAAGCTGCGGCCTGCCCTCAATCATCCGTAACGGCTACTAGGATCGCGACATGCAGCAGATCACCTTGAATCCCACACCTATCGAGCTCGGCCTATTCCGCAACCAGTACGACGAGCTAGTCGCAGATCTTGCAGCGCTTGGATACGACGTTGAGATCGTTCGGCCAGTCGAACAGTGGGACATGGGCCGTGTCGTTACGGACTTCGGCGAGATTTATGACATTGCGATCTACGTTACGCAGGCGATCGGCGGCGCAGCTGCCTTGGCAAAACTGGTTGCTGTCATCAAGAAGCATCTGCGCGGAAAGACTCAAGGCCGGACACGGAAGGGCCGTATCTATCTCCCCGGCGGCAAAGAGCACATCTTCGATTTGCCCGACGAATAGGCGACCAAACCTAAGTTGAGCGGTTCGCGAGATACTCCTCGGGTTGCATGATCCTAAGCCCGAATCGTTCGCTGAGAGCATCGCGTATACGGAGGATCCCGCGATCCCAGGTCATGAACACATCGCGGTCTTGCAGGAAATGGGCGTGCAGATGATCCCAGTCGCACCAGCCGGGAGGCTCATGCCCCGTCCGGCGCAATTCCTCTGAAATCTCTTGCTCAGCCTCCACAAACGCGTCCGAGCCGAGCATGTCGCGGTCGAGCACCCAAAAGTCGAGCCGCGCAATCGACGGCCCCTCTGTGATACCGAGTTCAGGGAGCCGGTCGATTTCGCTCGCCAGAGGATCACGAGGGATGTCCTCACGAATCCGCGCCGTTACCATCAACGATACTCCATCGGCTCGCGCCAGGGCTAGCAGCTGCTCTACGACGCCCTTACGCGCTTGATCCTTCCAGTACTCGAGTGGGATGTTGGTGTCGAGTGTCAGCGTGTCTCTCACGTCCCTATGAACATACCGTCTCCCTAAGACATGGATGACACGCCGGTTTGAAGCCGTCGTTGTCCGCCTCTAACCTTCGTAAGAATGTTCGCGATCCTGAAGAGGCTCCGACCTGATTTTGCGATCGCGAGTATCAGCGCAATTGCAACTCTAGTTCTGGCCTCTGGCGCGATCTTCGCAGCGCACTCTCCCGCAATTCGCATCTTGTTCGTCGCTGCGTCCCTTGTCGTTTTTGGCACATCGCTCTATTCATGGTTCCGGGTCAACGAGAGGTTGATGCGGGAAGAGGAGAGGGGTGAACAGGCGCGGGGCATTATCAAGTACCTGATGAAGCCAGAGCATGAGCGCACCTTTGAAGATCTCGCCGTTCACAGGGCAGCGCTGAACGTGGCAGATGCCCTCTTCACAGAGAACTTCGATTGCGAGGGAGCGAGCTTTGACACGACCATTAACTGCCGACTCTGCGGCTTCCAGACCACCGGCCCGTTAGCGCTTGTACGGGGCGAAGGATTAACGCATCTCCGCACGGCGCACCCAAACGACATCTAAGGACGTGAGGTCGCGTCGGCAGTGGTAGGGCCGGGTGGCTTGCCGAACGCCTTCCGCTTCCCCGAGGTCCCCGGCCCGCCGGCGAGACTACCGCGCGCCCGGTGGTTTGCCTAGATGGCCAAAAAGGACGACTGCCGCTCTTCCTGGCGGCTAGAGATCGAGTGTCAGCGCTTCGGACTCAGGCCCTTGCGCCTTCGGAGCCCTCTTGAAGGTCACGCCAGTCATATGTGGATAGTCGATCTGCTTGCCTCCGAGGAGTTGTTCGATGGTGAGGATTTGTAGGCGCGGATGCTTGCCCCAGAGCGACGTGTAATAGCCGGACCCAGTCGCCTCGGCGCGCATTGGCTTGGTTGGCTCCTGCATCGTGAGCAGGACACCGATCTCAGCCCCTTCTCGCTCGATCACGCCTCGTAGATCGCGGACGTGGGACACGTTGGTATTCCCCGCCTTGACGGACAGGATGATCTGTTTCGTCTTGCCGCCGGATTTCTCGTCGTGGAAGAAGATGCGACCGTCGATACCCTTGTCCGCGCCCTTCTTCTGCTCCACCGGTCGAGCACCAACTAGCCCGAGCGTCCACCACTGGAACTGGTAGGGATCTTGCTTCGCTAACTCCACGGCGTCGTCCAACGTGACCGGCTCGCCGATGACCTCGTAGGTTTGTTCGATCTCGTCGCCGTAAGTGTCCCGAAGCCGATGCCGAATGAGGTTAACCGCCAGATGCGTGATGTCGATCCCGACCCAGCGACGGTCGAGGCGTTGCGCGACGGCGATCGCGGTCCCGCAGCCGCAGAAGGGGTCGAGCACGACTTCGCTCTCGTTACTCCCTGCGCGGAGTATCCGTTCTAAGAGTTTCTCGGGCTTCTGCGTTGGGTAACCGAGGCGCTCCTGTGAGAGGTTGTGCATAGGGCGAATGTCTGTCCATACGTCTTGAAGTGGCACTCCAGGAGAGTCCTCGGGGTACTGCTTGAGACGTGGCATCCCGCCCTCTTTCTTCGGCCAGTGGATTCGACCGGCCGCATCGAGCCTATCGAGTTCAGAGGGTGGATACGCCCAGTGGCGGCCCTTCGCCGTCACGTCGAGTCCCCGCCACGTCTGACCTGTTTCGCCGTGACGGATGCCAGCGCCGGTGAGATCATTACGCTTCCAGCGCCGACCGTCATCATCCTGTTGGTCGAAGAACGTCTCCAAGTAGAGCGGTTCGTATTCCTGGAAGGTCTGATTCCAGGTGTAGGTGCCGGACTTCGAGTAGAAGAGAATCGTGTCGTGGACAGGCCCGTAACGTTTCGCGCTTGAATGTGCGCTCGTCCGCTTCCAGATTATTTCGCTGCGGAAGTTGACCGGTTCGAAGATCGCATCTAGCAGCAGCTTGAGGTAGTGGCTCGCTGACGGGTCGCAATGTAAGTAGAGAGAGCCGGTCGACTTGAGCACGCGCCTTAGTTCCACAAGGCGCGGTGCCATCATCGCGAGGTAAGCGAGCATGTCGCTCGTGCCGAGCAGCGTTCGGAAAGCGCGAAGTGCTTGCGCCACATCGCCACCTAGTTCCACGGTCTCCTCGTACGCCTGGGCCGCGCTCTCGTCCCAGCGCCAGGTGTCCTCAAACGCCTTGATCTGAGCCGCCGACTGAGTCCCATGCTCGGCGAAAAGCACGTTGTAGTTCACGTTCGAGTTGAAAGGCGGATCAAGGTAGACGAGATCGATTGACTCGTCTTTCACGTGCCGCCGGAGTACATCAAGGTTGTCGCCGTAGTAGAGGAGGTTCGGATCGGAACTCATGCCGTGAGTCTACGACTCCCAACGGCCACACCCCATCCCGGCGGCGCTCGGCGGGGTCGCCTGGGGTCTCGGCCACAAAAACGGCTGCCCGAAACTAGCGATTAGCAGCGGGTTTTGAAATGCGACTAGCGGTTTCCTAAACCGCGTGCGCAGGTCCGATTCCTGCCGGGAGGGGGGCACTAAGACTGATAGGGCCGTCTCTTCCGCTTCGCGCGCCCGCGGCACCCCTCAGAACACCAGCGCCTCTGCTTCCCGCGAAGACGCGCTCCGCAGCCTCCGCAGACGCGCGTCACAAGCTCACCGGAGGAGCGCTGGTAGAGGAGATAGCGGTCCGCTCTTTTCTATCCTGCCTGCATTATCGATGCGATTAGCGTGAGGCTCGTGCGGCTGCGCTGCGTTCTCTTGCCCACTCGCGCCAAACTCGCTGCCAGTTGACCTCGTCATCGCTCTCACGAGAGGGCTCCGGATTCTCGGCGCGGAGTTCAAGCCATCGGGCCTTTCCCTTTTCCTCTGGCACGGCCAGGCGGAATCGAGAAAGCGTCTTCTTTCGGTGACATCGATCGCAAACGGCTTGAAGATTCAAAGGGTCGTTGACGTTGTCTTTGGAGCGCTGATCGTCACCGATGTGGTCGATCTGCGTTGCTTCGCCACCGCAGATTTGGCAGCGAGATCCGTCGCGCTGGAAGATCTCCGCTCGTAATGCGCTCGAGATACGACGCTCGCGCTCGGGATAGCCCCCGCCGAGAACAAGCCCGATCCTGATCTTTAGAGCTTCGGCTACGTCCGGCTGCCTGATTCTGCCGTCGCGGATCACAGCCCGCCAGTATCGAACGAGTTTCGCCTCCTCTTGGCACAACTCCGAGCAGTAAAGGAACCGGTGAGCCGGGGTGGCTGGCGCTACACCGCAGTTGAAGCAAGTCATTTCTGTGGGATCAAGGCGAGCAGCCGATCTGGCTTCGAATTGCTTGCCTGGATGATCCGAGGCGCGTTCACGCATAGTGGCGCTCTCAATCTGGGCGAGTCGGCACCTAGTAGACACACGAGCCTTTCTGGATCTCACCTGCAGGACCGTGTTGGCGAACGGTGATGTCGGCGAACGTGGCCTGAGCGCAGAAATTCTCGCCGGCACCAGAGACGGTTACATCCTCTGAAATCCGCGAGTCGATCGATCGAAGCGATTCGATCGAGATGTGGCTGTAGCTCCCGTGATCTTGGTAATAAGCTTCGATCGCCGGGAGAGACGCGCGAATATCGCCCTCGAGAACCTGCTCTACGGGCAGCATCCCTGCACCCGCCATGGTTCCGCAGAGTTCGTTGCCGTAGATGGCATCTCCCGTATCCTTGATCGTTAAGGCATACGGATGGCCGTTGTCGAGCCCCATCATCGCGCAAACTGGGAAAGCGCTACCGGAAAAGGTTCCAGTACTCGGGCCGGACTGCCAGTAAGCATCTGAACTCGACCACTTCTGGGCGAGCGATGCACATTCGGAGTCTGCCGCGACCCCAAAAACCCGCACACTCAAATTCGTCTCAGCGCGGTGGATCGTGCAAGCCGTCGGCAATTCGCTCCCGGCAGCTTCTTTCTGAATCGCCTCGACGGGATTGGTGGAGGAGCCCCGAGGCTCGCTACTCCGTGACGGGTTTGGATCGTGACCGTCGAGATGGGAAATAAAAGCGATCGCCGTACCCGTAGCAATCGCAAGCGCCGCGACGAGCGCTAGGAGCTTTCCGACTGTGATCGTCATCGTTTGATCGAAAGTTGGGGGAGTTGGGTGTTGTAACCAACTATCGGTTGTGTTGTTGCGCACCTTTACTCCTTCCTGCGAGCGTGCTTCCTATGGCAAGCACCAACATCGATTTGGCCGTGCGTATTCGCGAACTTCGGAAATCGCTCTCGCTCACACAGCAGGAGCTCGCAAGGGAACTCGATGTCACGCCTCAGCACATATCGCGGCTGGAGATCGGGCAAGCGGCTCCGTCTCTCGAACTGCTCGTCCGGCTGAGTCGCCGATTGGGAGTCTCTGTGGACTACTTGCTTACCGGTGATCGGCTCCCCGTGATGGACGTAGCTGGCGCTATTCGCGCTCAAGAAGACGTCACCGCCGAGGCGAAGCGAGCGCTGCTCACGCTGATCGCTGAACTCGAGAAACCGGTTTCTCGGTAATAGAAAACGCGCGATGATCTTCATAGCGCGCGTCTCACTTCTCAAGCCCCCGGCTCCGGTACTTCGCGAGACAAGAGTCGCAGTAGACTCGCTTCCGGTGCGGGAGCTTGCTACCGCAGCGCTTGCAGCGCTTCTTCGTATGGAAGTCGAGCTGCGAGTAGCACGCGTCGCAGTAGGTGCGATCGCGCCTCGGCAGCGGGCCGTCGCAGCGCTTGCAGACTTTTTCCGGAAGCTGCAGCTGGAGTTGTTGACGTGACGGCCGACGGCGAACTGGATCGCGAGATCGCTCGTGGTTGGCGCGGGTAAGCGGCGTCGAGACGCGTTCGATCTTCGAACCCGGCGCCTCGGCGAGCATCTTCGCCACCCGCTCGCAGACAGGCGCAACACGCTCGGCCCAAGCGGGTACGGTGCTTGCCAGATCGTGCGCTAGCGGAGGGAGGATGCGGCAGACGCCCTTTCGCGTCTCGAAGAAGTCGCTACCCCTGAAGAGCTTCCGCTGCAGTAACGCAAGCACGTAGGCATCGACCTGCGGCCTCACTGCTTCCATTACGTCTAGCGCGAAAGAGTCACGAGAGCGGAAATCGGCATGGACGATTCCCAAGCTCGGGTCGAGCCCTACGGTTAGGCAGGCGACTCTCGTCTCTGCTTCGAGCAGCGCATAGAGGTAGTTGAGAAGGGCGTTGATCGGCGTCACGGCCGAACGTGGTGAAGCAGTCAACGGGGAGATCCGCCGCCCAAAGCGACACCAGTGCTCAGGCAGCTTCTCTGCGTCACCTTTGCGGAAGCGCAGCTCGACCTCTCGCCAGCCGGTCCAATAGGCGAGCGCGGCATCCCGCTCAGCCGTCATCAGCTCGTTGGTGTCTCTGGCCACACCTAGCCAGCTCATGGCTTCGTCGAAGGTCGCGAGCAGAGCCTCGCCCGGATCGAGCGTGAGCAGAACTTCGCGCTGGCCCTTCAGCTTCTCTCCGAGCAGGTAACGTGCAACGTCGAGGCCGGTCTCGCTAGTAGCGGCAAGCGCCTGCGCTCTGCGCAAGCGAGCGTCGCCGCTTGCCGGAGGCACAGATACGCAGAGCAGTCGGCTCTCCCTGTCGAGCGCAAGCAGGGGCACGCCTTGATCGGCGAGCCAGCGCAGCGCGGCCAGAGCGAGCGAGCCCGTCCCGCCCAGGACGACTACCCGCGCGATGGAGGTGCCGGCGCGACCGAAGGAGTGCTCCCGCCTGCCTCTTCCCGCGCCGTCAGAGACGACGAGGCGGCCGTGCTCAACTCGGAGCGAAACGCCGAAGCCGTCGACGACCAAGACTTTGCCTCTCCTGCGGAGTTGGACAGGAGCCGTGTTGTGGTCACGGGCTAGCTCGCGTAAGCGTTCCTGTGACGCGGCCATCAGAAAGGCACCTCCCCGAAGGAGGCGAGAAGCTCCGATCGTCGATCGAGCTCCTCGCGTCTGAGCCGTGCGTAGCGGCGACAGGACGGCGAGCAGTACTCGACCCGAGAGGGCGGCTCGATCGGAACGCCGCACTGGCCGCAGGCATGCCAGCCGGCGTCTCTTCTTCGCCAGAGCGCATACACGATGGCAAGCGCTGCGGCCACGATCAATTCAGGGTGGCTCCTCCTCCCGCGAGATCCCGATGTCAGGGCGGAAAAGAGCGAGAAGACAAGCGCTATCCCGAGAACGAGTGCCGACACGACGCAGATGAGGATGAAGCGAAGAACGCGCCAGGCGACCTGGACTTCGTTACCTTTGAGTTGCATGCGGAAGATTCCTTTCCGTGTGCCACGCCCCCGGACGCACCACCGTCGCGGGGGCTTTGGGTTTATTGATGTTCTAATCGTTCGAAGAAGCCGTGCGCAGGGAATAGCTGGGCGCCGCCCTGTTCAGGCCGATCCAAGAGAGATCGTGCTAGGCGCTCCGGCTCCGTCACCTCCCGTCTCGCCTGCGATCCGCGGTCGAAGAAACGCGCCGAAGATGTCCGCGAAGTACTTGTCCGGCGGGATATACGGGATGGGAAGGCCGACTAGATCAATCAGGATGCAAGCCGGTCGGATGTCCTCGCGTAAAGACACGAGCTGATCCCGAGTGCACTGGGCGAGCTGCTCCCGCACGAGAGAAGGGATCCCTCCGGCATCGGCCACACGGGCGAAAGCCGGCGCAAGCGGAGCAAGGAACATCCGCCAAGCGAGCCCGCTCATCGGGCCGAAGATACGAGCCGGGAAGAAGTCGCCGATGCTGAAACCGAGCTTCGCGAACGCCGAAAGAACGGTGTTGACGTCGAGTCGCTCGCCGAGATAGACCCGAAAGATGACAGAGCGCACGTCGGCGAGTTCAATAGAGCCGCCTGCCTTCTGCGCCTGTGCGCTTCTTCGCGCGCTCTCCTCAGGAGTGCGGAGTGACTCAGTCACTGACATGAGAGCCGCCACTTCCGCTATCTCCCGTGGCTCCGTGAGCTCGGGGAACTTGCGAGCGATCATGCGATCGACGTAGTCGAGTCCCGAGAGGATCGCTTTCCGGACTGGGTTCGGACCGATCTCGTAGCCATGAAGGAAGAGCAAGAGGGCCGCTTTGTCGAGACTGCGATGTCGTTTGAGGATCTCAACCAGGAAGAGAGCCTGCTCGAAAGCTCCCTCCGGGTACTCAGAGGTCGAGCCGCGCTGGCCCGGAACGTGTGCCTGGCTCGGGCTCGGGATCAAGCCAGCCCTTCGCCAGCGCAGTAGACGCCAATCACTCATGTCCTCGACGCCGGCTTCGCGTAGGTGCTGAACCAAGGCGCGATCGGCTTTGCTCGGAACATCGCTTGGCATTACGAACCCATCGTATTAGGGGGGTCGTACGCTGTCAACCGCTGGCTTTAATCGCCACCTATTCTCGGAAGCGTGGACGATAAAGAGACGCGTATTGAGTCGCTTCATGGGGGTTGTCTCTCCCAGCTAGAGCAATTTCGCCTTGCCGATTTGGAGCAGGTCGTCGAGCAGGGGCTCGACGCCTTTATGGTTGTGGGCCAGGCTCTGCTCGAGATACGCGACGCTCGTCTCTACCGAGAGACGCACGGGAGCTTCGAGGCATATCTCGACGAGCGTTGGGGCGTCTCACGTTCGCGCGGCTACCAGTTGATCGACGCGGCTCGCGTCACGAAGGCGCTGTCCACAGGTGTGGACCTCGACCCACCGGCTAACGAGGCGCAGGCGCGCGCGCTCGTACCACTGGCCGGAGACGAGCAGGCAATGGTCGAAGCCTGGCGGGATCTCCGCGCCCATCACGATGGTCGCGTGACCGCAGACCTCGTCCGACAGGCGGTCTCCGAGCGCATGGCCAGGGAAGCTTTCTGCCGGGAGCCCATTACGGCCTCCGAACCCTTGCTTCCGGAGACACCATCGGAAGTCTCGCCTCCCTCCGAGGCCGGTGGACTGTATGAGCTCGGAGACCACCGCCTGCTTTGCGGCGATGCCACGAGCACCACCGATGTCTCGCGGCTAATGGGCGGTAAGCGCGCCTCGCTTCTCTTCACGAGCCCTCCCTACCTGGACGTGCGCCTCTTCGGCGAGGGGCAGGACCTGTCGGTCGACTACCTGGCGCGCTTCCTGCCGATCTTCGCAGGACATGCCGAGCTGATCGTGGTCAACCTCGGTCTCGTCCGCCGCGGTAACGCGGTCGTTCGCTACTGGGACACCTACATCAAGGCAGCCGAAGAGGCTGGGCTCTATCTCCTCGCCTGGAACATCTGGGACAAAGGCGCGAGCGGCGCTCAACCACGCGGACACGGAGACTTCTTCTCACCGCAGCACGAGTGGTTACTCGTCTTTGGCAAGGAGCCCAAGCGCCTCTATCGCACCGTGCCGAATGCGAGCGCCGGAAAGCTCACTACGACCACCCGCCGACAGGCCGACGGGACCTTGCGAACGAGCAAGCCGCTGATGACGTTGCCGAGCAGGCCGATTGGGTCTGTACTCGTCCTTCCCGGTGAGCGCAAGGAGACACGGCGCTGGAATCATCCAGCAGTTTTCCCGTCAGAGCTGCCGAAGGCCTATATCGAAGCCCTGACGGATCCAGGTGACATCGTCATCGATCCCTTCGCCGGAGCTGGATCGACGCTCATCGCCTGCGAGTTGACCGGCCGGCGCTGCTTCGCGCTCGAGTTAGAGCCCAGGTACTGCGACCTCGTTCGCGCACGCTACACCGCTTTGATCCTGGCGAGTGCCCTTCCGTCTGGGGAGGACTCCAGTGCCTAGGCGCATGTACGTACGCGGCCCGGCAGATCTCGCGCGCCTGCGTCCCCGCTCGCAAGAGGCGTTTTACAACGCGGCCGAGGCGGTCAACTACGCCCGCATCCATGGGACGACAGTGGCGCAGGCGGTCGAACGATTACGAGCCCGTGGCATTCGTGTCTCCCGCTACGGCGTTCGTCGCTACTTCGGAAACGACCTCAAGCGGGGCCCGGGCGGCTGGCTGGTGCCGAGACGAGCCGACCGCTCCTACCACGGCGACCTGCTCGTGACCTCGACCAAGGGCGTGATCGCGCGTCCAGTACGTGGCTCGCGCGCTCGCTCGCTCGTCGCCGAGCACGCAAACGCCGTCAAGGTCTACCTGGACAGAGGCGAGACGGAACAGCTCGAGCGCTTTCGTGGAAGGCGCGTGGCCGGCGTCTTGCTGGAGACCGACCCGAATGCACTCGACGAGCTGCAGCGGGCGGGCGAACTCGACTTCCTCGATCTCTACGAGGGCCGGGTTTGATCTCCGAGGAACACCTGCAAGGGCTGCTCTGCCGGCTCGACCGAAGGCTGCGACGTTTCCCCGAAGGAGCGTCGTGCGTCGCCTGCGGTAGTCGCAACCCGCTCTACCTCGTCAAGCGACCTCCGGTCTTCTTCTGCCGCGAGTGCGACCTCATCCGGCAAGATCGAGCACCGACCCAGGTGCATCACGTGGGAGGTAAAGACTCGCCGCACACGGAGGTCGTTCCCGCCAACCTGCACGAGCTTCTCACGTTTCTGCAACGGCTCTGGCGCTACCTCTTCGAGCCCTGCTCGCCCGAGGCCTACCTGCTCGATCTCCTGCTCCTGCGCGTGCTCGGGCCGTCCTTCGGCTGGGAGCCGCATTGAGCACGCCCACGCTGGCGACTGTCGCCGTTCGCGCTCACGCGCAGCCACCGGGCTGGAAGCCGAAACCGGCTCGAAGAGGCAAGGCACCCTGGCCCGAGCTGGCACTGCTATTCACGACCGTGCCGCACGCCCGTGCGGGCGAGCCACTTCGCTTCGGCGTCTGTGCCATCTTGCCTGCGACCGTGGAGGGAGTCGAGCCCGTGGCGGTGCGGCTCATCTACCCCGAGGATGCATCCAGCGAAGATCGGGAAACGCTCGCGGCGGTCGCGCGGGCACATGGTCTCGGAGAGCCGATCTCGCTCAGTGCGTTCGGCGAGCGTCTCTTCCGCAAGGTCTATAAGGAGCGGCTGCCACTAGTTGGCTACTCGTTACCCGCGCAGATCGCTCGGATTGCCTCCGACTGGACCGACGGCGAGGCAGGCTCCTTCTCCTTCATCCTCTGGACTCGGCCCTGCCCACCGGGTCGTCGCTCACGCGGAGAGCGGGAACGCAGGCCCAAGCTCCGAAACGGCGAGATCGAGAACGGCGACCGGCCGCGGATCGCGATCAATCCGCTCGACGGGCAGCGCTCATCGATTCGCTTCCACGGGCGCGGCCGACCCGACGCTGAGGATGTGGTGCCGGAGGGAGAGAGCAAGCACAAGGAGGGGAGCAAGTACGTCTTTCCGGGTCACTTCGTAGACCTCCAGCGCCTCGCCAGCGCCCTTTCCGGAAAGCGCGTCACGAGCACGGCCGAGGCCTACGTCCGCTTCGGTCTCGAACCGGTCATCTCTCCGGCTCCGCAGTCCGGAGCGCTCACGCCCGAGACAGTTGACGCTGCGCTCGACGAGCTACACGGACTCGCACGTCTTTACCAGCGCCTGCTCACTACGCACCGCGCGCAGATCGGCTGCAGCGCTCAAACGGAATCAGCTCCGGATGCTTCATCTATGGCTCGGAAGAAAACCCGTTCTCGGCCGTCGCTCAAGCCAGACGAGATCTACTCGCCCGCCTCCTACGCGCAAGGCGTCTTCGAAGCGGTCGGTTTGAATCTACCGCTCGTTGCTTTTCCCGATCTGCCGAAGTCCGTGCTCGGTAAGACCATGGCCGCATTCTTCGGTGGCGACTGTGCCGCCTCGGTTCGCCACGTTCCGAAACTGCCGGTCTCCTACCTCGATGTCACGAGCGAGTATCCGGTTTGCGCGCACCTGATCGGCGGCTTCGAGCTTTTACGTGCAAGCAGAATCGAGGTCGTCCAAGAGGACCCAGAAGAGCTGCGCGCCTTCCTCGCCAGCCTGACGGTCGAGCGGCTGCTCACGGAGCCCGCGCTCTGGATCCGCCTCGGGCGCACCTTCGTAGATCTCATTCCGCGCGGGGATGTCCTTCCTCATCGTGTCCCGAACGGCAAGGCCTGGCTGCTCGAGATCTCGCCGCTGCGCTTCGATGAGCCGCTTCCTTTCTCGCTTGCCGATGTCACAAGCGTCCTGGAGACAGGACGCGTGCCGGAGATCGTGAGTGGTTTCTCGCTACAGCCACACGGCTGCCAGCGCTTGAGCCCGCTTACGCTCCCGAGCGGAAGAGTGCTCGACCCCGATAGTGACGATCTCTTCCTCGCGCTTGCCGAGGAGCGCCTAATGCTCGGGCGACGGGGCGATCTCCCAGCCTGGCAGCAAAAGCAACAGTCCGGCTTGCTCAAGCTCACGGTGAATGCCGCCTGCTTCGGCCTCCCCTGTCAGGTCAACGTACGCGAGACAAGTAGTGATTCGCAGGACGCCGACGTGGTCGGGCCGGACGGGAAAGAGCGGTGCGTCAAGGTCGATGCGATCGAGGAGCCGGGCCGCTGGTACTTCCCGCCGCTCGCGGCCGGAGTTGCTGCCGCCGGTCGGCTGATGCTCGAAGTTGCACGTCTGCTTGTCGAAGAGGCAGGCGGCTCGGTCGCCTATCGGGATACTGATTCGCTCTGCATTCTCTCGACGCCCGAGGGAGGCCAAGTCCCGTGTCCAGGCGGGCGCGAGTATCTCGCGGATGGCACTCCGGCCGCGCATGCTCTCTCCTATGTCGAGATCGAGCAGGCGGTGCGAGCGCCGTTCGAGCGGCTTTCTCCCTACGACCCGGAGCTGAATCCGGACGCAGGGCCGTTTCTACTCGGCCTGGAGCCCGAGAACTTCTCGGGCGATCCACCGCGGCGGCGGCAGCTCCGCCTCGATGTGACGGCCTCCAAGAGCTACGAGCTATATGCCTTGTCGGAAGCTGGAGAAGAGAACGCGCCAGACCTGGAGCTGGTCAAGGTCTCCGAGCACGGCCTCGGACACCTGCTCGACCCGCGCGACCCGGAAAGCGGCGACACGGGCTGGATCGCCGAAGGGAAGGAGCACCTGCTGCGGGCGGAGATCGAGTTGCTCACGTTCGAGCCGGAGTGGTTCCCAGAGCCCGCGCTCAGCGTCGTCGCTCTCAACCGTCCTAGTGAGCTGGCGCGGCTTGCACGGATCTTCAAGGACAAGCGAGCCGTCTGGCCCTACGCTCGGCTCGCCGTCGCGCACCCCCTTCCGCTCTACGCGCGCGATGAAAAAGGTGAGCGGCGAACGCCGGTCGCTCCCTTCCATGCCGGATTCGACCCGGCGGCCGCTAGCTGGTGCGCCCTCGTGAACGGCGAGCCGCTACGCCTGCGAATCGCGGGCGAGATACTCGGGGAGGCCGACCTGCGCGTGGAACCCGGCCGCGTTCTCTGCGGCAGCGTCGGCGAGGCGCTTCGCCGCGACCATCGCCGGACCGAAAAGAAAGCGCTCGCAGCCGATGGCGCGCCGTGCCGCGCGGGCACTGTCGGACTGCTCACGCCAGCGCCGACCGACGCCTATCGCGTCGTCTTGATCGGCAAGGAGACGCGCAATCTAGAGCGCGCCAGCGTCACCGAGGACCCCGTCACAACGCTCTACAGCGACGTCGAGGAGGACGCATGGCAAAAGGCGTTTCTTCCCGTTCTCGGCGATTTAGCCGCTCGCTCAAAAGGCGGCGTCTCGGGGCTCGCGCGCAGGCACAGAATCCCGCTTGCGACGCTCAGGCGAGCGCTTGCGGGTAAGAAAGTCAGGCAGAGCACGCGGGCGCGGCTAGCGGAGCTTGCGGCGTCACTTGCCTGCGAGGAGTTGCGCGCCGCGAACCCTGGCCTCGCTCTTCCCTATGACCCGGAGCAGGTCTGCCAGATCTACCGACGCTCTTTCGGCGAGCTCGTGGCGCGCGTCTGTGGAGGCTGCGGAGAGCGTCTTCGCGGGAAGCAGAGGCGCTGGTGTTCTGAGCGTTGTCGGGTGCGGGCGAGACGCGATAGAGCATACGAGAGAACTGCGAGGGGCGTTAATAGAGGCGATGCCCCGCGCAACTATACGGCTGCGAATCTCAGTCTTAGAGCGTTAGAACGTTCCAGTACAGGGTGAAATCAGTTGCCTCCGGATCGCCCGCATTCAGGTGCGTGGGGGAATTCGCAACTTCGATGTAGTAGGTCTCGCCTTCTACCGCGTAGAAGCTCCCGTACTCACCCCATTCTGACGACTCGGAAACGAGGTTGAGGTTTCCAAGCGCGTCACCTGTATATACCACCGCCTGCAGATCGTCGGAGGGCTGAGCGGCTATCTCCAACGCCGAGAAGCCATAAAGGCCATCCATCGGCGCCGTCCAGCTATACCAAACACTTTTTGTGACTTCTCCGTCGTTGGTCTCACCGTTCTCTAGAGTCGCACAGTTGATCGTCCCCGCGACCGAGCCCTTGGCGACGCCTTCGAGTGACTGGGCCGCGGCGAAATTGTCGTTCGGGGGGGAGAGCAGCTCGGACTTCCTCCCCACTTCATGAACGTGTTCCAGGCCTTGGCCTGAGTGAAGGCGGTGGCGTTCGAATCCGACGGCTGGCAGAGGTCAGTAGTGCTATGGCCGTTCCTGGGATCACACGCCTTCACCGGTGAACCGCCAGGGCTGTACGCTCCCGCGATTGCTCTTGCGATCCTCCTCGCCAGAGCGGCGCGGTCGGCCGCATTCCAGTTATAGGTGATTACCGGAATCTCTATGCCGCCAACCTTCTTCCACGTAATCTGTGTATCGAGGCGGTCGACCCAGCGGACGCCGATGCGGTCACCGGCGTAGCTGCTTTTGGAGTTCAGCCAACTGCGGGCCGAGTAGACCTCGAGACCGACGAGCTTTCGGATCTGATCGACGCTCATTTCGTAGGTGCCGTAGCTGTTGGTCTCGCTGTCCTTCTTCCCTTCCACCGCTCCCCAGCCGTTGATCAGGTTGGTGAAGCGCGTCGAGAGGAACGACTGGGTGGAGGCGACGGAGCTCGGAGCGTCTTTGGCGAAAGCGAGGCGGCCGATCTTCTGCATGAACGCGTTCGTGTACTGAGCCTTCTGGTTTAGCGAGGCACTAGGCACGCAGACCACGCTGCAGAGGGTGTAGTCCTCGTCGGCCCAGAGCTTCGTCCACTTCCCTAGATCTGCCCAGTCGTAGTGGGCGCCGGAGAAGAGCATCTTCCACTTGGCCTTCGAGTTGGGAATCGTGTTCGACTGCTTCGGGGCCTGAGTCGGTTCCGCACCGAAGATCACGCCTTCAGAGTTCCTGCCCTTGTTTCCGTTCAGGTAGAGGTTACTCACGAGGGCTTTGTAGTTATCCCAGAGATTCTCATTATTCGTGGAATCGGTTGTGAACTTGGCGAACTCGTCGATCGACCACATTTTGTAGCCACGTTGCTTCAGTTTCTGCCCGAACGCCTGCCCAACGACATTGTATGTTTCGTTGGGATAACTAGAGCTTATTTCCTTGAAGTTGATCTCCGCCGTAGGCGTAAACATGGCGCCGGAGTCATTCCAAAGGGGATAGTTCTCCAGATCCGTCTTCGTGGTGACCTTCTTGTTTAGCGCTCGGACTTTCGCAGCCGATCCCTGTCTGGGAAGGTCAGTGCCCGGCTCAGGCGCGACGGAGATGTAGTAGTCGGCGCAGGTGGTGGGCCACTGCCTGAAAGCGTCGGCCAGGAACTTCCAACCGCTCGAGTCGGAGACGACGACCTCGGGCCCATCGCCGGAGCACCCGGTGGAAGCCTGGGCGGAGGCGCTTCTGGCGGCCGATCTCGTCACCACCGCAGCCCGCGTGTGAAGACGCGAGCCGGTACCAGAGCTCGAGGAGGCGGGCGGCTCGTAGCTGTCGGGGTCGTAGCCGTAGGCGAGCTTGACGACGATGGGGAAGGCCGCTGAGCTCGACGGAGAGACGGAGGCCGTCACTCCATCCGAGGTCTTCTCGAAGGACACCGGAACCGGCTTTCCCTTTGCGTCTGTCGCAGTAGGCGGATCGAAGGCCGAGATCATCACCCAGTTTCCGTTCGGAAGCTCGCTCGAGGCCTGGTCGAAGGCATCGCTGGCAATGTCGGAGCCGTCGCGGGCGCCGGTGGCGACCGAGTCTCCATCCGGGTACCAGGAAGGATCCTGGTCGTCGTCGATGTTGCTGGTGCCGTCGTCCGGCGCTGCCGGCTCGTTCGGAGGGGCCTCCGCATCGGGATGATCGTCATCGAGGCTGTCCTGATAGTCGGCCGGCGCGTTGAGACCGGAGTAGTCGCCGGGCGGAATCGGATAGGTCTGGGTGATGGCGGCGCCGCCTGTGGAAAGGACGGCGAGGCTCTCCTCGGAAGAGAGCGGGATCGAGAGCGAGTAGCTCTTTGGGGCCGACCTGTTCGGAATCGTCAGGGAGACATCGCTCCCGAAGTCGATCGGAGACAAGCTCAGGTTGGCCGTGTCGCCGGTGACCGTCTCGCTTGTGAGGTCGATCGAGGCGAGAGGAGTCGAGGGGCCGGGTTTCGGCCCGGGGTTGCAGGCACCCGCCGGAACGCTCAGCACTGCGGCGATGGCGAAGGCAGCAGCCAGGGAGGGGGGAACGAGGCGGCTCATCTGCTGAAATCCGACCCTAATGGCAAATAAGGCCACCTGCCAACCGCGCCCGGGGGAAACTCCGTCACCCGATCGGGTTATGCTGGTGCCTTGTTGTTCGGTTACTGTTCGCTCATGCGCCGCCTCCTCCCCCTGGCAGCAGCCCTGTCTTTGATCCTCCTCTCCGCTCCCGCGGCGAGCTGCGGAGGAGCCTCGCAGAAGGGCGGCAAGCCGGGAATCGTCACGAGCTGGGGCAAGGGCGGGGTGGTGGAGATCCCGGGCTTCGAGGTCAGGGGGACGGCCGAGGACTCATCGGGGCGGATCATCGCCGTCGGTAACTACGTCGGCAACTACGCCGAGGTCGTACGCGTTCTCCCCGATGGCTCGTTCGATCCCTCCTTCGGAAAGGACGGGGTCGTCCGCTGGCCCTTCCACATGTTTCAGGGGCGCTTCCCGAACGGGATGGACTTCCTCGGCTGGGACCTGGTGACTGCCCTTCCGGACGGGACGATCGTCCTCGCTGGAACGAACGTCATCGGCAACGTGGACGACAACAAGACCACCCTGATCGTCTCCGAGCTCGACGCTAGCGGCAAGGTCGAAAAGACTTTCGGCCAGAACGGCTACTTCTTCGCCGACAAGAGGCTCTACGACTGCTCCGCCGCCGCCGCCGCGAAGGGTGGCAATGCCTGCGACCGCCAGTTCTTCGCTCTGGCCCGAAAGAAGACGACCTGTACGAGGGGCCCCGCCGGTCTCGCGATCCAGGGAGAGAAGATCGTCGTCTCGGCCGATCGCTTCTGCAACGACGCCAATCCGATCCTGCACATTGTCGTCATGCGCCTGAACGCGGATGGAACTCGCGATAGGTCCTTCGGAAAGAAGGGAGAGGTCACCGTCTCTGGAACTGCGCCCCTGATCGTCAGCGCCCCCCTGATCGTGCTTCCAAACGATCATCTGGTCGTAGGTGGAACGACGGCGACCGAGAAGGTGCAGCTGACCGAGCTGCTTCCGAATGGAGCGCTCGATTGGAGCTTCGGCAAGAACGGGGTCGTATTCACTCATGCGGCAGAAAGCAGGCTGGGATTCCACAACCTGACATCGCTGATGAGCAACGGGCACGGAGTTCTCTCGCTCACGGGCACTAACGACGAAGGCCCCTTCCTCGTCCGCTTCACAAGCTCGGGGCAGCCACTCGACTTCCGGGCAGGCTCCCGCCTGTCGCCCTCGATCCGCGCCAAGGGAAACTACGAGAACTTCGGTGTCAAGACATTCGGCTTCGGTTACGCCGTCTTCGCGCAGCTCCCAAGCGGCGAGTACGTGGGCGCTGGCCGCCTGATCGAGAGGATCACGTCGGAAGGAACGATCGACACTTCCTACCCGCCCCAGAAGCTGTACGGCGGCGGAAAGCTGATCATCGGAGGGATGTTCGGGGGGATTCTCGCTGCCTCCGACGGAACCGTGCTCGTCACGCTGCTCAAGCAGAACCCCTCTCTGACCTTCACAGCGGAGCTCGCTCGGTACGGCTGAGTTGGATCGAGGTCAGGCGCATAGATACGAGTTTAGGGCGCCCCGCGGGACTTCTCTCCTGAAACACCTCGAACGCGAATGACTCACTTTCCACCAACCCCCCACCTATCCCTTTCGATTGATACCGTGCTACGCCCCGTGGGAGGGTGGGGGGAGGCGGGTGGATTAGCGAGGTGCCCGTGACCGCCGAGAAGTACATACCAAGGTCTGTGAGCGTTACTCGGGACTACTAATCCGCGATCAACGCGTCGAGCGCCCGCCGCGCCTCGTCCTCGCTCAGCTCGACGCCCCAGACCGGTTTACCGGGCGCTTCGAGTAAGACGAACTTGGGCCTTCCGCCGGCGACCTTCTTGTCGCGGAAGAGGGCGGTCCAGGCCAGCTCGCGATCGACGGCGACGGGACGCGGTGCCAGCACCTTCTCGACCTCTTCCAGCCAGACCGGATCGAGACCGCGCTCGATCGAGAGCCGTAGCGCGGCGACCAGGCCGAGTGCGACCGCCTCGCCGTGGCTGGGACTGCCGTAGGCGCCCGCGACCTCGAGCGCGTGCGCGAAGGTGTGACCGAGGTTGAGCGTCGCCCGCTCGTTTTTCTCCTTAGGGTCGCGCAGGCAGATCGTCAGCTTGTGAACGGCACAACCGCGCACAGCCTCGGCGTCGGGGAGCTGCCAGAGATTCTTACCGGTCAGCAATCCCGTCTTGACCAGTTCGGCCATGCCTTCGCGCCGCTCCTTCTCGGGCAGCGTGGCGAGCAGGTCGGGATCGGCGACGGCGCGTAGCGGCCAGTGGAAGGAGCCGACCAGGTTCTTGCCGCTGCGCGTGTTGATAGCCGTCTTGCCTCCTATGCCGGCGTCGACCTGGCCGACCAGCGTCGTCGGAACGCTCAGCCAGCCGATGCCGCGCATGTAGGTAGCGGCGGCGAGCCCGGCAACGTCGGTGGTACAGCCGCCGCCGAGGGCGACGATCAGGTCGCCGCGCTCGAGCGGCAGCTCCTCGAGCAGGCGCTCGTAACTGGCGAAGCTCTTCGCCGGCTCGCCGGCAGGCAGTTCGTGGGCCGAGACGAGGCGGCCGGCCAGAGCCTTCTCGGCGACCGTGCCGTAGAGCCGGGCGACGTTCTCGTCCATGACCAGGGAGACCTTTCCCTCCCCGGGAGTCAGCTCGGCGAGCCGGGCGAGCGCGCCGGGCGCGACCTCCACCCCGCCCGCGGCCAGGATGGCGCTCTCCAGATCGGCGCAAACGGCATCGGCGCAGTCGCGGTAGATCGGCAGGCGCTGCTCGAACAGCTTGCGAAATCCTTCCTCGTCGCTCGCGAGCGGACGGTCGCCGAGCGAGGCCACTCGGCGCCAGGCCTGATCGATATCCACCTCGACCAGGATCGTGAAGGCGCGCTCGCGCAGAGCTTCTCTGGTCGCCGCGGCGCCGAGCGCACCGCCGCCGAGCGCGACTACCGCAGGCTCACAGGCGGCCAGCGCCTCACGGATCCGCTGCTCCTCGAGCAGCCGGAACTCGCTCTCGCCGCGGGAGCCGAAGATCTCCGTAATCGACGCCCCCGCCTCGCGCTCGATCTCGGCGTCCACGTCGACGAAGCTGCGCCCGAGGGCGAGCGCCAGGTCGGAGCCGAGCGTCGTCTTGCCCGCGCCCATGAAGCCGGCCAGCGCGATATGGCGTTCGAGAGCGTGAGTGGGGCGCATGTTCATAGGCACAACGTTTCTCCGCCCCCCGCCTGGTTCCACCCACCCGCGGGGTCGTGAAACGGTAACTGAAAAGCGCCGGTCAAATGCACCAAATTCGTGCCGATTCCGCGCGACTCACTCGGGCCGATCGCGGAGCTCGACGGATTCCCGCTCACTTGCGCGGCGACCAGTCGATCCGCTCGACGTAGGCGCGATGAGCGGCGACGAAGTCGACGAGAGCGTCGCCGCCGAACTTCTCCCTGGCCGCCTTGGCCAGCTCGAAGGCGACCGCAGCTTCCGCAACCACCGCGAGCGCCTCGACGGCGGTCGTATCCGAACGCTCGACCAGCGCCGCGGCGGGCTCACCGCTCGCCACATCCACCGAGCGCAGCGGCTTCATCAGGGTCGGGATCGGCTTCATCGCGGCGCGCAGAACGATCTCCTCGCCGTTCGTGAGGCCGCCCTCCAGGCCGCCGGCGCGGTTCGTCTCGCGGTAGTAGCCGCGCTCGTCCTTGAAGATCTCATCGTGAGCCTCGGAGCCGCGCAGGCGCGCCAGCGCGAAGCCCACGCCCATCTCGACGCCCTTGACGGCCTGGATCCCGGCCAGTGCCTGCGCCAGCCGTCCGTCCAGCCGCTCGGACTTGTCGGAGTAGGATCCCAGCCCGGGCGGAACTCCCTGCGCCCGCACCTCGACGATGCCGCCCAGCGTGTCCTTGCCCTCGCGCGCCCGGTCGATGGCGGCGTGCATCTTCTCCTCCGCAGTCTCGCCGCCGATCTCCAGCACGCTGCCCGAGACCTCGATCCCGATCTCGCGCAAGAGTTGCCTGGCCACCGAGCCGGCGGCGACGAAGACGGCGGTGTGCCGGGCGCTGGCGCGCTCGAGCACGTTGCGAATGTCGTCGAAGTCGTGCTTGAGCAGCCCGGCGAGATCGGCGTGCCCGGGCCGAGGCAGGGTCACGGGCGCGCTGCCCTTCCCCTCGGGCTCGCCCTCGGCTGGCCAGGGGCTCATGCCCCAGGCCCAGCTCTCGTGGTCGCTGTTGCGGACGACCAGCGCGAGCGGCGTGCCAAGGGTCTTTCCCTGACGTAGCCCGGCCAGAACCTCGAGCTCGTCCTGCTCGATCTTCTGCCTGGGCGAGCGACCGTAGCCCTGCTGGCGGCGCTGAAGATCGGCTTGAATCTGCTCGCGATCGAGCTCCAGGCCGGACGGCAGGCCGCTCAGGATCGCGACGAGCGCGGGCCCGTGCGACTCTCCGGCGGTAACGAGCGAAAGTGTCATGCCTTCAATCTATTAGCTTCGGGCGGACGGCGGAGCGCATGATCTCGATCGGCGCCTCGACTCCCGTCCAGTGCTCGAAGGATGCGGCGCCCTGGCGAACGAGCACCTCCAGCCCGTCGACCACCGTCGGGCATCCCGTCTGGAGCGCCGCCGCGATCAAGGCGGTCGGCGATCCGTCGGGCTTGTAGGCGAGGTCGACAACACGCTGATCGGCCTGCGGCGGCACCGGCAGCTCGTCCTTGATCGGCGTCGCGTTGACGATGACCGTCATCCCCTCGCCGCTCGGCGGCCAGTCGAGCTCGCGCAGCTCGAGCCGGGGGTCGAGCTCGCGCACGAATGCCGTCAGCTCGTCGGCGCGCTCGGCGCTGGAGATCGAGAGCGAGGCGACACCCACGTCTACGAAAGCCGCCGCCAGCGCCTGTGCGGCGCCGCCGGCGCCAAGCAGGAGCACGTCCGCCCCTTCCGGCTCGACCGCGCTCGTGACCGCGAAGCCGTCGGTGCTGGTGCCGAACAGGCTGCCGTCCTCGCGCACGACGACAGTGTTGACCGAACGGGCCCGCTTGGCCAGCTCCGAGAGATCGTCGCAGAGCTCGCAGGCCGCCAGCTTGTGCGGGATGGTCACGTTGCAGCCGGCAAAGCCGAGCGCGGGCAGGCCACGCAGGGCGTCCCCGAGCGCCGCCGCCTTCACGTGCAGCGGCACGTAGACCCAGTCCAACCCACACGCTTCAAGGGCAGCGTTCTGCATCCGCGGCGAGAGCGAGTGCTCCACCGGGTCACCGATCAAGCCGACCAGACGTGTCGTACCGGCGATCACTTGATGTACCCCCAGGCTCGCTCGTGGTTGACGAAGTCCGTCCAGCTCGAGGTGAAGTAGTGATGCAGCGTGCCGGGCTTGCGCAGGTAGTAGAGGTAATGATGTTTTCGATCCGGGTGGGCGGCGGCCTGCATCGAGGCCAGCCCCGGATTGGCGATCGGAGTCGGCGGCAGCCCGTAGTACCCGTAAACGCCGGTGTTGTAGCGGTTCTTGCTCCGCAGGTGTGGCGAGAGCGGCTGGGTCGGTCTCAGGTTGAGCCCGTAGCGGAGCGTCGCGTCGATGCCGAGCTTCATGTGAGCGTGCAGGCGGTTGTAGATCACTCCCGCTATCTTCGCCCGCTCGGCGGGCGAGAACGCCTCCTTCTCGACCATCGAGGCGATGATCAGCACGTCGTAGCGGGTGAGGTTCTTCGAGTGCGCGTAGCTCAGATCGAGCTTCTTCCAGGCGGCGCGGAAGGCGACTAGCTGGTCGCTCACGAGTTGGGCGGTTGTGGTCGAGTCGAGAAAATCGTAGGTGGCCGGGAACAGAAAGCCCTCCAGCGGCCGCGCCTTGCCATCGCCGGCGAAGCGCCCGGGTAGAGGCGAGCTCCGAGTCAGTTTCATGTACTTGCTCGCCGACAGCGCCGGCTTGGTACCCCGCTCCTTGCGCGCGATCCGGGCGACCGCAGTAATCCGCGCGGCCATCTGTCGGCGCGTGAAGCCCTCGGGAAAGACGATCTCGAACGGCTTGGCCGTCGTCGTCGTGGCCCGGTTCCCGGAGTCGTGGTCGAGCGCGACTCGCACGGCCGCGTAGAGCAGTGCGATCATCCCCGCCAGCACGAACAGCGCGATCAGGCGCCGCCGGACGATCCGCCAGCGGTTCGGCCGGCGGCGGGGAATCCGGTAGCCCGGCGGAAGGCTCAGTCTTCGCGGCGGTTCAGCCATGTCAGATAGCTCTCCAGTAGGTGCGCCGCCGCACGCGCGTCCTCGGCTGAGCGCGAGGGCGTTCGCCCGGCGAGAACGGTGGTGAGACGCTCGTCGTAGAGCTCTACGGGGATGGTCACGGCCGCGCGCAGGCGCTCGACGAAGGCCTCGGTCTCGCGCGCCTGCTCACCCCGCTCTCCCCGCATCGTCAAGGGCAGACCGACCACGATCTGCTCCGGCTGCTCCTCCGCGACGATTGCCAGCAACCGCTCGGCTCCCTGCTTGGTCGCGACTCGCTCCACGACCGCGAGCGGGCGGGCGATGACGCCGCTCGAGTCCGAGACGGCAACCCCGGTCCTGGCCGATCCGTAGTCGAGAGCGAGCACCTTCACCGCTGGCGATTCTAGCCGCGACGTTCTCGCAAGCCGCCTTCGTGCGGCTAATCGAACGCAGAGAGGATCGCCTCGGCGGCCGCCTGAAGCGCCTCCGGCAGCTTCTCGGGATTCTTGCCGCCCGCACGAGCCATGCCCGGACGGCCTCCGCCGCCGCCGCCTACGAACGCTGCCGCGGCTCGCACGACCTGGACGGCGTCGAGCCCGCGCGCCTCGAGCGTCTTGTCGAGGTTGCAGACCAGGTGCACGCGCCCTTCCTCGACCGCGGCGACGAATACGGCGGCGGGCGCGTTCTTGTTCTTGAGCTGGTCGGAGACGGAGAGCAGCCCCTCGGCGTCGACGCCCTTGACCTCGGCGACGACGACCTTGATGCCCGAGCGCTCCTCTTCACGAGCGATAGCAATCTCGGGCCCGGCGCCGTCCTTCTCGCTGGGCCGCTTCTTGGCCTCCTTGCGCAGTCGCTCGAGCTCGGCCTGGAGCCTCTCGGCCTCGGCCGCGTGCTCGCGCAAGAGGCCGACCGCCGCGCCCGACGTCACCGCCTCGATCCGGCGCAGGCCCGAGCCGATCGAGCCCTCCGAGACGATCGTAAAGGCGCCTATCTCGGCCGTCGTGCGCACGTGCGTTCCGCCACAGAGCTCGCGCGAGACGCCGCTCACCTCGACCACCCGCACCATGTCGCCGTACTTCTCGCCGAAGAGCGCCATCGCCCCGAGCGAGCGCGCCTCCTCGATCGGCGTCACGAAGGTGTGCACCGCGTGGTTGGCGAAGATGTCCTCGTTGACCAGACGCTCGATCTCTTCGCGCTCGGCCGGCGTCAGAGCCTGCCCGTGCGAGAAGTCGAAGCGCAGCTTGTCTGGTCGCACGGCCGAGCCGGCCTGGCGGGCGTGCTCGCCGAGCACCTGCTGAAGCGCCTTGTGGAGCAGGTGTGTCGCGGTGTGATTGGCCATGGTCGGGAAGCGCGCAGGCCAGAGCACGACCGCCCGCACCCTTTCTCCAGCCTTGAAGCCCTCGCCTTGGAAGAGCAGCGCCTGGTCGTCCTCGAAGCGGAAGGTCTGCTCGAGCTCGGCCCGCGCTCCGGTCTCCTCGTTCTCGAGGAAGCCGGCGTCACCGACCTGTCCGCCGCCCTCGGGATAGAAGGGCGACTCCCTCAGCTTGGCCAGGAAGAGCCCGCCCTCCAGCTCCTCGAGTGCGCCGACCTGCGTCAGCACCTCTGTCTTCTCGTAGCCGACGAAATCGCTCTTGAAGCCCGCCCGGCTCGAGAACTCGGCCGCGCGCTTGTCGCCGCCGCGGGCGCCGGCCCGCGAGCGCTCGCGCTGCTCCTCCATCCGCTTGACGAAGCCCTCCTCGTCGAGCTTCATGCCGCGCTCGCTTGCCAGCTCGCGGGTCAGCTCGAGCGGGAAGCCGTAGGTGTCGTGGAGCTTGAAGGCGTCATCGCCCGACACCGCCTTGCCGTCGGCCAGCTCCTCGAACAGGCGCATGCCGCGGGCGAGAGTCTGCGAGAAGCGCTCCTCCTCGGCCGTCAACACAGAGCTGATCTCGTCTGCGTGCTCTCTCAGCTCCGGGTAGGTGCCGCTCATCTGCCCGATTACGACCTCGCCCAGCCGCGCCAGGAAAGGCGCCTCCAGCCCGATCCTGGAGCCGTGCTGGACGGCGCGGCGGATGACGCGGCGCAGGATGTAGCTGCGGCCGAGGTTGCCCGGCTTGACGCCTTCGGCGGCGAGAAAGACCATGCCCCGCCCGTGATCGGCGAGCACGCGATGGGACTTCGTCGCCGCTTCCGACTCACCGTAGCGTGTGCCGGAAACCCCGGCGACCCATTCCATGATCTCCTGGAAGCTGTCGATCTCGAACACCGAATCGACGCCCTGCAGAACAACGGCGCCACGCTCCAGGCCGAGCCCCGTGTCGATGTTGTGGCGCGGCAGGTTCGTGACGCTCCCATCCGCATGCTGCTCGAGCTCCATGAAAACGAGATTCCAGAACTCGAGGTAGCGGTCGCAGGAGCAACCGGGCGCGCAGTCCGGCTTGCCGCAGCCCAGCTCGGGCCCGCAATCGAAGTAGATCTCCGAGCAGGGCCCGCAGGGGCCCGTGGGGCCCGCCTTCCAGAAGTTGTCCTCACCCAGGCGGACGATCCGCTCGGACGGAATACCGACCCGTTCCCAGGCCGCGATGGCGACCTCGTCGGCATCGAGCGACAGCTCGGGGTTGCCGCGATAGACGGTCGCCCAGAGCTTCTCCGGATCGAGCTTCATCTGCTCGCTGACGAACTCCCAGGCCAGCTCGATCGCCCCGTCCTTGAAGTAGTCGCCGAACGAGAAGTTGCCGAGCATCTCGAAGAAAGTGAGATGGCGAGCGGTCGCTCCGACCTCCTCGATATCGGTGGTGCGAAAGCACTTCTGCAGCGAAGTCAGGCACTCGGCCGGAGGCTCCTCCAAGCCGAGGAAGTAGGGCTTGAGCGGCTGCATACCGGCGGTAGTGAGCAGCACCGAAGGATCGTAGGTTGCAGGAACGAGCGAGCTCGAGGGCCGGAGAAGGTGGCCCTTGCTCTGGAAGAAGGAGAGATATCCGTCTCGAAGCTCGGCTGACGTGCGCACGCGGAGATTGTATGTGTGACGCCCGGCTCTACCGTCAGGTCGCGAGCGCGATGAGCGGGCCGAATGACGGAGGTCGGGTTACTCGTCGTCGAAGTTGCTGATTTCCGGGGCTATCTCGCCACGCACTTTCTCCAGCGCGCGCCTGATCAGCCGCGAGACGTGCATCTGCGAGATTCCGACCCGCTGCGCGATCTGCGACTGAGTCAAGCCCTCGTAGAAGCGCAGGCGAATGATCGTCCGCTCGCGCTCGTCGAGAACGCGCATGCCCGGCTCGAGCACCGCTCTGTCCTCGGAAACCTCGTATTCGTGCTCCTCACCTCCGATCGACTCCAGCGGGTCGAGCTCGTCGTCGTCCGAGCCGGATCCCACCGAGAGCGAGAGCGGGCTGTAGGCACGACTGGTCTCGAGCGCCTCGAGCACCTCTTCCTCGCTCGCCCCGGTCGCCTCCGCCAGCTCGGTGATCGTCGGCGAGCGACCGAGCTCGCCCGTCAGCCGCTCGACGACGCGCGTCAGCTGGATGCTCAGCTCTTGCAGCCCGCGCGGGACACGTACCGCCCAACCGTGATCGCGGAAATGACGCTTGATCTCGCCGATGATGTTCGGCGTTGCGTAGGTCGTCAGCTCCACTCCGCGCTCGAGATCGAAACGGTCGACCGCCTTGATCAGGCCGATGGCGCCGATCTGAATGAGATCGTCGAGTTGCTCGCCGCGCGACGCGTAGCGACGGGCAAGCGAGCGCACCAGCGACATATAGCGCTCGATCAGCTGCTCGCGCGCAGCCAGATCGCCCTGCTCCTGGTAGCGGCGGAGGAGGTTCCTGTCGTTAGCGTCCATTGGCGGTCCCGATTGGGCGTTCTTGGCGAAGGCGACGATCGCGGCCCGAAATCAGAGGCCGTTCCGAGAAACGATCCACAGGCAGGTTGCCGATCACTCGCCGAGCCTCAGTGCGCGCCGTCCGAGCGAACCAGCGTCTTGCGTAACACGACCCAGCGGTCGCCGTCGCTCGTATCGACCTCGACCTCATCGGCGAGAGTCGAGAGCACGCGGCGCAACCCGACACCTTCCTCCTGGCGCTCCAGCTCGGCCAGTAGCTGACTGTCCGCCGGCCCGAAGCGCGCCTCGAGCCGCTCGGGCGAGGCACGAAAAACCAGTACGAGCCGACCGTCGGGACGCTGGCGGCCGAGCAGCTCGGTCAACGCGAGCTGCCAGTCCTCGAGCGTCTCGACAGTCATGTCCAGGCGAGCGGCCAGGCCCGCCAGAACGAGATAGGCGACACCGTGCCAGCAAGCCTCACGGGGCAGCGTGAGCACTATCTCGTCCAAGCCCCTACTCCCCGCCCGCGTTCTTCCCCTCGTCCGCCTGGGAGTCGAACTCCTCGCCGAAGCGATTTTCGCGCTCCTGCGCCGCATAACGAGCCGCTGCCATGGCCGCCGCGAAATCGTGCTCGACGCGGTAGGCCGCGAGCCCGTGCACGAGGGCGGCCGTAAGCGCCGCGATCTTCTTGGCCGGCAACTTGACGGCACCCGCGATCGCGCGCAGTACGGTGTCGATGCTCTCGACCGCATCGACCGCGCTGTCGGTCACGACATCCAGCTTGTCGAGCTGATCGTTGACCCGGTCGATCGAGCCGCCGGCCTTGTTGATGACCGGCACCAACTCCTTCTCGACGCCTTTGACCAGAGAGGAAACACGGCCGAGAACTCCGGCCAGGCGAAAGAACGCGTATCCGAGCGTCAGCCCGATGGCGATCAGGAAGAAGGCAAGGGCGCCGTAGGCGACGTCGCCGGCTGTGGATGAGAGAGCAAGCATCGAGACAGAAGGATCTTACGACATGATCAAGCCGAACCCGGCTACGACCTCGTCATCGTAGAGCACCGCGGCCTGCCCGGGCGCGACGGCGTAAGCCGGCTCGAGCAGGCGAAGCCGGAAACCGGCGGCTGTCGGCTCGACCTCGGCGGGCAGAGCGGGAGACCGGTAGCGAAGTTTCGCTCTCGCCTGCCGCAGCGGTAGGTAGAGCTTTCCGCGCACGCTCACACGCTGACGCGAAAGCGCCCGCTCGGGCCCGACCACAACCAGGTTCTCCTTCGGACGAGTGCCGAGCACGAAGAGCGGGACCGAGCCCGAGGCGATACCCAGACCACGCCGTTGCCCGGGCGTGAAGCGCCAGTAGCCGTCGTGCTCGCCGAGCCGGTGCCCCTGCTCGTCGACTATCTCGCCCCTTCGCGAGGCAAGGCCGCGGCGCGCGAGGAAGTCTCGGTAGTCGGCTCCGGCCAGGAAACAGGCCTCCTGACTCTCCGGCCGCAGCGCGACCTCGAGCCCGGCGGCTGCCGCTCGCTCGCGCGTCTCGCTCTTGGCCAGCTCCGCGAGCGGAAACCAGAGTCGGTCCAGCAGCCTCGGATTCAGCGAGGCGAGCATGTAGGACTGGTCCTTCTCGTGGTCTCGCGCGCGGGCCACGAGCAGCCGGCCGTGCCGCTCGACGAGGCGCGCGTAGTGACCGGTTGCCAGCCGCGATGCCCCGGCACGCTGTGCGAAGGCGAGCAAGCGGCCGAAGCGGAAGGAACCGTTACAGCGAACGCAGGGATTGGGCGTCCGACCGGCCGCATAGGTGCGCACGAACGGCTCGACCACGGCCCGGCAGAATTGCTCGCGCAGATCGAGCGTTACGTGCGGTAACCCCAGCCGGTGGCAGGTGGCACGCGCCAGCCGCACCGAATCGGGCGAGCAGCAGGCCCGTTCACTGTCCGGGCCGTCGGGATCGATCCATAGCCTGAGCGTGACTCCGATCGCCTTCGGCCCCGCTCCCAGCAGGGCGACGGCGCTGTCCACCCCGCCCGACATCGCCACCGCGACCCTCTCGGGATCGGGCGTCGCGCGGAACGCGGGCCCGATCGCCGTCGCCAGCGCCTCGACCGCAAGCGCTTCCCCGCCGACGGCCGCAGCCTCGAGCAGGCTCAGCCCCGCGAGCTTCTCGTCCAGCCCGTCGGCATCGGCCTCGACGATCTTCTCCCCCTGCAGCCGCAGCCGCAGCGAGGCCCACTCGCCGCCGACGGTCGCATCTCCGAAGACCGTTCTCACGCACTCAGGCTAGCCGAGCGCGAGCCCCTGACCCGGCCGCCGCGATCGACATGGCGGGCGCGGCACACCAGACGCCGTCCCCGACCCATTAGCGGACATCAAGCGTACCAACCGCGCCGATGCCCGCGAGCCGCCGCGACCGACATGGCGGGCGCGGCCCACCAGACGCCCGTCCTTCGCGAAACCGAACCCCGCAAAGCATCCCGAGCACCCACGCCCTGAAGGCTAGGAGCAGAAAGTTAGAGCGCCGCAGGCGCGAAGACTTCCACGAGCAACCACACCGGGGAAGAACCGACAGGTTCTTCCCCGGTTATTCCACCCTGCCGCAACTTCGCGCCCAAGTGAACCTGGAGAGCCAGGTGGGTGCCCTGCCTCGCTTCGGCGCCAGGCGCTTCCGCTCGGACGCGGGCTCCCTTTTACTTGGTGTTGGTTCTACGTTGTCGCGCGAAGCTCCGCACAGAGTCGAACAGACTCACTCTAGCGCGGCGGCTGACGCCTACTCGGCGAAGCGCCAACTGACGTTGGCCGCGCTGCGGATTTTCAGCTTCACCGCCAGCGCCGGCGTCAGGTCGAGCCCTAGCCCCGGGACGTAAGGTCCGCGGGCGATTACCTGAGTCAGCGCTTGAATGTCACCGTAGGCGACGAAGATCCTCGTGCCACAGGGAAGACTCGGGTGCGCCACACCGAAGGTCGTGGCGCCTATCGTCACGCCGCAGGCGGTTTTCTCTCCCTTCTCGCTCAGCGGGAGGATGCCGGCGCGGACTTCATTCCAGTTGGTGCCCGGAGCGGGTATAGCAGGCACCGTCGCGGTCGTGGCCGAGGAGCTATTGCCAAATCGATTGTTGAGCTCGACTGCCACGAGCAGAGCGATGAGCGCCACTGCAGCCAAGACGCCGACTCGCTGGGCAACGGGCTTCACGAGCGGCCTCCTTCACAGGGGCTGTTCGCGTCGCTCCGGCCAAAGTCACGGACGAGACCGGCGGCGTCGGGCACACTCACCGCTACGACCACTGGCTCGCCGGGCCGCGCGCGAGATCGCCAAACGAATCGCGCACGAGATCATCGAACTGCGGCGGAAGTTGTCCATCCGGATCGGCGAACTCACGCAGGTAGACGAGCAGTAGCGAGCGCTCGTAGTCGCGCTCTTGGCCGGGCTTGGACTGGGCTGCGAGAAGCCTCTCGAGCTGCCAGACATTCCAGCCGCCGATCGGACGAGCCGCCTTTCGGGCCTCCGGGCCCGCAGCGATCTCCGCCATGAGCGAGCGAGGTTTCGGCGGCTCCGCTTTCCGCTCTTCTTCGGGCGCCGATACGCTACCCGGGGTGCTCGGGGGCGTCGGCGCAGGAGCACGCTCCGCGGCGATTAGCGCTACCGGTGTGTCTTGCTTCTCAAGCTCCGGCCCACTCGTCTCTCTAGTCTCTAGCGGCTCGCGCGGCGGTTCGACCGAGGCGGCCTCGCCGACTTTGACGGGCTCGGATGGAGTCGCTGGACGTGGAGCTACTCGCGCATCGCGAGCAGCGCCTGCTTCGGCCGTACTCACCTTCGCGACGTTGAATGACGAGCGGGGCTGAGATCTCCCGACCGGCTCGGTCAAGACGCCATACAGATCGCTGGCCTCTCTGCGCGAGCGCCGCGTCTCCGCCCGCTCCCGCCGGCTGACCCGGTCGAGCCAGGTCTCGTACAGGAACACGAGCGCGTAAGCGCCGAAGATGATGGCGATGAGGATCGCCAGCGGAGCATCGAACACGAGCCAGGCGATGAGCCAGACTCCGACCAGGAAGGCCACTTCGAGCAAGAAGCTCGGCTTTAGGCGGTACTTCCCCAACATTCTCTAGCGATCTCCATCGAGGGCGCGAACGTGGCTCGGCCGAACCGGAGCCGAGCAACGTAGTGCAGGCTCATTGTCTACGTCGATAACGAACCGGGCAAGAGCCGGGCGCACCGCCACGGGCCGACGTGAATCAGTAGAAGCGCGGCGGCTCTTCCTCGCCGGGCTCTTCCTCGCCGGGCTCTTCCTCGTCCGTTTCCTCTTCTTCGAGGTCGACCTCTTCCTCGGAGTCGGCGGAGTCCCATGGTCTGCGCTCGGGCTCGCTACGCTCGTGTGTCTCCTCGATCTCCTCGACCTCGGGCTTCTCGGCCATGGGCTCTTCAACCTCGGGCTCCTCGGCCTCGGGCTCCTCAGCTTCGGGCTCCTCGGCCTCGGGCTCGGCCGCTGTCGCCGCGGCGGCGGGCGCGCCGGCCTCCAGCAGAGCGGTCGCTTGACGCATCACGCCGCCGGGCGAGCGGGCACTCTGCGCCTCGCGATCGGCCGCTTGGACGAGCGAGTCGGCCACCCTGCCGACCTTGTCCTCGCCGAGCCCGGCCGCCGACAGCAGCTGCTCGGCACCCTGCTGAGCGCGCGTCATGATCGAAGCCGCCTGGGCCCGGGCCCACTCGAGCGTTCCTTCCACCTCGGCACGAGCCGCGTTGGTCAGCTCGGTCGCCTGGTGCCGAGCCTGCTCGAGCAGCCGGTTCCCGCGCGACTCGGCCTCGCGCAGCTCCTGCGAGGCCTCGCGCTGGGAGTTGGCGAGCAGCTCGCGCGCCTCGTTGCGAGCGACGCCGAGAATCTCCTGGCGCTGGCGCTCGGACTCCTGGCGGAAACGCTCAACCTCGGCCTCGCGCGCGCCGAGCTCCTGCTGGCGCGTCCTGATCTCCTCTTCGGTGCGCGACAGCTGCGTGACCGACGAGGTTTGGGCGTCGCGCTCGAGTGCGTCGGCGAACTCGGCCGCGGAGCGAATCAGGTGTAGCGCGTCCATCCGGACAGCGTGACCACTGGGCTCCATACTGGTGCGGCCGGCCGCCTGCAGCACGCGAAGCTGCGCTTGAAGTTGCGCTACGTGGCGCTGAAAGGCATCGAATGCGCTTCGAACCTGCTCGGGCTCGTATCCGTGATCGGTGAACGGAACGTCCTCGATGCGGGGAAGGGACGTCAGCGGCGCCGGTTGTGCTCTTCCTGGATCTTGCGTCGACATGGCTCGCTCTCTCCTCGCTCGCGCGTGATTACTAGTCAGAAATTCGGTTGCGACTGAAGTATGCCTGCTCCATCGGTTGATTTCCGGTCGGCATTTAGCCGGGAGGGGCCAGCGAGCGCAGAGCAAGCTCGCGCAGGTGCTTCGGATCGGCCTCGGAAGGTGCGCCAGTCATCGGGTCGGCGCCGGCCTGGTTCTTTGGAAATGCCTGTAAATCACGAAGATTGGGCTCGCCTGCCAAGACCATCAGCATGCGCTCGATGCCGAAGGCGACCCCCCCGTGCGGCGGTGCGCCCATGGAGAGAGCGTCGAGCAAGAAGCCGAACTTGCTGCGCTGCTCTTGGGGCGAGATGCGGAGGAGATCGAAAACCTTCTGCTGCAGCTCGGGCTCGTGGATCCTGAACGAGCCGCCGCCGAGCTCGACGCCGTTTCCGACCAGATCGTAGGCAAGCGCTCGCGCGGCGCCGGGATCGCTCTCGAGCAGCGCCTCGTGGCCGGGAGCCGGGCGGGTGAAGGGATGGTGGACGGCGTCCCAGCGCTCGAGCTCGGCGTCCCACTTCAGCAGAGGAAAGTCGGTCACCCAGAGGAAGCGCCAAGCGTCCTCGTCAATCAGCCCGAGCTCCGCTCCGAGCCGGAGCCGGAGCTGGCCGAGCACGCGCGCGACCGCCGCCGGCTCGCCGGCGCCGAAGAGGACGGTCGTGCCGGGCTCGCTGCGAAAGAGCCCGAACTCGGCCTCGGAGAGAAACTTCAGGATCGGCGAGCGGGGCTCGCCGTCCTCCCCGTAGACGATGTAGGCCAGCCCGCCCGCGCCCCACTCCTTGGCGAGCTCCTCCAGCTTCGCCAGATCGCCGCGCGAGTACTCCTGGGGAACGCGCAGAAAGCGGACGCAGGGCACCTTGGCGAAGACTCCGAAGTCGGAGCCGCGCGTGACCTCGGTCGCCTCCTCGATCTCCAGCTCGAAGCGCAGGTCGGGCTTGTCGCTGCCGTAACGGCTCGTGGCCTCGTCCCAGCTCATGCGCCGGAAGGGCGCCTCCAGCTCGACTCCGAGGCACTCGCGCCAGACCGCCTGGATCATCTGCTCCATCAGCGAGAAGAGGTAATCCAGGTCGGGGAAGGCGGTCTCGACGTCGAGCTGGGTCAATTCCTGCAGGCGATCGGCACGCAGATCCTCGTCGCGGAAGCAGACGGCGATCTGGTAGTAGCGGTCGAAGCCGGCGACCATCAGGATCTGCTTGTAGAGCTGGGGCGACTGCGGCAGCGCGTAGAAGCGGCCGGGCTGCAGGCGCGCCGGAACCAGGAAGTCGCGCGCGCCCTCCGGGGTCGGCTTGCCCAGGATCGGCGTCTGGATGTCGAGGAAGCCGTCGGCCTCCATCACGCGCCGGATGACGCCGACCATCTGCGCGCGCAGGGCGATGTTTCGCTGCAGGCGATCGCGGCGCAGATCGAGCCAGCGGTTGCGCAGGCGCAGCGTCTCGTCGACGTTCTCCTCGTCGAGCTGGAAGGGGAGCGGCGGACAGCGTGAGACGATCTCCAGCCTGTCGACCTGTAGCTCGATCTCACCGGTCGGGAGCTTGGGGTTGACCGCCTCGAGCGCGCGCGCCACCACTTCTCCCTCGGCGCGCAGCACGAACTCGTTGCGGATCTCGTGCGAGAGCGCGGCCGCCTCGGGCGCGCGCTCGGGGTTGATCACCAGCTGGCAGACGCCGGCCCGGTCGCGCAGGTCGATGAAGATCAGCCCGCCGTGGTCACGGCGCGTGTCGGTCCAGCCCGAGAGCGTCAGCTTCTTGCCGATCTGCTCGGGGCGGACGTCGCCGCACATGAGGTCACGCCACTTCATTACCGCTTTTCCTGTTGTCTGATGTAAGACGCGACTTCTGTGATCGGAATCGGAAGCTTAGTCGTACGTAGATCTTCAGCCTTCGCATATGCCTGCTGATCGTCCCGATACGCCACGATGGCGTTGTCCCCCATAACGTTCGCGACCCATTTGGCCCCTAAGCGAGAAGCCTGTGTCCATTGCCCTTTTACCGAACGACCCGCGTAGTCCATATCGCAGCTGAAGTCGGGTCGCATTTTCGACATTTCTCCAACTACGGCGACTTTGTTGGCGCCTTTGTCAGTAACGAAGAAGACGTCGATCTCGGGCTCGGCGGCGGTCTCGCTCTGCTCGGTGCTGAGCACGATGCGCTCGATCCCGCTGGCGAAGCCGACCGCCGGCGTGGGCGGGCCGCCGATCGTCTCGATCAGATAGTCGTAGCGGCCACCGGCCGAGACGGTGTCCTGGGCGCCGAGGCCCGGCGCGACGAACTCGAAGGCGGTGCGGGTGTAGTAATCGAGACCGCGCACCAGCCTGGGCGCGAGCGTGTAGACGACGCCGCAGGCATCGAGGTATTGCCGAACCGCCTCGAAGTGCTCACGGCACTCGGCGCAGAGCGCGTCCCCGATCGTCGGCGCGCCTTCGAGCAGGGCGGCCAGCTCGGGATTCTTGGTGTCGAAGACGCGCAGGGGGCTGGTCGTGCGCTTGTGACGCGCCTCGGCGTCGAGCTTGGAGGAGTGCTCGTCGAGCCAGGCCTCGAGGCGCTCGAGATAGGCCGGGCGGCAGGCGCGGTCGCCGATCGAGTTGAGGAGCAGAGTCGTCTCGATCCCGAGCGCTTTCAGCCAGGCCGCCTGGAGCGCGATCAATTCGGCGTCGAGCGCCGGATCCTCGCAGCCGATCGCCTCGACGTTGAGCTGCCAGAACTCGCGAAAGCGGCCCTTTTGCGGCTTGGCGTAGCGGAACATCGGCGCCACCATCCAGGTCTTGACCGGCTGGGGCTCGCGCTGCAGGCCATGCTCGACGTAGGCGCGGCAGACCTGAGCGGTGCCCTCGGGACGAAGCGTGAGCGAGCGGCCACCGCGGTCATCGAAGCTGTACATCTCCTTGGAGACGATGTCCGAGGCCTCGCCCGAGCTGCGCGCGAAGAGCTCGGTCTCCTCGAAGGTCGGCGTGACGATGCGCCGGTAGCCGTAGGCGTTGCAGAGCCGTTCAGCCTCGTCGATCACTCTCTGCCAGGCCGGCCACTCGCGCGGCAGGACGTCGTGCGTGCCCTTGGGCGCCTCGAAGCTCATCTCGTACGTAACTCTGCCAGGAAAGGATTGGTGCGGATTTCGGCGCCGAGCGTCGTCTCGGGACCGTGGCCGGAGTAGACGACGGTCTCGGGCGGGAAGCGCTCGACCAGCAGCTCGAGCGTCGCCATCAGCGTGGGCCAGTCGCCGCCGGGGAGATCGGCGCGCCCGACCGAGCCGCGGAAGAGGACATCGCCGGAGAAGAGGCAGCCGTCGATCGCGAAAGCCATGTGCCCGGGCCGGTGCCCCGGCACCGAGACGACCTCGATCTCCAGCCCGGCCAGCTCGAGCGTCTCGCCGCCCACGAGCAGGTGCTCGGGATCGAACGAGCGAAGCGGTGGGAAGCCCATCAGCTCGGGCGCCCCGGACTCCAGCTCGGGTACTTCGGCCTCGCCCAGATAAACCGGGGCGCCGGTCGCCTCGACCAGGTCGACGACGCCGAGCACGTGATCCCAATGCCCATGCGTGAGCAGCACCGCTGCCACCCTGGCGCCCATTCGTGCCAGCTCCAGGCGCAGCTGCGTGATGTCGCCGCCCGGATCGACGACGACGGCCTCGCCGGCGGCGCGCTTACTCCTGACGACGTAGCAGTTCGTCTGCAGCGGGCCAAGCTCGAAGCGATCGACGACGAGAGTCACAGCCGCATTCTGACTGTCGCGGGCGCTCGGGGGAGGATAGAGCCTATCCCGCCAGGCCTACACGGCCGATGCGGCCGATTCGCGGCGCCAGTCGCCGCCCGAACCGTTCACCGCACTACCAGTGCGCTTTCGCGGCCCGTTCGACGCCTGACATCCACGCCTCGACCACCTCGGCCGCGCATTCCCAGCGAGATCGACTCTCTTTTACTTCGTGCGCCGAGCGGGCGGGGGGAGTTTTTACTTCGGGCGGCGGGTGGGCGGAGGCGGAAGTTGACCCGTTCGCTTCAGATAAGAGCGGTAGACCATACGCTGCGTCATCCACATCAGCGGCAGCATGATCGCGGTGTAAATGACCGCCAACATGGCAGCGACAGGAACCGACCTGTTCAGAACAGAGAACGCTACGAGGATGATGCAGAAGAAGATGATCGCCTGCTTGCGCAGGTAGCGCCAGTTGGGAGGTTGTACCGGCCGCATCTGACGGGCTTGGCGAGCATTCGAGGGCGCAGCGGCCGGGCGTTGCTTCTCCGCGCGTGAGGGCGGAGGCGGCTCGACCTCGACCTCCTTGCCCTCCTCGTCTATGTAGACGTATTCGTATTCGTGCCGAAGCTCTTTCTCGCGCCGGCGGCGTTGTTTTTTCGTGGGCATCGGCATCTAGGTTAGCGCCAGCGGCCGGAGCGGCGGGCAAGGTCTACCCCGCCAGATGGCTTGACGACGTCGGCGATTGACCCTAACCGCGCACGGAGCCCTTCGTTCGGGCGCAGGTGTTCCGCGCGGCGCCTGGCACCGCGCGGGTGAGCGGAACACATTAACGAGAAAGGTCGCACGGGAATGTGCCGTCTCCGTGTCGCTTGTGCGCGGAGCCCGCGCCGAGGCGAAAACGATTAGTCGAAATCGCCGTCGAGCTCGCCTGCCAGCCTCAGCTCGAGGATCTGCGAGGGATCGAAGAGGAGCCCCGCTTGCTCGGCCGCGGCGGCGGCGCCGGCCGGAATCAGCCCGACCAACTCGGAGTTCTCGACCTCGGCGTCGCGTTTCTCGGCCTCCAGCCCGATGCGCGCGACGATCTCCCCCAGCCCGCTCTTCGTCCAGTCCTCGACGTTCATGCTCACCTGCATCAGCCCGGCGCCGGGTAGCTCCAGGCCAAGCGCGCGCACCCCGGGAAAACCGCCGCCGCCTTCGCGCACGGCAGCTGCGATCTCCCGCGCCGTCTCGAGGCTTCCGCGCAGGTTGACGTTGAAGGCGATCAGCGGCCGGCGGGCGCCGACGAGCACCGCGCCCGCGCGCGGACCGAGCGTCGCCGGTCCGAACTCCGGCTGGATCTCTCCGCTCTCGATCTTTCGCAACAGCTCGTCGGCTCCGCCGCGGCGAAGCTCGGCCAGCCTTCGTCCGGCGGCGAGCTCCCCGTAGAGGAAGACCGGCAGCCCGAGCTCGCAGCCGATCCGCGCGCCCAGCTCGAGCGCCGCCGCCTTCGCTCGCTCCATGTCCTCGGGGCGAACGGCGACGAGCGGCAGGACGTCCGCGATTCCGACGCAGGGGTGAACGCCCGTGTGCAGGCGCAGATCGATCCTCTCTAGCGCCACGGCAACACCGGCCAGAAGTGCGGCGACCAGCTCCTCTTCGCCGCCGGCGAGCGTGAAGACCGAACGGTTGTGGTCGGGGTCGGAATGGACGTCGAGCAGTCGCGCCCGCGCGCCCAGCGCCTCGGCGAGCGCATCGATCGTCGCCCGGTCGCGGCCCTCGGAGAAGTTGGGAACTGCTTCAAGCGGAAACGTCATGGGGTTACTCTAGGTCGCATGAGGGAGTACTACGACGCCCGCGCGCTGGAGTACGACGACTGGTATCTCGGTCGCGGCCTGTTCAGCGAGCGCGAGCGGCCGGGCTGGGAAAAGGAGCTGACCGCACTACGGCGGACGCTGGCCTCGCTTCCCTTCGCCCATACGCTCGACGTGGCCTGCGGAACCGGCTATCTGACCAGGCACCTTCCCGGCGAGATAGTCGGGCTCGATCAGAGCGAGCAGATGCTCGAGATAGCCCGCGGGCGCTGCCCGGAGGCGGCCTTCGTTTCGGGCGATGCCTTCGCGCTGCCGTTCAGGGACGGCAGTTTCGAGCGCGTCTTCACAGCTCACTTCTACGGCCACCTCGATCAGAGCGAGCGGGCACTTTTCCTGGCCGAGGCTGCCCGGGTCGCGCCCGAGCTGGTCGTCTGCGACGCGGCTCTCCGGCCCGACCGAGGACGCGAGGAGACGCAGGAGCGAATCCTCGAGGACGGCTCGAGCTGGCAGGTCTACAAGCGCTTCTTCGGCGCCGAGGAGCTGGCCGCGGAGCTGGGCGGCGGCGAGGTGATCTTCGCCGGCGACTGGTTCGTGGTCGTGCGTTCCGAGCGCGTCTGATTTACATCGTCAAGCTCGCTGACTCTCATGCTTCGGGTGGCATATGCTGAAGCGGTTAGCGGGCCACTTGCTTCCTTCATCACGAGTCGGTTCTAGGCTTGACCGGTGTTGGGATGCACCACACGCCGCAGTGGTCGCCGAACCGTTCGTCGATGTCGAGAGATGGGGGCAGTGATGAGGAGGAGAGCTTGCTTACTGTTTGCGCTCACGCTCGCGGCAGCGCTGCCGCTTCTGGCCGGAGCCGGGGCGGCGCCGGCGGCGCCGAAGAGCGCCGCGACGGTCGGACTCAGGTACGACGCCGTGATAACCGGCTTCCAGATCAGCGGTGAGGAGAAATGGGGCTGGTCGGTCACGAACATGAACAACAACTCGGGCTGGGAAGCCACCACCGGCCTGGCGACCTGGAATGCGCATCTGAACAAGGAGTTTCTCCCCTCGAAGCGGATGTTCTCGCTCTTCTGGTCGGCTACCGGGAGCGGCCTCAAGCTCGTCACCAACACGATCGACATTCCCGTCCCCGAGCCGCAATACCGCATCGAGACCGAGACAAAGGCGGAACAGGCGCCGAACCAGAGCTCCTGCAACGGCGGCGGCGAGATCAACACAAGAGACATGTACCTCTCGGTGGAGGCGGGACCGAGGGAGAACGGCCACTCCACTCTGGTCATCCTCTGGCCGGATCTCAACGCTCTTGGAACCGGTCACTCGCCCTGCGGCCTTCATCCGATAAACGCTTCGTCCAGCAGCAAGTGGTTCAAGTCTGTCGTGCCGATGCCGAAGCTGACCGGGCACAGCACGGTCACCCTGCATGCAGACAACGAAGTTCCAGTAGTCCCGACCAGCACCGATGACTGCTACGGCTGCATCGGCTTCAAGGGGCACGGGAGCCTCACCTGGAGCGCGACGATCACTCTGCGCAGGACCGATTGAGAGGTTCGAGTATCAACCGGGTACCGGGCGGTTGACGCCCGCTCGTGACCATGCGGCGCTCCTCGTATCGCTCGCTCGCCTCGCTGCAGCGCGACAACCGCGCCTGCCGCGCCTGCGCCGAGGCCGGTCATCCGATCGAGTCGCTGCCCGTCCTGGAAGGGCATGAGGGACAGAGCGCCTACCTCTTCGGCCTGGCGCCGGGCATCGTCGAGGGCGAGGAGGGCCGTCCCTGGCGCGGGCGAGCCGGCCGGGCGCTGCGCCGCTGGCTGGAAATGGACGAGGAGCGCTTCTACGAGACCTTCTACTGCGCCGCAGTCACCCGCTGCTACCCAGGCAAACCGCTCTCGGGCCGCGGCGATCGCACCACGACTCCGGAGGAGCGCCGCCTCTGCGCCTTCTGGCAGGAGTGGGAGCTGCGCCTACTCCGGCCCAGCCTGCTCGTGCCGGTCGGCGGCGTGGCGATCAAGCGCCTGCTCGGCTTCGACTCGCTGGCCTGCGTTGGCGAGCGGATTGAGCTGGACGGTGCAGTGGCGATTCCACTGCCGCATCCCTCGGGCGCCTCGGGCTGGCTGAACGACGCGGCGAACCGGGCGCGGCTGGAGCGGGCGCTAGAACTCTTTCAGGGCGAATTTTCAGCTTCTTGACCGATTCCATGCCGCTGTGCTCACGCAATCGCCGCCTGTGGAGGGAGGAGCGACGTGTGGCCGACCTCGCAGGGCTGAAGGACTACGACTGGGTACACGTGGGGCTGCCCAGGTACGAGCGGTGCTGGCGGCGTATCTCGAGCGAGCTCGGCTGGCACGACGTCGTCGTCTATCCGAACGTCCCAGCTCTGAGACAGAGCATTCGGAGCGCACGGTATGCCCCTGAACGATCGACGGTGGTTCCTTCGCCCATCTGAAGCCTTCGACCGGATCCACACCCGGGGCTGCTCGAATGGCCTTACGTCACCGTTCTCGACGACATCGTGGAAGACGACGACGCCCAAGCCGAGTTCGGAAAGGCTTCGGTGGTTGGTAGCCGCGGAACGGGTGGCCTTCGCTCAGAGCTCTGACCAAAAAACCAGAGATCAACTTCGAGCTTTCGAGTTCATGCGGCTTACCTACGGTCGGGTATGTTGCCACTGGATCGTTTCGTCCCAGGACTCCGACCGTGATTCGACTCGTCGCTCGCGTTTACAGCGAGCGGAATGAGCAGAACGACGCCAAACCCGCGAGTACGTAGCCGCTTCGTGCAGCTTGCCTGAATGGCTAGCCGAGATCCTTCTCAAGCTGACTGAGGTCAACGCCCGATGGAATGAGGCGAAGCTTCGATCCGCCTGACGAGCCCCGCCGACTTGACGCTACCCTGGAATATCGATAGAAATCGATCATCGACGATTGTCGATATAAGCCCATGGATACCGCACTCGAACAGACCCCGACCAGGCGACGCACGAACTGGCGCACGTTCGTCCGGCTGATCGGTTTTCTGCGCCCCTACCGGCTCGGGCTGGCGGTGTCGGTCGTGCTGGCGGTCGCGGCGCAGGCCGCCCAGATCGCGATCATCCTGCTCTCGGGCGCGGCGATCGGGGCGATCAAGAGCGGCCACCATCACGAGCTCTGGACGCTGATCGTTTGGATCGTGGCAACCGGCGTGGCGCGGGCGGTGTTCATGTCCGGGCGCCGCTTCATCGCCGGCAACCAGGCGCTCGGGGTCGAGTACGACCTGCGCATGCGCATCTACTCCAAGCTCGTCCGGCTCTCTTTCTCGTTCTTCGACCGCCATCAGACCGGGCAGCTGCTCTCGCGCTCGACGGTCGACCTGACGTTGGTTCGCTTCTTCCTCGGCTACGGATTGATCTTCTTCGCCCAGCACGTGCTGACCGTGCTCGGTGTGACGGCGGTGATGCTCTACCTCGACTGGCGCCTCGCGCTGGTGACGATCGCCATGACGCCGTTCATCGTCGCCGTCGCCTACCGCTACAGCCGCATCTCCCACCCCGTGCTGCGCGACGTGCAGCAGAAGATGGCCGACGTCGCCACCTCGGCCGAGGAGAACATCACCGGCGTGCACGTCGTCAAGGCCTTCGCCCAAGAGGACGCCGAAGCCGAGCGCTTCGCAGAGCGTAACGAGCGCCTTTTCGCGCGCAGCATCCTGGCCAACCGCCAGCAGTCCTTCTACATCCCGCTGCTGGGCTTCATCCCTCTCTTCGCCCAGGCCGGCGTGCTGCTCTACGGCGGCTGGCTGGTGATCCACGGCCAGCTCGCGCTGCAGTGGTTCGTCTCCTTTGCCTTCCTGCTCAACATGCTGATGGTTCCGCTGCAGCAGATCGGAAGCTGGATCGGCCAGGCGCAGCGGGCGACCGCTTCCGGCGAGCGCATCTTCGAGATCGTGGACGAGCCCGAGGAGATCGCCGAGCGCCCCGGTGCGCGCAAGTTGCCTGACGGGCCCGGCGAGATCCGTTTCGAGAAAGTGGGCTTCTCCTACGCCACCGGGCGAACGGTGCTGGAGAACGTCGACCTCGTGCTGGCACCCGGGAAGACCGTGGCGCTGATCGGGCAGACCGGCTCGGGCAAGACCACGCTCGCCTCGCTGGTGCCGCGCTTCTACGACGTCACTTCCGGGCGCGTGCTGGTGGACGGCGCCGACGTGCGCGAGCTGGAGCTCTCGTCACTCAGGCCGCAGATCGGCGTGATCGCGCAGGATCCCTTCCTCTTCTCGGCCAGCGTGCGCGAGAACATAGCCTTCGGACGCCCCGAGGCGAGCCTCGAGGAGGTCGAGCGCGCCGCCCGGCTGGCGCAGGCGCACGGGTTCATCGAGCGCCTCCCCGACGGCTACGAGACCGAGCTGGGCGAGCGCGGCGTCACGCTCTCGGGCGGGCAGCGCCAGCGCCTGGCGATCGCACGGGCGCTGCTGACCGACCCGCGCATCCTGATTCTCGACGACGCCACCGCCTCGGTCGACGCCACCACCGAGGCGCAGATCCGCTCGGGGTTGGAGCAGGCGGTGCGCGGGCGCACCACGATCGTGATCGCGCACCGGCTCTCGACGATCGCCCTAGCCGACGAGATCGTCGTGCTCGAGCAGGGCAGGATCGCCGCGCGCGGTAGCCACGAGCAGCTGCTCGGCACGTCCGCGATCTACCGCGAGATCTACGAGCACGGGCTGGTCGAGCAGGAGATGGCCGGACGGCTCGAGGAGCATGCCGGCGACGGTGATGGAGACGGGAGGGCGCCGCGATGAGAGTCTGGCAGCCCGGCCATCACCTGACGCGGGTCGGTAACGAGAAGGTGCAGGACTGGTCCTGGCGCCAGACGGCGAAGCGCCTGCGCGCCCTGGCGCGGCTCGTCTCTCCGTACAAGGGCCGGGCGACCCTTGCGATGCTCTCGCTGCTGGCGGCCGCGGCGACCGGGCTCGCGCCTCCTTTCCTGTCCAAGATCGCGATCGACAGCGGCATCACGAAGGGCAACATGCACCTGCTCGTGATCGTCGTGATCGTCTTTCTGGCGGTCGGGCTGGCGAACTGGGCGACCGGCTACGCCGAGAGCTACTACACCGGCTGGGTGGGCGAGCGCGTTCTCGCCGACCTGCGCCGCAAGCTCTTCGCCCACCTACAGCGGCTCTCGCTCGGCTTCTACGAGCGCAACCGCACCGGCGTGATCGTCAGCCGCATGACCAACGACATCGAGGCGCTCGACCAGCTGGTCACCGACGGCGTCTCGACCCTGATCCAGAACACGCTGATGCTGGTCGGCTCGGCCGCGCTGCTGTTCGTGCTGGACTGGCGGCTGGCGCTGGCGACCCTGACCGTGATGCCGCTGATGCTCGGCGCCACCACCGTCTTCCGCCTCTACTCGACCCGCGCCTACCGCGCCGTCAGGGAGCGGATCGGCAACGTCACCGGCACGCTGGCCGAGGACATCGGCGGCATGCGCGTCGTTCAGGCTTACACGCGCGAACGGGAGCGGGAGCGCAACTTCGCCCGGCTGAACGAGAGCTACCGCGAGGCCAACTACCGCACCGTCATCTGGAACGCGCTCTACTTCCCCTTCGTCGACGTGCTCTCGGGCGCCGGCAGCGCGATCGTGCTCGGCTACGGCGGCTGGCTCGTCTTCCACGGGCAGGTGACGATCGGAACGCTGGTCGCCTTCATCTACTACCTGTCGAACTTCTTCAACCCGATCCAGCAGCTCTCGCAGCTTTTCAACACCTTCATCGCGGCCACGGCGGCGCTGGACAAGATCATGGACGTGCTCGACGCCGAGCCCGAGGTGCTCGACAAGCCGGACGCGCGCGAGCTGGTACGGGCGACCGGCCACGTCCGCTTCGACCACGTCCGCTTCCGCTACCGGCCCGAGCTGCCCGAGGTACTGCACGATCTCGATCTCGACGTGCCGGCCGGAACGACCGTGGCGCTCGTCGGCCACACCGGCGCCGGCAAGTCGACGATCGCCAAGCTGCTGGCGCGCTTCTACGACACGAGCGAGGGCCGGATCACGGTCGACGGCTCCGACCTGCGCGACCTCAAGCAGCGCTCGCTCCGCTCGCAGCTCGGCATCGTGCCGCAGGAGGGCTTCCTGTTCGCCGGCACGGTGCGCGAGAACATCGCCTTCGCCCGGCCGGATGCGACCGACAGGCAGATCGAGGCCGCCGCCCGGGCGGTCGGGGCGCTCGACTTCATCGAGCAGCTCGAGAACGGCTTCGACACCGAGCTCGGGGAACGCGGCGCCAGGCTCTCGGTCGGGCAGCGCCAGCTCGTCGCCTTCGCCCGGGCGCTGGTTGCCGACCCGCGCATCCTGATCCTCGACGAGGCAACCTCCTCGGTGGACATCTCCACCGAGCGCACGATCGAGCGGGCGCTCAGCGTGCTCCTGGCCGACCGCACGGCGTTCGTGATCGCCCACCGCCTCTCGACCATCCGAGGCGCCGACCTGATCGTGGTGCTCGAGCACGGCCGCGTCGTCGAGCAGGGTAAGCACGACGAGCTGCTGGCGCGGCGGGGGTTCTACACCTCGCTCTACACCGATCCGGCGCTGGCGACCGGGTAGCGCCGGCTCTGAGACACGCGGCTATCACATCGTCAAGACATGGCGGCCGAAAGTCGTTTCGCGCGCCGGCTCAGGTAGATCGAGGTGAGGACGGGTAGCACGACCAGCAGACCCCCCACCAGCACCAGGGCTAGATAGTTGACGTTCCCTCCGGAACTGGCGCACTCATGGGCAGTGTTCACCGCCTTCGCTCCGTGCAAACCGACTCTCGTAACCGAGTGCACCACGCAATCACCACTCCCTCCTCCCCCCGTGCCCGCGGCGGCGAAGAGGAAGACGAACGCAGTGGTAGCCAACCCACCGGGCAGTACCAACGTTCCGATCAACTTGTCCCGCAGCGTCCAGACTGTCGAGCTCCACAGCAGCACCACGCCTACGACCCAACCGACTCCGAAGAGGAAGCCTCCGAACAGAAGGAGAGGGACTGCCACCCGCTCGTTCAGCGCCATAGATGCCGGTGCCTGTCCCGTCCAGGCTTCAGCGACGATCTCCCCGGGCTCGCCCAGGCGATCGAGCACAATCAGCGCCTCGGCCTCACTTGCGCCGGCCGGTAGAGCCTCGCGCAGATGCGACTCGATCTCCTCGATCAGTTCCTTGCGCCGGGGGCGCGGCAGGATCGCGGCGGCTTTCTTCAAGCGCTTCAGGTAGTCGCGGGCTAGCGGGTGTAGCGGGGCGGCGTTCATGCGGCTTTCTCCTTGAGGAAGTGATCGACGGCGTCGCGGAAGCTCGCCCACTCGTCGCTGAACGCATCCAGCACGGCGCGGCCGGAGGAAGTGAGCTGGTAGTAGCGTCGGGGCGGGCCCGAGGGGGACTCGCGCCAGCTCGTCTCGACCACGCCGGCGCGGCGGAGCCGGCTCAAGAGCGGATAGAGCGTGCCTTCGCTGGTGACCATGCCCGGAACCTCGCTCAGCGTGCGCACCAGCTCGAAGCCGTAGCGCTCGCCGTCGCGGAGCAGAGCCAGGACGCAATACTCGATCACGCCCCGGCGAAGCTGCGAGAGGTTTCCCTGGTCTACTATGCGCTACATAGTACCTTGCCGACCGATCAAGTCAAGAGCTCATCCGCCGTCCCGCTTCGAACTCCCGCCGCGACGAACCCCGGCGCCGATACGATCAGCTCATGCCTCTCTATATATGCCCCAACTGCAAGCAGCGCTCGGTCGACGTGGACGGTATCGAGGGCTTCTCCGACGAGCCGGTCGCCTGCCACAGCTGCGGCTTCGGGTTCCTCTTCGAGTTGATGGAGGACTACTACCCGGGCCCGAACACCGGCCTGGTGACCTGCGACCAGGAAGCGCGCGTGATCGCGGCCGGGCGCGGCGTCTTCGAGCTGAGCGGCTACGAGGAAGCTGACCTGATCGGGCGCGACGTGCGCGAGGCGCTGAGCCTCGAGTCCAACGGCGACCAGGATCCCGTGGCGCTGGCGCTCGAGTGGGGCGTGCGGCGGCTCGGGGAGTCGATGACGATGAAGGCGCGCAGCGGGCACGAGAAGCGAGTCGTCTGCGATTTCTTCCCGGCCTACGATGACGACGGCGGGCTGCTGGTGGCAGTTTCGCCGGCGAACGGCGGTTAACGCCGCCCAGTCGCCAGACGCAGACCGAAGGCGACCAGCACTGTCCCGGTGAGCCTGTCGAGCCAGCGCTTGACGCCGGGTCGGCGTAGAACGGCGCCCGCCTTCGCCACCACGCAGGCGTAAGCGAAGAGCCAGACGATCGCCATCAGGTCGAACAGCCCCCCGAGGACCAGTGACCTGGCGAAGATCGACTGCCCCGGCGCGACGAACTGGGGAATCAGGCTCGTGTAGAAGACCGCGATCTTAGGATTGAGCAGGTTGCTGACGACGCCCTGGCGGAAAGCTGTGCGCCCGGCGGTTCGCGTTTCGACGCTCGGCGACTCTTCCAGCTCACTCCCGGCTCGCCGGCGCGAGTGCCAGACCGCCTGCAGACCGAGGTAGAGAAGGTAGACAGCGCCCGCAAGGCGAAGCGTGTTGAAAGCCGTCGCCGAGCTGCGCACGAAAGCCGCTACACCTAGCGCCGCCGCCAGTGTCCAGATCACGCCACCGAGGTTGACGCCGAGCCCCGTCGCGATCGCGGCTCGCTTCCCGTGTGTGAGCCCGTTCCTGGCGACGAGCGCCATGTCGGCGCCGGGCGTGATCACCAGCAGCGCCGCGATACCGAGGAAAGCGAGTGTCGATCCGTCCATGGGCGCTCAGTTTTCCCCGCGGCAGCGGTTGACGCAAGTGGGTTCGAAGGGCTCGGCTCGATGCGAAGATCCATTGACCGAGTGCCGACGGCACTTCTCTCTTCGCCCGCCACCAATCCACCCGCCCGCGGGGTTTTCCAAAACTACCGCCTCGTCAAGCCGAAAAGCGCACTTCGCCGTGTCAGAACTGCGCCGATTCTGCGCCCGGCTGCGCTTCGGTTTCAGAGGCGCCTTGGTTCTTCCGAATTGCACGCCGGTGCCAGACTGAAGTCTGGCACCGGACATAGGGGTGAGACGACGCAGCGCTCGCAAGCCGGGCGCCTTGCATCGCAAACGCGCCTCCCGTGCCAGATCAAGAGGTGCGGGAAGAGGCGCCAGTGCTCGCGCGGTACGAGCTTCACCAGGTCGCACTCGATCTTGACCGGATCCTGCTCGCGGCTGAGGGCGAGCCGTTGCGCCAGGCGGCGGACGTGGGTGTCGACGACGATCCCCTGCGCCTCGCCGAGCTCCGCCGTGACGACGTTGGCCGTCTTGCGCGCGACCCCGGGCAGGCGAACGAGCTCGGCGATCGTGCGCGGCACCCGCCCCTCGAACTCGTCGACCAGCATCCGCATCGAGCCCTGCAACGAGCGCGCCTTCTGGCGATAGAAGCCGGCCGCGTAGACATCCTGCTCCAGCTCCTCGATCGGTACGGCGAGGTAGTCCTCGGGGCGCCGGTACTTGCGAAAGAGGCGCTCAGTGACGCGATTCACGTTCACGTCGGTGGTCTGAGCCGAGAGCATCACCGCGACGAGCAGCTCGACCTCGCTCCCGAAGTGGAGCGCGATCTTGGCGTCGGGGTGCTCCGCCGAGAGCAGCTCGATCAGGGGCCCGATCCGCTTCCTCGCGGGTGCGATTCGGCGCCGGGCTTCGAACGTGTAGTCGCGCGGCAACTTCCTAGCCTTCCGCAGGCACTACGGCGAGCCTCGGCGGCGCGCCGGGCAGATCCATCCCGGCACAGACGACTCCGTTCGCCGGGCAGTCCGAGCAGGCAAACACGCTCGGGGTCGGGGAGAAATCGCCGCTCACGACCTGCTCGATCACGGCACCCAGCTCGCGCTCCAGCTCCAGCGCGTCGCCGGCGCGGTAGACGGCACTGACAACCACGTCCGGCCGCTCGAGGAAGGCGTAGGTGACCTCCACCTGCTCGTAGCCGGCGCGCAGGCAGGCGAGCGCGTAGACGAGCCGCTGCAGGCGGTACTCGCTCTCGACGATCTGCTCCGGCTCCCGGTCGATGCGATTCGTCTTGTAGTCGAGCACGAAGGCCTTCCCGTCAGCGAAGGAGGCGACATCGAGGAAGCCGTTGACGAGCACGTCGCCGTGGTCGAAGACAAAGTTGAGCTCGGTCGCCGGCTCCGGTAGCTGCGCGACCCTCCGCGCCAGCTCCGAGTCGCAGTAGTTCGAGACGAAACCCGCGATTCGCTCCAGGTCTTCGTCGCTCGCCGCGGGGTAGCGCGAGTGCACGCTCTGCTCCAGCTCGACGGGAGCGGGCGCCGCCGGAGCGGTCAGGTCGATCCCCTCGAGCAGCTCGTGCACGGCGCTGCCGAGCTCGCTGGCGGCCAGGCCGGTGCCAGCTTCGTCGTCGGGGCGCTGCTGCAGCGGCTTCATGCCGCAGACACGCTCGGCGAAGTAGCGATAGGAGCAGCTCTCGAAAAGCCTGAGCGCGCTGTAGGAGAGCCGGCGCGGCCGGTGCAGGGCCGGTGCAGCAATCGGCTCGAGCGGCTCGAGCGGCGCGACGGCGACGGGCTCGGGAGCAGGCGCGAGACCCTGCTGGAAGAGCGAGAGCTGATCGTCGGAGCCGACCTCTGCGCCGACGGCGGGCTCGGGCTGCTCGGCCCGAGGCACGAAGCGATCGACGCGCAGCAGCACGCTCGACTCGCCGCAGGTGATCTCCTCCGGCTCCGTTCCGGCCCGTTCCAGCACGTCCGCGCCCAGCCGCTCGAGAATCCAGCCGATCGGCGTCTCGCTGTCGGCGGCGCTCTCCGGATCGATCGCGCCGGACACGATCAGGCGCTCGACCGCGCGCGTCATCGCCACGTAGTAGAGACGCCTGCGCTCGGCCTCCTCCTGGGCGGCGTCCAGCTCGCGCACCTGCTCGTAGCCGAGCGCGGGGCGGCGCCTGCCGCCGCTCGGGTCGGCGACGCGAAAGCCGAGCGGCCCGTGGGACGGGCAGAGGATCTCGTCGGAGGAGGGGTGTGGCTTGCCGCGCCCGGCGTCGGCGACGACCACGACCTTGAACTCCAGTCCTTTGGCGCCATGGATGGTGAGTAGTCGTACCGAGTCGGAGCCCTCCTCCTCGGCCGGCGCCTCCTGAGCCGAGGCCCCGGCCGCCCCGAGATCGCTGACGAAGCGGACGAAGCCCTCGATGTCGGGCCCGCGCAGCTCCTCGAAGGAGCGGGCCATGCGCGCCAGCTTGCGCACGTTGGCGTAACGCTGCCGCCCGTCCCACTGTGCCAGCAGCGCCAGGTCATAGTCGTGCTCGCAGACGATCTGCTCGCAGAGCTGCTCGAAAGGTAGCACCTCGGCAGCGGCGGCCAGGCGCTCGTAGCGCTGGCAGAAGGCTCGCATCAGGCGCTCGTCGTCGGCCGAGAGACCCTCCGGCAGGTTGCGCTCGAGCCCGCAGAAGAGCGGGCGCCTGGGCGCGGCGCGCCTGAGCAGGAAGAGCGCGTCGTTCGAGACCCCGACGAAGGGCGAGGCGAGCACGCTGCAGAGCGCCTCGTCGTCGTAGCGGTTGTGCAGCAGACGCAGGTAGGCGAGCAGGTCGAGCACCTGCTGTTGGCCGTAGTAGCCACGGCCGATCGCCCGGTAGGTGGGAAGACCAAGCTCGCGCAGCTCCCGCTCGTAGAGCTCGGAGTCGGTCCCGGCCGCGAAGAGGTAAACGATCTCGCCCGGCGTGGCCTGGCCGCTTGCCACCAGCTCGTTCACGCGCGCGGCGATGTGCCGGGCCTCGGCACGGCGCCAGTCGATAGGCGCTTCCGCGTAGCTGCTCTTCTCGGTCACCAGCAGCTCGACCGCCGGACGGTCGCTCGGCGCAAACTCCGTAGCCGCAGTGAGTGGCCGGTAGTCCTCTCCGAAGGCGGGCGCGAAGAGGTGGTTGACGACACCCAGCAGCTGCGGGCGCGAGCGGTAGTTGAGCGTCAGATCGAGCACGCCGCCCGACTGCGCGCGGCGCTCGCGGAAGACGTCGACGTCGGCGTGACGGAAGCGGTAGATCGACTGGAATTCGTCGCCGACGAAGAAGAGCTCCTCGACCCCCGCGGCGCCTGCCGAAGAGGCGGCCCCCACCTCGCCCGCGAGCAGGTCGATGATCTCGCACTGCAGCCGGTTGGTGTCCTGGAACTCGTCGACCATCAGCGAGCGGAAGCGCAGCCGCTCCTGCTCCAGCACGCCGGCATCGCTCTTCAGGAGGTCGCGGGCGTAGAGCTGCAGATCCTCGAAGTCGAGCGCCGAGGCGGCGTCCTTGGCCGCTCTGTAGGCGCGATCGAAGGCGAGCAGTAGCTCCTGCAATAGATCACGGTCGTGCAGCGCCAGCTCGTCCCAGGCCACCTGCTCGAGCGCCTGGCGCGCCTGCTCGTAATCCTCCGTTCGCTCGCACTTCCTGACCTTGAAGCGGGCGAGATGGAGAAGTGCCTCGCTGCCCGGCTGCGTGTCGAGCAGCTCGAGCAACTCCCGGGCTGTCAGTCTGGCCGGCTCGGGCGCCTCGGAATCGGCCGCGAGCGCTTCGGCTCTCGCCCTCAGGGCGGCTTCGCGCTCGGCTCGGGACGAGGTTTCCGGAAGCTCCAGCTCGAGCGCTCGCCCGGCCGAGCGCAGCGCCTCGTAGGCGGAGACGACCATGTGCTCCAGTCCGCCTCGCCCGTAAGAGACGACGAGCGTGGTTCGCTCCGGGTCGGCGCCGGCGCAGAACTCTCCCAGCGCGCCGGCGAAAGCCTCGCGCCCGAGCACCAGCGCCTGCTCGGCATCGAGCACGCGGAAGCGCGGATCGATCCCGGCAGCCACCGCGTTCTGGCGCAGCAGCCGGTTGCAGAAGCCGTGGATGGTCGAGATCCAGGCGCCGTCGAGCTCGCGGGCGAGATCGGGCCGGCCCTGCTCCCGCAGGGCCGAGCGGATGCGGCCGCGAAGCTCGCCGGCGGCACGGTCGGTGTAGGTGATGACGAGCAGCGAGTCGACCGGCAGCCCGCGCTCGATCACCGCACGGCAGAAGCGCTCCACCAGCACCGTCGTCTTGCCGGTGCCCGCGCCGGCCGACACGAAGACCAGCCCGGAGGCCTCGATCGCGCGCTGCTGCTCGGGATTGGGGCTACGCGCGCTCATCTTCTCGGCACCCGGCAGAGTGGCGCGAGCCGGCACCAACTGGGGCAATGGCCGCTCTCGGATTGGTCTCCGTCATTCCGGCTCGGGCGCACGTCGCGGCCGAGCGGATCGTGGCGCACGTCACCGGCGCGGATGCGGCCGGCAAAGCCGCGCGCGCTCGTCGCCGCCCACTCGACCTTGGCCCAGAAATCCTCCTCGGTCAGGTAGTCGTTGGAGACGAAGCCGGGCACCCCGTCCTCACGGGCCTCTTCACGCAGCAGCCCGCGCGCCGGCCTCTCCCCCGCCAGCGCCCTGTACACGCCGCCGAGTGGCTCGACGCCGACGAGATCACGAAGTACGAGCACGTAGAGCGGGAGCTGAAGCTTGAGCTCGGCCTCGATCTGAACGGCCGACTGGGCCGTCCTGCCCGACTTGTAGTCCTGCACCAGGCCGCGCGCGGCGAAGGGGTCGAGGTCGATGCGGTCGATCTTGCCCGAGAGGGTCAGGTCGCCGAGGTCGAGGCCGCGCCTGAGCTCCGGTGAGGAGCGCTCGGTGCCGAAAGCGACCTCGAAGCGCCTCGGCACCAGCGGCAACTCCGACCGGGCCTCGCTTCTCAGGAAGTGCTCGAGGTCGCGCCAGAGCCCCGCCTCCAGCTGCCTGAGCTCCAGCTCGTCGAGCTCCAGCCGCACCTGGCCGGCGATTGCCTCGCTCAGACACTCGCGCATGTAGTCGAGCGCCTGCTCGAGCTTGACCTGCTCGACCTTCTCGCTCTTGAGCCGCTTCGGCAGCCCCGAGTAGAAACGGTAGAGCGCCTGGTGGGCGACCGAGCCGCGCAGCTTCGCATCCACCTCGCCGTCGATCTCCCGCGGCGAGACGACGCGCTCCACGAACCAGATCGACGAGCAGGCGCCGAAGGCCTCGAGCTCGGTGACCGAGAAGGTGCCGCGCGCCCGCAGCGCAGCGAGCACCGCCGGGTTGACCAGCGCGGTCGATCGCTCGAAGGCATGCTCCGCCCGCTCCAGCTGCCGCTCCCAGCCGTTTGCCCGGGCGAGCTCCCGCGCCTGGACCGGCTCCGCCGAGGCCAGCGCAGCCAGCGAGCGCAGGCGCTCGCGCTCGTTGGGCGCCTCGGCAAGCTCGTCCCAGACCAGCCTCGAGAGCGAGCGGCGCTTCGTCCAGCGCTCGACATCCGCGGCCTCGAAGAGATCGCAGAGCTCCTCCCAGAACGGGCTTGCCTGCCTGGGCGAGCCGTCCTCGCTGGCCGACTCGCGCACCAGATATAGCCTTTCGTAGGCACGTGTGCAGGCGTTGTAGAAGAGAAAGCGGTCGCGCTCCAGTTCCTCGGCCGGCGCCGGCGCCGCCATCGCCTGCTCGAGCTTCTCGCGCGCCTCGTCGTTCAGGAGCTGGTGCCTCGAGGAGCGGCGCGGGAAGCTGCCCTCCTCCAGCCCGATCACGAAGACCGCACGGAACCGTCTCGCCCGCGCTTGCAGGAGATCGCTGACCACGATTCGGCCCGGCTCGCCTGTCGAGCCCATGCGAACCGGGGCGCGCTCGATTGCCGCCAGCAGATCGTCTCGCTCCAACAGCTGCCCGCTCGAGCTCTGCCACTCCTCGAGCTCGTCGAGAAGGGCGCGAGCACTCTCGAACGCGCGCAGATCGAGGCGCGAGCGCTCCGAGACGGGCGGGCTTTCGAGCCCGTAGGCACGCCGCAACATCAGCGTGGTGAGCTCGCGCACGGCCGCGAGCGGTGAATCCGTGCCTGCCAGCAGCTCCAGATCGGCCGGCGGCCGCCCGCCCCTGAGCGAGGCCAGCTCCGATTCGATGCGCTCGCGGCTGTGTACTGCGCGGCCGCGCAACCGCCCCTCGAGGAAGTCCGCGCTGGAGCGGGTCAGCTCCGAGTAGGGAGAGCGCAGGAAAGAGAAGAGATCCGGGCGCCCGCCGCCGGCCCAGACGAAACGAAGCAACCCACAGAGGGCGTGACCGAACGGCAACTGGCCGAGCCGGATACGCCCTTCGAGCACGTAGGGGAGCCCGAAGCTCGAGAAGGCGATCTCGAGCGGCGTGCGTTGCCGCTCGAGCGAGGGGCAGACGACGGCAATCTCCTCCGCCTCGACTCCCTGCCTGAGCAGTGTCAGCGCCTCCTCGGCCACGAGCTCGAAGGCCGCGCGCGCGCCGGAGGCCTCGAGGAAGCGGACGGCGCCCTCGAGCGGCGGCGCGCTCCCCGGATCGGTCTCGAAGAGATTGCGCTCGATGAAGGCCAGTGCCGGGTGCGCATACTCGCCCGAGCGCGGCTCGAGCTCAGTTATCCGTCCGGGTGCGCGGCGGGCAAGCTCCTGCTGGGTGCGGGCGAGCGCGGCGAACGCGGCTCGACCCGGTTCGTAGGGAAGCGCCACGGTTACCTCCGAGCGGGCGGCGAGCGCGTCGAGCAGGTGCCACTGAGCGCCGGTCAGATCCTCGAAGCCGTAGACGAAGAGCGGGCGCTCGCGGGGCCAGGCGTCCAGTTCGTTCGCGGCCCGCTCGGTAACCAGCCAGCGCTCGCGCTCGCGGTCGGCCAGGCCCAAGCGCTCCAGCTCGGCCAGGTAGAGCGAGTAGAGCGAGCCCAGCTCGCCCTCCACCCGCCCCGGCTCGATCAGCGCCGACTCGAGCTCGGCGAACCCGTCGATCAGGGCGTCGACGAAACCGCCGAAACGAGCCGAGCGGGCGAAGGAGCCGAGCTTCGTTTTCTCCAGCAAGGAGCGGACGAGCAGCCGGCGCTGCGCATCGCCGAGAACACCGCGCGAGCTCCCAACTTCGGCCAGCTCTCGGAACAGGTCGTCGAAAGTCCCGACCCGGCCGGCAAACAGGGCAGGCGATCTGCCCAGGAGGTCTCGCTGCAACCGCCCGATATCGCCGACATTCGGGACGACTAGGAAGGGCTGCCGATCGAGCTCGGCCGCGAACTGCTCGAGCAGCCGTTCCACCTTCCCGGCATTGGCCGGCCCGACGAGAAGATTCAGCGGCATCGGTTCATCGTAGTCGTCGCCCGTCGAGCAACGAACACCATCTCGTCACGAACGCTGAATCGCGAGAAAAACAGACAGGGGACGGTCACCCGTCCCCTGTCTACACTAACCTGAAAGCTCTGCTAAGCCGCAGCATTCTTGGGGCGGCGGCCGCGACGAGCAACCGCATGCCCGGGCATTCCACCGGCGCAGACCTCACAGAGGTCGGCCTGCTTCGCGCCGCGCCTCGCATCGGCGTAGGTCAAACGAAGCGTTGCTCCCTTACCCTCGTCGATCTCTTTGCTGCATTTGTCACATACGAGCACAGTTTTTCGAGCCACGAAATCCTCCTACCTAATTCGTAGAGTTGCTTAATCGTAGCGAAATTCGACTGGATTGGAAACAGTCGTCTTCCAGTGGAAAGTTTCTGAGCATTAGCTCAAGGACCGTATCGAGCACTCTTCTCTTCACGAATACGCATTTATAGCGAAACTGCGTTACGAATTTCTTATTACCAACCGGCTTGTAACCGACACCTGACAAAGCGCAGTACGAGAACCGGTGCGCCAAGACCGCTACGATGGCGCCGTGCAGAAACGACGTATAGCCGTGCTCGAAGGCGACGAGACCGGGCAAGAGCTGTTGCAACAGACGCTACGCGTACTCGCGCCGGAGACGCTCGGCATCGAGCTCGAGCTACAGCGTTTCGATCTCTCACTCAGCAACCGGCGCGCGACGGCTAACGGCGTCGTCTCGGAAGCCGCCGCCGCAATACGCGAGCTCGGCTTGGGCTTGAAGGCGCCGACCATCACGCCCGAGAAACCCGGCGACGTCGGCTCGCCCAACCGGATACTGCGCGAGGAGATCGGCGCCCAGGTGATCGTTCGCACCGGCCGGCGTATCCCCGGCGTGGCGCCGGTCACGAAGGTACAAGCGCCGATCACGGTTGTGAGAATGGCAACCGGTGACGCCTACGGCGCCGAGGAATGGCGCGAGGGCGCCGGCGAGGCCGAGGTTGCCTACCGGAAGGAGCGGATCGAGCGCCGCGTCTGTCATGCCGTTGCCGAATTCGCGTTCCGCGAGGCCGAGAGCATGGGCGCAACGGTTTTCGGCGGCCCGAAATACACCGTCAGCCCCGTTTACGAGGGAATGTTCAAGGAAGAGCTGGACGCTGCGGCGACACGACATCCCGCTGTCAGTTACGAACCACAGTTGATCGACGCGACCTTCGCGCTCTTACTTGCCGCAGAGGGTGAGCCGTTGGTTATTCCGGCCCTCAATCGCGACGGCGATATCCTCTCCGACCTCGTGCTGCCGATGTTCGGATCGATCGCCGCCGCCGAGTCGCTGGTCGCCGCGCTCGACGAGAACTACATTCCGGCGCGCCTGATGGCCGAGGCGCCACACGGTACTGCGCCCACCTTGAGCGGCAAAGACACGGCAAATCCACTGGCCATGATCCTCGCCGCGGCGGCAGTTCTCACGCACGGAGACGAGGCGATGAAAACGGCCGGCCTCGCGATCCGCCGAGCCTGCCTCGATGCCGTCGAAGCCGGCGTCCGGACAGTCGATCTCGGCGGTACCAGTAAGACCAGCGAGTTCACCTCCGAGGTCATCACGAGAGTGCGCGCTTTGCTCGCGCCGTGAGCGAGCGCCGGCGCACGGGCTCGACTCCGGTTCTCGCCCGGGTTGGTGCGCTTCGCTCGAGCCGCGAACGCTGATCGAATTCGTCGTCGTCGAAATCAACCAGAACGATTCTGACCTGGTGGAAACCGGCATCAAAATTGAGTTCGCTTGTACCCGCAGGCGGTTCGCTTCTTTCCGCTAAAGTCAGCGCCGTGAAGATCGGAGTGCCAAAAGAAACGGCTGCGGGCGAGGCGCGGGTCGCGCTCGTTCCCGAGGTCGTCGCCAAGCTGACCGCGCAGAACCTCGAGGTCGTCGTCGAGAAGGGAGCGGGAATCGCCGCCGCCTTCACCGACAAGGCCTACACGGAGGCGGGCGCCAAGCTCGTCGGTGCCAAGGATGCTTTCGGCACCGAGATCGTCGCCAAGGTCGCCAAGCCGAGCGCCGCCGAGATCAAGCTGCTGAAGAAGGATGCCGTCCTGATCGGCTTCCTCCAGCCGCTCACCGACGCGAAGGGGATCGAAGCGCTGGCCAAGCAGGGAGTCGTCGGCCTGGCGATGGAGTCGGTCCCGCGCATCACTCGCGCCCAGGCGATGGACGCACTTTCCTCCCAGGCCACCGTCGGCGGCTACAAGGCCGTGATCATCGCCGCCGATCGGGTGCCGAAACTCTTCCCGATGCTGATGACCGCAGCCGGAACGATCGCACCGGTCAAACTGCTCGTGATCGGCGCCGGTGTCGCCGGGCTGCAGGCGATCGCGACGGCCCGCCGTCTCGGCGCCGTCGTCTCGGCCTTCGACATCCGCCCGGCCGTCAAGGAAGAGATCGAGAGTCTCGGCGCCATGTTCCTCGACCTGGGCGTCGTCGGCGAGGAGACCGAGGGCGGCTACGCGAAAGAGCTGACGGCAGAGCAGCAGAAGCAGCAGCAGGCCGAGCTCGAGAAGCGCATCCCGGATTTCGACGTCATCATCACCACCGCCATGGTGCCCGGCCGTCCGGCGCCGAAGCTGATCCCGGCCGCCGCGGCCGAGGCGATGCGGCCCGGCTCGATCATCGTCGATCTCGCCGCCGAGAGCGGCGGCAACTGCGCCTTGACCGTTCCGGGCCAGATCATCGAGAAGAACGGCGTCACCGTCGTCGGCTCGACCAACCTGCCGAGCGAGATGGCCTTCCATTCCAGCCAACTTTATGCGCGCAACGTCGCCTCGCTGCTCGGGCTGCTCGTCAAGGACGGCGAGCTGAAGCTCGACTTCGAGGACGAGATCATTGCCGGCGCCTGCGTCACTAGGAAGGAGACGAAATCGTGACTGGTAACACGGCCGTCTTTCTGGCCGAGCTGACGGTGCTGATCCTGGCGATCTTCCTCGGCATCGAGGTGATCTCCAAGGTGCCGACGCTCCTGCACACGCCGCTGATGTCGGGCACCAACGCGATCCACGGCATCGTCATCGTGGGCGCCATCCTGATCGTCGGCCTGAACAACAACCTGCTCGGCCACATCATCGGCTTCTTCGCCATGGTGCTGGCCGCCGCCAACGTCGTCGGCGGCTTCGCCGTCACCGACCGCATGCTCGAGATGTTCAAGGGGAAGTAGCCGAGTGACCGCCAACCAGACGACACTCGCCTACCTGCCGACGATCATCTCGTTCATCCTCGCGCTCAAGTTCCTCTCCTCCCCCAAGCACGCGCGACTCGGCAACCAGCTCGGCGCCCTCGGCATGGCGCTCGCCATCATCGTGACGATCGCCCAGAAAGGCGTTCTCCACTCCCATAACACCACCGGCTTCATCCTGATGGGGACCGGTGGCCTGATCGGTGCGCTGATCGGATGGTTCGGCGCGCGGCTGGTGAAGATGACGGCGATGCCGCAGATGGTGGCGCTGTTCAACGGCGTCGGCGGCGGCGCGGTCGCCCTGGTCGCCATCGTCGAGTTCCACGAGAAGGCCGGCCTGCCCGGTCGCATCATCTGGAACGAGTCGGTCGCGATCATCATCTCGGCGCTGATCGGAAGCATCTCCTTCGCCGGCAGCATGATCGCCTTCGGCAAGCTGCAGGGCCTGGTCGGCGACCGCCCGATCGTCTGGCCGGCGCAGAGGATCATGAACATCCTCATCCTCGTGATCGGCGTTACCGCGGGTGCGGTCATCCTCGGCGGCCACAGCCTCCAGCTCATCTGGCTGCTCCTGATCGAGATCGGAGCGGCGCTGCTGTTCGGAATCATGTTCGTGCTGCCGATCGGCGGGGCGGACATGCCCGTCGTGATCGCTCTGCTCAACGCCTGTACGGGCCTCTCGGCCTCGGCGGCGGGCTTCGAGCTGCGCCAGGACGTCCTGATCGTCAGCGGCATGCTCGTCGGCTCCTCCGGGTCGCTGCTGACGCTGCTCATGTGTCGCGCGATGAACCGCTCGCTGACCAACGTGATCTTCGGCGCCTTCGGTCAGATCCAGGCCGCCGGTTCCGGTGGCGCCTCGAGCGAGGGCTTGACGGTTCGCGCCACCACCCCGGAAGACGTGGCGATCATGCTCGCCTACGCCCACCAGGTGATCATCGTCCCCGGCTACGGGCTCGCGGTCGCCCAGGCCCAGCAGGACGTGCGCCAGCTCGCCGACCTGCTCGAGAAGCGCGGGGTTCGGGTCGAGTACGCCATCCATCCCGTCGCCGGGCGAATGCCGGGGCACATGAACGTGCTCTTGGCCGAGGCGAACGTGCCCTACACGCAGCTCAAGGAGATGGACGAGATCAACCCGGAGTTCCCGAACACGGACGTCTCGCTCGTGATCGGCGCCAACGACGTGGTCAACCCGGCCGCCCGCTCCGACCCGTCGAGCCCGATCTACGGCATGCCGATCCTCGACGTCGACAAGTCGAAGGCGGTCGTGGTGATGAAGCGCTCGATGAACCCCGGTTTCGCCGGAATCGAGAACCACCTCTTCTACGAGCCCGAGACCTCGATGCTGTTCGGCGATGCCAAGGACTCGGTCGTCAAGCTGATCGCCGCGGTCAAGGCGCTCTAGCAACTTCCAGCAACTTACGGTGCCAGACTTAAGTCTGGCACCGTCCTGCAATTCGGAATATCTGAGGCGTCTGGCACCGTACCGCAATTCGGAATACCTGAGGCGCCTGGCACCGTACTGCAATCCGGAATACCCGAGGCGCTTCTGAACCGAGTTGTTCGAGCGTGCTCGATCGATGCATGCAGTTCCGGCACGAAGTCGACACGTTTACGGGCGTCTTTCCTCGATACCGTGTACGCCCAGCAAACGCGGTGCCAGGCACCGCGGCGGGCGCCCGTACCGCGAGATGATGCTCAGAGCGAGGGCGGCGGGAACTCGGCGACGCTAGGCGCGCTTTCGCAAACTCAGCTTCGGTTCGCTCACGTCCGTGTTGTCGATCACAACGTCGGCAATCTCCTGCGGAGCGCAGCGACTGAAGTACAGCTCCTGGCCAGGGATGTATCGCGTCCGATAGCGCTCCCTGACGGCCTCGACGCCTCCGATCAGCTCGCGGTCGCGGACCTCGGCGCGGCGAACGATCTCGTCAAAGTCCGCCTGGACGAAGATCGAGAAGTCCCAGAGCGATGCAAGCTCCGCACGGAGCAGAAACACGCCGTCGAAAAGAAAGATGGCGCCGAACGGAGCCTCCTCTTCCGGCGCCTCGACCTTCTCATCGACCCGGTAGTCGAAAACCCGACGCCGGTAGCGTTTCGATCCGCCCGGTCCGAGCGGGTCGAGCAGGACGCTGCGGAGCGCCTCGTAGTCGAAGGAGTCGAGAAAGTAGCCCTCGGGCGAATCCGCTCCGCGGCGAAGCCGATAGGCGCGCGGGTTGTGAAAGCCGTCGATGCCGGCACGGATGACCGGTCGCTTGGCCTCGATGAGCCCGGCCAGCTCGTCGGCGAGCATCGTCTTGCCGGCGCCGTCGGGGCCGTCGATCGCCACACGGACGGCATGGGGCCGTTCCAGATCGAGTAGGAGCCGGACGAGGCGCTCGAGCAGCTCCGGGCGCTTCACCTTCCTAGCCCGTGCGCCGCCGCAAGGTCGAGGCGCCGAGAGCGAGCGCAAGCACGGTCACCCCGAGCGTCACGGCCAGGTCGGCAGCGAAGCGCGCGTCGAACAGGCCCAGAGCCGTGGCCCGGTGCAGCGCGTCGTAGGCGTAGGTGAACGGAAGCGCGTCGGAGAGGCCGCGCAGCCAGGTCGCCATCTGGCCACGGGCTATGAAGAGGCCGCAGAGCAGGATCTGAGGGAGGATGAAGGCCGGCATGAACTGGATGGCCTGGAATTCGGTACGGGCGAAGGCGCTGACGAAGAGCCCAAGGGACATGCCCAATACGGCGTTCGCGACCGCCAGCAGCACGACCGCCCAGGACGGCCCTTCCGTGTGCAGCCCCATGAAGCCGAAGGCTATGACCGAGACGAGCACCGCCTGCACGGTGGCCAGCAGCGCGAAGGCGATGCCGTAACCGGCGAGGATGTCGAACTTGGCCAGCGGCAGCGCCATCAGCCGCTCGAGCGTGCCCGAGACCCGCTCCCGCAGCATGGTGATCGAGGTGACCAGAAACATCGCGATCAGCGGGAACATGCCGAGCAGCGGGCCGCCGATTCGCTGGAAGACCGCGTGCTGCTGCCCGTGGAAGAGTTGGTCGAGCAGGAAGACCAGCACGATCGGCACGAAGAGCAGCAGCGCGATGGTGCGCGGATCGCGGCGCAGCTGGTTGAGCACGCGCCCGGCGGTGGCGAAGGTGGCGCGGAAGCTTATTTGATCCTCTCCCCGATCAGGGCCAGGAAGGCCTCGTCGAGATCCTGGCGGCCGCTCTTCTCGCGCACTTGGGCGGGGGTACCAGTGGCGACCAGCTTGCCCTCGCGCAGCAGCAGCAGATCCTGACAGTGGTCGGCCTCGTCCATCACGTGGCTCGAGACGAGCAGGGTCTTGCCCTGCTTGGCGAGCTTGTTGAAGGTGCTCCAGAGGTCGCGCCGCAGCACCGGATCGAGCCCGACGGTGGGCTCGTCGAGGACGAGCAGCTGAGGATCTCCTACCAGCGCCGCCGCCAACGAGACGCGCGCCCGCTGCCCGCCCGAGAGCCGGTTGACGACCCGCCCGGCGAAGGGAGTCAAATCGACGGTCCCGATCACCTCGTCGACGTTGCCCGGCGCCGCATCGAGGATGCGGGCGAAATAGCGCAGGTTCTCGCGCACGGTCAGATCGCCGTAAACGGCCGGGTTCTGGGTCATGTAGCCGACCTTCCAGCGCAGAGCCGGCGTGCCCGCGGGCTCGCCCAGCACCGTGATCGTCCCCGACTCCACGATCTGGACACCGACGATCGCCCGCATCAGCGTCGTCTTGCCGCTCCCGCTCGGCCCGAGCAGCCCGGTGACCCTCCCCGAGGCGACCGAGAGCGAGATCTCGTCGAGCACCACCACGCCACCGCGGCGGATGCGTAGGCTCTCGACGACGATGCTCGGATCGGCGGGCATTTCGCGGTAGTCAATCAGTTAGGCGGAGGTCGCGCTCAGTTGCGGTAACGATCGACGATGCGCGGCCAGACCTCGCTCAGGCTGCCGTCCAGCGTGCAGCGGGCGATCGGAAGTCCGCGCTCTTCGTTCTTCACCGGCATGGCGATCGTGGCGACCTGTCGGTATCCGCGGCAGAAGCCATCGACGTCTCGGGCCGTCCAGCCCACGAGGACGGCGCTGCGACCCTGGACGTCCGGGCGCCAGTAGCGGAAGCTGACCTCGCCCGAGGCGACCGGCGGCAGGCCGCGCCCGAACAACTCCAGCGCACCCGCCTCGCCGTAGTTCGAGGCGATGATCACGTCGGCGCCCGAGGCGTGAGCCTGGACATTCCGCGCAAGAGCGTGCCAGCCGACCTCGTCCTGGTAGTCGCTGCGGGCGGCGATGACTCCCAGGTGGTCGGCGGTGTGCAGCGGTAGCACCGGCAGCGCGAGCGGCAGCGTATACAGCAGCACCACGACGAAGGCGGCGCCGATTGGCTGCAGGCGCCGGCGCGTGGCCCAGCGCTCGAAAGGGACGGCACCGGCGGCGAGCGCGAACAGCACCACCGGGAAGGCGTAGTAGGACTTGCCGCCGAGTACCAGGTAGGCGAGCATCGTCCCCACGACAACCCAGCCGAGCGGACGCAGGGCGCGCTTGCGCACTAGCGCCAGGACTCCCGCCACGGCAACCGGGACGGCGATCGGGTTCGCCATCGTGAGCATGTCGACCAGGTACTGGGGTCGCGACTCGTCGGTGGCGCTGGCCGCGGGATGGAGGAACCAGTGCACGCTGGCCCAACCGTGCTGCGCCTCCCAGATCAGATTCGGCACGAGCAGCAGCGCCGCCAGCCCGAGTGCCAGTAAAAAGCCACGCGAGATGATGAGATCACGGCGCCAGACGAGGAAGGCGGCCACTAGCAGCACCAGCACCACGACCAGCGTGTACTTCGTCTCCAGCCCGACCCCGGCGGCAATCCCGAGCCATAGCCACGATCCCCGCCCGAGCGCCAGTCGCAGCGCCAGCCAGAGCATGATCATGGTCGCCAGCTGGTCGAACGAGACCGGCTGGAAGAGCCCGTTGGTTGCGAGCAGAGTCGGTGCGAAGCCGGTCACGACGGCAGCCAGCACCTGAGCGCGGCGCCCGCCGCCAAGCTCCCTGGCGATCAGTGCCGCAACCAGCACCGTCCCCACCCCGGCCAGAATCGAGAAGAGCCTGAAGCCCACCAGCGAGTAGCCGAAGAGCACCCGCGCCAGCGCCGAGAAGAGCACCGTCACGGGCGGGAACTCGACGTAGCCGCCCTGCAGGTGGTGCCCGGCCACGGCGTAGTAAAGCTCGTCCCGTTGCCAGCCGTAGCGCCCGGCGAAGGCCAGGTTGAGCGCGCTCTTGAGCGCGATCACGATCAGCACAGACCGCAGCGCGAGCGCCGGCAGGATCGGAAGGGCCCGCTTCTCCTTCTTCTCCCGAGATCGGATAGTTGCCACAGCGCCGCGCACGCGCAAAAGCGTAGTCGGGCTCGGTCCACGATTGCGGGGCCAAGAAAAAAGCGAAACCTATATCTAAAGGAGATTCTCGGCTACGCTTCGAGCGTGATCCCATTCCTGACTGCCGAGAACGTCCTCGCCGTCGTCTCGCCCGAGCGCGCCGTGGAGGCCGTGCGCGACGGCTTCATCGCTTACGCTAAGGGCGAGTGGTCGATGCCGCCCAAGACTTACGTGCCGGCCTACCCGGCGGGCGACTTCCGCGCCATGCCGGCGATCGGCGCCGGTTACGCGGTGCTCAAGTGGGTCACCTCGTTTCCGGGCAATCTCGAAAAGGGGCTGCCGACGGTGAAGGCGATCGTGCTCGTCTCGGACGCGGAGACGGGGATGCCGGTCGCCGTGATCGAGGGCTCGGCGCTGACGGCTCTACGCACCGGCGCCGCGGCGGTGCTGGCCGCCGAGACACTGGCCCGGCCCGATGCCGGAATCGCGGCCGTGATCGGCGCCGGCGTGAACGGTGAGGCGACCGCGCGCACCTTCCTCGCCCGCGGACGCGAAGTGATGATCTGGGACGTCGATCCCGGGCGAGCCCGAGTCGCCGCCGAGGAGCTGGGCGCAAACGCCGCCGCCAGTCGCGAGCAGGCGCTCTCCGCCGATATCGTCGCCACGGTCACGCCCGCCTACGAGCCGCTCTTCGCCGAGGGCTCGCTTCGCCCCGGCCAGCACGTCAGCCTGATGGGCGCCGACGGCCCGGACAAGTGCGAGATCGCGCCACGCGAGATCGCCCGTACGCATGTCTTCTGCGACGATTGGACGCAGGCCTCACACGCGGGCGAGCTCCAGCACTCCGTGCGCGAGCACCTACTGGAGCAGAGTCAGGTGACCCAGCTCGGCGACGTCCTCGCCGGCCTGGCGCCCGGCCGCGCAAGCGCCGAGGAGATCACCACCTTCGACTCGACCGGGCTGGCGATCCAGGACTTGGCCCTGGCGCTCGTCGTCCTCGAGAAGGTCAGCGAGCTCGAGGGCTTACTCGAGCTACCGCTCTAGCCCGCAAGGCTGATCTGTGATCTGCCCGCTCGGGAGAGGCGGCCAGTTCTCGCTGGCAATGCGGCCCTTGACCGTGCTCTCGACGCAGAACCGGTTCTTGCCCAACCAGGCCGGATCGATCGGATCGATCTTCAGATTTGCGTGGCTCACCTCGTTCAGCTCGGGCACGTTCATCCCCACATAGCTGCCGTTGTCCCGGTGATAAGTGTCAATGGCATCGACCGCAGTCCGGACGTCGTCCTCGGCTGCCTCGAGCGCTTCTTTCCCTCCGATGAGGTTCGGGCCGATCCAGAGGCTGGTGACCTTGTGCGTCTCCCGATCGATCGTGAAACGGGCGTAGGTGCCGTGGCGGATCTGGTGCGGCGGCTGGCGGTTCTTGGCCAGGCGCCAGTTCTGGCAGTGGAAGTCGCCCCAGAGCTCGACCAGATTGTCCAAACCCAGGCCTATCCGCATCCGAAGCGGCTGCGGATCGTGCAGCAATCGCGCCTCGGCCCTGGCGACGGGGACGACCCAGGCCGGTGTTCCCGGCCGGATCTCGGCCACTTTCGCGAACAGGTCACGGCGCACCGGGAAGGGAACGATGTGAGAGTTCAGCTGGTCGGCTATCCCGAGCAGGTCGATCAGCTCCATCTGCGACGTCCAGCAGGTTTCCGTCTTCACGTTCACCGGTCGACCCTCGAAGTGGCCGCTGATAGCCATCTCCCAGCTTTCGGCCAGGCAGATGAACGGCTTCGGATGCAGAAGAGCGTCCGGGTGCTTCTCGAGCGCCGCGCAAGCTCGCGCCGGGCGGGCGATGTCGCCACCGGGGGGATCGCAGCGGAGGTGGAAGACGGCCTCGGGACCTATTCCGCTGTCGGCAACGAGCTTGAGCGAGGTTGGCCCGGATGAGCGCCCGCCGCAGCCGGTGACGCCAGCCACAAGTAATGCAGCGGCGGCGAGAGCCCCGAGTTTCATCGTTAGCTTCATGTCGTCAACGGTACGGCGCAGAGCACCGTTTCGTCACGTACTCGCCGGTCCGTGGAGCTCGTGGCTCAGGTCTTCCGAGCCGTCCAGGTCGTTTTCGCCGAGCAGGCGCCTATGTCCAGCAATCCCGTCGAAGTCGTGCCGAGCGTCTTCGAGTAGCGGACATCGATTTTTCCGCTGGCCGAGCTGCCGCTGACCTTCCCCGTGACGGTGATATGCGTGCTGCTCTCACCGCTGAAGGTGATCTTGAAGCGCCCGTTCGTCAGCTTCGACGGAGCCTGAAGCAAGACGGGATAGACGTACAAGTGGCTAGCGCCCGACGAGACCGAGACGCAGAGCGCACTGACCGAGGTCTTGAACCCGATCACCTTCGTAGCGGTTGTGTGGAAGGTGAGTTTCCCACCGCTCTTCGCCTTGCCGCTGTAACTGGTGCTTGCGCTCGCCGAGACGGCGGTGCCGACGACGGCCAACGCCAGCACCAGAGTCGCGATTAGTAAGGCACGGCGACCAAAGCCCGCGAACGTGCATGTGTACGCGTGCACAGGAACCTCCTAACCAGGGATTTCCGTGGAACCTCGAGGCGAGTATACGCCCGTCTCACGCAAACGCCCCTGCGCCGTTAAGCGCACGATCAGCTAGTCGTTGGGCTCAGCTCGCGAGCAAGCCCGAGTAAGCCGCTCAGACGCTCGCCGTCTCGTCACCGGGCTCGGCGTCATCGCTGTCTTCGCTGTCCTCGAGCGCGATACCGGCCTCTTCAGCGGCCAGCGCGGCGGCGGCGGCCAGCTTCTTCTCGTCCTTCTTCTCCTGCTTTCTCGCGCGTTTCTCCCGCAGCGCCCGCTCTCTCGCCATCTTCGCCATTGTCTGCTGCCTCTTGGTGCTCGAGCCCATTCAATCCCCGCTCTCTTTCGGCGCCGTAGCGCGATTCTGTACCGATCGCCTGGATACACCGTACAGCCGGAGGCGTCAACGCGGCTCATGACTAGTTTCTCTGAGCCCGGTACATCCCCTCCGCGCACGCCGCCGCGCCGGCCAGCTCCAGCTCCACCAGCGCCACCGCGACGGTGTTCGCCGCCAGCCCCGAGCGCCCGACCAGCTCGTCCACCGAGGCCGGGTGATCGGCCAGCAACTCCCACACCAGCCGCGCGCCTTCGGAGAGCTTCGCCCCCATGGCGGCCGGCGGCTCCTCGAGCCCGAGCGCCGCTAGCACGTCGCCGGTCTCGAGCAGGGGCGCGGCGCCCAGGCGCAGCAGCTCGTTGGTGCCGCGCGAGAGAGCCGAGGTGATCTCGCCCGGCACGGCAAAGACCTCGCGCCCTTCCTCCAGCGCGAAGTCGGCGGTGATCAAAGCACCACTACGCGCCCGCGCCTCGACGATGACCGTCACCCCGGACAGGCCGGCGATGATGCGGTTGCGGGCGGGAAAGCGCCAGGGCGCCGGCTCGGTGCCGGGCTCGTACTCCGAGACGAGCAGGCCGACCTCGGCGATGCGACCCGCCAAGGCGGCGTGGGCGCGCGGATAGTCGCGGTCGATGCCGCAGCCGAGCACGGCCACGGTCGGGCCGCCCGCCTCCAGCGCTCCGCGATGCGCCTCGGCGTCGATCCCGCGCGCCAGGCCGCTGACGACGGTCGCTCCCGCGGCGGCAAGCTCGCGCCCGAGCCGCCGCGCCACCTGCGCGCCGTAGGGCGAGCAGGAGCGGGTGCCGACAATCGAAACCGCCGGGCGCGAGAGCAGCTCGATAGAGCCCGCTCCGCGCAGGTACAGGCGCCTGGGCGGGTCGTGGATGTTCGCCAGGAGCGTCGGGTAGTCGGCGTCGCGACGCGTCAGAGAATGCCGGCCGCGTTCCGCCTTCATCTACCCGTCAACTCCGGCGGGATGCGGTAGGAGAGCGCCTCGGCCAGATGCTCGCGCGCGATCTCGTCCGCTCCCGCCAGGGCCGCGATCGTCCGTGCCACGCGGGCGACCCGCGCCCGTCCGCGCCCCGAGAGCGACATGCGCTCGACGGCGTCGCTGAGCAAGGCGCGAGCCTCCGATCCCATTCGCGGCGGCCTCGCCTCGATTCTCTCCCGCGCCGCCTGCACGCGCTCGCGCACGAGCGCGGAGCACTCCTCTCCGCTCCCGTCCAGCTCGACGGCGCGCGGGCGAGGCATAGCCACCACCAGGTCGAAGCGGTCGAGCAGCGCACGCGACAGCTTCTCGTGGAAGCGCGCCAGGCGAGTGGCCGAGCAGGAGCAGCCGGCCGCGTCGCCCTTGCCGCCGCAGGGGCAGAGGTTCATCGTCGCCAGCAGCTGGAAGCGGGCCGGGAAAACGGCGCGCCCGTTGGCGCGGGCGACACTGACGACGCCGTCCTCGAGCGGCTGGCGTAGCGCCTCCAGCACCGGGCGCTGGAACTCGGGGAACTCGTCCAGGAGCAGAACCCCGCGGTGGGCCAGGCTGGCCTCGCCGGGGCTCGGGCCGCTGCCGCCGCCGACGATCGCCGGCATCGAGGAGGAGTGGTGCGGGGCGCGAAAGGGCGGCCGCACGACGAGCGGGTGCTCGCGTGGAAGCAGCCCGACCACCGAATGGATGCGTGTCACCTCGAGCGCCTCCTCCTCGCCGAGCGGGGGCAGGATCCCCGGCAGGCGGCGTGCAAGCATCGTCTTGCCTGTCCCGGGCGGGCCTGCCAGGAGCAGGTTGTGCCGCCCGGCGGCCGCGATCTCGAGCGCCCGGCGCCCCCTGCGCTGCCCCTTCACCTCTGCCAGATCGGGGCAGGAACCGGGCGGCAGATCGCCGTTCGAGGCGAGCGGCGCCGGCGCGGGCAGCCAGTCACCACGCATGTAGGCGACCGCCTCGGCCAGGTGATGCAGCGGCACCGGATCGACGCCCGCCAGCGCCACCTCGCGCGCCGACTCGGCCGCGCAGAGCACGAACTCGATCCCGGCCCGCCGAGCCCCCTCGGCGACGACGAGCGCTCCCCCGACCGGCCGCACCCTGCCGTCCAGGGCCAGCTCGCCCACGGCGGCGTGCGCCCTGAGCGAGCCCGGCGGAAGCTGGTGCGAGGCAGCGAGGATGGCCAGCGCAATTGTCAGGTCGAAGCCTGAGCCCTCCTTGCGCAGGTCGGCCGGCGCCAGGTTGACGGTGATGCGCCTGAGCGGCCACTCCAGCTCGGCCGAGACGATACCGCTGCGGACGCGCTCCTTGGCTTCCTGGCAGGCGCGGTCGGCCAGCCCGACGATGGCGAAGGAGGGCACGCCCCTTTGCAGATGCGCCTCGACTTCCACCCGCCGTGGCTCCAACCCGACGAGCGCGTAGGTCAGCATCTGCGCGAGCACCGGCTCAGGCTAGAAAGCGAACCGTCACGCACCTGTCGCAACTCGGTGCCGAAAGACGCGCAGGCGGGCCGAGCTTCACCGGCTTCGGGCACGCGAGACCGGCGGCGAGATCGGAGGGGGATCTGACCTCGCCGCGATCTCGCGGGCTCGCCCCGCGCTCGCGGGCTAGCCGGTAAAGCGGGCTACGAGAACGTCCTCGAAGAACTCCCCGGCCCGGCGGCCGGTACGGCGGTTGACGTGGCGGCGGTGGCTTTCCTCGAGCACCAGCCCGGCCCGGGCGAGGATCTCGGGGTAGAGATGGCGGCGGTCGTTGACGACGATCAGCACCGGGGCGCCCGGCCTGAGAGCGGGACGAACGTTCTCCAGCGCCTGGACGACGCCGTCCGAGTAGCTAGCGAGCGCCGCGCGCCCGCTTCCGCGCGCTGCCGCTCCCAGCTCGAGCTCGCGCCGGTCGTCGAGCCCGAGCAGCTCATAGGCGTAACGGTGCTGCTCGTGATAGTCGATCAGGCCCGGGTAGGGCGGCGAGGTGATGACGCCGTCGTAGAGCCCTTCCAACCCAATCGAGCGCGCGTCTCCGTGCAGAACGCTCGCCGCGCGGTCGCGGGCGCGCAGGCGCTGGAACTGCTTGGCGCGCTCGAGCGTGTCGAGCGCGTAGCGGCGCAGGAAGTGTGAGGCGCTCTCGACCGGGCGGCAGGTGCGACGGTGCTTGTGGCACCAGTAGGGCTCGAGCTGCGGCGCGCGCGGAAACTCGAGATCGAAGTGGCGCGTGCGCCTGGCCGAGCGCGCGGCGCGGGTGAGGACGACGCTGAGCAGGTCGACGTGCTCACAGTCGGCGATCGCGCCACGGAAGGAGAGCAGCTGCGAGAGCGCCTGCGGTGCGTACCAGTCGCGCAGGTAAGGGGAGCTGGTGCGCGCGGTCTTCGGCGCCGTCTGCGCGTCGAGCCCGGAGACGATGCTCCTGATCTCATGCTCCAGCGCGAACGGCTCGTAGCGGCGCGTCTTGACCTGCATCAGCAGGCAGTTGAAGGCGGAGATGTCGATGCCCGTAGCGTCGAGCCCACTCTCGAGCGCCTGCACCAGCGTCGTGCCCGAGCCGGCGAAGGGATCCAGCACCTGCTCGCCCGGCCGGAAGTAGCGGCCGAGCAGAACCTCGACCAGCTGCGGGATGAACTTGCCCAGATAGGGATGCAGGCGATGAACGTGCTTCGTTCGCTCCCGCTCGGGAAGATCGCGCTCCGACCAGGAAAGGTCGAGGTCCAGATCGCGGTAGAGAGCCTCCTGGGTCAGCGCCATCGCCCGCATCGATTCGACGCGAGCTGCGTGAAGCCCTGCAAAGCCGCAGAAAACCGGCTACGAGCCGACTGCGAGGAACTCGAGCGCGCCCGGGCTGCCGTTGGGAAGCCTGGCGTCTTCCCAGGCCTTGGCGACGGCTTCGCCAAGACGCGTGCAGCGCTCGACGCTGGTCTCGAGGAAGTTGGCGCAGATGACTCCGCAGCCCGCACCGGGCCCTTCCGCACCGGCGAGCAGCTGCTCCACCTCCTGCTCGGAGTGGCCGGCCGTAGCGACCAGCATCAGGTCTCCGCACCAGACGCCGGCACCGGACTCGCGCGCGTACTCTCGCAGCACCCCCATCGGATAGGCACGCTGCTCAGGCACGTCGTAGCCGTACCAGTAGATGACCCTGAAGTCGTCCTCGATCAGGCTGGCGGCGAGCTCCAGCGCGGAGACTCCTCCGGCCACCTCGAAGGGCTCGAAGGGATCGATCGTGACGATGACCTCACCCGCCTCGCTCTCCAGCCGGCGCGCCTCCTCCAGCACCGTCGTCATCCCGTCGGCCTCGCGCACGACCTCCCGGTCGCTCAGGCCCAGCTCCGCGGCGGCCGCGCGCAGGCTGGCCGTGCTCTCGGAATCGATATCGCAAAGCAGGTAGTCGACCCCGTCGCCGAGCATCTGCATCGCGAGCAGAGCGGAGCCCGGGAAGTCGGCGGGCGCCTTGCCGGTGCCGGAGAAGCGGCGCAGCTCGGCGGCGTAGCACGACCCGGCCAGCTCGGGGACGCTACCGGCGCGCTCGAGCAAGCGATAGATGCCGTAGTCGCGATCGGGCGAGTGCGTCAGCGGGTAGGAGGCCGAGCCGGCGTGCGTCTCCCAGTAGCGCTTCGGCGGCTCGAGCGCGAGCAGCTCGGCCAGCACCAGGTGCTTCCAGACGTCGCCGACGTTGCCGAAGTAGCGGTTCATCACTCACCACGCTAACAGGCGGTCGGGCGCTCTCGCCGTTCAATCGTCACGGAGCAGTTGGCCACGACGCCGGATGCTTCTATGATCGGTTCGTGCGCCGTCTGACTCCTTATGCGATCGTGCTCGCGGCTCTGCTCCTGCTCAGCTCGAGCGCCAGCGCCGGCAGCACGTCCACCACGGTTCACCACTATGTCGCGTTCAGCGGAGGCCGCGTTGCCCCGGCCCTTCAAGTAAGCAAGCGAGCCCACGGTTACTGCTGGACGAGCTCGATAGCCGACGGGCGCGCCGATGCCTGGCGCTGCTTCATGGGAAACTTCATCCTCGACCCCTGCTTCTCGAACGGGCGCGCGTCCCAGCCCTATGTAGTCTGCCCGGCGGCGCCCTGGAGCTCGAGGGTCACGCTGCTCCGGCTGACGAAGCGGCTACCTCTCTCGATGGCCAACAAGGGCAGCGATCCGTCGGCGATCCCCTGGGGAATCGTGACCGCCACCGGGAAGCGCTGCACCGCAGCCACCGGAACGACAAGCCTCGTCGGGGGCAAGCCCATTCGCTACTACTGCCAGGGCGGCGGTGCTCTGGCCGGAGCGCCCGATCGCCGGGCGCCCGCCTGGACGATCCCCTTCGCCGCCGGCGTATCTGCGCACCATCTCAGCAGCGTCGCCATCGCCGGGGCCTGGAGCTAGGGCCCGCTCAGAAGGCGTCTTCGATTCGCTCCAGCTCGCGTCCCCGCACCGCGACAACGTCGAAGCGAACGATCACATCGGCGACCGGGTCTTGCGCCAGCCAGGCCTCGGCCGCGCGCCGCAGGCGCGCCTGCTTGCGCTCGTCGACCATCTCCAGCGGGTCGCCGTAGTCCTCGCCCGTCTTTTCCTTGACCTCGCAGAAGACGGCGGTGCCGCGGCGGCGGCAGAGCAGATCGACCTCGACGCCCGCCAGGCGGATGTTGGCGCCGAGGATCCTGTAGCCGCGCAGGCGGTAGTAGCGCCGGGCACGGCGCTCGGCTCGGGCGCCGGGGAGCGAGAGCGCTCTCACGCCTATGCGCTCTGCTCGTAGCAGGCGGCGTGGAAGGAGTGGCGATGGACGGCGCTGGGGCCGTGCCTGCGCACCGCCGCCGAGTGGGCACCGGTGATGTAGCCCACGTGAGCGGAAAAACCGTAGTTGGGATAGAGCGAGTCGAGCCGGCGCATCATCCGGTCGCGCGCCACCTTGGCCACGATCGAAGCGCAGGCGATGGCCGCGCTTCGCTGGTCGCCGTGAATGATCGGGGTGTGCGGCGGCGCCTCCGGCCCGAGCGAGAAGCCGTCCACCAGGCACAACTCCGCCGGCGGAACGCAGGCCGCGAGCGCGCGCCTCAGCGCCTGGAGATTGGCTTGGTGCAGGCCGCAGCGATCGATCTCGCTTGCTGCGACCGTCTCGACGACGACCAGCTCGCTCAGCGCGAGCACGGCCAGGAAGAGCCTCTGGCGCGCCGCCGGATCGCACTGCTTGGAATCGCGCAACTCCGCCAGTTTCCGAGCCCGCGCGCCGCTCAGCTTCTCCAGGTCGAGCACCACGGCGGCGGCGGTCAGCGGCCCGGCCAGCGACCCCCGCCCCACCTCGTCGGCGCCGGCGACGAAGCGAGCGCCGAGCTCGCGGTCGTGCCTGATCAGCTCGCTGCCTCGATCCGCGCCCACCGGGCGAGAATATCGCGGCTGCCGGTTAGTGCAGCCGCCCGAGAGCGAAAGTCACGCTTCTGGCACAGAGACGGCCCGGAGGGCCGGCGCTACTCGGAGCTCTCCGCCGGCTCGGCGCCGTCCATCGGCTCCGTGCTCTCCGGCTCGACGCTCTCGGGCTCGACGATCTCGGGCTCCACGATCTCCGCTTCCGGCGTCTCCGGTGCCAGAACCGCGGCCGCGGCCGCGCGTGACGCTTTGGTCGTCTGCTCGCGCTTGGCGCGGACGCGCGCCTTCTTGCCGATCTTGCCGCGCAGGTAGTAGAGCTTGGCGCGGTTCACGTCACCGATCGAGACGACGTCGATCTTGCCGATCTTCGGCGAATGCAGCGGGAAGGTGCGCTCGACGCCGACTCCGAAGGAGCTCTTGCGCACGGTGAAGGTCTCGCGCGCGCCGGCTCCCTGGCGCTTGATCACGACGCCCTCGAAGACCTGAACGCGCTGGCGCTGGCCCTCGATCACCTTGAAGTGCACGCGGACACTGTCGCCCGCCTTGAACTGGGGCAACTCGGGGCGCAGCTGACGCTGCTCGATCTGCTCGATGATCTTGTTCATGACTGGAAAGAGGTCCGGCTGGTAGCCGGCGGCAATCGTACCGAAAAGACGCAGCCGGGCGGAACGACTAGTGCGCGAGCGGCCGCTACTCGAACGAGATTCGGTTCGGCGGCCAGTAGATCATGAAGACCGGGCCGATCAGGTTCTTGCGCGGAACGGGCCCCCAGTCGCGCGAGTCGCAGGAGGCGATGCGATTGTCGCCCATGAAGAAGTAGAAGCCCCTCGGCACCTTCCAGCTACCGCTGCGCGTGTCGCGCCGGGCCGCCATGACGTATGGCTCCTTCAGCTTCTTGCCGTTGATGTAGATGAAGCCGCGCTTCTCGCTGACGGTGTCGCCGGGCAGCCCGATCAGGCGCTTAACGAGAACCTTGATGTTGGCGCCGCCGCAGATCTTCGCGGCGAACGACGGCGGCTTGAAGACGATGATCTCGCCCCTGTGCGGGTTGCGATAGTCGAAAGCGAGACGGTTCACGAGCACGCGATCGGAGAACTGGAAGCCGAGGAACTTGGTTCCCGCGCAGGTCGTCGAGCCCACGGGAGGCGCCTTCTGCGACGTAGTCGACTGGCTCTGCCCCGGCTGCACGGACGAGCTGGGAGGCGCAACCTTCACCGTAGGCCCGGCGCAGCGCAGGGTCGGCTCCATCGAGGGAGTCGGGATCTCGTAGGGCGTCACGACCCAGGCGCGAAGGGAGAGCACTACGACCAGCGCGATCGCGAGGCCGATCAACCAGTCGGCAAGCACCTGCGCACGGCGCGGAAGGCGTTTAAGAAGCCGCTCGAGCGGGTTCCTGATCATCACTCAGAAAATGGATATCCGATTCGGCGGCCAGTAGATCATGAAGACCTTCCCGATCAAGTTAGCGCGCGGAACCGAGCCCCAGTCGCGCGAGTCGCAGGACTCGCCGCGGTTGTCACCCATGAAGAAGTACTCGCCCTTCGGCACGTGCCAGGTGCCGGTGCGTATGTCGAGCCTGCGCCGGCTCGGCTGAATGTACGAGTCGTCGAGCTTCTTTCCGTCGATGTAGATCCAGCCACCGCGCTTCTCGGTCACCGTCTCGCCGGGCAGCCCGATCAGGCGCTTGACGAAGACGGTGCTTCCCGCGCTGGCGGCGCAGACCTGGCGCGCCCGCGGAGGAGTCTTGAAGACGATGATCTCGTTCCTGTGCGGGCTGCGAAAGTGGTAGGTGAGGCGATCGGCGAGCACCCGGTCGGAGAACCTCGCGGTGCAGCCGGGGCTCGGCCGGGCGCAGAGCAGCGTCGGCTCCATCGACGAGCTCGGGATGCGGTAGGGGTTGACCACCCAGGCCTTGATCGCGAGCACGATCGCTACGGCGCCGACGATCGTCAGCGTCCAGTCGAGCAGGACTCTGAGCGGCTTCGGCAGCCGTCCGAAGAGGCGATCGATCGGGTTTCTCACTTGGCGCTCCTGATGCGGCTCTGCTCGCGCCGCCAGCTATCGATGCGGGCGTGGTTGCCGGAGAGCAGAACCTCGGGCACCTTCCAGCCATGGAACTCGGCCGGGCGCGTGTATTGCGGGTACTCTAGCCCGCCGTCGAGCTGCTCGGAGAAACTCTCGACCAGGCCCGACTCCTCGCTCCCGAGCGCTCCCGGTAACCGGCGCACGACCGAGTCGAGCAGAGCCATGGCCGGAATCTCGCCGCCGGAGAGCACGTAGGGCCCGATCGAGACCGCGTCCGTGCAGATGTGCTCGACGATGCGCTCGTCGAAGCCCTCGAAGCGCGAGGAGACGAGGGTCAGGCTCTCCTCGCCGGCGAGCTCCTCGACCAGAGCCTGGTCGAGCTGGCGCCCCTGCGGCGTGAGCGCGATCACGCGCCGCTCCGGGATGCCGCCGTAGACGGCGTCGAACGCCGCGGCCACCACGTCGACGCGCAACACCATGCCGGCGCCGCCGCCGTAGGGCTCGTCGTCCACCTGGCGGGCGCTGAGCGGAGTCGTCTCGCGGTAGTTGAAGAGACGCAGCTCCAGACTCGATCCGAGCACGGCCGCAAGCGGCCGCCGCTCGCACATCCATTCGAATGCCGACGGGACGAGCGTGAAGATGTCGATCTGCACGGGGTCAATTCTCTCGGGCACTAGTCCGGCTCTGTGAATCCGGCTCGCACAACGATACGTGCTCGCTCCAGCTCGACGAGCGAGATGCACTCCTCGACCATCGGCAGTGCCAGGCCCGAATCGAGCTCGAGCACGTCGTTGGCGACACCCGAGACGACCTCCCGGACGCGTCCGAGGCTGCGTCCATCCTCCTCTTCGACCTCCAGCCCGATCAGCTCGAAGGCGTAGTAGGTGTCCTCGGGAAGAGGCGGTAGCGCGGAGCGCGGGACGGCGAGCTCGGCGCCGCGCTCGACGTCGCGGTCGAGCCGGATCACCGGGCGCCCGCCCGAGAGCTTCGATTCGATAACGGTGGCCTCGGCTCCGTCCACCAAGAGGGTCGCGCCTACGGCGAAGCGGTCGGGCTCCTCGCTCGCACGCTCGACGAAGAAGGCGCCCTCGAGCCCGTGCGGCTTGCCGACGCGCCCGACCGAGACGAGCTGGGGGCCGCTACTCGGCAATCTCGAGCTGGTAGCGCTTTCCCTCGCGTGCGCCTCCGGCCCGGATGAGCGTACGCAAAGCTCGGACTATTCGGCCCTGGCGCCCGATCACCTTGCCTCGATCGGCCTCGGCGACCGTGAGCCTGAGCACGGTCTCACCGTCGCGCTCCAGCTCTTCGACCGAGACGGCGCCCGGATCGTCGACCAGCTGGCGCGCAACCTCGAGCAGAAACTCAGCCAAGAAGTCCCTTCACCTTGAGCAGGCGGCTGACGGGCTCGGTGGGCTGCACGCCCTTGCTCAGCCAGGCCTTCACCTTGGCTTCGTCGAACTCGATCAGCGAGGGCTCGGATTGCGGGTTGTAGCGGCCGACGATCTCGATGAACCTGCCGTCGCGCGGCGAGTGCGAGTCGGCGACCACGACGCGATAGATCGGATTCTTCTTCGACCCGACCCGCGTCAGCCTCATCTTTACTGCCATTTAGATCCTTTCTGGACGGAGCCGCTTGCCCCGTCGCCTGCACTCTGGAGTCTCGAAAACTCGGGCAAACCTTAGCGGCGACGGCGCTTTCGGCGCGCTTTTGACGGTCTCCTGGCCGGAGCGCCGGTTGCGCCCGCCCCCGGCAGGCGCAGTTTTCCGCCCGCGTTCATCTGCTTCAGCATCCGCTCCATCGCCTTTCGCATCTCGAGCACCTGGTTCACCTGCTGCACCGTTGTGCCGCTTCCGCGCGAAATTCGCAGCCGCCGCTTGCCGTCGATGATCTCGGGCCGGCGCCGCTCCTGCGGGGTCATGGAGAGGACGACCGCCTCGACCCGCACCAGCTGCCGCTCGTCGACGTCGGCGTCCTTGAGCTGGCCGCCGAGCCCGGGGATCATGCCGATCAGGCCCTTGAGCGATCCCATCCGCCGCATCATCTTGTAGGCGCTGAGGAAGTCGTCGAAGGAGAAGCGGCCCTTGAGCATGCGCTCCTCCATCTCGGCCTGCTCGTCGACGGCGACCGCCTGCTCGGCGCGCTCGATCAGCGAGAGGACGTCGCCCATGCCGAGGATGCGCGAGGCCATGCGCTCGGGATGGAAGAGCTCGAGCTGGTCGAGCTTCTCGCCCACCGAGACGAACTTGATCGGCTTGTCGGTGACGGCCTTGACCGAAAGGGCCGCGCCGCCGCGGGCGTCGCCGTCGAGCTTGGTCATGAGGACGCCGTCGAAGGCGACCCGCTCGAGGAAGGACTGGGCGACCGTGACCGCCTCCTGGCCGGTCATGGCGTCGAGTACGAGCAACACGTCGTGCGGCTTCACGGCATCCCTGACCGCAGCCAGCTGCGCCATCATCTCCTCGTCCACGTGCAGCCGCCCGGCGGTGTCGACGATCGCCACGTCACAGCCCTGGCGCACACACTCCTCGATTCCCTCGCGGGCGACCGCGACCGGGTCATGGCTGTCGCGGCGTGTATAGACAGGAGCCTTGATCTGGCCGCCGAGCTGCTCGAGCTGGTCGATCGCGGCCGGGCGCTGCAGGTCGCAGGCGACGAGGAACGGCCTGTGCTTTTCCTTGCGAAGGAAGAGCGCCAGCTTTGCCGCCGCGGTCGTCTTGCCCGAGCCCTGCAGCCCGGCGAGCAGGATCACCGTCGGGGCGCGGCCGGAGAATGCGAGCCCGGAGGCGCCGGCGCCCATCAGCTGTGTCAGCTCCTCGTGCACGATCTTCACGACCTGCTGCCCGGGCGTGAGGCTCTTCAGCACGTCCTGCCCGAGCGCCCGCTCGCGCACCTGAACGACGAACTGCCTGACGACGTTGAAGTTGACGTCGGCCTCGAGCAAGGCGAGGCGGATCTCGCGCATCGCGCGTGAGATCGCATCCTCGTCGAGCGTGCCGCGCTTGCGCAGGTCGCCGAGAACGCCCTGGAGCCGGTCGGATAGGGAGTCGAACATCGGGGGTCAGTGTAGTCGCGGCCCCAGCGGGGTCAGCCCGGCCACGCCCGCGGGTCGCGCCTGTTTCGACACTGAGGCGGCACATTCTCGTGCGGCCTTTCTCGTTACTGTGTTCCGCTCGCCCGCGCGGTGCCAGGAGCTCCTTTCAAAATGACCTCCCGAGACGACGCCAGCAGATGACGGCGCAGCCGAGCAGGAGAAAGGCGAGATAGAGGTCGTCGCGGCGCTCCCAGCGAGTAGCGAGCCGGCGGAGATAGGAAAGCCAGGCAAAGGAGCGCTCTATCACGCTTCGCTCTCTGGCCTGCGAATCTCGCTTCTTACCCTCTCCCGGCCGGTTTCGGCGGGAGATCCGGGGCTCACATCCGCGCTCGGAGATCCCGTCTCTTACTGCCTTGGCGTCATAGCCCCGATCCGCCAGGACCTCCTGTCCGGAGCCAGGGGTCTCGCCTAGGAATCGGTCGAGCAGGGGCAGGAGCTGTCCGTAGTCGTTGATGTTGGCCGCTGTGATGTGAGCCGCCAGGGGAGTGCCCTCTCCGTCTGTGATCAGGTGCCGCTTGGTCGCGGTGCGGCCACGATCCACCGGGCTTCGCCCCGTCTTTTGGCCCCTTTTTTGGCAGGTGCGATCGACGAGTCGACGATCAGGCGTACTTCGTCGAGCGCCTGACGCTCTTCGAGCTCGGCACGCAACAAGGAAAGCAGTCTCTGCCAGACCCCGCTCCGCTGCCATTCCTCGAGCCGCCGCCAGCATGTGACTCCCGAGACTTGAAGCTCGGTCGGCACCGCCTCCCAGGGAAGCCCGGAGAAGAGCACAAACAGGATCCCCTCCAGACACTGGCGATCGTTGATTCTCTGTCTGCCCGGATAGCGAAAGCGTCGTTCTGTAACGGGCAGGAGTGATTGCACCCTTTCCCAGAGACCATCAGACACCCGCCAAGGCTCCCAAGTCATCGTCGACCTCCAGTCTCGCCAGCTCAGATGACGGACTGATTCGCCTTGCATGGACGGGTCCCTTCTTTTTGAAAGGAGTTCCTGGCACCGCGCGGAGCACCTCTGCCCGAATGGATGGTCCGTGCGCTTATTGGTACTGATAAGTGACGTTTGCGGCGGATTTGAGCGATATGTTCGAACTACCCCGCGGGCGGGTGGTTCGGTGGCGGGCGAGTAGAGAAGTCCGCAACAGTGGAAAGCCGGCCGCGCTCAGTCGGCGCTAGTGCCTCGCGGCGCTTCCCCTCGGCGCCCGCTCGATCCGATCGGCAAACGACGCGATCGCCTTCGCGACCGCCGCCGGATCGTCCAACATCGAGAGGTGGCCGGCGCGAGGGATCTCGATCAGCTTCACGCCGAGCGCCTGAGCCGAGGTCCGCCCCGCTTTCAGATCGTCGACCGTGTCGTGCTGGCCCCAGACGACGGCGCGTGGCACGCGCAGCCGTCCGAGATCGGCCAGCGTCAAGCCCTGGACACCGGTGTGGAAGAGGTCGCGGAAGCCGTTCTCGCTGCCGTCGACCCGGAAGGGCCGCTCGAAGGCATCGACCTGAGCGCTCGTGATCGGCGGATGGACGGGGCCGTAAGCCTGATCGAGCACCTGCCGGACGAGCCAGTCGGAGTGAGTGACGAGACGGAAGACGGTCGTGTAGTAGGGATTGAGAACGAGATTCACGATCCAGTGCGGGCCGCCGACCGGGAGCGCATCGCCGTCGAGCAGAACGACCCCGGCCGTGTCGCCGGGCGCCTCGAGGCCCACGTTCACCGCGACCGCCGCGCCCAGCGAGTGCCCGACAACGATCGGCCGCCGCAGCCCGAAGTGAGCAGCGAAATCGCGCACCAGCTTTGTCCAGGCGGCGAGGCTGTACGGACCCTTGCGCTCCGAGTAGCCGAACGGCGGCAGATCGAGCGCGTAGACGCGGTGATCGCGCGCCAGCCGCCGCATCACCGGCTTCCAGACCCAGGACGGCTCGGCGAAGCCGCCGAGCAAGATGATCGGATTGCCTATCGTGCCGAGCTCGCGATAGGCGATCTGCCTGCCGTCGATCTGCACGAACGGGCCCGGGTAGAGCGCCGAGGCCGGTTTCTGGTCGCCGTTCGTAGCCAGGTTGTAGGCGAACGAAAAGAGCGTGACGATGACGAAGATCGAGAGGAGCACGCGCACCGTCCAGCGCAGCCAGCGCCGGCGGATCCAGGGGCGGCCGCGCCTGTGAATCCGCGGCAGCGAGAACCTGTGCTTCGGGTCCGCGGGCGGTTCGCCTTTCGAATCGGCAGCGGTCATTGCGTTTGACCCTACCCGCAGAGCCCCCGCTCACGTCTTGGCGCGCTTCCGAAACAACTCTGCGCAGCCGGCGCGTAGCGCAACGTCGGTTCGCTAACAGTCTCGCTCGGCGGTCACGCGCTCGGCGCAGCGAGCGATCGGCTGTTCGAGCTCGAGCTGCCGTTTCAGGCGCGCCCGGGCACGGTGCAGGCGCACCCGGACTATGTTCGCCGACGTGCCCATCACGGCGGCGATCTGCTTCGGCGTCAGGCCCTCCCAGGCCGTCATCGTCAGAATCTCCCTATCCCTTACGGAGAGCGCCGCCAGCACCGCGCGCAGGGCGTCGCGTCTCTCGTCTTCGACCGCCGAACGAGCGGGATCGGCGCTGCGCAGCTCGTTGGCCAGACGTTCTACCAGGGCGTTCGCGGAATGGTGGCGGCTCGCGCCCTTCATCAGCAGGTTGCGGGCGACACCGAATAGCCACAGCCGTGCCCGGGCGTCTTTCGGGACTCGATCCAGTTTCTGCCAGGCGATCAGGTAGGTCTCGGCGAGCACGTCCGCCGCGTCCTCGGCGTTCCCGGAACGGCGCAGGATGTATGCGAGTAGATCCGTGCGCGTTTCGTGAAAGAGCTGCTCGAAGGTCGCGCGCGGGTGTTCGACCGGTCTACTCACGAAGTCCTGCTCGCGAGGTATTGCGCGTACTTCTGCTCGAGCTGAGCCTGTGAGAGCCCTCCCCACGCCTCGCGATGCGCCGTCAGGAGCGCTCTCCAATCCGGGTCGTAGAACTGACACGTGCCTTGGTAATAAAAGCTCACGAGGAGATGCTCGGCGCGACCGCGATCACCGGCCTGAACCGCGTCGCGATACGGCAGCATCCATCCGAACAGCGTGGACTGAGTCGAGCCCCCGTCGCCGGGAACGGTCGGATCGGGATGCGGATCCTCGTCGGTGACGGCCTTCCAGCCGGGAGCCCCTGAGATCACCTGCTCGGCGCGCGCCGCGGCACCGTTGTTACCCGTGCTATCGGCATAGCGCCAGGCCTGTACCCAGGCGCAGAAGGAACTCATGGCGAACCAGCCGTGCAGAGCGCCGGTCGTCATCTCTCCGCCTCCACTACGGCTGATCACCAAGGAGATCAATGAATCGCGCCACGACTCGTACCCGTCGGGCCAGGGGATGTCGGAGGAGATCTGAAGCGCCACAGTACGAAAATCGGGTGCGGCGGGGTTCAAGTCTTCGCCCGGGCCACCCATGTCCAGGTACGACTGCAGTGTCTTCGCTTTCTCTGGGTTCGTCTTGGCTACGTTGGCTATCTCCTGTGGGGTCGGCTGAAACTCTCCCGTGTGCGCTCTCAGCAGGAGGGAGCCTCCCGCGACAGCTGCGCCTATGCCTATCGCCGCAAACCCGATCATCAGCGCTGCACGGGGCTTGCTCGTCGGTAGCCAGCGCGTCCGCCAAGAAGTCACCCGCGCCCGGCCAGTGATCTCGGCGCCGATTTCGTCCAGCGCACTCTCGATCGCGTCGCCGGTGAGGGCCGACTGCTCGACCAGGTCGCCGCCTTTCAGGAACGCGTTGAGCTGATCGCCTGACTGCTTCGGATCGCGATTCATCCGGGCTCCTCCGTCCAAGGGTTCGATCCTACGTCCCTATATCCCGGGAAGCCGGCGATTCATTACGCCGGCACTGCCGAGCCGTTCGAGTTTCGGCGCCGTTTCGCCACAGATTCGTGCGGCCGCTCTGGATAGCGTTATCGCTGGGGTGCCCCTGGAGGTGCCAGAAAACGCGCGGCCGCGCTTACCCCCGCACCAACGCCTGCGCAAAATCTCCCGGATCGAACGGGCGCAGGTCGTCCAGCTGCTCGCCCAGGCCGATCAGCTTCACCGGCAGGTCGAGCTCGTAGGCGATCGCCACCGCCACACCGCCCTTGGCCGAGCCGTCCAGCTTGGTCAACACGACCCCGGTCACGCCGACCGCCTCGGCGAACAGGCGCGCCTGCTGCAGCCCGTTCTGGCCGGTGGTGGCGTCGATCACGAGCAGCGTCTCCTGCGGGGCGCCCTCCAACTTGCCGGCGATGACGCGGCGGATCTTGGCCAGCTCCTCCATCAGGTTGGTCTGCGTGTGCAGGCGCCCGGCGGTGTCCACGATCACGATCTCGCGCCCGCGCGCCGCGGCGGCCTCGATCGCGTCGAAGGCGACCGCGGCGGGGTCTCCTCCCTTTTCGCCGCCGACGAAGTCGGCCTGGGCTCGCTCGGCCCAGATCTGGAGCTGCTCCTCGGCGGCGGCTCGGTAGGTGTCTGCCGCGGCGACCAGAACGCTGCGGCCGTGCTCGTGCAGCACTCGCGCCAGCTTCCCGATCGTCGTCGTCTTGCCGGTGCCGTTGACGCCGACGACGAGGATCACGCTCGGCTGCCCGGAGAGATCGAGCCCGCCCGGCCGGTCCATGAGAAGAGCGATCTCCTCCGCCAGCGCCTGGCCGAGATCGACGACCTCAACTCGCTCCTCCAGCCGCCGCACGAGCTCGGCGGTGGCGCGCACGCCCACGTCGCCGGCGATCAGAGCCTCCTCCAGCCGCTCCCAGGCCTGCTCGTCGCCGGGGTCGAAGGCGGCGGCGGCGATCTGCCCGACGAGCGCGCGCCGGCTCTTGCCGAGCGAGTCACGCAAGCGCGAGAGGAAACCGCGCCGCTCCTCGGCGGTCTCGGCCGGCTTCTCCGGCTCGCCCAGCAGCTCCGACCAGGTCCGGCTCATGGTCTCAAGCGTAGTCGAGGTCAACCGGTTCCACGAACGTCCGGCCGGCCTTCAGGACGATGGCTCCGTGGCAACTGCATGTTGCGGCGAGCCGCCTGCTTGTCTGCGGTAGTCGGCGACAGGCGGGTTTAAACTGCTTCGGTGCCCACGGGCGTCCTGCGACCGCAGACGAACACCTTCCGGACGGTTCTCGACCTCTCCGGTCTATGGGAGTTCCGGCTCGATCCCGACGACGTCGGAAAGACGGAGGGTTGGCTGGACGGCATTCCGGGCGGGCGGCTGATCGCGGTGCCCGGAAGCTGGAATGAGCAGCTTGCCGGCGCCCGCGACGCTCTCGGCCCCGCCTGGTACGAGACATCGTTCGAGCTGCCGCGGACCTGGCCAGGCCGGACGTTCGTCCGCATCGGCTCGGCCGACTACCTGGCAGAGGTGTTCTTGAACGGAGAGCGCCTGGGCGAGCACGAGGGCGGGCAACTGCCATTCGCCTTCGAGCTCGGCACAAGTCTGCGGCCCGGGCGTAACCGCCTGGTCGTCAGAGTCGACCGGCGCCTCTTCCCCGACCGGGTTCCTCCGGGCGGGCTCCCGCCCTCAGCGGAAACTGGCTGGACGCGAGATTTCAACCCTCAGACGAGCTTCGACTTCTTTCCCTACGCGGGACTACAGCGTGCGGTTCAGATCTGCGGCGTACCGGAGGGTGGTATCGATCGAATCTCGGTTGCGACAGCTCTCGCGGAACGGGGCGCGATCGTCTCCGTGCGAGTCGAGCACGGCGGGGAGGCACTACGCGTGCGCCTCGGAGATGTCGTGTCCGACGGCGAGGACCTGCGCCTGAGCGAGGCGCGTCTCTGGAGCCCGGCCGATCCGCACCTCGGGCCGCTCGTCGTCGAGCTCGAGCGGGCCGGCGAGGTCGTCGACCGCTACGTGCTCCCGATCGGGATGCGCAGCGTCGAGGTCGAGGGCGACCGCTTGCTGCTCAACGGAGAACCGATCCACCTGCGCGGGTTCGGCCGCCACGAGGACTTCCCCGTCAGCGGACGCGGCGTGCCGAGTGCGGTCGCCGTCTCCGATCTCGAGCTGCTGCGCTGGACGGGGGCAAACTCTTTCCGAACGGCGCACTACCCACATGCGGAGGAGGCGCTCGATCTGGCCGACCGCTACGGGCTACTGGTGATCGCCGAGACTCCGGCGGTGGGCTTGTTCTTCCACGAGCCGGGCCTCGAGCGACGCCGGCAAACGGCGTTCCGCTTGCTCGAGGAGTTGATCGAGCGCGATCGCAACCGGCCGAGCGTGATCGCCTGGAGCGTCGCCAACGAGCCGGCCGGCGCCCAGCCCGGGGCCGATGACGCTCTCCGCGAGCTGCTGGAGCGGTCGCGGTCGCTCGATCCAGGCCGCCCGGCCACCTTCGCCAGCAATACGCCCGACGACCCCGCGCTCGAGCACTGCGACGTGATCGCGCTCAACCGCTATTTCGGCTGGTACACGCTGCCGGGGCGGATCGAGGAGGCGGCCACTCGCCTCGCGGCCGATCTCGATGCCGTCCACCGGCGTCATCACAAGCCGATCATCCTGACCGAGATCGGCGCCGACGCCATCCCGGGCGCCCACGCCGATCCGGCCGAGATGTGGAGCGAGGAGTACCAGGCCGAGCTGCTCGACGAGCTGCTGCGGGTCGCCGAGGAGCGGCCGTTCGTCTGCGGGGCACACGTCTGGACGCTCTGCGACTTCAAGACCGGCCAGGCCGAGCACCGCCCCGCCGGACTGAACTACAAGGGCGTCTTCACGCGCGACCGGCGCCCGAAGCTCGCCGCCCGGCAGCTGCGCAAGCGCTGGAATCGCTGAGGGCCCGCCAAGCTGCCGCTTCTCTGAGGCGACGCACCATTCTCACTCGCATCGTCTTGACGGGTACCGCCTCCACCTGTAAGGTTTTTCTGTCACGTGAAGGAGAAGCATGACTGAAGACCGGAAAGGCGACCAGCTTCTGAAGATGCTCAGTGCTCTGGCGAATCCCCATCGGCTCCGCGTCCTCGCGGCGCTGAGCGAGCGTCGGGCGTACGTGAGCGAGCTGGCGCGCGAGCTGGGCATCAGCCGGCCGCTCCTGCACATGCATCTCCAGATCCTGGAGAAGGCGGGCCTCGTGGTCGGGCACCACGAGGTCTCCACCGAAGGGAAGGCGCTTCGCTACTACGAGGTGACGGAGTTCGCGGAGCTGCTGACGCCGAAGCGGATAACGGAGGCCGCGGCGACGCTGAGCCTCGAGAAACCAAGAGGAAAGGAAGGGAAGTAGAGATGGGATGGCCCCTTGCAGTAATCATCGCGGTGGTCGTGATCGCGGTCGTCGCTCTTGTATCGGCCGTGGTGGCGGGCAACGCCAGCGTCGCCGTCGAGAAGGCGAAGGGCGAGAACGGCGAGCAGTACCGACTGATCGCGGCCGACTACGAGAAGCTCGCCCAGCAGACGCGCGACGACGTCAAGACGATTCGGTCCGATCTCGCCACGCTGCGCGAGAAGGTGGACTCGATCGAGCACATGATGCGAGAGGTGGGCTAGCTCCCACCTCTCGTCGGGCTCCGGGAGACGGGGCTCGGCAGTGCGTATCTTCCCGAGGAAGCTATCGGCGGTTGCTAGCGCCACCTCGCGTTCGCCTAGGTTTCTCGGGACTCCGCTGGTGGTGCGAGCCCGGAGGGGATAGTCCTTCGGACAGACCCGGAGAGGATCGTGCCGCCAGCGGCGTCAGGCGGCTTCAGCTCTCGTCCGACGCCTCGGCGTTACTCCCGCCGGCCGAGGAAGCTAGGCGACCGCGAGCTCGGGCGCGCGTGGTGTGCGGCGCGAGACGACCTGCGAGATGCCGTCGCCGCCCATGGTCACGCCGTAGAGCAGGTCGGCGGCCTCCATCGTGCGCTTCTGGTGCGTGATGACGACGAACTGGGCCCGGTCGGCGTAGCGGCGCAGCAGCTCGACGAAGCGGCCGATGTTGGCGTCGTCGAGCGCCGCCTCGACCTCGTCCAGCAGGTAGAAGGGGCACGGGTGGGCGAGGAAGAGGGAGAAGAGGAAGCAGATCGCCCCGAGCGACTTCTCGCCGCCGGAGAGGAGCGAGAGCCTGCTGACGCGTTTCCCCACCGGGCGCAGCTCGATCTCGATGCCCGCCTCCTCGCCCGAGTCGGGCTCGGGCTCGGTCAGGCGCAGCCTGCCCTCGCCGCCCGGGAAGAGCGTCGCGGCGACCTCCTCGAAGGTCGAGCCGACCAGCTCGTAGGTCTCGGCGAAGCGGCGCTCTACCGTCTCGGTCAGCTCGGCGCAGAGCTTCTCCAGCTCGGCCAGGCTGCGCTCGAGATCGGAGCGCTGCGTCTCCAGCTCCTCCAGCCTCAGCTTTTCCTCGGCGTACTCCTCCTTGGCCAGCGGATTGACCCGCCCCAGCTCCTCCAGCCTTAGCCGCCCGCGCTCTATCGTCCGAGTCAGTTCCTCGCGGTCGTCGCCCTCGGCGGGCTCAACCTCGCCGCCGCCCAGGCGCCGCTCGGCGTCCTCGCGCTCGGAATCGAGACGCGCCAGCTCGACGCCCACCTGCGCCAGCCGCTCGCCCTCCGCGTTGGTACGGTCGCGCAGCGCAGCCTCCTCGGCGCCGAGCCGCCGTAGCGTGGCGCCCAGCTCACCGGCGTGCGCCGCTCCCGTTTCGACCCGCTCGCGCAGAGGCGTTTCCAGACGTTCGATCCGACCGCCGACTTCGGCCAGCGCGGCGAGCAGCCGTTCGGCGCAGGCGCTCAGACGGGCACAGAAGGACTCGGGCGGGTGGGCGCGGTCGACGCGGGCCTTGAGCTGCGCCTCTGCCGCAAGATTCGCCCGCTCGCGCGCATTGCCCGCGACCTTCGCGGCCTCCGCCAGCTCCACCTCCGCCGCGGCGATCTGCCGCGCCAGCGCGTCTCTGCGCTCTGCGACCTGCTCGGGCACCAGATCGCCGAGCTCGGGCACATCGCTCTCGCCCGAGCGCCTAAGAGCTTCCGCCAGGCGCCCGCGAGCCAGAGCCAGCGCCTGGCGCAGCTCGGCCTCGGCGGCGGCCAGCGCCTGCAGATCCTCGCTCAGCCGTGCGACCTGCCCGCCGCTCAGCTCGACCTTGTTCTGGAGCGGCTCTCGCAGCGCGCCGGCAAAGCTCTCCGCGGCTTGCAGCGCCTGTTCCAGGCGCGAGCCGGCGGCGGCGAGACGACCGAGTAAGGCCGCCGAGAGCAGGCGCCGGCGCCGTGCCGGCTCGAGCTCGGAGAGCGCCATCTGCGCGATTTTCAGCTCACGCTCGGCGCCGGCGAGCACCTTCTCTGCACCGGCAGCCTCGCCGAACAGCTGCTCCACCTCGCTCTGAAGCGTGCGGCGACGGACCTCGAGCTCCAGCATCAGCGCCTCGGTCGCGCCGCCGGCGAACCAGAGCTCGCCCCGCGCGGCGTCGTAGCCGTGCCCCTCGAGCGTGACCACGATTCCCGAGCGAGCCTCCGACAACCGCTCCAGCGCGACCAGCCAGACACCGTCGAGGAGTGCCCGCGCCCTCCTGTCGCCCGAGACGAGCTCGACGAGCGGACGAGCCCCCGCGAGCGGCGGCGTGTTGTCGGCCTCGTACCTGCCCTCGCCCGAGGCGAGCACTACTGCCAGGTTGCCGAGCCCTTCGCGGCGCGCCCTTTCCAGCAACTCGAGCCCACGCTTGGGATCCGGCGCGATCAGGGCCGCGGCGCGCCAGGCCAGGGCCCCAGCCACCGCCTGCTCGTAGCCGGGCTCGACCTCGAGCAGCGAGAGCGCCAGTAGCTCGCCCGCCTCGGCCAGCGCCCTGGCGGCCGGCGGAATGCCTTCGCGCTCCTCGATCGAGCGCTCGAGCACACTCAGCCGCTCGGCGGCGTGACGGGCGCGCTCGCAGGCGCGGTCGCACTCCAGTGCCCGCGACCGCGCGCGAGCCGACGCCGCGGCTTCGATCTGCTCCAGCTCCTGGTAGCTCGGCGCGCCGCTTCGCTCGAGCTGCTCGACCTCGGCCAGCTCCGCCCGCGAGCGCTCGAGCGAGCTGCCGAGCGACTCTCGCCGCAAGGAGAGTCTCTCGACAGCCGCCGCCAGCTCGACCAGCTCACGGCCCGCCGCCTCGGGCGCCGAAGCGGCCGCAGCCAGGTCGCTCTCCACCTTCGCTCGCTGCTCGAGCAGTGCGCGCGACTCGGCTTCGAGCCGCGCCAGCTCGATCCGCTCCAGGCTCGCCAGCTCGCTCAAGCTCTGGCGCAGAAGCCGTTCGCATTCGCGCTCGCCGGCCTCGGCCTGCTCCAGCTCGCGCCGGGCGCCGGCAAGCGCTAGTTCCAGTTCTTCGAGCTTCGCTCGATCCTCGACCGAGCCACTCTCGCGGCTGCGAGCGAGCAGAGCGGCGAGCCCTTCGGCCAGTCCCTCCGCCACCTCGCGCCTGAGCTCGACCCGCTCGACCGCGCCGCGCAGGCGATAGAGCCCGGCCAGAGCCGCCTCGCGACTTCCGGCGACATCGGCCAGCTCCTGCTCGGCCTCTTCCCGCTCGCCCAGCAGGCGCTCGAGCTCGCTGCGTGCCTGCGTTTGCGCCTCGAGCACGAGTGCCCGGCGCGCCTCGGTCTCGGCGCACCGCTCCGCTACCGAGGCCAGGTCGAGCCGCGCGATCCTCGCCTCCAGCGAGGCGATCTGACCGCGCAGCTTCTCCGCCCGCTCGGCCGCGCTGGCCTGCATCGCCAGCGGGCGCAGGTGCTTGCGCACCTCGGCCTCGACATCGTGCGCGCGCTCGACCTGGGCCTGGACGCGCGCCAGCTTCAGCTCGGCCCGGTGGCGGCGGCGCTTGAACTTGCCCAGCCCGGCGGCCTCCTCGATCAGCGCCCGCCGGTCGGCCGGGCGGGAGGTCAGCACCTCGTCGACTCGACCCTGACCGATGATCGAGTGCATGCCGTGGCCGAGACCGAGGTCGGAGAGGAGGTCAACCAGGTCGATGCGGCGCACCGGCACTCTGTTGACCAGGTACTGACCTTCACCGCCACGCTGCAGGCGCCTGGTGATCGCCAGCTCGCTGTAGTCGAGCGGCCCGTCGCCGGCCGTGTTGTCGAAGACCAGCTCGACCTCGCAGGAATCGACCGCCGGACGCTCGGCGCCGCCGGCGAAGAGCACGTCGTCGGGCTTCTCGGCCCTCAGCTCGCTCGGAGTCAGCGAGCCGGCCGCCCAGACGATGGCATCCGAGATGTTCGACTTGCCCGAGCCGTTGGGCCCAACGACCACGGCCACGCCCGGCTCCAGCCGCACCTCGACCGGGTCGGGGAAGGACTTGAAGCCCTTGATCTTGATCGTCTTCAGGTGCAGCGGGCACCTCCGGCGACCGCGCGCGGGGCGCAGGAAGGTAGGGCAAAGCTGCCCCGGCGAATAGCTGCGAGCGCATGCATGCGAGGGCAAGTCTGACGGGCGCGCAGGACGGCGCCCCGGCGGCACCAGCCCGACTGTCAAATGGGTCTAGAGCAACGGCTGGAGTTGACCGATGTGTCTCCTGATGTTCGAACGCCCCCCCGCCTCCCTCGCGTATCACAACGAGATCCCGGTTCTCTGGATGCCGTACTTTTCCGGTCCTTATCGGATCGGTCTCGCCTTCCGGGCCGGACGAGCAGATGAGCGACTGGACATTGCAGGAGTGGCCCACCTCGTCGAGCACCTCATCTTGCCTTCGAGGGGTTCCGAACTGGCTCGCACGAGCGGCATGGTCAACAGCACCCTGATGCTTCTCAGCTACGCCACCGAAACTCCCGAGGAATGTCTCTCCTTTGTCCGCTCCGTTACCGAGCGCATCGCGCAGCTTCCACGCGAGCGCTTCGAGGTCGAGAAACGCATTCTTCGCGCCGAGGGCGACTCCGACGGGCACCCCCTTAACCGGGCGCTTGCACTTCGCTTCGGTGCCCAGCAACACGGCTTGATGGGCTTCCCGCAGCTCGGACTGAGCTGGCTGGAGTTAGCTGAAACCCAGGAGTGGACCTTCCTCCATCTGAACAAGACGAGAGTCGCCGTCTGGATGAACTGGGAACCCTCTGTGCAACTGGAGCTTCCATTCCCGGCCGGCACCGAGTCGCCCGCGATCACACCGCAGCAACTACCCCATTTGACCTTCCCGGCCATCGCAACCGGACCGGACAACTTCCTGGCGTTTCAGTTCGTGCGGCCTCACTCCCAGGTCTCGACCGTGGCGCTGGAGTTGCTCCGTCAGAAGCTGCTGAACGCGCTTAGAGTCAAGCACGGTCTCGGCTACCAAGTCGGGTGGAGCGAGGAGACGCAAACAGGACCATTGTCCATTTCAACCCTCTGGAGCGATCCCAGAACCGAGAACGCGGCACAGGCGGTCGAGATCGGCCTTCGCGTACTGGACGAGATGGCCGAGCACGGTCCCACTCGTGAGGAGATCGCTGATTTGATCCAGAAACGTGAGATCGGGCTCACCGGCGTCGAGGCGATCCCAGGGCGGCTGACGAGATACGCGATCGCCGAACTGGACTCGGCACGCCCCTTCGACGAGCAGGCGTTGTTGCAGGAAGGCCTGAAACTGCAACCGGAGCAAGTAGCGGAAGCTGTCCGCCAGATGCTCCCGACGACATTGATGCTGGCGCCACGCGGAGTACCCAACCCCCGGGGGCTCTCACCTCTCCCAGATCGCCCGCGACAGGCGCCGAGCGGACGACGCTTCGCGTTCAAGAACGCTTATGGACACCGGCATCGCAAATGCGGGGCCTTCCTCAGCCCCTCGAGGTTGAGCGTCGTCTACTCGAACGGGAAGCAGACCGGCGTGGACATTTCGAATGCGGCATTGGTGATCAAGATCGGGGAAGCTGTGCGTGCGATCTGGGATCGCGATGGTTCCTACCTCGAACTCGAAAGCACGCGCTTCAAGGACGGCAAACGCTTGCTTGCCGCTGTTGATATCGGAGCGCCCGAAACCTGGATTGATTCCGAGCTGAGCGCTCGCCGGGCCGCCATCGATCGCGCGGTCTCCTGGTACCCGGCGCGCGCCGGGCTGATCTTCTGGACGGCAGTCACCGTGCTCGTCGCGCTAGGCACGGTGCCCGCCCACATGGGCGGGCTAGTTCTCATCCCCGGCGCGATGTTCTTCGTCAGCGCGCTCACGTATTCCCGCCGTACTTCGAGGTGGCGGCTCGCAACGCTCGTGATGCAGCACACTTTGCCGGATGAACATGTCCTACACCTCTTTAAGGCGCGGCTTGTCCGCAAGGGCAAGCGCCCTGCCAGAGGCTTCTTGATCGCGACCAACAAGCGCCTCGTGTTCCGTTCTGGAGCCGTAGTGCTCGTCGACACAGAGCTCTCGCAGATCACCTCCACAAAGCAGTCGCCGCTGTTCTCGGTGATTAAGCTGGGAACGGAGGTTGAGCGATACCGCTTCGAGTACATGGTGCCGCGCAGCCAGCGCCGAATACTCATCCGGACGATCAGAAGTCAGCCCCAACAGCCCGTGGGACCACCGCGCTGGAACTCCGAGGGCTTCCCGATCAGCCCCGGAGCAGAGGCCGGGTCGGCCGGCTTCAGTTCGGAAAGCTAGTCTCCGGCGCCGAGCTCGAGCCGCTCCAGCACCTGCTTGGCGGCGGCCTGCTCGGCTGCCTTCTTGGTCGAGCCGGTGCCTTCGCCCATGCGCTCGCCGTCCACCTGCGCCGCGCAGGTGAAGGTGCGCTCGTGCGGGGGGCCGACCGCGTCGAGCACCTCGTAGACGACCTGCCGGCCACGCCTGGCCAGCGCCTCCTGCAGCTCGGTCTTGAAATCGACGTGACCGGTGATCGCGTACTCGATGCGACTGTCGAAGGCGGCCACGATCGCGTCCTCGACCGGCTCGAAGCCGAACTTCAGATAGACCGCCGCCAGCGCCGCCTCGAGCAGGGCGGCGAGCACGTTGCGGTTCGCGGCCAGGCGCGTCAGCTCCGCCTCGGACACTCCCTGTCCGTACCTGAGCAATTCCTCGCCCAAGCCCAGCTCGCGCGCTATCTCGGCGCAGCTGGCGCGCGAGACGACGTGCGAGCGGATCTTCGCCATCCGCCCTTCGCTGAAGTCCGGGTAGCGCTCGTAGAGCGCCCTGGCCGTGGCCAGCTCGAGCACGCTGTCGCCGAGAAACTCGAGCCGCTCGTACGAGGACGCACGGTCGGGCGCCCACGAGGAATGGGTGAAGACGTGCTCGAGCTCCTCCGCCGGCAGGGCTTCGATCAGCCTGCGGAGAGCCTCATGACCTTCAGGCGCCTTGTTACTTCTGGTGCGCTGTGACGTATTCGACGGCCTGCCCGACGGTCTGGATCTTCTGTGCATCCTCGTCCGAGATCTTGATGTCGAAAGAATCCTCGAGCTCCATGATCAACTCGACCAGATCCAGCGAGTCGGCGTCGAGATCCTCCTGGAAAGACGCCTCTTCGGTGATCGCACTCTCATCGACACCAAGCTGCTCAACAAGGACTTCCTTGACACGTCCGAAGACTTCTTCACGCGATGCTGCCATGTCACCTCATTCCGTCGAGTTCGAAGGGCGCGCCGATGCTACCACGCGGGACGGCATGCGCTCGGCTATGCGTTGCACGATCTGGTGCTCGACGCCGCGCGCGGCCAGACGAATGGCGTTGGCGATCGCGCCCGGCCCGGAGTCGCCGTGGGCGATCACCGACAGTCCGCGCAGTCCGAGCAGATAGGCGCCGCCGTAGGTGTCGGGGTCGAACTGACTGCGCACCGACTGAAGCGCCGGGCGCAGCATCAGCGCCGCGAGCTTGCTGCGCGGGTTTTGCTCGGCCGCGTCGCGCAGCGCCAGGAACATCGAGCGGGCCGTGCCTTCGATCGTCTTCAGGGCGACGTTCCCGGTGAAGCCGTCGCAGACGACGACGTCGGCGGGGTGCTCGAGCAGCAGCCGGCCCTCGGCATTGCCGGCGAAGTTGAGGCCGCTAGCGGCGAGCAGCTTGTGAGCGGCGATGACGAGCTCGTTTCCCTTTTCGGGCTCCTCGCCGATCGAGAGCAGGCGAACGCTCGGATTCTTCAGCTGGAGGATCTCCTCGGCGAAGACGGTGCCCATGTGCGCGAACTGGAGCAGTTGCCTGGGACGGGCGTCGGCGTTCGCGCCGCCGTCGATGAGCACGTAGGGCGCGTGCCGGGAAGGCACCACGACCGCGATCGCCGGGCGCTTGATCCAGGGCAGGCGACGCAAGACGACAAGGCCCGCGGTCAGCATGGCGCCGGTGTTACCGGCCGAGACGACCGCGTCGGCCTTCCCCTCCGCGACCAGCCTGTGAGCGACCACGAGCGAGCTGCGCGACTTCGTGCGCACGACCCTGCTGGGCTTCTCCTGCATCTCGATCACCTGGTCGGCGACTACGTGCGCCAGGCCCTTGGGGTCGATTCCCAGGCGGCCGACGAGAATCGGCTCGATCTCGTCGCTGGCGGCCTGCAGCGCGCCGGCGATGATCGCCTCGGGGGCCTCGTCGCCACCCATGGCGTCAACGGCTATGCGAATCGGCCTGGACATGTCGTGCTTTCCGGCTCAGTCCCGTCGAGCGGAAGATAGCGGCGCGCCGGCCCGCGCCGGGCGGCTAGGGCGCCTCGACCCGCAGCGGCTCGACCTCACGATCACGGTAGTGCTTGCAGGTCGGGCACATGTGGTGCGGACGCTTGGGCTGATGACAGACCGGACAGACGTTCGGGCGCGGCACTTCGAGGTTCTGGTGCGTGCGCCTCTTGTCGCGTCTGGTCTTGGAGGTTTTTCGCTTCGGGACAGCCATAACCGGCCGCGTAGTGTACACACCGGAAGGGCGAGGAGAGCGACCTCACGGCACCTGCGAGGCTCGCGCGGCACGATCAGCGGACCTCGCGGCGTGAGGAAGAGCGCCCGCGACTCGCTCCCGGGGGTCAGTGCCTGAGCGACCAGTGCCCCGTGAGCGAAGCGAAGTTGAGAAAGAGGATGGCGACCAGTGCGGGCAGGATCAGCCAGCGCGCCGTACGGCTGAGCAGGTTCGCGAGCCAGGCGGAGTAAAAGCGCAGGCTGACCGACTCGCGCTCGCTCTCGAGCCCTCTTCTGCCGAGCAGGCGCACGCGCCGACCATGGCGTAGCTCGTTCTCGGCAAGCATCGTCGCGAGGATCGAGAGCAGCGCGAAGGAGAGGAACAGTCCCAGCGGAATCAGGAATCCTCCCTTCCGGTAGATGTGCGGCAGGTCGGCGGCCAGCGCTACGAGCGCGGTAGCCGAGGCGAGCGACAACAGCAGCGCCAGGTAGGCCTCCCACCAGGCCGGCGGGGGCATGTGCGGCTCTTCCAGGCTGACCGCCGAGTCAGCGCCGCTGCCCGCACTGGAGCTTGTTTCTTGCCGATCGAGGCTGTAGCCGGTGAGCCGGGCGTGGGCCTCGTTGAGTGCCGCCAGCTCGACCCGCGCACTCTCGTCACCGGCGGCGAGGCGCTCGCCGGCCGACTTGAGGCGCCGGGCACAGGCCTGCTCGATCTCGAAGGCGGTGGCGTCGGCCGGCAGGCCCAGAAAGGCGAGGATCTCGTTTCGATCGGGCATCTGCTGCTGAGTCTATGAGACAGCCAGGATTCCACGCCCTCGGAAGCGACCGCGCGAGGTGAAGAACGCCGCCTAAGACCGGCGAGCGAACCTAAAGAACCTCCACCGCGTCAGCTACCTCCTCGTGCTGACGCAGCTCCGTCAGATGGGCTCCGCGGACGAACGCGAATGGGCCGTCGTGTTGCGGACGAACCATCTGGCACACAGCGGCGCGCCACCACCACGGCGCAGGTCGATGACCCAGCTCGCCGCACGCGCTGAGATGGCTCGAGATGGCGCCCTACGAGCCCTCGAGGGGCTCAAGGCCGGCAATTCTGTCTTTCATGGCCTGGACCGCTTCCGGGGAGTGTCCCTGCCAATCCGTGCACTCGCCCGTGACCCGCAACGGCTCCCGCGAGCGGTATGACTTCGTCGGATTACCCGGATACTTCTTGTCCGTCAGATTGGGGTCATCCATAACCGGGCCGGCCGGTTCCACCGTGTAGATTCTGCCGGGACCTTCGCCGAGCGCCAGCTCAGCCCCCCAAGCGGCTGCATCCAGGCTGCCGGTCAGGTAGACGTAGCCTGCCTGCTTGCGCTTGCCGAAGTTAGAGCGATAGCCGGGCTCGATCAGGTCTCCCGGCTTCAGGTCGGCCCGTGTGCCATGGTAGAACCGCTGCGAGCTCGGGTCGTCGGTGGCTGCCATCGGCTCGCTCCTCATACTGCGCGCCTGTGCTGCCGCGCGGTGCTGTTCTCCGCTTGCCCGTCCCATCTCAGGCCAACCTACCTCCCATCGAGACCGGCGAGGAGATTCTCGCCTCGTGCTGTGCTGACGTGGTTGGGCATTTGTCTCCGGTCCACTGTAGTGCGCCTCGGCCTGGCAACAGCCGACGGTGGACGGACGTATCACAACTCAAGTCCCCGCCCTCCTCGACAGGGATCGCGCGCCCGATTCAGGCCAGCGGAATGACGAGCTCGGTGATCAGCTCGTCGGAGTTCACGACGTTCACCATGCTGCGCAGGAAGCGGTCGTAGGGGACCGTCTTCGGCCGCGGCCGCTCGGACTTGGCCAGCGAGCCGTTCATCTCCAGCCACGCTTCCGGAAGCTGCTCGTAAGAACCGTGCAAGGTGCCGACAAGCGCGCTGCCGCCCTTCAAATCCATGATCTTCATGCCCGGACCGGGCTCCAGCTCGCCCTCGAACGGGATGCCCACGATCAGCGTGATCCGCCCCGCAGGGGTTTTGCGCTTCGGCCGCGCGCAGATGCCCGGCCCCGCGAAGACGGCATCGGCCTCGGTCAACGTCTCGCCGATGCGCCCGAAGGCGGCAGACAGATCGGCCTCGAAGCGCTCGTCGGTAGTCGTCAGCTCGATTGTCATCAATCGCTCGGACTCCAACTCTCGTCGCTCGATGCTCAGATCCATGACCTCTCCGTTCCCTCGATTACTTCCGAGTAGATACGCGAGATCATCGGCACAAGCCCGGGTGCGGTTGAGCCAAAAAAGGGGATCGGGTCGGTAGGCGGAGCCGACTAAGAGCCTATCCCGTTAGGAAGCCGCGGTCGAAGTGGTCGATGCGTGGATGCCAGGGGCCGGACGGGCCGCGAAGGCGCACTGGTAGTGCGACGAGCGGTTCGGGCGGTCACTGGCGCCGCGAAGCGGCCGCATCGGGCGTGGGAGCCTAGCGGGATAGGCTCTAGAGCTCGTTGCGCAGTTGCTCGAGCGCCGCCCAACGCGAGTCGACGTGCTCTTGCTGGTGCTTATGCGGCTCAAGGTTGAGGTCGAGCCCGCACTCCGGGCAGAGCCCGGCGCAGTCGGGACGGCAGAGAATCGTCTCGGGCAGCGCCAGGGCCACCGCGTCGCGCGCCCAGGCCGAGAGATCGAGCAGGCCACGCTCGAGGTAGGGCGTGAGCAGCTCCTCGTCCGCGTTAGGATCGGCGTCCTGGTACTCGCTGGCGACGATCCGCTCGCGGAACTCGGCCTCGTTCAGGCAGCGATAGCACGGCCCGATCATCCGACTCTCGAAGCGCAGTCGGAAGACGGTGCCGCTGGCGGCGCGGTTGATGGTCAGCTCGGCAACAACCGTCTCCGGCAGCGGGAGATAGCTCTGGCCGCCGTAGACAAGCGGCTCGAGCTCGATCTCGACCGCCTCGCGGTGCTCCTCGCCCGACCGCAGGCGAAGCCGCCTAAGGTCGAAGGTGGTCATACGCTCAGGTTAGCAGCGGGTAGGGCCGGTACCAGCCCTACCCGAGGCGTTGAGAAGAGCTAGGAGACCGGGACCACGATGTCCGTCTCGAACTCGGTCGGCGAGACGGCCTGCATGTGACCGACCCGGTAGAGCTCGTAGGGCATCGCCCTGATCTGCAGCCCCTGCTCGGAGACCCAGGCGTGCACATCGCGCCAGGCCCGGGAGAGCCCGTCGTAATGTCCGACCAGCGTCCCGACCGCCGCGCGGCCAGCGGCGAAGTCGACCATCTTCAAGCCCGACTCGACCGGCAGATCGCTGGCGACCGGAAAGCCGATCAGGGCCAGGAACGACTCGGGATCGAAATCCTCTTCCGGGTAACCGATCAAGTTCGGGCCGACCGGCGTCACACCGGCGGGGCCGAATGCCGTCATCAACCTGCCGATCGCCTGCTCGCAGTCCGGGCCGATCCGGTCGAGCGCGGTGTGCAGCTCGACACATGCCGCCCGCAGCGCGGGCACTTCACGGAGCTCGATAGACAGAGTCACTGGTTCCTCCTTCTCACGTAGCTTGCGAAGGAGAGCGAGAGCCCGTTCCGACTCGGCAGCGCGCTCACACAGCCTCGCCTCCTGCCGGTCGAGCAACTCGTCGAGCCGGGCGGGATCCGCCAGTACCACTCTCACCTCGTCGAGCGGCAGGTCGACCTCGCGCAGCTCGCGGATCGTGTCGGCCGTGGCGAGCTGATCGAGCCGAGTAGAAGCGATAGCCCGTCCAGTCGTCGACGAAGGCGGGCTCGAGCAGCCCACGCTCGTCGTAGAAGCGCAGCGCCCGCCGGCTGAGCCGGCTCAGGAACGCGAAGCGCCCGATCGGGATGAGGTTGTCGCGCTCTCCTTCCATGACGGAATCTAGCTTGAAGCTTGACGCAGCGTGAAGGTCAAGGCCAGATCATCCGTCGATCTCGCCCGGCGCGCCGGCGCAACGAGCGCCTCGACGAGCCGTGCGCCGCGCTCGCTCCGAGCACGTGGAACAACCGGTGCGGAACCGGTCGGAAGGCAGCTTTGGTCGAGGCTACTGGTAGCTGTCGGGCTCGTCGATCGGGCCGATGCCGGCGACGACCGATTCCTGCGAGCGCTCGTGCAGGCGCTCGCGGCCGCGCTTGACGGCGGTGAGGAACTTGTCGAGGTTGACCTCGAGCGTCGAGAGGATCGAGTCGGCCCAGTCTTCCATCTCGAGCCTGGTCTGGCGCGCCTGGCGGCGGGCCTCCTCGACGATCTCCAGCGCCTGGTGCTCGGCCAGCTTGACGATCTCGGTTTGCGAAGCCTGTACAACCGCCTGCTCGCGCGCCTCGCCGAGAATGCGGTCCGACTCGCGGTTGGCCTCGGCGAGCATGTCCTGCCGCTCCTTGACGATCCAGCGGGCCCGCTTCAGTTCCTCGGGGATGGTCGCGCGCATCTGGTCGAGGACGTCGTAGATCTCCTCGCGGTCGATGCGCACCTGGTCGGTCAGAGGCACCTGCTTGGCGTTGTGAACCAGATCGTCGAGCTTGTCAATGAGGACGAGAATGTCCATGGTTATCAGTCTCCGAAGAGTTTACCGCCGCTCCGATTGCTGAGGTTCTTCCTGCGCGAAGGTCGATCTCCTCCATCGTGTTCGAGCACTCGCCGGCGGCGGCCCTGCACGAGGCGCGGCGCGAAAACCGGCTCAACTCTCCCCCGTACCACCGCCGTTGCCGTAGATCTCGTGGCAACGCGCCGCAACCGCCGGCGGCACGAACTCCGAGACGTCGCCGCCGAAGGAGGCGATCTCCTTGACGCCGCTCGAGGAGACGAAGCTGTACTTGGGCCCGGCCATCACGTAGACGGTCTCCAGCTCGGGCGCGAGCGTCCGGTTGAGGTGACCCATCTGAAACTCCCACTCGAAGTCGGAGATGGCCCGCAGCCCCTTGACCATCGTGCGCGCGCCGCAGCGCCGGGCGAAGTCCACGACCAGATCGTCGAAGGCCTCGACCGCGACGTTCGCCACGCCGGCCAGCGCCCGCTCGAGAAAGGCGATCCGCTCCTCGACCGGGAACAGCGTCTGCTTGTGATGCGGCTCGACGATGACGCCGACGATGACGTGGTCGAACACCGTCGCGGCGCGGCGGATGATGTCCAGGTGCCCGTTGGTGACCGGGTCGTAGCTGCCCGGACAGATGGCGACGACGGGGTGCGTCGCGCTCACGGGCGATTCCCGTCGTAGACGGTCAGGCGGGCCGAGCCGTAGGTGCGACTCGTGCGCAGAGCGAGCGGCAGCTCGGGCTCGAGGCGGCTCTCGGTCTCGACCACGACGACGCCGTTGGCCTCGACAAGCCGGGGCAGGTAGATGGCAAGTGTCCTCTGCAACTGTCGATAGTCCTCGTAAGGCGGATCGACCAGGATCAGATCGTATCGCCTACCCGCCGCCGCATCGGCCGCAAGTGCGCGGCGGGCGTCCATGCAGACGATCTCGGCGCCGCTCAGGCCGAGCTTGCTCAGATTGCGCTCGATCACGCGGCAGGCGTCGCGATCGGACTCCACGAAGACCGCGCGGGCCGCCTCGCGCGAGAGCGCCTCCAGCCCCATGGCGCCCGAGCCGGCGAAGAGATCGAGCACCGTGGCGCCGTCCACCGGCCCGATCAGGCGGAAGGCCGCCTCGCGCACGCGGTCGCCGGTGGGCCTGGTCGAGCGCCCCTTGGGCGCGAAGATCCTCGCCCCTTTTTTGTTGCCGGCGATGATGCGCATGACCGTATCTTCGCGGAGCGCGGGCACAAGCGGCCGTTTGATCGCCTTAATTCCGCGTTTAGCAGGTGTTTACCGGGCGGGGGCATGTCTGCGCGGCACCTGTCCCTGTGCCTGGCACCGGGACATGGCTCTGGGCTTCCTGTCCGGGGGAAACTAGGTGCCTCATCGATTTGCAGGGATTTCGTCGATCCGGACGCGCCCGCCCGGGACACGGCCGAGCGGCCGACCGCTTTTTACACATTCGGCACACGGACTTGCCTGAGCAGGCTTTTCCCGCCCTGGACAGGTCCCATCGGCACTGTCCCGGTGCCAGGCATGGGAACGGATTCCGGCGGAACGGGGCTCGCGTGCGTTCCTCTGGAAAGTGCTCCGTAAACGGAAGATAATCCGGTCTGCGCGAGGCCGCCCTCGAAGCTCTTTCCCAACGCCACCGGAGGTAGAAAGTGACCCGCCTACCCTCTCTCGCCCGCAAGCTTCTTCTCGCTGCCGTCTGCGTGCTGGTGCTTGCCGGCACTGCGTCCGGCACCACGTCGAGTGCCAAGCTCTCGGCCCGTCTGACCAAGAAGAGCTTCACCAGCGCCCAGGCGAGCTCGGTCAAGCTCGTCTGCAGCTTCCCGAGCTCGGTCACGAGCTTCGCCTACAAGCTCACGATCAAGAACGGGAAGAAGTGGAAGGCGGTCAAGAGCGGCACGAAGAGCGCGAAGAAGGGTGCCTGCAAGATCTCCGTCAGGAAGCTCTTCGGCGGCAAGGCGGTGAAGTTAGGCAGCTACAAGCTCAAGCTCTCGGTCGGCTCGCGCAGCAAGACGCTCCGCTTCACCGTCAAAAAGGCTTCGTCGAGTGGTGGCGGAGGCGGCGGTGGAGGAGGAGGCGGCGGCGGTACGACCCCGACCGGAACCGCTCCTGCGAACACCTCCCTTCCCACCATCTCCGGCACGGTCAAGGAGAGGCAGACGCTCACCGCCTCGAACGGCTCCTGGAGCAACTCCCCGACCTCCTACGCCGACCAGTGGCAGCGCTGCAACAGCTCCGGCACGAGCTGCAGCGCCATCTCCGGCGCCACCTCGGGCACTTATGCCCTGGTCAACGCCGACGACGACTCGACCATCCGCGTGGTCGTCACGGCGACCAACATCTGGGGCTCCGCCGGCGCCACCTCGGCGCAGACCTCAGCGGTCTCGCCGATCGTCAAGAGCGTCAGCTCCGGCGGCGAGAGCAGCTGTGCCGTCCTCTCCGACGGCAAGGTCGAGTGCTGGGGCGAGAACGAGCACGGTCAGCTCGGGAACGGCTCGACGACCACCAGTGCGACTCCGGTCCTGGTTTCGGGAATCACTAACGCCGTCCAGGTGAGCGTCGGCGGCGAGCATGCCTGCGCCATCCTGTCGGGTGGAAGCGTCGAGTGCTGGGGCTCGAACGAGTACGGCCAGCTAGGAAACGGCGCCACGCTGCCCGCAGCCGACAGCAACACTCCGGTGCAGGTCTACTCGTCCGGCACGACGCCGCTCACAGGCGTTACCCAGGTAAGCGCCGGCAACATCCACACCTGCGCCCTGCTCACGGGCGGGACGCTCGAGTGCTGGGGCTATAACGGCTCGGGCGAGCTGGGCAACGGCACGACGAACTCCAACGGGATCGCCAACCCGGTTCCGGTCTACTCCTCCGGTACCCACGCTGTTCCCGAACGTCACCCAGGTGAGCGCGGGCGACCAGTTCACCTGCGCCGTCGCGGGCGGCAACGCCTACTGCTGGGGCTACGACGGTAACTGGGGGCTCGGCAACTCCAGCTCGAATGACCAGTACAACCCCGTACAAGTAGCCAATTTCAGCCTGTTGGGGGCGACCGTGAGCAGCGTGAGCGCGGGTCAGGTTCATGCCTGCGCGGTGATCAGCGCGAGCAGTGCCAATGACCCGGGGACGGTCTGGTGCTGGGGCGAGGACAGCTACTACGAGCTCGGGACGGGGACGAGCGGCAGCGCCACGAGGGTTCCGCAGGAGGTTGTCGCTCTCAACAACGGGACCGGTCACCTTACCGGAGCCACCGCCGTCAGCACCGGCAAGTGGCATACCTGCGCTCTGGTCTCGGGCGGCGTGGACTGCTGGGGCAACAACGGTTGGGGCCAGCGAGGCAACCCCTCGCCCAGCAACAGCGATCTCAGCTATCCGGTCGTCGCCGGGAGCATCGCCAGCGCCAGCGTCCTCGACTCCGGTGACTACTTCAACTGCGCCTTGATCTCCGACCACACGATCACGTGCTGGGGCGACAACTCCGTCGATCAGCTCGGAACGGGCAAGATCGGGTCAAGCCAGACGCCGCTCACCGTCTCCGGCTCGTGGACGACGCCCGCCCATGTGAGCGTCGGCGGCGAGCACGTCTGCGCCATTGACTCCAGCGACGGCTCGGTCTGGTGCTGGGGCCGCAACAACGACGGCCAGCTCGGCAACGGCAGCACCACCGACAGCTCGACCCCGGTGAAGGTGAAAGGCGGGGGCGGCAGCGGTTTCCTCACCGGAGTCACCCAGGTGAGCGCCGGCGGTTTCCACACATGTGCTGTCAAGTCCGACAACACGGTCTGGTGCTGGGGCGCCGACTACGACGGCCAACTCGGCGACGGCATCACGCTGCCCGCTTCCTCTTCCGCGGCCAGCACGACCCCGATCGAGGTAAAGACGGGTAGCTCGACCTTTCTCACCGGTGTTACTCAGGTGAGCGCCGGCGGGTCGCACACCTGTGCCGTCAAGTCCGACAACACGGCCTGGTGCTGGGGCTACAACGCCGAAGGTCAGTTGGGTATCAACTCGACTTCGAACAGCTCGCTCGCGCTGCAGGTCAAGGGCGTAAGCGGGATCGGTAACCTCACCAGCGTCACACAGGTCAGCGCCGGCGAGTACCACAGCTGCGCGGTCGCCGGCGGCTACGCCTACTGCTGGGGCGACAACTCCTACGGCCAGCTCGGCTTCGACTCCGCGAATGCCTCCAGCCTCTACCCAATGGAGGTCTGGGAGTGGAACGGCACCGGAACCTCCTTCCTACCAGCGACGTCGGTGAGCGCAGGCTCGGACGCCAGCTGCGCGGTCGACTCGAGCTACTACGCCTACTGCTGGGGCCACAACTACGACGGGCAGCTGGGCAACGGAGCCTCGCTGCCCTCGCCGGACAAGCTACAGCCGGTCCAGGTCTACCTATCTGGCACCTCCCCATCGGGCACGCTGCTCACGGGCGCCCAGACAGTGAGCGTGGGCCCGGAGCACGTCTGCGCCTACGTCTCGTATGTGACCGGAACGCTGTTCCACTTCTACCACAACGACGCGTACTGCTGGGGCTACAACGACACCGGCCAGTTGGGAAACGACACCCTCGACGACAGCTCCAATCCGGTGAGCGCGATCACCACGTCTATCGGTGTCACGGAGGTGAGCGCCGGCGGCTCGGACAACGACGACAACGGCGTCTCCTGCGCCATGAATGCAGGCAGCGTCGAGTGCTGGGGCTCGAACAACTACGGCCAGATGGGGTCGCCGGCGCTGCCCACCAGCGTCGCTCCGGTCGTGGTGACCGGGCTGCCCTAGGGCCTTAGCGGGAAACTGGGGGAAAAGGCCGGGCGCCTCACAAGGCGCCCGGCTCCCGCTTTGCCGATTTGATCTACGGATATCGCTTTCCGCTTCGAAGTCGAAGATAATCCGGTCTGCGTAAGGTCGCCCTCGAAGCTCTCTTCCAACGCCACCGGAGGTGGAAAGTGACCCGTCTGCCCTCTCTCGCCCGCAAGCTTCTGCTCGCTGCCGTCTTCGTGCTGGTGCTCGCCGGCACGGCTTCCGGCACCAGCTCCAGCGCCAAGCTCTCCGCGCGTCTCACCAAGACGAGCTTCAGCAGCGCCCAGGCAAGCTCGGTCAAGCTGGTCTGCAAGTTCAAGGCGACGAGCACGAGCTTCGGCTACGCGATCACCATCAAGAGCGGCAAGAAGTGGAAGACGGTCAAGAGCGTCAGGAAGACGGGAAGCTTCAAGGGCTCCTACACGAAGACGGTCAAGCAGCTCTTTGCCGGCAAGGCGATCAAGCTCGGCAGCTACAAGCTCGGGCTCTCGGCCGACTCGGGCAGCAAGACGCTCTCCTTCAAGGTCGTCAAAGCTCCAGTTGGGAGCACGCCCGTCAACACGTCCCTTCCCACTATCTCCGGCACGGTCAAGCAGGGCCAGACACTTTCCGCCTCGAACGGCTCCTGGACGGGCTCTCCGACCGCGTACGCCTATCGTTGGGATCGCTGCACCGCCTCGGGCGCCATCTGCGCGGACATCGGTGGCGCGACCTCGAGCAGTTACGTTCTCGCGCTCGGCGACGTCGGCTCGACGATCCGCGTCGTGGTCACCGCCTCCAACTCCCACGGCTCGGCGAGCGCAACTTCGAGCCAGACAGCGGTCGTGACCGGTCTGCCGCCGGCGAACACCTCTCTTCCCACAATCTCCGGCACGGTCACGCAGGGCCACACGCTCACTGCCTCGAACGGCTCCTGGAGCAACTCCCCGACCGGGTACGGCTATCAGTGGCGCCGTTGTAACAGCTCGGGCGCGAGCTGCTCGGATATCTCCGGCGCCGGCTCCAGCGCCTACGCGCTAGTTCTCGCCGACGCCGACTCGACCATCCGCGTCGTCGTCACGGCGACCAACATCTGGGGCTCCACGAGCGCCACCTCGAGCCAGACCGTCTCGGTCTCCGGGCTCGTCACGGGCGTCAGCGCGGGCGGGTCGAACAGTTGCGCCCTGCTCTCGGGCGGGAAGGTCGAGTGCTGGGGGGCGAACAACCTCGGCCAGCTCGGCGACGGCACGACCACCGACAGCGGCTCGCCGGTGGTGGTGAGCGGCATCGCCAACGCGACCGAGATCGTCACGGGCTACGACCACTCCTGCGCCCTGCTCTCCGACAGCACCGTCAAGTGCTGGGGTTACGGCGGTAGCGGCGAGCTCGGGGATGGGCCCAGTGGCGTCAGCGCCGGATCGGGCTACAGCACGACTCCGGTTCAGGTGCTCGGAAGCGGCGGCACCGGCGTCCTCAGCGGCGTGACCCAGCTGAGCGCCGGCCAGAGCCACACCTGCGCCGTTCTCTCCGACAACAGCGCCTGGTGCTGGGGCAGCGACTGGAGCGGCGAGCTCGGGGATGGGCCGAGCGGCGTCAGCAGCGCGCCTGGCTACAGCACGACCCCGGTTCAGGTTGTTGGAGTCGGGCACTCCGGCATGCTCTCGAACGTCACCCAGGTGAGCGCCGGGCCCGAGTACAGCTGTGCGAATCTCTCAACCGGCGCGGTCGTCTGCTGGGGCGACAGCGCGGACGGTGAACTCGGGAACGGCACGAGCGGCAGCGTAAATCCCACGCCGGTTCAGGTGAGCGGTATCACAAGCGGCGCTACTGAGGTCAGCGCGCAAGGCGATCACGCCTGCGCGGTCGTGAGCGGTGCGGTCTGGTGCTGGGGCTGGGGCGAGAACGGCGAGCTTGGAAACAACGTGGGGAGCAATAGCAATGTCCCGGTTCAGGTGCTGGCGATCGACGGAACGGATTTCCTCGCCAACGCGACCCACATCGCAGTCGGCTCGTATTTCAGCTGTGCCATGATCTTCGGCGGCAGCGTGGACTGCTGGGGCGACGGCTACTCGGGCCAGCTCGGTAACGGCACCTGGGACTCCGGAGCCGGGAGCGATATCCCCGTCGCGGTAAGCGGCATCACGGGCGCGACTCAACTGAGCGCCGGCTCTCAGCACGCCTGCGTCCTCCTGCCCGACCACTCGATCCAGTGCTGGGGAGACAACTCCGACGGTCAGCTCGGTAACGGCAAGTTCGGAGTCAGCAACGTTCCGGTGACCGTCAGCGGCGCGGCTACGACCACTCAGGTGAGCGCCGGCGACGACCACACCTGCGCCGTCCATTCCGACGGCGCGCTCTGGTGCTGGGGCCACAACCAGGACGGCCAGCTCGGCGACGGGACGACGACGAACAGCCCGGTTCCAGTGCAGGTCAAGGGGCCGTCCGGCGGTTCGACGACGCTCACGGGCGTCATCCAGGTGAGCGTGGGACTGACTCACACCTGCGCCGTTGTCCAGGGCAGTTCGCCTCCCACTGACAACACCGTCTGGTGCTGGGGCTGGGCAAGCGAGGGCGAGCTCGGCAACGGTTCGAGCAGCCCCAGCTCGCTCCCGGTTCAGGTCAAAGTGTCTGTCAGCGGCCCGGCGTTTTCAGGCGCCACCCAGGTAAGCGCGGGTAACGGGGACACCTGCGCCCTCGTCACCGACGACACGGTCTGGTGCTGGGGCGACAACCTCTACGGCAAGCTCGGGGACAACGAAAGTAGTCCCGTAAACCAGCAGTACCCGGTTCACGTCGTTGGCTATGGCGGTCCGCCCTACCTTCCAAACGTCACCGAGGTGAGCGCCAGCTTTAACCACACCTGCGCCGTCTCGGCCGGGACTGTCTACTGCTGGGGAAACGGCAGCAACGGCAAGCTCGGCCGGGGCTCGACTACCGACAGCCACTCACCGGTCCCGGCTACCGGCATCACGACGGCCGTCCACGTGAGCGCCGGCGAGTACGACACCTGCGCCACCACGAGCACGGGCACGGCTTGGTGTTGGGGCTACAACATCAACGGCGCGCTTGGTAGCGGAAGCAACAGTTCGACTCCCGCTCAGGTCAAGGGCGCCGGCGGCTTGGGCTCGCTTGCGAACGTCGCCGACATCAGCGCCGGCGAGGAGCACACCTGCGCGCACCTGACTGACAACTCCGTCTGGTGCTGGGGTTGGGACGGAGTCGGTCAGCTCGGCATCGGCCCGTTGACCAACGAGTCGTACCCGACCCAGGTGGTCGGCACGGGCGGTGTCGGAATGCTCGCGAGCACTCTCCCGGTGAGCGCCGGCGGCTCTCACAGCTGTGCCATTCGCTCCTCCGACAGCGCCGTAGTTTGCTGGGGCTCGGACTACTACGGTCAGCTCGGGGACAACGGAATAGCACTTGCGCCCGTACCGGCGGCGGTGATCGGGCTGCCCTGACGGCCGTGCGAGTAGCAGCTGGGCGCGCCGGCGCCGTTCAGGCCGGCGCGCCCAGCTCCGCCTCGGCGAAGCGCTGCTCCAGCTCGTCTTCCAGCGGCGTCCCGGCCAGGCTCGGGACCAGCTCGCGGGCGGCGGCGCGGGCCTGCTCGAGCAGGGCGCGGTCGCTTCGGAGCCGGGTGAAGCGGAAGTCGGAGAGCCCGGATTGCCGGGCGCCGAGCAGCTGCCCCTCGCCGCGGATGTCGAGGTCGATCTCGGCCAGCTCGAAGCCGTCCGAGGTTTTCACGAGCGCCTCCAGGCGCCTCTGTGCCGGCTCGGTCAGCTCCTCCTTGGGCCGCGAGACGAGCAGGCAGTAGGACTGCTCCGCCCCCCGCCCCACCCGGCCGCGCAGCTGGTGCAGTTGCGCCAGCCCGAAGCGGTCGGCCTCCTGGACGATCATCACGGTCGCGTTGGGGACGTCCACTCCCACCTCGATCACCGTCGTGGCGACGAGCACGTTCAGCTCCCGCCGCTTGAAGCGGGCCATGATCTCGCGCCGCTCGGCCGGGCGCAGGCGCCCGTGCAGGCAGCCGATGCGGTAGCCGGCGAGCTCTCCCTTCCTCAGCCGCTCGGCCTCCTGCTCGGCGGCGCGCGCCTGACCGGCCGCATCGTCCACCAGCGGGCAGACGACGTAGGCCTGGCGCCCGGCGTCGAGGTGCCTGCGCAATCTCCGGTAGGCCTCCTCGCTGCGCTCCTCGAAGACCCAGCTGGTGATCACCGGCTTGCGCGCCGCCGGCGGCGCGGCGATCTCGCTCAGCTCCAGGTCGCCGTAGAGGGTGAGGGCGAGCGTGCGCGGGATCGGCGTGGCGCTCATGTGCAGGACGTGCGGCGAGCGGCCCTCGGCCAGCGCCGTCCGTTGCTCGACGCCGAAGCGGTGCTGCTCGTCCACCACCGCCACGGCCAGCTTCTGGAACTCGACCTCCCGCTGGATCAGGGCGTGCGTGCCGATCGCGATCTGCGCCTGCCCGCTAGAGATGCGCGCCCGCGCCGCCTCGTGCTCCTTCGCCGGTAGCGCGCTCGTCAGCAGCAGGCACTCCACGCCGAGCCCGCGGCAGATCTCCTCGACAGTCAGAAAGTGCTGCTCGGCGAGGGTCTCGGTGGGCGCCATCAGGGCGCCCTGGTAGCCCTCCTCGACCGCGCGCAGAAGGGCGTAGAGCGCGACCACCGTCTTGCCCGAGCCGACGTCGCCCTGGAGCAGGCGCTGCATCGGGCGCGAGCCGGCCAGGTCGCGGTCGATCTCGGCGATCGCGGCTTTCTGGTGCCGCGTGAGCTGGAAGGGAAGCGCCCGGTAGTAGCGGTCCAGGAGCTCTCCGGGCGGGCCCAGTGCCGGCGCCTCGGAGGCGTCACGCTCGCGCGCGATGCGCGCCAGGGCCAGCTGGAAGAGCAGCAGTTCGTCGAAGGCCAGGCGCTTCCTTCCCTGCTCGCCCTGCCCCGGGCGCTCGGGCCGGTGCAGGGCAACGAGCGCGTCCGAGCGAATCGGCAGGGTGAGCCGGGCGCAGAGCTGCGCCGGAAGCGGATCGGGAACGTCGTGCGCCAGCGGCAGAACGCGCTCTACCAGCCCGCGCAGGCGCTTGAGCGAGATCTCCTCGCTGGCCGAGTAGACGGGTGCGTTGTCGGCGGTCGCCCTGGGCTCACCGAGGTCATAGGCCTTGACCGCAAAGCTGCCGCGGCGCAGCTGCCCGCGCATGCGCAGGCGCGTCCCGGGCGCGAGCTTCTCGGCCAACCAGGCCTGGTTGAACCAGACGCAGGTCAGCTCGCCGCTCCCGTCCGAGACTAGCGCCTCGACGAGTGTCAGCCGGCGGCGCGAGGCGCGCAGCCCCACCTGGCGCACCTCGCCCTCGATCGTCGCCTCTTCTCCGATCAGCAGCTCGGCGATCCTCCGCTCCGGCGCGGCCGGCTCGTAGCGGAAGGGCCGGTACTCGAGCAGGTCGCGCAGGCTACGCAGGCCGAGCAGGGCGAGCGAGCTCTCGATCCTCGGCCCCACGCCCGGAAGCGTGCGCACGCTCTGCTCCAGCCGCTCGGGCCGGGCGAAGAGGCGTGGGCGAGGCCAACCGTCTGGCCGCGCGGAGCCGGCGAAGGCGGCCGGAAGATCGCTGGTTTTCTTCACACCCTTCAGGGTGGCACGAGTATAGGACCCGGACCGGCGGACAAATGGGCGCTAGCGCTTAGCCGCCGCTTCCACCGCGCCGTGCACGGCGGCGACTATCTCGCCCAGCTCCTGGTCCTTGGTCAGACAGGCGTAGGCGCCGGCCTCTACCAGCGCCTCGCGCTCGCGCGAGGTCGCCAGCCCGGTCAGGCAAACCACGGCCAGGGTCGGAAAGCGCTCCAGCAGGATCTTCGTCGCCTCGACCCCGTCGAGCCCGGGCAGGCGGTAGTCGAGCAGAACGACGTCCGGGCAATCCCGCTCGCAGTGCTCGAGGGCGCTCTCGCCGTCGGCCACCGAGCCGGCGATCGCGACGTCCTGGCGCAGCCCGAGCAGGAGCTCCAGCGCCTCGCGGTAGACGGCGTTGTCCTCGACCAGTAGGACGCGGGGGATCTTGCTCATTGCTCGATCATTCGTTGAGACCACTTCTACGCCTCTGTCACAACACATCGAAAGAGGAATCGGCAGAAGCGGCCGCCGGCAGTAGTCGCGCGACCGGCACTAGGGGCGCGAGGAGACGAGCCGCAGCGCGGGCGCCGGGGCTACCGCAGGCGCACCGGAGATCACCTGGGCGATCGCGCGCAGGCAGACGAGCAGACCGTCCGCTCCGGCATCGACGACGCCGGCCTCGCTCAGAGCCGGACTCTGCTCGCGCGTTCGCTCCAGCGCTTCCTCGCCACGCGCGACGAGTGCCTGAAGGCGCTGGTCGAGCGGCAGCTTCTTGCGCCTGAGCGCCCGCGCCTCGTCGGCCAGCTCGCCCATCAGCGTCAGCATCGTTCCCTCGGCCGGCCTGGCGACGGCCGAATAGGCGGCGTCACGCGAGCGCTCCAGCATCACGGCCAGCGCCCGCCCGCCCACGGGCCCCGAGACGGGTGCGGCCTCCACCGCGCCGCGCACGATCTGCGAGAGGACGACACCCGAAGTTCCCCGCGCTCGCATCAGCAGGGCACGAGTCAGATTCCGGCGCAACGTCGCCCGCTCGGCCGGCTCGGCTTCGTCCAGCTCCTCCAGCAGCGCGCGCACGGTGAGCACCAGGTTCGTCCCGCTGTCGCCGTCAGGCACCGGGTAGACGTTCAGGCCGTCGATCCGCTGCCGCTCCCGCTCCAGCGCCGCCAGCGCCGCGAGCGCCAGCCGGCGCACCAGCGCGAGCTCGGCCACCGCGGCACCCGGATCAATCCTTGTGCCGGACATCGTCGATCCGCACCTCCACCTGGGAGACTTTCAGCCCGGTCACCCGCTCGACCTCGTAGCTCACCCGCGTGCGCACGGCCGCCGCCACCTCGGCAAGATTGAGGCCGTAGGCAATCACGATCGAGAGCACCAGCTCGACTCCGCCCTGCTCGCTCGGGCTCACCTCGACGCCGTGACGGCGCCTGAGCGCAAAGGCACGGCGGATGCGGGCGCCGCGCCCGAGCCCGACCACTCCGTAGCACTCATCCAGCGAGCGCTCGGCGATCTGAGCGATGGCCCGCGGAGAGACGAGCAGCCGCCCGAGCGCGGTCTCCTGCAGTTGCACGGCTTCCATGCGTTCTTAGACCTCGTGAACGTCGTGGTGGTTGCGCCGGGAGCCCGGCGAGTGCTCGTTTCGGTCGCCGCTCGACGCGGAGCGGGGAATGTACGGCTGCCGATCGGGCTTGATAGGGCACTTCTTTACGCCACCCGCCACCGATCCACCCGCCCGCGGGGTTATTCGAGAGTACTGGCCCGAAGAGAGAAGAAGCGCGCCTTAACGTGCCGATTTAGTGCCGAAACAGCAGCCGCGCCGCCAAGTGCGACCGGGCGGTAACGTGCTTAAGAGGAGGTGGCCTTCTCGACCTTGCCCGAGCGCAGACAGCGCGTGCAGACGTAGGCGCGGCGAACGACGCCGTCGACCTTGATCCTCACCCGCTGCAGGTTCGGCTCGAAGCGCCGCTTGGTGGCGACCATCGAGTGGCTGCGGTTGTTACCGAAGGCCGGTCCCTTGCCGCAGACTGAGCACACCTTGGACATAGCCGGCGCAGTCTAGCTGAGCAAACCACTCGAGCGCTTAATGGAATGACGACCCGTCGACTGGGCGTGATCGGTGAGTGCGAGGCTAGGACGCAGCGCCTCGTTCGTAGCCGGAGGCTACGGGCGAGGTCGAGGACAACGCATCGCGCTTGCCGAGCGCGGCCAGGCGATGGAGTGCTTCGTTTCGTTAGGCGCGTTTTAGTGCGGTTCCCTTGAAGAAGGTGTAGGAGAAGGTGCCGCCCGGCTCGGCCGCCTCGTGCATGTCGGCGATGCCCTTGTCCCAGCTCGCCTCGTCCATCAGGCCCAGCTCGAGCGCCTGCTCGCGCACCCCCTCGACCATGGCGATGAAGGTGTCCCTGGAGAAGCCCCCGGCCAGGTCGGGGCGGCTGTCGTCGACGTAGACGAGCCTCGGGCTGACCTGAACGGTGTGGAAGCCGGCGCCGGTCAGCAGCGGATAGAGGCTGCGCCCGATCAAGGCGTTGCCGCCGTGACCGGCCTGGATCTCGACCAGGCAGGCGACCGTTCGCTCGGCCTCGGGCGTCGACGGGTGGCAGTACCAGGAGCCGTGATCGCCTTCGATGACCGTGATCGAGCCGCCTACTTTGAGCACGCGGTGGAGTTGTTCGAGCGCCCGCTCGGGCTCCCGCAGGTGCTCGAGCAGGAAGCAGACGAAGACGTGGTCGAAGCTCTCCTCGGCGAAGGGCAGGTCGAAGACGTCGGCGACCTGGAATTGGACGTTGCCGTGACCGGCGGCATCGACTCGTGCCTTCGCCCGTTCCAGCGAGACCGGGTCGATATCGACCGAGACGATCTCGGCCTCCGGGCTGGAGGCGGCGAGATGAACGCTCTGGGCGCCCGTTCCGCAGCCGCATTCGAGCACGCGCGCCCCGGCCGGATAGTGGGTGCCGGCGTGCAGCAGCTCGGCGAGCGTGTCGGCCTGGTCCTCGAGCCGCGCCGCCTCGCGTAGCGAATAGCCGTGGACATAGCCGGGGTCACTCATCTGCGAAGTTTTCCAGTGACTTGCGCCGATCGGACTAGCCGCCCGAGACGACGCGCAGGCGGCCGAACGCGTCGGCCATCTCGAGCGCGCTCCGGACCGCCTCGGCGCCCTTGCCCAGCCTCGCCGCGGCCTGCTCGATCGTGTCGACCGTGAGCACGCCGAAGGCGACCGGGATACCGGTCTCGAGCCCGGCCAGGAGGACGCCGCTGGCCGCCTCGCCGGCGACGTACTCGAAGTGAGGCGTCTCGCCGCGGACGACACAGCCAAGCGCGACCACGCAGCTGTAGCGGCGCGACTTGGAGAGCGCCATCGCGGCCAGCGGCAACTCGAAGGCGCCGGGCACCGGCATGATCGTGATCGAGTCGCCGCTTACGCCCAGGCGTCCGAGCTCGCTCAGAGCGCTCTCCAGCAGCCCGCTGGTGATCTCGCCGTTGAAGCGGCTGACGGCGATGGCGACGACGCGACCGCCGCCGGATGGATAGCCCTCGATGGTGGCGTAGCCGGCGGGAACTCGCAGCTCGCCCTCGGCGTGCTCGGCCGGGTACTCGGGCTCGGGCTCGGCGGCGACCTCGGCGGCGGCGAAGCCCGGAGCGGGACTTTCCTCCGGCGCGGGCTCCTGCGGAGCCTCGCTCTCGAGATCGCCCGGCAGCCTCAGCGGCCGGTAGCCGGGCTGTCCCGGCCACGGGTTCTGGTCGAAGGGGGCCGGCTGGCCCGGGTCGGGTGTCATCGGTCCCTGCTCGCTCACTTTTCGGCCTCCAGCTCCTTGTCGAGGTGCAACCCCTGATGGTGTAGACGATGTCCGAGCTTATCTCGTTTGGTCGCCAGATAGCGCTCGTTCTCGACGTTGGGCGGGATCACGATCGGCACCTGCTCGACGATGGTCAGCCCGTAGCCGGCGATGCTCAACTTGCGCGGGTTGTTGGTGAGCAGACGGATGGTCGAGAGCCCCAGGTCGACGAGGATCTGATTGCCGATCCCCCACTCTCGCTCGTCGGCGCCGAAGCCGAGCTCCAGGTTGGCCTCGACCGTGTCGTATCCCTGCTCCTGCAGCTCGTAGGCCTTGAGCTTGTTGAGCAGGCCGATGCCACGCCCTTCCTGGGACATGTAGAGGAGGACGCCGCGCTTCTCCTCGGCGATGCGGGAGAGCGCGTAGTCGAGCTGCTCGCCGCAGTCGCAGCGGAGCGAGTGGAAGGTGTCTCCGGTCAGGCACTCGGAGTGCACGCGCACGAGCACATCCGCGGCTCCCTCGACCTCTCCCATCACGAGCGCGAGGTGGTACTTCCCGGTCAGCTTCTCGCGATAAGCGACGCAGCGGAACTCACCGAACTCGGTCGGCATCCGCACCGTCGTGACGCGCTCCACCAGCATCTCCGTGCGGCGCCGGTACTCGATCAGGTCGGCGATCGAGACCAGCTTGATCCCGTGCTGCGAGCAGTACTCGATCAGATCGGGCACCCGTGCCATCGAGCCGTCTTGCTTCATCACCTCGCAGATGACGCCGGCGGGTATCAGCCCGGCCAGGTGGGCCAGGTCGACCGCGGCCTCGGTCTGACCGGCGCGCTCGAGCACGCCGCCGGGACGAGCCCTGAGCGGAAAGACGTGGCCCGGCCGGACGATGTCGTCGGCGCGCTTGCTGGGGTCGATCGCGACCTGAACGGTGTGCGACCGGTCCTGAGCCGAGATGCCCGTCGTGATCCCTTCGCGGGCTTCGATGGAGACGGTGAAGGCGGTCTGGTTCGGCGTCTCGTTGCGCTCGGTCATCTGCTCCAGCCCGAGCTCGTCGCAACGCGCCGGCGAGAGCGCCAGGCAGATCAGGCCGCGCGCGTTCGTGGCCATGAAGTTGATCGCCTCGGCGGTGGCGAACTGGGCGGCGATGGTCAGATCTCCCTCGTTCTCGCGATCCGCGGCGTCGACGACCACGACGAAGCGACCGTTGCGAATATCTTCGATCGCCTGCTCGATCGGCGCGAAAGCGGTGCTCGGGCTCTCGCCCGGCGCGTCGGGAGTCATTCCTCCGGGCTCCCCGGTAGCAGCCGCTCGACGTACTTGGCGATCACGTCGGCCTCGAGGTTGACGGCGTCGCCGGGCTTCGCCTTCCCGAGCGTCGTCTGCTCGAGCGTGTGCGGAATGAGAGCCACGGCAACCGCATCGTCCGTCAACTCGGCAATGGTCAGCGAGACACCGGCGATCGCGAGCGAGCCCTTCTCCACGCAGTAGCGAAGAACGCCGGCCGGGACCTCGACCGACATGCGCACTCCCTCGCCCTCGGGCAGGAGCGAGCGCACGCGCCCGACCGCATCGACATGACCCTGCACGTAGTGCCCGCCGAGCGGCTCGCCTGCGTGGATCGCCGGCTCCAGATTCACGCCCTGCCCGACTTCGAGCGAGCCGATCGAGCTGCGTGAGAGCGTCTCGGCGCTCAGATCGAAGGCGAGTGTCTCGTTCTCGCGGTCGACCACGGTCAGGCAACAGCCGTCGACGGCCAGCGAAGCGCCGATCTCGAGCCCGGGCGCGAGCTCGGGCGCCGCGACCGAAAGACGCGCCTGCTCCTCGCCGCGATCGAGCGAGACAACACGGCCCAGCTCTCTGACGATGCCCGTGAACACTTCAGCAAGGCTACTAGCAGCGCGCCCGGCGGGGAAGACAGATCAGCCGCGAAAGAGAGGAGCCGGAACGCCGTAGCGGCGCTCCGGCTCCTCGACGGATCAAATTTGCGTGCTCTCACGAGCATCAGAGATCACAGGCTCTCTCGAACGAGCGTGCTCGTCTCCTCAGCCGGCGCGCGAACCATCCTCTTGATTAGAACCAAGGAAGCTTGCCTCTCACGAGTCTCACCCCCTTCCTTGGTGTCATTGGGGCTAAAGACCCCAAAAAGCCGAGGAAAGACGTATAATGCTAAATGGTAATGGGCAAATGACAATACCCGCGTCGTTAACTTGACGCTGGGCTATGCCGCCGGTTGAATGCGACTCATGAATGACACAAAGAGAGAGCCGACAGAGACGCTCGGTGAGCGACTGCGGCGGCTCCGAAAAGAGCGAGGCCTCTCGCAGCAGGCGATATCGGGCCCAGGCCTGACGACTGCACACATCTCACGCATCGAGGCGGGCTTGCGGCGCCCGTCGGTTCGAGCGATACGAGCGCTCGCAAAAAAACTCGACGTGACTCCCGAATACCTCGAGACCGGCCGACAGCTCGGGCCGCGCGGCGATCTCGAGCTACGAATCGCCGATGCCGAGCTGGAGCTGCGCATCGGAACTCAAACGGAGGAGACGGCAGAGAACCTGCGCCGGCTCATCTCCGAGACTCGTGCCCTCGGCGACCCGCTGATCACGATTCGAGCCGTGGCTGCCCTTGGCGTAGCGCTCAGCGCAACATCCTCCTACGCCGAGGCCATTCCGCTGCTCGAGGAGGCGGTCGCCTCCCCCACGACCACACCCGCACTACGACCCGACATCTACCTGGCCCTAGCACGCGCGCACAGCGCTGCCGGGGACTACGTGGAGAGCATTCGCGTGCTCGAGACATCGCTCGATTTCGTGCGCGAGCACGCAACCGAGCGCATCGGCGCGTACATGCGCTTCGCGGTTCACCTGAGCTACGCACTGACCGACGCCGGACGCTTCGCCGAGGCACGAGCCGTGCTCGAAGAGGCGATGGGACAGCACGGCGACGACTGCGATCGGCGTACCCTGGTTTCTCACTACTGGACACTGGCGCGTATCGCCGCGATGTCCAGTGAGACTCCCGCCGCGCTGGAGTACATGCGGCGTGCGATCGCGTTGCTCGAGGCCGACGAAGACTCGGTCGCGCTGGCCAAGGCCTATGGCGCCTACGGTCAGATCCTCGTGATCGACGGTCGCTTCGAGGACGCCCGCGAGCCGCTCGACCACTGTGTGAGCGTGCTCGAGAGTGCGGGCAGGAGCGATGACCTGGGCCTGTACGTGGCCGATCAGGCGAAATGTGCCGCGGCGCTTGGCGACGTGGACGAAGCCGAACGGCTGGTCAGCAAGGCCCTCGTGTTGCTCGAGCAGAGCCCGCGCGAACAAGGCGGAGCGATCGGCGCCCTGGCGATTACCCGCGTGCTGCGTGGCGACACGGCCGGCGCGGAACCGCTTTTCGCCCGAGCGGCCGACCTGCTCGAAGAAAGCAACGAGTTCGGGGAGGCAGCTCGCGTCTGCCGCACCTGGGCGTCGATGTTGCGCGATCAGGATCGACTCGACGAAGCGGCCAAGATGCTCGACAGGGCCGCCCAGCTCGAAAAGCGAGCGCTTCCGCACTCGCTACAGACATCGAGCTGAAGAACAAACCACAGAATGCCGCCGGCGATGAGCGGGCCGCGAAAGTAGAATCGCGGCTCGACTCTCGCACGTCCCGGATCAGGGGAGCGGTTGATGAAAGCAAGGCTCGACAACGTCGCCCCGGTGCTCGTCTCGCCCGACCTCAGGCGAACCGCCGGGTATTACTGCAACGTCCTCGGCTTCGAGTCGGTGGAGCACTACGAGGCGCCCGAGCCCTTCGTCGCGCTGTACCGCGACAGCGTCGAGATCATCGTCGTGCAGGCCGCGCAGGGCCGGGTCGAGCCCAACGCCGCACGTTACGGCGCCGGCTACGACGTCTATCTCGACTCCGAGGATCTCGCCGGCATCGATCTGCTCTACGACGAGTTGATCGCGAAGGGCGCTCGCATCGTCAGCGAGCCGAAGCTGACGCCCTACGGCAGCTACGAGTTCGTTGTCGAGGATATCGACGGCAGGCGAATCGGGATCGGGCGGATCAAGGACAAGGACGTCTTCTTCCGGGGCAAGCTCTCGTAGAGCCGACTCGGTTCCCGGGCTGATCTAGCCGAGTTTCTTCACGACACTGGCGAAAGGAACGAAGAAAACGCGCCCGGGTGCGACGTTGCTGTAGGCGTAGAAGAGCCCCGAAGCGGCGATCTGAGCACCCGCATAGTCCGAGCTAAGGGGCCCGAAGCTCGCGACCTTCCGGTCCGAGAGGCGCAGAACGCGAACTCTGTAGTCGATATAGACCGCCAGCCCGTTCTGGAGACCGTACAGCTGCGAGCCGTCCGGAAGTGAGATCGTCTTCATGAGCTTGCCCGAAGAGACGCTGTAGAGCTCGAGCTTGCCATTGCGAATGGTGGCGAATTGCGAGCCCTGGAGCGCGAACCCGGAGAACGTGCCGGACGGGACGGGAATCGACCGTAGGGCGGTGCCGTTGGCCGAGTAGATGGTCACGCTGTCGTCGGGATTCTGGACAGCGATGCGGTTGGCGTCGACGGCGACCACGGCGGGGATCGGGGCGACGGTGTCAGGGGACTCGTCTCCGGTTGCATTTGTTTGAATGTCCGGCGCAGAGGCGATCTCGACACTCACACCGTTCACGACCCTGAGTAGCTTCTGCTCGCTGTAGAGAATCACCGGCCCGTCACCCGGAGCCGACTGAGGACAGGTCGTGTCGAGCGAACCGGCCGGCATCTCCATACATGCCGTCCAGCTGTTGAAGACAACAAGGTTCCCGGCGCCAAACAGGTTCCCGATGAGGGTGAACGGGCCGTAATTATCCTGCTCGTAGGCGTCAAGTGTATACGCGCCAGTCGGCGATATCCCCTCGGTCTTCTTGCTACCCAGGGTACGAGTGGCGAACCCGAAGTTGCGCCAGATACCTCCGCTGGTCTCGAGCCAGACAACACGCTTCCCCGCGAGCGCGAGCTCCAGAATGTCGGTGCCCGTCGACGAGTCGTTGCACGCCTCCGTCTTGAACCATGGGGAGGTCTTCTCTTTCGGGCTCCAGACGACGATTCTGTCGCAGACGCCCTCCTTCTCAGTGGTCGTAGCAACGGCGACGCGGGAGCCGTCGGCGGCGATGAGCTTCACTGGTTGTTGTGTCCGCAACACGCGGATCGCGCCGGTCGAGGAAGGCGCGGCGGCCCGTACTCCGCCGCTCGAGGTGGACGCAGCGACCGCGACGGCGAGGAGGACTGCAGCTACTAGCCAGGACCTCCTCATGACTTCATTTTCGCACAACCCCCCATGACTCAGGAGGAGCGGCAGGCGGTCGGAACTGCTCGACGCCGCCGGCAACACTCGAGTCAGGGCTCGTGGATGTAGGCGCTGATCAGCACGTCCTCGCCGACGGGCTCGGCGCTCAGGCGCGAGAGCTTCAGGGGACTAGACAGCTCGCCCAGCAGGCTCGGACCGGCGCCCGCGAGATGAGGCGTGAGGAACACGAGCAGCTTGTCCACCAGATCGGCTTCGATGAAGGCGGTGGCGAGTGTCGGACCGCCTTCGAGCAGGAGCGACTGCACACCCTCCTGCGCGAGCGTGTGAAGCTCCTCGGCGAGCGGGCCGGATCGGAGCTCGAGCTCCGATCCCTGCGGAAGCGGGCCTTTGCCGAAGACCAGGCGCCTAGGCTGGCGCTTGGCCGCGACCTCCCGGGCATCGAGCCGGGGCGAGTCGGCCAGTACGGTGCCCATCCCAACGGCTACCGCATCGGAAGCCGCACGTAGCTCGTGCACGCGCCGGCGCGAAGCATCGCCCGAAAGCCAGCGCGAGCCGGGCAGGGTCACCCGCCCCTCCAGGGTGGCTGCGACCTTGTAGCTGACGAAGGGACGTTCGACGGCTATCCATGTCCGCCAGGCTTCGTTTTGCCGGCGCGCGCGGAAGGCGATCTCTCCCTCGGCCAGCTCAACCGTCAATCCCGCCTCGCGCAACCTGGCAAGGCCGCGCCCGGAGACCTTCGGATTCGGATCCTCGGCGGCGGCGAGCACACGGTCGATGCCGGTCTCGATGACTCGCTCGCAGCAGGGCCCGGTCAGGCCGGTGAAGCAACAGGGCTCGAGCGTGACGATCAGGGTCGCGCCGAGAGCGCGCTCGCCGGCCTGCTCCAGGGCTGCGATCTCGGCATGCGGACCGCCCGCCTGCTCGTGCCAGCCCTCCCCCACCACCTCGCCGTCCCGAATCACCAGCGCCCCGACGACCGGGTTCGGCCGTGTGCGCCCGCGCCCGCGCTCGGCCAGCTCGAGCGCCCGCTCCAGCAGCTGTTCGTCGCTCATGCTCGCGCTCGCCACGACTCCCGCCGCCTCAGGCCAGCGCCGAGACCAGCCGGCGGTAGGCGCGCACGATGTCCTCACGCCCGAAGATGCTGGAGCCGGCGACGAAGAGGTTCGCCCCCGCCTCGGAGGCCTGGCGGATGTTGTCAGGACCGATCCCGCCGTCGACCTGAATGTGCATGTGCGCCGGTAGAAGCTCGCGCAGCTCGCGGATGCGGTCGAGCGCATCGGGCATGAACTTCTGGCCCGAGTAGCCGGGGTTGATGCTCATGCAGAGCACCAGGTCGACGCCGGCCGCGATCGCCGCGGTGGCCGCCTTGGCCACCCTGGTCTCGGGATTGAAGGCCAGCCCGACCTCGAGCCCGTACTCGCGCGCCTGGGCGACGACGTCGCGCAGGCGGTCACCGACCACCTCGTAGTGGAAGGTGACGCTGTCGCCGCCGGCCTCGGCGAAGGCGGCGAAGTGGCGCTGGGGCTCGACGATCATCAGGTGGCAGTCGACAACGCCGCCGGCCGCGTGCACGATCGGCGCGATCGACTGCAGCACGATCGGCCCTATCGTGATCGGCGCCACGAACTGGCCGTCGCCGACGTCGAACTGGAAGATGCGCACCCCGCCTCGAAGCAGGATCTCCAGCTGCTCGCCGAGACAGGAGAAGTCGGCGGCGTAGATCGACGGCTCGATCTCGGCTGTTCGCACCCAATCCTTCCAGGCCATGGCCTGGATCTTAGAGAGTGATCGTCAGTCCACGAGGGTCGTATCTCGTTAGGGATGCGCGGTCGAAGTGGTTGAGCCGTGGATGCCAGGGGTTGGACGGACCGTGAAGGCGCACTGGTAGTGCGTCAATCGGTCCGGGCGACCACTGGCGCCGCGGGGCAGCCGCTTCGGCCGTGAAGGCCTAGCGGGATAGACCCTAAAGAGCTTGGCCGTAGATCCCGGCCAGCTTCTCGCGCAGACGGGCGATGAAGGGCTCGGGATCGATCGCGCCGCCGAGGACGCGATCCTGCAGCTCGGCGGGCGTGAGCTTGCGCCCGTGCCGGTGCACGTTCTCGCGCAGCCACTCCCGCAGCGAGCCGAACTCGCCCCGGCCGATCTCGTCGGGCAGATCGGACAGATCGGCGCTGATCCGCTGCCAGAGCTGCGACGCGCGCAGGTGACCGAGCGAGTAAGTGGGGAAGTAGCCGAACGACCCCTGTGACCAGTGCACGTCCTGGAGCACGCCCAGCCGGTCTTCGGGCACCTCGATGCCGAGGTAGTCGTGCATGCGCTGGTTCCAGGCCCGGGGCAGATCGGCGGGCGGCAGCTCGCCCGAGAGCAGCTCCTGCTCCAGCTCGAAGCGCAGGATCACGTGCAGGTTGTAGGTCGTCTCGTCGGCCTCGACGCGGATGAAGTCGGGGTTGACCTTGTTCACCATGGCGTAGATGTCGTAGACGCAGAGCGAGCCGAGCTCGGCGGGGAAGATGCGAATCAGCTCGGCGGCGAAATGCTCCCAGAAGGGCAGGCCGCGGCCGATCAAGTTCTCCCAGAGCAGGCTCTGCGACTCGTGCCAGCCGAGCGAGGCGCCGCGGGCGAGCGGCGTCGAGTCGAGCTCGGGCGCGACCTGGTGCTCGTAGAGCCCGTGCCCGAACTCGTGCATGCTGGAGAACAGGCTCTCCAGCCCGTCGACCTCGTAGCGCGTGGTCAGGCGGATGTCGGAGGTGGCGATCGCCGTCTCGAAGGGATGGACGGTCGTGTCCAGGCGCCAGGCCTCGGAGTCGAAGCCGAAGCGGGCCAGGACACGTTGCTCCATCTGCTGCAGCCCGGCGGCCGGAAGCCGGCGGCGCAGCGGCGCGTCGTCGACGGCGCCGGACGAAGCCGCCGCACACACAAGCGGGATCAACACCTCCTTCAGGCGGGCGAAGATGGGCCGCACCGTGGCGGCGGTCATTCCCTGCTCGAAGTCGTCGAGCAGCGCGTCGTAGGGCTCCGTCTCGGGAGCCATGCACTCGATGTAGCGCCGCTTCAGCTCGATCGTCTGCTCCAGGCAGGGCAGGAAACGGGCGAAGTCGCTCTCGCGCCGGGCCTCGACCCAGACCGGATAGGACTCGGAGCTGGCGCGCGTCATCGCCGCGCGCAGCTCGGCCGGCACTCTGACGTCCTTCTCGAAGTCGTAGCGGGCGACAGCGACCAGCCTGGCGTCGTCGCTGTCCGGGTCGAGCCCCGCCGTAACGGGCTCGGCCGCGTCGATCAGCTTCCCCAGCTCGGGCGAGGTGGCCCGGTCGTGGATGATGCGTCCCAGCGTCGAGAGCTGGTCGGCCCTGGCGGCGGCACCGCCCGGCGGCATCATCACCTGCTGGTCCCAGGCCAAGAGCGAGGCGACACCGGACAGATCCTTGAGCTCCGCCAGCTCGCGCTTCAGCTCGTCGAGTGCCGCAGGTCCCGCAGACATAGACGGAAGACTATCTACGAGTCGAGATTATTGGTAGATGTCTGTTTGGGATAGTGGCCGCCGGCTCTATACCGGCACGAAGCTGGCACGAAGCAGTGACTCTCTCACCCTTGACGAACCGCTAGATTCGGATCACCCCGCGGGTGGGTGGCTTCGGGGGCGGGCGTAGAGAGAAGTGCCTTCGAAAGCCGACGCTTTCTTCGTCCCTCGTGCGAGGCCCCGGGTGCCCGACTAGCGAACGCCTACTGCAACCCGCAGCCGCGCGATAAAGAACCCGCTCGTGCGGTGGACGTGCGGCAGGGTGAGCAGGAACTCGGGCCGGTGCGGGTGCGAGAACTCGGGGAAGAGCTCGCCCAGGGGCTCGGGCTCGAGGCCGAGCGCTGCGACGACGTCCTCGTTCTCCTCGCGGTTGATCGTGCAGACCGAATAGGTGACCGTGCCGCCGGGGCGGACGCGGGCGGCGGCGGCGCGCAGCAGCTCGAGCTGGAGCTCGGCCAGCGGATGCGAGCGCCAGCGCAGATCGGGGCGGCTGGCAAGGACGCCCAGCCCGGAGCAGGGCGCGTCGACCAGGGCCCGGTCGAAGCCGCTCAGCTCGGCGGGGAGATCGAGCGAGTCGGCGTTGACGACATGGACGCTCTCGGCGCCGAGGCGGCGGCAGTTCTCCTCCAGCTCGCGGGCGCGGGCTTCGTGCAGCTCGATCGCGGTCACCTCGGCGCCCAGGGCGGCGAGCTGAGTCGCCTTGCCGCCGGGCGCGGCGCAGAGGTCGAGCACCCGTTCGCCGGGCCGAACGCCGACGGCCAGCCCGGCCAGCTGCGAGCCCCGGCTCTGCGGCCAGACGAGTCCTTCCGCCAGCGCTTTCGCGTCCACCCTCTCGACCACCAGCGCGCCGGGCACGAGCGGATCGGGCTCGCCCTCGACCTTCCCCTGCTTGAGCGTGTTTCTGCGCACCGCCGTCTCGGCCGGCTCGTTTTGCGCGCGCAAGAGCGCCGGGGCGTCGTCGGGGCCGAGCTCGCGCCAGAAGGTCTCGGCGATCCAGTCGGGATAGGAGTAGCGCAGTGCTGCCTCGCCGGGCGTCCACTCGGGCAGGTTCTCGACCAGAGCCAGGGCGCCCTCGCTGAGGCGGCGCATGATCGCGTTGGTGAAGCCGACCGCGTGCTTGGGGCCGTACTCGCGCACCAGCTCGACCGACTCGTTGACGGCGGCGTGCGCCGGGATGCCCGCCGCGAAGGCGAGCTGATAGGCGCCGAGCCGGAGCGCCGCACGCACCGGCGGATCGAAGGTACCGGGCGATTTCTTGCCCAGCTCGTTGATCGCATGGTCGAGCGTGCGCACGCGCTGCACGGTGCCGAAGGCGAGCCTTTGGGCCAGCGCCCGGTCCCGCTCGCCCAGCCTGCGAGCCTCGGAGGCGAAGACGCGGTCGGCGTAGGCCTCCTGCTCGAAGACGCGCAGGATCGTCTTGAAGGCGACGCGCCGTGCCGGCGAGATACTCATGGCCGCGTCATCGAAGGCCGCGCAGATAATCGGCCGCGGCCATTCGCTTCTTGCCTTCCGGCTGCACTTCCAGCAGCTCCAGCCCACCGGCGACGAGGATGGAATCTGACCCGGCCGGGCGGGCGCGCCAGACGATCAGGCGGCGACCGTCCAGCTCGCCCCAGGCGCCGATGTGCGGCGAGAGGGCGCGGATGCGGTTGAGGCTCTCCTCGGGCGGGCGGCTCCAGTCCAGCTCGCGGTCCTCGGGCGCGATCTTGGCCGCATAGGTCGCCCCTTCCTCGGATTGGGGCCGGAAGGCGGGCTCCAGAAGAATGCCGTCCAGCAGCGTGACCGCCAGCGCAGCCGTCTTCTCGTAGACGTAGCCGGCGTCGTCCTCGGGCCTGAGCGGGAAGGCCGCCTGGGCGGCGATCGGGCCCGCGTCCAGCTCCTTGACTGTCTCGTGGATCGTCACTCCGGTCTCGGCGTCGCCGGCCATCAGCGCCCGCTCGACCGGCGCCGCCCCACGCCAGCGCGGCAACAGCGAGGGATGGACGTTCAGCCAGAGCGCCCCTGCCAGCTGCAATTCCGGGATGAGCACGCCGTAGGCGGCCAGGATCACCGTTTCGGCCTCGAGCTGGAAGGAGGCGTCGAGCTTCTCGGGCTGGAGCACCGGAATGCCGAGGCGCTCGGCCACCAGCTTGGCCGCCGGCGGCCTGAGCTTGCGCCCGCGCCCGGCCGGGCGATCGGGACGGGTGATCAGGAAACTGATCTCACGCCGTGCCGCCAGCCCTTCCAGAACACTCGCACCGAAGGGCGCGGTCGCGGCGACGGCGAGGCGCTCGGGCATGAGCCTTACCTAGAGCCGGCGAGAACCACCCGCGGGCGCAGCAATGCGAGAGCCTCGCGGCGCGCCTCGGGCGTGGTGCGATCGAAGGTCAGGATCCCGTCCAGATGGTCGACCTCGTGCTGGACGGCCCGCGCGGGCAGCCCTTCGAGCTCGAGCACCAGCTCGCTGCCGTCCACGCTCTGGGCCTCCAGGCGAATAGCGACCGAGCGCTCGACCGGCACCAGCACGCCCTGCAGAGAGAGGCAGCCCTCCTCGTCGGTCTCCAGCTCTTCGCCCAGCGGCGTGATGCGCGGATTGACGATCGCCTGCGCCGGTTCCTCCTCGCCGAGCTCGATCGTGAACATCCGCTGCAGGCTGCCGACCTGGTTCGCGGCCAGGCCGACGCCGGAGGCATCGTGCATGAGCTCGATCATTCCCGCGGCCTGCCGCGCCAGCGCCTCGTCGAAGATCTCGACCTCGCGGGCGCGCATGCGCAGGACAGGGTCGGGGTAGTGACGGATCTGCGCCAGCGCAGTCCGCCGCCTGGCCTCGTGCTCGGCGTCGAGCTCGACGTTCTTTACCTGACCGTTATCCGCCATCGGAACGGATTCTACGCTGAGCGGCCGTTCTGGCCGCGAACGACGGCACGCTGTCCGACCCTCGTCGAATCGCGCTGGTACGGCGAGCTTTGCTCTCGCTGTGGGTGTTGGCGAGAGGTGGCGAGGGCGCGAATCTTGGGGCGTACGTGAATCGGCACAAAGTCGGCACATTCTTCGGGCTACCGACGGTTACCGTGTCACGACCCCGCGGGTGGGTGGAATTGGCGGGGGGCGGAGAAACGTGGTGCCCTTCACGGCCGGATTCGACCGCGCCGAGCCTCAGCACAGGAAGCGATCAGAACTCCTGCGGATCGACGTCCACCACCGCGCTCAGATCGGCGCGGCGCATGGCCGGCGCGGCGGCGGCCAGTAGCTGGGCCGCTCGCTGGGCGATACGGCGCGGCTGGGCGCTCTTGGCCACCAGCTGAGCGCGCTGGCGACCGCGCAGGCGCAGCAGCGGCGCCGGCCCGATCAGCTCCTCGCCGGGGATGCCGTCTCGAATCTCCTCGAGCAGGCGCATCGCCTCGGACTGATCGGGGCCAGAGGCGACGATGCGAACGAGGTGCCTGAAGGGCGGGTAGCCGAGCTCTCGCCGGCGCTCGAGCTCGGCGGCGAGGAAGCCCTCGACGTCGTGCCGGGCGGCGAAGCGCACCGACTCGCTGTCGGGCTGGAAGGTCTGGATCACGACTCGACCGGGAGCCCCGCGACCGCTGCGTCCGGCCAGCTGGGTCAGGAGCTGGAAGGTGCGCTCCTCGGCACGGAAGTCGGGCTGTGCCAGCCCGGCGTCGGCATCGACCACCGCGGCCAGAGCGACGTCCGGGAAGTGATGGCCCTTGGCGATCATCTGTGTGCCGAGCAGCACGGCGCTCTTCGCCGCCGCGAAGCGGGCCAGCGCCCCGGCCAGTGCGCCCGGGCGGGCGGTCGTGTCGGCATCGAGGCGAATCCGCTCCAGCTTGGGAAAGAGCCTCGCCAGCTCGCGCTCGAGCTTCTGCGTGCCGGCACCGATGCGCGACAGCTCGGGCGAGGCGCAGACCGGGCAGGTCTCCGGCTCGGGCTCGCTGTAGCCGCAGTGATGGCAGAGAAGGGCCCCGCCCGCGTGCAGTACGAGCGCCACGTCACAGGCCGGGCAGCGAAGCGTCCGGCCGCAGGCGCGGCAGTGCAGCGCCGGGGTCAGGCCGCGCCGGTTGAGCAGCAGGATCGCCTTGGCACCGGCCGCAGCGACCGTATCGAGCTCGTCGATCAGCGGCGCCGAGAGCGGATAGCCACGTTCGCGGCGCATGTCCACCACGCGCACCGGCGGCAGCTTCCCCGTCAGCCGTCCGCCCAGCACGAGTCGTTCCAGCGCCTGCCAGGACTCCGGCCTCGGCGTGGCGCTGCCGAAGATGGCGACCGCTCCTTCGAGCGAAGCGCGCTTGACGGCGACGCTGCGCGCGTCGTAGCGGGGGTCGGACTCCTGCTTGAAGGAGGGGTCGTGCTCCTCGTCGCAGACGATCAGCCCCAGCTCGCTGATCGGCGCGAACACCGCCGAGCGGGCGCCGACAACCACCCGCGCCTGGCCGGAGGCGATTCGCTCGCGCTCGTCGCGGCGCTCGGCGCCGGTCAGGCGCGAGTGCAAGACCGCGATCTCCTCGCCGAAGCGCTGGCGGAAGCGTCCAAGTGTCTGCGGCGTGAGCGAGATCTCGGGCACCAGCACGATCGCCCCCTTGCCGCGCTCCAGTGCCGCCGCGCAGGCCCGCAGGTAGACCTCGGTCTTGCCGCTGCCGGTCGCTCCGTAGAGGAGAAACGATCCGCCGCCTTCGTCTAGCGCCCGCACGATGCGATCGACCGCCGTTCTCTGCGACTGGGTCAGTCTCGCGGGCGCCCGCTCGGCCGCCAGCGCCTCGCGCTCCAGCGGACGGGCGCGCTCACCGCGGCGCTTGGGGCTGGGCGGCGCCACCAGCGCCAGCGCTCGGCCGGGCGTCGAGCCGTAGTAGCCGGCCAGCCAGAGAGCCAGCTCGACGAGCGCCGAGGGCAGCCGGCCGATCACCTCTCCGATCTCGGACAGCTCGATCCCGCGCGGAGGCGTCACGTCGAGCTCGGTCACGACCGCCCGCAGCTGTCGCCCGCCGAGCCGCACGCGCACGATCTGGCCCGCCTCCACACCTTCGGGGACGAGATAGGTGAACTCGCGCGCCAAGGCCCGTGCGGTCACCAGGGGAAAGACCGATGCCGGCCTGGAGCTCATGCAGTCAAGCCTACGGGTCGCTTCCCCCGGCAGGCGTGAGAACCGGTGAGACGGGTATCTGCCTCGACATGGTCGCACGGCCGCTCGATCGACGACTGCCAACCCTGCCGCGGAGAACGGCTGTTTCGCGCCTCGAGATCGGCCAAGCCCGGATCATCCTGATCGGCCTCGCCGTTTGCCTGAGCGCCTGCGATCTCGTCGTCAAGCTGATCGAGCCGACGCAGACCGGCCTCTACCACAGGCGCACCTACTTCGAGCTCGCATTCATTCTGGTCATCACTGCCGCCGCCATCTACATCGTTCCGTACGCCCGCTCGCGCCTGATCACCGTGGGCGCCGGCTTCATGGTCGGCGGCGGCTTCGGGAACGCGCTCTCCATCATCATCTTCCCGCTCGGCGTGCCCAATCCGTTCACGCTCTCGCAGGGCGGCTGGACGGTCGCCTTCAATCTGGCCGACATCGCCGTCGTGACCGGCTTCGTGCTCACCACGATCGGCGTCTGGAGGCTCGGCAGCCTGCACCGGCACGAGTTGTTGAGCCCGGTCGAGCGCTGAGAGCGAGCCTGCGAGCCTCTAGAGCCCGGCTGCCTTGCGCAGCGCCTCGGCCTTGTCGGTGCGCTCCCAGGTGAAGTCGTGGTCGTCGCGGCCGAAGTGGCCGTAGGCTGCCGTCTTGGTGTAGATGGGCCGGAGCAGATCGAGATCGCGCAGGATGGCGGCCGGGCGCAGGTCGAAGTGCTCGCGCACGAGATCTTCGATCTTCGCTACCGGGATCTTCTCGCTGCCGAAGGCATCGACCGTGATCGAGACGGGGTGGGCAACGCCGATCGCGTAGGCGACCTGTAGCTCGAGCCGGTCGGCGAGCCCGGCCGCGACCAGGTTCTTGGCCACGTAGCGGGCCGCGTAGGCGGCCGAGCGATCGACCTTCGTCGGATCCTTGCCCGAGAAGGAGCCGCCGCCGTGCCGAGCCGAGCCGCCGTAGGTATCGACGATGATCTTGCGCCCGGTCAGCCCCGTGTCTCCCATCGGGCCGCCGACCGCGAAGCGGCCGGTCGGGTTGACGAGCACGAAGTCGCGCTCGCCGAGGCGCTTCTCGTCGTAGAGGTCGCGCGGCAGGATCGGGTGCAGGACGTGCTCGATCATGTCCGGCTTGATCAACGTCTCGCTGTCGAGATCGTCGGCGTGCTGGCTGGATACGAGCAGGCGCATGATCTCGGCCGGTCGCTGCACGCCGTGCTCGTCGACCTCGTAGCGAATCGTCACCTGCGACTTGCCGTCCGGGCGTAGGTAGGGCATGACGCCCGCCTTGCGCACCTCGGCCATCCGCTTGCAAATCTTGTGCGCGAGCAGAATCGGCAGCGGCATCAGCTCGGCCGTCTCGCTCGTGGCGTAGCCGAACATCATTCCCTGGTCGCCGGCGCCCTCCATGTCGAGCGGGTCCTCGTCGCCGTGCTGCGTCTCGTAGGAGGCGTCGATACCGCGGGCGATGTCGGGCGACTGCTCGTCGAGCGCGGTCACGACCCCGCAGGTCTCGGCGTCGAAGCCGAACTTGGCGCGGGTGTAGCCGATCTCGCTGATCGTGCTCCGCACCAGCTTGTTGATGTCGACGTAGGTCTCGGTCGTGATCTCGCCGGCCACGATCACGAGCCCGGTGGTGACCAGCGTCTCGCAGGCCACGCGCCCGTTCGGATCGCCGCGGAGCACGGCGTCGAGCACCGCGTCGGAGATCTGGTCGGCGATCTTGTCCGGATGTCCCTCGGTGACGGATTCCGAGGTGAAGAGGAACTCGTTCACGGGCGCTGACACTACTGAATCTCCCTTCGAGTCGTTGGAGGAAGCGACCTGAGCGGCACTCGAACCGACCGGGCCGAGAGTATCCACTCGCCACCCGACCGGCGACCGAGATCCCGGCTCCGCTTAGCCTAGCGTTGTAAGGGCCTATCCCGATAGGGATGTGTTGCAGACCTACCGGGATAGGCCCTAAGGAGACGAGGCGTCGCCGCGCTCAGTCGCGCGACGGCGCCCCATCGACGTTCCTTACCCGACCGTGAGCACCGCTTTCAGCTCGACCTTGTCACCGTTGCCGGTGATGTAGCCGAGCAGAGCGGAGAGACCGTTGAGATCATTCAGATTCGAGCCGCTGGAAGAGGTTCCGAGGCTCTTGAGTGTCGAGCTACTGCTCTTGGCGAGCTTGGCGACCTTGGCGAAGTCGACGTAGGCGACTCCCGCGTTGGACGCCGGTATGGACAGATCCTTCGCAGCCGCCGCGTAGCCCGGCTCGCTCGAGAGCTTCGCGCTGCCAGGCAGCGCGTCGGCACTCGTGGCGAGGAAGAGATTGCCATCCGCGACGCCGTAGTAAATGGTGGTCGTCCCGAGGGTCAGCGCGGTGGCCTTGACGCCGCCGACGGTGACCGACTTGCTCGTGCTGTTGAGCTGCGCCCCCAGGAGCGCGATCGCCTTGTCGAGCATGGCCTTCGACTTGGCCGCGTCCGGTGCCTTGATCAGCAGCCCGATGCCCGACTCGGTTCCGTAAAGCGACATCTCGCTTCCGGCCAGAGCCGCGAGATCGTCCAGCTTCACGCCGAGCGCCGCCTCGATCTGCGGTATCTGGCTTCCGTACTTCTTGTTGTTGCGCAGGTTCATGACCGCCTTGTCCAGGCCGAGCGTCTTGCCGTTCAAGTCCACTGCGAACGAGGTGCTGCTCGGAAGCTCATCGATCAGCGACGCGCTGGAGTTGGCCAGGCTCGACTTGCCCTTGAAGATGCCGTCGACCGTGAGCCCGTCGGCAACGGTGCTGACAGCCAGCGTCCCCCACTCCAGCTGGTTCTTGCTGACGGCCGTCTTGAGCGCCTTCGAGACCGTCGCGTTGGAGCTGAGCGAACCGAGCGAAGAGGCGTTGATCACGGAGCCCTTGAAGTAGGCCCGCACCAGCGAATCCGCGGAGACACCGGAGATCGCCGACTTGAAGGCGCTGGAATCAGCCAGCTTTCCCTTCGCGGCGGCACTCTTGAACTGATTCAGCGCAGCCTGCGAGTCGGCGACCGCAAGCCAGGAGCCGATCTGGGTGTCGACCGACTTGTTGCTGCCCGTCCCCTTGGCCAGCATGCTCTTCAGCTGACTTGGATCCTTCGGGTCGGTGAGAATCACCTCTGTGGGCTTCGCCGACGTGCCGAGCTCGACGAAGTCCGTGGTCGTGCCGAGCGCCTGCTCAACGTCCGTGAGCTTGATGCCGGAGCTCGAGAGCGACTTGTCGAGGCTCTTCTGCAAAGACGGGACGCGGGCGAGAAGCTGCATCGCCTGCTTCCACTGGGCGCCGGTGCTGTCGCTGTTGATCGAGACGAACGCGGTTGCGCTTGCCGGCGTGACCTCGGCGCCCGCGATGGCCGAGCTGCCGTTCGACGTGTTTGACTTCGAGGAGCTGCTCTTGCTCTTGCCGCCGCATGCCGCCAACACGAGCAGGCACGCAAACGCAAGAGCGAGGGAGAGAGATATACGACGCATTGAGTTGAACCTCCGAGGCTGAGAGACCGATGTGCCCGAAGCCTAGATCAGACAGGCGTCGCTGACCACTCTCCGGTCGGCTTTCTTCCCATTAACCCGATCACGAGATCCTTCACCGCTCCACCGGCAAGCACGGCGCAGACCGCCTCGGTGATCGGCAACTCGACGCCGGCCCTTCTGGCCATCTCGCCGAGAACGGGCGCGGCGACCATCCCTTCGACGGTGCCGATCTGCTCCCGCGCCTGCGCCGGCGTGACGCCGCGACCGATCAGCTCGCCGGCACGCCGGTTACGTCCGTGCGGATGCCAGCAGGTCGCGATCAGATCGCCCATCCCGGCCAGGCCGGCAAAGGTATCGGCCCGTGCGCCGCAGGCGAGCCCGAGCCGTGTCATCTCGGCCAGGCCCCGGGTCAGCAGGGCGGCCTTGGCATTGTCTCCGAGGCCAAGCCCGTCAACGGCGCCGGCGGCTAGCGCAATCACATTCTTGGCGGCGCCGCAGAGCTCCACCCCGATCAGATCGGAGTTCACGTAGACGCGGAAGACCGGCGAGGCGATCTCGCTTTGCAGCCGGGCGGCCAGCTGCTCGTCGTTGCTCGCCACGACTGCGGCGGCGGGTAGATCGGCGGCGATCTCCTCGGCGAAGTTCGGGCCCGAGAGAACGGCCACCGGCCGGCCCTCGACGAGCGTGGAGAGCCTGGCACTCGAGACCGGATCGAGACCCTTGGTCAAACTGAGTAGCGGCGAGGTGCCGGGGAGATCGGAGACTGCCGCCGCGAAGGCGCGGCTCGGCACGGCCACCACCAGCAGATCGGCCTGCTCGAAGAGATCTCCGGCCTGTGCGACGGTCAGCGCCTCGACCCCCGCGAGCTGGAGCTCGGGCAGGTAGCGGAGATTTCTGCCGCTGTCCGCGAGCGAGCGAACAACCTCGGCGTCACTATCGACGAGCGTTACCTCGTGCCGGCGAGCGCTGAGCAGGTGGGCAAACGCCGTTCCCCACATCCCGGCGCCCAGTATCCCGACCTTCACGCCGTCACCGCCTAACGAAATCGATCGTCACCGGCACTCCCTCGAGCGAAAAGCGTTCGCGTAGCTCGTTCTCGACCCAGTAACCGTAATCGCGCGTCATCAGCGTCGGGTCGTTGACGTGGATGCGGAAGCGCGGCGGGCGCACCTGCACCTGGGCGCCGTAGAGCATTTTCAGCCGCCGCCGGGCACGGGACGGTGGCTGGCGAGCCTCCGTCAAGTCGCCGAGAAAGCGATTCAGCTCGCCGGTGGTCACCCTGCCGGCGTAGCGGGCGAAGAGCGCTTCGATGTCGTCGAGCAGCCGGCCGACTCCCCGCCCCGTCTTCGCCGAGACGGCCCTGACGGTCGGCCGTTGACGCACGCGGCGCTGGATCTCCCCGCGCAGCTCCTCGCTGTCGAAGCGGGAGATGTCCCACTTGGCCAGCACCACGAGGGTCGCACACTGCGCCTTGCGGGCGACGTCGGCGACGCTCATGTCCTGCTCGACCAGCCCCTCCTCGGAGTCGACCAGAACGAGCGCCACATCGGCCCGCTCGGCGGCCTCGAGGGCGCGCAGCTCGGAGTAGTACTCGATTCCCTGCCGGTGCTTGCGCTTGCGCCGCAGCCCGGCGGTGTCGATCAGCAGGAACTCCTGCTCGCCGCGGACGAGCCGAGTATCTATCGCGTCGCGGGTCGTGCCCGGGCGATCGGAAACGATCACCCGCTCCTGGCCCAGGATGACGTTGAGTAGCGACGACTTGCCCACGTTCGGGCGGCCGAGGATCGCCACCCTGATCGCCTCCTCGCCCGCAATCGGCTCGGTCTCGCCCGGCAGGAGCTCGACGATGCGGTCGAGCAGATCGCCCGAGCCGAGACCGTGCAGGGCCGAGATCACGAGCGGCTCGCCGAGACCGAGGCGATGAAACTCCAGCGCCCTTATCTCCTGCGCCGGGTCGTCGATCTTGTTGGCCGCCAGCAGCACCGGCTTCTTGGCGCTGCGCAGGATCTCGCCGACCTCCTCGTCGCCGGCCGTGACACCGAGTGTCGCATCGACCAGGAAGACGATCACGTCGGCCTCCGTGATGGCGACGCGGGCCTGCTCCGCAATCGCGCGCGTCAGCGGCGAGGAGTCGCCGAGATCGACGCCACCGGTGTCGATGAGCAGGAAGTTCTCGCCGTTCCAGTCGCAGAGGAGCTCTTTTCGGTCGCGCGTTACGCCCGAGGTCTCGTGCACGACCGCGGCGCGACTACTGGTCAGCCGGTTGACCAGGGTGGACTTGCCGACGTTGGGGAAGCCGATGATCGCCACCCGCCCGGCGAGCTGCCCGCTCTCGCTCGGCGCCGGCGCGTCCCGCTCGTTCTTACCTCTCATCGGTCGCCCCCTCGGCGAGCTCTCATTTCCGCGGCGGCACGGTCAGGCCGCGCGGCCGTCCCTGGGCCTGAACCTCGCCCAGCCAGCTCCAGAGACGGTATATCTCGCGCTCGATCTCGGTCGTCGCCTCGCGGTAGCCCTTGCTGTTGGCGGGCAGGCCGCCGAAGTCCATCGGCTGGCCCCAGGCCAGCGTGACCGGGTGGAAGTTCCCGAGCTTCCAGGATTCGCTACCGCGCACCGCCGCCGGCAGCACGGGCACGTGCTCCTGCAGGGCGACCATGGCGGCTCCAGGCATGGCCTTGCCCGGCACGCCCGTCTTCTGCCTCGTCCCCTCGATGAAGACCCCGAGCAGCTCGCCGGCGCGGGCAATCTCGCGCATCTTGCGCACGGCCTCGCGATCGGACTCGCCGCGGCGCACGGGGAAGGTGCCGAAGAAGCGCAGCAGCTGCGCCAGGCCGGGCGCGCTCATGACCTCGGTCTTGGCCAGGAAGTAGCAGCGGCGCGGGCAGATGCCGCCGAAGGCGAGCGGATCGATGAAAGAGAAGTGGTTCACGGCGAGCACCAGTCCGCCCTCCAGGGGAACGTTCTCGAGCCCGTAGGAGCGTATGCGTCCGAAGCCGCGCGCCAGGTTGCCGATCGTCGCCTGGCCGAGCCACATGCGCCAAGGGGTGTAGCCGTACAGGTACTCCTTCTTCTTCACTGCTGCCTCCCACTCGGAACTCGCTTCTCGGCGACCAGCGCCTCGATCTGCTCGACCACCTGCTCGACCGTCAGATCGGTGGTGTCGATCAGTACCGCATCGGGCGCCCGTTGCATCTGGGGCGCGTCGCTCTCGTCGCGGCGGCGCAGGTCGGCGGTAACAGCGTCGGCCTCGACTCCGGGCCGCTCGGCCAGGCGGCGGCCGGCGCGCACCGCCTCATCGGCGACCAGATAGATCTTGACCTCGGCGCCCGGCGCGACGACGCTGCCGATGTCGCGGCCCTCGATCACCGAGTCGCCTAGCGCGGCGAGCTCGCGCTGGCGCTCGCGCATCAGCCGGCGCACCTCGGGCTGGCGCGAGACCGGCGAGACGACGCGGTCGACCTCCGGCCGGCGAATCGCCTCGGTCACGTCGGTAGCCGCTATCTGCGTTCGCCCCTCGGCGTCGAAGTCGACCGGGTTGGCGCGACCGAGCGCCGCCAGCGCCGCTCCGTCATCGGGATCGACTCCGCGCTCGTGGGCAAGCCAGGCCAGCGCCCGGTACATGGCGCCGGTGTCGAGGTAGCGAAAGCCGAGCTGCTCGGCCACGGCCCGAGCCACGGTGCTCTTCCCGGCCCCGGCCGGCCCATCGATAGCGATGATCAAGTCTCACTCTCACCCCTCTTCCGGAACGAAATCACGTCGTGCCACCTCGTCCAGGAGCTCGAAGAAGTCGGGGAAGCTTACTGCGACGCAGTCGGGATCGGCGATCTCCACGCCCTCGCGCGAGAGGATGCCGGCTATTCCGGCCAGCATGGCGATGCGGTGATCGCCGCGGCTGTCTACCGAGCCGCCCGTGAAACGAGTCGGGACGCCGCGCACCGAGAAGCCGTCGGGCTCCGCCGTGATGTGGACGCCGAGCCCGCGCAGGGCCTCGCTCGTGGACTCGATTCGGTCGGACTCCTTGGCCCGCAACTCTTCGGCGCCACGCACGCGGCTGACGCCGTGCGCCATCGCCGCCGCGAGCGCGAACAGCGGTAGCTCGTCGACCACATTCGGCACCTCGTGCGACTCGATCGTCGTCGCCACCAGCTCGGCCGGGCGAATGCCCAGGTCGCCGACCAGCTCGCCGCCCGAGGAGCGGCGGTTGAAGACGGTGGTGCGGGCGCCCATGCGCTCGAGCACGTCGAGGAAGCCGATCCGGGTCGGGTTCAGGTTGACGTCGTGGACGCGCAGCTCGGAGCCGCTCAGAAGCGAGGCGCCGACGAGGAAGGGCGCCGCCGAGGAGAAGTCGCCGGGGATGTCGACCTCGAGCGGTGGGATGCGCTCGACCGGCCAGACGCTGATCGCGCTGCCCTCGCGGCGGACGCGCACGCCCAGCGACTGAAGCATCCGCTCGGTGTGATCGCGCGTCGGCACCGGCTCGACCACGGTGGTCGGGCCAGCCTGAGCGAAGAGCCCGGCGAGCAAGATGGCCGACTTCACCTGGGCGCTCGCCACCGGAAGCACGTAGCTGGTCGGCTCGAGCTGCCCACCGGAGATGGTCACCGGCGCAGAGCCGTTCGTCGTCTCGACCTCGGCGCCCATCTGCCTGAGAGGGATGGCAACGCGCTCGTGCGGTCGGCTCGTGATCTGTTCGTCACCGGTCAGGACGAAGCGGCCTTCCTGGCCGGCGAGCACACCGGAGAGGAGTCTGAGCAACGTGCCGGCGTTACCACAGTCGATCGGATGGTCAGGCGAGCGCAACCCTCGCATTCCGACGCCTTCGATCATGATCGTGCCAGGGCTCGGCTCGCTCACGCCGGCGCCGAGCTCGCGCACGGCAGCAAGCGCCGCGTCGGTATCGGCGGCATGCCCGAAGCCGCGAATCTCGCTGACTCCATCGGCGATCGCAGCAAGAAGCGCAGCCCGCTGACAGAGCCCCTTGACGCCCGGCACGGCGATATCGCCGACAAGCGCCGCCGCCGGTTCGACTCGTCTCAAATGTCCTCCTCGAGAATGTCGGAGACGACGACGCTGTAGCCCTGGCCGGCAAGCAGCTCGGCGGCCCGGCGAGCCTCGTCCTCGCCGGCGATCACGATCGAGAGCGAGCCGCCACGGTCGGGTGAGACGTGCTGCATCTCGAAATCCTCGATGTTGATCCGCTCTGCGCCGAGCGCCTGGGTGATGCTCGCCAGCACACCCGGCTGGTCGACGACGTGAACGCGCAGGCGGTAGAGCCCGCCCATGCTCGGATAGACCTCGGCCAGTAGATGGCGGCGGTGTTGACCTGCCTCGACGATCCACTGGCCGACGAAACCGGCGTCACCCGAGGCGAGCGCCGACTCGAGCTGCTCGATCATGCGTCGGTGCTCGGCCAGCGCCTCGCGCAGCGGATCGGCGTTCTCGAGGAAGATGTCGATCCAGATGCTCGGGTTCGCGCCCGCCACACGGGTCATGTCCCTGAGCGAGCCGCCGGCGCTGGCGAGCGGCTCGTGACCCTCGATGCGAGTCTCGCCGGCCTGGTTCACGAGCAAGTTCGAAAGCGCGTGCGGAAGATGGCTGGTAAGCGCGACCAGGCGGTCGTGGGCGGCGGCGTCGATCGCGACCGGCTGCGCGCCCAGCGAGGCCACGAAGCCGTGCACGACGCGATAGCACTCGGGATCGGTGCCGGCCTGCGGGGTCAGAAACCAGGTCGCGCCCTCGAAAAGAGCTGCGCTCGCGTGCTCCGGCCCGCTCGCCTCCGAGCCACAGACCGGGTGCCCGCCGACGAAGCGGTCGTCGTCAGCGGCCGCCGCGCAGACCGCGCTCTTCGTGGAGCCGACGTCGGTCACCGTGCAGGTCTCGCCGACCAGCCCCAGCACTTCCCGTGTGCGGCTCGGGAGGTCGGCCACCGGCGCCGCGACCACTACCAGCTCGGCGGCGGCGACCGCCTCGGCCGGCGTGGCAGCGACCAGGTCGATCGCGCCACGCTCGTGCGCGACGCGAAGCGCCGCCGGATCGGGATCGAAGCCGGAGACCAGCTCGACCCCGGCCCGCTTGGCCGCGAGCCCGACCGAAGCCCCGATCAAGCCCGTGCCGACGATCGCCAGCCGCGAGAGCCTCGCGACACCCGGTCCTCCCCGTATTTCCACCGAAAGGTCCATTTACGGCAAGTCTAGTGGCGCAACCGGGTTCTTCTCCGGCAGCTCGAGGTTCTCAGGGATAATCCCCGCCGATGAGAATCTTCTCGGGCATCAAGCCGACGGGCGAGCCAAGCCCTCGGTAACTACAGCGGCGGCTTCCGCCAGTACGTCGCTACCCAGGAACAGGGCGAGGCGTTCTTCTGCATCGTCGATCTGCACGCGATCACCGGTCGCCTACGAGCCCGACGAGCTGCGCGAGCGAACGCTCGACCTCGGCTGCGATGATGTTCGCCACCGGGCTCGACCCCGAGCGCTCGACCGTCTTCGTGCAGAGCCACGTGTCCGCGCCCACGCCGAGGCGACCTGGCTGCTGGCGGCGGCGGCGAGCTACGGCCAGCTCGGCCGGATGACCCAGTTCAAGGAGAAGGTCGCCCAGCAGGAGTTCGTCTCGGCCGGCCTCTTCACCTATCCGATCTTGATGGCGGCCGACATCCTCCTCTACCAGACCGACATCGTCCCGATCGGTGACGACCAGCGCCAGCACCTGGAGCTGACGCGAGACATCGCCGAGCGCTTCAACACCCGTTTCGGCGAGACCTTCACGGTGCCCGACGGCGTCTACCCCGAGATCGGGGCGCGGATCATGGACCTGCAGGAGCCCGACGGCAAGATGGGCAACGACCGGTGGCTCCACCGACCAGGGGACGATCCGCCTGCGTCGATCCCGCCCGAGGTCGGTCAGGCGAAGGTCAAGAGCGGCCGTCACCGATTCCGGGCGGGAGATCCGCCACGATCCGACCGAGAAGGCGGGCATCTCGAACCTGATCGAGATCATGACCGTGGCGACGGGCGAATCGATCGCGGAGGTCGAGAGGCGTTACGAGGGAGTCGGTTACGGGCAGTTCAAGAGCGACGTAGCCGAGGCAGTGGTGGAGCTGCTGGAAACCGATTCAGACGCGCTACCACGGGCTGCGAGACGATCCCGCCGAGCTCGAGCGGATGCTGGCAGTCGGCGCCGCCAAGGCGAGAGAGGCTTCGGCGCCGACGCTGGAGAAGATGTACGAGCGAATGGGTTTCACCCGACCAAAGGGAGAGTGAGCAGATGCTGATTTCGACCATGAACGACGTTCCCGGCCACGAGGTCACCGAGGTGATCGGTGAGGTGTTCGGACTGACGGTGCGCGCGCGCAACGTCGGCGCGCAGATCGGCGCCGGCCTCAAGTCGATCCTCGGCGGCGAGCTGAAGGGAATGACCAAGCAGCTGATCGAGAGCCGCCAGGAGGCGATCGCGCGACTCGTCGAGGAAGCTGAGTCGAAGGGCGCCAACTGCATCCTCGCGATGCGCTTCGACGTCTCCGACCTCGGCGGCAACTGGAGCGAGATCTGCGCCTACGGCACGGCGATAAAGATCAACAAGGTCTAGCGGCGAGGACGAAAGCTTTCGAGATTGGGCGCCCGCGACAAGCGGGCGCCTGTCGTTTAGGGACTCGTTTCGAGCCCGTGGAATTACTCGGGAGGCCGGCGGAACGCGGCGCCTTCGATACATGGGGCCGAGAACGGTGCGCTCTCCAAAGTCGGCGCAGAATCGGCACATCGAGGCGCTTTCTTCGGCTTGACGGGACGGTACTTTGTCACGACCCCGCGGGCGGGTGGATCGGTGGCGGGCGGTGGAAGGTGCCGTCATACGCAGAACAGATAGCTGTTCAATCCGCGTGGCGCCCGCACGCCCGATCCCGATCCCGTCCAGCCCGATCAGCACTCGGATCGCTCGGACAATCGCCGCAGCTCCGCCACCTCTGCGGCGAGACAGCGCCCGCCACTCTCCCGGCGCGAGCCCGCTCAGATCCAGTCCGGCGTAACGGCTTCGGTGCAGGCGCACGACCGGGCAGCCGACGGCCGCGCACATCAGCTTCACCTGGTGCTTGCGCCCCTCGTGAATGGAGAGCTCGATCAGCCGCGGCCCCAGGCGAAGCGCCTGCGCCGGCGCCGTGCGGCCATCCTCGAGCTCGATTCCCTCGGCCAGCGCTCGCAGGGCCTCCTCGCTCGGCTCGCTCTCCAGTTCCGCCTCGTAGACCTTCTCCACCTCGTAGCGCGGATGCGCCAGCCGGTGGGCCAGATCGCCGTCGTTGGTGAGAAGAAGCGCCCCGGTCGTGTCGGCGTCGAGCCTTCCCACCGGTACCACCCGCGGCTCACCCGGCACCAGCTGGATGACAGTGGGCCTACCCTGCGGATCTCGCGCGGTCGTCACCACACCCGCGGGCTTGTACAGCAGCAGATAGGCGAGCTTCTGCTTCACGACAGGCTTTCCGTCCACTTCGACGCGATCGCGAGCGGCGACGAAGGTGTTGAGCTGCCCGGGCTCGCCGTTCACCGATACGCGACCATCCTTGATCAGCTCGTCGGCGCCGCGCCGCGAGGCAACACCGGCACGGGCGAGATAGGCGTTCAGGCGCATGCTCTACGAATACTCGCTCTTTCCGTCTTCGCGCGGGATTAATGTTCGTCGACGGATGCTGCCACCGCTGCTTCGGCTTCACTACCTCGGCCACTCGTCGTTCGTGCTTCGCTTCGCCAACGGTATCTCGGTTCTCACCGACTACGGCGAATCGAGCGCCTTCGGGCTCGACAGCCCGATCCACGGCCTCGGCGAGCTTCAGCCCGACGTCGTCCTCTACTCGCATCACGACGAGGATCACGACCGCGGCGAGGAGTTCCCCGGCGCCACGATCCTCGACGGAGCGCACCTGCACGAGGAGGTCGGCATCGACGGGATTCTCTTCGAGCCGATCAAGACGCGCGAGCACTCCTCCGGCGACAACACGAGCTTCCGGATCGGCTTCGACGGTCTGACGATCCTCTTCGCCGGCGACTGCCAGGGCGAGATCGAGGCGATCGACCAGCCCGCAGAAAGGGAGCGAATCGAGATGATCTTCCCCGGGCGGATCGACCTCCTGCTCGTGCCGATCGACTGGACGCACGCGATCGCGGCCAAGGCCGCCGCTTTCGTCGAGCTACTCCGGCCACGCGCCGTCGTCCCGATGCACTACTGGAGCCGGGAGGCGAAGGCCGCCTTCCTCGCGCTGCTGGAGGAGGAGAACGGCGAAGGAAAGAAGCGCTTCCTGATCGAGGAGCTCGGGCGCCCGGACTACGCGATCGAAGGCACCGGCTCGGACGGCGACGCGGTGAGCGTGATCAGCCTCGAGCCCGCGCCCTGGCCGGCGGCCGTTTCGTGAAACGGCTTCGCGGCTAAATAAGTTGATATCTACAGAAGGATGGTGAACGTGCTGATCGCACCGCGAGTCGAGGCGCTGGACCTGAAAATGGATCTGTTCGGAGAACCGAGCTCGGTGCATCCGACGCTGCTCTGGGACGAGAACGACGCCGTCTTGATCGACGCCGGCTTTCCCGGGCAACTCGAGCGGCTGCGCGAGGCAATCGAGCAAGCCGGCGTCCCGCTCGAGCGGCTGACGAGGTTGATCGTCACGCACCAGGACATCGATCACATCGGCGGCATCAGTGCCCTGCTCGCGCTGAACGGCCGGATCGAAGTGCTCGCGCAGGAGCAGGAGAGGCCCTACATCGTCGGCGAGAAAAAGCTCATCAAGCTCAGTCCCGAGCGAATGGCGCAGTTTTCCGAGCGCCTCTCCTCCCTGCCCGAGGAGCGGCGCAAGGCCGTGCTCGATGCCTTCACGAACACGAAAGCGCGCGTCGATCGAACTCTGGCGGACGGCGAGAGACTTCCTTATTGCGGCGGTATCGTCGTCATCCACACGCCCGGGCATACCCCCGGGCACATCTCGCTCTATCTCGAGCAGAGCAAGGTGCTCGTGAGCGGTGACGCGCTGAACGTTTCGGATGGCCGGCTCGTCGGCCCGAGCGGATCGGTGACCGCCGACATGGACCAGGCTTTCGGCTCGCTGAAGAAGCTCGCGCAGTACGACATCGAGACCGTCGTCTGTTACCACGGCGGTCCCTATACCGGCGACGTGAACAAGCGCATCGCCGAGCTGGCCACCGAGCCGACGATCGGCAGTTCTTAAACTGCTCAGGCCCCGCGTTGCTCCGCCACGGAGTGCAGGCGCTCGCGAATCGTCTCCACGTCGCCGCCGAGGTCATCGAGGCGAGGCAGCTCGGCCAGGCTCGCCAGCCCGAAGACGCGTTCGAAAAGCGGAGTGGCGCGGTAGCGGATCGCGCCGCCGGGACCGTCGTCGCGCCCGGCCTCGGCGATCAGACCGCGCTCGAGCAGGTTGGCGACGGTGGCCTCGGCAGCGACACCGCGAATGCGGGTGATCTCCGGTCGCGTGCAGGGGCCGAGATAGGCGACGACGGCCAGCGTCTCGAGCGCCGCCTGCGAGAGGGAGCGCTGGACCGGACGCTCGAACAGGCGGGCGCAGGCAGGCGCCGCCTCACGCGAGGCACGCAGCGCGTAGCCGCCGGCCACGTGCTCGAGCACTATCCCGCTCCGGCCCTCGCTGTGACGCTCGCCGATGAGGCGCAAAGCGGCTTCGATACGCCCGGCGTCGTCTTCCGCGGCGGCGGCGAGGTCGTCCAGCGAGAGCGGCGCCGAGGCGACCACCAGTAGCGCTTCGACGGTGCGTGCCAGCGCTTCGAGTGGACTGTTGACGATCAGGCGGAGCGGGCGCTCTTCCATGCGGGGCTCCTCTCTCTGTTTCTTCTCTCGACGCGGATGGGCGCGAACGGGGCCGCCTGGCTGATGGCTATCTCACCCAGCCGACCGAGCTCGAGCAGGGCGAGAAAGGCGACCGCCTGCTCCACCCTCGAGAGCTCGCCCAGCTCAGCTTCGAAGTCGAAACGGCTGCGCTTGGCGAGCAGCGCGCGGAAGCGCCCCACGAACTGCTCGAGCGGCGGGTAGCGAAGCGACATGTGGGCGAGCGAGACATCCCTGGGCGGGGTGGCGAGCACGCGCATGGCGTCCGCCAGCGCGGCGGGATCTTGCGGGTCGATCGGGCGCACGACGGTAGGGCGGAGCGGCGCCGGGCCAAGCCGGAAGAAACGGTCTTGCTCGTGATCGAGCCGGCTTGCGAGCCACGCCGCCGCCTCCTTCATGCGCCGGTAGGCGGCCAGTCGGCGTGCCAGCTCCTCGGCCGCCTCTTCGGGCTCCAGCTCGGCCAGCTCGGCCGCCTCGTCGTCGAAGAGCAGGCGCGCCTTCAGCTCCAGCAGGGCCGAGACCAGGACCAGGAACTCGCCGCAAGCCTCCAGATCGCTCTCGCCCAGGTCGCACGCTCCGGCCTCGTTCTCGGTCTCGTCGCGCCCGAGCATCGACTCGATGAAGGCGAGCACGATGCCGGCCACGTCGATCTCGGCGAGGTCGATCTCCTCCTTGAGCACAAGGGTCAGAAGCAGATCCAGGGGGCCCTCGAAGGCCTCGAGATCCAGCTCGAGCTCGGCGACGCGCATTTGGGCGAGCCTAGCGGCCCGACCGGACGCGCCCCTTGGGCACGGTCATCCGTGGCCCCTTCACCTTCACAGAAGGCTTCTTCGTTTTCTTCGGCTTCCTGGCCCGGCCCGTTTTACCCTTCGGCGCAGAGGGCTCGGGCGCGCTCGGCCCCGCCGGCGCAGGAACGTCGCTACGGGGGATCAACTGCCACCAGATGAAGAAGCCCCAGGCGCAGACGAAGACGAAGATCGAGACCCAGGCGTTCAGGCGAAGCCCGGCGAAATGCTTGGCTGGATCGATCCGCAGGAGCTCCATGAAGAAACGAATCAGCGCGTAGTAGGCGACGTAGAGAGAGAAGAGCGCCGGGGCACGGAGCCTGAAGCGCCGCTCGATCAGAAGCAGCAAGCCGACGCCGAGAAGGGCGAGCAGAGACTCGTAGAGGAAGGTCGGCTGAAAGGTCGAGAAACTCTCGTAGCCCGCCGGCCTGTTGGCCAGATCGATGCGCAGGCCCCAGGGAAGGCTGGTCGGCTTGCCGAATAGCTCTTGGTTGAAGTAGTTGCCCCAGCGCCCGACGGCCTGGGCAAGCAGAAGAGCTGGCGCCACGATGTCGAGCATCTTCGGAATGTTCTCGCCGGCCCTGTGAACGATGAACGCTCCGGCCGCGACGCCGAACAGGATCCCTCCGTAGATGCCGAGACCACCTCGCCAGACGGCGAAGGGCGCCCACCAGTGGTGGATCTGCGCAACCTCGTTCCAACTGGTCGCGTCGTGGTACAGGCGCGCGCCGACAACACCGGCGAGCACGCCCCAGACGGAGACCTGGAAGATCAAGTCCCAGTTGCCGCCACGGTGGACGTAGCGAATTCCCGTCAGCCACATGGCGGCGGCGATCGCGGCCAGCAGCATCAGACCGTAGTAGTGAATGCTGAGCGGCCCGAGATCGATGGTGCTGTGCTCGGGCGACGGTATCGAGGCGAGCAGCGTCATGCGCGAATGATCTCAGTTCAGGCGGCCGGCGCGCCGAGGTTGCACCTTTGCTCCCCTGGGGCGAGGGCGAAGACTCTCGCTCGAGCAACGGGGCCCTGCGGCGCGACTCATCACAGGCGAGCCGCTAGAGAAGAATCCTGAGCGCGATATCCGGAGGGCAGCCGCGCTTGACCAGCTCGGTGGCATCGTGCAGGTCGACTTCCAGCCGGGCAGCCAACGCGGCGGCGCCGTCGGGCGAGTACCCGGCACGCTCCAGCTCCTCACTCCGCCAGCGAACGATGCGATCGAGCTCTGACTCGGTGATTACGTTTGTGTTTGCCGCAGTCATGATGCTGTCCCGTGTCTCCTTACTGTACTTGTCGGTTCAAGGTAGCGCAGTTGACTCCCGTTTTTGGGTGATCTGGGGTCACTCAAAACAACTCTTACGAAACTTTTACGGAGCAGTTCGGCGCGCGCGTCACGAGCACCGGGCACAAACGGGCGCGAGAGATCAGGCGACTACGCCGGTCTCGCCGAGAAGCGCCTTGGCCTCGGCGAAGAAATCGCCGCTCGGCCTGACCTTGTAAGCCGGTCCGAGGCGGAGTTGCCTGGCGCCCTCCGAGGTCTCGACGTCGAGCAGCACCGGCGAATCGCCGGGGAACTCGCGCACCAGCGCAGCCAGCTCGGAGACGATTCCAGAGGGCACCTTGCGCGCATCGACACGCAGACGCACCTCGCGCCTTTCGGGAACAGCCTCGAACGCCTTCAGTTCCATCGCCAACAGCTTCGATTCGCCCTCCTTGTGATCGATCCTCCCCTTCACGATCAGGACCTGATCGGAGCTGCAGAGATCACGCGACTGCGCATAGATGGAGTTGAAGACGACGACCTCCGCTCCGCCGGTCACGTCGTCGAGGCGCATGAAGGCCATCGGATCGCCCTTCTTCGTGATGAGCTGGCGCACGTGGCCGACGATCCCGCCCACGACCACCACCTCGCCGTCACGGCGCCGGTCGAGCTCGGCGAGCCCGCAGTCGGTCTTGCGCCTGAGCTGGTCGCGAATCGCGTGCAGCGGATGTTCGGATACGTAGAGGCCGAGAACTTCCTTCTCGAGCCTGAGCAGCTCGGGCTTGTCGAGCTCCACATTCGAGATCTCGGGATGATGACGGGACTGGCGCTCTCCTTCGCCGCCGCCCAGATCGAAGATGGAGCTCTGACCGCTGAGGCGGTCGGCCGAGCGCTTCTGCCCCCAGGCGCCGATCTGGTCGAGCAGCTCGAGCAAGCCTCCGCGCGAGGCTCCGGTCGAGTCGAAGGCGCCGCATTTCACCAGCGCCTCCAGCACGCGCTTGTTCACACAGCCGGGATCGATCCGCTCCACGAAGTCCCAGATCGAGGCGAACACGCCGCCCTCCTCGCGGGCGGCGATGATCGCGCGCGCGGCTCCCTCGCCCACGCCCTTGACCGCGTTCAGACCGAAGCGGATCTTCCCCTCGATCACGGCGAAGTCGGGCTGCGAGAAGTTGACGTCGGGCGGCAGCACCTCGATGCCCATCTCGTCGCAGGCGTTGACGTAGAAGGGCACCCTGTCCTTGGTGTTCATGACCGAGGAGATCAGGGCGGCCATGTACTGGCAGGGGTAGTGGGCCTTGAGCCAGGCGGTGCGGTAGGCGATCAGCGCGTAACAGGCGGCGTGGGACTTGTTGAAGGAGTAGTCCTGCGCCTTCTCCATGTCCTCCCAGAGCTGGCGCGCGACCTTCGGTTGCACCCCGTTGACCCCGCAGCCGGCGATGAACTTCTCCTTCAGAGAGGCCATCAGCTCGTGGATCTTCTTGCCGATCGCCTTGCGCAGATCGTCTGCCTCGGCGGGGCTGAAGCCGGCCAGGTCCTTGGCGATCTCCATGTACTGCTCCTGGTAGATGCAGATGCCGTAGGTCGTGCCGGTGATCGGCTTCAGGCGCTCGTCGGCGAAGTCGACCTGCTCGCGCTTGTGCTTGCGCTTGGCGTAACCCGGGATGTACTGCATCGGGCCCGGCCGGTAGAGAGCGACGAGCGCGATCAGATCCTCGAAGACGGTCGGCTTGACCTGGCGCAGGGCGTCGCGCATGCCCGAGGACTCGAACTGGAAGACCCCGGTCGCGTCGCCGCGCGCGAGCATCGCATATGTCTTTGCGTCGTCGAGTGGTATCTGCGAGATGTCGACATCGCCGATCAGCTCGACCGCCTTGTCGATCACGTCGAGGTTGCGCAGACCCAGGAAGTCCATCTTGAGCAACCCGAGCCGCTCCACGTCGCCCATCGCGAACTGGGTCACGACCTCCTGGTCAGCACCCTTCTGCTGTAGCGGCACGGTGTCGGTCAGCGGCTTGGCGCCGATGACGACGCCGGCGGCGTGGATCGAGTCCTGGCGCACCAGCCCCTCGAGCGGCATGGCCAGGTCGACGACCTCCTTGCAGAGCGGGTCGGAGTCGTAGGCGGCGCGCAATTCCTGGCCGAGCTTCAAGCACTCGCCCAGCGTCTGGCCGGGGCCTTCGGGGATCAGCTTGGCGAACCTGTCGACGGTGCCGTAGGGGATCTCGAGCACGCGCCCGGCGTCGCGCACCGCGGCGCGGGCGGCCATGGTGCCGAAGGTGATGATCTGGGCAACGCGGTCGCGGCCGTACTTCTCGGCCACGTAGTTGATCACCCGCTCGCGGCCCTCGACCGAGAAGTCGATGTCGATATCGGGCATGGACTTACGCCCCGGGTTGAGGAAGCGCTCGAACAGCAGGTCGTAGCGGATCGGGTCGATGTCGGTGATGTCCAGGCAGTAGGCGACGAGACTGCCGGCCGCCGAGCCGCGGCCCGGCCCGACGCCGACGCCGTTTCGCTTGGCGAAGGAGATGAAGTCCCAGACGATCAGGAAGTAGTCGGCAAAGCCCATCTCGCGGATCGTCTTGAGCTCGAAGCGAAGCCTCTCGTCGAGCTCCGGGGTCACCGTCTCGTAGCGTCGACGAAGCCCCTCGTCGCAGAGCGAGACGAGGTACTCGAAGGCGTCACGGCCCTCGGGCGTCGGGAAGGAGGGCAGGAGAATCCCGCCCAGCTCGATCTCGACCGCGCAACGACCGGCCACCTCGAGCGTGTTGCGCAGCGCGTCCTCGTGGCCGACGAAGTCGAGCGCCATCTCCTCGGCCGACTTGAGGAAGAACTGGTCGGAGTCGAAGCGCCAGTGGTTCGGGTTCTTGAGCGAGTCGCCCGACTGGATACAGAGCAGGGCCTCGTGCGGGAGTGCGTCCTCGCGGCGCAGATAGTGCACGTCGCCGGTGGCGACCAGCGGCATCTTCTTGGCCCGCGCCAGCTCGATCAGCGCCGGGTTGATCCGCTGCTGCACCTCGAGGCCCGCGTTCTGCAGCTCGACGTAGACGTTGTCACGGCCGAAGAGCTGGACGAGCCGGTCGAGCTCGCCCTCGGCGTCGGCGGGCCGGTTCTCCTCCAGCGCCTTGCAGACACGCCCCGAGAGGCAGCCGGAGAGCACGATCAGGCCCTTGGAGTAGCGCTCGAGCAGCTCCCAGTCGACGCGCGGGCGATAGTAATAGCCCTCCAGGTAGCCGAGCGAGGAGAGCTTGATCAGGTTGCCGTAGCCCTCGTTCGTCGCGGCGAGCACGGTCAGGTGGGCGTTGCCCTTCTTCTGCACGCTGCGGTCGTCGCAGACGTAGAGCTCGGAGCCGATCACCGGCTTGATTCCCTGCTTACCGAGCCTGGCGATAGAACTCGACCGCCCCGGCCAGCGAGCCGTGATCGGTCAGAGCCACGGCGGGCATCTCCAGCTCCGCCGCCCGCGCCGCCAGGGCCGGGACCCTGCACGCTCCGTCGAGGATCGAGTACTCGGAGTGAACGTGCAGGTGAACGAACTCGGCACTCAAGGCTTGGTCATTCTAGGACGGGCGGCGGCCAGTGCCGCGGCGCGAGCCGAAAGAGCGCAAGCGGCGCTGCTACTCGTCCACGAAGTAGGCCATCAGGATCGCGTCCACGTACTCCTGGCCGCGGCGGTAGTGGCGCTTGCGATAACCCTCGCGCTCGAAGCCGAAGGACTCGTAGAGCTTGATCGCCGCCTCGTTGTAGGGGAAGACGTGCAGCTCGAGCTTGCTCACGCCGCTGGCCCGGGCCCATTCGACCGCGACCTCGAGCAAGGCGCGGCCGACGCCGCGGCGGCGGTAGCCGCTGACCACCATCAAGCCGAGGTCGGCTACGTGCTGCGACGAGGGATGGTGGTCGCGCGTCAGCGAGAGGCGCCCGACGATTCCCTCGCTCGTCTCGGCGACGAAGAGCCCGGCGTCGGGATGGCGACGGAGCAGCCGGATCGCGCGGCGCTCGTCCGAGCTAGAGCGCCAGGTTCCGAGCGTGAGCAGCCAGCCCTCCGGTTCGGCCGCGACGTCGCGCGCCAGGCGCGAGAGCTCGTCGGCGTCGGCGGGAACGGCGCGGCGGATTCTCAGTCCCTCGCTCACTTGACCACCATTCCGTGCCCCCCGCGCCTGGGATCTCCGGCCGCGGCCAGTGCGCCGCCGGCGCGAACCTCGACCGCCGAGACACCTCCGAAGAAGAGGTTGCGGTCGCGCCAGCGGGCGAGCTCGTAGCCGAGTGCCTCGAGCCGGTTGAGCACCGCCGCATCGACATCGTCGCCTCCCTCGCACTGCACCACCGGCTCGTCGAGGTGCACGCGCGCCCGGTTCACCGCCTCTTCCACCGGCAAGCCGTGTCCGATCACGTTCGTCACCGTCTGCATGATCGCTCCGCGCAGCCGCACCGAGCCGGCGCTACCCAGCACGAGCCGGGGACGTCCGCGCGCGAAGACGATCGAGGGCGCCATCATGCTCGTCAGCCGCTCGCCCGGCCTCTCTGTCCCGGCAACCAGGTCATCTTCCCCGAGCATGTTGTTCAGGTAGATGCCGGTTCCGGGCACGATCACGCCTGAGCTGGAGCCGAGCGAGCAGGTGAGAGAGGCGGCGTTCCCGCAGGAATCGACGACCGAGATGTGGGTCGTGCCGGTGGGGCGCCCCGGCTCGGGCTCCCCCGGTGCCGAGCGGCACACGCGCGCCACGCCCTCATTGACCGAGCGCTCGGAGAGCAGCCGCCCGGCGAGCCCGCCGCGGCGGAGAGAGGAGGAGTAACCCCTGCCCGAGCGAGCCCGCGTCTGCTCGCGCATCACCTCGATCAGGCGCGCCAGCGCCTCCGCGCTCCCAGGCGCCCCACCCTCACCCAGCTCGTCCAGTAGGCGCAGCCCGTAGGCGACGAGGATGCCGCCCGAGGAAGGAGGCGGGTTGGAGACGTACTCGCAACCCCGGTAGCGCGAACGCACCGGCCGGCGCCAGATCACGCGGTAGCGCTCGATGTCCTCGAGCGTGATCTTCCCGCCCTCGTCCTCCATGTGCGCGACCAGCCGGCGCCCGAGCTCTCCGCCGTAGAGCGCGCCGGCACCCTCTGCCGCGAGCTGCTCGAGCGTACGGGCGAGATCGGGGAGCCGGAGAACGTCGCCGGTTTGGTAGCGCCTCCCTTCGAGCTCGTAGACCCGGCGTCCTTCCGCGCCGTGGCGCAGGATGGGATCGAGGATCTGGTGCAGAAAGTCCTGCGCCGGGGTGATCTCGACGCCGCGACGGGCCAGCTCGATCGCCGGCGCGATCAGCTCGCGCCAGGGCAGCTTGCCGAAGTGGCGGTGCACCTCCTCCAGTCCTTTCGAGGCGCCCGGAACAGCGCAGGAGGCTGCGCCGATCGAGAACGCCTGCGAGGAGTCCGGCTCGAAGGCGACATCGACCTGCTCCATGCTCGCGGCCGCTTTTCGTCCGCGGCCCGACCCCGGCTCGCAGACAAAGAAGTCGGCCAGGCGGGTGCGGCCGCTTCCGGCCTCGTGCAGGAGGAAGAACCCACCCGCGCCCGGGCCCGAGTAAATGCTCTCGCAGACCCAGGAGGCAAAGGAGGCGGCGATGCAGGCATCGACCGCACAGCCGCCCTCGGCCAGAACTCTCGCTCCCGCCTCTGCGGTCAGGGGATGGCCGGCCGCGATCGCGCCGCGCATGCCGAAAGCCTAGTCGCCTGAGGAAGATCCAACCTGCTCTCCGGCGAGACGAGCGATTGGAGGAGCCTCCCGCGGCGCCAAGCGGAGTAGCGGCTCCCTCGTGTCAGATCCGTACGTATCGCCGCCCGGTAACGCTCGGTTCGGGCACACGCGCTCCGCGCGGTGCCAGGAGCTCCTTTCAAAATGACCTCCCGAGACGACGCCAGCAGATGACGGCGCAGCCGAGCAGGAGAAAGGCGAGATAGAGGTCGTCGCGGCGCTCCCAGCGAGTAGCGAGCCGGCGGAGATAGGAAAGCCAGGCAAAGGAGCGCTCTATCACGCTTCGCTCTCTGGCCTGCGAATCTCGCTTCTTACCCTCTCCCGGCCGGTTTCGGCGGGAGATCCGGGGCTCACATCCGCGCTCGGAGATCCCGTCTCTTACTGCCTTGGCGTCATAGCCCCGATCCGCCAGGACCTCCTGTCCGGAGCCAGGGGTCTCGCCTAGGAATCGGTCGAGCAGGGGCAGGAGCTGTCCGTAGTCGTTGATGTTGGCCGCTGTGATGTGAGCCGCCAGGGGAGTGCCCTCTCCGTCTGTGATCAGGTGCCGCTTGGTCGCGGTGCGGCCACGATCCACCGGGCTTCGCCCCGTCTTTTGGCCCCTTTTTTGGCAGGTGCGATCGACGAGTCGACGATCAGGCGTACTTCGTCGAGCGCCTGACGCTCTTCGAGCTCGGCACGCAACAAGGAAAGCAGTCTCTGCCAGACCCCGCTCCGCTGCCATTCCTCGAGCCGCCGCCAGCATGTGACTCCCGAGACTTGAAGCTCGGTCGGCACCGCCTCCCAGGGAAGCCCGGAGAAGAGCACAAACAGGATCCCCTCCAGACACTGGCGATCGTTGATTCTCTGTCTGCCCGGATAGCGAAAGCGTCGTTCTGTAACGGGCAGGAGTGATTGCACCCTTTCCCAGAGACCATCAGACACCCGCCAAGGCTCCCAAGTCATCGTCGACCTCCAGTCTCGCCAGCTCAGATGACGGACTGATTCGCCTTGCATGGACGGGTCCCTTCTTTTTGAAAGGAGTTCCAGGCACCACGCGGGCGAGGCGAACACAGTAGTGAGAAAGGACGCGCGAAAATGCGCCGGCTTCGTGCCGGATCAAAACGCGGCCGCCTTCGTTCTCGAAGCGCCTCGATTAGCCCGAGCGCTTGAGCTTGCCGTGGCGCTTGGCGTAGCGCTCGCCGCGACGGAAGATCTCCAGCCCGAGCGGGATGGAGAAGGCGCCGATCACGAGCAGGGGCCAGACGTCGCCCCAGAGGGCGTGCACCCCGGCGCCGTCGATGATCGACTTGCGCAGAGCCCGGAGCGCGTAAGTCGCCGGCGAGATCCGCGCCAGCGCCTGCATCCAGCCCGGCAGCACGGAGACGTCGTAGTAAACGCCCGAGACGACGAGCAGGAGGCCCTGGGCGATATAGCCGAGCTGCACGCCCTTCTCGGGCGAGATCAGGGGCAGGACGGAGGTCATCATGCCGATGCCGATGAACGAGATCGAGGCGACGAGCAGCACGAAGAGCGCCGCCGCGTAGTCGGCGTGCGGGAGCCGGAGGTGGAAGAAGAGCGCGACCACCACGAACAGCGCCGCCGTCCTGACGATGCCGTAGAGCACGCCGAAGATGCCCGTGCCGAGCAGGTGCATGGAGCGCGACAGAGGCGCCATGAAGGTGTGCTCGATCGTGCCCTCCCAGCGTTCCCACTGCACCATCTCGACCAGCAGGCCGAAGACCATGCCCAGATAGCTCCAGACGAGCGCGCCGATCAACAGCCAGCTCGTGGCCTTGTTGACGTCGATCCTGGCACCCGAGGCGGCGAAGCCCTTGGCGATGAAGACGATCGTCAGCGTGTTTGCCAGCGTCCAGACGAACCAGGCCAGCTCCCACCAGATGTAACGCCGGATGATGTACGTGTTGCGCTCGACGATCCCCGACAGGCCCATCATCTCCGAGCGCATGGTGGTCGCGGCGCCGCGAATCATTCGCGCGTCTCCTCTTCGCGCAGAGCAGTGCCGGTGGCGGCGAAGAAGGCCTGCTCGAGCGTCTCGGCCCGGTAGCGGCGCTTGAGCTCCGCCACCGGCGCCAGGCAGAGCAGATCGCCGCGGTGCAGGATGCCCACCCGCTCGGCCAGCTCCTCGGCCTCGACCAGGTCGTGCGTACAGAGCAGCACGGTCGCGTCGTGGACACGCCGCACTTCGCGGATGAAGTCCTGCACTTCGAGCTTGGAGCGCGGATCGAGCCCGGTGGTCGGCTCGTCCAGCAGGAGCAACGCCGGCGAAGTTAGGAGTGCGCGCGCCAGCGCCACCTTCTGCTGCATGCCACGGGAGAGATCCTCCATCGGCCCGCTGGCCCGTTCGAGCGGGAAGCCGACGCGCTCGAGCATGCGTGGAATCTCCGCGTTCGTGTCGCGGCGGCGCAGGCCGTAGAAGCGGGCCGCGTAGCTCAGGTTCTCGAACGCCGAGAGGCGCTTGAAGAAGGAGGCCTCGACCGAGACGCGGTTGATCAGCCGCTGTACGCGGCGCGGCTCGCGGAAGACGTCGTGGCCGAAGACGCGAGCGGCGCCGCCGTCCTCGAGCAGCAGCGTGGAGAGCAGGCGCACGAGCGTCGACTTGCCCGAGCCGTTCTGACCCAGGATGGCGACGCACTCACCGCGCGCGATGGCGAAGGTGATCGGATTCAGAGCCGTTATGCGGCGCCGATGCAAGCCCTCGCGGCGGCGGAACTCCTTGCGCAGCTCGAACACCTCGACCGCCGGGGCGTCTGAAACGGCAATAGAACTTGAGAGAACTGAAGCGGATGACACGATGTACTCCTTGCAGCGACGGGAACGAACAGACACGCGCGCTATCGAGCGCCGGGGCTAGGAAGACCGGCGGGGCGCGGCTAGGTCAAATAGCGTCGTAGAGCAACATCGCGCTCCTAAGGTAGCAGCAGCGCGGGAATACGGCCAGTAGCCGGATTTACGACGGCCTAAGCGGCGGAGAAGACGGTCTGACGCAGCGTCCAGACGATCTCGCCTCGGTCCGCGGATTGGCTCAACTCGCCCAGCTCGTGCTCGATGCGGTCGAGCTCGGGAGACGGCGTGGTGACGCCGAGGCGACCGCCACCGCGCATGGCGCGCAGGTTGAGCAGGAACATCGCCGCGGCCTCGCGGGTGGCGGGAGCGACCTGGATTGCATCGCTGGCGCGCTGACGGCAGTCGCCGGCTTCGTGCAGCGCATCGAGCCGAGGGCCGACGTAGAGGTCGCCGCCCGCCGAGCGTATTCGCTCTTCCGTGAGCGCGAGGTAGCGCGCGAATTGCTCGCTTTCCGTCTCGATCTGCTCGACCTCGTCGCTGAGCAGAAGACCTCCCGGCGCCAACTCGGCGACCCAGCGCGCCAGCAAACGCTCGGGCTGCGGCAGATGGCTGAGCAGGAGCCGGGCGAAGATCAGCTCGGGCGACCCGACCGGGAAGGGCGTTGCCGACACGTCGTGGCGGACGAACTCGGCGTAAGCACCGGCCCGCTTCCGTGCCGACTCGATGAAGCTCTGCGAGATGTCGAGACCGACGGTTCGCTTGGGCTCGGCGAGCTCGGCCACGAGCTCGGTCGTGTATCCGGGGCCGCAGCCGAGATCGAGCGCCAGCCGCGGCCGCCGCGGTGCCGAGCGCTCCAGGAAGGCCCGCGTCGCGGGATTGAAGATGAGTGCCACGAGCGCCAACCGCTTCGCCGCGAGATCGTTGTCTCCAAAGCTGTAACCACTCGCTCCTCGCACAGTCGATCTAGCGTACCGGCGCCCGCGGTTACGACAATCGAGGCTGGTAGCATCGCCCTCCGATGAGCACGGTCAAGCGCCTTTCCGAGCTGAGCGCCGCCGCCGAGCGCGAGTTGCGCGAGGACATTCTCCCGTTCTGGGCCGAGCGCACCTGCGACAAGGAGAAGGGCGGCTTCTTCGGCCTGATCACGAACGACCTGCAGATCGACGCCGACGCGCCCAAGGGGTGCGTGCTCAACACGCGCATCCTCTGGGCCTTCTCGGCCGCGCTCAGAGCCTGGCCCGATCCCCTCTACCGCGAGATGGCCGAGCGGGCTTATGCCTATCTGCTCGAGCACTTCTGGGACAACCGGCACTCCGGGCTCGTCTGGATGGTCGACAGCCGCGGCGGCTTCCTCGACGGACGCAAGCAGACCTACGGCCAGGCCTTCGGTGTTTACGGCTTCTCGGAGTACTTCCGCGCGACCGGCAGCGAGGAGGCGCTGGAGCGCGCGATTCGCCTTTTCGAGAGCATCGAGGCGCACGCCTTCGAGCCCGAGCACGGCGGCTATGTCGAGGCGCTGGCGCGCGACTGGAGCCCGCTCGAGGACATGCGCCTGAGCGCGATCGATCTCAACGTTCCCTACTCTCAAAACACGCACCTGCACTTGCTCGAGGCCTATTCGGCACTGCTCCGCGTCTGGCCCGAGCCCGCTCTGCGCGAGCGTCTGAAGGCCCTCTGGGAGATCCTCGTCTTTCGCATCCGCGACGAGAAGACGAACAAGCTGATCCTGTTTCAGGATCGCGACTGGCAGCCTCTATCGGACGCCATCTCGCACGGTCACGACATCGAGGCCAGCTGGCTCCTGTGCGAGGCGGCGGATGCGCTCGGCGACACGGCGATCAGCGAGCGCACCAGGACGATCGGCCTGGCCATGGCCGACGACGTGCTCGCCGAGGGATTCGACCGGGTGCACGGCGGCGTCTCGGACGCGATCGATCACCATTCGCCCGTGCTCGGCAAGGAGTGGTGGCCGCAGGCCGAGGCGGTTGTCGGCTTCCTCAACGCCTTCGAGCTCTCCGGTAGAGAGGAGTACCTCGACGCCGCGCTCGCAAGCTGGCGCTTCATCGAGCAGTTCGTCATCGACCACGAATACGGCGAGTGGTACTACCGGGTCTCTCCCGAGGGGCGCCCGGAGCTCGATCTGCCCAAGGTCTCGCCCTGGAAGTGCCCGTATCACAACGCCCGCGCCGCGCTCGAGATAATCGAGCGCACGAAGGGACTATCCCGTTAGGGATGCGCGGTCGAGGTGGTCGAGCCGTGGATGCCAGGGGCCGGACGGGCCGTGAAGGCGCACTGGTAGTCTGGCCGGGCACTGGCGCCGCGGGGCGGCCGCATCGGGCGTGTAGGCCTGGCGGGATAGGCCCTACAAGGCTCTGCGAGCGCTAGAGCGTTCACGCGCGAACGGGCGCCCCGATGAGGACGCCCTCCGCCGTTTACGTGACTGTCGTGCAGGCGCCGGGCCGAGCGCCGGCTAGCGCGCCCGGCGCGTCTCGGGAACCCTCGGCTTCTTGCCTTTGAGCGGCAGACGAGACCGCGGTGAGGGAACCTTCCCGGGCTCCTCGCTCGGTTCCGCTTGCCGTAGCAGCTCTGGCAATGTCAGCACCACGGCACCCGCGCTGGCGATGAGCGAACCGGCTAGCGCGAGCCAGGCTCCGCTGCGAAGAGTGCCGAGGTGGTGGAACGCCTCCGATACCGGAATGAAGAGCGAGATCCCGAGCAGGGCGAGAGACGCGGCCAGCGCCCAGATGCTCAGAACCGAAAGGCGGGTGATCAGCACGCCGAGCAGAGCGACGATCGCCGAGGCGCCGAGCACGAGCATCGCGATGCCGAGCGAGTGGTCGCCGGCGGAGTTCCAGTACGTCTCGGAGGCTTTCGCCCCGGAGGATTGCGCCTCCGCCGTGAGCCAGAGAGAGGCCAGCAGAATCCCGGCTCCAATCCCGGTCGCAAGCCAGGGGGCAAAGCGCCTGAGCGTCATGCTTGGCGAGCGTCGCTTCCAGGCCGCCAGGCTGTGCAACGAGAGCGCGCTCAGGCCCATCAGCACCCCGCCGCTCACTCCGAGCCAGGTGGCCGGTCCGAGCGTGCCGAGCTGATCAGGCGCGGCTTGGATCACAGTGGTGCCGAAGTAGCCGGCAAGCAACCAGCCGAGCACGCTCACGGACGGGAGAGACCAGCTGGAGCGGAATGCGAGGTTGATCGCCACGAGCGCGCCGGCGACGACAACGAGGAGGAGCGGTAGGCCGCCGGTCGTACCGTCGACCCAGAGTGACGATCCCTGTGATCCCCAGACGTTGGCCCAGGTGCCCGCCAGCGCCAGGACGATGCCGCCCACGGCGAGGAGTCTGGGTAGCGGCAGCTCGCGCAGGTCGATCACACGGCGCTCGGCCGAGACGGCGATCAACGCCGCCGCGGCTGCCAGCACACCGCCTTCGATAGCGAGCCCTGCTCCCGTCGAGATAGTGCTGATACTCACGAAGCCGACCAGGTAGCCGAGGGGGTAGTAAATCGCCAGACCGAGGAGTAGGAGCGAGGCTCCGAGCGCCCATCTGCCGAGAACAGGAGCTCTCAGGACGGCGTCGCCCACGGCAGCGGCAATGGCGACGATCGCGACCGCAAGCATGAAGATGCCGAGCGCATGACCGCCGGTCAGGCCGACGGAGCTCCAGTAGCGCGGAAAGCGAGGACCGATGCCCATGTTACTAGGCGAGGTGACCACGGCGACCGAGTTGGCGGAGGTCCAGAGCCAAAGCGAGACGATGACGAGCGCAGCGCCCACCACGGCGAGCAGCCAGGTCACGTAGAGCGGCAGATTACGGCGCTCGCGTGAGCGCCGCCAGGAGCCGAGAGCGCGCACAGGAAGGGCACCCAGCACGATCAGGGCACCTCCGGCGACCCCGAACTTCGGACCGGGCGCGAGGTCGCCGAGATGGCCAAAGCCGGTCGCGACGGGAATAAAAAGGAAGAAGCCGAGCAGAATCGCTCCGAGCCCGCTCACCGAGGCGAGGAAGCGGTCGCCTTCGTCGCGCATGACGTTGGCGATGAGGAGGCCGGCACAGGCAGCGATGAGCGCGAGCAAGAGCAGACGCGTTGTCCAGCTCGACCAGTAGGTGGAGCTGGCGCTCGACACCATCGTCGCTTTGAGGATGTTGAGCCGGAGTGACGCCAGCGTCAGGCCAATGCCGATCGCGATGGCGAACTTACGAACCAGGGCAACTGTCTGCATGGAGGCTCCTTGTCGACCGCTTCTGGAGCGAGAAGAGTACCGCCTGGCCTGGCGACCGTGTGATCGATGCTCCTAAAAATCCTCTTATGAGCGCCGGAGTGAGCGCCGGCCGGTCAGTCTCTGAGGAAGCTGGGCGGCTCCAGCGGATCGACTTCCCCGCGGGGAGCGGGCTCGAAACTGGCACGCCAGCCCGTCTGCGTACCGCCCAATCCGCGAAGCCCGGTCGCTATCACGGTGACCCACATCTGACCGGTCAGACTCTCGTCGATGGTGGCGCCGAAGATGATGTTCGTGTCCTCGGTCGCGGCCTGGCGGATGATCTCCGCGGCCTCGTGCACCTCCATCAGCGAGAGATCCTCGCCGCCGGCGATCGAGAGCAGGATGCCCCGCGCGCCGACGAGCTCGGTATCGATCAACGGCGAGCGCAGTGCCCGGTCGGCCGCCTCCTTGGCCCGGTTCTCACCCGTCGCGAAACCGATGCCCATGAGCGCGGAGCCGGCGTCCTTCATGATCGTGCGCACGTCGGCGAAGTCGAGGTTGATCAGGCCGGGCATCGTGATCAGGTCGCAGATGCCCTGTACGCCCTGGCGCAGAACGTCGTCGGCGATGCGGAAGGCCTCGAGCATCGAGGTCGAACGGTCGAGCACCTCGAGCAGGCGATCGTTGGGAATGACGATGACCGTGTCGCAGTTGCGGCGAAGCTCCTCGACTCCGATGTCGGCCTGGGACTTGCGCTTGGTGCCCTCGAAGCGGAAGGGCAGCGTGACGATCCCGACCGTGAGCGCTCCCAGCTCACGCGCGATTCGAGCCACCACCGGCGCCGCGCCCGAACCGGTTCCACCGCCCTCGCCGGCCGTCACGAAGATCATGTCCGAGCCGCGCAGCGCGTGCTTGATCTGGTCGTAGGCTTCGTCCGCCGCCAGCTTGCCGACCTCCGGATCGGAGCCGGAGCCGAGCCCCTGGGTCAGTTCGCGCCCGATGTGGATCTTGATCGGCGCGTCGCTCATCTGGAGCTGCTGGATATCGGTATTGATGGCTACGAAATCGACTTGCGAGATGCCGGCGTCCATCATGCGGTGAATAGCGTTGAGGCCGGCGCCACCGACGCCCGCGACACGAATGACAGCCAGGTAGGCACTTGCGTCGGGACCGACCTGGTGCAGGCGTGCAGGCGGCTCTGGAATCGGCTCGATGTAGCGAGGTCGAGGCGGCGACAGATACGGCTTCAGCTGTCTCGATTCGGGCGCGGGGGCGCTCGGCGGAGGCGGTGTGGAGACGGGAGCCGGCGCCGGAGTTGGAGTCGAAGCAATCTGCTCATCGTCGAGCGCAGGCGCGGGGGGCTCGGCTCGAGCCGGGGGCTCGTCGAAGATTGGGGTGTGCTCAACGGTCTCTTCGGCCGGCTCGGGCTGCTGAGCCGGAGGCGCGGGCTGCTCCTGCGCTCCGTGAGCGGTCGATTCGCGCTCTACCTGGCGTTGAGCGGCTTCGGTCGCGCGGAAGAGCTCGGCTAGCGGGCCGTCACGCATGCTTGCGCGTTTTCGCGCCATTGAGCACCTCCTTGGCGAGATCGCGATAGAACTCTGCAGCCTCGCCTTTCGGATCGTACTTGAGCACGGAGGCACCCTTGACCGGGGCCTCGGCGTAGCGAATCGTCTTGCGGATTCTCGTGTCGAAGACGAGGTCGCCGAAATTCTCCTCGAGGATGTCGATCGCCTCACGCGAGTGCAGCGTCCGCTGGTCGTACATCGTCGGCAGGATTCCCTCTATCTCAACGCGCGGGTTGAGGTTCTCACGCACCATCGAGAGCGTGTTCTCGAGCTGAACGAGCCCACGCAGCGAGAGGTACTCGCACTGCACCGGCACGATCACTCCGTCGGAGGCGACAAAGGCGTTGATGGTCAGCAGGCCGAGCGACGGCGGCGTGTCGATCATGATGTAGTCGTAGCTGTCGCGCACCGGCAGGAGCGCCTTCTCCAGCGCGCGCTCGCGCCCGATCATGCTCGAGAGCGCCAGCTCGGCGCCGGCCAGATCGATCGAGCTGACTGCCACGTCGATCTCGCGCCTCTGAATGATCTCGGTGATCGGCAAGCGATGAACGAGCACGTCGAACATCGAGCGCTCGATCGTGTCGGGGTTCAGGCCCTGGCTCATGGTCAGGTTTCCCTGCGGATCGAGGTCGACAACCAGCACGTCGAGACCGCGCTCTGCAAACGCGACCGCGAGGTTGAGAGTCGAGGTCGTTTTGGCAACGCCTCCCTTCTGGTTGGCGAACGCGATCACGCGCCCCATCGACACTCCTTCTTCAGGCGCCCGTACGAGCGGACGCGACAGTAAGCTTGCGACCCCCATCGGCGCTCCATCTTCGGCTTGTTCAAACGGAGTCCTTCCCTTTGCTCGCGGCAGAGCCCGAGTCTCGCGCCGCTGCCGACGCGGCACAGATCACATGGTACGGGAGATACGAGCCTTTCCAGGAACTTCCGGCCAGGTCCCGAGCCCGGTCACACCAGTTGGCCCGATGACCCCCGCTGCGTGGCCCGCGACCCCGGCTGCGGGAGCCCGGCCGCTCGAGCCCGAATACGGCTCTCGGCGGGCATTTCTCGGAGCTCGAGCGGCGCCCGGCAGGGACGAGATCGCCTTGCGGCTCTACTCCTCGTTGTCCCAGTACTCGAGCGGAGAGATCCGTCCGATCACGCCGAGCCCGCGGAAATTGATTTTGTGCGAGCGCGGGTAGTAACTCATATCGGTTGAGCGGCGCGTGCCGTAGGCGAGTAGCGTCAATCCGCTCTCGGTCGCCTTGAAAGCATGCGCAACGCCGGTACCCGCCGGGCGCGCGACCACGTGGCCGTGCCTCAGCGCGTACTCGTCGTCGCCAAGGAGAAGTGTCCCCTCTCCCTCGAGGACGACGAACAGCTCGTCCTCGGCAGAGTGGCAATGAGGTGGGCAGGAGATCTTCCCCGGGGAGATCGCAACGTGCTGGAGACCGGAGGTACGCGATCCCATCGCCCGGCCCAGATCACGGCGAATGCGGCTGACCGTCTTCTTCGAGGTGCCGACGGCACTCACGTCCTGGAGCCGAACCAGGTTGCTCGGGCGCAACGAGCTCGACTCCTCCACCAGCGGCGGGCCCTGCTCGGCCTCGAGCCTGAAGGGATGAGCGAGCGACCCCGTCTCGACCCAGCTCACGCCGAGCCAGGAGACCTTCGAGCGCGGCAGGAAAGTGGCGGCGTCGCCGATGTTCTCCGAGAAGGCGAGCACGTCGAGCCCGTCGGGCCCGGCCTTCAGCGTATGTGGCCCCATGCCGCCGGGAAAGAAGAAGCAGTCCGCCCCTGCGATGTCGTAGTTGGCTCCCTCTTGCCAGAGGAGCCCGGAACCGCCGAGGACGAAGAAGATCTCCTCCGCGCGGCCATGGATGTGCGCGGGCGTCGACCACATGCCGGGATCGATCTGAATGCGCGACAATCCGACGCCGATCGAGCCGGCGGCCGCGCCAAGCCTGCGCCAGCTTGCCGAGATGTGACCCGATTCCCGGTGCTCGGCCGGAATCTCGTCCCAGTGGACGAGATTCTCGTGTGCCGACGTCTCACTCAAGGTAAGGGCAGACTAGCGAATGCTCCTCGCCGCTGACCGAGACGCCGCCCGAGCTCCGGGGATGCGCTGAAGAATCGCGGTCGCATTCCAGCGCGAGCAGACAGCGCTCGAGAGCGGCGCGCGCAGCAGGCACAGGCGACCTCTCTCGCTCCAACCAGCGCTTCGTCTCGAGCATCAGAAGCTCGAGCTCGACCAGCAGGAGCGAGGCCGGCTCCAGCGCTCGTTCCATCGCCTCGATGCGATCGAGCCTGGCGATGACGGCGCGAGCTTCCTCCACACGGAGAAACTAGGCCGGAGCGTGTTACGACAATGTGCCCGATCCGAACCGAAACACGCATCACGACGGCGAAGAGGCCCAGGCGAACGGCAAGACGCTCGCGGCCAGGGGCCTTGTTGTTGAAACGGTTACCCGGGCGCTAACTGGCGGCCGCTCGTATGGCCATCGAGCGGCTCGGACGCGGTCGCAAGCCGAGCAGCGACTCGTCGAGCGCCTCGATCATCCGAGCACGGTGTCCGTGCATCAGCACCTCGACCAGCGTGCGCCGGATCGCGTCGCTCACGTTCTTGTCCGCCGGCTCGCCGCCGGCGAGCGCGCGCAGGCGCACGCGCAGGTCGGCCCGCTCGCTCGATCCGTCGCCGAGCAGCGTCGCGGCCCTCAGCGCCGCTATCGCCAGGCCCTCGTTGGCACCGAGCACCGAGGTCAAGGCCTCGCGCAGCTGCTCGGAGCGGAAGGGCTCCTGGGCGAAGAGCGACAGCTCCCAGCGATCGAGCGCCTCGGCGAGCTCGCGATCCTCGTCGGCTTGGGCAATACGAGCGCGCAGGTCGTGCGCCAGCTTGCCACGGAACTGGTCGAGCCGGGTCGCCTCGCCGTAGGGCTCGGTGGCGGCGATGGGAAGAATCGGCCGGATACCGTAGGGCTGCTTGTCGAGCCGCTCGAACAGGACCGGGCCAGCTGCGATCGCGCCGGCGGTCGCCAGGCGCAGGGCGCTGACCGCGTCGGCCAGCTCGGCCGGGGCGTCCGGCGCCTCGATCTGATCGGCGCCGAGATCGCGCCGCAGCTCGATCACCGCCATGCGGTCGGCGCGACGCCCGAACTCGCGCGGGAGTATTCCGCTCGCCTCGGGCCAGTAGGCGGACAGCTCGCCGGGAGGGGAAAGGCGAACCCGCACGCCGTCGCCGAGCTCGACCTGCGCGCCCAGCGAGAGACCGACCAGCGGTGCCACCGCCACGTAGGCCCGCTCGCCGCCGAAGAGTGAGCCCTCGAGCTCGATGTAGGCGCGATCGAAGGCGTCGTCGTGCCAGTCGAAGCCGCCGCATCCCTCGGCGGTGGCAACGAGGATGGGCAGGAGCACGGTCATGAAGAGCGCTTCGTGGTCGGGCAGCTGCTCGCCGGCGTGAGCGCGCGCGAAGATCGCGGCCGCCTTCTCGTGCCTCAGATCCTCGATCGCAGACTGGGCGTCGGCCAGCTCCATCAACTGCTGAGAGCGCTTCTCGACGAAGCCGCGCACCAGCGGCCGGTACTCGTAGAGCGAGGGCCGCCCCGGGGCGGCATGCTCCTCGAAGGCGAAGGGAACCTCGGCGCCGTGCGAGATGTCGGTCTCCAGCTCGGAGAAGGCACCGAGGCAGAAGAGGCGCAGCGAGTGGTACAGGTGAGGAGCGCGGATTGCCATGTTTCCCGGTACGCAGTCCAGACCTCCACTCCTGCATCTGAGCGCTCGAAACGCCGTCTTCCCTCGTTCGAGGGCTTTGTGCGCGACACGCCCCATAGGGGGATGGCCGCGGCGGCCCGAGGAGTCAAGCTTTGTGCCGGCTTACTTGCGGCATGAAAGGCGGCAACCGATGACTGCGGAACTCCTGCGAATAAGGCTGCGGAACTTCCCGGCAGCGAATCTGACTCTGCGTTTGCTACTGGCGCGCTAAGGCGCCAAACGCAGGAGCAGTGGTGGTACTGCGCGTAGCTCGCAACTCGCGAGACACGCGCGCGCTTGAATTACTCCTCGTGGTCAGGGCTCGTCGCCGCAAAGCTCCAGCCTGACCGCTCGCGCGCCCGGCGGGTTGGAAATCGCCTATCGGTTTCGTACTATCTTCGGGATGGGACCTCGCGAACCCAACCGAGAAGAGCGAGATCCCCCAGATCAGCGCTCGACTCGAACTCGGTTCGCCGCTCCTAAGCGGGCGAAAAAGCGGCGCCGGCTCGAAAAGCTGCTGAAAGAAGAGGCGCAGTTCCGCGCGATCTTCGAGAGCGCGGCGATAGGCATCGTCCTTGCCGACGCCGAGGGTCGCCCCAGCGAGTGCAACCCAGCCTTCGAGCGGATGTTCGGCTACACGGCGGATGAGCTCGTGGGGATGCGCATCAGCGACTTCACGCACCTGGAAGACGCCGAGGAGACCTTAATGGCCCTGCAGGCGCTCATCGATGGCAAGCTCGAGCACGTCCACACCGAAAGGCGCTGCATCCGCAAGGACGGCAGCATCGTCTGGGTGCACATCATCGCCTCCACCGTTCCAAGACCGAGCGGCGAGCTCGCGCTGTCGATCGCGATGGTCGAGGACATCAGCGCCCGCAAATCAGCAGAGGATGAGGCAGTGGCCGCGAGAGACTACGCGGCCGATCTGATCGACACCGCGGACGCCATCATCGTCGGCCTCGACCTGGACGGAGACGTTCTGGTCTGTAACAAGGCGGCGGAGGAGATCACCGGCTACACGCGCGCCGAGCTCATCGGTCAAAACTGGTTCGAGCTCGTCGTACCGCGGGAGCGCTATCCGCACGTCTGGGCCGAGTTCGAACGCCTGATGGCCGGCGGGATGGCGAGGAGATTCGAGAACCCGATCCTGACCAAGTCGGGCGAGGAGCGCTACATCGTCTGGCGGAACACCGAGCTTCGGAGATCTGGTCGGAACGCCGGCACGGTCTCGATCGGCATCGACGTCACCGAGCACAGGCGAGCGGAAGAGGCTCTACAGCGCGAGCGCGACCTGGTAGGCCGCATCATGGAGACCAGCCCGGTTGGCGTAGTGGCCTTGGACCGAGCCGGTGATATCACGTTCGCCAACAGGAGCGCCGAGGAGGTGCTGGGTTTGAGCAGAGACGCCGCCACGGGGCGGAAGTACAACGCCCCGAGTTGGCGCATCACCGACTTCGACGGCGAGCCCTTCCCCGAGGACGAGCTTCCCTTCTCGAGGGTGATGACCACGCGGCAGGAGGTTCGCGAAGTACGCCATGCGATCGAACGGCCAGACGGACGGCGTGTTCTGCTATCGGTAAATGCTGCGCCCATCTTCCGCAAGGATGGCGAGATTGACGGCGTCGTAGCGGCTATCGAAGACGTCACCGACCTTGTTCGCGCGGAAGAGAAGCGTGCTCTGCTCGAAGCCGAGCTCCTCCAGTCGCAGAAGATGGAGGCGGTCGGCAGGCTTGCGGGCGGTGTCGCACACAACTTCAACAACCTGCTGACCGCAATCTCCGGCTACAACGAGATGCTGCTCGCGAAGCTGCCGGATGACTCGGATCTTCGAGCCGAGCCCGAGGAGGTAAGGCGGGCGACCACGCGAGCCGCCGAAGTCGCGCGCGAGCTCCTCGTCTTCAGCCGCCGCGAGCCCGGCCGACGTGAGAGCCTCGACCTGAGCGATGTCGTCGCGGAGATGGAGTCCATGCTGCGAGGGCTGATCCGTTCCGACACCACGATCGTCACTGACCTCGCGGCCGACCTCGACCGAATAGACGGCGATCGTAGCCAACTCGAACAGGCGCTCGTCAACCTCGTCATCAATGCCTGCGACGCGATGCCGCACGGCGGCGAGCTCGTGATCAAGACATCCAGCCTCAACCTCGCAGAGCCGCTCCTCACGACCGACGCCACGCTCGCCACGGGTCGCTACGTTGCTTTGGCCGTCAGTGACACGGGAACCGGCATCGAGGAGACGATCCGCCCGAGGATCTTTGAGCCCTTCTTTACCACCAAGGGCCCGAGTGTCGGCACCGGTCTCGGTCTGTCGATGGTCTACGGGATCGTCGAGGAGAGCAAGGGGCACATCCTGGTCGAAAGCGCGCCGGGCCAGGGCTCGACATTCACGATCTATCTCCCCGCCATCGTCAGCTAGACGCGCAGCACCGCGCGCCGCGGCCCGGCCACGAAGCCGGCCTCGACGAGTAGCGGCATGATCGTGCTCGCCACGACCGGTTCGCCGTCGAAGCGCTCGACTGCCAGGCGCTTGATCTCGCGCCGGCGAACGTGAGCGACCAGCGCCTCGAGCGCCGGGCGCAGCCAGGACTCGTCGGGCTCGCGCAGTGGCAGCAGCGAGCGTCCGCGCCGCTCGACGAAGAGCACGGCTTCGCCTCCGAGCAGAACGACGTGGGCGCCGGCGACGCGGGCCGCACGGCCGCCCGAGCGAACGGGCCAGGGCAGGGCGGCGCCGTACGGCTGTGCCGGATCGGCCGCGGCGAGCACGAGCGCCTCGGCTTCGTCTCCGCGGCGTGGTCGCAGCTCGCGCAGCCGCTCGACGGCGCCGGGAAGCGCGAACTGAGCTCCGCCCAGCCCCTCGACGAAGTAGCCGCGGCGGCAGAGCCCGAGGACTTCCAGCGCCTTCAGCTCGCCGTAGACGGCGCCGTAGCCGCCCACGATACCCTCGGCGCGGACGCCGTCGCGGGTGACGATGCCCTGGCGCTCGAGCAGGAGCTCGGCCAGGGCTCGCCGCTCGGGCGGAGACTGCCCGAACAACGCCTGCGTGAGTGACCAGCGCCCCTGGGTCGCGGTCGGAACCTGCGCCCGCGAGCGCGAGAAACGCCGGACTCGCCGCTCGGAGCGTTGCGCCTCGAAGCGGCGCGCAGCGCGAAGCGGCTGCCAGGAGTCGTTCGTCACCTCGCCCGCCCAGACGAGATCCCAGAGCGCCGGCAGCGCCTGCTCGGAGTCGAGCTCGCTCGCGGCGAGGAGCTCGTCCCAGAAGAGGGCGCCGCGAGCGAGAGCGCCACGAAGCTGCTCGTGCACCTCGCCTTCGGGGCGCTGCGAGGAGGCTGGCGCGCCGAGCGGGCGCGCATCCTCGCGGAAGTAGATGCCGGCTCGCTCCAGCCCGGCCCCGATCCAGACGACCTCGCCCGAGGCACAGAGCTGGTCGAGTTCGGCGGGCTGGTAACCGGGCACCCGCCGCGGCAACACATCCGACTCCCAGAGCGAGACCGGCAGCGAGAGCGCCTGCAGGGCGACGAGCGCCTCGCGCAGCGTCGAGCGCCGGTCGACACCCTGCCAGCCCGGCAGAAAGCGGGCCAGCGCCGCCGGCTCGGCCGGCTCGACCTCCTTGCGCAGCCGCGCCAGCGAGGCGCGGCGCAGGCGCCGGAGCACGTCGGGATCGCACCACTCACGCTCGCTTCCGCCGGGCCTGAGCTCGCCGCGCACCAGCACCTCCCCGTGCTCGAGCTCGCTCAGGAGCGGATCGATCACCTCCGGCCGGAGACCGAAGTGGGCGGCGAGCTCGGCGCTGGTGAAGGGACCGCGCCCGCGCGCGTAGCGGCGAACGAGCGAAACGAGCGCGGCTTCGACCGGCTCGAGAAAGACATCCGGAAGCCCGTCGGGCGGCATCGCGCCGAGCGCGTCACGGTAGCGGCCGGCGTCCTCGGCGGCGATCAGGCGCTCCTCGCCGGCGATGTGCACGCGCACGGCACGGCGCTCGGCCTCGAGCACGGCCGCGAAGGCCTCGTCGAACTCGCCGGCGCATAGGTCGCCGCGCAGACGCAGGAGGTCGTGCAGCTCGTCGGCGTCGCGCGGGGCACCGCGAAGACTGCGCTCCACCTCCTCGACCGCCTCCGAGTCGAGCAGGTCGCGCAGCTCCTCCTGACCGAGCAGCTCGCGCAGGAGCTCGCGGTCGAGCGAGAGCGCCTGGGCGCGGCGCTCGGCCGGCGGCGTGTCGTCCTCGTACATGTAGGAGGCGACGTACTCGAAGATGAGTGAGCTGGAGAACGGCGAGGCGGACACCGTCTCGACCTCGACCAGATCGAGCTCGCGCGTCTGCAGCCGCTGGAGGATCTGCTTAAGCGCCGGCAGGTCGAAGACGTCCTGCAGGCATTCGCGGTAGGTCTCGAGCACGATCGGAAAGGACGGGTAGCGCCGCGCGACCTCGAGCAGGCTCTGCGCCTTCAGTCGCTGCTGCCAGAGCGGCGTGCGCTGGCCGGGGCGGCGGCGCGGGATCAGAAGCGCCCGGGCCGCGTTCTCGCGGAAGCGGGCGCCGAATAGCGCGCTCTCTCCGACCTCGTTCACAACCAGCTCCTCGATCTCGTCCGGCCCGACGAGCAGCTCGTGCAGCGCGGGCGGCTGGTCGACGTCGGGAAGGTGAAGCGCGATGCCGTCGTCCGACCAGATGGCGTGCGCCTCGATGCCGAGGGCATCGCGTAGGCGCGCCCCGAGCGCGAGCGCCCAGGGTGCGTGCACCCGCGCCCCGAACGGCGTCAGCACGACCACGCGCCAGTCGCCGATCTCGTCCCGGAAGCGCTCGACCACGATCGTCTTGTCGGAGGGGAGAGCGCCGGTCACCTCGGCCTGGTCGTGCAGATAGGCGATCAGGTTCTCGGCCGCCCGCTCGTCGAGGCTGAACTCGCCGCGCAGGCGCTCCAGCGCCGTCTCGTTCGGCAGCGCGACCAGCTCGCGCGAGGCCCGCCCGATCGCCTCGCCCAGCTCGACCGGGCGACCCACTCCCTCGCCCTTCCAGAACGGCACCGCGCCCGGTACGCCCGGCGCCGGCGAGACGAGCACGCGGTCGCGCGTGATCTGCTCGATCCGCCAGCTCGAGGCGCCGAGCAGGAAGACCTGCCCCTGCCGGGCCTCGTAGACCATCTCCTCGTCCAGCTCACCCACCCGGCCGCCGCCGTCGACGAGATGGACGCCGTAGAGGCCACGATCGGGGATGGTGCCGGCGTTGGTCACGGCGAGGCGCTGCGCCCCGGGGCGCCCGCGAACGATGCCCGCCGTCCGGTCCCAGACGATGCGCGGCCGCAGCTCGGCGAACTCGTCCGACGGGTAGCGCCCGGCGAGCATGTCCAGCACGTTCTCGAGCTGGGCGCGCGACAGCTCGGCGAAGGGGTAGGCGCGGCAGACCAGCTCGTGCAGCTCGGAGACGCTGATCTCCTCCTCGGCGCAGATCGCCACGATCTGCTGGCAGAGCACGTCGAGCGGGTTGCGCGGAATCTGCGTCTCCTCGATCAGCCCCTCGCGCATGCGGCTGGCCACGACGGCGGCCTCGAGCAGGTCGCCGCGGAACTTGGGGAAGATGCGGCCCTTGGCCGTGGCCTCGAGCGTGTGCCCGGCGCGGCCGATTCGCTGCAGGCCGCGCGCCACCGACTTCGGCGACTCGACCTGGATGACGAGATCGATCGCGCCCATGTCGATGCCCAGCTCGAGCGAGGAGGTGGCGACCAGGCAGCGCAACTCGCCGCTCTTGAGCGCCTCCTCGATCTCAGTGCGCTGCTCGCGCGCGAGCGAGCCGTGGTGGGCGCGCGCCAGCTCCTCCTCCCCGGCCTCGTTGATGCGCAGCGCCAGGCGCTCGGCCAGCCGGCGGTTGTTGACGAAGACGATGGTCGAGCGGTGAGCGCGCACCAGCTCGACGATCTCCGGATATATCGAGGGCCAGATCGAGCCCGCCTGGCCGAGCTCACGCATATCGGGCAGCGGCACGCAGACGGAGAGGTCGAGCTGCTTGCGCGAGCCCGCGTCGACGATCTCGATCGGGCGGCCGCCCGAGACGAAGCGCCCGATCTCCTCCAGCGGCCGCTGCGTGGCCGAGAGTCCGATGCGCTGTACCGGCCTGCCGATCAGGCGCTCCAAACGCTCGAGCGAGAGGGCGAGATGCGCCCCGCGCTTCGTCCCGGCGACGGCATGAACCTCGTCGAGGATCAGCGTCTCGAGCAATCTCAGCGTTTCCCGCGCGCGGGAGGTGAGGAGCAGGAAGAGCGACTCGGGCGTGGTGATGAGAATGTCCGGCGGATTGCGAAGCATCGCAGCCCGCTCTTTAGCGGGCGTGTCTCCGGTGCGAACGGCGACGCGGAGCCCGGAGCCGAGCCCGGCCAGCGGTCCGCGCAGGTTGCGCTCGATGTCGTAGTTGAGCGCCTTCAGCGGCGAGACATAGAGCAGGCGCAGTCCCTCGCCCGGCGTCTCGTTCAGCCGGTCGATGCCGGAGAGGAAGGCGGCGAGCGTCTTGCCCGAGCCGGTCGGCGCCTGGATAAGCACGTTCTTCCCGCTCGCGATCGCAGGCCAGCCCAGCACCTGAGCCGGCGTCGGCGCGGCGAAGCTGCGCTCGAACCACGCCCTTGTCTTTTCCGAGAACGAGGCGAGCGCGTCCACCCTGTCAGGTTAGCGTTCGCGCTAAGGCGATGCGAACGTTTGTACTGGTTCGCTGTGTCTGACCCATGCTCGAGCGTAATGAGAACTGGTACCAACAAGTTCCACTTTCGACACAGACGCGGGTTGACGCGCGAAAGGTCTTCTGAACGGTGTCTGACACCGAGACAAAATCGGCGGCTTCGTGCACGCGATCACACGCGAGATCAGGCGCGCTGCTCGGCTCCTTCGGTTGAAATCACGCGCTCGCCCCTGCGCTCACGCACGGCCTCGCGCAGCAGCCACTCGATCTGGGCGTTGATCGAGCGCAGGTCGTCAGCCGCCCAGCGCTCGAGCTCGTTCCAGAGCACCGGATCGATACGTAGCAGGAACTGCTTGCGCGCCGTCAACCGGTCCTCACTGGTAGAGCGTGCCGGTGTTAATGATCGGGTTGACCTGAGACTCGCCGCAGAGCACGACCATCAGGTTGCTGACCATCGCCGCTTTCCGTTCCTCGTCGAGCTCGACCACCTGCCTCTCGCTCAACAGGTGCAACGCCTGGTCGACCATGCCCACGGCTCCCTGCACGATCTTCTGGCGCGCGGCGATGATCGCCTCGGCCTGCTGGCGGCGGAGCATGGCCTGCGCGATCTCGGGTGCGTAGGCCAAATGCGTCAGGCGGGCTTCGTCTACCGCGACGCCGGCCTTGGTGAGGCGCTCGCCCAGTTCGGCCTTCAAGGCTTCCGACACCTCGTCGACGTTGCCGCGCAGGGTGATCGCCGTCTCTTCCCCCTCGCCGTGGTCGTAGGCGTAGGAGGTGGCCAGATGGCGCAGCGCGGTCTCGCTCTGCATGCCGACGTAGGCCTCGAAGTCGTCCACGTCGAAGATCGCCTGCGCCGTGTCCTGCACGTGCCAGACCACCACCGCGGCGATGTCGATCGGATTGCCGGCCCGGTCGTTCACCTTCAGCTTCTCGCCGTTCAGAGTGCGGGCGCGCAGCGAGATCTTGTAGCGGGGCAGGCGCCGTGCCGCTTGAGTCCCGCCCGTATCACCGTGGTTGAGCCCGAGCCGTTCCCTGACCGTGGAAGCAGATCCGTTGCTGAAGAAGGGGTTGCCCCAGCGGAACCCGACCTGCCGGGTCGTCCCCTTGTAGCGCCCGAACAGGATCAGCACGCGCGCCTCGTTGGGCTGAAGAGTGAAGAAGCCCCGCGCAAGCAAGCTCGCCAGCACGAGACAGCCGATCCCGGTCCAGATCATCCACATCACGGGGTGCGACGCGCCCGCGGCGTTCTTCGTCGCCTCGGTGGCGGAGAGAATGAAGAAGGTCGGAACGAGGACGTATAGCGCGATGGTTATCGGTAACACCGGCCACCCCGACCAGACCGTGGTTTGGCGTTCGTTGCTCATGCTGACTCCTCCCTGGTCGTGCCGGTTTCGCCGGCCTTCGCCAGTCCTGTTGATGATATCGCTATGATATCACAAGCTCGGAATCGAAAATACCCAGAGCGGCGACAGCCCGGGCGGGGGTCGGGGCGGCGAAGCTGCGTCCGAACCAAGCGAGAGCACCCACCGCGTCAGCGTGCTGGAATGCGAGCGTCGCGTTCGGATGAGACGAGATTTCGATCTCTCACGACAGTCTTAAAAAGGGGCGAGAGAATCGAGATTCGCTCAACCGCAGCTCGCCGCGACCGGCCTGGCGAGATCGCGCTTCGCGGCGGGCAACGTAGAATCCCGCTCTCGGGGAGAGTTGGTGGAGAGGCACGAGAGGAGAGACACGTGGGCGAGAGGGTCGAAGATCAGCAGGAGAAGCAGCGAGTCAACAGCGTGATCGACGCCGAGCTGGCGGCGATGGCGGACGACGACATCGAGAGCTACCTGGCGCTACTGACCGAGGACGCACTCTTCCTGCCTCCCGGACTGCCGTCGATCGGCGGCGAGGAGCTGCACGCCTGGCTGAGCGAGTTCCTCGGGCAATGGCGCGTCGAGTGGCTCGGCTTTCACCACAACGAGACCGAGGTCGCCGGCGACCTGGCCTTCCATCGCTTCAGCTACAGCTGGCGCCTGGAGCCGAAGAGCGGCGGCCAGTTGCAGGTCTCTCACGGTAAGGGGCTGCACATCCTGCGCCGCTGCGCCGGCGGCGATTGGAAGATCGCCCGCGAGACCTGGAACGACCGGCCGACACCCCACACGATCTGATCGTTCTAACGTTGCCCACTTCCACCTCCAGCAACGAGACTGCGAGAATCTCCTCATGATCGACGTGATCGAGCTACGCGACGGCGGGCAGGATCCAACCGACGTAGCCGGCCAGATCGCAGCCTTTCTCTCGCCCGCCGAGCACTCGCTCGAGCTGGCGCTCTACGACGTTCACCTGGAGAGTGAGCACGCGGCGCCGATCCACGCCGCACTGGCCGAAGTTCTCGCACGCGACGTCCGCGTTCGCCTCGCCTACAACGTCGATTTCGGCAAGGCGATCGCAGTCCCGCCGCCGCCGCGCACACAGCCGGAGCTGGTCGAGGCGCTTCCGGTCGAGACGTGCGGGGTGCCCGGAGTTCCCGATCTGATGCACCACAAGTACGTCATCCGCGACGGCGAGGCCGTGCTGACCGGATCGACCAACTGGACTGACGACTCCTGGGCGCGCGAGGAGAACCTGATCGCGATCGTCCGCTCCAAGGAGCTGGCGGCTCGTTACCAGCAGAACTTCGAGGAGCTGTGGCAGAAACACAACGTCGAGAGCTCCGGCCACGTCGACTCGGCGCCGATCGAGATCGACGGCCACCTCGTCCGGCCCTGGTTCGCGCCCGGGCACGGAGAGGCGCTCGCGCACCGAATCGCGCGCCGCCTCGGCCAGGCAAAGCGCCGCATCCGCATCGCCTCGCCGGTTCTCACCTCGGGCCCGATTCTCGGAACGCTGGCCGAGCTGAGCGGCAATCACACGCGCGGCGGGCCCGACATCGCGGGCGTGCTCGACGCCACGCAGGTCGCCGAGGTGATTCATCAGTGGCGCGACAGGCCGCAGGTGAGCTGGAAGGAGGCGGCGCTACGCTCGCTGATCGCGCACACGCCCTGGAACGGCAAGCGCTCGACGCCATGGACGCCGCAGAGCGTGCACGACTTCATGCACGCCAAGATCGTGGTGGCAGACGACGCGGTGTTCTTCGGCAGCTTCAACCTCTCACGCTCGGGTGAGCGCAACGCCGAGAACATGCTCGAGCTCGAGGACGCTAGGCTGGCCGAGCGACTGGCAGCTTTCATAGACGAGATCCGCGGCCGCTACCCACAGCTCGAGCTGCCCGGGGAGCGCGGCGACGGGCACAGCCGGCAGCCGGCCTGAGAGTCCTAGAGCCTTTCCGCCTCGACCTCGACCGAGACGACCTCGCACTCGCTCGCGGGTATTTCGACTCCGTGCCGGAGCGTGTTGTGGACGCGCCCTTGCCGGTCGACGACCTCTGCGATCTCGAGAATCTCGTCTTCGCCGGCCTCCGCCTCGATGCGGACGCTCAGCCTGATGTTCTGCGCGCGCACCGGCTCGCCGCCCCAGTCGCATTCGCAAACGACGCGGGTGCCGATCAGTGAGATCCCGCGCCGCTCGGTCTCCTGCTGGAGATCGTTCACGTAACACGCGCCGATCGCCATGAGTAGGAGATCGGCGCCCGAGAAACCGTAGCCACAACCGGCCTCGTGCTCGGGCCGGTCGATCGTGAGCGAGTGCTTGCCGGCCCACCCGACCGAGAAACTGGCGTCGTGAACCGTCCGCACGTGAACTGTCGTTTGCGCCATTTGGGGGCTCCCCGTTTTTCGATTCTTGATGTAAGAGTAGGTGAGAACTCACTTCAAGTGAATGGCCCGTCGGATGGGCGTGATCGGGGGATGCGATGCTAGGACGCAGGGAGCGTTCGTAGCTGGAAGCTACGGGCGCGACTGAGGACAACGCAGCGCGCTGCCGAGCGCGGCCAGGCGACGGGATGCTTCACGCAGAAGGGAGTTTTTCAAGATGAAGGGGAAGCGAGTTGTCTTGGTCGCGTTGTTGGCGCTTACGACAAGCGCCGGCGCAGCCACGAGCCCGCGCCTGCCCGGAGCTCCGAAGTGTCCGATCTTCCCCGCTACCAACGTCTGGAACCAGCGCGTAGACAAGCTGCCGGTGGCATCCAACTCGCAGGCGATCATCGACTCGATCGGGCTCGACGTCGGGCTCCATCCCGACTTCGGCACGGTCTGGGACGGGCACCCGAACGGGATCCCGTACACGATCGCCAACAAGAAGACGAAGCGCTATCGCGTCAGCTTCGAATACGCGAGTGAAAGCGACAAGGGCCCCTATCCGATCCCGGCCAACGTGAAGATCGAGGCGGGGAGTGACAGGCACGCGTTGATCGTCGATCGCGACAGCTGCCGCCTATACGAGCTCTATGCGCTACAGAAGACCGCGAGCGGCTGGAGCGCCGGCTCGGGCGCGATCTGGAACCTGCGCTCGAACAAGTTACGGCCCGCAGGCTGGACCTCGGCCGACGCCGCCGGACTGCCGATCCTGCCCGGGCTCGTCCGCTACGACGAGGTCGCCAGCGGCCAGATCGACCACGCACTTCGTTTCACGGTCGAGGACACTCGCCGCGCCTATATCTACCCCGCACGGCACTTCGCCAGCGACAAGACCGATCCCAACCTGCCGCCGATGGGCCTGCGCGTCCGGCTGCGCGCCAACTTCGACACGAGCGGCTTCCCGCGCCAGGTGCGCGTCATTCTCACCGCACTCAAGCGCTACGGGATGATCGTCGCGGACAACGGCTCCAACTGGTTCATCTCGGGCGCTCCCGACCCCCGCTGGAACGACGATGCCTTACACACGATCGGGGCGGTCCACGGATCGGACTTTCAGGTGGTCGACACCTCGCAGCTGCGGCCTTAGGGCCTATCCCGGGTTAGGCCCTTAATAGCGTGAATCGGGCGGACTGAAGAGCTTTCCGAGCCGCGCCAGCAGGCGCACCAGCCGATATCTGAACGCCCCGATCGGCCGCTCGACGAGCACGATCTCGCCGCCCTCGAGACGGAGCCGCGCTCGGCTGTCGCGGCGCGAGGAGCCAAGCATGGCGCTCATCTCCCGGCCGCCGAAATCTCTGCGAACTGCCAGCGCAGCCCCCAGTTGCGCGCAGGTTGTTTACGGGCCTCTCTCAAAGCTCGGACTCCCCCCTGTTGTTTGGTTGGTCGACGCGGAGGTGAAGGCGTGTCGCAGCTGCCGCTCCCCGCGGAGGAGTCTTTTCTCCCTAGGCGGTAATCGTCCTGCTCGACGGGATCAGGCCAGAGCTGATCGCATCAGCGTCGGGACGCTGACGGGCTCCAGCGCGATCGGGCTCAGTCCAGATCGAGCGGGCCTTGGATCAGTTTTCCGGCTTGTGACAGACGGCTTCGATGTTGTGGCGATCGGCGTCTAGGACGAAGGCGCCGTAGTAGTTCTCGTGGTAATGCGGGCGAAGCCCGGGGGCCCCGTTGTCCTTCCCGCCCGCGGCGATGGCCGCCTCGTAGAAGGCATTCACCAAGGCGCGGTCTTCGACATGGAAGGCAACGTGCACGGGAGCTGTTCCCGCCTTCTCCGGGCGGAGCCAGAAGTCGGGATTGCCCTGGGCGTTCTTGAAGCCCGCCCCCCACTCGCCCTCGAAGCCAAGCGTGTAGCCGAGCGGCGCGAGCGCCGCCTTGTAGAACTTCGTCGCCGAGTCGACGTCCGTCACACCGATGCTTATGTGATCGATCATGGCGGGAGTTTCCCGCCTATACGACTCAGCGTCAAGCCGACCAAGCACCACAGCGCCTATCCCTCGTTCGAGGCTACGGCCATCCCTCGTTCGAGGGATGGGTCGGACCGGAGCCACTCGGCGCCAGCTCTTCGCTGCGCGAGCCGGTCAACCTGGCTGAGACCCTTCTGCAGGGCGGCAAGAAGCACCTCGCGCCCTCGGACAGGATCCGTCAAGGGGATTCGAAAATGGACTGCTGAGCCAACCTCGCGCTTGAATCTTCGTATCGGGCGAGTCCACCGCCGGCGTCACTATAAAAGAGATAGTTTTAGTGTATATTCCTTCTATGCGGACTCTTTCGGACATTCACGCCACCGATTGCTGCGGCGTCGCGGCGACGGCCGAGATCATCGGCGCCAAGTGGACGGCACTGATCGTTCATGACCTCTCCGAGGGCGCCCGGCGCTTCTGCGAGCTCGAGCACGCCTGCCCGGGGATCAGCCCGCGCACACTATCCGAGCGCCTGCGCACGCTCGAGCACGAGGGCTTCCTGGAGCGAAAGAGCTATCCCGAGTCGCCGCCCCGCGTCGAGTACGCGCTGACCGAGAAGGGGCGCGGGCTGCTCTCGATCATCCACGAGATGAGCACGTTCGGGCACAGCTGGCTCGGTTGCGGGCACCAGCACGCAACCAGCGAGGTCACGGCCTAGCTAGAGATTTCCGAGCTCGGTCAGGATCGCCTTGGCGACCGCGATCGCGGGACCGACGTAGCCCGCCCAGAGGCGCTCGTTAGGGGAGTGAATGTTTCCTTCCGGGAGATCGAAGCCGGTCACGATCGCCGGGATGCCCTTCGCCTGAAGCGCGGGCATGATGGGCATCGTGCCGCCCGAGCGAACGAGCAGCGGCCGGTGGCCGAAGGAGCGCTCGAACGCCGTCAGGGCAAGTTGAAGCGCGGGCGCGCTCTGGTCGACCAGGCCCGGGGCGCTCGAGGAAAGAAGCTCCACGGTCAGCTCGGCGCCGGCGGGAGCCGCTTCGCGCAGAAGCTGTTCGAGCGCCGAGGCGATGAGATGCGCGTCCTGGCCCGGAGCGAGCCTGATCGAGAGATTCGCCTCGGCGTCAACCGGCAGCACCGTCTTTTGCAACCGCGGCGAGCCGCCTTCGATACCGTTTACGTCGAGCGCCGGCCAGGAACAGGTTCGCAGATAGAACTCCTCCGCGGCGCGCTCGTCCGCAGGCCTGGCTCCCGAATCGGCGAGCACGCGACCGCCTGCCGGCAGCGCGGAGATGGCCGCCAGCTCCTCGGCGCTCGGCGGTACCACTCCGGCCATCAGCGGCTCCGGGAGGCGCCCGTCTTTCGCGAGGACGGCCGTCAGGGTTTCGGCCAGAGCGTGCACGGCATTCAGCGCGGCGCCGCCGTAGACGCCCGAGTGGAGGTCGCGCTCGCCGCTTGTGAGTCGGAGATGGAAGTAGGCGAGGCCGCGCGTCGCAATCGTGAAGGCGGGAAGATCGCGCTCGATCATCGACGTGTCGAAGATCAGGCAGGCCTCCGCGCCGCGCTCGTCGCCGGCCAGGAGCTCGGCGATCGAGCTCCCGCCGATCTCCTCCTCTCCGTCGCAGATGAAGCGAACGTTGACCGGCAGGGCGTTCGCACGGGCGAGCGAGCGAGCCGCCTCGAGCAACATCAAGAGCTGCCCCTTGTCGTCGGCGGTGCCACGCCCATAAAGCCAGCCCTCACGCTCGACAAGCGAGAAGGGCTCCGACTCCCAGAGCTCGAGCGGATCGACCGATTGAACGTCGAAGTGCCCGTAACAGAGCACGGTGGGAGCCCGGCCACGGCCCGAGGCGGCGATCTCGCCGACGACGAGCGGCTGTCCTTGCCAGTCGATTCTCTCGGCCTCACCGCCCGCCGCACAGATCTTCGCCGCCAGCCAGTCACCGGCGCGCTCGACATCGGCGGTACGGGCCGGATCGGCGCTCACGCTCGGGATGGCAATCCACTCCGCCAGCTCTGCCAGCAACTCTCCGCTCACGCCAGCGAGTCTACTAGCGCACCGATTGACCGCATACTGTGAATATCCGGGCTACGGAAGACAAGTCCGACAACCGTGTAGACCGGCGGTCACCTAGACTGCCGAGCGCGATAATCCATGAAGGTGAGGTCATGCGCCTGATAGCAGCCGTATCCATTGCCGCCCTCGCCGCCGCTTCGGTGGCACTGGCGGGCGGCTCGCACCTGGTCACACAGAAATCGATCGGCAGCGGAAAGCTTGGTCAGAGCCGAAGCGCCTACAAGAAGGCGTACGGCAAGTCGAAATCTGTCGAGAACCTCGAGGGTGGCCTTACCCGCCTGAACTATGCGGGGCAGGTCGCCGTATATTTCTCGACCGGGAAGAACTCCGGCCGCTACATAGTCACCTCGGGCGCGAGCTTCAAGACCAGCAAGGGCGTAGGCCCGTGCGCCAAGGCCGCGGCCGTCAAGAGTGCCTATCCGTCGAGCGTAAAGATTTCGCTCGCCGGGGGCGAGTACGCCTACCGGCTCGGCAGCAACCTCTGGTTCGAGATCGAGGCGGGCAAGGTCGCCGCGGTCGCGCTCGGCATCGACAAGCAGGCAGCCTGGATCGCGGCGAACACGCTCGCCTGCAGCTCCTAACTCCCGTTCCAACCGATGCCACGGAAAAGCACCCCAGAGCGACCACTTCTACCGGACGGCTTTCGCTTGGGCGTCGCCACCTCGGCTTTCCAAATCGAGGGTGGACTGAACGGTCCGGGCGAGCCGGCCAACAACTGGGTCGAGTGGGAACGGGCCGGACGGGTCGAGCCGTCGGGCATCGCGGTCGATTTCTGGAATCGCTACGAGGACCTGCTCGACCGCGCCGCCGTGCTGGGCTGCGACACCTTCCGGCTGGGACTGGAGTGGGCGCGCGTCGAGCCAGAAGAGGGGCAGGTCGACGAAGCCGCGCTCGATCGCTACTCGACCATCCTCGATGCCTGCCACGAGCGCGGGCTGGAGCCACTGGCGACGCTGCATCACTTCACCCACCCGGCCTGGCTGGGAGAGGATTTCTGGCTCTCACCCGAGTCACCCGAGCGCTTCGCCGCCTGGACGGCGCGGGTTGTCGATCGCCTTGCCGACCGCTGCCGCCTCTGGATCACCTTCAACGAGCTCGCCATTCTCGCGCAGCTCTGCTACGCGTTCGGCCTGCACCCTCCGGGACGCCGTTTCGCCTGGAACAAGATGTACACGGCGATCGGGCACATGCTCGCCGCCCACGTCCGCGCCTACGAGTTGATCCACCAGCAGCGGCCGGATGCCGTGGTTCACACCAACGCCGCTTCGAGCAGCGTCTACGAGTCCGACCGCCTGCTCGTCGATCTGCTACTGGCGCGCTCGCTCGGCGTGCCTCGCGACGACCTCGGCACCTGGATCATCGAGCAACGTGAGGCCTGGTACGGCGCCATCTCGCCGCCCAGACCGATCGAGCGCTTCTTCCGCCGAGGATCGGCGGCGAACTCCCCTATCGGCCGCTTGCCACGCCCGGGCCAGGGAACGATCGCCCGCATGCGAGGCCGCTCCGACGATCCCGAAGGGACTCTGCGCCCGGCGGTCGACGCGATCTACTCGAGCCCGTGCGAGCGAACCCTCGACGTGCTCGGCATCGACTACTACGACCCGGTGGTCGCGAACCACAATCGCCGTCCCGGCCACCGTAGCGCGGGCGGGCGCTCGTTCAAGCCGGTGGCCGACCTCTGGGACGATATCGTCTACCCGGCCGGGTTGACCGAGTATGCGCGCGCCAACCTGGCCCTGTCGGCTGGCAGCGCCGGGAAGCCGCTCGAGCTCTGGGTGGTCGAGAACGGACTTTGCAACCGGGTTTGGAACGGCCACAGCTACGAGCGGATCGACGGCTGGGACCGGCCACGCTACCTGCGCGAGAACCTGGCCGCGGTTGTCGCAGGCCTCGACGCCGGGCTGCCGATCGGCGCCTACCTGCACTGGTCGCTGGTGGACAACTACGAGTGGGGCAGCTACCAGCCGCGCTTCGGCATCCACGGTGTAGATCGCGAGCGCGGAGTGAAGGTGCTCGAGACCGACTCGATGGGCCGCGACTCGGCCGGCGCCTACCGGCGGTTGATCGAGGGGTTGCGCTCGGGCGACCGCTCGCTGCTCGACGAGTGAACCGACGCCACGGTCCCGGCGAGAGCTACATGTAAGAAAGCTACAAAGCGCTCGGTCTTGGGGTCATAATGATCGTTTCTGAACGTCAATACCGGTGCTCAGAGCTCGACGTATTCGAATGATCCAGCCCCCGCTCCGAACCCAGCCAACGCCCTGCAGTTGGGGGGTCGTCATAATGAGCCCAGTTGCTCAGCCCGATCGCGCGCGGGCCAGGAGAGAAAGAGCGGCGCGGCGCCTTCTCCACCTTGCGCTGGCGATACTCGCGCTGGTGCTGATCGCGAGCGTCCCGGTGGCGGCGGCGAGCGCCTCGACTCCGAGGCCCGACCCGGCTCCCGTGAAGCCCAGCGCTCCGCCGAAATCGGCGTCCCAACACCGGACGACCCCCACGTACACCACGACAACGACCACGGCCCCGTCCTCTACTACGAAGGCAACTGCGAACAAACACAAGCGGAACGGTCACAAGCGGGTGACTGCCCCGGTCAAGCCGAAGCCGGCCCTGATCACCGTCAAGCCCACGCCAATTCCGCTGGGTACGACGGCGAAGGGGCTGGCCTCGAAGAGCTCGGACACGCTCAGAGTGGCGGCGATCTCGTTGGTTGGACTGGGCTTGCTCCTGCTCGCGCTAGCGGCGCTTGAGCCGCACTACATACGGCCGCGCCGTCTGATCACGACGTACGCCGATCATCGCGGAGACGTGGCGATAGCCGGGGCCGTAATCCTGTTCAGCGTAGGGATCGCGTACTTGAGCTCAGCGATGTGAGCGAACGCAGGCAACCACAGCGAGGTCGTCGCTCCGTGTCTTCTCGGTTGCGACGCTCGCGACGATCGGGCCCTAGACCTCCCAAACGAGGGAGTGACTCTCTCGCCGCTTGATTCATAATGCGATGTGCCCCGGGGGGGTAGGCCGTGCCTAGAACCGAGCTTAAAAAGAAGCATATTCTCGCTTGGCCGCTAACTTCGGCGCGACACCGTGCCGCAGGACGGACGGCGGCCGCGCGCCTGCTCCGACTCGCGCAGATGGCTTTACTGCTCGGATTTATCGCGAGCGCAGCGCCCGCGCCTGCCGCAACTCCAGCGCCCGACAAGGCACCCGTCAAGTCCCCTGCCAAGACAACGAGGACATACACGCCTCCGGTCAGAACGTACACGCCTCCCGCCAGGACGTACACGCCTCCGGCGAGGACCTACACCGCTCCGGCGAAGGCGACCAAATCGCCGAAACGAGCTTCCAAGACGAGCAGCCACAAGCGCACGAAGGCCACGTCGAAGCACAAGAAGAAAGCGCACAAGAAGAAGGAGCTCAAAAAGAAGGATAAGAAGAAGTCCGTGGCGGCGGTGACCACGACCGCAGTAACCACCACGGCCGCGAGCACGAACACGGCCAAGCCGATCACGACCATTGTCAGCCCCGAGCCGGCCGGGGGCGCTGGAGGATCGAGCGGGGTGCGCTCGGCGATCGCGAGTATGCTCGGCGCGGTGATGATCTTGCTGATCGGAGTGGGTGTGCTCCTGCTCGTACTGGCGGCTATCGACCCCTATTACCTACGGCCCTGGCGCCTGCGGAGAACGGTTGAGAATCACCGTGGAGACGTGGCCATGGGCGGCCTGCTGCTGCTCGTCAGCCTGGGCGTCGTCTACCTGATCTCACGGAGCTCGGCACTATGAGCGACCGAAAGAGACGACGAGCCGCCAGCGGCGTATTCATTACCGCGCTGCTGCTCCTCGCCCCGATCGTCATGACAGGATCGGCGCTCGGCGGCATGCCGGAGTTCAGCAACGTGCCGACGGACATCACCGCCGAGGCGACCGGGCCTAGCGGCGCGGTCATCGACTACACCAACCCGACGGCCATCGATCCCGACACGATGAGCGATCTGACCGTTACTTGCTTACCCGTCTCGGGCTCGACCTTTGCCATCGGACTGACGACCGTCAGCTGCACGGCTGACGACGGCAGCGGAAACACGAACAGCGTGGACTTCAACGTCACCGTCCAGGACACGACCCCACCGGTGATCAGCGGCGTGCCGGCCGACATCACTGCCGAGGCGACCGGCCCGAGTGGCGCGGTCGTTACCTACACGCCACCGACCGCGACCGACCTCGTCGACCCGTCCCCGACAGTCTCCTGCATCCCGGCCTCCGGATCGACCTTCCCGCTCGGAGATACCACCGTCAACTGCACGGCAACGGACGCGAGCGGCAACCACGACTCGGCAACTTTCAAGGTCACCGTTCAGGACACCACGGCGCCGGACGTCTCGATCGGTTCCAAGCCGAGCAACCCGAGCAACGTCGCCAGCCCGAGCTTCGGCTTCTCCTCGAGCGACGGGACGGCGAGCTTCCAGTGCAAGCTCGATAGCGGTAGCTACTCGAGCTGCACCAGCCCGAAGGGATACACGAGCCTGGCCGACGGCTCACACACCTTCTACGTCGAGGCGACCGACCCGGCCGGCAACACGAGCACGCCCGCCTCCTACACCTGGACGGTCGACACCACGGCGCCGGACGTCTCGATCGGTTCCAAGCCGAGCAACCCGAGCAACGTCGCCAGCCCGAGCTTCGGCTTCTCCTCGAGCGACGGGACGGCGAGCTTCCAGTGCAAGCTCGATAGCGGTAGCTACTCGAGCTGCACCAGCCCGAAGGGATACACGAGCCTGGCCGACGGCTCACACACCTTCTACGTCGAGGCGACCGACCCGGCCGGCAACACGAGCACGCCCGCCTCCTACACCTGGACGGTCGACACCACGGCGCCGGACGTCTCGATCGGTTCCAAGCCGAGCAACCCGAGCAACGTCGCCAGCCCGAGCTTCGGCTTCTCCTCGAGCGACGGGACGGCGAGCTTCCAGTGCAAGCTCGATAGCGGTAGCTACTCGAGCTGCACCAGCCCGAAGGGATACACGAGCCTGGCCGACGGCTCACACACCTTCTACGTCGAGGCGACCGACCCGGCCGGCAACACGAGCACGCCCGCCTCCTACACCTGGACGGTCGACACCACGGCGCCGGACGTCTCGATCGGTTCCAAGCCGAGCAACCCGAGCAACGTCGCCAGCCCGAGCTTCGGCTTCTCCTCGAGCGACGGGACGGCGAGCTTCCAGTGCAAGCTCGATAGCGGTAGCTACTCGAGCTGCGCCAGCCCGAAGGGATACACGAGCCTGGCCGACGGCTCACACACCTTCTACGTCGAGGCGACCGACCCGGCCGGCAACACGAGCACGCCCGCCTCCTACACCTGGACGGTCGACACCACGGCGCCGAGCATCTCCATCGACTCGCAGCCGGGTCTAGTGACAAACTCCACGACCGCGAGCTTTACGTTTTCCTCCACCGACCCGACGGCGAGCTTCCAATGCTCGCTCGACGGCGTCACCTACTCGGCCTGCGCTAGCCCCTGGGTGAGCACCCTAGCCGAGGGCCCACACACCTTCTACGTCGAGGCGACCGACCCGGCCGGCAACACGAGCACGCCCGCGTCCTACACCTGGACGATCAACACGAAGGCGCCGACCTTTAGCAACGTTCCGGCGAATATCACGGCCGAGGCAACCGGCCCGAGCGGCGCCGTGGTGAACTACACCGCCCCGACCGCTGCCGACGACAGCGGAAGTGTGGACGTCACCTGCACACCACTCTCGGGTTCTACGTTCGCGATCGCAACCACGACCGTTCCATATACGACCGTCACCTGCTCGGCAAAAGCTGACAACGGAACTACAGGCAGCGTGAACTTCCACGTCACCGTCCGGGACACAACCCCGCCGGCGTTCAACGGCACTCCGGTTCAGATCGGCGCCAGCGCACCCAGCTCGAGCGGGATCGCGGTCACTTACACCGCCCCGACCGCAAGCGACCTTGTCGATGGCACCGTCTCGGTCTCCTGCACCCCGGCCTCGGGCTCGACCTTCCCGGTCGGGACCACCACCGTCACCTGCTCGGCTACCGATGCCCACGGAAACACGGGCACCGTGACCTTCAAGGTCGTCGTCAGCCCTCCGGCGCCGATTGCGACTCCCAGCCTGATCGTTCCACTCAGTCTCAAGGCCGAGGCGACCTCCAGGGCAGGGGCGGTGGTCCACTTCGTCGTGTCGTCGAGCGACAACCCGGCGCCGACTATCGTCTGCGACCACTCCCCGGGCAGCCTGTTCCCGTTCGGAAACACCAAGGTCACCTGCACCGCCACGGGCGCGAGCGGCGGTGGAAAAACCGTTCAGAGCTTCACGATCAGCGTGCGCGACACGACTGCGCCGGTCTTCGCCGGCAAGCCTTCCAACATCGTGGAGAAGGTCAGCGGCAAGAAGCCACTCAAGGTCGTGTACAAGCAGCCCGTCGCAACCGACGCCGTGGACGGGAAGGTCGCCAGCGTCTGCTCGCCGCGCTCGGGCTCGAAGTTCAAGCTCGGCAAGACGACTGTGACCTGCGAGGCGACCGACGCGCACAAGAACAGCAGTGAGATCTCGTTCAGCGTAAATGTCTCGGCACTACCTACGCGAGCGCTGATCGCGCCGCTGGGCGGCGCCAGCCTCTCCTCGCCACCGTTGCTCGAGTGGACTGCGATCGCCAAGGCCGACTACTACAACGTTCAGGTCTTCAGAAACGGGCACAAGGTGCTGAGCACCTGGCCGCGGGCAAGCAGCTTCCGGTTGAAGCGGGGCTGGAAGTTCGCTGGCGTCAAGCGCCAACTCACGCCCGGCACCTACACCTGGTACGTCTGGCCGGGCTTCGGCTCTCTCGCCAGCGCAAACTACGGCCGCCTGATCGGAAAGGGAACTTTCAAGATCGTCCGCTAACGGCGCGGCGGTCGGCCGGCTTAGAGCCTATTCCGGTAGGAATGTGCGTTCGAGGCGGTCAAGCCGTGGATGCCAGTGGCCGTAGGGCTGTAAAAGCGCACTGGTAGTGCGGTGAACGGCTCTTCGGTTGCTGGCGCCGCGGATCGGCCGCGTCGGACGTGCAGGCCTAGTGGAATAGGCTCTTAGGCTACTTCGCGCAGCCGCAGAGTCTCGGCCATCGCGCGCAGCTTCTTCAGGCTCTGGTTCTCGATCTGACGGATTCGCTCGCGCGTGACGTTGAAGGCGCTGCCCACCTCGTCGAGCGTGCGTGGATGCTCGCCGCCGAGCCCATAGCGCAGCTCGAGCACGCGGCGCTCGCGATAGGAGAGGCACTGCAGCAGGCGTTGGAGCGTCTCGCGGCGCATGCTCAGCTCGGCCGCCTCGTCGGGCTGCGGCGTCGAGGAATCGGGAATGAAGTGGCCGAATTCCGACTCCTCCTCGTCGCCGACCGGCTTCTCCAGCGAGACGGGCGTCTGGGCCGCGCGCAGAATCTGGTCGATCTCCTCGATCGGCAGGTCGAGCTCGCGCGACAGCTCGTCGCTCGTGGGCAGGCGGCCGTTCTGGGCCTGAAGCTTGCGCTCTGCGCGCATGATCCTGTTCAGCTTCTCGACCACGTGCACCGGCATGCGAATCGTCCGCCCCTTGTCGGCCAGCGCCCGGGCGACGGCCTGGCGAATCCACCAGGTCGCATAGGTCGAGAACTTGAAGCCCTTGCGGTAGTCGAACTTCTCGGCCGCGCGCACCAGCCCGATCGTGCCTTCCTGGATCAGGTCGAGGAAGGGTAGGCCCTGGTTGCGGTAGCGCTTGGCGATCGAGACGACGAGGCGCAGGTTGGCCTCGACCATCTGCTGCTTGGCGCGATGGTCGCCGCGCTCGATCCTCTTCGCCAGCTCCACCTCCTGAGCCGGCGTGAGCAGGTCGATGCGTCCGATCTCCTTGAGGAAGAGCTGCAGCGAATCGGTCGTCAGCTCGCGCCAGGGCTCTTCGATCTCGATCCGTACGACCGGGCCTTCGCCGTCCACAACCTCGATCTGAAGCTCGTCCAGGGCGTTGTAGAACTCGTCGAGCTGCTCGGTGTCGAGCTCGAGCTCGTCCAGCGCGGAGGCGATGTCCTCCGTCCGCAGCGCGCCGGCCGTCTTGCCGGCCTCGATCAGTCCCTTCGCCTGCTCGGAGCTGAGAAGGTTGAAATCCTGGCCCTTTGGTTGCTCTTCGGCTCGGGCCGCGCCTTCGTCTTCCGACCAGGTCACTCTTGCCTCTTCTGATTGCGTGCGGGACGGCGAGTTTGCCACATGCAGCGTACCTTCGCTATAGCTCGAACGGCCGATTTGGCGTCACGAGAGCGAAAACACACAGGACCGCGTCACGAGGACGGGACGAGCGCAGCCGCCCGCCCCGCCTCGACATCGTCCTGCGCCGGTATCGATCTCCGCGCTCGACTCCGAGAATCGCCTACGTCACCTTGAAGAAGCCGATCATCCCGCTCATGTAGTGGATGTCACAGCGGTAGGTGTACTTGCCCTTCACGAGCTTGACCGTCCAGCTGACCTTGCCCGTGCCCGGAACGCTCGTCTTCTTGTTCACGCCGCCGGGGCCGAAGAGATGGAAGTTGTGGATGGTGCCCTTGTCGTTGACGTTGATCTTGTAGGTGCCGGCCTTGAGCGTCTTCACGGCCTTGCCGTTCTGGGTCAACGTGATCGTGAAGCCCGGCCCGACGTTACCGGCGAGAGTGCCCGTGAGCTTGGTTGCGGAGGCCTGTGCGCCGGCGACCGCGACGGCGAGAACCGCGAGGGCGGCTACGAGCAGGATGCGAATTTGCGACATCAATCTCCCCTTTCCGAGGTGTGAGTCATTACTGATCGGCCCGCTTTCATTCCGAGCGCCTACTCCTCGACTCCGAACAGGCGGAAGAAGGGCGGGAAGGTGCCGAGCAATCCGGCGGCGATCAGCACGGCGGTGACGATCGCCACGGGAACGAGCGGGGGATCGTAGCGGCGCCAGAGATAAGCCAGCCCCGCCCAGAAGATGAAGTAAACGGCGATCGCGATGATCGTCTCGCCGGAGAGCATCCCGACGCGGCTGGAGAAGGAGAGCCAGTCGCCGAAGCCGTCGAACACCTCGGCGAGAGTCGTCGTCGCGCCCAACACCGCGAAGGCGAGCCCGGCCGCGATGATCGCCGCGAAAGCGGGACCGGACGGCTTGTCGATCTTGTTCTCGTTCACCTCAAACCACCGGCGACATCTTCGTGATCAGAGCACCGAACAGAGCCGCAATCGCCGCCGCGCCGAAGGCAACCACGAAAAGCGTGAGCACGAGCAGGCGCAGGCGCCGGTCGCTCGCCAGCCGCGGCCCGTAGTAGTAGGCGAGGAAGGCGACCGTCGTCGCCAGGAAGGGGGCGAGCCAGGCTAGGTGCTGCTTCCACTCCATGCCGAACCTGTCCCAGCCGGATGTCTGCGAGCTGGAGAGAAGCCCGGCCTTCGCGCCCCCCGACCTGTACCAGGGGTACATGACCCACGTGCCGAGGATCACCGTCCCCCAGGCGGCGACCGCCATCGCCGCACTGCCGAGCCTCAGCCACAGCACGTGCAGCGCCAGGCCACCGTCGGTCAAATCCTCCCGGCGCAGGCCGAAGAGCACGATCATCACACCCGCGAACGAGAGCAGGAAGCCGCCTCCGAACACGAAGCCGTGTATCAGCGACCACCACTCCCTGTAAGTGAGGTGCACCTGGTCTTTCTCCCGCCGGTCTGGAGAAAAGAAACCTCGGTCATCCCGTGCGAAAGTGCTATTCCTACGCCGGCTCTCGAGACCGAGTAGCGATGCTCGATTGATGGCCGAGGACACTTTCTTTCCGCCACCCGTCACCTGGCCGGGGTCGTGTAACGGTAGTCGCGGCCGGCGCAGAAGATGTGCCGATTCCGTGCCGACTCGGCTTCGCGCCCCGAGTCGCCTATGCGGAGGTGCCTCGACTCGCGCTCTAGGGCTTGATCAGCCCGCCGTGGTAGCGGAGCTCGTAGAGTCGCCGGCCGCCGCGCTCGGTCCACTCCATCCCGTGGAAATTCGACACGTCCCCGACGTTGGTGTCGACATAGAGACCGTGCGCGGTCTGGTGCTTGAAGCCGCTTAGGAAACGTCCCTCGCTGTAGAGCGCGGTCAGGCTCTCCTTGATCACCTTGCCGCTCTCCTCGGCGCTCAGCTCCTCGGGCACGAGGATGTAGCCGTAGTAGTTCATCGCCCAGACGGGCTCGCCCCGGAACCAGACGACCTCCTCGCCGATGAAGTCGGCGCTACCGAAGTAGCTGTCGCGGTAGGTGAGCTCCCCCTCTTCGTAGGTGAGATCGATCGAGCCCGGGCGAGTCGGCTCGACGCGCGCGCCGCTGCCGGCGTAGGTCGCCGCCTTGGCCGTGATGATGAACGCCTCCAGCCTCTCGAGCGAGAGCTCTGTCATTACGCCTCCCGGTCCAGCTCCGATATTCCCACCGCTCTTCCTTCTTCGGCAGAGAGATAGAGGGCCTCGAGCGCCCGCGCCTGGCCGAGCGCGTCGGCGCGGCCGAGCAGCGGCTTCTTCTCAGCGCGGATCGCTCGAGCGAAATCCTCCAGCTCGAGCAGGTAGGCATCGCCCGTCTCGACCTCGATCGCCTGGCTCCCGTCTTCCTCCTCGCGCTGCAGCTCGATGCCGCCGCGCCAGCCGTGCCAGGGATCGTGCAGGCGCAGAGCTCCCTCGCTACCGACGGCCTCCAGCTCCTTGCGCGAGGGCGACTCGAACGAGCAGTAGAAGAGCCCGCGAACGCCACTCTCGAAGCGCATCAGGCCGCTGAAGCGAACGTCCACCCCAGCGCCGCCCAGCACCTGCTCGCCGTAGACCGAGGCCGGCTCGCCGGCCAGCAGCCGAATGCCGCTGACGCAGTAGGTGCCGATGTCCATCAGCGCGCCGCCTTCCAGCTCCGGCTTCATGCGCACGTTCGTCTCGGGGTCGCTCATCGAGAAGGAGAAGACGGAGCGCACAAATTGAAGCTCGCCGATCGCGCCCTCGCTGACCAGCTCGGCGCAGCGCCTGGTCTGGGGAAGGTGGCGCCACATGAAGGCCTCGGCAACCTGGAGGCCGCGCGACTCGGCCAGGCGCCAGACGGTCTCGACCTCGGCGGGGTGACGCGTCAGAGGCTTCTCGCAGAGAACGTGCTTGCCGGCCTCGAGCGAGCGCAGCGTCCAGGGGACGTGCTCATGGTTGGGTAGCGAGATGTAGACCGCCTCGATCTCGGGATCGGCGAGCAGCTCCTCGTAGGAGCCGTGAGCGCGCCCGATCTCCCACTCGTGGGCGTACCCGCTCGCCCTGGCCGCGTCACGGCTGGCCACGGCAACGAGATCGACCAGCGGCGAGACTTTCGCCGGCGGGATCACGAGCCGGTTGATGCCGGCGGTCGAGATGATGCCGAGGCGAACGGGCTCTATCCCCACGAGGTCTCCGTCATCGGCCTGATCGCCGTCTCGAGGATGCGGTGGCTGCGCGGCCGGGTGAGGACGAAGAGCACGATCTCGGCGACATCCTCGGCGGACATCATCCCGGGCAGGACGTCGAGCGGGCGCCCGTAGCCCTCGGCGAGCGCGAAGTCGGTAGCCACTCCGCCCGGGCAGACGTTGGTGCAGCGAACGTTCTTCTCCCGCAGCTCGTGATCGAGCGAGCGCGTCAGCCCGACCTGGCCGAACTTGGAGGCGCAGTAGACGGCCTCTCCGGGCAGCCCACGTCTACCGGCCTCCGAGGCGATCGTGACCAGGTCGCCCTCTCCGCTGGCGACGAGGTGCGGGATCGCGGCGCGGTAGGCGTAGATCGTGCCTTTAAGATTGACGTCGATCATCTCCTCCAGGTGCTCGAGCGGCAGCTCGGTGAACGAGTGATAGGAACCGACGCCGGCGTTGGCGACGCAGATGTCGAGCCGGCCGAAGCGCTCGACCGTGGCCGCGACGCCCTGCTCGACCTGGGCTAGTTCACGCACGTCGCAGACCAGTCCCAGCGCGTTCGGTAGGCCGAGATCGTCGCCGGATCGCGACGCCAATCCGACCTTCACGCCTTCGTTCGAGAGCGCGCGCGCAATAGCGGCGCCGACACCGCGACTGGCTCCGGTAACGAAGGCGACCTTTCCTTGCAACTTGGTGCTCACAACAGTCCCTCCAGAGGTCGAAGAGCGGGGTAGAGAGCGCGGAAGCGAGCGTATCCGAGCTCGTAGGCTTCCTGCCAGTCGGAGTTGGGCTCGACCCGGTCGCGCACACGGACGCAGGCCTCTACAGCCGCCTCGGCGTCCGGAAAGACGCCGGCGGCGACTCCACCGAGCAGCGCGGCGCCGTAGGCCGCGCCCTCCTCCACCGCGGTCAGCTCCAGCGGCAGCCCCAGCACCGAGGCGACGATCTCGAGCCAGAGGCGGCTGCGAGCGCCGCCGCCCGAGGCGCGCCCCGTCTCCGCCCTGACGCCGAGCTCGCGCAGCAACTCGAGCGAGTCCCTGAGCCCGTAGGCCACGCCCTCGAGCACGGCTCGTACCAGGGCGCCGCGGTCGTGCACGAGCGAGAGGCCGGTGAAGGCGCCGCGCGCATGGGGATCGACGTGCGGAGTTCGCTCTCCCTGCAGGTAGGGCTGGAAGAGAAGTCCCTCGACGCCTGGCTGCCGGCGAGCCGCCTCGGCAGTCAGTTCCTCGTAGCCGGCGCCGGGCGCCAGCACGTCGCGCAGCCAGCGCAGCGAGCCGGCGGCCGAGAGCATCACCCCCATCGCTTCCCAGGTGCCGGGCAGCGCGTGACAGAAGGCGTGGACTCGTGCCTCAGGGTCACAGACGTAACGATCGAGCGCCGCGAAGACGACCCCCGATGTACCGAGCACCAGCGAAAGCGGCCCCGGCCGCACTACGCCGACTCCCAACGCTCCCGCCTGCTGGTCGCCGGCACCGGCCGCGACTGCCACGCCCGTCTGAGTCACCCCGGAGGGCTCGGGCGACTCGAGCACGCGTGGCAGCCATTCGGCCGGGATCTCCAGCGTCTCCAGCACACGCTCGCTCCAGCGGCGAGCGGCAACGTCGAAGAGCAGCGTCCCCGACGCGTCGGCGGCGTCGATCGCCAGTTCGCCGGTGAGGCGCAGGCGCACGTAGTCCTTGGGTAGGAGCACGTGGCGGATGCGGGCGTAGACGTCAGGCTCGTGGCGGCGCAGCCAGAGCAGCTTGGGCGCCGTGAAGCCGGGCAAGGCGCGGTTGCCGGTCAGCCTGATCAGCTGCTCGAGCCCGACCAGCCGCTCGATCTCGGCGCACTCCTCGCCGGTGCGCTGGTCGTTCCAGAGAATGGCCGGGCGGATGACCGCGAGCTGCTCGTCCAGACAGACGAGCCCGTGCATCTGCCCCGAGAGCCCGATGCCCGTGATCGCCTCGCTTCCTCCCCGTTCCCCGAGCTGGTCGCCGAGCGATGCCAGCGCCAGCTCGCTTGCCCGCCACCAGTCTTCGGGATCCTGCTCGGCCCAGCCGGGCTGCGGCGTCTGCAGCTCGTAACCGATCTCGGCGCGCGCCAGGACCTCCCCGGTCGCGTCGATCGCCAGCGCCTTGACGCCGGTCGTGCCGACGTCGATGCCGACGAGAACCGAGTCCACGGCCATCGCTGTCTCCTACTCGCCGCCCAGCGCCGCGTAGACGATCTCATAGGCTGCAACCGCGTCCTTGTGCTGCTGCGCCTCCCGTAGGGCGGGCCCGTCGATGCGATCGGCGATCGATTCGATCAGGCGCCACTGCAACACACTGCGCCTGACGGCGGCGACCGCATCCTCGGTGTAGGGGTAGAGGTCGAAGCCCAGGTGCTCGCCGTTATCGCCATAGCCGGCCCGGTGCAGCTCCAGCGCCAGCTCGATCGTCTCCAGGAAGTAGGTGGCGCCGACCATGTTGTCGTCGTCGAAGTCACCCCAGCCCGAGTTCGCGTGCTGGTGCCCGAGCAGGCCTTCGGCGGCGAGCAGAGCCGCGTACTCGGGCAGGTGCTCGCGGTTCATGATCAGGTGCTGCCAGTCCATGTTCACCTTGATGTTGGTGATGCCCTGGGCCCGCAGGGTGTGGATGACGTGCAGCGTCATGCCCATGTTGCGCATGAAGATCTTCATCGCCGGCTCGGAGTTCTTGTGCTCGAGGAAGAGCTGGATGCCGTGCCGCTTGCACACCTCCGCGGCCTGGCCGACGCCGTCGATGAAGCGCTTCCAGGAGTCGGCGTAGGGAGTCTGGAAGGGGTAGTTGTAGCCTTCGATCCCCGGCCAGATGATGTAGTTGGCGCCGAGCCCCCCTGCGAACTCCGCACCGGCGAGCGTCCGCTCGAGCGCCAGCTTGCGCACCTTGTCGTCGGGCGAGGAGAGCCCGCCGCGACCGAACACCGGGTCGAGGTGCAGGCCGGTAGCGACGCAATAGATGCCATGGCCCTCGAGTGCGTCGCGAACCGTGCCCAGGTTCTCCTCCGACAGCTCCTGCGGATAGTGGAACTCGTAGTCGTCGATCAGGTCGCCGAGACCTTCGACGGCGCGCCGCACCCGCGCCTCCGTCGTCTCGTCCGTGTGCTCCGGCTGGTAGCCGATCGGGACAAAACGGGTAACCATCGGCCCGAAGGCCCATATACCAAGGCTCGTCTTCACTTTCTGCGTCCTTTCTCGATCTGGAACGTGGCTGAAAGCATGTGGTGTTCTGACCCCTAATACCGACAGAAACCGGGAATGAGTCGCCTAGCGGTCGTTGGCGACCTCCGGGTTTCTAGGTTCCGCTCGCGGCGCGTCCCCGCCGGGCGAGAGCATCGATCGTCACGAACAGGAGCAGGATCGCGCCCTCGACCATCAGCTTCGTCCACGGCTGCTGGCCGTCGAGGTCGAGACCGTTGGAGACGCTGCCGATGACGACCGCCCCGAGCAGAGCCGCCCAGACTTTACCGCGGCCACCGAAAAGACTGGTGCCGCCGATGACCGCCGCGGCGATCGCCTCGAGCGTGATCTGGCCGGGCTCGAGCTGGTTGCTGGCCGCGTTCAGACGCGACGTCTGGATCAGGCCGCCGATGGACGCCAGCAGGCCGCAGAGCGAGAAGACGGCGATCCGGACGGCGGTCACGTTCACGCCGGCCCGGCGGGCCGCCTCGGCGTTCCCGCCCACCGCGTAGATGTAGCGGCCGAACTGGGTGCGGGTCGTGACCCAGGAGAAGAAGACGACCAGCCCGAGCAGGACGAGGCCGATGATCGGCACGCCCGGGTTGACGTAGATGGCCCGGCCGAAGACCCAGAAGCTGTCCAGCTCTCCATTCAGGATCGCCACTAGAAGCAGCGTCATCGCCGTCAGAAAAACGATCTGGATTCCGACCGCGGCGATCGGCTTGGCCGGGAGTCCCGCCCTGCGCCGGCGCACCTGGTGCTCGATGCGGTTGAGCGCATAGACTCCGATGGCAACGATGGCAACGATCCACCCGAGGTAGCTGGGTAGGGAGGTGGCCGCGATGGCATCGATGCGATTGTCGAAGATGTTGATCGTCCCGCTCTGACCCAGGGTCCATTGCTCCACTCCTTGCCAGCCGAGCAGACCGGCGAGAGTGACGACGAACGAGGGAACGCCGATGACTGCGAACCAGAAGCCCTGGAAGGCACCGACGGCCGCTCCCACGAGCAGCATGACCACCAACGCCCAGTACCAAGGCCAGCCGTGGTTGATCATCAGGACGGCCAGAACGGCCGAGGAGAGCATCGACACCGACCCGACCGAGAGGTCGATCTCGCTCATCAGCAGCACGAGTACGATCCCCACCGCGATCGTACCGGTGACGCCGATCTGGAGCACGAGGTTGGAGAGGTTGCGGGCGCTCAGGAAGGTCGGCTGCCGTAACTGGAAGAAGCTCCAGATCACGACCACACCGACCAGCGCCGGCATCTGGCCCAGCTCGCCCTGGCGCATGCGCGTCCAGATATAGCCACTCGTCGTCGCGACACCGCCGAGCAGCTTGGCGCGAGGCTTGACTTCCTTTCCCGCCTTGCTCTCAGGATCCTCGACCTGGCGATCAATAGCCATCAGGCCACCTGCCTTCGCGCACCGGTGATCGCGGCTACCACGTCGTCCGGAGTCGTTCCTTCGTGCTTGAAGGTCGCGACCCGGCGCCCAAGCCGCAGCACGATGATCCGGTCGGCGACCTCGAAGACCTCCTGGATGTTGTGCGTGATGACGACAACGCCGAGCCCCTGCTCGCGCAGGCGCCTGATCAGCGTCAGCACCTGCTCTGTCTGCTCGACGCCGAGCGCGGCGGTCGGCTCGTCGAGGATGACCACCTTGGCCTGCCACATGACGGCCCGCGAGATGGCGACCGACTGGCGCTGCCCGCCCGAGAGCGAGGCCACGCGGGCCCGGGCGCTCTGGATGGTCGTCACGTGCAGCCCCTGTAGCACCTCGAGCGAACGCTTCTCCATCTCCAGCTCCTGCATCGGACCGAGCAAGGGTGCCATTGCTGTCTCACGACCCAGGAACATGTTCGCGACGACGTCGAGGTTGTCGCAGAGCGCCAGGTCCTGGTAGACGGTCTCGATGCCGAGCTGCGTCGCATCGTTGGGCACGTGGATCTTCGCTACCTTGCCTTCGACCCGGATCGTTCCCTCGTCGGGGAGATGAGCACCCGAGATGCACTTGATCAGAGTCGACTTGCCGGCGCCGTTGTCGCCGACGAGAGCTACGACCTCGCTCGGGTAGACCTCGAAGTCGACGTCCGTCAAAGCCTGGACGGCGCCGAAGCTCTTCGAGATGCCCTCGAGCTCGAGGATCGGCTCTTTGCTGGGCGCCTTGGGGGCGGCGGTGTCGCCGCCCCCTGCGCTTCTCGTCGTTGAAGTCAGTGCCTTAGCTCCCTACTTGCAGATGCTGACCTTCGGAAGGCCCTTGCAGACCTTCGCCACGCCGCCGTCCTGGCTCTTGATCCAGCCATTCTTGACGAGTCGGCTGATATTCGCCTTGGTGATACCCACCACAGGCCCGTACCAGGCCGGCACCTTCTTACCCATGTCCGGGATCGTCCCGTTGATACCGGGCGCCTTCTTGCCGTTGAGAATCGCAGCAGCGATCCTCGCGGCCGCCGGCGCCTGCAGGCGGAAGTCCTTGAACGCGGTCACTCCCTGATAACCCAGGATCACGTTTTGGAGGCCTTCCAGCGAGGCATCCTGACCGGTGGTCGGCACCTTGCCCTGCAGGTTCTGAGTCTTGAGGGCCGCGATGATGCCTCCCGCCATACCGTCGTTGGCGGAGACGACGCCGTCGACGGCATTGTCGTTCTTGGTCAGGATCTGCTCCATCTCAGTCTGAGCCTTGGTCGGATCCCAACCGAGCGTCCACTGCTCGCCCACATTGATCGCTTTCTTCGACTTGAACAGCGGGTCGTAGACAGAATGGATGCCCTGGTTGACGAAGTGCGCGTTCGCATCGGTCGTCGACCCGTTGATGATCGCGATGTGAGCGCCCGGCTTCGTCACGTGCTTCGCCATCCAGCCCGCCTCGACCTTCCCGACCGTGACGCTGTCGAACGACGCGTAGTAGGCCAGGTGCTTGCTGTAGATCAGGCGGTCATAGGCGATAACCGGCACGTGCTGCGCCCACGCCTTGTTAACGGTGCCGGCGAACGCCTTGCCGTCAACTGCGGCGACGACGAGCACTTTGGCACCCTTGGCCAGCTCGCTCTCAGCCTGATTCTGCTGAGTCGCGGGGCTGTTGTTGGCGTTCAGGCTGTCGACCTGGACACCCGGAACGAGCTTCTTTAGCGCCGCGATGAAGACCGGGTTGTCGCTTTGCTCCCAGCGCGGCGTCACGTTTTCCGGCCACAGAACGGCCACGAGTGGGCCGGCCTTTGCCGTTTTCGTCTTGCCACTGCTCGTACCAGCCAGGACAAGAGCCACCGCCGCAGTGAGAACAATGACGAGAATGATCATCCACCCGTGCGGGCGGACCTTAGAGTGAGTCACGAACCCTCCCCTCCCTGTTTGTATTAGTTAGGTGAGACAACATACTAATCCGCCAGATACTAAACCACCAGACGGCGCGACTCAACCGGAACCGTCTACGCAGTCTCGAAAAAGGAACCGCATTGCTCACAACCGCGCATCGCGGTCGAGGGATCAGAGCTCGGCGGAACCAACGAGATAAGGGTCGGCGCAGACAGCGTGCAGGGTCAGCGAGGCGGCGCCTCTGACCGCTGCCGCCGCTCCGAGCTCCGAGCGAACGATGGCCAGATCCGAGCAGCGAGCCACGAATGCTCTCTCCTCCAGCTTTGCGCGAAGCGGGTTCACCAGCCAGTCGAAAAGTGGCGCGAATATCCCTCCGAGGACAATCGTGTTCGGCGAAAGGAGATTGACCGCAGCACTACAGGCAAGACCAAGCGCCCTCCCGGCCTCCGCCAGGGCGTCGAGCGTTCTCCAATCGCCTCGCTCGGCGCTCTCGACGAGAAGACGTACCCCGCCGTCCGGGGCACCGATGCTCGTTCCCACTTCCGCTTCGAGCCCGCACATGTTCAGAAGCGCTTCCAGACCGACCACGCGCTCGAGGCAGCCACGGGAGCCGCAGGCGCATTCGGCGCCGTTGGGATCGATCGATACGTGCCCGAGCTCGCCGCCGAAACCGCTGCCGGAACGAAGCAGCTCGCCGTCGACAACGATCGCGGCGCCCACTCCGATCTCGCCCGAAATGTGGATGAAATCTCCCCACTCCCGTCCGTGCCCCTGCCAGAGCTCACCGAGCGCCGCGAGATTCGCCTCGTTTTCGGCCGTTATGTAGAGGCGCGGTCTCTGCAGACGGTCGGCCAGCTCGCCGCAGACCGGCGTGTTGCGCCAGCCTAGGTTGGGTGCCACCAGAAGCGTTCCCGTCTCGATCTCGACAAGCCCGGGCGCCGCCACGGTCGCACCAACCGGCGTCAGCTGCTTTGCCGCAGCCTCCTTTAGGGCACTGCGGGCGAGATCGCCGAGCGCATCGAAGACGTCGTTCAAGGGCGTGTTCATGTTGTCGTGGCGGAGGAAGCGCTCGAAACGCACGTCGCCGGTCAGGTCGAGAATGCACGCGGCCAGGTAGTCGGCATTGATCTCCAGTCCGAGACCGACGACCGTCTCGCCCGACAGCGCGACGAGCTGCCCGGGACGACCGACGCCCGTGACCGGCGCCCGACCCAGCTCCGAGAGAAGGCCGCGCGCCGTCAGCTCGCCAACCAGGCTCGACACCGTCGACTTCGTCAGCCCTACCGATTCGGCGATACCGGCCCGGGACATCGGGCCCTTCTCCATCACCTCTCGCAGCACGAGACTCAGGTTCTGGCGCCGGATGCTCCTCTGCCCGGCGGGCCCGGAACGACGCGAGGACGCCGCTCGATGGGGATCCGGACCAGGCGCTGAGTTATCCAACCGTCAACTCCTATCCACGCCGCTGCAAGAACCAGCCGGGAGCGAGCGAGCAGACCAAGCGAAACTCATCCGAACCTGCCTCTTTAGTTCGATTAGGAAACATATTAGTTCACCGGGGCACGTTCGCCGACCCCGGTTCGATCGTGCTTGCGGCAGTTGCGACACTCGAAAGACGGTCGGTTCGCGAACGCCGGAAGTCCGCTCCGGAGCACACCGGATCTACCGATCCGGTGAATAGGTCCTTCGGCCCGAGCGCTCCTGAAAACACACGGGCAACCTGTCGATGCGCGAGCTTTCCAGCTCGAGCATGCTCTCGAGAGAGTGGCAATTCTGTCCATTTCGCCGTGCTCGTCTGCGGCGATCGCCGTGCGCTGCAGTGTTCGCGAGATCGGCCGCCGGCGCCGGGACAGACTCAGCGCCCGGCCTTTTCCTGCCGCTTACGCGCGATTGTGTCGACCGTCACGGCGGCCAGGAGGATGAAGGCGGTTGCGAGGTACTGCGGCTCGATCCCGTAGCCTGACAGGACGCAACCGGCGTTGATCATCGCAAGAACGAGCGCTCCGAGCAACGCGCCCTTCACCTCGCCGCGACCGCCGAAGAGGCTCGTGCCTCCGATCACCGCCGCGGCAATCACATACATCAGGAGCGGATCGCCGCCGGCGGTCGTAGTGACACCACTGGAATATCCAGCCATCATCATCCCGCCGACGGCGGCCATCATGCCCGAGATCATGAAGACCATGGCTTTGATCCGGGGGACGTTGATTCCCGCCCGTCGAGCCGCTTCGGCGTTACCGCCGACGGCATACACGTGCCGGCCGAAGGTCGTACGCGTGGCGATGAACGTCCAGAAGACGATCACCGCGAGCACGACAAGGAGGCTGAGCGGAAGCCCCTTGGCCCCATTGGGGAGACTTCGGTTGGCCCACGCGACCACGCCGAACGCGGCGCCATCGATAACGACGACCTTTGCCAGCGCGAACCAGAGGCTTCCGGTATCGACAGCGAGCCTGCGCCTCCTGAGCACCGTGTTCAGCACGGCGAGCGCGTACAGTAGGCTCACGACAGCGGCAACGATCCAGCTCATGGTCTGCGTGAGCGTGTACGTCTCGAGGTCCATGACCCGCTTCAGGTTGTTGTGACCCGTGAAGTAGATGGAGCTCGCGCCGACGGCTTTTAGAACGACGCCTTCAGCGACCAGCAACCCCGCCAGGGTGACGATGAACGACGGAACGCGTATGTACGCCACAGCCAGGCCCTGGGCCAAGCCGAGCAGAGCTCCTACGACAAGGACGATCGGTATCACGATGAAGTCGGACAGGTGTGCCCATCGCAAGGCCAACTCGGCCACGAAGACCTCGCCGGCAAGTGCGCTTAAGTAGGCGACCGAGAGGTCGATCTCGGCAATCAAGAGGACGAAGGTGACGCCTGTCGCGATCATCGCCAGAGGCGCCATATACGCGACTATGCCTTGGCCATGAAAGACGTAGTAGCCACTCAGGAAGTTCGCGTTCTTGTGGTAGAAGTACGCCCCGACGACGACCATCGTGATGATGAGCGGCCAGCTGCCGAGCTCGCCGGCTTTGACGTTGTCGAGAGTTCGATGGATCTGGGCGCTGATGAATCCGCGCTCCACGGTCTTCTCCGGGGCCTCGGGCCCCTGCGGAGCCTTCGAGACGGCTGCCTGGTCTTCGCTGCTCACACCGTCCCCTCACCGGTCCCGGCGATCCCGGAGACCTTGGTCGGCTTGCCGGCTGTAATCGCGAGAACGACCTCTTCCTGGGTCGTCTTGGCGCGCTCGTAGAGGCCCACGTTGCGACCGAGGCGGAGCACCGTGATCCGGTGAGCGACCGCGAAGACGTCGTGGAGGTTGTGGGAGATGATCACGACCGCGAGGTTGTGCTCGGCAGCGAGACGCTTGACCAGAGCTAGCACCTGCTCCGTCTGGGCGACGCCGAGCGCCGCCGTCGGCTCGTCGAGGATGACGAGGCGCGAGTTCCACATCACGGCCCGGGCAACGGCGACCGACTGGCGCTGTCCACCCGATAGGGAGGCGACCTTCTGCCGGATCGAGCTGAGCGAGGTGACCGCGAGCGACGACATCGTCTCGTTCGTGCGCTGCTCCATGATCGGCTCCTTGAGCCGCTGGAGGAGGTCGTGCGCCTCGCGGCCGAGGTACATGTTCTGGACAACGTCGAGGTTGTCGCAGAGCGCCAGATCCTGGTAGACGACCTCGATCCCCAGCCTGGCCGCGTCCTTGGGGCCGTGGATGTGGGCGAGCTTGCCTTCGAAGTAGATCTCGCCCTCGTCCTGGGGGTGGATCCCGGCGACGCACTTGATCAGGGTCGACTTGCCGGCGCCGTTGTCGCCGACGAGCGCCATGACCTCGCCTTCCCTCACCTCGAAGTCGACGTCGATGAGCGCCTGGATGGAGCCGAAAGCCTTCGAGATTCCGCGAAGGTCGAGGAGGGGAGTGCCGTTTTTCGAGCCGTCTTGCATTAGGTCAGCGTCCAAGTTTCTCCTGCCGCCTGCGCGAGAGCACGTCCAGCGTCACGGCGGCAAAAACGAGAGCTCCAATCACGATGAACTGCACAGCGACACTCCAGCCGATTATGTTGATGCCGCTGTGGATTAAATAGACGAGCAGCACGCCTAGGCCGACGCCCTTCAACCTGCCACGGCCTCCGAAGAGGCTCGTTCCGCCGATGACCGCCCCGCCGATCGCATCGAACAGCCACGTTTGGCCCAGGGCGGCACTGGGGTCTGCCTGGTTGTCTAGAGAAGTGAGGAAGATACCGCCTAATGCGGCCATAGCGCCCGCCAACGCGAAGACCAAGATCTTGATGCGAGCGATGTTGATTCCCGCCCGCCGAGCCGCCTCGGCGTTGCCGCCGACCGCATACACGTGCTGGCCGAAAACCGTTCGGGTTGCGAGGAAATTCGCGGCGACGAAGAGCGCGAGGACGATGACAAGGGAAACCTGAAGACCGCGAGTGTGATCGAGGTTGGACCAGGCAACGAGGCCGAACGCGGCGCCCGAGACAACGGCGATCTTGGCCAGGACCGACCAGATGCTCGCCCTCATGCCTCCTTGCCTGCCGATCGCCGTAAGCGCGTAGACGGCGCTGAAGACGACGGCCACGATCCAGCCGGCCGAGTGCGAGAAGCTCCAGGTGTCGATATCGATGAGAAACTTGTCCTGGGTTGACCACCTCTGTTGGTCATGTAGGAAAAAGGAGGCGAGCCCGTAGCCGAGCCCCTCCGCAGCCAGCATCCCCGCCAGGGTGACGACGAAAGACGGAACGCCGATACGCGCCACGATTGTGCCCTGGATCATGCCGTACAAAGCTCCTGCGATAACGGCGACCGGTATCGCCACCAGGCCGGAGTGGCCGTTGTAGAAGCCCCCAGACGGGATGTACGTTACGCCCCACGCGATCAAGCCACCGATGCCGGCGACGAACGCGGCCGAGAGGTCGATCTCGCCGAGCAGGAGAACGAAGAAGGTGCCGATCGCTAGGACGGCCACCCCGGCTGCGTTGCCGATCAGGTTGTTGAGGCTGCTCCCACTGATGAAATTCGTGGAATAGGAGCAGAAGAAGGCCGACAGGACGACCATCGCGATGATGAGCGGCCAGCTGCCGAGCTCGCCGGCTTTGACGTTGTCGAGAGTTCGATGGATCTGGGCGCTGATGAATCCGCGCTCCACGGTCTTCTCCGGGGCCTCGGGCCCCTGCGGAGCCTTCGAGACGGCTGCCTGGTCTTCGCTGCTCACACCGTCCCCTCACCGGTCCCGGCGATCCCGGAGACCTTGGTCGGCTTGCCGGCTGTAATCGCGAGAACGACCTCTTCCTGGGTCGTCTTGGCGCGCTCGTAGAGGCCCACGTTGCGACCGAGGCGGAGCACCGTGATCCGGTGAGCGACCGCGAAGACGTCGTGGAGGTTGTGGGAGATGATCACGACCGCGAGGTTGTGCTCGGCAGCGAGACGCTTGACCAGAGCTAGCACCTGCTCCGTCTGGGCGACGCCGAGCGCCGCCGTCGGCTCGTCGAGGATGACGAGGCGCGAGTTCCACATCACGGCCCGGGCAACGGCGACCGACTGGCGCTGTCCACCCGATAGGGAGGCGACCTTCTGCCGGATCGAGCTGAGCGAGGTGACCGCGAGCGACGACATCGTCTCGTTCGTGCGCTGCTCCATGATCGGCTCCTTGAGCCGCTGGAGGAGGTCGTGCGCCTCGCGGCCGAGGTACATGTTCTGGACAACGTCGAGGTTGTCGCAGAGCGCCAGATCCTGGTAGACGACCTCGATCCCCAGCCTGGCCGCGTCCTTGGGGCCGTGGATGTGGGCGAGCTTGCCTTCGAAGTAGATCTCGCCCTCGTCCTGGGGGTGGATCCCGGCGACGCACTTGATCAGGGTCGACTTGCCGGCGCCGTTGTCGCCGACGAGCGCCATGACCTCGCCTTCCCTCACCTCGAAGTCGACGTCGATGAGCGCCTGGATGGAGCCGAAAGCCTTCGAGATTCCGCGAAGGTCGAGGAGGGGAGTGCCGTTTTTCGAGCCGTCTAGCACGGAGGTTTTTTTATCACAATCGCAGTGACTCGATCACGCTGAACGACAGAGGCGCCCCGTTGGGCGCCCCTGTCTCATTTCGAACCTCTTTCGACTTACTCTTATCTACTTAGAGTAGTTCTCAGGAGGGATAGGGAGTCGTGTAGGTCTTGCAGAACGCCTTGTAGGTGCCTACACAGACCTCGTTCTTCTTCACCATACCGTCTGATATGGGCTTCATCCAGTTCGCCCTATTGACCGTCAGCGGCGTCTCGAGGATCGACGGGACGTTGCGCTTACCAACGGAGTCGCGGACCACGCCGTTGGTCTTCACCTTCTGGCCCTTGATGAGCGCGATTGCGACCTGGGCGGCCGCGTTGGCCTCCAGCGGCACCGGCTTGTAGACGGTCATCGACTGCCAACCGGAGATGATGTACTGCAGACCGGCCGGCGTGGCATCCTGGCCGGTCAGCGGCAGCGCCTTTAGATGCGCGGCCTTCAGGTCGGTGACTATCGAACCGGCGAGACCGTCGTTGGCACTAAGCACAGCGTCGATCTTGTTGCCGGTCTTCGTCAGCATCGCCTTGAAGTCGGTCGCAGCGATGGTGTTGTCCCAGTTCGTGACTGCTTGCCGCGGACCCCATGTGAACTCGCCCTTCTTTGCGAGCGGATCGAGCACCATGTGCGCGCCCTTGGCGAACAGGGTGGCGTTGTTGTCGGTCGGAGCGCCATCCAGCTCGGCGACAACCGGCTTCTTGCCTGCGCCGATTAATCCCTTCGCCTTCATTGCGGCTATGAGTGCCTTGCCCTGGAGCTGACCGACCGTGATGTTGTTGAACGACACGTAGTACTTCGACGAGCCACCGAGGACGAGGCGGTCGTAGTCGATCGTCTTCACGCCCGCGGCCTTGGCGGCATCCTCGACCGTCTTACCCGTGGCCGAGTCGAGAGAGTCAACCAGGATGACCTTAGCTCCGGCCGCGATGCACGCATTACCCTGCGAGATCTGGGTTGTAGTAGAGCCCTGAGCATTGACGACCTGGTAGCTGAGGCCGGCTTTCTTGAACGCCTTCGTGAGAAGTGGGGCGTCGAAGAGCGTGTAACGGACCGAGGACTTCGTGTCTGGAAGTAGAGCGCAGACCTGGACAGAAGCCTTCTTGGCCTTGCTCTTGGCCATAGCAGTCGCCGTGAACACCGCGGATGTTACGAGCACCGCGAGTGTCAGGACGATTAAAAGCTTTTTCACTTCATCCCTCCTAGTTAGGTGACAATTCCCCTAGAAACCGGGGGCACGAACCCTCCTGAGTCCTAGTGATTACGACGAGAACGGCCTTCCAATGGATAGGAGTGGTTAGTTGACTGGATCCCATTTCCGCTAACCCCCTCCTTTCTCGCTCGTGCAACCCGGAAGCACGCGCAAGGTTGACCGCTGAGCGACTTATAACACGAAATCGCTTCCCTTGGAGAAGGTGAACTAATTAGGTCCCGCCGGCTCCGATACCGTGGTCTCCGCCGCGGAGGAGTTCTAAACCGATCGATGCGCGCCGCGCTAGCGCTCACCGGTGTCGCGTCGCTCGAAACGCACCGCCAGGCGGTCGATGCGCGAGCCCTCGACCTCGAGCACCTCGAACTGCATGCCGTCGTGCTCGACCACGTCACCCGGGCCCGGAGCATGACCGAGCTGGCCGAAAACGAAGCCGGCGAGGGTGTGGTAGTCCTCGATCGGAAGATCGGCGCGGAACTCCTCGTTGAAGTCGTCGATCGAGAAGGTGCCGTCGACGTGGATGGTGTCCTCGGCTATTCGCTCGACCGACTCGTCGGGCAGGTCGAACTCGTCCTCTATCTCACCGACGATCTCTTCGAGCAGATCCTCCAGGGTGACGATCCCCTCCATGCCGCCGTACTCGTCGACGACTATCGCCATGTGCTGGCCGGTGCGGCGGAAGTCGGCCAGCAGCGCCGCCAGATCCTTCGTCTCGGGCACCAGGTGCGGCTCGCGCAGGAGCTCCTCGACCTTCACCTGCTCGATCCCGGCCTCGATCATCTGCGAGAAGAGGTCACGCACGTGCAGGATGCCGATGATGTTCTCCAGCGTGCCCCGGTAGACCGGGTAACGGGTGTAGGGCGAGTCGATCACAGCGGTCAGGCACTCCGTAGGCGGCAAGTCGATCGAGAGTGCGACCACCTCGGGCCTCGGCACCATCACGTCCGAGGCTTCCTTGTCGGCGAAGTCGAAGACCTTGTACAGCATCTCCGTCTCCTCCTTCTCGATCTGGCCGTGCTCGCTCGAGGATTCGAGCAGCATGCGCAATTCGGCCTCCGAGAGCGGCGGCGTGCCAGCTTCGGGAGACTTCATGCCCAGTAGCGCGAGCACCAGATCGGAGCTTCTCTGGAGCACCCAGATGAGCGGCTTGAAGACGAAGAAGAATGCGCGCACCGGCGCGGAGACCGCCAGCGCGACCCGGTCGGAGTAGCTGAGCGCGATCCCCTTCGGGATCAGCTCACCGACGACGACGTGCAGGAAGGTGACGATAAGGAAGGCAAGCGTGAAGGCGAGCACAGTGCCGATGACGTTGCCGAAGACCCGCGCCAGCACCGGCTCGCCCAGCGCACCGATACCGAGGCTGGTGGCGGTGACACCGAGCTGCATCGCGGCGATGAAGCGCGGCGGGCTGGAGACGAGGCCGATCACCCTGCGCGCGCGCCGGTTTCCCTGCTCGTCGAGCTCGCGCAGGCGGGTGCGCCTCGCCGTCACGAGACCGTACTCGGCCGCCACGAAGAACGCGTTCAGGAGAATCAGGGCCGCGACGGCCAACAGCTCGAGAGCCAGGCTCACGATCGCGCCTCCGGCGGCTGTTTATGAGGAAGCGACTCGTCGTCCAAGCGAGATCTTCCGTGAGTATATGCGAGCGTCGCCGCTCCGGCTTCTATGTCCGAACGTGTGTTCTATTATTTCAACCATGGAAGGCCAGTACCGAGCGGCGACCTCTGCTCGTACGGGGATGAGCCACGTTCAGTATCAAGAGGTCACCTGTCGTAGCGCCCTCAACCAGGTGCGTGGCCGCGTTCCCTTCCACTGGTCGCTCAACCCGTACGGCGCCTGCTCGCACCGCTGCGCCTTCTGCTACGCACGGAGCTATGCGAAACGCGCCGACCGCCCCAGCGACGAGCGCTACGGACAGGTCGTCCGGGTGAAGCTGAACATCGCCGAGGTGCTCAGGAGCGAGCTGGCGCGGGCGAACTGGCAATACGAATCGATAGCGATCGGCAGCGCCACCGATCCCTATCAACCGGCTGAAGGACACTATCGCCTCACGCGCGCCTGCCTGGAGCAGCTGGTCGCGGTCTCGAATCCCTTTTCGCTCACCACCAGGGGGCCGCTGATCGTGCGCGACGTCGAGCTCCTGGTCGAAGCCTCGCGCCGGGCCGCCGTTTCAGTCGCTTTCTCGGTGCCGACGCTCGACGAGAGGATCTGGCGCGCGACCGAGCCCGGCACGGCGCCTCCGCGTCAACGGCTACGAGCCCTCGAGATGCTGATCGAGGCCGGAGTTCGCGCCGGGGTTGCCGTGGCGCCGGTCCTGCCGGGGCTCTCCGACCGACCGGAGCTGCTCGAGCAGGTCGTGATCGCGGCGCGCCGGGCCGGCGCGACTTTCGTCTGGATGGAGATGCTCCACCTCAAGCCCGGTAGCCGCGAGCATTTCCTGGCCATGCTCGCCGAGCACTTCCCCGAGCAGCTGCCGCTCTACCGGCGTCTGTATGCCAGGCGCGCCTACCTGCCGGCTTCCGAGCGTGAGCCCGTACAAACGTATTTGAGCGAGCTCCGCCGTCGTCACGGCATCGCCGACAGGCGCACGCTCCAGCCGACACCACCCGAGCCCGCGAGGCAACTGAGTTTGATTTCCTGAATGTCAGGGGACCGCGCCCGGAGATCCCCGTGCAAGTGGGAATTCGCTTGCTCTACTTGGTCGCGTCGGCACACGCCAACGGTGGCCGACTCGGTAATCGGTAGATCGGATCCCCCGAAAGGGGGAGGAATACGATCCCCCGTACTCAAGTGAGGGGGCGACTGCGCCGATACCGCATCAGACCGCCAAAGTGCCGAGCAAACGGTCGAGGCGGGTTGAAGAGGCGTCGAAATCTCAGCCAGCACAAGAAACGAGAGCCAACCCGTGCCACAGGACATTACTTGCCTGATCGTCGATGACCACGAGGTCGTTCGCGAAGGTCTCAGGCTTTCGCTCTCGCGCGCCTCGCACATCCGCGTTGTCGGTGAGGCGGCGGACGGAGCGAGTGCCGTGGCGCTTACCGAGAGAAGGCGCCCGAACGTCGTGATCATGGACGTGCGAATGCCCGGCATGGACGGGCTTCAGGCCACGCGCGAGATCACCGCAAAGGTGCCCGAGAGCGCGGTTCTCCTCTTCACGGCTCACAACGAGCGCAGCCTGCTCGGGCGTGGGCTGGAGGCCGGCGCCAGAGGCTACATCCTCAAAGAGGCGCCGCATCAGACGCTGCTCCGCGCGATCGAGAAGGTCGCCGAGGGAGAGGGCTACGTCGATCCAGCGCTGATGCCCAGCTTCCTCAACGCCAGGGACAAGGAGGACATGTTGACCGCGCGCGAGCGCGAGATCCTCCAGCTCCTGGCCGACGGAATGTCGAACGTTGAAGTGGCAGGCAAGCTCTTCATCAGCCAGGAGACGGTCAAGAGCCACGTCCGTCACATCCTCGCCAAGCTCGAGGCCGACACCCGTACACACGCCGTGGCGATAGCGCTGCGGGAGTCGATCATCGACTAGTCTGCTGACGCGGCCGCAACCGATGGAGGAGCGAGTGGCCGAACCGGATCAGGCAAACGGTGTGCCCGCGCCCGAGAAAAAAGGGCGCAGCGGGAAACAGCTCGAGCGCGAGCGTGCGCGCCTGGCCGATCAGCTGATCGCCGCCGAGCAGGAGGAGCGCCGCCGTATTTCACTCTTCCTCCACGACGGGCCGGTGCAGTCGCTCTCGGGGATCACGCTGATGCTCGACGCGGCACTACACCAGCTGTCGAGCGGCAACCTCGAGGAGGCGACGCAGGTGATCGAGGCGGTGCTGGAGAGGCAGCGCTCGACGATCAAGGCGCTGCGCGATCTCTCCTTCAATCTCGAGCCGGTGGTGCTACGCGATCAGGGCTTCGAGCCCGCCGTCAAGGCACTGGCCGAGAACGTCGGCATCTCCAACGAGATCCACATCGAGCTCGAGACCGGCTTCGCCGAGAGCCTGGCCGAGCGAGCTCAGGTCGTCTTCTACCAGATCATCCGCGAAGCTTTTCACCAGGCGATCCGGCGCGGCCCGCCGACGCGCGTGGCAGTCGCGGTACACGAGCTCTCCGACAACCGGGTGGAGCTGATCGTGGCCGATAACGCACCCGGCGAGCGCCGGCGAGCGAGCTACGAGACGATCGACGAGCGCGCTCGCGTGCTCGGCGGAAAGGTGAGCGTGCGCGCCGCTCACGGCGGCGGAACGATCGTCCGCGTCGTCGTCCCGCCCTACGCCGCCAAACGCTAGGAGCCCGTGCACTAAGGTTCGCGTCGTGAGCGACGAGCGTTACCTGCTCTATATCTGGGCGCCGAGCGGATACGCGCTGGAGGAGCGAGAGGGCGATCCACCGGAAGTCGGCAGCAGGCTCACCGTCGGCGATAGCGAGTTGCTCGTGAGCAAGGTCGCCTCCTCCCCGCTCCCCAACGACCCGCGGCCCTGCGCCTACCTGCAGCCGGCGTAGAGATCGCGCGAGTCGAGCGCGCGCGCTTGCCTCGTCATGCTCCTTGCGGTCGGAGTCAGCTTCGCTCGGCCCTGGTGATCGCGTGGTCGAGTGCGGCGCCCGGCGCCTCGAGCACACGCCCGTGACCGCTCGCCAGGCGCGCCGGCTCGAGCCCGCGCAGCGCCTTGGCGCTCTCGAGCGCGGTTGGACGGTGCCAGGTTCCGAGAGCCGAGAAGGGGACGCGGCGATTGGCGCGCGCGGCCGTCGTGGCGCCGCCGGCCGTGGTCAGAGCGTCGCCGCAGTAGAGCGTGCGGTCACGCAGGTCGAGGAAGGCGATGTGACCGGGCGTGTGACCGGGGCAGGCGACGACCTCGAGCGAGCCGACCATGTCACCGGGCCCTACCGTGCGCGTCGGCTTGGTGCGTGCACCGGGGAGACCGCCGCGCAAGCGCTCCTGCGGCTCAGCGGGATCGAGCGAGATGTCCTTTTCGAGCAGGCGCGCCTCGCGGGCCGAGATGATCACCTCCACCTCGCCCAGAGCTGCAACCAACTCGTCCAGCGAGCCGATGTGGTCGCCATGCGCATGCGTGAGAGCGATGCGGCGAATGGGCCTGCCGAGCTTCTCCGCCGCAGCGAGGATGCGCCGTCCGGAGCGGGGAATCAACGTGTCGATCAGCGTCAGCCCGTCGTCCTCCTCGACGAGGTAGGCGTTGATGAAGAGGCGTCTGACGCGATGGATCTCAGGCGAGGCCGCCACCCGACGGACTCTAGCGACTTTCGTCCTCGCGACTCCGGTTGGATCGTCTCAACCACCTAGAGCCTATCCCGTTAGGAAGCCACGGTCGAACTGGTCGATGCGTGGATGCCAGGGGTCGGACGGGCCGCGCAGGCGCACTGGGAGTGCGACAAGTGGTTCGGGTGGTCGCTGGCGCCGCGAAGCGGCCGCAGCGGGCGTGGGGACCTAGCGGGATAGGCTCTTAGCACCGGGAACGAGCCGCGGCACACGGCGGCGGTACTGCTCGTAGCGCCCGGGGAAAGCCTCGACCAGCAGTCGCTCCTCGGCCTGGATCTTCCCCTCCACGAAGACGAAGAAGAGAGCTAGCACGATCAGCCAGCTTCCCAGCCCTAGAAGGAGGGCGCTGCCGATCATCATCCCGAGCATGCCCGTGTAGATCGGGTGGCGGGTGATCGCGTAGGGACCGTCCGTGCGAAGTGCGTGACCCTCCTTGAGCACCGGCGAGAGCGTCCACATCGTTCCGAGCACCGCGCGCGCCCAGAGCGTGAAAGCAGTCGAAATGAGCAGGAGCGCCAGACCAGGCACATACACCCAGCCGGAATGAACGGTCAGCGCGCGCCAGCCGGTGTGCGGAACATCGCGCAGGAAAAAGAGGAGGAGCACAAGGACGACGATCAGAGCCCAGGGAAACGCCCGGATAGCCCGCCTGCTCACCTTCGGTGCATGCCGCCGGTTGTAAACGGCCGCGGCAAGCCAGGTGAGCGCAAACACCCCCCAGCAGGTCGTGACGGCGACCGTTGCCAGCGTCTGCCAGTGAGGCCCGGACAACCTCTACGCCTGCGATCGCTTCGCTAGCCCGAGATGCCCTGCTCGGTGGCGTAGGCGGACACGAGCGCATCGACGGCGTCCACGCCCTGGCCGTAAGCGGCGTTGATACGGACGAAGGGCTGCCACTTGGCCGGGAGCGCGTCTTCGGGGAAGATCGCCTCGACCGGGCACTCCGGCTCGCAGGCGCCGCAGTCGATGCATTCTTCAGGGTCGATGACGAGGATGCGGTCGGCCTCGTGGATGCAATCGACCGGGCAAACGTCGACGCAGGCCTGATCCTTGACGTCGATACACGGCTCGGCGATGACGTAGGTCATGCGGCTTACTCTAGCGGCAGTATCAGCTGCGGTAACCGATCGCGGTGCTTCATCCCAGGATGAGCTCCGCGACCAGATCCTCCGCGTTCTCGACCAGCACCGAGCGATCGACGACGCGATCGAAGCCCGCGCCCTGGGCCGCGCGCAGACTTGAAGGATCGGCGTGGCTGGCATAACCGAGGATCGGCGTCTCGGGATAGGCGTCGGCAATCTCCTGGGGCTCGATGCGCGCGACGTCGGTGACGACGAGATCGGGCGCCTCGATGCTCTCGGTCGAGGTCAGCTGATGCCCGGCCAGAAGCTCGCTCAGCTTCCTCGAGAAAAGAGGATCGACCCCAGCCAACAGGATCTTGGCCACGCTCGGAGGGTAACACGGGCCGGTCTTCTTTCAAAGGCCCCGGCCGAGTACGGCCATGCGCCTTCGGGCGGCGCCACGTCCGACAGACGTCGGCGATGCGAGCGGCCGCTACTGCGGGACGATGAAGACCGGCGTGCCGATGCGAACGTGGTTGAACAACCACTCGGCATCGGGGATGTACATGCGAATACAGCCGTGGGAGAGGGAGTAGCCGATCGAGCCGGACTCTGGCGTGCCGTGGATGCCGACCCCCGGGGCCGAGAGGCCCATCCAGCGCGTACCGAGCGGATTTCCGGGCCCGGGTGGAACCGGCTGCTCGCCCGCTGCCCAGGGCGAGTCGGGCGGATACCACCAAGGGTTCCTCCACATCACGACGATCTGGAAGCGCCCGAGCGGCGTCGGGTAGATCGCTTGCCCGGTCGCCACCGGGAAGCGCCTCACGAAACGGACGCCTTTGTAGAGGTAGAGGTGATTGGAGCCTCGCCTGATTACGATCACGGGGCCTACGTTCGCCTCGGTCACGTGTCTCGAGATCTTCTTCAGCGGCAACGTCAGGACGGATCGTCGGTTCGCCCCGAGGGCGGCCTGGATCGCCCGTTGAGCCGCGCTCACCCGGATCTGACGGCCGGGTCGTCCCGCGGAGATCCGGGGGCGTAGTTGCCGTAGATAGACGTGAGCGTCGATCGGCGCGCGGTTGTAGCGCTTGCCGAGCTTGAGCACGTACTTGTGCAGGTCGCTGGCGTTCACGCCGACCCAGAGCGATACCGTAGTTCCGGGCCCCGCACTCTGCGCGGCGTGGAGCGCGCCTTCGATGTTTGCCTGCGCCAAGACCGCGCTCGGCGCCAGCGCGACGTGGCTACCGCCGATGCTGAGCACGAGCGGCTTGTGGAAAGCGGTCTTGATCGTCTTCCTGGCGATGCCGAGGCCCATTCCGCCGACCGGCACCCCGCCGACGGTCACGTGATTGGCGATGTCGATGGGTGTGGTCGTCGATCCGGTAGTCGTGGGGGCCGTCGTGGTCGTGCTGCTCGAGCCGGTGTCGGCAGTCTGAGCCGGGGCGGTCGCGACCACCGCGAAGGAGGCGAACAGGCCCGCGACGGCCAGAAGAAGACCCAGGAATATGCTCTTCGTTTTGCTCGATCTCATGAGATTTCTGTGCCGAACGGCCGCGGATCGTTCGTGATGATAGCGTCGATCTCTGCCCGGAACAGCCGCTGCCGAATCCTCTCGTCGTCTACCGTCCAGGCGATCACCGCGACTCCGCGCCGGTGACAGCGCCGCACGATGTCGGCCCCGATGACGCCGTGGTGGAGCGTCACCGCGGCGGCACTGGTCTGCTCGAGCCAGGCGCCGATTCGATACCGCAGGAGAAGACGCATCTCTCGCAGAGCCAACGGGACGAGCGGCGCGAGCGCCTTCCGCTCGGAGAGCCGCCGCCTGTCGGCGGGATAGGAGACGCTGCGTGAGATCTCGGGCGCGAGCTGACAGAGGCATACGAGCTGCGATCGCTCCAGCGAGCAAAGCAGCGTCCGCTCCTGAAGCTCGTGCCTGCGTATCGCTTCGACCAGCTCGCGCTCCCGACCCCTGCTCTTGAGATCGATCAGGAGCCGGCCACGGGCAAGCCGCGTGCCGGCGAGCTCGAGCACCTGCTCGAGCGTGGCAAGCTCCGGGTCGAGTCTTCGAAGCTCGTCCAATGTCCGGGCGCCCGCATATCCGCGGGCGGAGCCGTGACAGAGCTCGGCCAGATCGAGTGAGTGCCCGGCGACAAGAGTCCCGTCGCCGAGCGCCACGACGTCCACCTCGATTCCACCGGCTCCGAGCTCGAGCGCCAGTATGAGTGAGCGCAGAGTGTTGTCGGGCGCCAACGCCGGCACGCCCCGATGGGCGATCACGAGCGGCGGTCGCTCCCCTCTGAGCAACGGCTCGACCATCAACGCGCCCGGACGACGACCACAGCGCAGTCATCGAAGAGCGGACCGCCGGCGAACTCGCGACAGTCCGCCAGCACAGCATCTGCAAGCTCTCTGGCGCCGAGTTGAGAGTGCCGGCGCAGGAAGTCGTCGAGCCTCGGCGTGCCGTAGAGCTCTCGACCGCGACGGGCCTCGATCACTCCGTCGGTGTAGAGGACGACCGCGTCGCCCGGTGCGTAGGGAATGCGGATCTCCTCGTAGCTCTGGTTTCCGACGATCCCGAGCGCGAGCCCACCCACGGGCAACGGCTCGACGCTCCCGTCGGCCCGGAGCATGCGCGGGCGGGGATGACCGGCGCTGGCGCAGACCAATTCGGTTCTGGCCGGATCTACCCGCAGATAGACCATGGTGACGAACTTGCCGAGCTCGACCTCCTCCAGCACGACTTCGTTGACGGTGGCGAGAAACGCGCCCGGCTCGGGGTAGCGCCGCACCAGCGAGCGGAAGGTGAACTTGACCATCGCCATGTCGGCCGCGGCATCGATCCCGTGCCCGGTCACATCGCCCAGCGCAACGGCCAGCGACCCGTCGTCGAGCAGCATGAAGTCGTAGAGGTCGCCGCCGATCTCGACCCGGGCCGAGGCCGCATAGGCGGCTCCGACGTCGAGCCCCTCGATCTCGGGCTCGTAGTCGGGAAGGAGCGAGCGCTGCATGGCGTCCGCGAACGCCTTCTGCTGCTCGTAGAGACGTGCGTTGTCGATTGCGAGCGCGGCTTGCCCCACAATCGCCAGCGCCACCTCGATCGTCTCTTCTCGAATCGGCTGCTCGGGACTGAGCGAGATGAGGGTCACGGTCGCGAGCACCTCTTTGGGCGTAGCGACAGGAAGCACGATCGCCGTCGAGCCTCGCTCCAGGAAAGGTGCGAGCAGCTGCTGTGAATCGTCTGTGCCGGGCGCATCGCGCGTCAGGCGCAGAACGAGCCCTTCCCTGATTACGCGAGCGATCTCTCCCGTCAGCGGAAGTGCTCGACCGAGAATCGCTTGCATCGGCTCCTCCAGAACTCCTCTGGCGACGTGGAGCGCCCTCGCCTCCATCTTCTCCTGGCGTTCGTCGGGCATGTGAAGCACGGCGACATCGACTCCGACCAGCTCGGCAATCGTCTCTGCCGCCGCCTCCAGCGTGATCTGCAAAGACAGGCTCTGGGCGAACGCGCGCGAGACCTCGTAAAGGGCCCGTAACTGAGCCGCAGCCTGACGCTCCGCGCGCAGCGAGTGCTCGAGCTCGTTGCCGAGACGAGTCGCCCGCTCATGCAGGCTCGCGTGATTGACGGCGACGGCGAGCTGGTTGCGTAGCGCCTCGAGCAGCATCCGGTCGCTCTCGTCCGGGGCCCAGCCTTTCGGCGCGTAAAGAGCGAGCAGCCCTATCACTTCGTTTGCCGCCTCGAGCGGAAGCGCAACAACGGCATCCACCTCCGACTCGGCAAGAGCGCCGCGTAGCGCTTCCAGCCTCTCGTCGGTAAGGGCATCGGCAACGATCACACCGCCCGCGAGCCGACCGGAGGCAAGCGCCAGCTCGAGCAAGCCGGCGGCAACGCGCTCGTGCGGGCCCCGAATTCCGCGTGCGACGGCGGTGCGTAAGCCGCTCTCGCCGTTCAGGTAGACGGCGATTCGCTCGATCCCGAGCAGGCTGGCGATTCGCTCCACCGCGACGTTGAGCGTCGGCTCGAGCGCGAGCTCGGACATGGCCTGCCCGGCGAAGGAGAGAAGCGCGTGCGTTCGCTGCAACTCCAGGTCGAGATCGCGCCTTCGTGCGGCGTCTTCGAGCACCCCGGCGACACGCGCAGCGATCGTCTGCAAAGTGTCGAGCTCACGCTCGCTCACCTCCTTCCCTTCACCGAACCTCGCCTCGATCACCCCTATGGGATCGAGCCCCAGCGGTAAGTCGACAGTGAGCGCTCCAGCCAATCGCTCGCGCAGAGGCATACCTTGCGCGAGCACCCGCTCGACCCGCTCGCGAGCAGCGACAAGATCGGCGGGAGCGAGCTCCTCAGGCGTCCCGAGAAAAGCCGTTTCCGGGTCGTCGCTCAGCCAGAGAAGTATCTGCTCCGCGCTCGTTGCCGCAGCAACGAAAGTGGCCATACGTCGCGGCAGTCCGCTTCGGTCGAGCGCTGCCACGAGAGCGTCGGCGAGTAACCGCTGCGACGCGTCGAGTGAGCTCAGATCCCTGTCTCTGTCTACGACGATCGCTTCTTCCTCTCGATCGGAAGACGGTTGAGCCGCCGACTCGGGCGCAGGAAGTACGAGATCATCCACGGGAGTAGTATCTCGCCGATCGGGTCCCCGAGGTGGAATCGATCGCCGGTTTCCGCGCGCCGAAACCGCCGCGAGGTCGACGATTCAGCGAGGGCCGCGCGCCGGCCGGCGGCGTCACCCAGCCGGATCAGACGTGCAGAGTCGGCGCGATAGGCCTTACACTGAGGCGCTGGTGGGTTATCCAGCTCCACAGCCGCAGTCCGACGACGAGAAGCCGCCGATCGATCCGACGGCGATCACCCGCGCCTACGCACGTGAGCGAGCATCCAGGCATATGCGGAGAGAGCGGGCGCGCGAGCGCAACCGGGCCCATCTACGCTTTTACGTCACCATGCTGGTCATGCTGGCGGTGGTCGCCGTCATAGCGATGCTGATCTGGGAAGAAACGAAGGCCCTATTCGGCGTGTGAGCAGCGGAGCGCTTGCCCCACGGGCAGCATACGACCGACAAACGTCCCTCTCGGTGCGATACTTCCAGTCCATGCAACCTCCGCTTCCGCCCCCCGTTTCTCGATCACATCCGCGGCAGCCCCTGGATCGTCCTTCGCTGCATCACCCCGAGGGCTTCCTGCTCACATCCGAGACGCTCACCTGGCTTTCCGGCCTCGTGCTCAGCCTCTCGACCTTCATGAGCTGGTACAGCGGCTCGGGCGGATACAAGCTCGTCTTGAGCGTGATCGGCTGGCACACGGGCCTGGTCGGCCAGATCGTTTTCTTCCTCGGTCTGGCGATACTCGTTCTCGTCGCCCTGCGCGTGTTCGGGATCGCGCTGCCGGCCAGCCTCCCGGAGAGCTTGATCGTGATCGGGATCGGAGTTCTCGCAACGATTCTCGTGCTTGTCCGTCTGATCTGGATCCCCGACAGATTCCTTCCCGCGGATGGCCGTGGAATCGGCATCTGGATCGCTCTCCTGGCGTCGATCGGCGTGATCGCGGCGGGCCTGATCGAGGCCAGCGAAGAGCTCTGAGTCAACCGCGGCCGTACCTGCGAGCAAGAACTCAATCTGGCGCCGGATTTGCTCCAGTTAGATCGGCAGTGCTTCGCGGGCGCTCTCGACCAGACGCCGGGGATCGAGCGGGCGCCCGAAGTAGGCCTTGACTCCAAGCGAGCTTGCCAGTTGTTCGTCGCTCTCGTTGACAGCGCTGAACAAGATGACGGACGGAGTCTTCTCGCCTCTTTTCTCGCGTAGACGCCGGAGTATTTCCCAGCCCTCCACGCCGGGCATGGTCACGTCGACCATGATCAAATCCGGCGGCCGGGTCTCGACCAGCCGTAGACCTTCCTTCACATCGCCGGACTCCTCGACCTCATAGCCCTCTGGCTCGAGACTGGCGCGGACGTAGGCCGGGATCCCCGGCTCGTCGTCGATCACGAGGATTAGCGGCCCACCGTGACCACGAGAGTCGGGGCGCGAAGACTGGCTTACGAACTCGTCGAGATCGGCCTTGCGAAAGCGCCGGTGACCACCGGGCGTAGTGAAAGCAGGCACTCGGCTCGCGTCACACCACTTCCTGAGCGTGCTCTGAGCAACCCCAAGGTATATCGCCGCTTGGCCGAGAGTCAGCCATTCCGACTGCTCGCTAGCTTCTCTCGCCTGGGGCTGGTAGTGATTGGACATCTTCAACCAACTTCTCCAGTTCGCCCCATTTCCAATCGGCTCCGGTAGTTTTGACCGCTTTCGTGCTTGCGCGAGCAAAGGCCGCCTGGAGAAAACCGGCGTGAGCTCCGAGCGGGTGGGATGCGACAGCGGCCCCGGGAGAGGCGGGTTCCCCGCCTCCCGTCCCCAATTCGAGCCTAACGCGAAAACACGCGCAGATCTCCACCGGAACCGAAACGGAAGTGTGTGTTTCTCTCCCGTCTTCCGTCGCACGGCGTCCCATCCGGCGGCCCGTCCGATCGCACCTGCGCTCGGGCTGCTCAGCGGTGAGTGACCGTGACAGTCACAAGGCGGAGCGTGCGCTCGCAGGTCTGTGTTCCCTTCGCGCCCGAGCCCTGATCGAGCGCCAGCCCGAGCGCCGTGCCTAGACCAAGGACAGCGATCGTTGCTATCAGCAACAGCGTTCGCCGAAGCCACTTGGAGCGACGACGCTCACGACGAGCACGTCTTGGGAATTGGGCTTGTTCAGGTCGGGTCACGGTTCGTAGTCGACCGCCGCGCGCGAATAGAGGTGGAAGGCAGCGTCGAGCACGATAGCCAAATCGCGCGCCCAGTCACGAACCGCCGCGCGCTCGGCCACCGCGTCGGTCGCCCAGCGCTCCGCGTCGTCGTAGAGCTCGACCGCCTCGGCAAGCGTGAAGGTCTGCCCGATCCGGCGCCTGAGCTCATCGGAGATCGTTTCCAGCACGATGTACAAGCGATCGCGAGCGGCCGACGCGGCGGCCAGCGCAAGGAAGCGCCGGTATCCATCCTGCCATTGCTGGCGCGATATCTCGATGGCCACAGACACGTCGGCGATCATACTCGTCGAGTATCTGAGCTCGTCCCTAGAGCGCGGGGTCGGGACCGGAGCCGCAAACCGTACGCGATCCGCATGGAGCAGGCCAGAGCGGCTGCAGCTCGGCAACGATGCGCTCGCCCAGCTCGTAGCCCGGGTTGCCGAGCGCAAAGGCAACGTGAGCGTGCAGGCATTTGAGCTTCCGGGTGTTCTTGGAGCCGCTGATGCCCAGACGCAGCGATGCCCCTCCATCCAGCATCCGATCTGTCGATCGCACGAGCTTCCTTCGTCTGCGACGTTGCTCGTGATTGGCCCGCCAGAGACTCCAGCGCAGGCGACGGCTCCTTCGCACTTCTTCGCTCCAACGCTCTACTCCGCCCGCCGCCTCGAGTCGCGCGACCGCCGCGACGAGCTCGGGACAGGTCAGGTAGAAGCCGGTGGGGAACGGCTTTCCTTCGTCGTCGTACGGCCTCTGCTCGCTTACGGCCGGAAAGCCGAGCGGGCATCTCGCTGCGACACGAGAGAAGGCGCGCGGCGCTCGGCCTATCTGGGCGGCGATGATCGCCCTGTCATCCATGACGACGATGTTACCCGCGTCGGTACATTCGCCAGGCCCGCGAAGGAACCCGTTCGCGCCGGAGGTCAGTGCCCGGCACGAGCCTGCTCGCGCCGCCAGCTGCCAATCCCTTTGACGATATAGAGCCGCTCGCCGGGCTTGACGTAGAAGTAACGTCTGGCGGCGCGTTCGATCGCCTTCGCCGTTGCGGCGCGGTCGAGCCTCTGCTTCAACTCGTCGTGTTGAGATCTGAGCAGCGCGACCTGCGACTGCTCGCTGCGGACGAGCTCCCGCTTGTCGAAGTAGGAGCGAATCGGCCCCGCGTAGAGAAGAGTGATCAGTACGAGTAGTGCCAGCACGACGAACCGCCGCGCGCTCAACCGCTGCCGTCGACGGCGGGCGCGCGCGGCTCGCCTGGGCTTGGTTCGCTTCCCACTGCTGGACACGGCTCCGAGGAGTTCTAAGCCGTGGCTGACTGTCCTCCCGCGAAAGGCTCGCCGGGGAATCTCCCCGACCTTGACCACGTTCGCCGGGCCGGCGACGTCGACACTCCATCGGGCACGGGCGGACAGACGCCGTACTGGACCTGCGAGCGCGCGAAGTGAACAGGAAAAAGAAGAAAGCGACGGGCCGGCAAACCGGCCCGTCGCGCAAAGCAGCGGATCCTCGCGCTGCTCGTCCTAGTGCTTGGCCCGCGGGAAGGCACTCCAGCTCGGGTAGACGGCCTTGTCGCCAAGCTCCTCCTCGATGCGGAGCAGCTGGTTGTACTTGGCGACGCGATCGGTGCGGCAAGGTGCGCCGGTCTTGAGCTGGCCGACACCGGTTGCGACTGCGAGATCGGCGATGGTCGCGTCCTCGGTCTCGCCGGAGCGGTGCGAGATCACGGCCGAGTAGCCGTTCTTGCGCGCCAGCTCGATGCAGTCGAGTGTCTCGCTGAGCGTGCCGATCTGGTTCAGCTTGATCAGGATCGAGTTGGCGACCTTACGCTCTATACCGAGCTTCAGGCGTTCGATGTTGGTCACGAAGATGTCGTCGCCGACGAGCTGGATCTTGTCGCCCATCCTCTCGGTCATCTCGGCCCAGCCCTGCCAGTCGTCCTCGGCGTGGCCGTCCTCGATCGAGATGATCGGGAAGCGCTCGCAGAGCGAGGCGTAGTAGTCGACCATCTCGCTCGGGCTCAGGTTCTTGCCCTCGCCGGTGAGCACGTAGCGGCCGTCCTCGAAGACCTCGCTAGCGGCCGGGTCCAGCGCAATCGCGACCTTGTCGACGTGCCCGGCCTTCTCGGCCGCCTCGAGGATGGCCTCGATCGCCGACTCGGTCGAGGGCAGATTCGGAGCGAAGCCGCCCTCGTCGCCGACACCTGTCGCCAGGCCGCGCGAGGAGATGACGCCCTTCAAGGTGTGGTAGACCTCGGCGGCGATGCGCAGCGCCTCGGCGAAGCTCCCCGCTCCCACCGGCACGAGCATGAACTCCTGCAGGTCGATCGAGTTCTGGGCGTGAACGCCGCCGTTGATGACGTTCAGCATCGGCACCGGTAGCGTGCTTGCGCTCGGGCCGCCGAGCCAGCGGAAGAGCGAGACGCCGGCCTGGTCGGCGGCCGCCTTGGCGACCGCCAGCGAGGCGCCGAGCACCGCGTTGGCGCCTAGACGACCCTTGTTCGGGGTTCCATCGAGCTCGATCAGCTTCTGGTCGATTGCGCGCTGGTCGTCGGGGTCGGCGCCCTTCAGCGCAGTGGCGATCTCGCCGTTGACGTTGGCCACGGCCTTGTTGACCGACTTGCCCAGATAGACGCTCTTGTCGCCGTCGCGAAGCTCGACCGCCTCATGCACGCCGGTGGACGCACCGGAGGGGACAATGGCCCGGCCCTTGTGCCCGGACTCGAGCACGACGTCGACCTCGACCGTCGGGTTTCCGCGCGAGTCGAGAACCTGGCGGCCGTGCACTGCGGCGATCTTGCTGCTCATCTCGTTTTCTCCTTTGCTCGATCGAAGTAAGAGTCCTGTTCCGCGAGCGTGAGCGCGGAAAAATCCTTCCCGTCGGCCTCGGCGAGCGAGGCGGCAAGCTCGACGCGGGCACGGAAGCGCCCGGCCGCTTGCCTAAGGGCCAGCTCGCCGTCGACACGCGCGAGCCGGCTGACGTTCACGCAGGCAAAGAGTACGTCACCGATCTCTTCGGCGACGCGGTTGTCGGGCTCCGCGCCGGGAGAGGGCTGGCCGGCGACCCCGACAGCCTCGACCACTTCGTCGAGCTCGGAGGCCAGATCGGCCAGAGCTTCGGGAAGCGTCGGGTAATCGAAGCCGACCGCCGCCGCTCGTTCCTGCAACTTCCGGGCCAGCAGAAGCGCGGGCAGCTCCGGGCTGACGTCGTGAAATATCCCCTCACGGCCCTCCTCGCCGGCCTTGATCTTCTCCCAGTTCTCGAGCACGCGCCCGGCCGTCTTCGCCTCGGCGTCGCCGAAGATATGAGGATGGCGGCGCACGAGCTTCTCGTGACAGCGCCGCGCCACCTGCTCCAGGTTGCCGTGGCCCTGCTCCTCGAGCAGGAGCGAGAGGAAATACACCTGGAAGAGCAGGTCGCCGAGCTCGTCCAGCTCCTTGCCCGCATCGCCCTGGAGAACGGCGTCGGCCACCTCGTAGGCCTCCTCGAGCGTGTGGGGAACGATCGTGGCGGCGGTCTGCTCACGATCCCACGGACACTCGCGGCGCAGGCGCTCGGTGAGCTGCTGCAGGTCGAGAAGCGCTTGTGAGAGATCGCTCAGGGTCGCCCCCGCGGCGCCTCGCCGTTACGACGTCGTGGTCGTGGCGACGGTCGAGGAGCTCGTCGTCGTAGCCGGTTCGTAGCCCGGGGCGTAGTTCGTGTTGTCGGCGGCGTACTTCTGCGCATTTTTGACCCAGGCCGCGACTGCCGTGTTCTGCTTGGGCGTGAGCAGGGTCTGGCTGATGGTGGGCGATGCTTCGCTGAGCGTTTGCAGATGGGCCTTCACGATCGGGCCCGTGGGCTCGATGATGTGCCAGCCGTAGATCGTGTGTACGGGCTTCGAGAACGTGCCCGTCTTGAGATCGCTGAAGAGAACGTCGGCGAACGGTTTCACCAGGTTCTTTTTCTGCATGACGCCGAGCGCGCCGCCGTTCGACTTCGAGCTGTCGGTCGAGTACTTCTTGGCCAGCTTGGCGAAGTTCGCGCCCGCCTTCAGCTGGCGGTAGATGCTCTCGGCCTCGGCCTTCGTCTTGACCAGGATGTGCGACACGGCGCGGCTCTCACCGATCTGGTAGGAGCTCTTGTGCGCGTCGTAATACTTCTTGATCTCGCCCTGAGAGACCGTGACACCGCTAGTTAGGGCCGATGACACCTTATTGTCGAGGAGGGTCTCATGGATGTTCTCCTTGACCTGCGCCTCGGTTACGTGTTGCTTCTTGAGCTCGGCCTCGTACTTCTTCTGACTGCCCTTGAAATTCTGCTTGATCGCCTGTGCCAGGCTGCTGTCGACCTCCGCGCTGGTGACCTTGATGCCCATCTTCTCAGCCTGCTGCGCATACGCAGATTGCTCGACGAGATAGGCGAGCGCGCTGTCCTGGACGCTCTGGTAGCTCTTGCTTCCGATCGCGGGAAACGTCTTCTTGGCCGCCGCGTACTGCGCCTTGGCCTGGGCCATCAGCGAGTTCAGGTCCGCCTTGGTGATGGGATCGCTGCCGACAATCGCTACGGCGCCCGCGGGCACCGCGTTCTTCTTCGTGCTTCCGCAAGCGGCAAGAAGTGTCGCCGCGACGAGCGCGAGCACGAAGAAAACGATGAAGCGCGGGGTTCTCATACAAATAAGAAGCGCCTGCAGAACATCATGCTCGGCGCGCGGCGAGTATAGCAACGAGCAGCTTTCCGGCCGCGGCGAAGGAGGAGCTGCGCAGCGTGAGCTCACGCTTCGAGGAGCTATAGACAACCGTGTCGACACGGCTTCTGAGCTCGCGCAACTCGCCCGAGCCGAGCACGAGCGGGCCGATGCTGATACGGCCGTCGCGGTAAACGAGGTAGTCGGCGCTGATACGGGCCAGATCGAGCTTCGCGCGCTGGATAGCGAAGAGATTGGCGACGGGCTCCGGCAGCGGCCCGAAGCGATCCTCGCAGGAGGCCTCCAGCTCGTGCAGCTCGTCTTCGTCCTCGACCAGGGCCAAGCGGCGGTGCAGATCGATCTTGAGCGCCTCGGAAGACACGTAGCCGGCGGGAATGTAGGCATCGATGCGGGCATCGACGCGAAGCGGGCGCGGAGTGGCACGGCGTCTGCCGGACAGCTCGGCCACCGCCTCCTCGAGCATCTCCACGTAGAGCTCGAAGCCGACGGCGGCCACATGGCCGGACTGCTCGTCGCCGAGTAGCTCGCCGGCCCCGCGCAGCTCCAGGTCGCGCATGGCGATGGCGAGCCCCGCTCCGAGCTCGGTGTGGTCGGCCAGCGTGGCCAGGCGCATGCGCGACTCGTGCGAGAGCTCCTCGGCGCTCGGATAGAGAAGGTAGGCGTGGGCGACGCGATCGGAGCGGCCTACGCGGCCACGGATCTGGTAGAGCTGGGCCAGCCCGAGCGTATCCGCCCGCTCGATCACGAGCGTGTTGGCCTGCGGAATGTCGAGCCCCGACTCGATGATCGTCGTCGAGACGAGCACGTCCGCCTCGCCGCGCAGAAAGGCGAGCATCTGCTCCTCGAGCTGGCGCTCGCGCATCTTGCCGTGAGCGACCAGCACGGTCAGCTCGGGACAGAGCTGGCGCAGACGCTCGGCCGCCTCTTCGATCGTATCGACGCGGTTGTGCAGGTAGAAGGACTGGCCGCCGCGCGCGTGCTCTCGCTCCAGAGCGCTCCTGACCAACTCCTCGTCGAATTCGCCGACGTAGGTCCGGATCGGCTGCCGACCCTCGGGCGGTGTCTCGATCGTCGAGATGTCGCGCAGGCCGGAGAGCGACATGTGCAGGGTGCGCGGGATCGGCGTGGCGCTGAGGGTGAGCACGTCCACCTCCAATCTCAGTGAGCGTAGAAGCTCCTTCTGAGCGACTCCGAAACGCTGTTCCTCATCGAGCACGACCAGTCCGAGGCTCTTCGCGACCACGTCGCGCGAGAGCACGCGATGCGTGCCGATCAGGACGTCGACCTTGCCTTCGCGGAAATCGGCCAGGGTGCGCTTGACCTCGGCCGGCTTGCGGAAGCGCGAGACCATCTCGACTCGCAGCGGAAAGTCGCGATAGCGCTCGCGGAAGGTGTTCCAGTGCTGCTCGGCAAGCACGGTGGTCGGCGCCAGCACGAGTGCCTGGCGACCGTTCAGCGCGACGGCGAAGGCCGCCCGAACGGCGATCTCCGTCTTGCCGAAGCCGACATCACCGCAGACCAGACGGTCCATCGGCCGCGGCGCCTCCAGATCCTCCTTCACCGCCTCGATCGCCTGACGCTGGTCTTCGGTCTCGCGGTAGGGGAAGCTCGCCTCCAGCTGCTCCAGCCAGGCCTGGTCGAGATCGTAGGCGACCCCCTCGACCTGCTGGCGCTGGGCGTAGAGCGAGAGCAGCTCTCCGGCCAGCTCGCGCACGTTGACCCGCGCGCGCGACTTGAGCAACTGCCAAGCCTTGCCGCCGAGCTTGGATAACGTGGGCGCCTTGCCGTCGGCGCCGATGTAGCGCGACACCTTGGCGATCTGCTCGTGCGGCACATAGAGGCGGTCGTCGCCCTTGAAGGCGAGCAGTAGGTAGTCGCGCGTGACACCGGCCACCGCCTTCGTCTCGAAGGCGATCAGCTTGCCCACCCCCTGGTCTTCGTGCACCACGTAGTCGCCCGGGCGCAGGTCTGCGAACGACTGCAGCGCTCGCCCGACGCGGAGCGCGGTACGGGGCGGGCGCTTACGGAAGACCTGCCGCTCAGGGAGCAGTACGAGCCCCAATTCCCGCCAGACGAACCCGCGCCGAGCCGGAGAGACGGCGAAGCGGAGCTCGCCCTCGTTGGCCAGCTCCTCTCCCTGCTCGAGCAACGGCGCCGCGAGCGAGCGCAGGCGACCGCCCGTGCGAAGTGCCTCGCCCCGGTGCGAAAAAGCGACGACGACGCGCTGGCCGCCGCGCACGAAGGCGCCGAGATCTCGCTCGGCCTCCGTCAAGCCGCGCGCGGCGATGGCCGGCCGTTGCGCCTCGAATGAGAAGGACTGCCCACGTGGAAAAGGATCGAGCTCGCTGACGCCCTTCAGCGACAGGGGATCGATCGCCAGCTCCTCGCGCCAGACGCGCTCGACCTCGTCGCGCTGCCAGACGAGATCTGGCGCCGCGGCGAGCGGGGATACGAGCGGAGCGGGAAGCGCGGCCGCCTTCCCTTCCTGCTCTTGCGATCCGACGAGCTCGGCGCGCCACTCGACGGCCGGATGGACGAGCACCTCCTCGACCTCCTGCAGCGTGCGCTGCGTGAAGGGCGAGAAGGCGCGCATCTGCTCGATCTCGTCGCCGAAGAGCTCGATTCGCAGCGGGTCGCGGCCACTCGAGGGGAAAACGTCGAGCAGGCCGCCTCGAACGGCGAACTGACCGCGCTCTTCCGCTCTCTCGACGCGCTCGTAACCCGCGCCGGCGAGGTCGAGGGAGATGTCCTCCAGGCTTCTTCTCTCGCCGAGGCGCAGGCGGATCGACTCCGGCCTGAGCTCGGGCGGCGGCATCCCCTCGGCGAGAGCCGTGGCCGAGACGAAGACGAGCCCTCCGGCGGCCAGCGACTCCAGCGCCCGCGCCCGCTCGCCCACCAGGTGGGCGGCCGGCACCAGCCCGGAGTCCCAGCGAACGCCGCGACTGGGCAGAAAGGCGACCCGGCTCTCACCCAGGAACCAGCCCGCGGCCTCGGCCAGATCACGTGCATCTTCGTCGTCGGCGACGAGGACGGTGAGCGCCCGCTCGAGCCTCTCCCGTAAGGCGCTGACCAGCAGCGGCAGCGCCGGCTCGGACACGCGCACGCGAGCCGGGAGCGCGGCGGCCAAGCTCGAGAGGCGCTCGTGGCCTGCAAGCTCGCGTACGAAGGCGTGAAGAGCTGGACGGTCCATGGCTTCGGCGGGACTTTCGTCCCGCAGGCGCAGTGTAGCCCGCGCCTTACTCGCCCAACCCGACGCGAGAAGAGCCTATCCCGCTAGGCCCCCACGCCGGTGCGGCCGCTTCGCGGCGCCAGTGACCGCCCGAACCGTTCGTCGCACTACCAGTGCGCCTTCGCGGCCCGTCCGGCCCCTGACATCCACGCATCGACCACCCCGACCGCGGCTTCCTAACGGGATAGGCTCTAGGCCCTTATCGATCGTGCTCGTTGAAGCGGGCTTGCGCGGCTTCCAGGCCCTCGCTCACGAGCAGCTCGACAGCGTCGGCCGCGCGGCTGACGATGGCTTTCGCGTCGACCTCGGGCTCGAAATCGGAAAGCACGAAATCGGCCACCGAGCGCCGGTCGCCGCGCCCCGGTCGCCCGACTCCCAGGCGTAGGCGCAGGAACTCCCGCGTTGCCAGCGCGGCGGAGACCGAGCGCAGGCCGTTGTGACCCGCGAGCCCCCCACCCAGGCGAAGCTGCAAACGGCCGGGCTCGAGATCGACGTCGTCGTGCACGACGAGTAGGCGCTCCGGCTCCAGCTTGAAGTAGTGCAGCGCTGCGGCCACCGAACGACCGGACCCGTTCATGAAGGTCTCGGGCGCCAGCAGTGCGACTCGGCCTCCCTCCAGCCTCAAATCGGCCAGTCGTCCGTGAAACTTGGCGCGGAACGGTGCGGCGTGGCGCCGAGCCAGCTCCTCGACGACCATGAAACCGACGTTGTGACGGTTGCGGGCGTACTCGCGCCCGAGGTTACCCAGACCGGCGACGAGTAGATCCAACGTCGAGACCGACTTGCCTCGACGAAGCCAGCCCATCTATTCGGAGGGAGCCTCGGCCTCGCCCGCCGGGCCCTCGCCCTCGGCGGCTTCGCCTTCTGCTGCCTCTTCCTCGGCCTCCTCTTCCTCGACCGGCTCTTCCACTCGAGACGGAAGCGTGACGCTGACGAGCAGCAGCTCGGCGTCGTCGAGGAAGGTGACGCCTTCGGGCGCCGTCAGGTCGGAGAGATGGAGCGAGTCGCCGATCTCGAGCGTGCTCACGTCCACTTCGATCTGGTCGGGTACCTGAGCAGGCAGCGCCTCGACAGAGAGCTCGCGCGTGCCCGACGTGACCACACCGCCGGCCTTGGCGCCCGGGGCCTCGCCCACGAACTCCACGGCGACGCTGGCATGGATCGGCTGATCGAGACGAATGACGTGGAGATCGACGTGCAGCAAGCCACCGCGAACCGGGTCGCGCTGATAGTCCTTGAGTATCGCCGAATGCGGTTTCTTCTCGTCACCGATGACGACCTCGAGGATCGCATGCGATCCGTGCTCGCCGGTCAAAGCGTGGCGTAACTCCGCCTCGGGAACGGTGAAGGCGCGCGGCTTGAACGCGGGCCCGTAGATAACGCCGGGGACGAGCCCCTGCCGACGCAGGCGCCGATTGGCGGCGCTACCGCGTTGCGATCGTTCCTGAACTTCGAGCTTTACTCTCTCGGCAGCCACGGCGCCGAAGTGTAGCGACCCGGATGCATCGCGCGCCCGACTAGGCGAAGCGTCCCGCCATGAAGAAGCCTCGGCGGTTGAGCGCCGGGGGGAGCTCAGTAGCTCAACCCGGCTCCATAGGCGAAGAGCGGCTTGGCCCGTTTACCGTCACTGAGGCGCATTCCCTTCACCATCGGCACGTCTTTGATCGACGCCGGCCAACTCACCGGTAGCTTGCCGTGCGGTGACACTCGGCCGAAGAGGATGTCCGCGACTCCGTCACCGGCCTCGGTGCCCGGGAGATAGGCCATCAAGAGCGCATCTGCCTTGTTTACGAGCCCGGTGATCATGAGCGGACGACCGGCCACGAGCACCAGCACGACCGGCTTTCCCGTTGCCTCTGCCACCTTGACCAATCGCGCCTGGTCGGATGCGAGCGCGCCGCGCGGATTGTCGCCATACCACTCGGCGTACGCCTTCTCGCCGATAGCGACGACAACTGCGCGCGCCTTCTTCGCCTTGGCACGCACATCCGCCGGTTTGAGCCAGTTCGCCGTGAGCACGTTGCCGGCTCCGACCGCCTCGCGGATGCCCTGGAGGATGGTGACCGCCGGCGGCTTGACGCCTGCCGGAAGCCCCTGCCAGCCGATCGTCCAGCCGCCCATCTGCCAGGAGACGTTGGCCGCCGCCGGACCGACCACCAGTAACGGGCCGCCGCGCCTCTTCAGCGGCAGTACGTGGCGCCGGTTCTTCAGCAGGGTCAGCGATTCGTCAACGGCTTTGCGCGCGAGCGTGCGATCGCCAGCGCTGACGGCGCCCGAGCGAGCCTTGGTGACGTCCACGTACGGGTGCTCGAATAGACCCAGCTCGAACTTGAGCCTGAGCACGCGCTTCACCGCTTCGTCGAGGCGCGCCGTCGAGACGGCGCCGGTCTGCACCAGATCGATCAGAGCGCTCGTGAACTGGGCCGAGTCGTCGGGGATCATCGAGACATCGACGCCTGCGTCGAGCGCGAGCCGTACGGCGTCTTCCGGGCTCGTGGCGATGCAGCTGAGCTTCGGGCTGGACGGGGCTCCAACCGGGCAGTAGAGGTCGCTGACGTCTCCCCAATCGGAAACGAGCACACCGCCGAAGCCGATCGTGCCGCGCAGCAGGTCGCTGGCGAGCGCATGCGAGGCGACAACCGGAGTGCCGTTGACTGCGCCGTGCTGAGTCATGACGGTGGCGACGCCCGCATCCACCGCCGCCTGGAAGGGTGGAACAAACCAAGTCGTCAGCGTCGCGGACGAGATCGTCGCGGGGTACCTGTCTCGGCCGTCCCGAGGCTGCGAGTAGCCGATGAAGTGCTTCGCGGTCGCGGCAACGACGAGCCTGGTTGGATCGTCTCCCTGAAGACCTTGTACCGCAGCCGTGACGAGCGACGAGGCCAGCTTCGGATCCTCGCTGTAGGTCTCGTAATAGCGGCCCCAGCGTAGGTCGCGGGATACGTCGGCTACCGGCCCGAAGACCCAGCGGATGCCGAGCGCGCTCGCTCCTCGTGCCGTGACCGCCGCCACCTGACGAACGAGCGCCGGATCGTGCGTCGCTCCCATTCCGATCTGCTGCGGGAAGATGAGCGAGCCGAGCACGGGCGAGAGGCCATGCGGCGCGTCGGCGCCGTAGAGGATCGGAATCCCGAGCCGTGAGCGGTCGAGCGCCGCCTTCTGGATGCCGTTGATCCCCTCTGCCCAGGCGCTGGGTGTGTCGCTGCTGCCGGGCAGCTCGCCGCCGCCGCTCAGGACCGAGCCGACCCGTTCGTCGGCGAAGACCTCGTCCAGGACGGGAACGGACGTCAGCTTGGCCACGTGCACCTGAGCGAGCTGGCCGACCTTCTCGGCCACGGTCATCCGCGCAAGCAGGTCATCGGCACGGCTTGCCGCCGGTAGCGCCGCGTCTTGGTAGGGAAGAGCCTTGGCGTGGGAAAATCCGGCCGCGACGGCGCCGAGAGCGATCGGCAGGCAAAGGGCAACGAGCAGCAAGATCCTGAGACCTCGCCGGCTGTCGCGCGGGAGGCTGACGGGTGAGCTGCTCATGCCGCCGATGAGAGCACGGCGAGATAAACGACCCCTAAAGGCCGAGAAGGACTTCCAGGGAAAGAGCTCAGCCCTCGTCGATACAGGGAAGCTCGATGCGTAACAGCGCGCCGCCGTCGCTCGGGCGCTCGACCGATACGCGGCCGCCATTCGACTCGGCCACCTGGCGCACGATCGCCAGCCCGAGACCGGTGCCCGGAAGCGCTCTCGCCGTCGACGAGCGGTAGAAACGGTCGAAGACGAGCGGCAGGTCGGCATCGTCGATGCCCTGTCCGTGATCGCGAACACTCACCGTGCCGTGACTGACCTTCACCTCGATCGGCGCCTCGGCCGGGCTCCACTTGCAGGCGTTGTCGAGCAGGTTTGCGACCGCGCGCTCCAGTCTGCTCGGGACGCCGCGAACGAGGCACGGTTCGAGCTCGAGCGTGAAGGTGTTCCCGGGTGAAAGCCGGCGCGCGCGCGCGACGGTCTGCTCGACGAGCAGATCGAGACGCACGTCCTCGATCTCCAGATTGGGCTCGACACCGCGGGCGAGATCGACGATGTCGGTCACGAGCACGGCCAGCTCGTCGATCTGCTGGCTGACGTCGCGCAGGATCGCGTCTCGCTCCTCCTTTGGAAGCTCGGTGCGCCGCAGCACGTCGACGTTCGTCTTCGCGGTCGTCAGCGGGGTCCTGAGCTCGTGCGAAGCGTCGGCGACGAGCTGGCGCTGGGAGCGCAGCGATACGTCGAGCGCCTCGAGCATGGTGTTGAAAGCCCGGGCAAGGCGCGCGAGCTCGTCACGGCCTTGCATCTCGATCCGCCGGGAAAGATCGCGTGTGCGCGTAACGTGCTCGCTGGCCTCGGTCATGTGCCGCACAGGCCGTAGCGCCGTGCCGGCGATGACCCAGCCGAGTACGACGGCAAGACCGATACCGGCAAGGCTGACGACCAAGAGCACGACCTCCAACCGCTTCAGCGGTTGCGTAACCGACTCCAAGGGGCGAGCCACCTCGAGAGCGCAGTTGGAGGTGTTTGGCGTCAGACGAGTGACGTAGACGTAAACGGGAATTCGAACGCCGCTCCCCTGCCCGGAGACGGTGCCCTTGCGGTAATACGAGTCGATCCGGCCGGCGGCGACCTGCCTGTCCTCCCGGCTCACAGTTAGGCTCGTCCCCGCCGGGAACCCCACGGGACTGCGCACCGCGCCACTCGCATAGATCGTTTGGAAGTAGCCGCCGAGCCGGGCGACCAGGCTCGGCGGCTCGTTCGAATAGCAGGGGGGGAGAGTAACGCCAGTGGCGTTCTTCGGAAAGGCAGCCGCCTGAGCCGCTCGAGCCTGTAGCGAACTGCGTAGCTCGCTGTAGAGCTGCCTACGCACGCTCAGATAGACAATGCCCGAGACAAGCGCGATCGCGGTCGCGACGGCCAGCGCCGACACGACTATCAGGCGCAGGCGAAAGCTCATTGCGGGCCCCTAGGCCGCTTCGCGGAGGATGTAGCCCACACCGCGCACGGTGTGAACCAGCCGCGGCTCTCCCCCGGCTTCCGTCTTGCGCCGCAAGTAGCCGATGTAGACCTCGAGCGAGTTGGAGCTCGGTCCGAAGTCGTAGCCCCAGACGCGCTCGAAGATGATCGAGCGCGAGAGCACCTGGCGCGGATTGAGCAAGAAGAGCTCGAGCAGCAGGAACTCGGTGCGTGTGACCTCGATCAGGCGGTCGCCGCGGCGCACCTCGTGAGCCACCGGGTCGAGAACGAGATCGGCAAAGCGAAGGACCTGGTCGCTGGGACTTCCGGCCCGGCGTAGGAGAGCGCGCAGACGCGCCAGTAGCTCCTCGAGATCGAACGGCTTGGTGACGTAGTCGTCGGCGCCGGCGTCGAGCCCGGCTACTCGGTCCTCGACCTCGACACGGGCGGTGAGCATCAGCACCGGTGTCTTGTCACCCGAGGCACGCAGTCGCCGGCAGACCTCGAGCCCGTCGATGCCCGGCATCAGCACGTCGAGAACGACGGCGTCGATCTCGTGGCCGCCGGTTTTCATCCGCTCCAGCGCCAGGGCACCGCTCTCGACCGTCTCCACCTCGTAGCGCTCGACCCTGAGCGCCCGCTCGAGCGCGTCGCGCAGGGGTTGCTCGTCGTCTACTACGAGAATTCGCATGCGCTAAGTCTGACGCCTTCCGCGGTCGTCCGTCGAGAGAGGATTGGTCGAGCCGTAGTTCCAGCGACCTCGCATCCGACCTCCGCTAGAAAAGCTGGTTCTCGCCCGCGAAGATGGCCGAGACCGAGCCATCGGTGAAGACGCTGAGGATCGTTTCGGCGAGCAGCCCCGAGACCGGCAGCACCGTGAGCGTATCGGGCTGGTTGAGTGAATCAATCGGCACGGTATCGGTGACGACGATCTCCGCGAATTCCGCGCTGGCCAGTCTCTCTATCGCGTCGCCTGCGAAATGCCCGTGGGTGGCGAAGACGTGCACGCTCACCGCGCCGGCCTTCTTGAGCGCTTCGGCGGCGGCGACGAGCGTTCCGCCCGTGACGATCATGTCGTCGCCCATCAGCGCGACCTTGCCCTTGACGTCGCCGATCACCTGACTGATCGCGGCCTTGTCGTGGGCCGGCCGCGTCTTGTTCATCACGGCCATGTCGCATTCGAGCATCTGCCCGAACTTGCGTGCCATCTTCGCTCGGCCCGGATCCGGCGACACCGAGACCACGCTATCGCCCGAAAGGCCCTTGTCGCGGAAGTACTGGGCGAAGAGCGGCAGCGCGGTCATGTGGTCGACTGGAATATCGAAGAAGCCCTGAATCTGGCCGGCGTGCAGATCCATCGTCAGGACGCGGTCGACACCGGCGTCCTGCAGGAAATCGGCCACCAGCTTGGCCGAGATCGGCTCCCTGGGCGCGGATTTCTTCTCCTGGCGTGAATAGGGGAACCAGGGCATCACAGCGGTGATGCGCTTGGCAGATGCCAGCTTGGCCGCCTGCGCCATCAAGAGCAGCTCCATCAGGTTGCGATCGACGGGCGGGCAGCCCGTCTGCACGAGGAAGACGTCGCTGCCGCGAATCGATTCCTGGTAGTGGCAGTAGGTCTCGCCGTTGGCGAATGTCTCGAGCTCGACGGCCCCCAGCTCGATGCCGAGCTTGTCTGCGATTCTCTGCGCCAGCGCCGGATGCGAGCGCCCCGAGAAGAGCATCAGCCGCTTTTGCGGGCCACGCTCGATCCAGTGCTGCTCCGGTTTCGGGTCGGTCGTCATGGCCGACTCGAGATCCGCAACCTGAGATTCGTCAGTCACCGTCTGGCTCACGAGCGTAGTCCTCCTTGTTCAGCTGGCGCGCGCGGGCAATCGCGAGCGCGCCCGGTGGAACATCGTCTGTGATCACCGAACCTGCTGCGATAACGGCGTCGTCCCCGACCTCGACCGGAGGCACGAACGAGTTGTGCACGCCGGTGCGGACGTTGCGCCCGATCTTCGTCTTCTGCTTCCCGGGGCCGAGCTCGGGGCGGTAGTTGGCTGTGATCGCCCCCGCGGCGACGTTCGTCCCGGCGCCGACCTCGCTGTCGCCGATATATGAGAGATGCGGCACCTTCGCTCCTTCTCCAAGCTGAGAGTTCTTGATCTCGACGAAGGTGCCCGCCTTGGCGCCGGTCGCGAGCACCGTCCCCGGCCGGAGGTAGCAGAACGGGCCCACCGTGACGTCCTCACCGATCTCGGCGTCGGCGGCGACAACGTGAGGCCCTACCTCTGCGCCGCTGCGCACCCGCGTTCGGCCTTTGAGCACGCAGAAGGGATGAATGGTGGAATCTGGCTCGAGCTGCACGCAAGGCTCGATCCAGGTCGAGCCCGGGTCGACGATGCTGACTCCGGCGAGCATGTGCGCACCGTTTATACGATCGCGCAGAATGGCCGCCGCCGCCGCCATCTCGGTTCTCGTGTTGACGCCTTCTGCCTCGATCGGATCCTCCGCGATACAGGCGCTGACAGGCTCGTTCCTGGAGACAAGGAAGCGAATCGCGTCGGTGAGGTAGAGCTCACCCTGAGCGTTGGCCGGCTCGAGCTGCTCCAGCGCCGGCCAGAGCTTCTCGGCCTGGAAGACGTAGATGGAAGAGTTGACCTCGCGCACGGCGAGCTCTTTGGGCGAGGCATCGGCGGCCTCGACGATCGCGCTCACGTGACCGCTCTTGTCGCGGAGCACGCGCCCGTAACTCCGGACATCCTCGGGACAGAAGGAGAGCACGGTGGCCGCAGCCCGTTCGCGCCGGTGTGTCTCGACGAGCTTGCGCAGTAGCGTGGAGGTCAGAAGCGGCGTGTCGCCCGAAAGCACGAGAATCTCGGGAGCGCGACCTTCGAGCAGAGCTCGCGCCGCGCGGACGGCGTCGCCGGTGCCGAGCGGGCGCTCCTGAACGGCCACATCGAGCCCGGGGAAGAGATCGGCCGTGGTCGAAGAGGCGACGACCACGAGTGGCTCGATATCGAGCTCGCGTGCCGCCGCCAGGACCCAGTCCACCATCCGCCGGCCGAGAATCGGATGTAGGTGCTTCGGCAACACCGATTTCATCCGCGTGCCGAGCCCCGCGGCCATGACGACCGCTCCGAGTTTGTTGGAACCAGTCATCGCGCCCGTCCTCTCCGACCCGCCCGGCTCACGTGCCTATTCTGCCCGGTCCGGCGAGGAGGCGTCTCGACTCCTGTCCCGACCCCGTTCACAAAGCGCACGGGAAGCCCGTCCAAGCCGAGCTACTGGGGCGCCAGGATTCGAACCTGGGATCACGGGACCAAAACCCGTTGCCTTACCACTTGGCTACGCCCCATCGCTGCTTCGTCCGAAGAGTACCGCCAGGGCTGCAGCCATATCGCGCCGGCTCCACGCGACCTTGGAGCGCCACGCGGATTGACGATCCGTCGCCTGGGAGCGATCGGGAACCCTCGGGGCTCCGGCACCTCGCTAATCCACCCACCTCCCGGGGCGCCAAGCGGAATGAAGACCTGCCGACAAGGGAGCCGATTCCGCCAGGCCCGCACGACCGATGCAGCTGTTCCGCGGCCAGACGGTGGAGTGCTTCGTTTCGCTTGGCGCTCAAACAACCCGCCCACGGGGCGTGAAACGGTATCGAGAAAGAGCGCGTGGAAATGTGACGATTCCGTGCCGGCTTCGTCCCAGCGCGAACGGCGCCTCAGCGCCGACCAACGAGTAGCGCGGCCAGTACGGCGATCGCCAACACGACGACGGCGATGACAACCAGCACCGCCGTGACCAGCACGAGCACGAAGACGAGCACACCCAGGGCCTGCGAGGCGGCGATTATCCAGGCCAGCTCCCGCGGCGCCCCGAACAACTCCCGGCGGAAGAGCAGGTAGAGCACCAGTAGACAGCCGGCGATCACGATCGCGAGCCAGAAGCTGAGCGCGCCGAAGGCGACCAAGAGCGCCTCGACGATCACAAGGATCAGGGTCAGCTTGAAGCGATTCGAGTGCAGGAAACGCCCGCTCCGCGAGCTTCCGTGCTCGACCGTATGCTGGTCTCCGCGCAACATGCCGCAACGCTACCAGGCCGGCTCGGTGAGCCAAACCGCGCCGGTCGCCGCCATCGCCTCGGCTGCCCGCTCGGCGTTCTCCGGGCGCTCGAAGAGCCCGTAGACGGCGGGGCCGGCGCCGCTCACGTCGGCGCGAAAGGCGCCGAGCTCGAGCAGGCGCTCGCTCAAAGGCGAAGAGGCGAGATCGTTCGCCGGAAGAAGCGCGAGATCGGACGGCCGGCGCACCGAATCTAGAGTGGCGAACAGAGCCGCGCGGCGCTCGGCGAAGCCGATCTCACCGTGACGCTCGTCGAAGGCACGGTAGACCTCGCCGGTCGAGGGCTTGACAACTCCAGCCGGTAAAGCCAGGAGCACGGCGTAGTCCTGCGGGAGCGCGAGCGGACGAAGCGCGCTGCCGTCCCCCACGCCGAGCTGAGAGCCTTCATGGAGGAAGAAGGCGATATCAGCGCCGAGCGGGCGGGCCAGCTCGCTCAACTCGCCCGGAGACAGTGGGCTATCGAGCGTTGCGTTGACGAGACCAAGCGCGGTCGCGGCATCGCTCGAGCCGCCACCGAAGCCGGCCGCAACGGGCACCCGCTTATCGATCGATACCCGCCAGCGTGGCTCCACGCGGGCTCGCTCGGCGAGCGTAACGAGGGCGGCACGGACGAGCGTGTCGGCCGCGAAGCCGGCGATCTCGAGTCTCGGCGCCGGCTCGAGCTCGATCCTGTCGGCGAGCGCTATGCGCTGGAAAACGGTCGCCAGCTCGTGCTTCCCGTTTTCCTGCACCGGGCCGACAACGAGCGCCAGATTGAGCTTGGCCGGGGCGAGAGCAACCGTCATGAGAGCGCCTCCGCCAGGGCGATGAACTCGGCCGGCTTCAGCGCTTCGGCGCGGCTACGAGGATCGCGCCCGATCCGTACGAGCGCCGCCTCGGCGTCTTCCCTCGAGACGAAGCCGCTGATGGCGAGCGAGTTGGTAAGCGTCTTGCGACGATGTGCGAAGGCCGCGACGACAAGACGCTTGATCGCGCCGAAATCCTCGGGCAGCGGCTTGCGCTCGAAGGCGACGAGCGCTGAATCAACCCGCGGCCGCGGCCGGAAAGCCTCGCGCGAGACTGGATGGAAGCCTCTACGCTCCGCCGCCAGCTGGACGAGCACCGAGACCGCGCCATAGGCCTTGCTGCTCGGCGAGGCAAACAACCGGTCGGCCACCTCGCGCTGCACCATCGCGCACCACAGCCCGATCTTCGGCAAGCCGTCCAGCGACTCGACGATCAGCGGTGTGGCGATGTTGTAAGGCAAGTTCGCCACCAGCTTCGTAGCCGCCGGTGCGAGCATCGCCAGATCCAGCCGGAGCGCATCGCCGAAGTGGAGCTCGACGTTGTCTTGCCCTGCGAGCCGTTCGCGCAGCCGGGGCTCGAGCTCCCGGTCCAGTTCGACGGCGTCGACGTGAGCCACCCGCTCGGCCAGATATTCGGTGAGGACACCGAGCCCCGGGCCGATCTCGAGCACGTGGTCGGAGGAGTCGAGCCCGGCCAGCCGTCCGATCACGCCGAGCAGGTTCTCGTCGACGAGAAAGTGCTGACCGAGCTGCTTCTTGGCGGCGAAGCGAGGTCCGGTCATGGCAGGCGGAAAGCCGCGCGAGTGTTGGCAGCGGTTCGCTGGGCCAGTTCGGCAACCGGCTCGCCGCGCAGGTCGGCCAGCACCGACAGCGTGTGGACGGTGAAAGCGGGCTCGTTCGGGCGGCCGCGCTTGGGCTGGGGCGCGAGGTAGGGGCAGTCGCTCTCTACGAGCAGCCGCTCCGGTGGAACAAGCTGAGCTGCGCTGCGCAACTCGTCCGACCTCGGGTAGGTGACGTTACCGGCAAAGGAGATGTAGCAGTCACGCTCGAGCGCCCAGGGCAGCAGGGCCGGCGAGGAGAAGCAGTGCAGGACGATCGTCCCCGTAAACCCTTCGAGCGCAGTCGGCGTGTCCTCGTCGGCTTCGCGCGTATGGATCACGACCGGCTTGCCGATGCGCGCGGCCAGATCGAGTTGCGCGGCGAAGAGCTTCAGCTGGGCGGGGCGGGGGGCACGGTCGCGAAAGTAGTCGAGACCGATCTCACCGAGCGCGACCGCCCGGGGCGAGGCGAGAAGCGCCTCGAGCTCGCCGAGGCGCTGGGCATCCGGCCCGCCCGCCTCGTGTGGATGCACGCCGAGGATGGCGAAGACCTCCTCGTAGCGCTCGGCGATAGTAATCGTCTCGCGACAGGAATCGATGTCCGTGCCAACGCTGAGGATGGTCTCGACTCCCGCGGCGCGCGCCCGCGTGACCAGCTCCTCTGCAGCGGGCTCGCACGCGTCGAGGTGCGCGTGCGCGTCGATCATTCGCCGGCCGCTTCTTCCATCCGCCGCAGCTCGTCGGCGACCACGGCCTCGGGATCGAGCTTACGAAACAGCGGCCTGGGCTCCAGCAGTTTCTGGCCGATAGGAAGCTCGCTTGCCCGCCAGCGCCCGCGTAGCGACTCGTAGTTCCCGGTCAGGACGAGGTGCGAATCGTCCTCCTCATCATGCTCGACGAACTCGAGCGTTCCGGCGATGTCGTCGTCGTAGCCGAGCAGCTCGTTCAAGACCTGCGAGGAGAAGGGCAGAAACGGCGAGAAGATCAGCTTCAGGTTGTCGACGCAACGCAGGGCCACATAAAGAATCGTCGCCGCTCGCTCGCGGTCGGAATCGATCAGCTTCCACGGCGCCTGCTCGCTGACGTACTGGTTCGCAAGCCCTGCCAAGCGCATCGCTTCGATCAGCGCAGCCTTGAAGCGGGCGGCCTCGATCTCGTCGCCGACCGAATCGAGACCGGCCTCGATCGCTGCCAGGATCTGCTCGTCGGCCTCGCTCAGAGCTGCCGGCGCAGGCACCTCGCCGAAGTGGCGATGAACGTTCTTGAGCGTGCGATTGACGAGGTTGCCCCAGGTCGCGACGAGCTCGTCGTTGTTCCGGCGCACGAACTCCGACCAGGTGAAGTCGGTGTCCTGGCTCTCGGGCCCGGCGACGGTGAGGAAGTAGCGCAACGCGTCGGCGTCGTAGCGCTCCAGGAAGTCCTTTACGTAGATGACCACGCCGCGGCTGGAGCTGAACTTGCGCCCCTCCATGGTCAGGAACTCGCTTGCGACCACGTCGTAGGGAAGCTCCAGCTTCGCCTTCCCGGCGCCGACCTCGCCGCCATCGCCGTAGCCGAGCAACATGCTCGGCCAGATGACCGTGTGGAAGACGATGTTGTCCTTGCCCATGAAGTAGTAGTGGCGCGAGTCGGGGTTCTGCCACCAGTCGCGCCAGGCATCCGGTGTGCCGCGCACCGCCGCCCACTCCACGGTCGAGGAGAGGTAGCCGATCACCGCGTCGAACCAGACGTAGATGCGCTTGCCGGAGTCCTCGCCGTCGTAGCCTGAGACCGGGATCGGCACACCCCAGTCGAGATCGCGGGTGATCGCGCGCGGGATCAGCTCGTCGAGCAGGTTGAACGAGAAGCGGCGCACGTTCAGGCGCCAGTGCTCCTGTCGGTTGATCCATTCCTTGAGCGCGTCGGCGAAAGCCGGCAGATCCAGGAAAAGGTGGCTCGTCTCCCTGAACTCCGGGATGCTGCCGTCGATACGAGAGCGCGGGTCACCGAGGTCGATCGGATCGAGCTGGCGCCCACAGTTGTCGCACTGATCGCCGCGCGCCCCACCGTAGCCACAATGGGGACAGGTTCCTTCTATGTAGCGGTCGGGCAGGGTGTGCCCGCTGCTGGACGAGAAGGCGCCCATCGCCGTGCGCTCGACGATGTAGCCCTTCTCGTACAGCGTGCGGAAGACGTCACGCACGACTCGGTAGTGGTTCCGCGTCGTCGTGCGGGTGAAGATGTCGTAGGAGAGCCCGAGACGCTTGAGATCCTCGCGGATGACCTCGTTCGAGCGGTCGGCCAGCTCACGACAGGAGAGCCCTTCTTTCTCGGCCGCGACCATTACCGGCGTCCCGTGCTCGTCGGTCCCACTCACCATCAAAACGTCGTTGCCCTTGAGCCGCTGATAGCGGGCGAAGATGTCGGACGGGACGCCGAACCCGGCGACGTGCCCAATGTGGCGCGGGCCGCTGGCATACGGCCAGGCCACTGCAACCAGGATCTTCTTCGCTGTCTCGCTCTCGCTCATTGCCTGCTGCATCTGCTCCAGGACTCAACATCATACGAGGCGGCCGGCGCGCACCGTGAACGCGAGCGACGATGAACGCCGATCCACCGGCCGTGCCCAGAGCCAGGATGAGCAAACCCCCCAGGACGATCCAGCTCGAATCTGTCGATCGCGAGTGTGTCGGCGCCTGAGAGTGAGCCCGTGCCGCGCTCGGTGTCGGAGCGCTGGAGCGCAGATCGCGGCGATTCTCTGGCCGGGTTGTGCCGGCGCCACCGTGAGCCGAAACGGCCATGCCCGTCTCGATCGGGGCGTTCCGCGCAGCTTGAGCTCTATTTGCTCGTGCCGCGGTGCTCGCGAGCACCGCGGTGGCACCCGGCCCGCTCGCTCTCGTGCCGATCGAGGAACGATGCTGAGGTATCTCGCTCGAGGTCTGGCCGACCGTGGCGTTCGAAAGCTCGGTCGCCGTCGTCGTAGGAGGCTGCGTCGCCGTAGCGGTGTCGCCGGTTGCGCTCGGTTGAGCTGAGACTACGTCCTCAGGCGCCTGCTCGGCCGTCACGTCCTGCTGCGATTCGCCGCCGGCGCCAGTTTCGTCCGCCGTCCCATCGCCCGTGGACGCCCGGTCGCCATCGGCGGGATTCGACCCGGCATCCGGTGACGACACCGGTGACGTGATCTCGGCCACAGGTGCCTCCGTCGCAGGTTGGGCATCAGCGGCGCTCGAGGCATCGGTCGCCGTCGTTGTCTGAGCGTCCGTGGCCGCGGTGGTGTCTTCGCTTGCGTTCGACTGTTCCGCAGGAACCTCCTGGGACGACTGGCCGGCGGTCACCTCGGTCTGGGAGTCACCATCGGCGGGATTCGTCCCGGCATCCGGTGACGGCACCGGCGTCACGACCTCTGTCGTCGCACCGACCGCTACGCCCGCGGCGTCGCCGGCGCCAACGTCGCTACCGTCCGCTGCGGGCGTCTCCGCAGATGTCCCGTCAGAAATCTGTGCCCCGTCGTTCGCCACCGGGGAGCTCTCGCTTGCCGGCGTCGAAGTTTCTCCGTCACCAGCCTGATCGCCGGCGGCCGGCTGCTGCATGCGCACGGGCAGAAGCGTCAGTGGATCGACGTAACCGTTCGGGTTTGAGGCGATTCTGATTCCAAGGTGGACGTTCGCCGGAGAGCCGTCGCCCGGCGCGGGCGCGATCGTACCGACCGTCTCCCCCTCGCTCACGACGGCGTTCTTGGCGACTCCGATCGAGCCCAGCCCGACGAGCGTGACGGCATAGCCGTCGGCGGTTTGAATCGTGACCGTGCGCCCGTTCCCGGGCACGGTGCCAGCGAAAGAGACGGTGCCGGCCGCCGGCGCGCGCACGTTCGAGCCGGGATCGCCGGCTATATCGACGCCACGGTGCTGCCCGCCGGCATAGGGATCGTCGCCGAGTGAGAAAGCGCGCACGACCGGACCGTCGGCCGGCCAGGTCCAGCTTGCCGCAGGAGCGGCCAGAATCATCGCAACCAGAGTTGCCGCGAACGTGAGCACGACCGAGCGTCGCATCTAGAGCCCCCTAACGTTGTCAGTTTTGATAACGCCAGCAGCGTAGCTCGACGCGGAACCGTTGTCAAATCTGACTACAGCGAGCCACCGTAGAGCCGGTTTCGAGCCACTCCGGTCAGCTCCGCCACCAGCTCGACGGCCCGCCGCCGCGGCAGCCCGGCATCTACCAGCTCTGTCACCGCGCCGACCGCGGCCTCTTCCCCCTCGCCCGGCACGACGACCGCAGGCCCGATCACCAGCGTGATCTCCCCCTTCGGCTCGTGCTCGAACCTTCCGGCCAGCTCCCTCGCGCTGCCTCGCGCAACCTCCTCGAAACGCTTGCTCAGCTCGCGGCAGACGGCAAGCTCCCGCTCCGGGTCAAAGGCGGCGAGGTCGGCAAGAGTCGCCGGCAGGCGCTTCGGTGACTCGAAGGCGACGGCTGGATGCGGCCAGCGGGAGAGCTCGCGCCAGAGTGCCTCTCTGGCCTTCTTGCTGCGAGGCAGGTAGCCCAGGAACTGGTAGCGCTCGGCGGCGAGGCCGCTCGCGACCAGAGCCGTCTCGACTGCGCTGGGGCCCGGGAGCACGGTGACCGGAAGACCGGCGTCGAGCGCGGCGCGAACGATCCTGGCGCCCGGATCGTTGATCGCCGGTAGGCCGGCGTCGGAGACGAGCGCGATCCGCTCGCCGGCCTCGAGCCGCGGCAGGATCTCGGCGACGCGCGCCGCTTCGTTGTGCTCGTGGTAGCTGAGAGTGCGGGCCTTGATCCCGTGGCGCTCCAGTAGCTTGCGCGTCTGTCGGGTGTCCTCGCAGAGAACGAGATCGGCCTGCTCGAGCTCGCGCAGAACTCGCAGCGTCACATCCTCGAGGTTCCCGATCGGCGTGGCGCAGACCGCGAGCGGCATCGTTCACTCTCCTGGATTGAGACGGGCGAGACTCTCGAGATTAGATAGCACCCGAGCCGGAGTGGAGTGATCGACACTATTCCGCAACACTCCTGTTTACCAGCCGTGACGGGTTTGCGGATACCGTAATACGCCCCGTGGGAGGGTGGGGGGAGGCGGGTGGATTAGCGAGGTGTCCGAGCCCCGAGAACCGGCTCGGCGAAGTAGGCGCCCTACCGGTTTCACCTCTTCCTACGGCGCGGCGGCGGCGGCCTCGAGCGTTTCGTAGGCAACGAAGCCGGCCCCGATCATTCCGGCTTCCGGCCCCAGTTCGGCCACGACGACCCGGGTCAGCTCGGCCATGCCGGGGAGCGATTCCAGGAACATGCGCTCGCGCGCCGGGGCGAGAATCAGCTCGCCGGCGGCCTCAAAGCCGCCTCCGACGATGATCAGCTCGGGGTTGAAGATGTTGACAAGACTGCCGAACGCGGCGCCGAGGCTCTCGCCGATCCTGTGCAGAAGCGCGAGCGCCGCCTCGTCTCCAGCCTCGCCGCGCTTCACCAACTCGCGCGCGTCGACGTCGGGCCCGAACTGCTCGCGCGCCGCAAGCGTGGCCGCATGGCCGGAAGCGAGCGCCTCCAGGTGGCCGTGCCCCGTGCAGTTGCCGTAGCAGGGTGCGCCGTCCTGGTGAATGACCATGTGACCGAGCTCGGCGCCCGCTCCGACCGAGCCCCGGTACGGCTTGCCGCCGAGAATCAGCCCGCCGCCCACGCCGGTGCCGAGCGTGAGCATGACGAGATCGCTCGTTCCGCGCCCGGCGCCCACTTTCCACTCCGCGATCGCGGCCACGTTGGCGTCGTTGTCGATACCGACCGGAAGCTCGAAGCGCTCGCGCATGCGCTGGCGAAAGCACAGTCCCTGCAATGGCAGGTTGACGGTGCCGAGCACCATGCCCGAGCGCTGGTCGATGCTCGAAGGGATGCCGAAGCCGATCGCCGCGATCTCGGGCCCGAGCAACTTAGTTACGGCCTGATCGAGCCCGGCGAGCAACGCCTCGGTCGAGGCGGTCGGACTGGCGATCTGCACTCGCTCGAGCACGTTGCCGTCGGCATCGACGACTCCGGCCAGGATCTTCGTCCCACCCACGTCGACGCCTATGACCTTCGGTGCGCTCATCTCAGACGGCTACGATAACCGGTCGATGGCCCACGGCGACAAGCCCTACCGTGTCTACCGCGGCGGCCGGTCGCGGGGCAACGTGCCGCTGAAGCACAAGAGTGGTTCCTCCGGCGGCCGGGGCGCGGCAACCGGCGACAGCGCCGGAGCCCACTCACGACGCTTCCACCTTCCCCACCTTGGGATTCGCCACGGCGGCTGGAAACGGCGAGTCCTGATCGGCTTCATCGTGCTCTTCCTGCTCGTTTTCGTCTGGGCAGTTGCCGGCTACCTGTCTCTGCGTAGTGGCGCCGAGAAGGCCAATCGGCGGCTGGGCTCGGAGGCCAGGCAGGCTCTCGCCTCGACACACGGACTGATGCTCTCGAACGTGTCGAACATCCTCGTGTTGGGGACCGATCACGCCAACACGGCCGCGCGCCAGGGCGACGAGCACTCCGACTCGATCATGGTGGTTCACACCGACCCCTCGCGGCACCGGATCGTCTACCTATCGATTCCGCGCGACCTGCGCGTACCTGTGCCGGGACACGGCTACGACCGCGTCAACGCCGCATACCAGATCGGCGGCGCCGCGCTGGCGATCAAGACCATCTCGTCCTACACGCGACTTCCCATCAATCACGTCATCGTCGTCGATTTCACCCAGTTCCGGCAGCTCATCGACACCCTCGGCGGCGTTGACATCAACGTTCCCGAGCGCATCTTCTCCGATGCCTTCGCCTGCCCGTTCACAGCCGCGCGCTGCGCAACCTGGCAGGGCTACCGCTTCGCCAAGGGCATGCAGCACATGAACGGTCGGCGAGCGCTGGTCTACTCGCGCATCCGCGTGAACAGGCTCGACCCGAGTGAGTCGGACCTCACCCGCGGCGCCCGCCAGCAACAGGTCGTTCAGGCGGTGCTCGCCAAGATCACGAGCCCGATGACGATGCTCGAGCTTCCCTGGCTCGGCGACGATCTGCTCCGCCCGATGGCGACCGACCTGAGCGCCGGCCAGCTGATGCAACTCGGCTGGATCAAGCTGCGGGCCTCGAGCACGCTCCACTGCCGGCTCGGTGGCGATTCGCAATACGTCGGCGGCGGTAGCGAGATCATCCCGAGCGAAGACAACTACTCGGTCATCCGCATGGTCGAGGGAACCGAGCCGGCCCGCGCTCCCGCGACGGCTATCTCGCAGTACGCCCCCGGCTGCAGCACGGGAGAGCTGCTGCCGTGACAGGGGCACCGCGGTGAGCATCCTCGCCTGGATCCTGTTCGGGCTCCTGGCCGGTGCCGTCGCCAAGCTGGCCACGCCGGGGAAGCACCCCCGGGGCTGCATAGTCACGATCGCCGTCGGCATCGCCGGCGCCGTCGTCGGGGGGTTGGCCGGGAACATCCTTTTCGGGCAGAGAGTCGGCTGGAGCTTCTCGCTGCGGCCGTTCCTGGTCGCGGTCGTGGGCGCGATCATCGTGTTGCTGGTGTTGCAGGCGCTCGAAGGGCGCCACCGGCACGGGCACTGAGAAGCGCGCGCTAGGAGTCGCCGGAGGCCTTGCCGGCTTCTTTCTTGCTCTCGCTCTTGCCGCTCTCGCCGCCGGAGTCGGAGCTCGCCTCCCTGGCCTGGCGGCGCGAGCCGCGCCCGTAGTCGGTCGCGTAGAAGCCCGAGCCCTTGAAGTGGATGGCGACCGGATGGAGCACCCGTTCGACCGGGCTCGCTCCGCAGACTTCGCAGCCGTCGGGCTGAGAATGGTCCATGCGCTGGAGCACCTCGAAGACGTGGCCTTTCGGACAGCGGTATTCGTAGATCGGCATCGCGACTAGGAGTCTAGTCAGCTAGAGAACTGGCGGATCAGGCCCAAGGGTTACACGGCTCGGTGTCTCTGCTCGACCGCCTCGCGATGACAGGGCGCACTCTCGAATGCCGTCAGCCCGTCGGGAAGCCTTTGCTGTCGCCGGCGGCGTCCGCGGGCGGCCAGTGCGGCCGATGCACCTACGAGCCCTCCGAGCATGAAGGAGCCCACGTTGCTGAAGAATCCGCGCACACCGCTTTTTCCGTTGCTCACCAGGGCGCCTTCCTTTTCGTCCGGACTGTCTTCCGCTCGCTTTTTGCGAAGCCGGCGCCCATCACGCTAACGGTTGGCGGGCGTCGCTTGCAGGATGGATTCGATCGCGCGCATTCCCCGTTCGCCGAGATCGATGCTCGACTCGTTCACGTACAGCTCGATATGGGCGCGGCGTACCTCGGCGGAGAGCTCCTGCGCGTTCGCGCTGACGTAATCCGCGCTCGCCTCGGGATGGGCGAAGGCGTACTCGACCGAGGCTCGGATCGCGCGCTCGGCGGCGGCTCGAGTCTCGGGGTCGAGATCGGAACGGGCGCAGATTCCGGCCAGCGGTACGGGCAGCCCGGTCTCCCTTTCCCACAGCTCGCCCAGATCGCAGACGCGCACCAGACCGTGCTCGGCGTAGGTGAAGCGGCTCTCGTGGATGATCAAGCCGGCTTTCGCTTCCCCCTTTTCGACCGCGTCCAGGATGCCGTCGTAGCGGAGCTCGACAACCTCGCCCGGCGTGGGCGCGAAGCGCCGCAGGAGCAGAAAGGCGGTGGTGCGCAGTCCCGGTATGGCGATCGGGCCGGCGGCCGCTTGCTCCAGGCCGATCGGCTCGCGTGCTACCACCAGCGGCCCGCAGCCGAAGCCCAGCGCGGCGCCGCTTCGCAACAGGCGGTAGCGATCGCCGACTTCTGCGAGCGCGCCGAAGCTGAGCTTGGTCAGCTCCAGCTCGCCGCCCTGCGCACGCCGGTTCAACTCCTCGATATCCAGCAGTACCGGCTCGAGCTCGAACGGCGCCTCGACCAGCCCATGCACGAGCGCATGGAAGGCGAAGGTGTCGTTCGGGCAGGGCGAGAAGCCGAAGCGAAGCCTCATCACTCCCTGACGTTACCGCAACCCCATCGACCTCGAACTCGACTCGAAGGTCGAGAGATCGGTGGCGCCGAGGCGTTGTCGGGGCACCTCGCTAATCCACCGCTCTCCCACGGGGCGGACCACGGTAGCGCGAGAACGTTCGGCGAAACGTGTCGACTTCGAGTCGAAAAGTGCACGGCCGACTTTCACCTCGAGTCGAGTTCCTGCTTGAATCGTCTCGTGGCCGAGATCGTGATCGCGCGTGAGCCCTACGGCAGCTCCGTCTCGAGACCGCTGACCGACGCCCAGGCGGCGGACCTGGTCGAGCGCTACGGCGGCTGGGAAGGCGCCGGGGCCGAGCCTGAGCCGGGATGGTTCGATGATCCCGACGGCTGTTTCCTCGTCGCCCGGCTCGACGGGGAGCCGGCCGGTTGTGCCGGCATCTGCCGCTGCGAGGGTGAGCTGACCGCGGAGCTCAGGCGCATGTACGTCGCCCCCAGGGCCAGGCGCATCGGCATCGCTCGCGCCCTGATGAACGAGCTCGAGCAGAAGGCGCGTGAGCTCGGCTACGCGACTCTGCGCCTCGAGACCGGCCCCGAGCAGCCCGAGGCCGTGCACCTCTACGAGACCGGCGGCTTCGCCGTCATCCCCAACTTCGGCCCTTACAGCGGACAGCGCCGAAGTATCTGCATGGAGAAGCCGCTGCGTTGAACCTGAGCGAGATCTCGATCGGGCCCGAGAGCTACGCCAGCCCGACTGTGCGCCGACTCGTGGCCGCACTGAGCGCAGAGCTCGCCGGCCGCTATCCGAGCGACGACCCCGACTGCAAGGGCGGCGAGCCGAACCCGGAGGAGTTCGAGCCGCCGCGCGGACGCTTCATCGTTGCCCGGCTGGACGGGGAGCCGGTCGGTTGCGGCGGCGTCTTCGCGCAGGACGGCGAAGGGCCGGCCGAAGTGCGACGGATGTACGTGACGCCGGAAATGCGCGGGCTCGGCGTTTCGCGGCTGATCTTGAGTGCGCTGGAGCAGGAGGCACGCGGACTTGAACGGAAGCGACTGCGATTGGAGACCGGCATCAACCAGCCCGAGGCGATCGGCCTGTACGAGTCGAGCGGCTTCGAGCGGATACCGAACTACGGGCCGTACGTCGGCGAGGCGCGCAGCGTCTGCCTAGAGAAGCGCCTCGACTAGCCGCCGCGTCGCGCCCGCGAGCACGAACAGGCCATCGTCGATCCGCCAGTTCGCGCGGCTCGGCTCCTCGACCTCGTTTGAGATCACGCGCAGCTCGAGCGTCGGGATCGCAGCCAGCTGAGCAGCGCGCATGACCGAGAAGCCTTCCATCGCCTCGACCGCGACCTCGCTCGAGCCTCCGACGCTGGCGGTCGTGCCGATCGAGAGGAAACGCGCCTCGGGGAACGTTCGGCGCGCCAGCTCGAGCAGCCCGGGGTCGGGCGGGATCCGGTTGGTCGAGAAGCGAGGGAAGAGATCGCAGTAGACGGCCTCGGTGCCGACGACGATGTCGAGCACCGCGATGCCCGAGCCACGCCTGGCGCCCGCCAGCCCCACGTTGATCACCGCCCGCGGCCGTTCCTTGACGATCTCCTTGGCGGTGGCGATCGCCGCTTCGACCGGCCCGACTCCGCAGGCGAGCAAGCGCGCCCGGTCACGCGCACCCGCGAGCTCCTGACCGATCGCGCCGACAACCAGGATCATCCTGGAAAGCTACCCGTAGTCGCGCTGCTTGGAACTCCAAGCCGGAATCACGAGGTCGAGCCGCGGATAACAGTCGTCCTGCAACGACGTTCAGGCGGGTTCGCGCAGCTCAGGCGACGCGCAATTGCATCCCGATCTCACCGGCGACAACCCGCGTTTGCCGGCGGTCGTCCAGCTCGTCGTTCGGCTTGGCCAACCCCGGGGTCGTCTCGGGCACCGTGCCCGGACCGACGGACGCGCTGCAGCTCTCCACCGGCTGCGAAGCCTCCGGAGTTTCTTTTCCAGCCTGCTTGGCCGGCGCTGTCTCCATATCGATCAAGACGAGGGATCGAGGCGAGGCGCCCTGCCGCGCGATCGAGCCCAGCCACTTCGGTTTCTCGCTCTGACTCGATTCGATCCAGCCGTCGCCTCTGGTGCTTGCGCCCGCACGCCGCGCAGCCGAGCCGAGCCACTGCGGGCGCGCTGCGTTCTTGTCTGCGCTTTCTGTCCATCCCGTTCCGTGCGACTGTGGATCGCGCCGCGCGCCCAGGCCAAGCCAGCAGGGCGGCTCCTGATTCTGGTCGCGTGGGGTATCTGATTCCGGTGCCGTAGCCATGCCTAAGTGATCGACATGACGCGCGCGGCTTTACGAGTTTTTGGCAAGAAGACCGCAAAGCGGTGATGCCCCTGTCCCGGTTTTACGTATTGCGATGGAGAGACGAGGCGAGCGAGAGGCGCGCAGAGGGACGCTAGACTCCGGTTCGTGGGCTACGCGGTCTTCCATCTGGACGGGCTCGAGTTCCAGGCGCCCCAGCGCGGCGAGCAGAGCCGAGGCATCGCTCCGCTCTCGGAAGCCATGCACAACATGCGCGCCAACATCTGGCGCCTACCGGCCGGCGCGCGCGGTACCCGCCACCTCGAGCACGTGCAGGAGGAGATGTTCGTCGTGCTCGAGGGAACCGCGACCATGCTGCTCGGCGATCCGCCGGAACGCGTCGAGCTTTCGCGCGGCTCGGTCTGTGTGGTCAACACCGAGACCGTCCTCCAGCTCCGCAACGAATCAGACGCCGAGACCACCGTACTGATCGTCGGCGCCCCGCCCATCCAGGGCAAGGCCGACCACCTGCCCGAAGTCGACTAGCTCTCGCCTATCGCGACTACGCCCTCTCGGCCTTCTTCGCCGGCGCCTTCGTGAACACGATCTCGCCGTTCTGAGCGTCCACCAGCACAGTGTCGCCGGCGGTGAACTCGCCTTCGAGCAGGTGCTGGGCGAGCGGGTTCTCGATCAGGCGCTGGACGGCGCGCTTGAGCGGGCGGGCGCCGAAGGTCGGATCCCAGCCGGCCTCGGCGATCACCTCCTTGGCGGCGTCCGTCAGCTCGAGCGAGACCTCGCGCTCGGCCAGGCGGGCGCGCAGGCGAGCGAGCTGAAGCTCGGCCACGCTCGCAATCTGCTCGCGGCTCAACTGCTTGAACTCGATCACCTCGTCGATCCGGTTCAGGAACTCGGGCCGGAAGAACTCGCGCAGGTCGGCGGCCGAGCGCAGGTTGGAGGTCATGATCACGACGGTGTTGCGGAAGTCGACGGTGCGGCCCTGGCCGTCGGTGAGGCGGCCGTCGTCGAGGATCTGCAGCAGCACGTCGAAGACCTCGGCGTGCGCCTTCTCGATCTCGTCGAGCAGGATCACGCAGTAGGGACGGCGGCGGACGGCCTCGGTCAGCTGACCGCCCTCCTCGTAGCCGACGTAGCCGGGCGGCGCGCCGATCAGCCGGGCGACGGTGTGGCGCTCCTGGTACTCGCTCATGTCGAGCCTGACCATGGCCCGCTCGTCGTCGAACATGAACTCGGCCAGCGCCCGGGCCAGCTCGGTCTTGCCCACCCCGGTCGGGCCGAGGAAGACGAAGGAGCCGATCGGCCGGTTCGGGTCCTGCAGCCCCGAGCGGGCGCGACGTAGAGCATTCGCGACCGCCTCGACCGCAGCCTCCTGGCCGATGACGCGCTCGTGCAGGCGATCCTCCATCTGGATCAGCTTCTCGGTCTCACCCTCGAGCAGCTTGTCGACCGGGATTCCCGTCCAGCGCGCGACAACCGCGGCAACGTCGTCCTCGTCCACCTCTTCCTTGACCATCGGCTCGTGCCCGGCTTCGGCCTCGGCGCGCTCGTCGCGCTCCTTCTCCAGCGCCGGCAGCTCGCCGTAGCGGATCTCGGCCACGCGCTCGAGCTCGCCGGCGCGCTCGGCCCGCTCGGCCTCGCCGCTCAGTTCGTCGATCCTCTGGGTGATCTCCTTGACACGGTCGAGTGTCTCCTTCTCCTTGGCCCAGCGGGCGGCCAGCTCGTCGCGCTCGGCCCTGGCCTCGGCCAGCTCGCGCTCGACCGGCTGCTTGACTTCCTTCTTCTCCTTGGCCATCGCGGCCAGCTCGATCTCGAGCTGGCGCACCCGGCGCTCGGCCTCGTCGAGCTCCAGCGGCGAGGAGTCGATCTCCATGCGCAGGCGCGAGGCCGCCTCGTCGACCAGGTCGATCGCCTTGTCGGGCAGGAAGCGGTCGGAGATGTAGCGATCGGAGAGCACGGCGGCGGCCACCAGCGCAGCGTCGCGGATGCGCACGCCGTGGTGGGCCTCGTAGCGCTCCTTGAGCCCGCGCAGAATGGCGACGGTGTCGGTCACCGAGGGCTCGCCGACAATGATCGGCTGGAAGCGGCGCTCGAGCGCGGCATCCTTCTCGATGTACTTGCGGTACTCGTCGAGCGTCGTGGCGCCGACCGCGCGCAGCTCGCCGCGGGCCAGCATCGGCTTGAGCATGTTGGCGGCGTCGACGGCTCCCTCGGCCGCACCGGCGCCGACGATCGTGTGCAACTCGTCGATGAAGACGATCAGCTGGCCCTCGGAGGCCTTGATCTCGTTCAGCACCGCCTGCAGGCGCTCCTCGAACTCGCCCCGGTACTTGGCGCCCGCCAGCAGCGAGCCGATGTCGAGCGCCCAGACGCGCTTGCCCTTCAGCCCTTCGGGCACGTCGCCGGCGACGATCCGCTGCGCCAGGCCCTCGACGACCGCCGTCTTGCCTACGCCGGGCTCACCGATCAGGACCGGGTTGTTCTTCGTCCGCCGCGAGAGAACCTGCATCACGCGGCGGATCTCGTCGTCACGCCCGATCACCGGGTCGAGCTTGCCCTGCTCGGCAAGCGCGGTCAGGTCGCGGCCGAACTTCTCCAGCGCCTGGTAGGTGCCCTCGGGATCCTGCGTCGTGACGTGCTGGGAGCCGCGCACCTCCTTCAGCCGGGCCATCAGCTCGCCGCGCGGAACGACATCCAGCGCTAGCAGCAGGTGCTCGACCGAGACGAAGTCGTCGCTGAGCTTCTTCGCCTCGTCGAAGGCGCGATCGAGCAGGGAGGAGAACAGGGTCGAGGCGTGCGGCTGCACCCCGGCGCCGGAGACGCTCGGCCGCTGCTTCAACTCTGACTCCGCCTTTTGCCTGAGCGCCTGCGGGTCGCCGACGAGCGCGCGCGGCAGCTCCTGGTCGAGCAGCGCCAAGAGCAGATGCTCGGGATAGACCTCGGGGTTGCCGTTTCGGCGCGCCAGCTCCTGCGCCCCGGCGACCGCCTCCTGCGACTTCAGCGTCAGCTTGTTGAAGTCCATCAGCTCACCTCGTGACGAAGACCGGTCAACTGGGTGGATCCAGAACTTCTCTGAGTCCGAGGCACCTCGCTAATCCACCCGCCACCCCACCACCCACCCACGGGGCGTGACACGGTATCGAGAAAAGAAACCACCGAATGTGCCGACTCTGTGTCGATTTGGACATGCGCCCCGTTACCCGCCCTGCCTCTTTCGCCGCGGTTGCGGCAGCGGCGGCTCGGGCGCCCGGTAGATGACCAGCTCGCGCCGGTAAGAGCGGTGCACCTGCTCGATCGCCTCGTGCATCTCCCGCTCCAGCCGGTCGAGGCGGCCGCGCATCTTGTGCATCTCGTCCTCGAGCGCGAGCACCCGCTCGACCCCGGCCAGGTTCAGCCCCAGCTCGGTCGTCAGGCGCTGGATCGCCCGTAGCCGTTCGAGATCGGCCTCGGAGTAGAGGCGGGTATTTCCGCCCGTCCGTTGCGGCCGCACCAGCCCCTTGGCCTCGTAGATCCGAAGCGTCTGCGGATGCATCCCGACCAGCTCGGCCGCGATCGAGATCATGTAGCGGGGGCGGTCGTCAGTCATCGTAGTCGTCCTTTACGGGCGGGAGGGTCTTATAGAAGCCGCTGGCCATGCGCTTACGCCAGATCGTGTTCGATTGCCGAAGCTCGCGCGGTATGCCAATTGCTAGAAGAACCAGCGAGGCCACCAAGAGCAAACCAAGAACGGCTCCAAACGAACCGAAGATCACGAGATACGCAGTTCGCTCCTTTACTCCAGCAACGTCCGGCAAGACGAAAGGCGCCAGATCGAGAAAGAGGAACACGATGAACCCGCCGCCGATCGCGAGCCCGAACCGGCGTGTGATGACCGGGTTGGATTCGGACGCCGTCCGCCAGAAAGGCTTCGTTCTCTCGGTTTTTTCCTTCATCAGCCCATCAGCCTCTCGCGCGGATTCTCTCTCGAAACCGATTTCAGCTGCTCAAGCGCTTCCTTCTCGGCCTTGGAGAGCTTCTTGGGCACGGTCACGCGCACGCGCGCGAGCAGGTCGCCGCGACCCGAGCCCTTGAGCTTGGGCGCGCCACGGCCGCGCGCGCGAAGGAGCTTGCCCGTCTCGGAACCGGGCGGGATCTTGAGCGAGATCGGGCCGTCGGGGGTGGGCACCTCGACCGTGGCGCCGAGCGCGGCCTCGGGGTAGGTGACCGGCACCTCGACGATCAGGTCGGCGCCGCGGCGCTCGTAGAGCGGCGAGGGCGCCACGCGGGTGGCCACGAAGAGGTCGCCGGGCGGGCCGCCGCCCGAGCCGGGCTCGCCCTTGCCCTTGAGCCGGATGCGCGTGCCGTCCTTCACACCGGCCGGAATCTTGACCTTGTACTGCTTGGTGCGCCGCACGTGGCCCGAGCCGCGGCAGGTCGGACAGGGGCTCTCGATGATCATGCCGGCGCCGCGGCAGCGCGGGCAGGGCTGCGAGATGGCGAACGGGCCCTGGCTCTCGGCGACGACGCCGCGACCGCCGCACTGGGGGCAGGTCTTCGGCGAGGTACCGGGCTTGGCGCCCGAGCCGGCGCAGGTCGAGCAGGCGGCATCGAGCTCGACCGGGACGCGCGTCTCGGCCCCGCGTAGCGAATCCTCGAAGGAGAGGTTGAGCGTTACCTCGATGTCGCCACCCCTGACCGAGCGGGAGCGTGCGCGGCCTCCCGCTCCTCCGAACAGGCTCGAGAAAACGTCGCCGAAGCCACCCAGCCCGCCCAGATCGCCGAGATCGAACTGCTCGAAGCGGACGCCGCCCGGTCCCGCTCCGCCCATCTGCGGGCCACCGGCGCCGAACATGTCGTACTGCTTGCGCTTGTCGTCGTTGGAGAGAATGTCGTAGGCGTTCTGAACCTGCTTGAAGCGCTCCTCGGCTTCCTTGTCGCCGGGGTTGGCGTCGGGGTGATGGCGCCGCGCCAGCTTGCGGTAGGCCTTCTTGATCTCCTCCGCGGAGGCGGTGCGCGAAACCCCAAGCGTCTCGTAGAGGTCGCCCGGCACCGGTCGCTACTCCTCCTGAGCGGCCGCGACAACCACGCGCGCCGGGCGCAAGACCCGGTCGCCGAGCAGGTAGCCGCGCTGCACTACCTCGAGGATCGTCCCCTCCGCGTCTCCGGAGGGAATCGCCGCCAGCGCCTCGTGCACGTGCGGGTCGAAGGGGACATCGGTGGGAATCTCCTCCAGCCCCTCCCTGGCCAGTACGTCACTGAGCTGGCGATGGACGAGCCGGACACCGTCCTCGAGCTTGGCCTCCTCGTGCAGGCCCGCCGCCTCCAGCGCCCGGCCGAGATCGTCCAGCACGGGCAGAATCGCCTCCACCAAGCCGGCGTGAGCGCGCGCCACCAGTGCCTGCTGCTCGCGGGCGACGCGCTTGCGGTAGTTGTCGAAGTCGGCCGCCACCCGTTTCAAGTCGGCCAGGTGCTGGTCTCGTAGCGCCTCGGCCTCGGCGAGCGCTCGCTCCAGCTCCTCGCGGCCGGGAGCCGGCCTGACGGTCTCGCGGGGTGCCTTTACGGTCTCCGGCGCCTTTTGCTCCTGACCCGCGGGCTCGTTCGGCGGGTGCGGTTGTCTACTGCCAGGCATCGCCGGTTAGCCCTTCTTCTCGTCCTCGTCGATGACCTCGTAATCGGCCTCCTCGACGTCCTCGTCGGAGCCGGCCTGATCGCCTTCCGTCGGGGCCGTGCTCGCCTGCGCCTGCGCGGATGCCTGCGCGTAGACGGCTTCGGCCAGCTTGTGCGAGGCCTCCTGCAACGCCTCCGTCTTCGCCCTGATCTCGCCCAGGTCGCTGCCCTCTACGGCCTTGCGCAGCTCCTCGATCCGGCTCTCGATGTTTGCTGCCTCGTCGGAGGAGAGCTTGTCGCGGTGCTCCTTGAGCGTGCGCTCGGTCGCGTAGAGAAGCTGCTCGCCGGCGTTCTTGGCCTCGGCGAGCTCGTGCAGCCTGTGTGCCTCGTCGGCGTGCGCCTCGGCCTCGTGCACCATCCGCTCGACCTCGTTCGGATTCAGCCCCGAGCCGCCCTCGATCTTGATCTGCTGCAGGTTGCCGGTGCCGAGATCCTTGGCCGAGACGGCGATGATGCCGTTGGCGTCGATGTCGAAGGCGACCTCGATCTGTGGGATTCCGCGCGGCGCCGGCGGAATGCCCATCAGGTGGAACTTGCCCAGCGTCTTGTTGTAGGCGGCCATCTCGGACTCGCCCTGGAGCACGTGCACCTCGACCGAGTCCTGGTTGTCGGCGGCCGTGGTGAAGATCTCCGACTTGCGTGTCGGGATGGTCGTGTTGCGCTCGATCAGGCGCGTGAAGACGCCGCCCTTGGTCTCGATCCCGAGTGAGAGCGGTGTCACGTCGAGCAGCAGGATGTCCTTGACCTCGCCCTTGAGCACTCCGGCCTGGATCGCGGCGCCGACGGCAACCACCTCGTCGGGGTTGACGCCCTTGTGTGGATCCTTGCCGACGATCTCCTTGACCCGCTCCTGTACCGCCGGCATGCGGGTCATGCCGCCGACGAGGATGACGTGATCGATCTTCTCACGCGTCAGGCCCGCGTCGGAGAGCGCCCGCTTGGTCGGCCCGACAACCCGCTCGAGCAGAGCGGCGGTCAACTCGTTCAACTTGGCACGCGTGAGCTGCAGGTCGAGGTGCTTGGGGCCCTCGGGCGTGGCGGTGATGAAGGGCAAGTTGATCTGCGTCGACATCGTCGTCGAGAGCTCGATCTTGGCCTTCTCGCCGGCCTCGTAGAGCCGCTGCAGCGCCATCGCGTCCTGGCTCAGGTCGATGCCGTTGTCGCGCTTGAACTCGGCCACCATCCAATCCACGACGGCCTTGTCGAAGTTGTCGCCGCCGAGGTGGTTGTCACCCGAGGTGGACTTGACCTCGAAGACGCCCTCGCCCAGCTCGAGCACCGAGACATCGAACGTCCCGCCGCCCAGGTCGAAGACCAGGATCGTCTGGTCGTGCTCCTTATCGAGCCCGTAGGCGAGCGAGGCCGCGGTCGGCTCGTTGATGATGCGAAGAACGTTGAGGCCGGCGATCTTGCCCGCGTCGCGAGTCGCTTCGCGCTGGGCGTTGTTGAAGTAGGCCGGGACGGTGATGACCGCATCCGAGACCGACTCGCCGAGATAGGCCTCGGCGTCGGTCTTCAGCTTCTGCAGGATCATCGCCGAGATCTCCGGCGGCGCGTATTGCTTGCCGTCGGCCATCACGCGTACGTCCGCGTTCGGGCCCTTCACAACCTCATACGGGACGATCGTCATCTCCTCGTTGACCTCTTCATACTTGCGCCCCATGAAGCGCTTGATCGAGAAGATGGTGTTCGTGGGGTTGGTGACCTGCTGGCGTTTGGCCGGCGCACCGACCAGCCGCTGGCCGTCCTTGGCGAAGGCGACTACCGACGGCGTCGTCCGCCCGCCCTCGGCGTTCGGGATGACCGTCGGCTCACCGCCTTCGAGCACGGCCATACAGCTGTTGGTCGTACCGAGGTCGATACCGATCGTCTTGGCCATTTCGGAAATCTCCTTCTTGGGTCGATGACTACTTAGAAAATCTAAGTGTCAGTTTATCAACCTTTCCCGTGTGCGCAAGATGTCAACCCTCTCAACCTCCCCTCTCGCCGCCGCCGAAGCTTCCTCTTGGCGCGACGGAAAGTGGCGATAGAGGTCTCTCGATCTTCCTCCCGGACTGAAACGCAGAATCCCTCATCCGAGGGACAGCCGGCTCGCTCCAACGCGTGATCGGTTTCGCGCGAAAAGCACCCATAAGAGTGAGAAACGCCGCTGTCAACAGCAAGAACGAGGGATTAACGCAGGCTTGCACCGCGCCGATACCCGGGCTCAGTGGCAGGCGCTTGCGGCATCGACTCCGACCTGAGGTCCCCTCGTATCCTTCTGGGCACCTCAGACGAGACGTACCTGAAGAACCTCCGTCGCGCGCTGCAAGAAGCCGGCTACCGTGTCGAGGTGGCGCTGGACAGCGAGACCGTGATGGCTTCGCTCGAGCCGCGCCGTTATGACCTCGCCCTTCTCGATACCGGTCTCGGCGAGATCGACGGGCTGTCTATCTTCGATCGCCTGCGCACCGAACCAGACGGCCGCGACCTGTATCTGATCGCGCTCGGCGATTCGGAGGAGAAGCAATCGCTCGGAGCTCCGGTCGGGCCTGACGACTACGTAAACAAGCCGTTCGAGGTCGCCGGCCTGCTCGCCAGCGTTCACATCGGCGTCCGCATCGTCACGCTTCAGCGCGAGCTCGACTTCGCCAATCACCGTATCTCGACGCTTGCCATGACCGACACGCTCACCGGCCTGTCGAACCGCCAGGCGATCTACGAAATGCTCAGCACCGAGATCGCGCGCCAGCACCGGGAGAGCCCGCCCTCATGCCTGGCGCTGATCGACATCGATCGGATGCGCGAGATCAACGACGCCTACGGTCACGCCGGCGGCGATCTGGCCGTCTTGCGCGTCGCCCGCACGCTTCGCTCGACCGCGCGCGAGGCCGACACCGTCGGCCGGCTGGGCGCCGACAAGTTCGTCGTCGTCCTCTACGACTGCACTCCCGAAGACTCCGCGGTCGCCTGTGACAGGCTCTGCGAGTCGATTGAGCACGAGCCGCTGGTCATGCCCGATGGCGAGGTTCGCCTGTCGGTGTCCTGCGGCGTAGTGGGACTCGACCCGGACTTCTCCGCGGTCGAGACGCTTGACGCCGCGCGCGCCGCCCTACACACCGCCAAGGCGCGCGGCGTCAACCACGTCGCGCTCGAGACGAAGTTCCGCGAAGCCTGGCTCTGAGCCCGCGAACGTCGGCTGTCTCTCGTTGACTGAGAACGGAGCCGGCTCGTGATGACTACGCTTCGCTGCCCGAAGTCGTACTCTGATTCGTGGGCGCTCAGCGGAAAGTATTTACGTCATCATTACGTTCAGAATTTGAAGTCGTAGCAGTATCTGACGACAATCCGATACGGCGATAACGATGCGAAGAAACCGACCGACACAGCTCGCTCTATTCACCGCACTCATAGTGATGATCATCGGGGTGACCTTTTCGTCCTCCGCTTCAGGCGCGCCCGCGATTGCCGGCCAGAACGTGAATCGTATCGCGCAAGCTCTTGGACTCTCCGGCCTCATCCGCGCCGAGATCGTGACTCTCGGCGCTGGAAGAGTGAACGACTACAGGGTTTATCGCGGCGTCGTACAGAGCATACGCGGGCGTATCCTGACGCTTGCCCAAAGCGATGGTTCGACTCCCCAAATCAGGCTTTCGCCGGTCACGCAGATCGCAATCGATGGTCGACCACGTCCGGCGACGCGAGTGCGGCCGGGCATGCGCGCGACGGTGATGAGGAACGGAAGCGCGGACGCCTCGTGGCTGTACCTCGCCAACAGGTCGTCCGATGGATCTGGGGCGACGATCAGATCACTCCTCTCGACCGGCTTCGTGCGTGCCGAGGTGATTTCTCAGGCAGGCGGACTCGACCGCCGCGTCGATACCGGGGTCATCGCGAGCGTCGACAGCGCCTCGTTAGCACTGTCGGAGAGCGACGGCACGACATTCCAAATGCAGATCGACGACTCGACACAGGTGCAAATCAACAACCAGCCGGCCGACGTGACCAAGCTCGCCGTAGGGATGAGAACGACGACGGTAAGTAACGGCGACGGGACGATAGGCCAGATATGGGCCATCGGCAAGAAGCCGGGTGGCGGAAAGTAGAAGAGCGTGCCAGCGGTCGTCCCGTCCCCCGCATGCAGCCCCGTCACCTACCGAGCGCAACGCACCGTTCTCCTGATCGAAGACGACCCGAGCATCGGGAACCTCGTCCAAACCTACTTCGAGCGGGACGAGTTCGGGGTCATCTGGCTGCGATCCGGTGAGGAGGCCCTATTCGAGCTGGCAGGAAAGAAGATCGACCTCGTGGTGCTCGACATCGGCCTCCCGGGCATCGACGGCTTCGAGGTGTGCCGCCGCATTCGGGCTCGCTCACAGGTGCCCATTCTCATGCTGACCGCTCGTGACGAGGAGCCCGATCGCATCACCGGATTCGAGCTCGGGGCAGATGACTACGTCCTCAAGCCGTTCTCGCCCCGCGAGCTGATCGCTCGCGCGAACGCGATCCTGCGCCGAGGCAGACAGGTCGAGTACACGGACGTGCTCCACCTCGGCGAGGTAGAGCTTCACCGTGGCGAGCGAGTAGCGCTTACGGGCGGGCAAGAGGTCAAGCTCACGGGCAAGGAATTCGATCTACTGACGATATTGATCGAGAACGCCGGCCTCGTCCTCTCGCGCGAGAAGCTCCTCGACGAGGTCTGGGGCATGACCTATCCGGGCAACACTCGAACCGTCGACGTGCACATCGCCCAGCTGAGGCGCAAGCTCGGCTTGCAAGATCTCATCCTCACCGTTCGAGGTGCCGGATACAAAGTCGTTCGCGAATGAGACTGCGACTGAACTCGCTTCGAGCGCAGCTGTTTGCGGCCATCGGCGTGATCTTGCTGCTTTCCGCCGCCGTCACGCTCGGTGTCGGAGGCTTGCTCACACGCCAGGCGGTCGACCGGGCGACACTACGTGACCTCTCCCACCAGGCCGATCTGCTCGTGCACCGAGAGGCGGCAGACATCTTGCCGTTGGCCCGTCTGTCCGAGCTCAGGCCCTACCTCGCCCGTCAGAACGAGCAGGTGGTCGTTCTGTCCTCACTCGCCTCGAAATCGCGCTTCGTCTCGGACAAGACACTGCGCGAGTTACGCGCCGGTCATCCGGTCAACGGCTCGATAACGATCGCTGGGACCAGCAACTACTTCGCGGCGCGCCCGCTTGGTCGCAAGGCCTTTGTGCTCCTGCGTCCGCACCGCAACGCGTCCGCTGAATGGCTACCGTTCTTGGACGCACTGGCGATCGCCGCAGCGGCAGGCATGCTGCTGGCGGCGCTGATTTCGCTCTTGCTCGCACGCCTGATCACTCGCCCACTCGACCGCGTCGCTCTCGCCAGCCGAGATCTCGCCGAGCGCGGCGCCTCGGAGCCGGTCTCCGTGGAAGGTGCGACGGAGTTGCGCTCACTCGCAACCTCGTTCAACGAGATGGCAGAGCAGCTCGCCGGCGCGAGAGAGGCCGAGAAGGCGTTCCTGCTCTCGGTGAGTCATGAATTGAGAACTCCACTCGCCTCGGTGCGTGGGTATTCGGAGGCGCTGGCCGACGGTGCGATCGCCCCAGGCGAGGCGGCCGAAACGATAGGGCGCGAGGCGCTTCGATTGGAGCGGCTGGTCGGTGATCTGCTCGACCTTGCCCGCATGCGCCGGAGCGAGTTCAGCGTCCATTGCGCGACGCTGGATCTCGGCGTGGTTGCACGCGAAGCACTCCATCGTTTCCAGCCGCTGGCGAAGTCGTTCGGTGTACGTCTGGAATCGGTCTCGAACGGTGCGGCGCCGGCTCTCGGCGATCACGATCGATTGCTGCAGGTTGCGTCTAATTTGATCGAGAACGCTCTTCGAGCCACACCCTCGGGAGGATCGGTCCGCGTCGCAACCGCGGCGGGAATGCTCACAGTCGAGGACACCGGCCCTGGGCTGGCGCCCGATGAGCTTCCTCGCGTATTTGAGCGCTTCTTCCTCTATTCGCGCTACGGAACCGAGCGCTCGGTTGGCACCGGGCTCGGCCTCGCCATCGTCAAGGAGCTGATCGACGGCATGGGTGGCACGATCACGGTCACGAGCGTGCTTGGAGCGGGTACGAGTTTTTCCGTTCGGCTTCCGCTCGACGAGCAAGCTGTCATATCAGCAGCTCCCTCCAACACAGCCGAATCGGCTCAAGACGTCTCCGCCTAATACGGACTTCGGATTCAACGCTGCGCTTCTGCCGATAATTCGCTTTACGTAGATTTTACAATTCGATAAACAGCCAGGTTGATTTACAACGATTTTACGCTGAATGGATTGACTCTTCAGCGGACAAAGCTTAAAAACTGAGCGCGGACTCAATTACCAGTTCTTAAAGACTCCTTCAATCGGCGGGGTCTCGAGCTGCAAAGGAGACAGAAATGAAGTTCAAGGTTGCTTTAGTTGCCGCTCTCGTCGCTGGTTTCGCGGCCTCGCTCGCGGTCGCTGCTCCGGTGAGGCCTTCGAACGTGCCGACCGGAACCGACACGACGACGACGACCACCACGACCACCACCACGACGACGCCGATCCCGGGCAAGCAGCACTTCTGCCGACCCAGGTTCGCAAGGGTCCTGAGAGGCACGCTCGCCTCGGTCGCCGACGACCAGCTCTCGTTCACGATGAATGTGAAGCGGGTCAACTGGCACGCGAGGCTGTCCGCGGGCCAGACCGTCACCGTCCAGGTCGACGCGAATACGAAGGTCTGGCGCCTCGGTCAGAAGGTGGCGCTCAGCGGGCTCAGCGTTGGTGACCACCTCATCGTGCTAACGCGTAACTGCAGGCTGAGCAGCGACGCGACGGGGGGACTCTTGGCAGCTCTAGTAATAGCCAGGCCCGCCAAGGCTCCTCCGACCACTACTACCACCACCACCACCACCACGACGACGCCGATCCCGGGCAAGCAGCACTTCTGCCGACCCAGGTTCGCAAGGGTCCTGAGAGGCACGCTCGCCTCGGTCGCCGACGACCAGCTCTCGTTCACGATGAATGTGAAGCGGGTCAACTGGCACGCGAGGCTGTCCGCGGGCCAGACCGTCACCGTCCAGGTCGACGCGAATACGAAGGTCTGGCGCCTCGGTCAGAAGGTGGCGCTCAGCGGGCTCAGCGTTGGTGACCACCTCATCGTGCTAACGCGTAACTGCAGGCTGAGCAGCGACGCGACGGGGGGACTCTTGGCAGCTCTAGTAATAGCCAGGCCCGCCAAGGCTCCTCCGACCACTACTACCACCACCACCACCACTACTACTGGATAGCCGAACGACGTGGGGCCGAGCTTAGGGCCCTAACGATCGATTGCGTGGGGAAGGATTGGCAAGCGCGTCCTTCCCCACGTTGGTGTCACAGGCGTATCACACGGTCTGACAGCGTGAACGTCATCTCGGCGCGCTTCCCTTCGGCCTGACGCTCCAGCTTCTAGCGGTAGCTATGACCTCTTCTCTGTAATCGCCACACGCAGAACAAGCCCGCGTAGCGTCCGTGCCGCCGCCGGCTCAGCGAGGACAATCCCGGCCATGATCACCGTACAGCCGCCCCAACCCAGCCATCCCAGCCGATCACCTGCGAGAAGCACGCCGAAGAGCGCGGCGAACACCGGCTCGAGCGCGAACACGATCGCGGTGCGAACCGCACTCATTCGCTGCTGAGCCCAGCTCTGCACGAGAAAGGCAAATGCGCTCGCGAGTAAGCCCGTCACGAGCAAGGCGCCCCAGACGACCCAACCGCGCGGAACGCTCAGGTCCCCCAACGCCAGCGCTATCGCGGCGAAGCAGACGAGACAGGTCGCCATCTCGCCGAGCGCAAGGAACAGTGGATCGAATCGCGGCGCATAGCGCTCCATCAGAACGATCTGCGCTGCCCAAAGAACGGCCGAGACGAGCACGAGCGCGTTACCTGAACGCGATCCCTGCGGTATGCCCGAGAGCATGGCGAAGCCGAGCGCAGCGAGTACCACGGCCAGCCACGTCGCAGGCTCAATTCGCCGCCGCAGCAGAACGAGCGCGAGTAGCGGTGTCAGCACTACGTACAGGCCGGTGACGAAACCGGCGCCGGATACCGTCGTGTGAACCAGGCCGGCGGTTTGGGTCGCGTAGGCGCCCGCGACTAGAAGACCGAGGAAAGCACCGGCCACGGTGCCTCCCTTCCACGCGCCTTGCCGTGCGCGACGAAGGGCAAGCGGGAAGAGAGCGAAGCTGCCGATCGCGAAGCGAAGAGCGAGAAAGGCGAAGAGCGGATAGATAGCCACCGCGTCCTTGACCTGAACGAAGGTGACGCCCCAGACAACGGTGACCAGAACGAGGGCTACCAGCGGCACCGTCGGAGGATAGTCGCTGCCTCCAAAGGGAGGCGCTGCCCGTTCACAGCCGGGGCGCCGCTGAGGGCGCCCCGCTCGATCCGCTGTTCCTTCTCAAAGAGAGGCGACACACGAGACATTTGGTGTACAAACCTCTATCTTTTAAGGAGGCTTTCATCTTTGGCATCGGACTAAACGCGCGAACCTTTAGAGTGAATCGATATAAGGTCTTCGAAGCCGCGCGACGACAAGGAAGTGAGACGGCGCCCTGGCTCACAGCTACAGCGACTCAGATGAGCGGTCCCAACACCCGCGGCCGTGTCTAAAATTCTGACCAATGCCGAATAACACCGCTCCATCCAACACCACACGTCGGCTTTCAGCGCGACTACTGCCGCGCGGCCTCGGCGATTTCGTCTTCCAGGTCTCGCTCTGGCTGGGGTTCGTCCTCGTATACCGGCTGGCGTGGGGTGTCGCCGACCACGGTGGAGCCGTCACTCCGCTAGCCAAGGAGAACGCACGTCACGTAATCGCCTTCGAGAATCAGGTCCATGCGCTCTTCGAGTTGAGCCTGCAGAAGGTTCTCCTCTCCTCGCGGCTGCTCGTCGACCTCGCGGCTGCGACGTACTGGCTCTCGCAGTTCGTCGTGCTCGGGCTAGCTCTGCTCTGGGTCTATTTGCGGCGGACAGAGTCGTTCACGCGCTTCCGCAACTGGCTCATACTCACCAACGTCATCGGTCTGATCGGCTACGTGCTCGTCCCCATGGCGCCGCCGCGGATGTTCCCCAGCTTCGGCTTCCTGGATATCGAGGCGCTCTTCTCCGGCCTCACTACTTCGAGCAAAGGTGTCGGCGCCTTGGCCAACCCCTACGCCGCGATGCCGAGCCTCCACGCCGCGGACGCCCTCATCGTCGGGATCTCGATGGCCTTCGTCTGCCGGCGTTTGTGGGCCAAGGTGCTCTGGCTCCTCTGGCCGCCGTGGGTCTGGTTCACAGTCATGGCGACCGGCAACCACTTCTGGCTCGATTGCCTCGCCGGTGTGCTGGTGACGCTCGTTGCAGCGCCCGTCGTGGACGCACGCTTCCGCTTCTGGCGACGAGACAGGTCGAAGCAGAGCAAACCGATCGCTGCTCGAGGCTGACCTTACGAGCGATATGACCGTGCGCTCTAAGTGAGGGTCAGCCGCACGAGGAACCGCGACGTGTTGATCGCAAAGCCGCTATGCTCATAGCAGTTATGCGATTGGCAGGCTCGAAGGCGGAGACGATCAGACAGGGCTTCCTGGACGACGTGCGCCGGCTTGCCACCCGAGCGATGGGCGGGCTTACGCGTACTCGCATCACCCCCAACGCTCTCACCGCTACCGGCGTGTTGTTGTGTGTCGGAAGCTCCGTCCTCGCCTTCTTCAGTTACCGCGACGAGCTCGCCTTCTTTTGGGCCGCCGCCGCGCTTTTCGTTGCCGGCTCGCTGCTCGACATTCTCGACGGCGCGCTCGCTCGCGCCAGCGGCAAGGTGACGCCGTTCGGAGCTTTCGTCGACTCGACAACCGATCGCATCAGCGAGGCGTTCATGCTCGGTGCGATAGCTCTCGTCTTCGCGCGCGGGCACGCGCTCTTCTCGGTGGGGCTGACGATCGCGGCGATCGCCGGCTCCTTCCTCGTCAGCTACACGCGCGCACGCGCCGAGATGCTCGGGTTGCGCGGCGACGTGGGGCTCGGGGACCGTGCCACACGCGTTGTAGTGATTACGGCCGGCCTCGTGCTCGCGCCCTGGGGAGCTCTCCCCTGGGCGATCGGGGTGCTGACGGCACTGGCCTGGTACACAGTCATCTTGCGGGCGTTCTTCATTCGCTCGCAACTGCTCCAAGGAGGAAAGTAATGGCTTCATCACCGCGTTCCGCGGACGGCAAGCTTCGCGTCGCAATCATCGGCGTCGGGAACTGCGCAAACTCGTTCCTGCAGGGCGTCGAGTACTACGAGAATGCCGATCCGGGCGACTTCGTCCCCGGTCTGATGCACGTCGACCTCGGCGGCTACCACATCAGCGATATCGAATTCGTCGCCGCCTTCGACGTCGTCAAGGGCAAGGTCGGGAAGGACCTATCCGAGGCGATGTGGGCCCACCCCAACAACACGATCAAGTTCTGCGACGTTCCCAAGACGGGCGTCAAGGTCTCACGCGGCATGACCCACGACGGACTCGGCAAGTACCTGTCCCAGATCGTCGAAAAGGCGCCCGGCCCTACCGACGACGTGGTCGGGATCCTCAAGGAGACCGGCACGGATGTAGTCGTCAACTACCTGCCGGTCGGCTCGGAAGAGGCGGTCAAGTGGTACACCGAGTTGATTCTGAAGGCGGGCTGCGCGATGGTGAACTGCATGCCGGTCTTCATCGCACGTGAGCCCTACTGGCAGGGCCGCTTCGTCGAGGCGGGCGTGCCGATCATCGGCGACGACATCAAGTCGCAGGTCGGCGCCACGATCACCCACCGTGTTCTCACGAGCCTCTATCGCGAGCGCGGCGTCAAGCTCGAGAAGACGATGCAGCTCAACGTCGGCGGCAACTCCGACTTCCTCAACATGCTCGAGCGCGAGCGGCTGGAGTCGAAGAAGATCTCCAAGACCAACGCCGTCACCTCCATGCTCGACTACGACATGGGCGCGGAGAACGTCCACGTCGGACCGTCGGATTACGTGCCCTGGCTGACCGACCGCAAGTGGGCCTACATCCGCATGGAGGGTCGCACCTTCGGCGACGTGCCGCTAAACATCGAGCTCAAGCTCGAGGTCTGGGACTCGCCCAACTCGGCCGGCGTCGTCATCGACGCGGTGCGCCTGGCCAAGCTGGCGCTCGACAACGGCCTCTCGGGAGCGCTCGAGGGACCGAGCTCCTACCTGATGAAGTCGCCGCCGAAGCAGATCGTCGACGACGAGGCGTACGAGGCGACCGAGGAGTTCATCAAGAAGAACCCGCGCAAGGCCGCGGCCAACCCGGTCAAGGCGTAACGGCGCTCCTCACCCAGTTCGATCCTGCGCCCGCTTCGGCGGGCGCAGGTCTTTAGCCGCCTGACTCGGCGCCACGACTACACTCGCTCTCGTGGCTTTGCGTATCTGCCTCGTCACACCATTTGCCTGGTCGCAGCCTCACCCCGTTAACGAGAACGTGGGCGGGATTGCCGCCGCGCTGCGCGAGCGTGGGCACCACGTGACGCTGCTCGCCCCCTCGAACCGTGCGGCCGACCTCAGAGCCGGCCGCCGGGCACTCGAGCGAAACATCGACGCCGAGCTGATAGCGCTCGGGCCGGCCGTTCCGGTGACACGCCAGAGCAAGCTCGGAGTGCCCGTCGGCGTACGCGCCAATCTGATGCTGGCGCTGGCGCACGGACGTTTCGACGTCGTGCACGCCTTCGAGCCTGGGCTGCCCAGCCTCTCCTACCTGGCCCTGCGCGATACGAAGTCGCTTACGGTGGCGAGCTTCCTGTCGGCCGAGCGCGTCTCGTATCCGTCCGGGCGTTCTCGCCGCGAGCGCCTGCTCGGCCGTACCGACGCGCTGCTGGCAACCAGCGAGGAGATCGCCGAAGCCGCACGGGTGCGCTTCCCCGGCGACTACCGGTTGCTGCCCGAAGGTGTCGATATAGACCTCTTCCGGCCGGGCACGAAGCGTCGCTTGATCGCCGCCGAATGGCGCTCGACCGAGCGCGCCGTTGCCCGCAGCCTGATTCGTGCCCTGCGCGAGCTCGACGGCTGGGAGCTTCTGCTCTTGCGCACCATGCCGCTCGCCGGCCGGCCGAGCGTCCCACGCGCCCTGCGCGAGCGCGTTCATGTCCGCACCACTCGCGATGCCACTACACGGGCACAGTTGCTCGGCGCGGCGGCCGTCTTCGTCCCGGCCCCCGGAGGGCTCGCCCGGCTACGCCTGGAGGCGGAAGCCTGCGGCGCGGCCATCGCCGATCCGCCCGCTCTGGCAGAGCAGTCGCAGCTGGCCGCCGCGGCAGTGGCTCGCCTGGCCGAGGACGAGACCGTGCGGCTGGAGTTGCAGGCTCGTGCGCGGGAGCAGGCCGAGAAACAGTCGTTCGCATTCGTAGCCGCCGAGCTCGACGGGATCTATCGCGAGCTGTGCAAGCGCCGGCGCGCACCGCGTAAGCAAAGCACCGACCCGTTTGCCGGGCGCGAGTGGATCCTCTGCGACCTGCACATGCACACGAGTTGGTCGCCGGACTGCTCGATCGAGGTGGGTGACCTGCTCGCGCACGCCGAGGAGATCGGCCTGGGCGCAATCGCGGTGACCGACCACAACGTCTTCGGCGGCGCCACCGAGGCGGTCGCGCAGGCGCGCTCACGCAAGCTGATCGTGATCCCCGGCGAGGAGATCAAAACCGACGAGCAGGGCGAGGTGATCGGCCTGTTCCTGGAACGTGAGGTCCCACGTGGGCTTTCCTTCGCTGACACTATCGCCGCCATCCATGAGCAGGGCGGGCTCGTCTACGTCCCCCACCCCTTCGATCGCCTGCACTCGATTCCCGACGCGGCGACGCTACGCCGACACCTGGCTGAGATCGACGTCTTCGAGGCCCACAACGCACGACTCGTGTTCGAGGCCTTCAACGACGAAGCGCTGCGCTTCGCGCGGAAGTACAACCTGACCATGGGCGCAGGCTCCGACGCGCACGTGCTGCAGGGGGTCGGTACCGGTTGCGTGCGCATGCGCTATTTCGACGGCCCCGAGGAGTTTCTGATCAGCCTGCACGGCGCCGAGATCGTGCGCCGGCCGAGGTCGCTGGTCTACCTGCAGTCGCTCAAGTGGGCGGCGCAAGTCAAGGAAAGGGCGCGCTAGAGGAGAAAGTATGACTCGCCTATCGTGCCCGTCGTGCCCAAAGACGAACTCTACGAAAAGCACCTGAAAAAGGCGATCACCGAGATCAACGATCTCGGGCACGAGATCGCCTCTTCGGGTGAAGGCCCGCGTGCGGCCGTACTCGGATCGGGCCACCCGCTGGCCGACATCATGCTGCTCAAGTACGACCCGAAGCCGGCCGAGTTGCAGGAGGGTGTCGCTTTCTTCGGCCGCTCCGGCCAGGCGATCCTGAAGTCGCTGCAGCGGCTGCGCGTAGATCCGATGGCGATCTACGGAACGAATTGCCTCAAGCTGGCCGGCGAGGAAGAGGCGGAGGCGCACCAGTTTCTAGTACGTGAGTTGCACATCGTTCAGCCGCGGCTGCTCGCTGTGCTGGGTGAGCAGGCGCTCGGCTTCGTGAACGCGCTCGGCTTCCCGCTCTCGGAACGACTCGAGCCCTCGCTCGGCGCCCTCCAGCGCTTCACGCCCACGATCGAGGCGCTCTACTGCCCCGATATCGACGCCTCGCTCGACGAGCAGGCAGCCAAGACAACGTTCTGGAAGTCCTTCAAGCTAATCGGGCCGTGGTGGGCAGAGCAGCCGCCCTATTGAAGCCTCGGCCGGCACTTGCATTCAGCTTCTTGCTGCTGCTCGGTCTCTACTATGCGGGCAGCGAGTTTCTGCCCGACCTGCCGCAATGGGCCGCCGTGCTCTGGGTCGGCTTCGCGCTCAGTGCGCTCGCCTTCGCGCCGGTCTTGCTTGCGCTGCCTTTGCGTCGCGAGCGGCCACTCGTGCTGGTCGCGCTCGGCTTCGTCGCGCTTGCGGTCGTCCTGTATCTGGTCGGCGCTAATCTCTACGCCTCGCTGCCCAAGCTCGCCGCCGCCGCGTTGCTCGGCTTTCTTTTCCTGCGCTACTTCGAGAAGCTGAGCTGGGTCGTGCTGCTCGCCTTGCTCATTCCGGCAGCCGACACTCTCTCGGTCTGGCGTGGGCCGACGCACTACGTCGTGACCCAGAAGCCACAGGTCTTCGACATCAGCTCGATCGCCTTCCCCGTCCCGGGCGAGCGCACGGTCACCATCAGCTGGCAGGTGCCGGCCAAAGCGACTGTCTCGGGCTGGCGCATCTACCGCCGCATCGAGGACGGGCCTGAGCAACTGCTCGCTCCGAATCCTTTCTGCCCACCGGCTGAGCACTGCGGCAAGAAACTGTCGTTCAGCGACGGCGCCGAGCCCGCTGGAAAGGAAACTCACTATCGCATCGCAGCGTTACGCCCCGACGCGCGGCACAGCGTGACGAGCGTCGTATTTCCGCCGGCAGGCGAAGGTGCCCCGCTGCTCGAGCAGAGCAAGAGCGCGAACGCTCCGGTCAGCCTGCGGGCGACGAGCGCACCCACTTCCGCCGGGCTCGGATTGCCCGATGTGCTCTTCTTCGCTCTCTTTCTCGGCGCGACGGCCCGCTTCGGTTTGCGGCGCTCCGCCACCTGGCTGGTGCTGGTCGGCTCGCTCGGGCTGACTACCGTGCTGGCGGTTTACGTCGATCCCTTCGGGACGAGCGGGCTTCCCGCTCTGCCGGGCATCTCGCTGGCCTTCCTGCTCACCAACGCCGACCTCATCTGGCACCGGCTACGAGGCGGCGCCGAGGTTGACAACGACCTCCGAGCGCAGAGCTAGGAGCCACCCGGCTCTGGCCGGTGCCGCTCATGCGCGGAGGCTAGATCCTCGCAGCGCCTCGTTTCGAGACGAGGTCGAAAAAGCGCGAGCCCTGCACCAGCCGGAACCGGTTGCAGGGCTCGCCTTTACTCGTTATTGAAACCTGTTCGTTAACCCTTCGTGCAGTTCTTCGTCGCCCAGGTCTCGATGTCAGTTGCTGCTTTTGTCAGCGCAGCGAGATTCAGTTTCGTGAGTGCTGCCATCTGCGTTGCCGTCGGCGTCGCGCCGGGCTTGAGCCCAATCTTGGCGACCTGAGCGGCGGCCGTGAGAAGGGTCTCGAAGTCGGGCTTGATTGCCGCCGGAGCGACCTTGGCTATCGCATTCAGCCTGGCGACCTCGGCATTCAGGTCGCTCGGAACCGAGCCCGAGAACGCCTTGCCGACAGTCGTCGAGGCGGCCGCGAGCTTCGCGCAGTCATTGCTCGTGAGGTTCAGCCCACCCGACGCAGATGTCGTCGTAGCAGGAGTCGTCTTCGCTGCCGTCGTTGTCGGCGCTGTCGTCGCCGCCTTCTTCTTCGAGCCGCAACCTGGCGCGACTACCAGTAACAAGCCGACGAGAACAGCACAGATCAGCTTCAGTCTCATGTACGGGGCCCCTTTCCAGCGCTCGCGCGCATGGATTTGCTTGCCGCGCGATCGTAGAACACCAGCGCGCTCATCACAAGCCGGGTCGGTCGTGCCTACCGCCCGGCGGACGCTCCTACTTCCGCTTCAACTTCCGCTTCACCGTCCAGGTCCACTTGGCCGGAGTGGGATCGGTCTTGCCGGCGCTACTCGTGGCGCGCACCTGGAAGGTGTGCTTGCCGAGCCCGACCGAGTAGCTCTTCGGCGAGCGACAGGAAGCCCACTTGCTCTTGTCGAGCTTGCAGGAGAAGTGCGAGCCCGACTTGGAGGACTTGAACGCGAAGCCGGCCTTCGCCTTGGTTGCGCTTGTCGTGACGACCGCCTTGGGGTGCTTGGTGATGGTCGTCTGCGGAGCGGTGACGGTCTTCTTCGGCGGCGCCGGTGACGAGACGTTGACCGTAAAGGTGCTCGTGGCCGGGCTCGGATCGACGTTTCCAACCAGATCGGTGGCCTGGACCTGGAAGGTGTGCGATCCGTTGGCGAGCCCGCTGAAGGTCTTCGGCGATGTGCAGGCGCTCAGCGCGGCGCCGTCGAGCGCGCACTGGAAGGTGCTCGCTTCGTCGGCAGAGAAGGTGAAGCTCGCGCTGGAGGTGGTGATCGTGCCGGACGGGCCTGAGTCGATCTGGGTCTCGGGCGGCGAGAAGTCGCCGGTTTTCCAGAGCCCGGCACCGTGTGTGCCATCCGTTGCAGCGAAGTAGACGCTGCCTTTGAAGACGATGAAGTTTTTCGGAACGCTGTCTCCGCTTGGGTTGATGTCCTCGACCATGACCGTGCCGGCGGTGGTGCCGTCGCTCTGCCAGAGCTCTACCCCGTGAGAGAGAAGGCCGTCGCTGGCGGCGAAGTAGAGCTTTCCGTCGAAGAAGACTGGGTGCATGTCGAAGCCAAGTGGGTAGCCGTAACCGTCTCCTGCCGGGTTGATGTCCTTGACCATCACCGTGCCGGTTTCCGTGCCGTCACTCTTCCAGAGCTCGACCCCGTGATAACCGTCGTTAGCGGCGAAGTAGAGGCTGCCGCCGAGAGCGGACAGGTGCTCCGGCGAGCCGTCTCCGCTCAGGTTGATGTCCTTAACCATGACCGTGCCGGTTTCCGTGCCGTCGCTCTCCCAGAGCTCTCGGCCGTGAGTGCCGTCATCGGCCGTGAAGTAAAGGTCGCCGCCGAAAACAATGGGAAACCACGGATAACTGCCCGTGCTCGGATTGGGATTGATGTCCTTCACCATCGACGTCGTCCCGCCGAGTGTCTCCGGGATGCCGTCGCTCTTCCAGAGTTCCGTGTTGTGTGCAACGTCGTATCCACTGAAGTAGAGGGCACCGTTGAAGACGGCTAAACCCGGAGGAAAAAGGTTGTGTGTGATGTCCGTGACTGGCACGGTCCCAGCCTCGGTGCCGTCGCTCTTCCAGAGCGAGTCGATGGTCAAGAAGTACAGACTGCCGCCTAAGGGCGTGAAAGACCCCAGGTAAGAGGTTCCGGAACCAGATACGACGTCCTTGACCAGGACGGTGCCGCTCTCGGTGCCGTCACTCTTCCAGAGCTCGGCTCCGTGTATACCATCGTCGGCCGCGAAGAAAAGCGTGTCGTTTACGACGGTCAGGTCATACGGATAGCTGCTGGCTCCCGGTTTGACTTTGTTGATGTCCTTGAACATGACCGTGCCAGCTTCCGTGCCGTCGCTCTTCCAGAGCTCAACGCCGTTATCACCGTCGTTGGCGGCGAAATAGAGGCTGCCTTTGAAGAGGACAGGGTAAGGGTCGTAGCCGATCGGGTAGCCGTCTCCGTGCGGGTTGATGTCCTTGAGAATGGCGGTTCCCTCAGTGGTGCCGTCACTCTTCCAAAGCTCATAGCCGTGAACACCGTCGACGGCCGCGAAATAGAGGCTGCCGTTGATGATTGTGGAGTTCAGGGTGTCGCTGCCCCATGGGCTGATCTCCTTGACCATCTTGGCTCCGAGTTTCGCCGCCGCCTCACTGCGCGACGCCCTGGCACCTGCTAGGAGAGCGAAAATCATGCAAATCGATCCGACGACTACCGCTGCACGACCCGGATGGAATCTCACGACACGCCTCCTTTGGCGCGGAAGAGCGCAACCCGTCGTGAAGCATTAACACTTGTACATGAGAAACGCCTGAAAATGCAGCCGGCTCGCCTAAGCTCGCTTCGCGTAAGTGAAGTGGCCTTTCAGCTAGAAGCTTCTCTATCCCGTTCGAGTAAAGCCACCGTCTCGACGTGCGGCGTGTGCGGAAACATGTCTAGCGGGCGGGCGCGGATCAGCTCGTAGCCGGCCTGCTCGTGCAGCAGCTTGAAGTCGCCGGCGAGCGTGGTCGGGTTGCAGGAGACGTAGACGATGCGCGGCGCGCGGATCTCGGCCAGGCGGCGCAGGGCCTTACCGGCGAGCCCGGCGCGGGGCGGATCGACCACGACAACGTCGGGCGGACCGGAGCGCTCAAGCAAGTCGCGCACGACCTCACCGACGTTGCCGGCGAAGAAGGCGATGTTGCCGGCGCTGTTTCGCTCCGCGTTCTCGAGCGCGCAGGCGACAGACTCCTCGGAGATCTCGATTCCCCAGACCGAGCGAGCCCGGCGAGCCAGGCTGAGCCCGATCGTGCCGGTGCCGCAGTAGAGATCCCAGACGGTCTCCTCGCCTGTGAGCCCGGCGAGCTCACCTGCGAGCTCGTAGAGGCGCTCGGCCATGCCGGTGTTCGTCTGCAGGAAGGCGTTGGGGCGGATCCGGAAGCGAAGCCCGCAGAGCTCCTCCTCGATCGCCTCCTCGCCCCAGATCAGCTCGGAGGGAACGTTCGTGGTCTCGCCCTCGCCGTCGTTCACCGCCCAGTAGATCGAGCGAAGCTCGGGGAACTTCGCCAGCGAGCGCACCAGGAAGTCGGTGTCGAACGGCTTGTCGGTCGCGGTCACGAGCATCACGAGCGCCTGGCCGGTGTTGCGACCCTCGCGCACGACGAGGTGGCGCAGATAGCCGCGGTGCTGCTTCTGGTCGTAGGCCTCGAGCACCTCCTCGCGCGCCCACTCCGTGACCGCCTGGCGGATGCCGTTTCCGAGCTCGGTGGTGAGCAGGCAGCGCTCGATCGGCAGCAGCTCGTCCCAGCGGCCGGCGACGTGGAAGCCGAGCGCCGGGCCGTCGGGGGTCGTCGCGAACGAGTACTCGAGCTTGTTGCGGTAGCCGTAGATCTCCTCGGCCGGGACGATCGGCTCGAGCGGCGGCTCGGCGATGCCGGCGATGCGAACGAGTGCGTCACGCACCTGAGCGGCCTTCGACTCGCATTGCACCTCGTAGGCGAGATCCTGGAAGCGGCAGCCGCCACAGGCACCGAAGTACGGGCAGGGTGCCTCGACTCGGCTCGGGCCGGGCTCCAGCACCTCTACCGTCTCGGCCTCGGCGTGGCTGCGCTTCACCTTGGTCACGCGGGCGCGCACCAGATCGCCGGGAAGGCCACGGCGGACGAAGAGGACAAAGCCTTCCAGGCGCGCGACGCCATTACCGCCGAAGGCGAGCGACTCGATCCGGAGCTCGAGCTCCTGTTCCTTGGCGACGGGCGCGGCCATGAACCGCCAGCGTAGCTGTGACGAGACCGGGCGCCGGCGACGTATCCGAGTCGACGGGCACGGGAGCCGCCGCCCGTCCCGTCAGAATCTCTCCAACTGCTCACCTGGGAGGATCGATGAAGCGCTCAACTCTCGCCGCTCTGCTCGCCGCGTTACTTGCGCTCGGACTGCTCACCGCCTGCGGTTCCCGTTCCCGCTCAACGAAGAGGACGATAACCGTCGGCGCCAGCGCGACCGTCAAGGCGACGCCGAACCTGGCCAACTTCTCCTTCGGCGTGACTTCCAACGGCGCCAGCGCGAACACGGCGCTGAGCGCCAACTCGTACGCCATGCACCACGTGATCGCGGTGATCAAGAGGGAGGGCGTGGCCGCGCGCGATATTCAGACGGAACAGGTCAGCGTCAATCCGACTACCAACTCGAGCGGGACCACGACCGGTTACAGCGCCTCGAACTCGGTCAGCGTCGACCTGCACCAGGTCTTGAAGGCCGGCGATCTGATCACCAAGGTCACGGCGGCCGGCGCGAACCTGGAGAGTGGGCCCACCTTCTCGCAGGAAAACACCAACCTCACCTACGAGAAAGCGCTCAACAAGGCGCTGGACGAAGCTCATGCGAACGCCGCCTCGATGGCCAAGCACGTCGGTCTCAGCCTGGGCAAGCCCGCCTCGATCAAGGAAGGGGTCGAAAACGTCGTGCCGATCTACGCGGCGTTCGACAGCACAGCCGAGAAGGCACCATCCCTGGCGGTGCCCGTTCAGCGCGGTCGCGTGGAGGTGAGCGCGTCGGTCACGGTCGTGTACTCGGCGAGTTGAGCCATGCCACGGCGTTTCGTCCGCCAAGGCCAGCCGACGCCCGTGCTCGCCGAGCTATGGCTTGCGGCTGACCGAGACGAACTCGTTGTGCCGGAAGATGCGACCGAACCGCCGCGGTAGCGGGAAGGACGAGTCGCGCACGCGCAGCAGGCCGAGCTCGTCGGCGACGCCGCGGAGCCGGTCGAGATCCATGAACTCGACGTGGCTGGGGTCGCTACGGAAGCCCACCTCCTGCGGGGTGATGAGAACGACCTGCCCGCCCGGACGAAGCGCAGGGAGATACTCGCTCAGAAGCTCAACTAGCTGGTCGCGACGCATGTGCTCGGCCACGTGCGCGAGCAAGATCGAATCGAAGGCAGCTTCGCGCTGCCACTCAGAGGAGGCGAACTCCGCCGGAGTGTAGGCGCGGAATCCCCTCTTTCGAGCCTCCGCCACCGTATAGGCATTCGTATCGACACCCACCGCGTTGCCGCCGAGGTGCTCGATGTTGCGGCCGATACCGCAGCCCACGTCGAGCGTGAGCCCGAGCCGCATCCTCCTCAGGTTCCAGCGGTACGGAGCCTGAACCCGAAGCAGCCTCTTCCACCACGCGCTTTCCAGCCGAATCAGTCGCTCGGTGTACTCCCGGTCACTGTCGTGGACGGCGGCCACCGGATCCGTTCAGTCCCTGCCGGCCAGCACCGTGACGTACGCCTTGCGCGAGCGCGGCCCGTCGAACTCGCAGAAGAAGATCCCCTGCCAGGTGCCGAGCGCCAGCCTACCGCCGTTGAGCGGAACGAGTACCTGCGGACCGATCAGCGCGGTGCGAATATGCGAGGACGCATTCTCGTCGCCGGGCTCCCAGTGCTTGAAGGGCCAGCCGTCGTCCACGATCTGCTCCAGCGACATCTCCAGGTCGCGGGCGACGTTCGGATCGGCGTGCTCGTTGATCGTTACACCGGCCGTGGTGTGCGGGACGTAGACGAGCACGGCCGAACCTTCGACGTTCTCGCCGAGCGCTTCGCGCACTAACGCGGTGATGTCGACGACCTGGGTCTTCCGCTCGGTTTTTAAAGAGATTTCGCGCACGCCATTATCCTAGGCGCATGGCGGGGAGCCCGGGACCCGAGCAGTCGCTGGACGAATACCGCGCGCGGGCCGACCGCTTCATCGCGGAGCTCGAGGAAGAGACGTACCTCCACTTCGCCGGGCTCAAGCCTAGTTTGGAGCTCGAAGCGATCCACGAGCGCTACAGCGATCTCACCTCGCTGGAACAAGCGCGCTGGCTCGGCGAGCGCGTCGACGGCGACGGGCGCATGCGCGAGCTCTGGCGTTTCGCCTGCGAGGGCTACCTAGGGGCGCTGACGCGGGCCGAGGAGGAGCGCCTGGCGACGCTCGAGGCCGAGTTGAGCGCCGAGCTCGGCGGCGAGCGAATCGCCTTTCGTATGCTCGGTCCCGAGATCGCGAACTCCGAAGACCGCGAGCGCCGAGAGCGGCTCGAACGAGCCCGTTGCGCCCTGGTAGAGCACGAGCTCAACCCGATCAAGCTCGAGCTGCGCAGGCGTCTGCGCGCGGCCGTGCTCGAGCTGGGAAGCGAGTCGGCGATCGATCTCTACCGGCACTTCGGTCTGCCGCTCGACGATCTGGCCGCCCAGTGCCGCTCCTTCCTCGCGGAGACCGAGAAGCTCTATGAGCGCGCGCTGGAGCGGCTGCTCGACATGCGGCTCGGGCTTCGCCTCGACCAGGTGGCCCGACACGACACGCCCCGGCTCTTCCGCGCCCAGCACTGGGATGCCGCCTTCCCGGCCGAGCGTATGCTCGCGGCGCTCAAGGCGACCCTGACCGATCTCGGCATCGACCTGCGCAGCCAGAAGAACGTCGAGATCGACGTCGCCTCGCGACCGAGCAAATCGCCGCGCGCCTTCTGCGCGACGATCGAGATACCAAACCGGATCGCACTTGTGATCAGCCCGATCGGCGGCCCGGACGACTGGCGGGCGCTCTTCCACGAGGCCGGTCACACGGAGCACTTCGCACACACCTCGGCGGGTCTCGACTTCGAGTACCGTCGCCTCGGCGACGATGCGGTTACGGAGGGCTGGGCCTTCCTGTTCGAGGGGATGATCTCCACCCCGACCTGGCTGACGAGACTACTCGGCGAGGAGGATGCGCTCGAGCTCTGCCGCGAGGGAGCGACACAGAAGCTCTACTACGTGCGCCGCTACTGCGCCAAGCTCCTCTACGAGCTCGAGCTGTACGCGGCGAGCGACCTGAGCGGTATGCCGGCACGCTACGTCACACTGCTGCAGGCCGCGATCCTGATCGAGCCGAGCCCGGCCGATTACCTGCGCGATCTCGACGAGGGCTTCTACTGCACGTCGTACCTGCGCGCCTGGGCCTTCGAGGCGCGTGTTCGCACGGCTCTCTGCGAGCGCTTCGGGCGCGAGTGGTTCAAGCGCCTCGAGGCGGGAGAGCTGCTGCGCGAGCTCTGGTCGCAGGGGCAGCGCCTGAGCGCCGACGAGCTACTTCACCAGCTCGACGGCTCGCGGCTCGAGCTTTCCGCGCTCGCGGCCGAGTTGGAAGAGGCGCTCGACTGAAGCAAGTGGGAGACGGCCTGGGCCGCCTCCCATTCAACCGTCGCAGCCAGGGGCTAATCCCTCTTGTGCGCCTTGCCCTCGATCGCGCTCGTGCCGGCGACCGGGATGCGGTGCGGCTTGGGCTGCTCGGGCTTGTGCACGTGCAGCTCGAGCACTCCGTTCGAGTAGCTCGCCTTGATGTCGGCTTCGGTCACGCCGACCGGTAGCGAGATCGTCCGCTCGAACGTGCCGAAGTGGCGTTCGTAGCGATGGAAGCCGTCGTGAGAGCTGGTCTCCTCGCGCTCCCGCTCGGCGCTGACGCTGAGCGTGCCGTCCTCGAGCTCGACCGAGATCTTCTCCTCGGGGATGCCCGGCAGGTCGAATGCGTAGACGATCTCGTCCTCGCTCTCCCAGACATCCAGAGCCGGGATCCAGCGGCGCGAGCTGCGCTCACCGGCACTGCCGGCGAAGGCGTCGCTCATCATCCTGCCCATCTCGTTCTGGAGGCCGGCGAGCTCCCTGAACGGATCGAATCGAACCAATGTGGCCATCTCGTCTCCTCCCTTCTGTTCCTTGATAGCGATGGAAGAATAAAACCTAAGCCTCGTATTGTCAAGGCTGAGGATAGCTAAACTCAGCGCCTTCTCATGGCGAGTCTGCCGACCAGCGCACTCAAGGGAAGGCATTTCCTCCGCGTCGCGGACTGGAAGCCCGACGAGCTGATATCGGTGCTCGATCTGGCCGACGAGCTGAAGATGCTGCTCGCCAGGGGCCGGCCGCACAAGCTTCTTCCGGGCCGCTCGCTGGCGCTGATCTTCAACAAGGCCTCGACCCGCACGCGCGTCTCGTTCGAGGTCGGTATCTGCCAGCTGGGCGGCACCGGGGTCAGCATCACGGCGGCGCACACGCACCTGGCCCGCGGCGAGACGCTCAAGGACACGGCCTGCGTGCTCTCGCGCTACGTCGATGCGATCGTCATCCGCACCGGCCCCCACTCCGACGTGGACGAGCTGGCGAGCTACTCCAGCGTCCCGGTGATCAACGCGCTCACCGACAGCTCGCATCCCTGCCAGGCGCTGGCCGACGTGATGACGATCCGCGAGCGCTTCGGCCGGCTCGACGGGGTGCGCCTCGCCTATTTCGGCGACGGTAACAACGTCTGCGCCTCGCTGATGGTCGCGGCGGCCAAGCTCGGCATGAACTTCGTGGGCGCCTTTCCCGCCGGCTACGAGCCCACGGAGCAGGCGCAGGCGGACGCGCGTGAGGCGGCGGCGGAATCCGGGAGCAGCATCGAGATCCTGCGCGACCCCGAGCAGGCGACGGCTGGCGCCGACGTCCTCTACACCGACGTCTGGGTGAGCATGGGCGAGGAGGACGAGCAGGAAGAGCGCCTGGTCGCGTTCCAGGGCTACGCGATCACCGATCGGTTGCTGGAGCTCGCGGGCCCCGAGGCGGTCGTCATGCACTGCCTGCCGGCGCACTACGGCGAGGAGATCTCGGAGGAGATCGTGCACGGGCCCCGCTCGGCAGTCTGGGACCAGGCCGAGAATCGCCTGCACACCCAGAAGGCGTTGATGGCGCTCGTTCTCCGCTGAATCTCCGCTGAAAGTCCGCCGGCAAAGCCGGCGAAGACTTTCGGCGATATGACCCCTGCGCACGAGTCACCGCGCCTGCGGCGCGTGTGCTTCGTCTGCTCCGAGTTTGCGTGGCGGGCTAACCGGAGTTGAACGCGGGGTCCGAGGTGAGTGGTTGGGGACCGCGTTTGCTGAGCCGCGCCCGCGCAGGTCGGTCGCGGCGGCCTGAGAACGTCGTCCGAACTGCCTCTCAACCCGGCGAATGAGTTGGCGGCTTTTGGGGAATACCTTGCGGCCAACGACGTTTGCAGGGGTATGAAGACTCTCGAGGAGATTCGCGAGAAGATCGAGCGGGCGAGCGACCGGCGCGCCGAGCTCTACCATGCGCTATCCGAGGGCCACGACCCGGCCGTCCGCAACGAGCTCAACCAGCTCGAGCGCGAGATCGAGGAGCTCTGGGACGAGCAGCGCAGCGTGCGCGCGGCCATCCGCTTCGGCGATCGCGAGAAGATCCTCCGCCGCGCCCGCACCGAGGAACGAATCGAACGCTCTGCAGCCTAGAGTCGGTCTGGTACGCACCGTCGCGCCCGGGTTCTCCCGGCCCCTCGCAGCCAAGTTCGACTGACGCTCCGGCCTCGTCTTCTAGATTTTCGGAGGGACGGCGCCAGGCCCCAGCGTTGACTCGCGGACGACCAGCTCGACGGCTTCGACGTGATGGCGATCGACCTGTTCGAGTCCGCGGAGCATCTCGCCCAACATCGTCACGGCCGCGCGGGCTAGGCCATCCTCGTCTTGGCGGATGGTCGTCAGCGACGGCCGAACGATCGAGGCCGCCTCGATGTCGTCGAAGCCGACGATCGCGATGTCGTCGGGCACCGTCATCCCCGCCTCGAAGATTGCCTCCATGGCTCCAATCGCCATCAGGTCGCCACCGACGAAAACGGCGTCCGGCAGATCTCGCAACGACAGCAGGCGGCGCATAGCCCGGTAGCCGCCCTCCTTTGTGAGATCTGCCACGATCACGTTCTCGTCGCGGTAGAGCTCCCCGGCCTCTTCGAGCTCCTGCCTGTATCCGACGAGCCGTTCGTTGCCCGGCGGCGTATCCAGGGGACCCGTGCAGCAGGCAATCCGATGACGCCCGAGCTCGAGCAGGTGCCGCACCGCCATTCTGGCGCCGCCGACGTTGTCGGAGGTGACGTACCCGAACCACGGCCCGAAGACTCTGATGTCGACGTCGATGCAGACGGTCGGTACGCCTGCAGTCGCCAGCTCCCGGACCTCCCTTCCGCCGCGGTCGATCTCGCTTCGGTCGATGCCGAGCAGGACGAGTCCGTCGACACGCCGTGAAAGCGCCCGATGAACGTAGTGCTCGGCCGACTCCTCCGGATGACCGGCGATGAGCAAGAGATCGTAGTTCGCTTCGCCGGCGCTGAACTTCATCGCCTCCAGTACCTCGCGCAGGAAGGGATGGCTGATGCGGCGGTGGGGCTCCAGGGTGGCGACGATCACTCCGAGAACGTGCGAACGACGGGTCACGAGCGAGCGCGCGGCGGCATGCGGCCTGTAGCCGAGGTCGCGAGCGATCGAGCCGATCGCTGCCTTCGTCTTCGGATCGACCGAGCCGGTGCCCGTCAACGCGCGCGAAACGGTCGAGGTGGAGAAGCCGCTAACACGCGCGACATCCCTGAGCGTGGTCACGCCCGAAGGCGTCGTGCCTTTTCTCTCGGTATCCATCACAGCGAGCCGGTCGGGGGATCGGAGAGCAGCTTCATCACAGGCATATTCTGTCTGCTAGAGCGGCGGACGCAGACGATCGTCGCAGGACACTCCAGCCGGAGAGCGCCCTCGCCTGCCGCGCCTCGACGGCAACGATCCCCTGGGAGCGGGAGGGGAGGGTGTGCCGCTAGCACCCTCCCCTTCCTGTGCCTATCCCTCCTCCTACCTCTTCTTCGGGATGGGCGTCTTGTTGTAGACCGCCACGTAGGCGACCTTCATCGGCTTCCCGGAGACTGTGTTGGGCGTGACGACCTCCGGGAACGAGGTCGAGCCGCTGCAGCCGCCGGCGTGCGGGAAGAAGTTGCACTCGGCCCACGGGAATGACCCGCCCATGGCCACGTTCAGGATCACGAAGAAGCCGTGATCGGTTGCGCTCTGCCAGGTGTCGGCCGGGACCTGGGTCGAGTTGATCGTGAAGAAGTTGGTCCCGTCGAGATAGAAGCGCAACTGGTTCGGCTGCACGCTCTTGTCGAGCTCCATGGCGTAGACGTGGTAGCCGTCCTGAAGCGTCGTGTTGTCGATCGTGCCGCCGATGCCGTTGGTCTCGTTGCACGGCCCGCCCGAAGCGGTACCGCAATGAAGAGTCGAGAACGCGGTCGGCCGGCCGTTGATGTTCTCCATGATGTCGATCTCGCCGATCGACGGCCAGTTCAGATAATTGCCCCGGAAGGGCGCACCGAGCATCCAGAAGGCGGGCCAGTAGCCGGCGGCCTCTGGACCGATGCCGGTCTGGGGCAGCCGGATGGCGGCCTCCACGCGCAGGATGCCGTTATTCCCGGCGCTGAAATCCGTCCTCCGCGTTTCGATCCGGCCAGAGGTCCAGTTGCCGTTGGCGTCCCGGACGGGCGTTATCTTCAGGTCGCCGTGACCGTCGAGCGAGACGTTCCGAGTGCTCTTCGTCATCGTCTCGATCTCGAACGTACCCCACTGGGTCGGGCAGCCTGCGCAGCTGTAGCCGGTGCCGGTGTCGTAGATCCAGTTGGCCGGCGAGAGCGGCCAACCGGCGGGGCCGTTGAAGTCGTCCTTCCAGACCAGCTTGAAGCCAGGCAGCGGCGATGGCATGGCGACCGATGCGTGGTGCCATGCGCTCGCTCGATGGCTGGCCGTCGCGAAGGCCGACCCCGTCAACAGCGTTATCGCCGTTACCAGGACCGACACCGCCACGATGGCACCGTAGAGAATGCGTCTCAGGGAGCCGCAACCCCTCGCTGTTCTTGACATACCTGATCTCCTTCGTCGAACTCCCCATAGGCCATGCGGATCGCGACCGTGAAGCGCCCGAAACGGCGTGGGCGCCGGCCTTCAGCCGTCGGCCTCTCATCTGAAGGGTTGCTTCTAACACGCTTTGGGAGCGTTGTCAAGCTCAACGCCTCTGTCGGTACATTTCCCCAGCTAGATGGAGATTTACTGGTGATGGGAACGCTCCCACTATGGCTTTCGCCCGCGATCCCTTCGCACGAGCCACCATGCCTACGGCGCGTGTGTCTCGATCTGTCCCTAGTTGCGTGGCGGGCCGACCGGAGCTGGAAGGGAAGTGAGTGCTGAGTGGTTGGGGACGGCGTTGGGTGATCCGTGCCCGCGCTGTCGGTCGCAACGGCGGCTGACTTGAGGGCCCGCTCTTCGTGCTCTCAGCGAGGAACGCAGTCCGTCTTGCAGAGCCACGTGCCCTTGGCCGGCGACCAGGCCCAGAGCTCGTGGTGGTCGCGGCTGTCGGGAGCGTGGTTGGCCTTGATCAGGACTTTCCACCTGACCGGCGACTTGCGGCGGGCGATGACGATTTGATCGCCTACAACTTTCTGCAACTTCGAGAAGGCGAGCGAGTGGGCGGTCTTCTGCCGGAAGAGCGTCAGCGTCTCGCCTACCGAAGGCGTCGCATAGTCGCGCACGGCGATCTCCACGCGACGGTCGCCGTTCAGGTCGCGGGCCCACGCCTGTACGAGCCCACTGTCGCTGCTCCCCGGGCTCTGGAAGATACTCTCGACCTGAGCGTAGGACCACGCGCCGTTGCGGCGATCCTCGACCCGAAAGTTGGTCCTCGGGGTCGACATCTCGCCCTGGCGCAGGTCGAAGATCTGCACGCGCTCCAACGCGGAGTCGCGGTCGAGGTTCAACTTGAAGGTGTGCAGCCTGTACAGCTTGGGCAGTGGCACGAGTCGCGAGCTGCCAAGGCCTGAGCTCGGCAAGGCGAGCGGGGCTACGAGAAGAAGCGCTAGCGAGACGAGAGCGGCGTTTCTCGACACTCGACGAGTATAGGACTGCTCGAGCGACAAACCCAGGCGCCCGGCAGGGCGGCTCGCGACGGAAGGAAGGGAGCGAACCGCAGGCGGGCTACACTGCGAGCGACGGGGCGTTAGCTCAGCTGGGAGAGCGCCGGCTTTGCAAGCCGGAGGTCACCGGTTCGATCCCGGTACGCTCCATCATACGAAAGCCCTGCTAGGCGCGCTGTCTCGTTTTCTAGGAAGGCAACGCCGCCGGCCGCGTGGCAACAAAATGGCAACGCTCGGCCCGGATGAGGCGGTCGACCGTGGCCGGAAGCCGTGAGCGGCTCTCTAACGATCCCGGCAGCCGGAGACACGCTCGATGCGCTCTCAGACGCAGGGACGGGTCGGGACGGGCTGGACGGGGCGCCTACGTCGCTCGCCGTGGCCGAACTCGCAGCTCGTCTGTGCCGGCAGCGGATCAGAGTCGAGCAGGCGGCGCTGGCGAACTGGCTTCTCGACTGGCAGCGGCAAGGGATCGCCGAGCAGATCGAGCCCGGGCGCTGGCGCTTGACCGAGGAGGGCGCCCGCCGCTTCTCACTGGTCGGACAGATCGAGCCGAGATAGGCGCGTCCGACCGGCGCGCTACCCTCGGCTCATCGCTTCCTAGCGTAGGCCGCCGGGGCGCCCCGGCGGCTGATCCCTCGGAGGCGAAGGGATCTACGAAAGGTTAAGCGATGCACACAGAGAAGCAGGGTTCCGAGTTGGTGGCCGTGGAGGTCGCCTGCTTGACCAATCTCGAGGAAGTTATCGAGCGCGGTCTACACACGTTCGTAGAGGTCGGTGAAGCGCTCCGAGAGATCCGAGACCGCCGGCTCTACAGACAGACGCACTCGACGTTCAAGGCGTACTGCGACGAGCGATGGGGGTTCTCGGATTCACGCGGGCGCCAACTCATCGCAGCGGCGAAAACCGTTACAGATGTAACGGTCGCAGGACTGCCAGCACCTAGGACAGAGGGAGAGGCGAGACGGCTTTCTCATGCTCTCCGGCGAGCAGATGACCTTGACCAGCACCACCTTGTTCGAGGGCGACTGCCCGACATTGAAGGGGAGGCGTGGGAGTCATTCGCCGAAGATATCCGCGCGCACGGTCTCCTTGATCCGATCGTGCTCCATGAAGGGATGGTGCTCGACGGCTGGCAGAGGCTCAGGGCTTGTCGGGAGACCATGATCGCGCCGATATTCACGGAGTACGAAGGCGACGAACCACTCTCGTACTGGTACTCCGTCAACCTAATCCGGCACCACGCGGAGGCGATCGCAGCATGACCGCCTCGATTGTCCAACCTTACGCAGCCGGCCCGATCAGCTGGCGACGACTCGGGCGGATGCAGTCTCGTTTGCGACGCCCCGATCGCTACTTCTCGCGTCGTGGACCCTCCCGCCGGCCGAGCGCTAGGCGGGCTCGCCGCACCGGTGCAACTCGCAGGGCTCGCAGCGAACCTCACTTAGACGGCGAAGACCCGCCGCCACCTGACCCGCCGCTAGGGCGGGCGCTTCGACGTGCCCTCGCAGGAGGCGGGCGATGAGCTTCCTGATCGATTTCTCCGACGACCCCCATCGCGTCGCCGAGTATCTGGCCGCCGCGCTCAATGAGTGGCCGAAGATGCGGAAGAGAAACGGCTACTCGACTCCGCCCGAGGTCAAAGCCGCTTTCAAACAGATCGCAGCCGCCGCGCTGCGCTCAACGCCGCAAGCGGGCACGAACGGGCAAGAACGTGCAGAAGCGAATACGGATTCGCTATCCGCCGAACCCGAAACCTACGCTGACGACGACATGCTTACCGTCGATCAAGCGAGAAGGCACCTGGATGTAGACGAGTCGACAATCCGTCGCTGGGTGCGCCGCGAAGAACTGCCAGCGGTGCGCTACGGGCGCACTATTCGCATCCGCTTCGCTGATCTCAAAAGCAAGGAGAAGAACCCATGCCACTGAAAGGACGCGACGCGATCGCCGTGGCGCATGAGGCCGCGGACGCGGCGACTCGGATACTCAGAAACGCGATCCTCGACAATCCGACCCGCAAGGCTGCGGCGGCCGCCCGTGCCGAGGCCGAGATCGAGAAGGCTCGCGATGCGCTCGGTAAGGTGCCGCGACCATGACCGAGACAGAATTCGACAACGGCGAATTTGCCCTGCGTCACTGCTCGGGCACGATGGCCGAACTCGGACTCAATGCACCCGAGCTCGGGCAGGCCGTCCATGACTTCGCCGGCGACATCCAGGCCGCGGTCGCCGACGCCGTAGCGGTTCCCCGCGGACTCGAATCGGACACCGTAGAACTGAACAAGAGCCGCGACCTTCGGCCGGTGGCCGGCGACAGGCGGCTCCGGGGCGAGTTGATCGCGGGCGCCACTGCGCGGGGTAAGGAAGCTGATCGGCGGATCGCGGCAGCGATCGAAGCAGGACGCGAGGCCCTTACTGCTCGCGCGCTACCGCGGCTCGCTCAGGATCGCGAACCGCTTGCTCGAGATGAACTCAGACTCGCGTTCGGCAATTCGACCGGCGACGCCGCAGCGGCCAAAGCGATCGCACTCGCTCAATCCGGCAACCGCGAGATCGTCGCCGCGCTGACCACAAACTACGGCAGGACGCTACTTGAGAGCCGAGGTATCGCCGGTCGCGATCTAGTCGAGACGTTCGGCACGATCCGCAAAGTAGCCGCCCACTCGGCGCTTGAGCACGGCACGGACCCTGGCGAGATCATGGCCGCGAAGGCGCTCCAGAAAATCGACGCGCTCGGCGCTTGCCGTGGCGCGGCCGGCATGGCCCTACACCGGGCAGTCGAGAAGGCGAAACGGTGACGAACGTAGCGGATCTCCTCGCCGCCGCCGCCCGAGACGAGGCGGACGCGGCCGCACTCGCGCGCTGGTGTGCTGAAGCAGGCGGGGACGTCGACGCGATGAACCGCGCCCTGCAACCGATCGAGACCGAAGGGCGGCGCTTTCCGTTCGAGCCGCCGCATGCGAGCGGCTACGCAGATACCTATGCGGGCGATCTCCAATATCGCGCCGACCTCGCATCCGCGCGGTTGCACTACCTCGAAGGTCGCGCGTCCGTCTTACGCGAACGGCAGGCGTTTAGAGAGCGACTGGTCGCGCCTGTCCTGCCCGATCTAGACGGCGTGGTGGATGCGATCAGAGACGACCCCGCATCGGTCGCCGAGGTTGCGACTGAGAACGCACGGCAACGCGTCGACGCGATCCAACGTGGACGCGAGAGCGAACGCCAGCGCCTACGGGAGGAAGCAGGACGAGGCGAACCAAGATGACCATGAACCAACCAACTCACCCCGACCGTGCCGCTCGCCGTGACCGCGTCTACTGGTCGCGCGACAGGCGGTTGAGCGCTACTCGGGGAGAGGATTGCGCCGACTCTAGGCGGCGCGATACGGGCGAAGGGATCGGTTCGACTCTTCGGACCAGTCGGGCCGGTCTCCTCGTTCGCGCTCGTTCTCTCAGGGGGTGGGGCATCACCACTAGGCGAACCCCCCAAGTACCGCTGGGGTCAGCGCCTAGGAAAGTGAGCACGCAAAAACATGCGAGTTGCAATGAGCACGAACATACTGCACGGCTTGCAAACGACCTTAGGAGGCTGAAATGCCGCTAAATGCCGATGAGTCGCTTCGCCTGGTTGTGGCCATGAAGGCCTCGCGCGAGGCGCGTGAACGTGGGGATTTCCCCGGCTCAATAGCCGCATACGCGGAGGTTGGGCGAGTCGAAAAAGAGTCGCGCCGTCGGCTGGCGCCGTCGTCCTTAGAGTCGCGGGTGAACGAGTTGGAGCGCAGGCTTCGCAAGGCGGAGGCGGATCGTGTCCGCTAAGCGCGCTCCAAGGGTGCCGACCAGTCTCGACACCGCCGGCACGTCGCTCTGGAAGGCGATCGTTGCCAGCGTTCCAGCGAGCTACGAACTCGATGCTCGGGAGTTACACATCCTTGAGAGGGCTTGCCGCTGCGCTGACGAACTCGCGCTACTCGATGCCGCCGTCGACCGCGATGGGTTGGTCGTTCGAGGAAGCCGTAATCAGCCAGTCCTCAACCCTTGCCTTGCCGAGGCCCGTCAGCTCAGGCTCGCGCAGCTCCGGCTCCTCCACGAATTGAAGATCGACCCGCCGGCTGAAGAGTCACCCGGCACTCGGGCCGCCCGCAAGGCAGCCGAGGCGAGATGGGGGCGGACACGCCAGACGACAATCCTCAAGGAGGTACGAGATGCGAAGAATTGAGAGCGGCCCCGAGCCGATCGAAGACGAGGTCGCCACGCTGCTCGAGCGGGCGGAGCGCTTCGAGAAGAGCGCGAAGAACTGCGAGCACCCAAAAAGCGGGAGGCCGCCCGACCGCGATACGGCGCATATGTTCCGCGGCGAAGCGAAGCGGTTGAGACGGCAAGCAGCCGAATTGAGGGCCGTCTGATGGCCGGTCCGTTCCCGCCGGCCGTCTACAACGACATCAGCGGGAACGCGAACTTCACGCTCTCGGAGGTCACCGGGTTGTCGGTTGCCTGTTTGCAGGTGGGCTGGTAGTGCTCGAGCGAGCCCTGGAAACCGGAAGCGCCGCCCGTGAAGGCGGCGCAAAAACCGGGCTAATGATGCCGACTGGATCGACGCCCGAAGCATACTCGCCGCGTCGGCTATCTATCCGACCGATGACTTTTATAGAATCAGAGCCGCTAATGACCCAACATGACCGACATGAACGAACTCGGCTCTGATTCCCGCGTAATCGTTCTCGATCGCGCCGGTCAGTTGCGCGGCCACGCGGACCGCTTCTCCGCGGGTAGGGCGCGTGCCCTCTTCACGCCACAGATCCTCTTACGATCACAGGCGGCCACTTCGACTCTCGGCAACGAGAGAACGAGGCCGCCCAGTGGTCGCATCCGGTAGCGCACGGCTTCGCGCTCGACTCGTCTACGCGCTCGAACTGCTCGAGGACGGTGACCAGCAAGGCGCGGTCGACGTGCTGCTCGACGTGCTCGAGGACGCACCCGAGGGCGAGCGCGCGTTCCGGTGTGAATGCGGGCAAACCTTCACGTGGCCGGGTGAGCTCGTAGGCCATCGCTACGCCGCCTGGCACGAGCGCGAGAGCGAGTTGGAGGAGGCGGCGTGATCGACTTCAGCCCCGAGCCGGATCTCCGCGCGCATTCGTGGACGCCGGTCAACCTTGACGAGTACGCCGACGCGCCGGCAGAACTGCCGACAGTGGGGCTCGGCTTTACCTACGCCGGCTGCGTTCACATTCGCAGCGGCGAGCCCGAGAGCGCGAAAACCCTCAGCGCCTACATCGACTGCATCGAAGAGATCAGGCGAGGCAACACCGTCTTGGTTATCGACTTCGAGATGGGCGCCCGGCGAGCGCGAACGTGGTTCCAAGATTGCGGCCTAGACGACTGCTCACAGGTGGTCTTCCTCGAGCCGCAAGAGCCGCTCCGCGGCGGCGCGATTCTGGCGGATCTCGCGAGCCTCGTAGAAGACCGGCGCCCTAACCTCGTGGTGATCGACTCCTACACGGCCGCTCTCGAGCTCCAAGGCTGCGATCCGAATTCAGCCGTCGACGTGCAGCGATTCCACCGGGAGGTGATCGCCCCGCTGCGCGTCGGTCGCGCGGCCGTCGTCTTGACTGACCACCTGCCGAAGAACCGGGACGGCCGCGGCAGATTCTCGATCGCCTCCGAGCGGAAGCTGGCGCTCGCGGACGTTCATCTCGGCTTCGAGACCGTCCATCCTTTCGGGCACGGCCGAGAAGCCCTGATCCGAATCACCACTCACAAGGACCGACCGGCGTCGCTGCAGAAGCCGCACACCTGCGAGCTACGCCTAAAGAGTGACCCGGAGACATACGCGATCTCCTGGTCGATCGAACACTCAGAGCGCCGGGAGGCCGGCGACGGCTGGAAGCCCACCGAGCTAATGGCGAAGGTGTTTCGCCACTTAAAGGAACGCGGCGAGCCCTTGAGCCGGACCACGATCGCCCGCGAGGTCGGGGGTTCAAAGGAGTACGTCCTGCGCGCCGTTGATGAGCTCGTGAGTGAGGGTTCGATCGAAGAGAATCCCGGCTCGCGTGGTGCTCGTCTCTACTCGATCTCTAACCCGTCCGACCCGTCTCCGACCGGGTCCGGGACGGGTGCCGGTATCCACCCGTCTGACCCGTCTAACCCCCCTACGGGGGGGGACGGGTCGGGGACCGGGTCGCTCGGACGGGTCAAATCTGATTTCGGAGAGCCTGACGATGACATCCCCTTCTAGCGCATGGAAAGACCTTGAGCGCCGCGTCGCTACCGCGCTCGGCGGAAGGCGAACGGGTCCGGCCGGTTCCGCCGTCTCGGACGTGGTAGGCGTACCGTGGTCGGTCGAGTGCAAGCGATCGAAGCGCGGCGTCCCTGAAGGCCGGATGCTCGAGCAGGCGCGCTCGCAGGGGAAGCGCGAAGGCAAGCCCTGGTTGCTCGTCGTTGCTCGTCACAATGACCGCGCGCCGATCGTCGTGCTCGAGTTTGCCGAGTTTCTCGATCTTGCCCGCGCCGCCGGCAGGCTCGGAACCCGTCTCGATGGAGTAGCGAGCGAATGAGCCCGAGCGATCGTCTACTCGCTGCGCTCTCGCCGGAGCTCGTCGGCGCCCTGGCCGAGCTCGTCGCCGATGAGGTAGCGCGCCAGCTCGCCGATCTCGACTCGCCGCGTAGCTCGCCGAAGTGGTTGACCCTCGAGCAAGCAGCCGAGCGTCTCGACTGCACTCCGGACGCCGTGCGGATGAGAATCAACCGCGGGCGGATCGAGTCGAGACGGCAGGGCCGGCGGATCTACGTCTCGGCGGAAAGCGTAGACGGCCTCGGAGGGAAGGCGTAGGATGAGTCCGTGCTCAACCTGACTGAGCATCCTCAACTGGTAACCTCCGCTCGGCCCTGGGGCCGGCGGTCAGGTCGTCGCGCTCCGGGGCCGCTGCCTTTGGAGATGGTCACCATGACGAACGCGGACGCCGCGCGAGTCGACCGGCTGCGCGAGCGCCTTGAGGCGAGAGGGTTTCGCCTGATCGAGACGGCCGCTGCCGCCAGCAGGTATTTCATATCAACGCCGAACGGTCTCATAACCAATAAGGGCTTCCCGCTCGTTTTGCGCGAAGCCGAAGAGTGGGAGGCGCACCGTGACTGACCCGAAGACCATCGAGCGGTTGCGCGAGATCCTGGCCGCCAACAAGGCGATTCTGGACGCTAACTACGCGATCATGAGCGCCATCGAGCAGATCGCCAGGGAAGTCGCCCCCGACCAGTTCGCCGACGTGATGCGAGCCGAACTCCGCCTAGTGGGGCGAGACGATGCCTAGCGCGAACGGAGCGGCCACGCGCCAGCCGGTCTACTCCGGCTCCCGCCGTGTCCCCGGACTCTACGAACGCTCGCTCGCCGATGGATCGACGGTCTACGAGGCTGCACTCCGACTCGGCGGCAAGGTTCGCCGGCACCGGCTCAAGGCCGCGAACAAGACGGACGCTATCGCCGAACTCCGGACGCTCCAGACCGACTACGCACGCGGCGAAGCCTTCCGATCGCCAGCTGCCGCTCTGACCGTCTCCGAGCTCGTCGCCGACTACCTAGACGCGCTCGCACTCAGAGTCGATCATCGAGACCCCCGGCGGCGTATCTCGCCGCGAACGCTTGACCTCTACCGACAGCGCCTCGACGCCTACGTGGTCAAAGAGTGGGGCAGTCGTCCGGTCGCTGGGGTCGGCGTTCGAGACGTTCGGCGCCTGGTCGATCATCTCGGAGCATCGCTCGCCCCTTCGACGGTCTCGGGCGTACTGATCGCCGCATCGGGCCTGTTCCGATTCGGCGTCAAGGCTGGCGCGCTCGAGCGCAACCCCGTCCGGGATCTCGATCGAGACGACCGACCCGGTAGCGCCCGGCAGAAAGAGCCGCGCTACCTGGATGCGGACGAGATCGAGCGCCTACTGGCGAAGCTCTCGGATACCTTCCGGCCCGTGGCGGCCGTGTGTGCGTTCGCCGGTCTGCGCGTCTCAGAGGCGCTCGGACTCCACTGGCGCGATCTCGATCTCAAGGCTCGAACGCTCCGAGTGGCCGGTCAGCTCGGGCCGGATGGATCGATCCGGGCGACGAAGACCGCCGCGTCCGCCGCGACGGTCCCCCTGCTTCCCCGGCTCGTGGCGGAACTGAGGGAGCATCGCTCCCGGCAAGCCGGGCGCTCGCTCCAGCGGGTACACCGGGACGCGCTGGTGTTCCACACAACCCGGGGCAAGCCTCAGAGCCGGCGCAACGTTCTTCGGGCTGTTTACGTCGCCGGAGACGCCGCCGGGCTCAATGGGGACGGTCGGGAACGGCTCGGAGTCCATCACCTACGGCACTCGTTCGCCGGGCTCGCGCTCGCGGGCGGTCTGAGTCTGCCCGAGACTTCCGCGCTCGTTCGGCACGCCGACCCTGGAATCACGGCTCGGATCTACGCCGGCCTATCCGAACAGGACCGCGAGAAGCTCGGCGCGAAGCTCGCCGCTGCGATCGGAGACCGCTAATCGTGGCAACAATGGCAACACTTGACGTTCGCTCGGGTGCGGTACCGTTCGGAGCGCTTTCGCGAAAGGCCCGGAAAACGGCCGTTTTAGCGAACGGGCGCGAACGGGCGCGAACGTTCGCCCCGGCTTTGCAAGCCGGAGGTCACCGGTTCGATCCCGGTACGCTCCATCTCGCGTCACTGGCCGGCGGATCCGTGCGGCCAGGCGCAACTGGCCTCCCGGATCCGCCTCGGGCCGCTGGCCGCACATCGCTCTCCGGGCCTGTGCGAAGAAGCACTATCCCCTCCGGCGCTGTACGACCAGCGGCCCGCCAGAGACGCGAGAGGGCATCGGGTTCGATCCCGGTACGTTCCAGATCACTAGGGATTCCCTAGTGCGCTCCATCCTTCTTCGGGGAAACCGGTCGGCCCCCCGAGCCCCTTTCCAGCGTTGGGGACGTTCCGTGGCGAGCCGTGCCCGTACGCTAGCGGTCGCGGCGGCAGATGTCGGATCGCAAGATTCGACCCCCGCTCCCGACGCGGCTCAACAGGCCGACGCGAGCTTCATTATCCCCAGGTGACGGCGCGGCCTTTCACGAGCAACCGTGAGGCGCCGCCGGCGACTCCAACCGTGTAGATGCTCTTGGCGGCGCGCACGAACGCGAGCTTCGAGCCGTCCGGAGACCACACCGGCCCCGTATCGGTCGGGCCGTTCGTCAGCGTCCGCACAAGCGTGCCGGTCGCGTAGTCGTACAGCGCGATCTGACCTTCGGTCTTGCCCGGCAGCGCCCGTGTGACCGCCAGCAGCTTGCCGTTCGGCGACAGCGCGGGGTCGGAGAGGTCGTAGCCGAGCTGCGCGGCGACGAACTTGTCGCAGCCGCTCTTGACGGGGTCGAGCAGGCAGATACCGTCCTCGTAGCGCTCGTACTTGGGATCGAGCTGATCGCTGACGCTCGCCAGCACACGGTTACTCTTGGCGAAGCCGAAGCTGCCCGTCGAACCCTCGCAGTCGCGACCCGCCTTCGCTCCGCTGCCGTTGCTGTTGAACACGCACGCGGTCATCACCCAGCCGCTGCTGGTCGCGCTGGGAAACTCCTCGAGGTCGCCGACCTTCGTGCCGTCGGGACTGATCCGCGCGAGCCACGCGTTGTTCGAGATCGCCGCGGTCTTGTGACCCGTGGCGCGATTCAGCACATACAGCTTGTAGCCGCGCAGGTAGGCGAGCTCGCGCCCGTTGAGCGACAGCGACGGACTGTTGTACCTATTCGCGTACGGGTTCGATTTGCCGTCGGTCGTCAGCTGTTTGAGGCCGCTGCCGTCCGCGTTCACCTGGCAGAGGTTCGCGTAACCCGGGCCACAGCTGTACACGAGCACCGACGACGTCGTCCGCGCGCCACCCGCCGACGCAAGCGCCAGCGCTCCCGCGATCGCCACAATCGATACGAGTACACGTTTCACGTTCAAGATCTCATCCTATAACGCGATCGCCGCGGGTGGGACGAGTGCACCGCGTGTGGATTCGTCCGCTTCAGGTCCGTCGCCTCTTTCCGGCGGCAAAGGGAATGCTCCTCTATGGCTCGTTCTTCGATCCGCTGTTCTCATTGAGCGAGGAGCAGCTCTATCGTGTGGCTGACACGGCGCCGCCGAAATCCGGAGGAAGAATGCCGAATCCAAGCGAACTCATCGAAGATCTGATCGCCAAAACCCCGGACTGGCGCGGGGAGACTTTCGCCAAACTTCGGGAAATCATTCACGATGCTGACCCTCAGGTAACCGAGGAATGGAAATGGGTCAGTGCCCGCCGCCCGGGCACGCCGGTGTGGGAGCACAACGGGATTGTCTGCCACATCAACATCCTGAAAGACAAGGTGAAGCTGACGCTGCACGAAGGCGCGAGCCTCCCCGACCCGCAAAAGGTCTTCAACGCCAGTCTCGAGGGCAACAGGCGCCGAGCAATCGATATCTACGAAGGTGACAAGCTCAACGAGGGCGCCTTGAGAGCGCTTATCCGCGCCGGCGTGGAGCATCGCCTTGCCAAGGCGAAACCGGCCGGCAAGAGGGAGTAAGGCGGCGGAGCCCGCCAAAGCGGACGTAACCCACCAATCGCCTGGCGGTGGGCTTCGCTGCGACTCGACCCACCCTACGAACTACCGCAGGAGACACCCATCAGCCGCAAGCGGGTCGCGCGGCTGATGCAGGAGAGGGAGTGCGGGGGAAGTCGCGGCGGCGATCGAGCGCGTCGCCCCGCTAGTAACCGCTCCAACCCGTTCGTGACCTTTACGCCAAGGTCCCGGCGAGGTTCCGAGGTCTGGTGGTCGAGAACGTCGACAACGGCCGCCGCTCGGTATTTCACGCTCGGCCGTCTGAGCCCAGATCGTTTCGAAGAGACACTGGTTAAGAAGGAAAAGAGCGAACTAGTCGTCGTGTCAACGCCGACGTGCCCTACCAAACATTGTGAAACACGCCGCACCGAGAACGAGGAAGAGAAAGAACAATCCAACGACTACTTCGTAACCCACTGAGAAAACGACTATCTGGTTGCCCACGGTTCCTCCTGCCGGTTGTGGCGCGTATTCAGTGTATTCGTATCGTGATCGCCGATCTGAGACGCTCGTCTGTCGTGATGACTCTTATTTGCCCCAGTAGTCGCCGTTGTCGGGCAGATAGCCATATTTAACGACCAGGGCAAGGAAGATGACCATAAAGATAATGAAGAGGAGCAGGACGACGGTTAAGACTCGCAGGTCGTGAGCTATCCCGTAGACATTCTTGCCGGCGCGGTGCTCCGGTGACTTGGTGTCCTCAAGTGAGGCGAATCGATCGGGCTTGGTACTGATGTCGGCATACAGGCGCTTGCTGACATCGGGACGTCTAGAAACGATGAGGAGCTCCAGAAGACGGGTTCGCCAAGCAGCTAACGACCTCCCCTTCATACCCGTAAACATATCTCCGCTGGGCAGACTGAGCCGAAATTTCACCAAGCCAAGCCGCCGCGGCAACCTCGCAACGTCCCAATTCAGATCCGTGAAGGAGTGGAGCGCAACAGCGCCGAGGGGCTGAATTCGGTTTTCCGATGCGCTAACCGCAGCTGGAAGCAGGGCTCGTACGACCGCTGAGACGGGGCTTTCTGTCTAGCCGCCGCCGCGCCGGCCGAAGCCAAAGCCGCCGGCGGGCAAGAGCTTGCGACAGGCCGAGAAGGCCTTCTGTTGCGTTGTCTGCCGAGGCGAAGTGAGAGTCGGGCGCGGTACGGTCGTCGTGCCGGCGCCGGGCCAGCGACCGCCGTTGTTGCCGGCTCCTTGCCATGGCCCGCCCCTCGAACCGGCGCCGGGCCCCCGTCCGTTCCCGTTGCGGAAAGATCCGAAGCCGCTGACGCCGTGCGCTTTCAGACAGGCGCTGAACTTCTTGAACTGCGCCGAGCTCGCGCCGCCGAAGTTTCGCTGCGCGCCCATCGGGCCGGCCCCGGTGCCCCTCGAGTTGGAGCCGCCGCAACCTGTGACAACCAGGGCCAGGAAGACCGAGATGGTAGCGACGCCTACGACGACTAGTGCACGCCTCATACGTCAAAGGCTAACGGGGCTCGTTAATACGAAGATGAGAATGAATACGAGCGTAATGAGGACAAACGCGGGCTCCGTGTCACATACCGCCCCGCGCGCCTAGGCCGCCGCCGAATCCACTTGCCAGAGGCGGAAGGTGTTCCCCTCGCTGTCCTTGCAGGACGCGAACCAACCCATGCCCGGGACGGGCAGCTTGTCCTCGGTCTCGCCGCCGAGCTCGCGCACCTTGGCCAGCGAGGCCTCGATGTCTTCGACCGCGTAGTAGTAGTTCGGGTGTCCGGAGCGGTCGTCGGAGGGGAAGACGGCGACGCCCGTCCCCTCGTCTACCTGCGCCATCCGGTAGTCCATGCCTGACATGCCGGAGTCCTTGAAGCTCCAACCGAACAGGCCGCTCCAGAAGCGTTGAGCCCGGTCGGCGTCCGCGGACGGAAACTCGACGTGGACGATATCGCCGCTTTTCATTTCTCTCCTCTCGTCACCAGCGAAGAATGTCGCTCGAACTACGTTTCCATCCGGGCGAAAATCACACCCCCCGGCTAGAAGAACGATCGAGGACGTCCCAAAGAAGACGCCGTTCGCACCTTTCATTTACGCGCACGCTTGACTGATGTCAGCTCGGACTTCAAGATGAGACGCATGGAATCGGAGGAGAACGGGCCGCAGACACCTCTCGGCCTCGGCGGAGAGCCGAGCGCCGCGGACGTCGCGCGGAGAGATCGCCAAGAAAAGCGCGATCGATCGTTCGGGAGCACGCGTGAGAGCGAGCGAGTCGTCGCCGCCCTGGAGGAACTTCGCAAGCGAGGTTTCCAGATCGTGGAAGACATCGGCGAGGAAGGCGATGACACCGTCGCACATCTCGTCAGCGGGCCGACGGGCGTCTTCCTGGTCGAGGCGAAGAGTGGGCGCTGTACTGACGAGTACCTGCGCGAAGCGAGGCAGCGCGCCGCGGAGCTGTTCCAGGAGCTCGACACCTGGGTCACACCGGTGGTCTGCCCCGCCGGTCGCTCCTGGCAGAAGCCACGGCGGAAAGAGAAGGTCTGGATCGTTCGCCGCCGTCAGATCGCGAAGTGGATCGCCGGGCGCCGTAACCCCGTGCTCGAGTCCGAGCACCTTCCCGACATCACCGCCGAACGCTGAGCGGTTCTAAAGAGTCGCGCGAAGCCGGTTGCAGAGCGCCGCGATCTCGGCCTCGCCGCCACGCGGAGCGTTCGGCCACTCGTCCACGCGCGGGCCCCAGAACTCGTGCGGCGTGCCCGGATGACGGGCGACCACGTGGACGTGGTGATGCGGCACGTGGTTGAAGGTGAAGGCGTAGACGTGCTCGGCGCCCTCTTTCTCGAGCGCTTTCGCCAGGCGCGTGACGATCAGCGCCATCGCGCAGGCCTCCGCGTCCTCGAGATCGGCCAGGCCGCGAACGTGGCGCTTCGCGTCGACAAACAGGTAGCCGAGGTAGCCGTCGACCATCCCGGGAGGGGCGTGAGACACGTACACGTTCTCGTCCTCGTACAGCACCTCGCCGGCAAGTACTCCCTCGCCGTGGGCGTGCTTCTCACAGATCGGGCACTCGCTCATACGACGCACCGTAACCGACTTGGAGGCAGCGCGCTTCACCCGTCCCAACGGTTCTTCCATATGCCCCCAAGGGGTCCGGCGCGACCCCTGGGTTCAGGCTATCTAGAAGAGCGTCACGCCTCTGTGCCGGATGTCGCGCGATAGAGCAACAACAGGTACGCGACTCTACGCTGAGCTCGCAAGCTCGGCCGGCGTGATCACCGAGTGGGCGATCTCGGTCGCCACCAACTCGACCCAGCGTTTTGCCCGCGGTAGCGGAACCAGCCCGAGCCCGAGCGGGCGCACCGCTATTCCGTGCACGGCGCCCGGAATGAGCGTGTAGTCGCCCTCGACTCCGAGCGCGCGGGCCCGCTCGAAGCCGGCGCGGGAATGGCGAGGCGAGACGCCCGGGATACCGGGGATGTAGCGATCGAGGGTGCCGTGGATGACAGAGAGGCGGCGGCCGCGCAGACCGTCGAGAGGTAGCTGGGGCGGGATCCAGGGCGCCAGGCCGATGACCTTCTCGACCGAATGCTCGGAGGCGGCCTCGATCGCCACGCCGCCGCCCATCGAGAAGCCGAGCAAGAGCGTCCTCTCGCCGGCGGCCGCCTCGATCGCGGCACGGGCATCCTCGACGCACTCCGGGAAGCGCCGCCACGACTTGATGCGGTAGCGCAGCTCCGCGAAGCGAACCTCCGGCAAGCGAGGGCGCAGCCGTTTGACCAGCCACTCGGTCGTGGCGCTCCAGGTGCCTTCGACCTCTGCGCTCTGGCCGCCGTTCATACAAACGACCGTCAACGGCCCGTCACCGCCCGAGAGACGTAGCTCTGCACCTGTTGACAGCTCCACGGCGCTGAACGCTACCGGAGGCGTTGCCGGGGACAAGGTCGTTACAGGCGGATCTGGAAAGATGAAGGGAGATACCCGGGCATCGGCGGGAAAGGGACGATTTGAACATCCTCGTTCTCGGAGCAAACGGAAGGACCGGCCGCCTGGTCGTAAAGCAGGCGCTCGCGGCCGGGCACACGGTCACCGCCTTCGTCCGCGATCCGTCCAAGTTTCGGCTCCGCGACGAGCGCCTCAGCGTTGCGAACGGCGACGCTCGTCACGGCGACGACCTTTTCGCAGCCTTGAAGAGCCAGGACGCCGTGATCAGCACGATCGGCGGCGGCGAGCACAGGTTGATCGAGAAAACGACCAATGCACTGATCGAGGCGATGAAGAAGCGCGGGGTCAGGCGCGCCGTGATCATGTCCACGTTCATCGCCACACCCAACTTCAAGGCCACCGGAACGATGAGGTTGTTCCCGCGGCTAGTGCTGGGAATAGCCAAAGACGACCTGGCCGGCGTGAAGCTGCTCGAGCGCTCCGGGCTGAACTGGACGATCGTCTACGCCACGCTGCTCAAGAACAAGCCCAAGGCCGGCTATCGCCGCGTCGGCCCGGACGAGCCCGTGACGGGCAAGAACCACGTTAACCGGGCGGATGTGGCGGAGTGCATACTCGACACGCTCGGCGACCGCGGCGCCGTGAAGCAGTCGTTGCTGATCACGGGATGTACGTAAGCAGGATCTATCGAGCCGTAACGTCGCCCTTCCCGGTTACTTGAGAGACTTCTGGTCTCCGATGTCCCGAGCGCCATCACCTCCCGCTCCTCCGGACCTGCCCGGCGAGCTCGATCGCCTGGAGGAGGTTCCGGTCGAGCTACGGAAGCTCGAGCTGGAGGGAAGACTCCTGGACGGTCTCGATCTGAGCGAGCGGGAAGCAAAGGGGATGCGGCTGGTCGAGAGCCGCCTCGAGCGGACGGAGCTGGCCGGCGCGAGACTGCAGGGCGCGAGCCTGCGCGATGTTGCGGTCGCCGGAGGTAGCTGGGCGAACCTCGCCGCCGATTCGCTGGCGCTGAAGCGCGTCGAGCTTCGCGGCGTACGGCTCACCGGCGCGGAACTGGGTAACGCGTCGCTCGAGGACGTTGTCTTCGCCGACTGCCGCATCGACCTCGCCCGCTTCCGCTTCGCCAAGCTCCTACGCGTTCGCTTCGAGAGCTGTCGGCTGGAAGAAGCCGACTTCTACGCGGCCGGCCTCTCCTCGGTCGTCTTCAGCGACTGCGATCTCAGCGGGGTCAGTCTGGCCGAAGCGACCTTCATCGAGAGCGAACTTCGCGGCTGCAAGCTTGCCGAGGTCGGGAACCCCGAGCGGCTGCGCGGCGTGAGGATGACCTGGCCGGACGTGGTGCAGGCTGCCGACGTCCTGGCGCTGGCGGTCGGCATCGAGATCGTCGAGTAGGCATGCGGCGCTATCCGAGTTGCGCGAAGCTCCCGCGTGGTAGATACTCGCGCCCAGTCTGATGGACGAGAGAAAACTCGCCTACTCGCAGGGACTTTCGGATGTCCCGCTCCGGGCCGAGACGATCGGGCAGATGTGGGCGAGCGTCGTCGCCGCGCACGGCGACCGCGACGCGCTCGTATCCCGGCACCAGGGGATCCGCTGGACCTATTCCGAGCTGGACGAGCAGGTCGAGCGCTGCGCCCGGGCGCTGATCGCCGAGGAGGTGCAGAAGGGCGACCGGGTCGGCATCTGGGCGCCGAACGTGGCCGAGTGGGTGGTGGTGCAGTTCGCCACGGCGCGGGTCGGAGCGATCATGGTCAACATCAATCCCTCCTACCGGGCACACGAGCTGGAGTTCGTGCTGCGCCAGTCGGGCTGCACGATGCTGATCCTGGCGCCCGGTTACCGAAACGCCGACTACCGCGCTCTGCTCAAGTCCGCCGAGGCGCCCGCCCTGACCCGCTCGGTGGTGCTGGGCGAGGGCTGGGAGGCGCTGCTGGCGCGGGCCGACGAGGTCTCGCCGGAGCAGCTCGCCGAGCGCGAGAACGGTCTCGACTTCGACGAGGCGATCAACATCCAGTACACCTCGGGCACGACCGGCTTCCCGAAGGGCGCCACGCTCTCGCACCACAACATCCTCAACAACGGCTTCTTCATCGGCGAGACGCTCGCCTACACGCCCGTCGATCGCGTCTGCCTGCCGGTGCCCTTCTACCACTGCTTCGGGATGGTGCTCGGCAACATGGCGATCGTTACGCACGGCGCCTGCATCGTCATCCCCGGCGAAGGCTTCATCTCGAAGGAGGTGCTGGAGACGGTCGAGGCCGAGCGCTGTACGGCGCTCTACGGCGTGCCGACGATGTTCATCACCGAGCTCGCCTCGCCCGAGCTGGAGAAAACCGACTTCTCCACCCTGCGTACCGGGATCATGGCCGGCTCCCCCTGCCCGATCGACACGATGAAGAGAGTGCAGAGTGACATGCACATGCCCGAGGTGACGATCTGCTACGGCATGACCGAGACGTCTCCGGTCTCGGCCCAGACGCGCCTCGACGATCCGCTCGAGAAGAGAGTCAGCACGGTCGGGCCGGTGCACCCCCACGTCGAGGTCAAGATCATCGACCCGGCGACCGGACGAACGATGCGGCGTGGTGAGACGGGAGAGCTCTGTACACGCGGCTATCTGGTGATGCTCGGCTACTGGGAGGACGAGGAGGCAACTCGCGACGTTATCGACGCGGCGCGCTGGATGCACACCGGCGATCTGGCCACCATGGACGACGACGGTTACGTCAACATCGTCGGCCGGATCAAGGACATGATCATCTGTGGCGGCGAGAACATCTATCCGCGCGAGATCGAGGAGTTTCTCTACTCGCACCCGGCGATCATCGACGTTCAGGTGATCGGGATTCCCGACCCCAGGTGGGGCGAGACGATCTGCGCCTGGATCATCAAGCGCGAGGGCGCCGAGCTGGACGCGAAGGGAGTCAAGGACTTCTGCCGCGGCCAGATCGCTCGCTACAAGATCCCCCGCTTCGTTCGCTTCGTCGACAGCTACCCGATGACGATCAGCGGCAAGATCCAGAAGTACAAGATGCGCGAGACCGAGATCGAAGAGCGCGGCTTGACCGAGCTCGAGACGGCGTAGAGCCGGCTTATTAGTTACAGGGCGGGATCGGCGGCAGCGATTTCAGCCGCAGGAAGACGAGGTCGGTGATCGGATGCGCCGTCTTTGTAGTCGGCGGTTTGGATAGAGCGAGGCTCGTCGTGCCAAGGACTGTCTCACCGCCCGGGCTTACCTGCATATAGCGACCACTCTGTGCGTCGGCCAGATAGGCCCTGTCCCAGACCGTGAAGGAGACGTAGCGACCGGCGACGTGCACCCAGTTATGGATGTAATCGCCTTTCGGCGCGACGAAGACGCGGCGCGGCGCAGTCCCGAGCGACGGCGACCACCAGAGCGATCTCCATCTGTCGGTCGCATAGGCGATCGCCCGCCCGTCGGTCACGGGCACCAGCGCTCCGCGCACGTGCCTGAGTGCAATCGGCACAGCGGCCGGTCGGCCGGTCCTGGCGTCGGCGGCCTTCATGACCGTAAGCGCGCCGGGCTTCATCGATTCGGGCCAGACCACGATCTGCCCGGGCACGAGGAACGGCGCCTGCAGGTGACCGCGACGAATGATCCGATCGCGTCCGCTGGCCAGATCGACGACGTGCACGTCCGCCAGCCCATCCTCTCCGACTCCCTGGGCCCAGGTCGCGAAGCCGTCGCGCACGTCCGCCTGCCGCCATGGGCTGGGCCAGAACTCTCCCGAAGGCGAGCGAGTCGCCTTCCCGATCTGGCGCAGGCGGCCGCTCTGGGAATCCCACGACCAGACCGCGAAATCGTCGAGACCGTTGAGCGAGTGGTACTCGTCCCAAACCAACCATCGTCCGTCGAAACTGCCCAGAGCTCCGTCATTAGTCGGGTCCGGATACCGTCGTATCAGCTCGTACCGACCACCCTTGGCGGAAATCTTGGCAATCCCGGACACTTCCTTTGAATGGAGAGAGGCGTAGAAGTAGCGGCCATTGTTCGCCAGCGCTAAGGGAGCTACTTCGGCACGCCGAGAAAGCGCTACTAAGCCCTCCGACAAGACCCTCTTCCAAGCCGCGCTTAACGAAGCCTCGCACCACTTCTGTCCGGCGAGCGTCCGTGCAGCGTCCATTCCCTTGTCGCCCTGATTGGAAGGCTCTGATCGGCAACTCGCCGCTGCGAGACAGATGAGCACGAGTACCGCGGCGAGCCAGAGCCCGCCGCGGTAGCCCGTACGACTCAGATCACCAGACGTAGCCACGGCCGCCGACGATCGTGACGATCTTGCTGCTGGACATCGTCGAATACGCAGGAACATCCCAACCGACCGACGGTGCATCGTGCACCGAGTCCTCGTACATCGTGTTGGCACCGCTACTCGTGTAGCCGTAAATGTCGAACCAATGGAAAATCGGCGCGTCTCTGTTGGGATGACCGGTGAGATGCGGGCCACCCTTGACCTCCCAGGCATCGCCGATAGCGGGCGCGCTCACCAGCCAGATGTTGGTAACAAGACGAGACTGATAGTCGGTCACGTCCTTGGACCCGGGCGAGCCAGGGACTGCCACCGGAACGTAGTAGTTCGTCGACTGATGGTTGTTCAGCACGTCGGGGACGGGATGGCCCGTACTGGTTGGGCCTCCCGACCAGGCGGTCCCAGCGGTCGTTGTTCCCAACTCCGGCGCCAGGATCCCCTGCGAGAACTCACGGTGTAGCTGCCCGAGCGCCTCGTGCACCGAGGCGGGGCCGCACCAGTAGGAGGTCTTCTGCGGTGTCTGGTTCTGGGCGACGCTGTCGGAGGCCGGTATGCCGCTACTACTTGCGGAGGCGGCAGCAAGCGCCGACGCCGAGGTCACGCCGGCGGCACCGAGGTTGGCCTTTACCGTCGCGGCGCTCGCTTTTCCCGAAAGAGCACTCGCGACCAACTGGTCCTTCTGCGTCAGCATCTGTTGTTGATATGGAGTGAGCGGCAAGTGCGGATCGGTATCCGTCGCCGCCTTGTAGGAAGCGTCGCTCGTAGGTGTAGCGGCGCTTGCGTAAGTCACACCCGGGCTTGGGAGCGCGACGCAGAGCGCCGCGACCGCAGCCAACACCATCCTTTTCGAGAAGTGCATGGATCGTCCCCTCTTTCGCTTGACACGGTCACTGTTCGTGCCGAATCGAGGGCGGGCTGGAAATTTGCGTACGGACGTGATCGGCGCGTGATGCGTCGTGCCGAAAAGCCCGTAGTTACGTCGGCGCTCGTGCTGGCGCCGTTCTAATCGAGTCATCTCGTGCCGCGATCGGGCGCCGCCTTCTCGCGCACGAAGCCTGTATGCCCTGCGCTTGATCCGACTTGAACGCTGAGATCCTAGGAAGTGTTTCCGCTCAGATCAAGATGGCTCTTTCAGACTTGTCCTTCGCGGACATGTCGGAGCCGGAGGGCTGCGCCTGCGCTTGATACACGCGCCGCATGGGAAGATCTCGGCGACAACGTCCAACCGATGGCGGCGAGCCTGTGCGCTCTTTGACCAATGTGGTTTCGTTCATCCCGCCGGCGCGCGAGCGGCGTGAGCGTGGGCGCCTGCTCGCACACGAGATCTCCGCCTATATCCGCTCCGCCCCGCTCACCTACATCTACCTCTTCGTGCTCCTGATCACGACCTGGGCGCTCCGGACGGCAAGCGCGTCGGTCGGAAAGAGGCTCCTGCTCGAGCAGAGCACCAATCTCCACGACCTGGGGCGAGATCCCGTTCGCGTAATCGTGGCGAGCGCTTTCTGGCTTTCCGGTAGCGCGCAGCTTGTTCTCTGGGTGCTCCTCTTCAGCCTGGTCATGGCGCCCGTCGAGCGCTGGATCGGCAGCGTCCGCATGGGGCTCGTCTTCGCGCTCGGGCACGTCGGCGCAACCCTGATCACGGCCGCCGGCCTCTGGCTGGCCGTAGACCTCGAGCTCCTCACCCGCCACGTCACGCACGCCGTGGACGTCGGCGTCAGCTACGGCTTCTTCGCGGTTGCGGCGCTGCTCGTCTTCCGCTTCAGCGGCAAACGGAGAGCTCTCTACACCGCGCTGCCGGTCGGTTTTCTAGCCATCGCGCTCCTCGTACAGCCTGACTTCACCGATTTCGGGCACATCGTCGCGTTTGCGCTCGGCCTGCTCGTGGCGCCGTTCGTCATTCCAAGTCGCGCAAGAAGCGCTTAAGCCGAGCGCTGTTAAAGTCGCCAGGTGCGATTTGCCGCCGCGCCTGGAGGTCGGGCTCGACCCGCCGATCGGATCGCTATAGGTGCGCGGGCGGGCCTGGCGCTCGTTGCCCTGGGAACGGCTCTCCTGACCGGCGCCTGCGGTCAGTCCAGTAACGCGAAAGCCCGAGCCGCGAGCGACAAACAGACGCGGGCGGTGCGACTGCTCTTCGCCGGCGACGTGATGCTCGGGCGCGGCGTGGCGCCCTTTGCCAAGGAGCATCCGTACGACCTCTTCGCCGGTATCCGCTTCGAGGTCTCCTCCGCCGACCTGGCGATGGCCAACCTCGAATCGCCGCTGACGACGAGGCCGCACCTCGCCGCGAAGGGGCCCGACGCGCTCGAGGCGAAACCGTCCTCGGCCCGCTTGCTCGGACTGGCCGGCTTCGACGCCGTCACGATCGCCAACAACCACGCCGGCGACGCCGGCCCCGAGACGGTGGCGGACACCATGCGAGCTCTCGCCGCGGCGAAGATCACCGTGGTCGGAGCGGGCTCTTCGACGGAGCAGGCGTTCGCGCCGAAGATCATCTCGGTCCGCGGCCTGCGCGTCGCACTCCTTGCCTTCGACACGACTGGCCAGGGGCCGAGAGCGGGCAAGCACCGGCCCGGCGTCGCCTGGTGGAACGAGGCGCTTGCGCACGCTGCGCTGGAAAGCGCCCGCTCGCAGGCGGATATTGTTGTCGTGGCCTTACACGGCGGCGCTCCCTACGCCCCCGAGACCGATCCCTACCTGATGCGTCTCGGGCGTCTGCTTGCCTCCTGGGGCGCGGACGTGGTCTGGGCCTCCGGCCCGCACGTCGTCCAGCCCGTCCATCTGATCGAGGCCGGAAAGGGCGGGCGGCCCACGGTCGTTGCAACCAGCCTCGGCAACCTCGTGTTCGACCAGCACATACCCGGAACGCGGCGGGGAGCGCTGCTCGAGGTGCTGGCCGGCTCCGACGGAGTGCGGGCCTACCGCGTCGGTAGTACCGTCGCCAGCGCGCCCGTGAGCTTCCTCGACTGGAAGACCCCGGCTTCGGATGCCGTGGCACTCGACGGCGGCTGGTGGACGCTCGCCCGCAAGGTGAAGCCCGCGCCGATTCGGCGCCCGCGGAGCCTGGCCGGATTCCAGGGAGAGGTGAGCGCCGCGGCAATCGGCGACGCGGAGGGGAACGGCGGCCGCCAGCTCGTCGTCTCCTTCCGACGACCGTTTCGACCCACCAAGGTCGACCTGCTCGTGCCCAGGCGCAAGCTCCTCGACCGCCGCAAGCTCACTGCCCACATCGGTCTCTACAACCCTCGCGACCTGCGCCAGCTCTGGGTGGCGGGCACGCTTCTTCGTCCGGTCGCCCGCCTGGCGGTCTGCGACGGAGCGCTCGCAGTCGCCTACTCGACGCTCGACAGCCCCTCGATCGTCGGCAGCGGTGCCTGGACCTGGGGCGGCTTCGGCTTCTCGCCCCAGGCCGACCTGCCCGGCCCCGGTCTTCCCGCCTGCGCCGACGTCGACGGCGACGGCCGGCTCGATCCACTCATCCTCGAAAGGAGCTCGAAATGATCAGGAACTCGGAGCGGAATGAACTCCCGCCGACTGGGTGTGACCGGTCGATGCGAGACAAGGACGCAGGGAGTGCCCGTAGTGGGCCTACGGGTGCGACTGAGGATGCGGTATCGCGCCGCCGAGCACGGCCAGGCGGCGAAGTGCTTCGTTTCGTTTCGAGCTCCAAACGCCCGCTCGTCTGCGCACTCTTCGTGCTAGTGATCGCCGCCGTGGCGGTCGGCTGCGGCTCCAGTAAGAAAAGCGCGGTCACCACGGCACCGACAACGACAACGAGCGCCAAACCGCCGGCCAAGCCGGTCGCCTTCACGCTCCCGGTCTCGCCGGTTCACTTCGCCGGCTTCACTCCCGTGCCGCTGCTCAACCCGAACAGCCCCGTCTACGCAGGACCGGCGACACCGACCTCGCTGGCGAACGTGAAAATCGTGCCTGCGCTGCAGAGCGAACTGAAGAAGCCGGGCGTGACCGCGGCGCTGGAGAAGAACGGCTTCGTCGTCGTCCCGGCCGACTTCAAGCTCTTTCAGTACGCCTACGAGGGCAACGAATACGACGGCTGGCCGGTTTTCGTGACCACGGACGTCGCCTACCACGAGTGGCATCTCGTCTTCGACAAGGTCCTACGCAGCCTCGAGCAACAGGTCTTGCTACCCAAGCTCGAGCAGCTCGTTCGTCTGGGGCTCGAGTCGGCGCACACACAGTGGAAGGCGCTCGACGGCACTCCGCTCGCCGACTCCGCCTCGCGCGCCGAGCAGATCTTCCAGGTCGCGGCGGCCGAGCTGGGGCAGCCCGTCGTTCTCGGCCCACAGGCGAAGCAGGAGAAGGCGCTGATCGACGCACATTCGGCCTCGAACGCGACCTCCCCCATCCTCGGCTCGAACATGGATTACTCCGTCTTCACGCCGCGCGGGCATTACACGCGCACGCCGCAGCTGACCCGTTACTTCGTCGCCATGTCGGTGCTGGGCCAGCTGTCGGCTTGCCTTCCGGGCACGTTCGAGTGCCCCGGTGCAGGGCCCGCTCGGATCGGGATCCTCGCCTCACACGTCATCGCCGGCGATCCCGAGCTGGTCTCGCTCTGGCACCAGCTCTACGACCCGACGGCCTTCCTGGTTGGAATCTCGGACGACTACACGCCGCTCGAGGTCGACGCGGCGGCCAAGGTCGCGATCAAGGGCGGCTTCTCGAACATCGGCGCCCTCGCCAGCGATGCGGCGGTAAAAGCGGTCGTCAAGCAACTGGTCGAGACCAGGCCGGTGAAGATCAACCCTCAGCGCGCCTCGATCCGGCTGATGGGCACCCGCTTCGTGCTCGACTCCTACCTGCTCGACCAGCTCGTCTGGCCGAACGTCGGCAGCGGGGACAAGCCACGCCTGACTCCCTCGGCGCTCGATCTGGCCGCGAGCTTCGGCTCCGGTTACGCCGAGCAGCTGCTCAAGCAGCAGGGCGCGTACGCCTACGCCAACTACGCGAGCCAGCTGAGGAAGGTGCAGAAGGCGGTAGCCACGCGCCCGGCCAAGGACTGGGGCTCGACCGTCTACGACGCCTGGCTCTACGCGCTCGAGCCGATGTTCGTTCGCCATGGAACGGCGTTCCCCGACTTCATGCGCAACCAGGCCTGGACGGCGAAGGCGCAACAGTCGGGCTTCGGCTCCTACACCGAGCTGAAGCACGACACCATCCTCTACTCCAAGCAGGTGATCGCCGAAGGGGGCGGCGAGAACATCGCCAAGGCGCCGAGGAACTGGGTAGAGCCCGACCCGGTTGCCTACGCCCGCCTGACCGAGGCCGTCAAGCTGATGCGAAACGGGCTGGCGCAGCGGAACCTCCTGACCAAGCAGGCAGATGGGCTGCTCGCCACCGAGGCCGACATGTTCTCCTTCTTCGAGCGAATCGCCAGCGACGAGCTGGCCGCGAAGCCGATCTCGAGCAAGGACAACAACCGGCTCCGCTACATCGGCGGCGAGCTGGAGGCGCTCTGGTGGCGCACGGCCGACGTGGCCAAGTACGCGACGCCCACCAACGACGACGACGAGGCGCTCGTGGCCGACATCGCCTCCAGCTCGAAGGGAGTGCTCGAGCTGGGCACGGGGCGCATCGATCGCATCCTCGTGCTCGTCCCCGACGACCACGGCAACTTCCAGCTGGCGGCCGGTGGCGTCTACTCCTACTACGAGTTCCTCAACCCGCCCGGACAGCGCCTGACCGACAAGGAGTGGCAGGGCTTGCTCGACAGCGGCAAGGCTCCCGCACGCCCGAGTTGGGAAACATCCTTCCTCCCGAGTTGACGACGTTCGTTCCATCCAGGCTCCCGCGCTGCGCGGTTCGCAGCGCGGAGCCCGGCTGGAGTACGGTCAGAGAATGAAGACGAGTGCGGGGATCCTCCTCTACCGTCAGGGCAAGGCCGGGCTCGAAGTTCTGATCGGGCACATGGGCGGTCCCTTCTGGGAACGGAAGGACGCGGGCGCCTGGTCGATCCCGAAGGGCGAGACGAAGGAGGGCGAAGACACGCTGGCGGTCGCCAAGCGGGAGTTCGCCGAGGAGCTCGGCTCGCCGCCGCCGGACGAGCCCTTCCTCGAGCTCGGCGAGGTCAGGCAGTCGAACGGCAAGAGGGTCGTCGTCTACGCCGTCGCCGGTGACCTCGACGCCGAGCGCGCGCGCAGCAACACCTTCGAGCTGGAGTGGCCGCGGGGCTCGGGACGGATCCGCGAGTTCCCCGAGATCGACCGGGCTGCCTGGGTAACGGCCGAGCAGGCTCGCGAGAAGCTCATTCCGGCCCAGGTACCGTTCGTCGAGCGGCTGGCTCGAGCTCTCGCCGGCGAGTGCTAAGCGCCCGGCCTCGGCCTGACCAGGCCGGCTTCGTAGGCGAGCACGACGGCCTGCACTCGGTCGCGCAGATGTAGCTTGCGCAAGACACTAGAGACGTGCGTCTTGACGGTCGTCTCGCTGAGAAAGAGCTGGCCGGCGATCTCGGCGTTCGAGAGCCCGCCCGCGATCAGTCGTAGGATCTCGAGCTCGCGCGGGGTGAGCGAGTCGAGCTCGGGGGGCGAGTTGCTGCTCGAGGCGTCGAAGGTCGCCGCGAAGCGGTCGAGCAGGCGGCGTGTGATCGAGGGCGCGAGCAGCGCCTCGCCCGAAGCCACGACGCGGATCGCCTCGACGAGTTGCGCCGGTAGGACATCCTTGAGCAGGAAGCCGCTGGCCCCGGCGCGCAGCGCCTCGAAGACGTACTCGTCCAGATCGAAGGTGGTGAGGATGATCACCCGCGCGGCCGCCCCCGACTCGAGTAGGAGCCTGGTCGCCTCGACTCCATCCATGACCGGCATGCGCACGTCCATAAGCACGACATCGGGCTCCAGCTCACGTGCCAGCTCTATCGCCCGGGCGCCATTCTCGGCCTCGCCCACGACCTCGAGATCGTCGCGCGCCTCGAGAATCATGCGGAAGCCGCTACGAACGAGCGCCTGGTCGTCGGCGATCAACACGCGGACGTTCAAACCAGATGCCCCCCGACGAGCGGAAAGTGAGCCCTGACCGAAAAACCGCCGTTCGACGCCGGGCCGGCTTCGAGCACGCCGCCGAGCAGGGCCGTCCGCTCCTGCATTCCGATCAAGCCGTGACCGTCGCCCGATTCCTCACCCGGGCCGGCGCCGTCGTCCTCTATCTCCAGCTCGAGCTCGTCCGCGCGCCTGCTGACGCGAATACGGGCCCGGCTTGCCTGGGAGTGCTTGAGCGTGTTCGTGAGCGCCTCCTGGATGATCCGGTAGGCGGAGAGATCGACACCGGCGGGAAGCTCGCCGAGCTCTCCGTCCAGCTCCAGCTCGACCTCGAGCCCGGTAGCGCGAACCTGCTCGACCAGCTCCACCAGCGCGGCTAATCCCGGTTGCGGCTCACGGCTGCTCTGCTCGCTGGTGCGCACGATTCCGAGCAGACGCCTGAGCTCAGTCAGGGCCGAACGCCCGCTCTCCTCGATCGAGCGCAGGGCCCCGCGAGCTCGCTCCGGTTGCTTTTCGAAGACGTCTCCCGCAGCGGCGGCCTGGACGACCATGACGCTGACCGAGTGGGCGATCACATCGTGCAGCTCGCGCGCGATCCGTGCCTGTTCCTCGGCTGCGGCGCGGCGGACGTTCTGCTCACGCTCGCGCTCGAGCCGCTCGGCTCGCTCCTCCAGCTCACGGTAGTAGGCCCTCTTGGTGCGCAGGTTGTCGCCGAGGATCCAGGCGGCGGCGGCGAACACGACCACGTGCAGGACCGATTCGCCGCTGTTCCAACTGGCGCGCGGAATGAGCGAGAGCGGAAGAAAGGCAAGTGTCACCACTCCCGCAGGTAGCGCGATCCGCCGCTCGGTGTGCGAGGCGACCGTGTAGAGCGCCAGTGCGAGCGCGAACGGCGGCAGCGCGCCGACGACGTACTGCGTCGCGACGGAGGCCGAGAGCACGATGGCCATAACCGGCAGCGGGAAGCGGCGCCGGACGAGTAAAGGGAGCGTCTGCAGCAGCACCGGCGCCGCCGCGACCGCGGGCGAGTGGTGCTGAGTCGCCCATACGAATGTCGGCGGCAGCACGACTACAACCAGGCCGATATCGATCAGATCGGCCTTCCGCTGCTGGAACCGTTCGCGGATCATGAGCGAAACGTACTCCCGCTCGCCGCGGAGATGTCAGGCGTCCCGCGTGCGCGTGCGCCAGAGCCCGAGCCCGCCGAAGATCGCGACCCAGAAGGCGAGCACGACCAACGAGGTGGCGAGCGACATGCTGATCACATCGTGTGGATCGGGAGGCGGAAGCGGCGAGATCCTCTCGACCGCCACACTCAGGAGCCCGTCACGGGTACGCCCGAGCACGCTGATGTTGCGCAGGATCGCCTGAATCGGAAGCAGGTAGGCGATCAGGATGCTGATCGTGGCCGCGCGCGACCCGACGAGCGAGCCCAGCCCTAGTGCGATCACGTAGACGATGGCGCCGCTGAAGAGCACATACAGGCCCGCCTTGACGAACAGCGTCACGCTCGGCGTAGCCAAACCGCCCGCCAGCACGACGGAGAGCACGGCGGCGAGTGCATAGGCGGCCGCCATCAGCGGAAGCAACAACCCCAACCCGCCCGGAATCCGGGCCAGGAACAGCCGCGCGCGCGAGCGCCCGCTCGAGACGAGGTCCCTGAAGACGCCCGAGCTCAGATCCTGTGTGCCGGCGGCCGCTCCAACCAGCGCCGCCGCGATCATGCCGGCGATCTGCCCCATCAGCAGCAGTGCGTGCCCGAAGTTGGTCGTGCCGCCCGCCGGGCCGTACTTGGCCGAGTTGGAGACGTGGAAGAGCTCGACGGCCGTGTACATGATGACGATGACACCGATCGTCAGGATCGCAGTTGGAATCCAGACGCCGCGACTCTTGCGCAGTTTGAGCAGCTCGGCGCGCTCCAGCCTGAAGGGCACGCGCGGCGGTCTCGAGATCTGAGCAGTGCTTTCCATCGTGGTCATGAGTCCTCTCCAAACCGGCGCGTGATTTCCAGGAAGCGGTGCTCGAGCGAGACTCGCGAGGGCTCGAGGCGGTGGACGGCGACGCCTGCCTTGACGAGCTGCTTGTTTAGCTCGGCCGCCGTCTGTTCAAGCGAAGCGTCCGGCTTCAGCAGCACGCGCAGACCGCCGGCGATCTCCTCGATCTCGCGCAGGAAGCCGTTGCCGCGAATGCTCGAGAGCGCCTTGCTCGGCTTGTCGCAACCGATCGTGATGGCGCCGTCGTCACCGGCCGAAAGCTCGGCCAGCGAGCCCTGCGCGACGATGCGGCCGCGATCGACGATGGCGACGTGGTCGCAGATCTTCTCGACTTCGTCCAGCAGGTGCGAGGAGAGAACGAGCGTCCGCCCCTCGGCGATCCAGCCGCGGACGAGACCGCGGAACTCCTGGATGCCGCCCGGATCGAGACCGTTGGTGGGCTCGTCCAGGATCAAGAGCTCCGGGTCCGAGAGCAGGCAGCGGGCAATGCCGAGCCGCTGGCGCATGCCCTGCGAGTAGGTCGAAACGCGGTCGTCGGCACGTTCGGTCAGGCCGACGCTCTCGAGCACGCTGCCGATACGTGCGTGGGCCGCCGGCTCGCGCGCCGCGGCCGCGACCCAGAGATTCTCGCGCCCGCTCAAGTGCTTGTGAAAGCCCGGCTCCTCGACAATCGCGCCGACGCGCGCCAGCGCCTTCGACCGCTCCTTCGGCATCGGTCGCCCGAGCATCCTCATCGATCCGCCACTCGGCCGGGTCAGGCCCAGCAACATGCGGATCAAGGTCGTCTTGCCGGCCCCGTTCGGGCCCAGGTAGCCGAAGGCCGAACCGCGCGGAACGCGCAGATCGACGCCGTCGACGGCAACCGTTCCGCCGAAGCTCTTCTTGAGACCCTCGGTCTCGATCACCAAATCGTTCGCTGTTGCCATATTCCTCCTTGCTCGAAGCTCAAGTTACCCGCGAGAGTCGATTCCAACCTCGGGCCGAAGACCGATTTCGTCTCCTCCTCGAGGAGGAGCGTCCTCCACATGTATCGGGCGGCGAGGTTGCCTACCGCCGTTGCTGAGCGAATTTCCACCGCTTGGTGCTGACTCGCGGCGAGGCCGCTCGAGCGCAGTTCGGCTCTCCGTGGATTTTTCTTTCACAGGCCCACAATCAGCCGCTGAGCAGCGGAATTGGGCTCTCGCCGAGGAGTGAGCGCCACGCGTCCTACGTTTAGTCACGGCGATTGACTGGAACTAGACCGACGAACGCGTTAGTTTCTGCACCAACACAAAGCGGTCGCTGGGCCGCAAGGGACTGAAAGGATACGAATGAGTCTCGACAAGATCTCGATGGGACGACGAGTTCTTCTTGGATCCGCGGTCGTTCTCTTCATCTGGTCGTTCTTCGCATGGAACGGCGTGGGCGGCTGCGTTAAATCCGCCTTTGGCAGTTTCTGCGCGAGCGTGACGTGGAGCGCTTGGCACGGCTTTGGGGGGGTTGGGATGGGGATCTTCCTTATCCTCCTGCTCCTCTGGGAAGCGCTTCTCCTCGTTCAGGTGCTCTCGCCCGACGCGATAAAACTCCCCGAGCTCCCCGTCAAGCCGATGCTGATCTCGCTTGCGCTCGGCGCGCTCACGGTTCTATTCGGAGTGATCCGTTTCTTCGAGTATGGGGCTAAGAAGTGGGAGATCTGGATCGCTCTGTTGCTCATGATCGCTCTCGCCGCTGGCGTCTTCCTCCGCTTCCAGGAAGAGGGCGGCTCAGCTGCCGCAAAGTAGTTAGTAGTCGCGAGAAACCAATACATCGGAGCGGGCCCACCGGCCCGCTCCTTTTTTTCCCCGACAGAGCCTGCCGCGCTGGAAGCCTCCCCGGCTACAGGCAGTTCCGAACTCAATCGGCTCGCCGTCAGGCCCCGAGAGCCTCGGCCGGCGACTCGTAGCGGCAGTGCGGACAGACGTGGGCGTCGCGGCGCATCCGCTCTTTGCAGTGCGGGCACTCCCGGTACAGGCGCGACGGACCCTGTGCGCTCCCCACGAGCCCCTCGCCAAGCAGGAGCGCAATCACGACGCCGAGCCAGCTGAGAACGAGCCCGAGCAGAACGCCGATCAACGCTCCCCGGCCTCTGCTCTCGGTGATTAGTGCCGCGATCACAATCGGCGCCAGCCAGCCGGCGAGAAAGACGATCGCCAACAGTCCTGAGAACAACGTCATGGACAGCGTGCTCCTTCCCGAGAGAGAGGCGCAGCTTATCCGGATCTACTAACTCGAGTCAACGCCGTTCAGGCATGTCAAAGCCGAGCCCTCGGCGGGAGGGCAATCTGCGCGCCCGAGGCTAGGGCTCAGTCGCCCCAGTCGAAATCGCGCGAGCGGGCCCAGACACTCTCGGCGAGCTCCGGGAGCCCTTCGACAGTCTCCTCGCCAGGCCAGGCGAGCTCGACCGTCTCTACCGGCGCAGGCACGCCGTCCATCGTCTCTTCGAGCCGAGCCTGCTCCTCTGTCTTGAACAACGGGTGATTCTCGAACGGATCCTCGGACGCATAGCGCTCGAGAGGCATCGAGTCGTCCAGAGTCGAGTTCCTTCGCTTCAGCTCCAGATGCTCTTCGATTGCCTTAGCGAGAAGAGAAGGTGTCTCAACCGTCATAGGATCGATCCTCCTGCTCGGGGTTAAGGCGTAGTAAGGCGGTCGATTGTATCGGATCTTCGACAGTCGAGCGTAGGGAGGTTGTCGGACACGGCCAGCCCGCACTTGAGCGATATTGGTTACCTTCCGGTAACGTTTGCGAGCACGCTCCAGCCGCCGATGTCTCGGCCCAGCGAGTGCTCAATCGGCGTGCTCGACACGGTTGCGTCCGGCACGCTTGGCGCGGTAAAGAGCCTCATCGGCGGCTGCGAGCAGGCGCTCGCGACTACCGGAATGCTGGAAGCCGGCGACGCCGAAACTGGCCGTAACAGTGATTGCCATACCGTTTTCGATCGGTATCCGGCGATCGGCGAGCGTCTGCCTGATCCTCTCGCAAAGCCGGGCGCCACCGGCCGTATCGGTTCCGGGAAGAATCAGCGCGAACTCCTCCCCACCCCAGCGACCGGCGGTGTCGATCTCGCGCAGCGAGTGATTGAGAACGAGCGCGAGCTCCTTCAGGACCGCATCGCCCGCCGCGTGACCGTAGCGATCGTTTACTTCCTTGAAGTGGTCGATGTCGAGAATCGCAAGGGTGAGCTCGCCGCCCAGGCGCGCGGCGCGAACGATCTCCTCATCCAGAGCGGCCTCGCTTCGACGACGATTGGCCAGCCCGGTCAAGCCGTCGACCAGAGCCTGCCGCTCGACGATTCGATGCAGGCGCGCGTTGTCGAGCGCCACCGCCGCGTGCCCGCAGAGAAGCGCCACCATCTCGAGCTCCTCCTCGCCGAAGTGATCGCCGTGCAGGATCAACGTGCCTAGATGCTCTCGCCCGGCTCTCAACGACCACTCGCTCTGCTCCTTTCCCTTCTCGGGCTCGCCCGCGACGAAGCGCTCGCCGTGCGGGCCGGTGATGACTCCCCCAACCGCCTGCGTCGCCTCGACCGCCGACTCGACCACGACGCGCAAGAGCTGAACCGCGTCGTGCGAGACGCCGAGCCCTTCGCTGAAGCGCAGCGTCGCCTCCCTGAGCCGGCGCCGCTCCTGGTCGAGCTCCTGTATCCGCGCCTCCAGCTGCTCGGCCATCTCGTTGAAGGCGACCGCGAGGCTGGCGAACTCGTCGCGCCCGCGCACCGGTACGCGGTTGTGCAGGTGCCCGCGTGCGATCTCTCGGGCTGCTTTAGCGAGATCGCCCACGCTGCGCACGATCACCTTGCCTTCGAAGAAAGCGATCGTGCCCATGAGAGCAAGGAAACCGAACAGGATGAGCAGCACGCGCAGCTCGAGGTGGAAGACCGCGTCGACAACCCGCGACTCCGGAGTGACAACCGCAAGCCCGACAGATCGCTGGGCGGTGACGGGGTGGGAGACCAGTATCCGGTAATCCTTGCCGTCAAGTCGAACACGGCCGAGGCCGTCCTGGTTGAGCGTCGCCTGTGCGCCCGCACCGAAATTCGCACCGAACACGTGGTTGCCTCGCACGAGCACCAGCTTCTCGTTGGAGGCAACCCCGGCCAGAGTCTCGAGGCGCTGGAGATAGGTGGCGTTGAGCGGGACAGAGACGATCAGCTCCCCGATCGATTTCTTCGTGCCGACGAACTGGACGCGGCGCTCGCCCGCGTACGGATAGGCGGTACCGATTCGCATGCTGCCGATCACGACACGTAGCCCGGGCGTGTCGGAGACGAAAGCGGATAATACGGAGCGATCGCGGCTGGCAACGGCCCGCTGGAAAACGGATGTGCGTGCGAGATTCTCGGCGCTCTTCTGCGCCACGAGCAACTCGTTATCGTAGGTCGCAAGCGTTGCCCTCAAACTGGCCTGCAGCCCCTCGTCGACTCGATTCTGCTCGCTTCGCTCGATCACGGCCGTGAAGCCGAGGAAGCCCGCGATCAGCGGCACGACGGCAAGAAACACGAAGTAGACGACCAGTCGCCGCGCTAGGCTCGTCAAGATCGTCGACCTCCCCTGTACGAGGGATAGTGTGCTAGAGGCTCGCGCGTGAGAATGGAGTCGATGAGGCCCGTTTGGGGGGACCGGCCGCTCTTCTTCGCTCGCGCAGGCATGATCACGCTGGCCACGCTGACTTTCGTGGTCTGGGTCGTCGCAGCGCCGCGCGTCGTCTCACCCGGCCAGCCGCCACCACTCGGCGCGCCTGCCGGATCGGCCCCCAAGCCGCTCAAGATCGCAATCCGGTCGGGCCGCGTCGCAAAGCCGTCCATCTCGAGTTCACCCATTCTGTCGAAGAATGCCTCAGGCTCATATTCATCGGGCGTTGCGGCCGCCAAGACGAGAGTAACTGGTAATAAAGCGAGCAGCCGAGCGGCTCCCTCACCTGGCACCCAGAAGAAAAAAAGCGCTCCCAAGCAGCCACGGGGCAAGCCCGGTCCGCAGGCTTCACCGGGCGTGCCTCCTGCTCCCACGGCCCCCTCGACACCGACCACGACGAGCCCGGCGCTCCTTCCCGCGCCTCCCGCTGAGCCGGGCGAGACGACCCCGGTTGTCCCACCGGGCGAGACGCCGCTGGTTCCGGCGCCCGGCACGGTCCCGACTCCCGGTACGCCTCACCATCCCTGGAACGGCAGCTCGGGATACAGCCGACACGACGAACAGCCTCGTTCGCAAGGAAACGGGTGCGACATGGGACCGAGCGCGCAAGCGCGCTCTGACCCTTCATCCCGCGATCGGCACACGGAGAGGCGCCACTCATGACGCCGGTCGGTTTCGCAACACGCTTTTCCCTTCGCGGGTGAAGCAGCAGACGACGCTCGTTTCGCCCTTCGGCCGCTGTCGTACACCAGTTTTACGAAGGGGAAACGGGGAGAAGAGGAAAGACAGAGTCGGAAAGCGACTGATCGGAGGCTCCATGATTCTCTTCCGCCCGCTCGTCCGTTTGCTCATTCGCGTCAAGGGGCGGATGTGGGTCGCGCTGACCGCGTTTCGCATCTACCGGCACCTCCCACGCTTCGCCCAGCGCCACGTGCGCAAGCGCGCTATTCACGCAGCCGTGCCCCATCTCGTCAGCAGGCTGACGGGGAAGGCAAGCCCGGGACCGCGCTAGCGTTTTGTCGAACGCTTGACTCGGCGGCTCGTTCGAGCGGGGCTAGGGCTTTGCTCGCGCGCGAGCAACTCGCGATAAAGGACGACGAGGAAGCCGGCGAAGAACGGGGCCACGAACAACTCCCCGAGCAGGAAGCCGATAGACGAAACGATCGCGACCGTCTTCCCGCCGCCGAAGGAGAAAACCGAGACGATGATGGCGACCACGGCGCCGGCGAAGAGCGAGAAGATTCCCCCCAGCAAGACCGTGCCCAGAGCGCGGAAGAAGCTCCCGCGCACCAACTCCGCAGAGCGACGTAATGAGCTCACTGTCCCGGTCTTTTCCTCCAACATCGCCGGCAGCGCGACCGACCATTTCCCCACCAGCCAGAGCGAGACGAGCGCCAGCGGCAACGAAAGCGACGCGTAGCCGCCAAGCGCCTTCAAGGCCGGAAGCACCGGCAACGCGATTGTGGGCGCGGCCGCGACGGTGAGCAACAGCGCCAGACAGAGAACCGGGCCTATCCGCCCTTGCACGAGCTCGATCGCCGCACGCGCGCTTGGCTTGCCGCCACGACTTGCCTCGGCGGCAGCCGCCACACAGGCACCCGCGCAGAGCATGACGGCGAATGCATACACGAGGCCAATCGCCACCAGGAGCCCGGTGACCAGGTAGCTCGAGCCCGAACTGCTGGTCCGCCAGGCGACGACGCCGATGAGAGCGGCGTTTACGGGCAGCAAGAGCGGTGCCGTGAGGCGCAAGAAGACGACGATGTGACGGAAGACGAGCCTGACTCCATCCTCGAGGAGGTCGCTCAGGGCGCGTTTGCGCGGCTCGGCTCGGCTCATGATCCCGGACGATACCCGCTGCGCCAAGACGACAAGAAGGGCGAGGAGTCGCTCGCCAGGCTCCGCCCCGCCGGGGATAGGGGCCCTAGGATAGGAGACGGTGAGTGGAGATCTCCAGACCGGGCCCGACGGGCTCGGGCGTTGTTCCTGGGCCCTGGCCGGGCCCGAGCTCTGCGAGTACCACGACCGCGAGTGGGGCATGCCGGTGCTGGGCGACGACGCGCTCTTCGAGCGCATCTGCCTGGAGGCCTTCCAGTGCGGGCTCTCCTGGCTGACGATTCTGCGCAAGCGCGAAGCCTTTCGGCTGGCTTTTACCGGCTTCGAGATCGATGCCGTGGCGAGCTTCGGCGAGGCAGATGTCGAGCGCTTGCTCGCAGACTCCGGGATCGTTCGCAACCGCGGCAAGATCGACGCTTCGATCGCGAACGCGCGCCGCGCCCGCGAAGCGATCGAAGAGCTCGGCTCGCTCGCGTGCTTGATCTGGCCTTTCGCTCCGCGGCCGCCGGCAGCGCCCAACTCCTACGCCGAAGTTCCGACCGTTACAGCGGAATCCGAGGCGCTCGCGCGCGAGCTGCGGCGGCGCGGTTTCCGCTTCCTCGGCCCTACCACAGCCTGCGCGCTGATGCAGGCCTGCGGTCTGATCAACGCTCACCTCGTGGGTTGCAGCGCCCGCGAACGGGTCGATGCCGCTCGCAAGACGGCGGTGACCCGGCTCGGGCTGGAGTGAGCCGAAACAGCTTCAACTCCTTGTCAATATGCAAAGTCAGGGCTAGCGTTCGGCGGGTATGGGTCTTCGCTCGGCCACCTCGAAGCAGGTCGCGTTGTTCCACTACGCGGGTGTCCGGCGGCTGTTCTGGGCCACGCTGATCTCGAGCACGGGCACCTGGCTCGCTTTTGTCGCGCTCGCGATCGATGTCTACGACCGGACACACTCGTCGGTTTGGGTCGGGGCGCTGCTCGTGAGCGAGACACTACCGATCGCGCTGCTCGGCTTCTTTCTCGGCCCGCTGCTCGACCGCCTGCCACGGCGCTCGTTGATGATCGGCGCCGATCTCTTCCGCACCGGCGTCTTCATCGCCCTGGTCTTCGCGCCGGGCGCCTGGTCGATCATCGCCCTCGCGACGCTGGCCGGAGTTGCGACCGGTCTCTTCACCCCCGCGGTCTACGCCGGGCTCCCGAATCTCGTCGAGGAGCGAGACCTGGCCGGCGTCAACGGTCTCTTCCAGACCGCTGCCAGCGCGACGATGATCATCGGACCGCTCAGCGGCGGGGTCATCGTCGCCGCGGTCGGGCCTCACCCGGCCTACCTGTTCAACGCCGCCAGCTTCGTCTTCTCGGCGCTTCTCATCGGCGGCATCCGGCAGTCGGGCTTGCAGGCGGTCGCCGCAGCGTCACGCGGCTACCTGCGCGACCTGCTCGACGGAGCCGGCGCCGTCTTTCGCTCGCGTCCGCTGCTGACCGTTTTCATCGCCTGGAACGTGGCCATGGTCGGGATCGCCGCGATGAACACGGCCGAGGTCGAGCTGGTCAAGCACGACTTCGGTGCCGGCGATCTCGGCTACGGCGTGTTCATGGCCGCGACCGGCCTGGGCGTGCTGATCGGCGCCGTCAGTGCCGGGACGGTCTTCGCGAAGCGATCTTTCGCCACTGCCTACGCGCTCGGGTTTGCACTGCTCGCGCTCGGCATGGGCCTGGTCGCCCTGCTCCCTCCCTTCGCACTCGCGGTTGCGATTCTCCTGATCGCCGGCTCGGGTAACGGCTTGCTCCTGACCGCCAACGCAATGCTCGTGCAGCAGGGCGCCTCCGACGATCTGCGCGGCCGCTCGTTCGCCGTCATCATGAGCGCGAACGCCCTCGTCCTGACCTTTGCCTCGCTCGGCGCCGGCGTGCTGACCGACCGTGCGGGCGCCCGCTTGGTCTGGGCGCTCGCAGGTGCGGCGACAGCTCTCGCCGGACTGGTCGGCTGGCTCCTCGCCCGCTCGCTCTCCCCGTCCCCGAAACAGGCCGCGATCGGCGCCACGCTGGAGCCCTACGCGGAGGCGCCGATCGATCTGTAGTCTCCACGCCCGGCTGCGCGAGCTCGAGTGAGAGGGGACAGAAGGACAATGAGCTACGAGAAGACCGTGATCGGCGAAGTGCCGGTGCTCGTCAGTAGGCCTGCGCTGAGCGAGCCTGCGCCGCTCGTTCTGCTCTCGCACTGGTTCAGCGGCAGCAAGGAGGGTTGGCTCGAGCGGCTGGAGGAGCTGAACGGGAAGGGCTGGTTCGCCGTGGCGATGGACAACCGACTGCACGGCGAGCGCGCCGGAGCCGGTTTCGGCTCGCTGATGCCCGACGGCAAGCTCGATCTCCCCGGCCTGCGCCGTGTGATGCAGGCGACCGCGGCGGACATGAGCGCTCTGATCGACCACTTCAGCCGGGACGAGGCGGTCGACTCCGACCGTATTGCCGTCGCCGGCATCTCGATGGGCGGCTTCGTCAGCTTCGCGGCGCTCGTGAACGACCGGCGCATCAAGGTGGCGACACCGATCATCGCCTCGCCCTACTGGGAAGACATTCCCGGCGACACCCCGGTCGATCTCGACGCCGAGGCCGAGGCCGACCTGACCGACTTCTCCCGCAGGAACGAGCCCGCGAGTCGTATGGAAACCATTCCCCCGCGCGCCTTACTGATGCAGGTCGGCGCCGAGGACGCCCACTACAAGGTGCAGCGTGTCGAGCTCTTCTACGAGGAACTGCGCCCTCTCTACGGCAACCAGGCCGAGCGCCTGCGCCTGATCGTCCAGCCCGGCGTCGGGCACGAGTGCACGCCCGAGATGTGGGCAAACGCGATCGCCTGGCTCGACGCCTACCTCTAGACGCGAGCCCCCGGGATCGGGAAGGCGCGGGTCAGCTCCAGCACCTCGCCCGCGATCCGCTCGATCTCGCTCTCGTCCTCGCGCTTTGCCGCCTCGACGCCTTCGTCGATCCAGCGGGCGATCTCGAGCATCTCGCGCTCCCTCATGCCTCGGGTGGTGGCGGCCGGAGTGCCCAGCCGGATCCCCGAGGGGTCGAAGGGCTTGCGCCGATCGAAGGGGATGGTGTTGTAGTTGAGGGTCAGGCGCGCGCGGTCGAGTGCCTTGGCGGCGACCTTGCCGGGAACATCCTTGGAAGTCAGGTCAATGAGTATCAGGTGGTTGTCGGTTCCGCCGGAGACGAGATCGAAGCCGCGCTCGAGCAGGGCTTCGGCGAGCACCTTGGCGTTGGCCACGATCTGGGCGGCGTAGGCCGAGAAGTCCGGCCGACTCGCCTCCTCGAGCGCAACGGCGATCGCCGCGGTGGTGTTGTCGTGCGGGCCTCCCTGCAGGCCGGGGAAGACGGCCTTGTCGATTACCGCGGCGTGCTCTTCGGCGCACATCAGCATCGCCCCGCGCGGGCCGCGCAGCGTCTTGTGCGTCGTCGTCGACAGCACCTGGGCGTAACCGACCGGCGAGGGATGGACGCCGCCGGCGATCAGGCCGGCGATGTGGGCGATGTCCGCCGCCAGGATCGCCCCGACCTCGTTCGCCACCTCGGCGAAGGCCGGGAAGTCGATCGCGCGCGGGATCGCGGTGCCGCCGCAGAAGATCAGCTTGGGGCGCTCCTTGCGCGCCAGCTCACGCACCTCGTCCATGTCGGCACGCCCCGTCTCGCGGCGCACGCCGTACTGAACCGAGCGGAACCACTTGCCGGTCGCCGAGACGCCCCAGCCGTGGGTGAGGTGGCCGCCCATCGGCAGCGCCATTCCCATCACCGTGTCGCCCGGCTCGAGGAAGGCCATGTAGACGGCGAGGTTCGCCGGCGAGCCCGAGTAGGGCTGGACGTTGGCGTGCTCGACACCGAAGAGGCTCTTGGCCCGCTCGATCGCCAGCGGCTCCAGCTCGTCGACCACCTGCTGGCCTTCGTAGTAACGGCGGCCCGAGTAGCCCTCGGAGTACTTGTTGGTGAAAACGCTGCCGAGCGCTGCCAGCACGGCGCGGGAGACATGGTTCTCGGACGGGATCAGGCAGATCGTCTGCGACTGCCGCTCAAACTCCCGCTCGACCAGACGGGCGACGGCGGGGTCGGCCTGCTCGAGAGACTGATCTAGAACCTTCTGCGCGCTCATGGGGCACCTCCTGAATCGGATTGCGGTGCCCAGGCGCTCGGCTCGGATTGCTGCCGTTCCCCGGTGGTGCTCCACCTACCCGCGCCAGTCGCGGCAGCCCGTTCAGTCTAGCGCTCGGCACCTCTCGAGGCCTCGGGCGTCGCTACTCCACCCTCCGTCCGGGCGCACGTGCCCCGCCCGGTGCCTGGCACCGCGTGGGCGAGCGGAACACAGTAGTGAGAAAAGGCGCACCCGAATGTGATCGCTTCGTGCCGAAACAGCACGAGAACCGCTGAGCGGCGAACGAGCCCGTGCGCGGCGACGACTCAGGAGCCCGGCTCAACGCCTGTGAGCTCGCGCGCCAGCTCGAGCAGCATGCACGCCCCGATCCCGGGTGGGTCGGCGACGAGGGCTCGCAGGCGGCGCGTCGGAGCGGGAGGAGCGAGCGGTTTCAGAACTACGTCCTCGCGCAGCGCGGCCGCCATCCAGGGCGAGCTGAGCGAGACGCCGAGACCGGACGCAACCAGGCTCTGGGTGGCAAGCGGATCGTCGGTCTCGAAGATCACGTCGGGCTCGAAGCCCGCGGCCAGGCAGGCGTTGACGATGATCGACGAAGAGGGATCGGGGGCGCCGACGATCCAGCGCTCCCTGGCCAGATCGGCCAGTATCACCTTCGCCTTCGACGCGAGCCTGTGCTCGCGCGGCAGGAGAGCGAGCATCGGCTCCTCCCCCAGCTCGGCGATCTGGATCCCGCTCGGCTGCTGCGACAGCTCGGGACGGGAGAAGACGAGCGCGAAATCGAGCTCGGCGCTGCGCAGCAGCGAGAGCGCCTCGTCGTGCCCGCAGCGCTTGAGCGTGACCTCCGCCTCGGGCGCGCGGGCGCGCAGGCCGCGCACGAGCTCCGGGATCATGCCGATGAACGCGCTCGGAAAGCCGCCGATGCCGACAGCCAGGCGCGCCCCGCCCGAGAGCTCGGTGAGCGACGTCTCGAGCTGCAGCAACTGCCCCCGGATCGCCTCGGCGTGCTCGACCACGAGCCGGCCGGCCGCGGTCAGGCTCACGCCCTGGCGGCTGCGCACGACCAGCGGCATCCCGACCTCGCGCTCGAGCTGGGCGACCTGCCGGGAGACGGCGGGCTGTGTGAAGTGGAGCGCGGCGGCGGCGGCCGAGAAGGAGCCGCGCTCGCCGACCTCTCGAAGAGTTTGGACGAAACGAAGGTTCATAACCGAAACTTTGGTACTTCAATCTTTATCGTACTTGCGCGCATACTATGCCTCCGTCACACTTCCCCTGTCAACAGAGGAATTCGGCGGAAGGAAGATCGATGGAGAACACAGTTGGAACGGCAGGACGCAGGCTGGGGCGCTCCGGCATCGAGGTCAGCGCGATGGGGCTCGGCTGCTGGGCGATCGGCGGCGTCTGGAGCTGGGAGGGAACGCCCGTCGGCTGGGGCGAGGTCGACGACGAAGAGTCGATCCGGGCCATCCGTCGCGCCATCGACCTTGGCGTCACATTCTTCGACACGGCCGACGTCTACGGCTGCGGTCACAGCGAGCGGGTGCTCGGCAAGGCGATCGCCGGGCGCAAGGACGAGATCGTCGTCGCGACCAAGTTCGGCAACCTCTTCGACGAAGAGAAGCGCACCTGGATCTCCGAAGACGTCTCGCCGGCAGCCATCCGCGCGGCCTGCCAGGCGTCGCTCCGGCGCCTCGGCCTCGACCGGATCGACCTGTACCAGCTGCACATCTGGTCGCTTCCACAGGCCCAAGCAGAAGAGGTCGTCGAGACCCTCGAGGGACTGCTGGCGGAGGGCCTGATCCGCGCCTACGGCTGGAGCACCGACGATCTCCCCTGCGCCCGCCTGTTCGCGGCCAAGCCCGGCTGTGCCTCGATTCAGAACGATCTGAACGTTTTCAAGGATGCGACCGAGCTCCTCGCCCTCTGTGACGAGCACGATCTCGCCAGCATCAACCGCGCCCCGCTCGCCATGGGCCTCTTGAGCGGCAAGTTCGGTCCCGACTCGAAGCTGCCCGAGAACGATGTGCGCGGCCAACTCGGCCCGGATTGGGTTCAGTTCTTTAAGAACGGCCGGCCGGCGCCGGAGCTGCTGGCGAAGCTGGAAGCACTGCGCGAGGTGTTGACCTCGGACGGGCGCACGCTCGTGCAGGGCGCCCTGGCCTGGATCTGGGGACGGAGCGAGCGCACGATCCCGATCCCCGGCTTCAAGACCGTCAAGCAAGCCGAGGAGAACGCCCGCGCACTCGCGTTCGGGCCGCTCGGCTCCGCCGAGATGAGCCAGGTCGCCGAGATCCTGCATACCGACTGATAGAAACCATTGACTATTCGAGAAATGGAGATGGAGCACGTGACGATGAAACGCACACTCGGACGCTCGGGCATCGAGGTCAGCGCGATGGGGCTCGGCTGCTGGGCGATCGGCGGCCCGGTGGTCTGGGAAGACGGCACGGAGTTCGGCTGGGGGAAGATCGACGACAACGACTCGATCGCGGCGATCCGGGCCGGCCTGGACAGTGGGGTCACCTTCTTCGACACGGCAGACTCCTACGGCGCCGGGCACAGCGAGCGAATCCTCGGCCAGGCGCTCGGCAAGGACCGCGAGCGAGTAGCAATCGCGACCAAGTTCGGCTGGACCTTCGAAGACGACGGCAGCCGCCGCTCGCACGGATCGAACGCCTCGCCGGAATACGTTCGCAGTGCCTGCGAGGCTTCATTGCGCCGGCTCGGAACCGACCGCATCGACCTCTACCAGCTGCACATCGGCGATCTGGAAATGACCGCAGCCGATGCGGTCGCAGAGGTGCTGGACGAGCTTCTGAGCGAAGGCCTGATTCGCGCCTACTGCTGGAGCACGGACAGTCTCGAGCGCGGCGAGCGCTGGCTGGGCCGGCCGGGCTACACGGCGATCCAGCACAACCTGAACGTGTTCGAGGACAGCCCCGAGCTGCTCACGCTGTGCGAGCGCGAGAACCTCGCCAGCGTCAATCGCAACCCGCTGGCGATGGGCTTCCTCAGCGGCAAGTACACGAAGGACAGCCGCGTCTCGCCCGACGACTTCCGCGCCTCGGGAATCGAATGGGTGGCGGTCTTCGACGAGAACGGCGTCCCGCGCGCCGAGTGGCTGGCCAAGCTCGGCGCAGTGCGCGAGATCCTGAGCTCGAACGGGCGCACGCTCGTGCAGGGCGCTCTGGGCTGGATCTGGGGCCGCAGCGAGAAGACCGTTCCGATCCCCGGCATCAAGACGGCCGCGCAGGCCGAGGAGAACGCCGGCGCCATGCAGCACGGCCCGCTGACGGCCGAGCAGGTCGCCGAGATCGACGGCATCCTCGGCCGCTGAAAACGCGCCCCGCCCGAACAGACGGCAGAATGGAGAGCCGATTCCGGGAACGAGACCCGGGTCGGCTCTCGGCTCTTCGCCGGCCAGAAAGGATTCGACCGTGACCAATCCCGATTCGAGCAGCGGGCAAGCGAGATCCTGCGCCGAGAGGTGGCGGGAGCAGCTCGACTGGCTCGACTTCTGGTTCCAGCCCGGAAAGGCGAAGACGCGCGACTTCGACCCGGGCGAGCGCGAGCTGTTCGACGCCCTCGCGCCGGCCTGGCTCGCCGCCGAGGCGGGAGCGGGCAAGATCGAGCTGCTCGAGTCGATGAGCGAGCGCTTCGGGCGGGGACGAGTCCTCGCTCTGCTCGGGAAGATGTGCGCGAACGAGACTCGTAGCTACTGGAGCGAGCCGGCTCGCCAGGAGAGTGGCTCGCTCGACGACCTCGTGCGCCTGGTCTGGCAGCCGCTACTCGAGCGCGGCTGGAAGTTCAGCTCCGAGCCCCTCCCGAACGGGATCCAGTTCTGCGTCAAACGCTGCCCACACGCCGAGCTCGGCGCTCGGCTGAACGCCGCGGACTGGCTTTCCGCCCTCGTTTGTGCTGGCGACCCGCACATCGCCGCCTCGTTCGATCCGCCGCTGCGGTTCGAGCGCACGAAGACACTGATGCTGGGCGACGACTGCTGCGATCACGCTTATTTCGTGGCCTGAGAGCCGGCCCGAGCGCAGCTTCGGCGGCGAGCGGCTTCCGGCAACACGGCGCGGAAACGGTACGAACTCGGCACAATCTGCGCGGTTTTTCCGTCTACCGTTTCACGACCCCGCGGGTGGGTTTATCTGAGCGCAAAGCGAAACGAAGCACTCCACCGCCTGGCCGCGCTCGGCAAGCACGATTCGTTGTCCTCGGCCTCGCCCGTAGCCTCCAGCTACGAACGAGGCACTGCGTCCTAGCCTCGCACTCACCGATCACGCCCAGTCGGCGGGTCGTCATTCCGCTTGGCGCTCAAGGCGGGGGGCGGAGAAACGTGGTGCCCGCCCGAGGCGATGACGCACACGACTTTTACCGCTCTGTCCGAGCAGGGTTCTGGCCTAATCTGGCTCGATCAGCTCGACCGATTCGATCCGCTCGAGCGAGCGGTAGAAGGAAGCGACCGACCCGACTCCGCTTCGCTCGGCGTCGGCGGCGAGGTAAGCCGTGACGAAATCGAGCCGTTCCCGCTCGTAGAGCTCGAGCGCCCGAAGCAGCAGCACCTCGTCGCGAACGGCGACGGCAGGAAAAGCGATCACCGCCCGCACCAGCTCCGCGACCTCCGCCCGCTCGACCCGGTAGACCGTCTCGAGCGCATAGACGAGCTCCGCGACGACGATATCGGTGAGCAGCAGCTCCTCGGCGCGAGCGAGGAATGCGGTCGCTCGCCGCCCCTGCTCGGACGGATCGGCCGTGAGGTGCCTCACGAGCACATTGGTATCGAGGACGGCCTTCACTTCTTCTGTCTCGCTCGGGTCTGGCGCAACTGCCTTCTCACCTCGTCCCAGCCGGCCGCGAGCTCGGCCTGTGGCGCGGAGGCCGATACGACACCGGCCAGCTCGAGCAGATCGGCTGTTCGCGCCAGCTCGGCCCGCTCGCCGGCCACGCGGAACACGACCCGGTCACCTTCCTTCAGCTTCAAGGCGTCGCGCACCGCCTTGGGGACGGTCAGCTGGCCCTTGCTCGTTATGTGTGAGACGGCATCCACTGTTGATCCTTACTTATTGCTCAGAGTAAGGATTCCTCGCAGCTGTTCAACCCCAGATGACCATCATGATTTCTTTTTGCCTGCTCATCGCGATTTCTCAAGAAAACGCGAGAATGCCGTCAGGACAGATCCCTAACGTAGGCAGCTGTGCCCGAGCCCGTCCTCTTCCTCGGCGAGACGCTTGTCGACCTGATCTGCGAGCGCCGGCTCGAGAGCTGGTCGGAGGCGGAATCGTTCGTCCCCCACTGCGGCGGCGCGCCGACGAACGCGGCCATCGTCGCGGCGCGCTGCGGTACTTCCGTTGCGCTCGCGGGCGGTGTGGGCGACGACCAGTGGGGCCGCTGGCTCGAGGATCGCCTACGGGCCGAGAAAATCGACCTTCGCTGGTGGCGGCGCCTGCCCAACGTGCAAACAGGGGTCGCCTTCGACGTGATCGATCCGCTGGGGATGCCCGACTTCCTCATCTACGGGCAGGGAATCGAGCCTGCGCTGGAAGCCCTCGAGCCCGAGCTGGAAGATGCGGTGGCGGCTTCCGCCGCCGTCGAGCTCGGCTCCAACACACTTGTCGGCGAGCGTGAGCGAGCAATCTCGGCACGAGCTCGCGAGCTGGCGCTGGCGTCGGGCAAGCCCCTGATCGTGGACGTCAATCTTCGTCTCGGGCGCTGGGAAAGCCCTGCTCAGGCTGTGAATACCGTGCTCTCTCTCTGTACCGGCGCCTTTCTCGTCAAGGTCAATCTCGAAGAGGCGCGACTCCTGAGCGGAGAGAGTGAGCCCGCGCAGGCCGGCGACGCTCTCTGCGCGAGATTCTGCGCACGCATCGTCCTCGTCACGCTCGGCGCCGAGGGAGCGCTCATCCGCGGCGAGACCGAGGTGGAGGTACCAGGTGCGCCGGCTGACGTCGTCGACACGACGGGAGCCGGCGACGCACTTCTCGGAGTTCTCGTCTCCGCTCTCGCTAAATCCGGCTTCGACCCTCGCGCCGCCGAACGATCGCTGCCGCTCGCCGTCGAGATCGCCGCTCGCTCGACCGAAGGCTACGGCGCCGTCGACACACTTCCAAGCGCGATCACACTCCCGGTTATTCGCTAGGCGTGATTGCCGTCTCTGTTGCCGAGCTCCATTATTGTCGGCGCGTTGATCGCCATATATCCCGCTGTCTCTTCGGCGGGAACGGACGATACGACCATGCGAAGCTTACCTCGCGCCGTACGCTCGATCTCGTCAACGTATTCGATCGAGATCTTCGATCCGTCGCGGATTTTACTCGCGATATCGACGAGCAAACGCGTTTCGTCTTCCTTTGTGTAGTGCGTGCCGCGTCGCACTAGAAATCGTATCTCGCCGATTTTCTCTTGCCTGATTTGCGCTTCACGAATAGTCGGGAATTTAAGAAAGATATAACTCAACCACCCGAGACGTACGCCGTTCTTTAGGATGATGTAGTCTTCTTCTCGTCCATCTATACGAGTAATGACGCGCCCCGGGCGCCCACAGGAACATGAATCATCGGGCTCGATTGTCACATGGTCGCTGCATTCGTAGTGAATAAGCGGCGTTACCGGATTCGATAAGTTCGTCCCAACGACTCGATACAGCGAGCCAGTAATCGGAACGAATTCCACCGCTCCTAGCTCTTCATCTACATGCAGCTTTCCCTTTTCGCACTCCGATATGTTTGCAATCGCTTCCACCATCCCATAGTGCTGCCTTGGCCTCACGCCGAATGCCTTCTCGATCAGGCTCGCTTGCTGAGGAAGTAGATTCTCAGCCATCGTCGTCACCCAGCGAACTTCATAACCTAGGTCAGTTCCAGTCTCGACGAGATAAGACGCGACAAGAGCGATCTGCGAAGCGAGACCTTGGAGCCAAGGCGGCTTCCTCCGGCGTAATTCCTCGACGTAATATTTCATGTTACTCAGGGATGTATGAGAACTGCTGAAAGTGATTTCGCGACCCGCTCTGTCGTATCTCCAGAAAGGTGGCGATTGCTGGCGTATGGGGGCCACGGTCGGATGTCCAAAAACGGCCGTCCATGTTCCTCGCTCGATACCGTGCCATCGCCAGCAGCGCCACCAAGTCGCCCACTGTTCCTGCACCGACGCGATGGTCGTCGCTATGGTCAGGCCGGAACCGGTGCTACCGCTAGTTGACGCCAGTTTCCATCGGCGCCGCGGTATTCCCGTCGACACAAACTCTCGTTGCCGTTCCTGGACATCGGCTTTGCTCAAGATCGGAAGCAGCGCGAGATCGTCCAGCGTAGTCACGTCCCGAGGATGCAAGCCGGCGGCACCGAACCACTCGCGGTAGAACGGGACCGTACCGTATGCGTGCAGTAGAAAAGCCCTCAGTCGAGCGTCGCGGAACTCCCGTACCACCTCTGGAGCTGCGAATGCTCTGGCCTCGTACTCATTCAGTAGCGCCGAGAACCCGCGGCCTCGACATGTGATTTCGTTGTGCCAGCCGATCACGCTGATCGCGGCGTTTTGAAGCGCGATTGGACAGTACGGATAAATACGTTTGTAGAGCGACTTCAAGGAGGTGAGAGTATCCATTATTTTATCGCCACAGACGAACGCGGCCGCGTCTTTCTCAGTAGTTTACTCGACCTCGCCTCGTACTCGTTCTTATTCCTATCAATCCGTTTCAGCGAGTGAATCGAAACGCTTAGCGGTCAACTACCGGCTATCGGCCCATCGACGGTAGTAGTAGTTGAGCAGCGGCACGAACTCGGCGGTGGCCTTGCGGTTCCCTGCCTGTGAAGGATGGCTATCCGCCGTCGGATAGGCGAGATAGTTACTCGATACAGTTTGACTGTGTTGAATATGCCCGTTCCACCAGCGATGATGGTTTCCGCTTGATCTCCCGAGATCGTTCTTGCCGGAACTGCCGCCGTTGCTGGTCAATACGTTGTAGAAATCGAATACCGCGACGTTTTTATACGGATAGTTTGCAAGCCACTCGCTCGTCAGCCAGTTTGCGACCGCCCGTGCATTCGCGGCTTGAGCGGCGTTGGTTGCGTTCTCCGCCAGCGGCGGCGGGACGATGAGAACAAAAAACTTCTCCTGGTGAGCAGCGAAGTACGTCAGGATGTCGTTATAGATACCCTTCACGTTGGCGACGGTCATATCGGGACCGGCACTCTGTCCGCGTAATGGATTGGCTCCCGTAGTGGCGGCGTCATCCGGATTGCCGGATATTGCCGAGTTCGGGAAACACGACTTGAACATGATGATCTCGTTCTCGCGACTCGGATCGGGATCCTTAGGCAATCTCGTGTAGCTCGAGTGTTGCCCGAACTCGTGATACAAGGCGTTCATGTACGTGCCGCTGCTCGGGCCACGGAACCATAACCACCATTGCCCCGTATCCGTCTTGTCGCCGATGGCGTCAGGTCCCCAACCATAGTTGGTGTCGCTGACGAAGTAGTTGTTGTTCTCGAGAGCGATTCCCAGGTTGCCGTTGCCATCAGCCAACCAGTTTTGACCGGTGGAATGGTGGATGAAAATGAGCTTCACGATTTTCGCGGGCTTGGTAGGACCGGCGGAAGTTGGCACAACTTTGAACGCGAGCCGAACTCGATTCGCGTCGGCGCCGAGCTCGAGGCGATAGCGCCCGGCGACGACTGGGTTCCCGCCGAAGAAGCTCTTGAGAGCCTTGCTGTGAGAACCGCTGAAGCGGCCGCTACGCACTTCCGCTCGCAACTTCACCCACTCGGCTCCCTTGCTGATCAAGAGCCGGTAGGAGAAGTGACTGCTCGCCGGAGCGAAGCTGTAGACGAGCTTGACCTTGCCTGCCTCGGCAACTGTGAGGCTCGCCTCACTCAGCCGGGCGCTGACCTTTCCCGATGCCCGGATCGAGGACGGCAGACCTGGTGCTTGCGCCCGAGCCAGACCTAATGAGCCCAGTTCCGCCGCCGCGCTCCGAGCAGTGCCGCCTAGTGGCGTCAGAGCGAGCAAGCCGCCGAGCAAGGCGGCCGAGGCGACGAGCCTGGCACAACGAGTCATACGACTCATCTTGAATCCACCGCGTCGGACTCGCAACGGTCGACTCTATAGCGCGGCTGGCTGGATCACGCCAGGTATGAGGTAAAGCGTGTTTCCGGCCGGGTCGTGGACGAGCGCTCCAGACTCCCCGGGCTCAACTGCGTGCCCGGCTTCGCGAAGGCGGCCTAGCGTTTCGGCGAGCGCCTCCTCGCCGGGTAGCAAGATAGTGAAGTTTCGGAGCTTGGCGCTGTTTGCCGGCGGCTGCGGAGCGCCGGCGCCCGTCCAGACGTTGAGCGCCAGCCGGTGCGGGAAACGGCCGCCCGCATTGAGATCGGCAAAGCCGAGCTGCGGTGTGTACATGTGCTCCCGAAAGCCGATCAGGTCGCAATAGAAGCGAAGGGCCGCCTCGAGATCGGAGACGTGGAGATGGAGATGGCCGACAGTCGTGCCCGGCGGCAGAAGTGGCTGATCGAAACTACGGTCGGGGAGGTGTGACAGCACCTCGTTGACGTCGAGCGGCTCGGCGATACCGTGGGCGCGCCCCTCGCTGTCGATCAACTGTAGTCCTCCCGTCTCGCTCTGCCACGAGCCAAGCCGTTCCGGTGTCTCTAGCACCAGCTCGACACCGAGTCCGTCGGGATCGGTCAGGTAGGTGGACTTCGACATCGTGTGATCGGTGGGCGCCTGCGGATAACCGGCGACGATGAGCCGCCAGAGCACACGCGCCAAATCGGTCTCGTCGGGGAGGTGGATAGCCAGGTGGTAGAGGCCGCTACAACCGGGAACGACGCCACGCTCGGCTCCCGGATGCAAGACCACGAGCTCGCGACCGTCGACGCCGAGGTGCACCTCGTCGCCCGGGCCGTCGAGCAGGCTCAGCCCGACGATGTCGTGCCAGAACCCGAGCGCGCGGTTTCGGTCACCGACGTCGAGGTGCACCGCGCCGTAGGCCAGGGTGTCCGTCGAGACGAGCGCCGGGCCTGCGGAGAGATGAGAGTCCATCTGCTTCATATGGTTGCTCGAAAAGGGTGGTACTCCGTGCTGCGACGGCTAGCTCCTGACCACCTACTTCTCCCTCAGCTGCGCCACCGCGACAGCGACACGCTCGCCGTACTCGGGGTCGGCGGCGCGGAAGTGCGCTACGGAGCGCTCGACGATCTCGTCCTTCGAGACCTGCGCGAGGCTGCCGGCGATGTTGGCGACAAGTCGGGCACGGGCCGCCTCGTCCATGACGCGGTACAACGCGCCGGCTTGCACGAAGTCGTCGCCTTCGCGGCTGTCCCACTCGTAGCTGCCGCTGGGGCCGTCGCCGGCCAGGGGCGCGTACAGGGGCTCCCCGCTCTCGACCGGCCCGTCGAAGCTGTTCGGCTCGTAGTTCTTGGCCGCGCCGGCGTTGTCGCCGCCGCGCATCAGGCCGTCGCGGCCATAGTTGGCCGCACCGGCGGCGTGCGGGCTGTTCACCGGCAGCTCGGCGTGATTGACGCCCAGCCGGTAGCGATGCGCGTCGCCGTAGGCGAACAGGCGGCCTTGCAGCATCTTGTCGGGCGAAGGCCCGATCCCGGGCACGAAATGGGCCGGGTTGAAGGCACTCTGCTCGACGTCGGCGAAGTAGTTGGCCGGGTTGCGGTCGAGCACCAGCTTGCCGACTTCCTGCAGCGCGTAGTCGGCGTACGGCCAGACCTTGGTGACATCGAAGGGGTTGAAGCGATAGCTCTTCGCTTTAGCCGCCGGCATGATCTGCACCTTGAGCGTCCAGGAGGGGAACTCGCCGCGCTGAATAGCCTCGTGCAGATCCATCTGGTGTGAGTCGGGGTTCTCGCCGGCCAGCTTCGCGGCCGCCTCGGCGGTCAGGCACTCGATGCCCTGGTCGGTCTTGAAGTGGTACTTGACGAAGAATTGCTCGCCGGCCTCGTTGACCCATTGGAAGGTGTGCGAGCCGAAGCCGTCCATCTGCCGGTAGCTCGCCGGGATGCCACGGTCGCCGAAGAGCCAGGTGAACATGTGCGTGGCCTCGGGCGAGAGGCTGAAGAAGTCCCAGACGTTGTCGGGCTCCTGGCGGTTGGTGTGCGGGTCGGGCTTCTGCGAGTGGATGAAGTCGGGGAACTTGAGCGGGTCGCGGATGAAGAAGATCGGCGTGTTGTTGCCCGTCAGGTCGTAGTTTCCATCCTCCGTGTAGAACTTGACGGCGAAGCCGCGCGGGTCGCGCACGGCGTCGGCCGAGCCGCGTCCCCCGGCCACGGTCGAGAAGCGCACGAAGACCTCGGTCTTCTTACCGATCTGGGAGAGGAAGCGAACCCGCGTGTAGGCCGTGACGTCGTGGCTGACCTCGAAGTAGCCGTAGGCGCCCGAGCCGCGCGCGTGCACGACCCGCTCGGGGATACGCTCGCGGTTGAAGCGCGCCAGCTTCTCGAGCAGGTGCCCGTCCTGAATCAGAACCGGCCCAGCGGGACCGGCCGTCTGCGAATGCTGGTTGTCTGCGACCGGGGCACCGGATTCGGTCGTCAGCTTCTGCCGTTTGCTCACCCCTGACCTCCTTCGATTCGAGTCGACCGGTTGGCGCAGCAACGGGCCACTACGTTCGGATCCTGAGTCCTTATTGCCGCTGGAGACGGATACCAATCGATGCGCGGCCCACGCCTCCTGGCAACGCACGCCTACGATCACGGAGACGCGCCCTACCGCCCTGATTCAGACACACCAGATACCCGCTCCACCCGGGAGCGGGTATCTGGCGGCTTTCGGGATCTACCGAATCAGCCGAGATCGACGGCAGAGATGCTGTTGTTACGAGCAGTCACCGTAGTTGTGGCGCCGCCGTCGTAATAGCTTCCTTGTAGCGTGACCGTGTGAGCACCGGCTACGAGCGTGACGACCCTCGACACCGGGATAGTCGTGCGGCCATCGGTTGCCCCAGGAGTCTTCGCGCTCACGTTCGTCCAGTAAGGGCCATCGACCAATGAACCGTCGACCAGCACTTGGGCGAAGGCGTCGCCTACGTTGGAGTCGCTCTGGACTGTGACCTGTCCGACGATCAACACCTTGTCACTCCCGGTGAGGGTGATGCTGCAGGACGAGATGTTTGTCCATGTTCCGTACATCGTCAGCGTCACCGCCGGCCCCGGATTACCCATCTCTTGGCCTGCGTTGCAGGCGTTACCGGTACCCTGCGGCCCGATCTGCCCCTGAGCGCCCTTCGGACCCTTGGCGCCCTTGAGCTGCTTGAGCACGCTCGGCTTGATCTGCTTGGTTGAGGTGATGAGATAGTGGTGCGCGGCCACGGCGCTGCCGCCGAACGCAAAGAAGAGAGCGACGAGCGCGATAATCATGGACGGCGACGATCGACGAAATCTGGATCTCATGAGTTCTCGCTTTCTCGAATAGCCGCCGCGCCGATCGCAGCGGAGACCGCACTCAGCATCTCATCGCTCGATCCACGCTGTCAACGAGACGACAGCGATCACGGCGCCGAAGGGCACCGGTCGTGCCGGCAGCAGCCCGGTCGCCGCAACCGACATGGCCGGCGCGGCTCATGAGACGTCGTCCCCAACTCACCACGAACTTCGACCGCGACTACCGTTAGCGCGCCGCGCTACGAGGAGCAGCCAAAGCACACGCGCCGAAGACACAGTGACTCGCTCGAAAGCCCGTGCCGTCGAAAGATGACGCCCGCTACGCTGGCGGTTTTCGGAGGAGAAGTGGAGCCAGGCGAGTTCGAACCGGTGTTTCTCGCGCCTCTGGCGAGTCGCTGGCTGTGCAGCGCCGGAGGGGATAGTGCTTCACAGCACAGACCCGGAGAGCGATGTGCGGCCAGCGACTCGAGGCGGATCCGGGAGGCCAGTCACGCCTGGCCGCACGGATGCGCCGGCCAGTGACGCGAGATGGAGCCAGGCGGGTTCGAACCAATACGCCTTCTCGCTTCCTCGGGGCGCCGCTGAGCGTGCTTCGCCGGAGGGGATAGTGTCGACTCCACAGACCCGTAGAGCGAAGTGCGCTCAGCGGTGTCAGGCGGATCCGGGAGGCCAGTCGCGCCTGGCCGTACGGATTCGCCGGCCGGGAAGCGGATGGAGCCAGGCGGGTTCGAACCGCCGACCTTCTGGCTGCCAGCCAGACGCTCTCCCAACTGAGCTATGGCCCCGTCTTGAACGGCAATTGTACCGCCAACAAACAGTAGACGACCGCTTGCGTTCGATCTACGAACCGAACCGGCTTCAGGCCGTCGCGGCCTGCTCTAGCTCGACCCGGGGCACGTCGCCCCAGAGGTCGTCGAGGGCGTAGAAGCGGCGCGTGTCGGGCGTGAAGACGTGCAGAACGACGTCGAGATAGTCGGCGATGACCCAGCTGCCTTCACGCACACCGTCGACCGTGCGAGGCAGGAGCTTCTCGCGTTTCATGCCGACGTGCACCTCGTCGGAGATCGACTTGGTCTGGCGCGGGTTGCTCCCGGAGCAGATGACGAAGTAGTCGGTGAAGTCGCAGACCGAGCGCATATCGAGCACGACGATGTCTTCGGCCAGCTTCTCACTTGCCAGGGCGGCGATCAGGCGCGCTTGCTCGAGTGGGGTCAGTGGGATACGTCAGTCCTCTGTTGCCTTCCCTCCAAGTGTAACCCCAGGGGTGCCGGAGCTACCGGTAGAGACCGAGACGCGCGATCTCGGCGGCGACCCGGCCCGGAACGAGGTCGTCGATCGACAGGCCGTCGTGCACGCGGGCGCGGATCTCGTTGGAAGAAATAGGGTGCGCGGGGATCGGGAAGAAGCTGACCCGCTCGGGGTGAGCGAGCGCGGTCAGGACAGGCTGCAGCTCCTCGTCGTCGTAGCCGGGCCGGCTCGCGACGGCCAGTGAGGCCAGCTCGAGGATCGTTTCGGGCTCGCGCCAGCCCGGAAAGCCGGCGAACTGATCGGCGCCGACGAGGAGGCAGAGATCGTCGCCACTCTCGCCTAGGCGCCGCAGCGTGTCGATCGTGTAACGAGGGCCGCCCGGCTCCAGCTCGATACGTGAAATCTCGACGCCGGCGATCGCGCTTAAAGCGAGCTCGGCCAGTCGGGCGCGGATCTCGGCTGGAGTAGGCACGGCCTTGTGCGGCGGATCGCCGGCCGGCACGACGAGCAGCCGCTCGAAGCCGAAATGCTCGAGCGCCGCGCGAACCAGAGCGACGTGACCGAGATGCGGAGGATCGAAGGCCCCACCGAAGACCGCAACCGTCACCGCTCCTCCTCTCTGCCGGCGATCTCGATCAGCGAGTCGCTGCGCGCCCCGACCTGGGCGAGCGCCTGCTCCAGCTCCTCCTCGTCCGGCACCTCGCCGACAACCCGAAAGCCACGGTCGGTGCGGTAGATACGGAAGGGGCGCCGACGGCGCGAGCGAGGCCGGTAGACGAGGAAGTCAACCAGGCCCTCGCGCTCGAGCTCATCGCCTGCGACCGGCTCCGGGCGCGGCGGGCAAAGGCGGAAGAGCGCCCGCTTGAGCTCGTCCACCCCCTCTCCGGTCGCGCAGGACAGGGAGATGACCTGGACGATGCGCTCGTCTTGAAGCTGGAACGGCGAAGGCGAGCCGAGATCGACCTTGTTCAGAACGACGATCTGGCGACGCTCGTCGAGGCCGGCGCCGTAGGCGGCGAGCTCGGCGTCGATCAGGCGGAAGCGCTCGAGCGGATCGCTCTCCGAGCTGTCGATCACGTGGATGAGCAGCTGCGCGCGCTCCAGGTGAGCCAGGAACTCGTGCCCGAGCCCGTGCCCTTCGCTGGCGCCCTCGATCAGTCCGGGCACGTCGGCTACCGTGAGCTGGCGTCCGTCGGGCCCGTCGACCGTGCCGATCACCGGCGCAAGCGTGGTGAACGGATAATCGGCCACCTTTGGCTTGGCGTTCGAGATGCGGCGCAGCAGCGAGGACTTGCCGGCATTCGGGAGCCCGGCCAGAGCGGCGTCCACGACCAGCTTCAGGCGTAGCTCGAGCCATCCGCCTTCACCGGGCTCGCCCGTCTCGGCGAAACGCGGCGTACGCCTCACCGGGGTTGCGAAGTGGCGGTTCCCCCTGCCCCCGCGGCCACCGCGCGCGACCACGACGCGCGCCCCGACGCTGGCGAGATCGGCCACCAGTTGACCGTCCTCGTCCAGCACCTGGGTGCCGACCGGCAGGTGCAGCTCCACGGGATCACCGTCGGCGCCGTGCTTGTTGCGTCCACGGCCGGGGTGACCGTGGCCGGCCTTGAGCTCGTGCCGGGAACGCAACTTGGATAGATCGCGCAGTTCGGGATCGGCGACCAGAGTGACGTCGCCGCCGTTGCCGCCGTCGCCGCCGTCGGGCCCGCCCTTGGGCACGTACTTCTCGCGCCGGAAAGAGAGGCTACCGTCGCCGCCCCGCCCGGCCAAGACGAAGACACGGGCGTGATCGTGGAAAGGAGATTCGCGCGTGCCGCGCTCGACGCTGTTACCGCCCGGGCTCATGAGCTAGAGCCTATCCCGTTAAGGAAGGGTGATCGCGAGCGCCGGCCGAATCGCCTAGGGCCTATCCCGGTAGGAATGTGCACCCGAGGCGGTCAAGCCGTAGATGACGGTGGCCGGAGGGGTGTGAAGGCGCACTGGTAGTGCGGTAAACAGTCCTGCGGCCGCCGGCGCCGCGGATCGGCCGCGTCGGGCGTGCAGGCCTATTGGGGTAGGCCCTGAGAGTTCTCGGAATCGACCGAGATCGTTCGACGCTTGCCGGAGCGGTGGAAGCCGACGGTGCCCTCGCGCTTGGCGAAGATCGTGTCGTCGCGGCCGAGCCCGACACCCGCGCCCGGATGGAACCTGGTGCCGCGCTGGCGCACGATGATCATCCCGGCCTTGACCGTCTGGCCGGCGAAGATCTTCACGCCGAGCCGCTTGGACTGCGAGTCGCGACCGTTTTTCGAGGAACCGAGACCTTTTTTGTGTGCCATGACTAGCTCTCTGCTTTCTTACGCGGCGCCGCGCGCTTGGCGGCCGGCTTCTTCGCTGTCTCAACCTTAGCCTTTGCGCTCGCCTTGGCTGCGGCCGGCTTGGTCGCGGCTGGCTTGGCCGGCGCCGGCTTGGCTGCCGTTTTCGTCGTCGTCGCGGCCTTGGCCGCAGGCTTCGCGGCGGGCTTGGCGGCCGGCTTGGCGGGCGCCTTCGCCGTGGCTTTCGGTGCGACAGCTACCGGCTTGGCCGCTTTGGGCTTGGCGGGCGCTGCGGCGACGGCCTCGGCCTTGGCGGCCCGAGGCGCCGAGCCCGCGCCGATCGCCTCTATCTGGATCTGCGACAGCTGAGCGCGGAAACCGGTGTGACGGCGATAGCCCTTCTTGGGCTTGTACTTGCCGATGCGGATCTTCTCGCCCAGCGCATGCTTGAGAACGCGCGCGCTGACCGCGCCTGCGCCCGGCTTCAGGTTGGGCACGCCGGTGTCGACGAGCAAGACGTCGGGCTGGAAGACGGCGCCCTCATCCTGGGCGAGCCGATCGACGAGCAGGCGCTCGCCCTCGTGAACGACGTACTGCTTTCCGCCGACTGCGATAACCGCGTATGTCATCTCGTCCCTCGACGCTCAAATCGCGGGCAGCTGCCCGCGAACCGGGGCGCATAGTAGCAAGACCGGGCCTGCCTATGCGCTCTCGCTCGGTGGCCTCGGCGCCTGCTCGGGGCTCGACGCGTTGCCGGGACGCGCGCCCGCCTGAGCGGGCTTGCGGTGCCTACGACCGCCGCGCGAGCCGCGACGCGTGCGCTTCTTCGGTCGCACCGGCTCCTCGCCATCGGAAGAGGGCTGGCTCGGCCCGGAGGCGACAGGCGCGACGGGGGTCGCGCTCTGCGCAGCGACTGACTGTGCGGACGGACCGGCCTCGACCGCTTGAGGCCTGCGATTCGCCGCCGCCGCACGCGTCCGGGGCGGTCGAGCCTGCGCGGGCTCGGCTTTACTGGTCTCCGACACCGAGCCGGTCGACGCAGTTGCTACCGAGCCGGGTGCCGCCTCGGCTGTTGAGCCCGGCGCCGTGTTGGCAACCGCAGCGGTCGCGCCTGTCTGGGACGGCTTGCGGTGCCTGCGACCGCCGCGCGAGCCACGACGTGTGCGCTTCTTCGGCTTTGGCTGGCCCTCGGCGACTCGATTCTCGCCGCCGGTCTCGGATAGGACCACGGCCACCGGAGCCTCGCCGCTCGCGACGACGGGTGTCGTTGCTACGGGCGCCGGCCTGGCTGCCGCCCTGGCGGGCGTTCTCTTCGCCGCCGCTGCCTGTGCTGGGCGCTCGGGCGCCTGCACCTGGCGCTCGGGCCCGCTATCAACCGGCGCCGGCTCAACCGCGGGCTCGGGCTCGGCCGGCGCCTTGGCGGCTGCTTTCCTCGCCGGTGCCCGCGTTGGACGCTCGGCCACGCTCTCGGCAGTCAGAGGCTTCGCTCGCTCCCGGCCGGGCTCGCTCAGGCTGGCATAGGCGCCGCCCGACAGCGTGCGCTCGACTCGCGCTTTCACCTTCTTGCCGACGAGGGTCGCCGCTCCGGGGACGTTCACCTCGTAGTCGCCGATCTTGCCCACCGCAGCCTGGCTGTCGTACAGGCCCAGCTCGACCAGGGTCAGCTCCACCTCGGCGCCTTCCTCGACCGGCGTTGCCGGCTTCACGTCGTCGATCACTCCCTCGGCTAGAACGACGAAGTGATCGAGCGCGTCGATCTCGACCAGCTCGAGGAAGAAACGGCGCTTGCAGATCTCCTCGATCTCCTTCAAACGAGCGGCGCCCGGACCGATCAGCAGGCTCGCTACCCTGGCGTTGACCTCGATCCGGAAGGCCTTGCTACGCGAGCCGAGCGCAAGTTGTCTCAGACGGCGTTCGAGATCGATGGCCGCCGAGCTTTCCGAGTAGACGATTCCGTCTCCGGAACAGACCGGACAGGGCTTGGTCAGAATCTCGCGCGGGCCGTCGGTGACGTTCTGCCGCGTCATCTCCACCAGCCCGAGCGGCGATATCTCGACCACGTAGGTCTTGGTGCGGTCGCGCTCCAGCTCGTTGCGCAGCGCCTCCTCGACCGCCGCCCGGTTCTTCGGGTTGGCCATGTCGATGAAGTCGATGACGATGATGCCGCCGATGTCGCGCAGGCGCAGCTGGCGCACCACCTCCTTCACGGCCTCGAGATTGTTCTTGGTGATCGTGTCCTCGAGGCGTGCGGACGAGGTGCGAGAGCGCGAGCCCACGAAGCGGCCCGTGTTGACGTCGATGACGGTGAAGGCCTCGGCGTAGTCGAAGACGAGATAGCCGCCCGAAGGCAGGTCGACCCGGCGCGAGAGCGTGGAGCGAATCTCGGCGTCCACTCCGTAAGCCTCGAAGAGCGGCGTGCGCTCCTTGTAGCGAACAACCCGCTCGACCATGTGCGGCGAGGTCTTCTTCAGGTAGCCGATGATGCGCTTGTAGGTGCGCTCGTGGTCGACCAGCGCCCGCTCGAAATCACCGGTTAGCAGATCGCGGGTGACGCGCAGGGGCAACTCGGCCTCCTGGTAGACGAGCTCCGGCGCCTCGATCCGCTTGGCCTGGTCCTGAATCGATTTCCAGAGCCGCTCGAGAAAGACCAGATCTCGTTCGATGTCCTCGGGCGAGGCACCCTCGGCGGCCGTACGGACGATGACGCCGCCCTTCTTGCGCTCGAGCGCCTTGACGATCTCGCGCAGGCGAGAGCGCTCCTCGTCGGGCAGGCGCCTGGAAACACCCAGCCCCTCACCGTTGGGAACGAAGACGACGAAGCGCCCCGGCAACGAGATGTCCGTCGTCAGGCGAGCGCCCTTCGTCTTCATCGGGTCCTTGACCGCCTGGACGAGGATCTCCTGGCCGCGCTGGACCAGCTCCTGGATCTTGCGGCCCTGACCGCGGCCCTCGAGCTCGGGAATGACGATCTCGTCGACGTAGAGAAAGCCGTTCTTCTCGAGACCTATCTCGACGAAGGCGGCTTCCATTCCGGGCAAAACGTTGTCGACAACGCCCTTGTAGATGTTTCCGGCAATCGAGTAGCGCTCGGGGCGCTCGAGGTAAACCTCGGCGACCTTCTCGTCCTCGAGCACGGCGACTCGGCGCTCGCCGGCGTCGACCGAGACCAGAAGCTCGCGCTTGGCAGCCGGCAGGGGCGCCCGGCGTGGCGCGGTACGCCGACGGCCACCGCGGTCGCGGCGTTGTGCTGCCCGCCGCTCGGCGGCCTGTGACGACGTCGCGGCGTCGAGCTTCTTCGCTTCGGGCTTCGGCTCTGTGCGCGTCTCGGTCGAGGGCTTCTTACGCCCGCGACCTCCGCGACTTCCGCGGTGGCGCCGTGGATGCTGCGCTCCCGCCTGTGCGGGAGCTCGACTTTCAACTGGTCTGGTAGAAGCCTCCGCCGGGGGGGCGGAAACCTCCTTCTTCTCTGGTACGTGTTCCTTGTTGCGTCTGAACCAACGAGGCAAGGGAAACCTTCTCTTTCGAATGAGTGCGCGCGAGCGGCACCCTGGAGGCGGGCGCGCGGGTCGCGCTGCACGGACAAATGGAAATTGCCATCTAGAGCAAAGGCTACCAGGGCCGGGTGCTGCTCCCGTGGGGCCCACTTCGCGCGATCACTCTTTCTGGCGCTATTTGCGCGATTCCGCGAACTGCGGCGCCGGGCCCGGAAACGTCGTCCGAGAGCAAACCTAGGATCGGTCGAGTAGTGGCCGCGAGCGTAGAGACAACGAGCCCGCTCTGCTTTCCCTCGCTCGCGGCTGCCCATGCCCGAGACCGGAGTCGCCACCGGTGAGAGCGAGCCGATCGAGAGAGGGTGTTCGCGAGCTGCTCGAGATCGAGGAGGCCGATGCCTGGTTCGAGTATCTAGAGGCGACACGTGAGGCGCCCGCGTCGCGCTACGCAGATGTCGAGCTCTGGGCCTGGGCTCGCCTATCCGGGCGTCTGAACTCGATCAGATCCAGACAGGCCGGGCTCGTTCCCGTCACCTAGTACCGCAAAGAAGCGAAGCGCGGCTTCACCAAGCGCAAGCGTGCCCGTGTAGGCGATCGATCCCTGCATCGCCCAGGCCGGGAACAGCGTCTCATGCCGAACGCGGCGCGCCAGCCGGCGCAGGCCCAGGCCGGCCATCAACACCGCGGCGATCTCGGCACCACGCTTCGGCTCTACCCGGCGACCGTGCGCGTACCCCAGCCAGAGGACGAGGCGGGCTTGCTCGAGGAAGAGAGCCGGCAGGTCGGGCACTCGAACGAAGGTCGCCGCCCCGATCGCGGCCGAGCGACGCGCGGAGCGCTGGATCAGCTCTTTGCAGACGCCGGCGCGCAGGGCTGGGATGCGCGCGGCAAGCGCCGCCGATCGCCCCTCGAGCCGACGGGCGAGCAGCCTGCCGATCTCCTCGACGGGCTCGGGCTCGGCGTCCTCCAGCTCGATCATGTCGGTCGCCAGCACGCCCGGAAGCGGATCGGCGCCCCCTCCGATCCTCACGCAGATGATGGGCACTCGCGCCCGTCCGGCCTCCCTCAATCGGCGCAGGTCGCCGCTTTTCGCTTGACCACGCAGCACGTAGACGAGCGCTTCGGCTCGTTCGACATCCGCGTCCTGCAGGACGCTCTCCGTCGCGGCGGAGCGTGAGAGCTCACGCGCCAGCGCCGAGACGGGCCTACGCGCCCCGGAAAGGACGAGCGGCCGCACCTCCTTGCTCTCGAGCTCGCGCTGCTCCTTCGCCAGCCGGAGCAGAGACTGCGGAGAGAGCGAGGAGCGTCCGGCCACCGTCTACCTCAAGCCCCGGCGCGGGCCCGCGCTGCGCATCTGAATGCCGGCCAGGACGCCGAGCGCGGCCAGGTTCGCGATCAGCGAGGAACCGCCGACGCTCACCAGCGGCAGCGGGATGCCTGTGATCGGCGCGATTCCCATCGTCATGCCGACGTTGACGAAGACCTGGAACACGAGCGTGGCGACGATACCGCCGATGACCACCGCTCCGTAACCGTCGCTGGCGTTACCGAGCGCACGCAGGCCGCGCCAGACGACGAAGAGGTAGAGCGCAAGCAGGATCGAGGTGCCGACGAAGCCGTGCTCCTCGCCGATCGCGGCGAAGATGAAGTCGGTGTGGTTCTCGGGCAGGAAGCCAAGGACGGTTTGGGTGGAGCCTGCCGCGCCGCGGCCGTGCAGACCGCCGGCGCCCAGTGCCACCTTCGACTGCGCGACGTTGTAGGTGGCGCGACTCGGATCGAAGCTGGGATGGATGAAGCCGGTCAGGCGCTCGCTCTGATACGGCTTGAGCACCTGGACTCCGAGCGCCGGCAGAGCCCAGATCACGAGCGCGGCGCCGACCACGGTCACCACCGCCAGCGTTCCCAGATGCAACCAGCGCATGCCCGCGATGAGAAGCACGGCCGCCGTGATGGCCGCGTAAACGAGCGCCGTGCCGAAGTCGGGCTGCATGAAGACGAGCGCCGTAGGGATCGCGACCAGGATCAGCACGCCGACGATCGTGCTCAGATCGCGCAGCGCACGGCCCCGCTCGGCCAGGAAGCCGGCCAGCGCCAGCAAGACGAGGAGCTTGGCGAACTCCGAAGGCTGGAACTGGAAGGAGCCGATCTGCAACCAGCGCCGGGAACCGCGCTTGGCTACACCGAGTAGCGGCACGAGAAGCAGCATCAGAAGGGCCACGAGATAGAGCGCGCGCCAGTAGCGGCGGTAGAGATCGGGGTTGAGCGCGGCCGCGAGGAGGAACAAGAGCGCGCCTACGGCCGTATAGAGCTCCTGCTTGGCGAGGTAGTAGTGGGGCTGGCCGGGAACCTCATGGGCGGTGACACCCGCAACGGCCCAGAGACCGTAACCGACGAGCACCGCAATCCCGAGCACCAGTAGCCAGTCGAGCTGGCGCAGCATGACCGCGAGCGGAAGCTCCCGGCGGCTCGCCAGCGGGGTGCCCAGTGGTCTCGCGCTCTCGAGCATCAGTCCGTCTGCGTCGGCAGCGTGTAGCTGCTGGGTTTTACGTGGAAGAACTGCTGGAAGACCTCGCGGGCAGCCGGCGCCGCGGCCGTGCCGCCGTGGCCGCCGTTCTCGATCACGGCGCAAACGACGATCGAGGGCTTCTCGATCGGACCGTAGCCGCACCACCAGGACTGGTCGAAATAGCGCTTGTACTGCTCCGACCACTTCTCGGCCGTTCCGGTCTTGCCGGCGATCGGAATCGGGAAGTTGCCGAAGACGGGCTCCGAGGTGCCAAGGGGATCATGGGTCGCCATCTCGAGCCCGCTACGGATGATGTCCAGCTTCTGGCTCGAGATGGCGATCGGCGTGGCCACTTTCGAGCTTGCCGTCTCGAGAACTCTTCCATCGCGCTCGACCGAGGCGAGCAGGTGCGGATAGACCTTCAAACCGGTAGCCAGGCCCGCGTAGAGGCGCGCCATCTGCAGCGGTGTCACCTGAAGGTCCTTCTGGCCGATGGAGAGGTTGATCGAGTCTCCGGGCTTCCACGTCTGATCTTCCGGGGCCGTGTAGTGATGGCGCTGCCACTTCTTCGTCGGAACGACGCCGGCGTAGTCGCCGATCTCGATGCCCGTGTGCTCACCGAGCCCGAAGATCTTGGCCCACTTCTGGATCGGCTCGCCGTAGCTCGGAGGCAGGCCCCAGATGAGCGCGCCCAACTGGTAGAAGTAGGTGTCACAGGAGATCGCCAGCGCGGTCGGCAGGTTGATCCAGCTGTTCGCGTTCGGGTCCCAATTGTTGAAGGTCGAACCGTGATTCTTCAGCTTCCCCGTACAGTGCAGGGTCTGGTCGGGGTTGAGCACTCCGGCCTGCATGGCGGCAATCGCCGTAATCGGCTTGAAGGTCGAGCCGGGCGGATAAAGGCCCATCGTGGCACGGTTGATCGCCGGATAGTTGGCTGCCGCGGCGGTTGAGGGAGTCAGCCCCCAGCGCGCAAGCTTGCGATTGGTGACGTGTCCGGAGTAGACGTCGGGCGGGTAGCTAGGGTCGGAGGCGAGCGCCAGCACCGAGCCGTCGTTCGGGTTGAGCGCCACGATCGCGCCGCCGTTTGCGTTCCAGCAGCCACTGCAAAGGGAGTTACGTCCCGCTTGAATACCATCTTTCAGCGCCCTCTGAGCCACGTGCTGCAGGTCGGGGTCGAGCGTCAGGCGCACCGTGTCGCCGGGCTGCGGCTCGGGGTTGGCGATGAGCTGGCTTTGCGGGCGGCCTTGCGAGTCGATGCGCTGCGAGGCCACGCCCGGCGTCCCGCGTAGATATTGATCGAAGGCCGCCTCGACTCCGGACTGCCCGATCACGTCGCCCGGCTCGATCGAGCCGTTTGGTGCGCTCTTGATCTCGGCCGTCGTGGCCGAGCCGACGTAGCCGAGTGTCTGCGCCGCCAGCCAGCCCTGAGGGAAGGTCCGGACGTAGCGAGACGCGACCTCGACGCCTGGGAACTCGTTGGCGCGCTCGAGGATGTAGTCGCCCTGCCAGCGGTTGACATCCGCCTTGGCGACAACCGGGTTGAGCGGATCGATCTTCCTCGCCTCGACTTCGCGATAGAGCTCGCGCGGCCGGATATTCAGGACGTGGGCCAGTTTCTTGAGCACCGTGTAGCGCGTCGGCCGGTTGCCCTTGCCCGGCAGCTCCGCGTACCAGACCAGCACCTCGCGGCTGAGCCGGTTCCCGACCAGAAGAACGGTATGACCGTGACTGTCATTGGCGACGATCGAGCCGCGCGGAGCCTGCAGGCGGACCGTTCTGACCTGATTGTTCTCGGCGATACGCAGGTACTCGTTGCCCGAGATGACCTGGAGCGCCCAGAGGCGGACTATCAGCGTCACGAACAGCGCGATGGCGATCGCGCCGAGGATCCCCGCGCGCAGGATCGTCTGCTGATTGACGTGCCAGGGCTCACGCGTGCGCGGATCACCCGGGACAAAGGAGCCGAGACCGCCGGGAATCTCAGGCAAGCACTCTCACCTCCGCGGCGAGCGCCTCGCCGTTCCGCTTGCCAACCGCCCAGCGGCAGAAGACGTAGACGGGAGCGGTCAGGATCAGGTTGAGCAAGAGATCCCCGGGGATGGAGCCGAAGACAACTCTCCCGAAGGGTGCCGCCTCGCCGATCAGGAAGCGGACGGTGAGCGCGCCCAGCTCGTATAGGACGGTGATGACCGCGACCGAGAGGAAGGGCGCATGAGCCCGGTCGCGCCCGGTTGTCTCGCCGTAGCGACCGGTCCAGAAGCCGGCGAGCGTAAGCAGCAGGGAGGTGAGGCCGAGCTGACCGTAGGTCGAGATGTCGTAGAGGAGCCCGGCCGCGAATCCGACACCGGCGCCGAAGACCGAACCGCGCAGCAGCGCGAGCGAGACGACCGTGACGAGTAGGAGACCGGCATTGCCGTGCCCGAGCGAGAGACGGTCGAACCAGCTGCTCTGCATGATCGCTACGACAAAGACGATCGCTGCTGTCTTCAGGACCAGCCTCACGGCCCGCCCACCTGCCTGTTTTTCTGGATCAGCACGATGACCGCCTCGAGCGAGGAGAAGTCGACGCTCGGCTCGATCTGAATCTGCCAGTCGGGATTGACGTCGTTCTGGTAGGCGCTCGTGACTCGCCCGATCGAGATTCCTTGTGGGTAGAGGGAGGACAGATCCGGCCTGCGCCAGCCCGAGGTGATGATCGAGTCGCCTTCGCTCACCTTCTGGCTGGTACTGACGTCGTTGAGCGTCAGCACGTCGCTGCCGCCGGTCGGATGGAGAGCGATTCCCACGGCGCCCGTCCGCAGGTCACGGGCTGAGGCGGCGAAGCTCGGATCGCTCACCAGCGTGACTTTCGACGTCGTCGGGCCAACCTGAGATATCCGTCCGACCAGGCCGTCACCGACCACGACAGGGTCGTCGAGCCGGATATCGCGGTTGTGCCCGGCGGCGATCACGATCGACTGCTCGAAGGGCCCCGTAGCCGGAGTAATCACCTCGGCGTTCACGTTCAGATAGTCCTGCGGAAAACCGGGCGAGTGCTCGTAGTGAAGGATCGTCTCCAGGTGCGTCGCCTCGGCCTCGGCATTCATCTGCTTTACGCGCGCCTGGCGCAGGGTCTCGAGCTCCTGGTTCAGCTTCTTGTTCTCGTCCTTGGCCCGCAGCAAGCCACGAAACCAGCCGTAGCCGTCCTCGAAGGGCTGAGCGATGCGGTCGGCAACCACCTGGAAGGGCCGCGTGGCCTCGCTTCCATAACCCTGGAAGCGATGCAGCGGGCCGCCCGACGACTCGCGGAAGGAGATGGTCAGAAGCGCCAGCGAGAGCAGCACGAGCACGACGACGACGATTCGCCGACGAATTGTCTTCTGGTCCCGGGCAAATGACGAAGAGGCGGATGCTCGCCGCTCCATCGAGCGCAGGACCGCCAGCCGTGCTGAGCGGTTGCGAGGCACGTAGCGCATAAGTTTAGAGAGCCGTGCAAGCCAAGGCGCCGGTCAAAACGAACGACGCCGTCGGAAGAAGCCGCCCGGACGGCTCAGAGCCGGTCAGTGCCTGCTGTTTCGCCGCCGCGAGCGCTCGCTGCGGTGAATGACGTCGAACTCCTCGAGACTCTTGCCCGAGCCGATCGCGACACAGGTGAGCGGCGACTCGGCGACGTGAACGGGCATGTGCGTCTCGCGCCTGAGCCGCTCGTCGAGCCCTGTCAGAAGCGCGCCGCCGCCGGCGAGCACGACGCCCCTGTCCATGATGTCCGCGGCCAGCTCCGGCGGCGTACGATCGAGGGTGGCCCGAATCGCGTCGATGATCTGGACAACCGGCTCGTCGAGTGCCTGGCGAATTTCCTCCGAGGAGATGACGACCGTCTTCGGCAAGCCGGTGAGCATGTCGCGCCCTCGCACCTCGGCCTGGAGCTCCTCGCGAAGCGGATAGGCCGAGCCGATCTCGAGCTTGAGCTCTTCGGCGGTCTGGTGACCGATCAGGAGCTTGAACTCGCGCTTGAGGTAGTTGACGATCGCGTCGTCCATCTCGTCGCCACCCAGGCGCAGGCTCTGCGAGACGACGATCCCGCCCAGCGAGATGATCGCCACCTCGCTGGTGCCGCCGCCGATATCCACGATCATGTTCCCCGCGGGCTCGGCGATCGGGAGCCCGGCTCCGATCGCGGCCGCCATGGGCTCCTCGATCAGATAGGCCTTGCGCGCGCCGGCCGAGAGTGTGGCCTCCTCCACGGCGCGCTTCTCGACGCCGGTGACGCCGCTCGGCACGCAGACGACGACGCGCGGATGGGCGAAGCGATTCTGGTGCACCTTCTGGATGAAGTGGCGCAACATCTGCTCGGTCACGTCGAAGTCGGCGATGACGCCGTCCTTGAGCGGTCGAATGGCCGAGATCGTCCCAGGAGTGCGGCCGAGCATGCGCTTCGCCTCGACACCGACCGCGTGCACAGCCCCGGTACGCTGGTCGATCGCGACCACGGAGGGCTCGGAAAGAACGATGCCGCGACCGCGCACGTAAACGAGCGTGTTAGCCGTCCCCAAGTCGACGGCCATATCGCGGCCACCCAGGCCGCTAACGGAGCTGAAGATCCCCATGGCGGCGTTCGAGTCTAGCTGTTTTCCCCCCTGTCCGGCACCGGGAGGTGGCCCGGCGGGACGCGTTTCCGTTCTACCGGCATTCTGCGCGACACCAGGCGCGGGCCCGGCTCTAGCCGAGTCCGTAGAGGCCGGGGAAGCGCCGCGCGAGAGTGTCCAGGAGCAGAGCGGCCGGGAGCCCGACCACGTTGAGATAGTCGCCCTCGATCTGCTCGACCAGCCGTGCGCCGATGCCCTGGATGGCGTAGGCACCGGCTCGCCCGCGCCATTCGCCGCTGGCGAGGTAGGCGTCGATCTCGCCGGCGCTGAGCGTGCGGAAGGTCACCTGCGTTAGCTCATCACCGAGCTCCTCCCAGCCCGAGCCGATCAGACAGAGGCCGGAGATCACCTGGTGCGTCCGTCCGGCCAGGCGGGTGAGCATGGCCCGGGCAGCACTCTCGTCGGCCGCCTTACCGAAGACTTCCCCATCCAGAAGGACGGCGGTGTCCACACCGAGAACGGGACGTGCCGCAGCTTCGCAGGCCAGCGAGCGAGCCTTCCCGAGCGCATGCGCACGCACCAGCTCGATCGGGTCGGCGCCGGCCGCGTCCTTTTCTTCGTAGTGCGGCGCGGCGACGTCGAACGGGATTCCCAGCTGGCTGAGAATCGCACGCCGTTGCGGCGAAGTCGAAGCGAGTAGAAGCGGAGTGGGCACGCCGCCGGTCACAACTTCCGCGCGACCCAGATCTCCTCGGCCGGCCATCTCTGAGCCCATTCGACGCTGACGAAATCCCAGAGGGGATTTTCGCTCGCTCCCTCGGGCGCATACAGCTCGACGAGACGCTCGAGCTCGAACCCGACCTCCCGAAGCAGATCGATCCAATCGCCGTGTGGAAGCTGAAACTCGCTGCCCTCGCCGTCGTCATCCACCCAGTCGATACGAAATAGACCGGGCTGCGGCCGTTCGAGCGTCTCCTGAACGCGCCCCTTCGCGTCGCTACAGAGCACGAGCAGGGTCGAGTTGCGCATGAATACCAGACGGCCTCCGGGACGCAGCAGCCGCTTCGCCTCGGGCACCCACTTGTAGGGATCGCACCAGACGCTGGCCCCGTACTCGGACAGTGCGAGGTCGAAGGAGCCGTCCGGAAGAGGAACCGCCTCGGCGTTCGCCTCGATGAGCGGAAACTCGAGCTCGAACTCGCGCTGAAAACGACGCGCCCGCTCGAGCTGATCGGGGTTCAGGTCAACGCCGACTGCACGCGCGCCTCGCCTGGCCAGCCAGGCCGAGAAGTACGCCGTGCCGCAGCCGAGCTCGATCACATCGGTCTCGTAGAGCCCCGGCAGCACGTGAATGTCGTTCTCGGGAACGCGGAAGATGCCCCAGCAGATGTCTTCAATAGACCACTGAGCACGCCCCCACTCCTCCTGGTCGCGGCCGTAGATCGACCAGATCGCCCGGTTGTGCGCTGCGTAGTCGGGTAGCTCAGACGGTTTCATCTTGGTGGGCTCGAGCCAAAACGGAGCACTCCGCCGCCTGGCAGGTCGTCATTCTGTCTCGAGATCCGAGAACCAGAGCGCCAACTCTCGCGCCGCCGATTCGAGCGAGTCCGAGCCGTGCACGAGGTTGTCGGGCATCGAAAGGCCGAGGTCGCCACGGATCGTCCCCGCTGCCGCTTTCGCCGGATCGGTCGCGCCCATGGTCGCGCGGACGACGGCCACCGCCGATTCGCCCTCGACGACAAGCGCGAGCGTCGGGCCCGAGGTGATGAAGGCGACGAGCCCTGCGAAGAAGTCTTTGCCACGATGCTCGGCGTAGTGGGCGCTCGCCAGCTCTTCGTCTACCTGAACCAGCTTGGCGCCGCGCAGCAGCAAGCCCCTGCGCTCGAGACGCGCGATGATCTCACCGCTCAGGCCGCGCCCGACCGCGTCGGGCTTGACGAGCACCAGTGTGCGCTCAACAGCCATCAAGCCGCGAGTCTAGCTCAGCGACCTGAAGAACAGGTCAGGTTTCGCTCGTTTCACTCGGCCGAGTGAGAGGCGCGGCGCCTCGGAGCAGCTCGACCGGGGGAGAGGGCCGGCAGCTAGCGGGATCTACGCAGGTGCGGCGGTCGCTCCCACGTTTCCTCGGTGGTCGTCTCCTGCGGCGCCACCGGAGCTTCGCAATAGGGGCAGATCTGCCACAGCGGCTCGAGCGGTGCCTTGCAGCGCGCGCAGGGTTGCTTGAGGCGGGTGGTGCAGACAGGACAGACGAGGTAGTTGGCGTCGATGTCGACCTGACACACCGGGCAGCGAGCCTCACGACGCCCCAGCCTGGCCTCCATTTCCTTGATCTCCAGCTCGCGCTCGTGCACTTCGTCCAGGTACTCGGGCGGCCGGAAGAGCATGTAGATGATCGCGCCGAAGAACGGGAAGAGAAGCGCCAGCGCGGTCGAGGTGCCGATCAGCCATGGATCCTCGATGCGCCGACGGGCGTCCTTGCTGACCCAGTAGGCGACCGCGAGCCAGAAGACGGCGAGAAAGAAGAAGGACAGGTTCTTCACGACTCCCCAGAAGTTGGAGCTGAAGAAGCTGCTGAACGAAGCAACGGTGAACGGGGCGAGTAGGGAATTCGTCATACGAGCAGTTTGCCTACGAAGTATCCAACTCCAAACGCGATTCCAAGAACAACTGCGACGACGACCAGCATTACGAGAAAAGCGGTTAAGCCATGGCTTGCGTTCTTCATCACCGCACAGCTTCCTCTAAAGATGCGAGATCGGCAAGAAGATAGAGCGAACCGGTAACGAGTAGGCACCCGTCGGGCGCGGCCAGATCGCGTCCCCGGGCGAGAGCTTGAGCCGGATCGGCGATCACCTCGACCAGCTCGAACAGGCCCTCGGCGCGCGCCGCCAGCTCGGCCGCGGGAAGCGCACGAGGGCTCGACGAGCTCGTCGCCACCAAGCTGCCGGCGAGCGGTGCGAGCGCCTCGAGCATCGAGCTCACGTCCTTGTCGGCGAGGATGGAGCAGACGAGCGTCCAGCGAGCCTCGGGCAGGTGGCTGAGCAGCCACGCGACACCGCCCGGGTTGTGAGCGCCGTCCCAGAGCTCGCGCTCGCTGCGCCATTCGAGCCGGCCCGGGACCCTCGTCTCGATCGGGTCGGCCTCGACGGCTCGACCGAGCAGCAGCTCGACCGCCTTGCGCGGGATCTCCTCTTGAACGACCGTAGTGACCGAGCCGGCGCCCGCCTCGCGCGCCGTCGACTCCCACTCCCCTTCGCCGAGCACGACCTTGGCGCCGGGGTTGACCACGGCCAGCTTCTCCCGCGCGATCTGCTCGCGCGTCGAGCCGAGCCACTCGGTGTGCTCGAGCGCGACGTTCGTGAGCACGACCAGCTCGCTCGCGATCACATTGGTGGCGTCATAACGGCCGCCCAGACCCGCCTCGACCGCCGCTACTTCGACCCCTGCGGCGGCGAACTCCGCGAAGGCGGCCGCTGTGATCACCTCGAACTGGGTGGCCTGCAAGCTTTCCGCGGCCGGGCGCACTCGGGCCAGCGCGCGCTCGAGATCGGCCGTGATGCCGTTGACGCTGATCCGCTCGGCCCAGCCGCGCACGTGCGGCGAGATCGTGGCGCCGGCGCGCACGCCCTCGGCCGCGAGCAATGCCTCGATCCTCTTCGTCGCCGTCGTCTTGCCATTCGTGCCGACCACGTGAATCGAGCGAAAGGCGCGCTCCGGATGCTCGAGCAGGTCGAGCAGGGCCTGCATCCGCTCCAGGCCGAAACGCTCGGGCCAGGGGCTGATGGAGCTCAGCCAGGCCGTGCTCGAGCCCGAGGCCGGTTCAGTCGGAGAGGGCATCGAGCTCACGCCTGTAGCGGGCGAGCTTCTCACGCTCGGCCTCGACGACCTCGGCTCGCGCGCGCTCGACAAAGCTCGGATTGGAGAGCATCTTCTCGCAGCGGGCGATCTCCGAGCTCAGGCGTCCTGTCTCGGTCTCGATGCTGACCGCTTCGATCTTCATCCGCTCGGGCTTGACGACCGCCTGGAAGATGCGCTCCGCGTCGTCCGGGAGGCTCACGTGCAGGCCACTCCTGCGGAAGATTGCGGCGGCGTCCTGAACCCGCTCGAGCGCGTTCGCGTCGGCCGCGAAGCGAGTATCGGCCTCCGGCCAGGGCGAGACGATCAGGCGGGCCTTGCGCGTCGGCAGGTTCGACCAGATCTCCTCGGTCACGTGCGGCATGACCGGGTGCAGCAGCGCGAGCAGCCGCTCGAGCGCAGCCAGCGCCGTCGAGCGGGCGTCCGCATCGCCGGCGTAGAGGCGCGGCTTGATCGCCTCGGCATACCAGTCGCAGAACTCGTCGAAGGTCACGTGGTAGAGCCGGGTCACGACTCCGGCGTAGTCGAAGGCGGCGAAGCACTGCTCGATCTCGGCCCGCGCCGCTTCGAGCCGGGCCAGGATCCAGCGCTCGACGACCTCGCCGGGCCGCCCGTCGGGCTCCTCGTCGCCGACGTTGGCGAGAATCAGCCGGGAGACGTTCCAGAGCTTGTTGGCGAGCTTGCGCCCTTCTTCGACGGCACCGTAGGAGAAGCGCACGTCCTGGCTGGAGGACATCTTGAGCAGGCCGTAGCGAACCGCGTCGGCGCCGTGCTCGGCGATCACCTCGAGCGGGTCGATGCCGGTGCCGAGGCTCTTCGACATGCGCCGGCCGTCGGTGGCCAGCACGGTCGAGTGGATGACCACGTCGCGGAACGGCACCTCACCGAGCAACTCCAGCCCGGAGAAGATCATCCGGTTCTCCCAGAGGCGGATGATCTCACGCGCCGTCGTCTGCAGGTCGCCAGGGTAGAAGGCACGCAGATCGTCTGTCTCGTCGGGCCAGCCGAGCGTGGCGAACGGCCACAGCGCCGAGGAGAACCAGGTGTCGAGCACGTCCTCGCTGCGGGTCAATACCGCCGAGCCGCACTCCGCGCAGTTGCCGGGCTCGCTCTCCTCGACCGTCAGGTGACCGTCGGAGCACTCCCAGATCGGAAGCTGGTGGCCCCACCAGAGCTGGCGTGAGATGCACCAGTCGGGCGCCTCCTCGAGCGACTCGATCGCGAAGCGGTGCTGGGACTCGGGATGAAAGCGAACGCGCCCCTCGCGCAGCGCCTCGAGCGCCGGCTTCTTCAGCTCCTCCATCGAGCACCACCACTGCAGCGAGACACGAGGCTCGATGCGCGTCTCGCAGCGCTCGCAGAGGGCGACCGCATGACGGAAAGGCTCGCGGGAGACGAGCAGGTCGCGTTCCTGGCACCAGGCGAGAATGCATTCGGTCGCCTCGTCCTGGGTCAGCCCGGCGAGCTCCGGGATCTCGTCGTTCATCAGCCCGTCGGGGCCGATCACGCTCGGCTCACCCAGCCCGTGCGCGCGCCCGATCTCGAAGTCGACGGGATCGTGGGCGGGCGTGATCTTGAGCGCCCCGGTGCCGAACTCGGGATCGACGTGCTCGTCGGCGATCACCGGCACGCGCCGCTCGACGAGGGGCACGATCACCTCCTGACCGACGAGATCGCTGTAGCGCTCGTCGTCCGGGTGCACCGCAAGCGCGACATCGGCCGGGATGGTGGCCGGGCGCACGGTGGCGATGGCGACGTGGCCGGAGCCGTCGGCGAGCGGGTAGCGAATGGTGACGAGCTCGTCGTCCGCATCGATGTGCGCCAGCTCCAGGTCGGAGAGCGAGGTCTGATGGAAGGGGCACCAGTTGATGATGCGGTTGTCGCGATAGATCCAGCCCTTGCGGTAGAGATGGACGAAGAAGCGCAGCACCGCGCGGGTGTAGCCCTCGTCCATGGTGAAGCGCTCGCGCCGGTAGTCGAGCGAGGCGCCGATGCGCCGGAACTGGGTCATGATCTTGCCGCCGTACTCGTGCAGCCACTCCCAGACACGCGCCTCGAAGGCTTCCCGCCCGAGCTCCTGGCGCGTCGTTCCCTCGGTCGCGAGGTACTTCTCGACCGCGTTCTGAGTCGAGATGCCGGCGTGGTCGTAGCCGGGCTGGAAGAGCACGTTGAAGCCCTGCATCCGCTTCATGCGCACGATCGAGTCGCCGAGTGCCAGCTGGAGCGCGTGGCCTATGTGCAGCTCACCGGTGACGTTGGGCGGAGGATGGGCGTTGACGAAGCTCGGGCGCTTCGAATCGGGATCGGCGTTGTAGAGGCCCTCTTCTTCCCAGGCCTTCTGCCAGCGCTGCTCGACGCCTGCGGGCTGGTAGAGCGGCTCCATGGAGCTGGATTCTACGGAGGGAACGAGCTAGCGCCGCCGGGTTGCCGCTCGGCGCCCGCTGATCGCGACTCGTCCGCACCGATTCTTGGTCTCACAGACCGGTAAATTCCCACTTTCGCCACACCATTTCCTTGACAGCGCCGCTTTCTTCCCAACGGTGTCTGACCATTGGCCGGAATGCGAGGTAAGCATTACGGACAGAAGCTGAGAGAATCTCCAATACCAGGCCGGACAGATGCTCTATCTCCACCTCAGCCAGATCGTTCCCTGCGTCCTGCGCGATCATGGCGGCGAGCGGCTCGGACGGGTAGTCGATCTGATCGTGGCCCTGAATGGCGACGACTATCCGCCGCTCTCGGGAGCTCTCGCCGAGGTGGCCGGACGGCCGGTCTTCGTCCCCGCCGGTGAGATCGAATCGATCGGCGCGGACGGGGTCGGGTTGCGCTCGAGCCAGCTCGATCTCGACCACTTCCACCGCCGTGAGCAGGAGATTCTTCTCCGCCGAGACGTGCTCGACCGGCAGCTGATCAATGTCGACGGCGCCCGCCTGGTACGGGCAAACGAGATCGAGCTGGCCTTCGTCGACGGCTCCTATCGCCTCGCCGGGATCGACGTGAGCGCCCGCGCCTATCTTCGCCGACTGCTACCGAAGAGATTCGGGTGCCGTATCGAGAGCCGCGCCGTTCTCGATTGGCGTGATCTGGAGCCATTTACCGGCCACGTGCCCACGCTGCGCCTGCGCGTCCCGCATCCAAAGCTGGAGCGTCTCCACCCCGCCCAGCTGGCCGACCTGGTCGAGGACGCCTCCGGCTCCGAGGCCGAGGAGATCATCGCCGCCGTCCGCAGCGACCGCGACCGCGAGGCGGATCTCTTCCAGCAGCTCGACACGCACCACCGGCGCCAGTTTGCCGAGACACGCTCCGACGAGGATCTCGGTCAGATCGTCGCTCGAATGGGCGCCGACAACGCCGCCGGTTTCATCCGCGAGCTGCCCGAGAAGCGACGCGCGGTGGTGCTCGCTTCGCTCCCGGATGCCGAGCGCGAGAGCGTCGAGGAGCTGCTCGGCTACGGCGCCGCGAGCGCCGGTGGGCTGATGCGGACCGACCTGGTAACCGTCGGCGAGGGCGCGCGCGTCGCCGACGCAATCGAGGCGGTTCGCTCCAGCGGCGCGCCGAGCGAGGTTGCGACCTGGGTTTACCTGCTCGACGGGGAAAAGCGCCTGGAGGCGGCAATCCCGCTCGCCGACCTGCTGCGCATGGCGCCCAAGCTGGCGCTCGTGCAGACGGTCAGCTTCACTCCGCCCGCCGCCCGTACCAACACCGGTATTGAGGAGCTGGCGCGGCTTATGACCGACTTCAACCTGACGCTGGTACCCGTTCTCGACGAGCAGAAGCACCTGCTCGGCGCCGTCTCCGCCGACGATGTGCTGGAGTCTGTCCTGCCCCACAGCTGGCGGCGTCGCGTCCACGTCTTCACGCCCGACTGAGCTGCCCGGACGCGGCCGTGAGCGAGGCGAAGAGAGCGAAAGAGACTGATGCCGGGGCCAGGCGCCGATTCGGCGGGCGCGCCTGGCTGGCCCCCGCAGCGGCCGCGTTCGCCTTCCTCGGCCCGGGCCTGATCTCGGCGAATGCCGGTAACGAGGCCGGCTCGATCGCCACCTACGCCTCGGTGGGCGCCCGCTACGGCTACGACCTGCTCTGGCTGATGGTGCTGATCACCATCAGCCTGATCATCGTCCAGGAGATGGCGGCGCGGGCCGGAGTGGTCAGCGGCAAGGGGCTGACCGAGCTCGTTCGCGAGCACTACGGCGTGCGCTGGTCGGCTCTGGCGATGGTCTCGATCCTGTTCGCCAACCTGGCGATCACGATCTCGGAGTTCCTCGGCATCGGCGTCGCCTGCGCCCTGCTCGGCATCCCGCGGGCGGTGGCGATCCCGCTCGCCGCTGTCGCGATCTGGCTGATTCTCGTTCGTGGCTCCTACCGCGTCGCCGAGCGGGTGTTCATCGCCTTCACGGTCGTCTTCTTCGCCTATCCCGTGGCAGCGATACTTGCTCATCCTCATTGGGGCTCTATCGGTCACCACGTCCTACTGCCGCATTTCCACCCGACCTCTCAATACGTGCTGCTGGTCGGCGCCGTCGTCGGCGCAACCATCACTCCTTTCATGCAGCTCTACCTGCAGTCGGCCGTCTCGGAACGGGGCACACCGGTCGAAGAGCTGCGGCGCGAGCGCGTAGACGTGGCGACCGGTGCGATCTTCGCCAATCTCGTCGCCGCCTTCGTGATCATCGCCACCGCCGCCGCCCTGCACGAGCACGGCATCACCAAGGTCGGCTCGGCCGCCGACGCGGCGAAGGCGCTGCAACCGTTCGCCGGCCGATTCGCCAAGGAGCTCTTCGCACTCGGCCTGCTCGGCTCCAGCCTGCTCGCGGCGGCGATCTTGCCGGTTACCGTCGCCTACGTGCTGTCGGAGGCTTTCGGGATGGAGAAGGGGATCGGACGCAGCTATCGCCAGGCGCCGGTCTTCGTGGCCACGATCACGACCCTGATCGTGATCAGCGCCGCCGTCGCACTCATCCCGCAGCTCCCGGTCATCTCCTTCCTGGTCGGCATCCAGGACCTGAACGGGGTGCTGCTTCCGATCACCCTCTTCTTCCTCTGGCGCCTGTCGAGCAACCGCGAGCTGATGGGGCGCTGGCGCAACGGGCGCATCTTCAACGCCGCCGCGGCGCTGACCGTCGTCGCGGTCTCGGCGCTATCGCTGTTGCTGATCGTGGTCGCCGTGGCCCGTGTTCTCGGCGTCTGAGGCACTGAGACCTCCGGATCGAGAGGCTGGGGCACTTCTCTCTACGCCCGCCACCGATCCACCCGCCCGCGCGGTTATCCGAAGATACCGTCTGTTCGGGTTAAGAGACAGGCGCCTTCGAAACGCGCACGGGGGGTGGCTCCTCAGTCCTCCTCGGCTATCGCAATCGCTACGAGCACACTCGATGTTGCATCGTGACGAAGTCCGGTCTAGAGCAGGGCTCTACACTCTGGATTGTGGACGCACAAGACGTCGGGCCAGAACAGAACCCGATTACCGGACGAGAAATAACGGCGCATGCCGATGCAGCGTCCAGCGGGTTCGTCCTCGCCGACCAGCCGCTCGAGCTTTACCGGGCACTGGCGGGGTAGGATTCGCGGGTGGCGGTCTGGTATCTCGGGGCTCGGATAACACTTGCTGACTCCCGAAATCCAGAGCGCATTCCGCAGGCCGCTCATAGCATCCGCGAACTAATGGACGAGCTGTATGTGATTCTCGACCTGCCTTCGGAGGCCAAAGACGGCGACAATTTGGGGAATCGGTTCGAAGTAATGACCACGCGGTGGGAAAAGGCGAAAAGATTGAGCAGCGCGTGCGTCGAGGGCACTTGGTCGGGAGAGATCGACGATCCGGCGCGATTGGGTTTCGATGCTATAGATGCGGCCATCGAGTGGCGCAGGGTCAACCGCCCGAAACGAGAGGAGACCTCGCGCGCCACGATCAGAGCGCTGGATATATCGAAGCGTGCCCTTCCGACTTGGATCGAGGACACACACGTTAAGGCGTGGAACGACCTGCGAGACTACTTCGTAAGGGTGTGCCATCACGGGCGCGAGACCGACATCGCCGAGTTCGAGGCGGCCGTATACGAATTCGAGCGATTTGTGCTCGATCGGATGAAGCCGCGCACCTATAGGGAGCACGTGAGTCTTGAGCAACTGATCGCGGAGGCTGAAAGTGGCGCTTGACCCCAAGCTTGTCGATCGTGCACTTTCTGAGGCTACGAAGCGAGCCGAGAACCTCGATTTCTTCTTCGACAACTTAAAATCGTCGGATTGGATTGAGCCCCTTCGCGCGAAAGGCTTGTTTTCGGAACCTCCTCGGCAGTACGTCGATGATGAGAGGCTTGTCCGTGCTCCCTCTTGGTCGGCGTCTCGCTATCTCGCACGAGTCTCAGCAGTTGCGCCTCAGCTTGTGCTTGAGGTCATCGAGTCGACCGAGACCAATAACGAGCGGGTTCTAGAGGACTTCATTGATGCTGCTGTCGTAATGCCCCCCGAAGAGGCGTCGCGCATTGCCGTACTCGTAGCGGCGTGGGTTAGCGAACGCGACAATGTCTATTACGGACTCCCGAGTAAGATTGTCGATCTAGTCGTCAAGCTAGCCCGCGACGGCCAGCCTGAAGTGGGCATTCGCCTCATGCGTTCTCTCTTCGCGCCCCAGCCCGATGAGCGCGAGCAAGTTTTACGCTCGAGCCCGCGGGCTCGTTTTTCGGGATGGGAATATGACACTCGTCTGCGCAAGATAGTGAGCGAGGCGCTTCCGATCGCGCCGAGCTTGTTTCTCGATGCACTTGCCGAGCTACTCGCAGATGCGCTCAAGTACCTGCGTGAAATCTCCGACCGCGATAACGATGATCTTTCGCGCGTCTGGCGCGTTCACATTAGAAACGATCGTGACAGGGGAACGGAAGTCGAGGAGGCGCTTACGTCAGCTGTCCGAGACGCGGCAACCGAGATTCGGACTCGGGAGCTTATGAACGACTTCGATTTGGTAGCGCTGTTGACCGCTCGACCGGAGGAGCTATTCCGACGTATTGCAATGTACGCACTGAGCCAAGAGCCAATGGCTGACCTCGACGTGGTGTTACCGTTCGTGGTGGACGTCTCCGAGCTTATTGAGGCAGAGCCGAGCCCGGAGTTCCGCGAACTACTCAGAGCGACAGCCGAGCGACTGGATTCCGACCATATCGAGCACCTCGTTACGGCGATCTTCGCCGGACCCGATGTCGATCAGTACCGCGAACTTGCGAAGCACTTCGATGGGGTGTGGCCCACAGACGAACAGACGAGCGCACATGTCGCACGGTGGAGGATCGGACGTCTCGCATTGATCAAGGACGCGCTGCCAGCTGAAACGCGAAGCACGTACGACGCTCTTGTTGCGGAATATGGTGAAGCTGACATCCCGCTGAGCTGGGAGATTCGTACTTTCAGTGGTCCAAACAGCCCTATCTCTGCCGACGAGCTCAGCGCGATGTCGAACGACGAACTGATCTGCTACCTGCGCGACTGGAAACAACCTGAGGGGTTTGGAGAACCATCTGTTGAAGGGCTCGCGCGAGCGATGTCAGTCGTTGCCGAGAGGGATCCGATGCGTATTAGCCGTCTGGCACCGAGGCTGCGCGACCTCCGGCCGGCATACGTCCAGTGGATTCTTAATGGCTTCGAAGGAGCGATCAGAGAACAGCGCAGCTTTGACTGGCCGACGCTTCTCGACATCCTTACTTGGATTGCTGAGCAGCCGCGCGAGATTCCGGGCGGGCGCGGTGACGAATACAGCGATATCGATCCCGGCTGGGTTTGGGCGAGGCGCGAAATCGCCGGCCTCCTCGAACGCGGACTCAGCGATCGAGGCGCGTGCGCCATTCCGTTTTCGGAGCGAGAGCGCGTATGGAATGTAATCACCGCGGTGAGCGAGGATCCCGATCCGACTCCAGAGCATGAGCAGCAGTACGGAGGCCAGAACATGGACCCCGCGACGCTCGCGCTCAACACTGCACGCCCTCGCGGTCTACGTGCGGCAGTTGCGTATTCGATCTGGGTTTATCACGCGTTGCTTGGAGAGGATGAGCGCTCGATCGGAGGTTTCTTCGCGGCTCATGCGCCCGAGGCTGCGGTTCTTCTCGAGGCGCATCTCGATCCCCAAGGTGACCCATCGACTTCAGTGCGTGCTGTCTATGGGCAGTTCTTTGCCAATCTCTTCGCCGTCGATCGGGCTTGGGCGAAAAAGGTTGCCGAAACCGTGTTCCCGGACGAAGACTCAGCGCTTCGTGAAGCAGCTTGGGGTGCATACGTGATCTACACACGGCCGTACGATGACTTACTGGCCCTGCTCTGTCCTGCGTACCTACGTGCAGCCCAACACGCTCGATCTGACGGTCATGGCTTCCGATGGATGAACGGCATCCCATCGGAGAAGCTGGGCGAGCACGTCGCAGCCTTTTTTTGGCGCGGTTTGCTCAATATCGACGACCCCCTGATAAGCGTCTACTGGAACAACGCGTCCGCCGACGCTCGCGGTCACATGATCGAGTTCTTCGGGCGTTCGCTACGCGAAGCGGAGCAGCTCGATCCTGAGATCGAGAAGAGGCTTCGGGAGTTCTGGGAATTCGCGAAGCGGAACGTACGAAAGGGCGATGTCCCTACTGAGCTCGGCAGCTTTTGTTGGTGGTTCGTTGGAGACACGCTTCCACTCGACTGGCGATTCGAGCAGATGATCATAGTGCTGAGCGAGAAAGTTCAGCCACGCGCCGCTTTTCTCGTTGCCGAGAAGCTACCGTCAGTGGCTCAACAACACCCTCTGCTCGCTGTTCGAGTTCTTCGCCTTTTGCTTCAAGATGCGGAGGTATGGTCGGTAGACGCGTGGCGCAAGGAAATCGAGTCGGTGCTCCGCATCGCCTACTCCGCCAACGGGGAGGCGCGTGATCTTGCCGAGGAGACGCTGAACTGGCTACTTGCGCTGGGCCACCGGTCTTTCCGTAACGTGGTCGAGGCTTGAACGTGAACAAATCGTCACTGGTCATGCTCCTCTAGCCGAGTCCACTTGTGCCTCGCAGCGAGCCTCGTAAGGCAGCCGCGGGCACGCGCGTGCGGCCTCGCCCCCGCGCGAATGCGTGTCAACGTGCTCGGACTAATCCCAGCCTCGGCCGCCGTCTCCCGAACGTTCATCTCGCGCAGCACCGGCAATATGAGCGTCTCCCACTCCTCGTCGAACACGTTCCGATATTCGACTAGCACATCTCCTTCGCCGGCAATCAAGCCCGCCGCGACCTCCTCGATCAGGTTCGCCTCCTTTCCGACGTGCGTGATCGAGAGCGCGCGAACCGGTCGACGCGAGAGCAGCCCTATCGTCCGACGCCCGCACCGCTGCCCGTCTAGGGCGAGGCTCTTCGCCTCCGGCCGCACGCGATAAGCATCGAGTACGTCTCGATATGTCTTCACGCCGACGACGTCGGGCGGAAGCGCGATCCCACCCGTCTCGATCGGCGAGCGGCCGAGCCGGTATGTAGGCCCCGATGGGTCGTAGACGTTCCGCCAGGGAAGATGCTGCCATCGGCGCGGATCGGGCTCATAGGGAGCAACTAACGCGAACCTTTTCGGATCGGTGCCGATCGGATAACCGCCTGGAGCCACGTGGGCCACGAGCAGGAATCCGTGCGGCTTGATCTGCTCGGCGTACGTCTTGCTCTCGTTCAGTCCCTTGAAGGGTCGAAGCAGGCGCGGATGCGAGGCCGAAAACTGCGAGAGCGCCGGTCGATCCAGCCAGGGCGCATCTCTCGAAGGAAAACCGAAGACGTCCGTGCGCACGATTTCCTCCCACACATCCCGCGTCCAGTCGCGTTTTCCACGCCTCTGATCCTCTTTGTCGGGATCGAGCGGATTCAGGTAGAAGCCACCCAGCGCGTGCTCCGACCACTTGACGAGCTTCGGAGCGCAGGACGAATCGAGCGTGTAGAGGCAGTAGCGCTTGGCGCTAATCGCGAAGCAGACGAGCTCGCGCTGCTCGCCGGTCTCGGGATCGAAGTTCTCGGGCTCAGCTCTCAAGATCGAGCCGGGCACAAGTGAGCGGTCATAGGGATTGAGCGCCCCGAAACGCTCCGAGATTCGACCGACCTCTTCCCAGGGAAGCGCGCGAACACATTCCTGCCCCTGCCGATCGATCTCGGGTCCGCCTGCGCAGGGAACGAGCCCACCCTCTTTCGTTGACACGATCGCCATCGAGTCGGTGTCGCAGAAGGCGTAAGTACCGCCCGCCTCAGTCACGGAGCATTCGAGCAGGGCCAGCATTAGCCGCGCAGCTCCGGTGACGAAAGCGGCAATGGGCGAGAAGAAAAACTCCCCGGAATCCTCTACCGCTGACACCTCCGCTTCGAACTGATCGAGCCCGAAGACAGTGACCGGTGATGGCTCAGCCCGCGATTCCTGGCGATTCAGTTCGGCGAAGATGCCGTAGGAGCCCGAGTTCGCGACCGTCTTGAGGCCATTCGCGGATCTCTCGGACTCTGGGTCGCCGAGTTGCTCGAGCCGGCGGCGCTCCTCGACCATCGCCCGGAAGACATCCTCTGTCGTTGGATCGATCGCTCTCGAGCCGCGGACGGTGAAGGGACGGATACCTGCCGCGCGCCCAACCGGCGCCAGCCGAATGCAGCGGAGGATCTTGGGCGTTTTCCCTGTGACGACGCGTGAGGTAAGCACGTCTGCGAGCGTCAGCCAGACCGGCTTGCCCGAAAAGAACGGATTGACGCCGATCCCGTAGGAGCCGCCCTCTGAGTAGCGGGCGCGCACCGGGAGGATGTCGCCGTTCGGCTGGACGAGAACGAGCGCCGTCAGCCTTGGCCAGAGTCGCTGATCGAAGCAACTACCCAGGCTCTGCCGGAAAAGCCAGCGCTCGATCGTTACCGGGTCTTCTTCGGCGACCTTGACCCGCGCGCAGATGAGAAAGCGAGAGAGCTTCATCAGTGCGCAGACGGTCGGGTACATGCTGCGGAAGTCGAGCAGCGTAATCGGAACCGGGGTCCTCCTGATTCGACACTCGGCGCGGCCACCGAAGTAGGCGACCATGCCGTACCCGAGCACCTCCCGAGAGAAGCTCGGTTGGCGTGCAAGAAGAGGTCGGATTCCGGTCTCTCGTAGAGTTGCCTTGACGAGACTTGCCGGCGAGTAGGTCCTGGTCGGGGCTAGCTGCAGGTGCCAGCGCTCGTACTCGGTCGCGAGCGCCTGGTAGAGAGAGGCCGTCGCCGCCACATCCTCGCAGCAGTAGTCGACCAGCTCGGTGCTGATTCGTCCCAGTTCGACCTCACGCTTGACGTAGTCGATACCGAAGGCTCCACAGGCCGATTCAAGCGTGTGCGCCTTGCCGCTCAGCGCATAGGAAAGCGTACGCAGATCGAGGAACGCTCCCCGACCGCGACGCTTGGCATCGGGATCCGAGCCCGGCCGAGCGCTTCCGAGCCCGATGCGAGCACGCTTGGAGTCGAGCGAGCGGATGAGCAGCCGCGGGTGAAAGCGGCTCTCGCGCTCGTCGCCATGCTCGTCTGTCCACATCACGCTCTTAAGTGAGAAGCCGCCCTCGAAGCCTCGCGCACGCGTCTCTCCCCAGCCGGCGGCGAGCCGGGAAAGGTCGAAGGGCAGGTTGAAGCCAACGACCGTCGCCTTTGCGCTCAGAGCTGGGATCAGGACTTTCGAGACGAGGGCTGAGCGACTGCGAAGCGAGAAGGCACGACCGGAGTCACGCACGTTTCTGTCGATCGCTGACTCGTGCTCTTCGACGTAGCGCTCGAGCAGAGCGAGTCCGTTCGGGTCGAGCGTCGGGAGGTCGTCTCCGTAGACGAGGCCCTCATCGACGCAGACAAGCTCTGGCCCAACCTCGCTCCAGCGCAAGCGGACGTAGCGGTAGCAGGCAACGAGGAGTCTCTGTGCCGGGTCTATCGTCGTCTCGCAGTCGAGCACGAGAATCGAGTGCGGCCGGCGGGCGGGATCCTCCCGGCGCCTTCGCTTCTGAGCCAGCTTGCCTTTGGCGGGCTTGCGCTGCGCTGGCTCCCCCTGAGCTTTGGGAACGGCGTAGGCACGTACGGCGATCGGGAGTGAATCGGGTTCTCGGGTCATGGTTTTGCCTCCGGTAGGTCTCGCCAGCTTGGGTCCTTGTGGTCGAGCGCCTCTTCGAGCGCGATCCTTTGAACCGCTTCCCGTTCTTCCGCCTCAGCGAGATCGCGGAAGAGAGCCGCACGGCTTTGACGCGCTCCCGCCTGGCGCGTGAGGACGCTACGGTCACCAGTGTGAGAGAGATCGACGCCCTCGTCGTGTTGGTGCGCGGTTCTGATCGCGTGGCAGTTCTTGCAGAGCGGCACGACCAAGTCCGGATCGTTCGCATCGCCCGAGACGTGATCCCCATCGATGAAGCTCCGTAGAACTGGGATCAAGACTTCGGGCGCGGTGATCCCGCAGAGGATGCAGGCAGCGTCCGGAGGTAACTTGCTTCGCTTGCGTGCACGTCGCCGATCGTTCGCTATCGGATTCGGCCCTGCGCGGCGTGAGCCCGCGGCCCGCTTGTGCGCTTGCTGGCCGCTCATCTCGTCAGCTCGTAGATGTCTTCGATCTCGAGTTCGCCGCGGCGCTCCCAGAGATCGATCGAGGCAGGATCGGTTTCAAGCTCGATTCCGGCGACCCGCTTTCCGCGCAACTTGCGCAAGCGGGAATCGTCCCCGGTCTTGAGGTAGTGACCGATCGCCGACCAGTGCTCGCCGACCATCGACGCAGCTCTGGAGCCGCGAACGCTCACTTCGTGCTCGACCCCGTCTCCGCCGAGAACGGTCATGGGGCGGAAGAGACGATCGGAGGGTTTCGCTCGGTAGCGATTTCCTGCGAAATCGAGCGCCTGGCCGGCGTGTCGAACTACGGCGCCGGGAGTCGTACCGGCTCTTCGCGCAGCTTTCGAGAGCGAGAGCCCGTCTTCGCGCATGCGGTTGAGCGCGTCCAGAGCGGCACGTCGTGTCTCTTTCTCGATTGGACTCAGCGCCGTGAGTTGGCGAATGCCTCTAACCGGCTTCGGTGCGCGTCGCCAAGCCGACCAGGAGGAGTAGCCCTTGCGCTGCGCTAGGGCGTTTCGGTACTGCCGCTCGCTGGAGAAGGTTTGTCCGGCGAAGATGCCTTTCTTCGGAGTGAAGGTCATCGCTCGGCCCTCCCGTCCGCGCCAATGAGTGCGGCGTAGCGAGCGCGAACGAGGTCGCAGTACTTGGGCTCTAGCTCGAGCGCGTAGCAGCGCCTACCCGTCAGTTCGCAGGCGACGAGCGTCGATCCAGCTCCGGCGAAGGGATCGATGACGATGTCACCGGGATCCGTCAGAGCTTCGATGTAGGCCTTCGGAAGCTCAACCGGGAAAACGGCTGAGTGATCCCAACGACGAGTCTCTTTACGCTCTCCCGGCAGGGCCAGGACGGAGCCGATCGGCCTGCTCGGGAGTGTGATCAAGGGCGGGCTCGTTCGAAGAGTCCCGTCTGCCTGCCGGCGAGTTGTCGTGGTGAGCTTCCCGGCGCTAGCGTTCGGGACGGTGCGAAAGAGCCGCCTAGGCTCTCGACCGAAGACGAGAAGCCACTCGTGTTGCGGCGGGAAGAAATCGTCCCGCCCGCGCGGTTGAGCGCCGCTCGCCCCCTTGTCCCAGACATTCCAGGCAAGGAAAGAGAGCCCGGCTTGCTCTGCCGCCTCGATATAGCCGTCCCAATAGCGAACGACGGAGTGATCTCTTCTGACAAGGCCAAGGTTGACGACGATTAGCTCGGCGTGCTCGGCGAAGATTGGCAAGAACTTCGCCAGGTAGTCGACCGACAGATCCTGCCCCCCGCCGAACATGCGCACGTCGAGATAAGGCGGCGATGTGAAGAGAAGCGCCGCCTTCTCTCCATCCATCAGCCGCGATGCGTCTGTAGCGCTCGTCGCGTCGCCGCAGAGTAGGCGATGCGCTCCGAGCCGATAAAGCCCGCTCGCCTTCGACGGAGGCGAGATGATTGGAGCCGCCTCAGGGGCTTGAGGCTCGAAGGCGGTGATCGGCTCACGGCAGAAGGCCTCGCGCGCAAGCCGCTCAGATACTGCCTGCCGCACGATCTCGGCCGTGAGGCGGTCGCCGTGCTCGGCGCGAAGCTCACGGCAGGTCTCGATGAGGGCGGCTTCGTTTCCTAGAAGCGGCGTCAGCTCCCGAGCCTGGCCGACGTTACTTGGACCAATTGGTCCGACTATCTCGACCACTTCCGAGGCGGCGATCGTTCGGTTTGCATGGCGCGCCGACATGCCCCAGCGCTCGCGGCAGTAAGCCTCGAAGGTCGTGTGCGTTTCTCGATACAGACGGGAGTCACGGATCTCCAGGAGCGCCCGGCCGACAACGACAAACGCTTCGAACCCCTCTTCGACGATCTGCTCTAGCTCAGTAAGACGAGAGCGCTCATCAGGCGCCAGGGGTGACTCGACTGTGGAACGAACGAGCGGCTGGGCCGGCGGAAGATCTTGGCGCTCTTCTCCCCGCTCGCTCATGCGCTGTCGCTCTTCTCGTCCAGAAGCTGCTCGAGTCATCGGAGAGTCTCCGAAGGACAGAAACAGGCTGGAAAGCCAGTGCGGTTTCTGAAGGGTTTCTGCATGTACCCTTCAGCGTGCCTGAGAGAGAGCTATCTGTCACTGGTAGCGGAATGCAAATACGGCACGACCGGCGGTGTTGCTGTATAATCAGCGTGATGCGCCGGTTGATTGCAAAGTAAATGAGATGACGAGCGAGCCCCTTGAGATCGATCGACGGCTAGCCGAGGCTGCATCGGAGCTTGGCGCCGCGGTCTCAGCGCGGCAGGTCAAACGCTGGCGAGAGGCCGGGCTACTACCTACGCGAAAAAAAGGGCTGGGACAAGGGCTTGGGTCGGCTCCGGCGGAGTTCTTGCCGGGCGCGGAGAAACACGCGGCCTGCCTCGCTCAAGCACTGAAAGACCGTCGCAAGCTGGATGAGGCCTGCCTCGTCTGCTTCTGGCGGGGCTTCTCTCCCAGAGAGCGCAGGCTCAAGCTTGCGTACGCCAAGCAGTTCAGGCTCCTCTCTGATTGGCTCGAGCACGTCAGTAGCGCCTCGAGTCCTCAGGCCAAGACCCAGAAGGCTGGCCGTATACTCTCGCGCCGCTCGGCCGGCCACCCAGCGGTGCAAGCGATGCGCGCGCGGCTAAAGTCAGAAGGCAAGGGGACTCCCTTCTCCAGAGTGCTCTCCAACGCTCTCGGCCCGTTGCTCGGAATCGCGAGCCCACTCCGGCGCGAGACGCTCCTGGCTTTGGGTGCCGAGGGTCTTCTCACCCCGATCGAGGACGAAGGACCGCTCGCCGAGCCGGACGATCTCCGCCTCGATTGGCTAAAGCTGTCCCGCCTCGCCGAGGCCGTCGAGAACTCCGTGTTGACCGAGCTGGAGCAGGCGCGGGACGCCTTCCGCTTTCTCTTCTCGTTCACGATCGACTTCGCGTCTCTCGCCGCGCGAGGCTACGGCCTCAAGGTCGGTCGCCTCAGAGAGTTTCTTCCCAACGAGCTGACCTGCGCGCTCTTAGGTATCCCGACGATGCTCATCTTCCGAGCGCTCTGGGGCAAGGAGCATCTCGACAGTCGCATCGAGGAGCTTCGCCGCCTGTATCCGCAAGTTCAGGCTCAAAACCGTTTTCTCGACGCGCTTCCGAGTAAGTGGCATCCGTTCGCCGCCCCGAACGGCTCCATCCGGCTTGCCGCCGCACCCGACGACGAGCGCCAAGCGCTCGTCGAGTTCGTTCAGGAGTGGGCGGCCGAGCATCCCGAAGACGTAGCCCTAATCACTGAAACGCAAGAGGTGAACGAGACCTAGATAGGAACAAGAAGCCCCCGCGACTGCTCTAACAGCCCGGGGGCGTGGCACACGGAAAGGATGTTTCCGCATGCAACTCAAAGGTAACGAAGTCCAGGTCGCCTGGCGCGTTCTTCGCTTCATCCTCATCTGCGTCGTGTCGGCGCTCGTTCTCGGGACAGCGCTCGTCTTCTCGCTCTTTTCCGCCCTGACATCGGGATCTCGCGGTAGGAGGAGCCACCCTGAACTGATCGTGGCCGCAGCGCTTGCCATCGTGTATGCGCTCTGGCGGAGACGAGACGCTGGCTGGCATGCCTGCGGCCAGTGCGGCGTCCCGATCGAGCCACCCTCAAGAGTGGAGTACTGCTCGCCGAGCTGTCGCCGCTACGCCCGGCTCCAGCGGGAAGCGTTCGATCGTCGGGCTGAGACTCTCGCCTCCTATGGGGAGGTGCCGTTCTGATGGCGACTTCGATAGATCGCGCCAGGGAAGCCGAGCGCGACCACAGCTCCGTTCCTGCGCAGCTCCGTAGACGCGGGAGCGCCACCGTTGTCGATGGCTTCGGAGCAGTGCTTCAGGTCGAGCGCGGACGACTCGTCGTCTTGGACGGCGCAGGTAGAGAGAGAAGGGAACGAAACTTCGGCCGGGTCGGAGACTCGATCGCTCGGGTGGTCGTGCTCGGCGGGACGGGCTCGATCTCGCTCGCAGCGCTTCGCTGGCTTGCCGACCAGGGGATCCCCCTGCTTGCGCTCGATCGCGAGAGCCGCCTGCTCTGCGTCTCCGTCCCTCCAGCGACGAGCGATGCGCGGTTGCGAAGGGCGCAAGCGCTTGCAGCAACGAATGAGGCGGGGCTCGAGATTGCGCGTTATCTACTGTGCGAGAAGCTCCGCGGTCAGCGCGAAGTGCTGCTCACGCTCAACCCAGACGAGAGATTAGTCAGCGCCTTCAACCGGGCTTTCCGTTGGCTGGAAGCGACCACCGACACGAACGAGCTGATGATGGCCGAGCGGGACGCCGCGCTCGCCTACTGGACAGGGTGGAGAGATGTCGAGATCAGTTTCCGTAAATCGGATGCCGGCCTCGTGCCGCTGTATTGGCGCAGTTTCGGAAAGCGCATTTCACCGCTTACTACGGGACCTCGGCTCGCCGCGAACCCGATCAACGCGATCCTGAACTACCTCTACGCAATTCTCGAAGCCGAGACTCGCATCGCTCTTCTCACCGTCGGGCTCGATCCCGTGCTCGGGATCGTCCATGCCGACTACAGAGGCAGAGACTCATTCGCGCTCGACGTGATGGAGGCCGCACGGCCGAAGGTCGACGCCTTCGTCCTTCAGCTACTCAGACGCAGGACTTTCAGAGCCGGCGACTTCTTTGAGACGAGAAAGGGCGCTTGTCGCCTACTTCGCCCATTCACCCATGAGCTGGTGCGAACAGCGCCCGTGTGGGCCGAGCTGGTCGCGCCGGTTTGCGAGCAGGTAGCGAAGACGCTCGCCGAGGTGCCGGGCTCACGGGTCAAGCGAGTCCTGACTCCGCTGACTCGGTCGAACCACGTCGAGGCCAGAGAAGCGATACGAAGGCGACCTCGGTCGCAGCTCCGCCTGCCGCTCCCGGAGAAGGTCTGCAAGAACTGTGGCGGGGAGCTTCCGAGACGCGAGCGCGTCTACTGCGATGCTTGCTACTCGCAGCTCGACTTCCACACGAAGAAGCGTTGTAAGCGCTGCGGCGGAAGGGTTCCGAACCGGAAGCGGGTGTACTGCGATTCGTGTCTCGCCGATCACCCGCGCAAGCGGCGTATTCAAGCGGGGGATTGTCAGTGCAGTAGAAAGCCCCGGCTATGAGCCGAAGGAATCGAAGCTGTCTCCAGAGTCGATAGCCGTTGCTCCCTTACCTTTGTCGTGCGGAACGCCGACTGTGACTGTTTTCTCGCACGTGCCACCGCGACCGTCGTCAGCCGTGACGTGGAGGCGGTAGACGCGACCGTCACCTGAGCCGTCTCTTTCGGCTCGGAGCTGGACGGTGTCGCTCGTCACTCCCTTGACGGCGTCCGGAGAAATGTCGCCATCGCCAGTCCCGTTCACCGGCTCGTCTTGGGTCACGGAGTCGATCGTCAGCGTGACACTGTCTCCGTCGGGGTCAGTCGCGCCCGAGACCTGGACCATTACCAGCTTGTGGTTAGCGGGCCAGAGAGTCGAAGGCGAGGCGGACACGCCACTACAGTCAGGCGGTTGGTCGAGGGCGACCTCGCTGGTAGAGAGCGAATAGGTTCCGATCTCCCCCGATTCGCTCTTCCAGAAGACAAGGTCTCCCTTGAAGCCGGTGATTGTTATCTCGCCCGTGCCAGGGACATCTGCCGTTGAGCTCGACGTACTCTCGTTCGAGAAATTCGTGTCCTGCCGGATGAAACGGCCAGTATCCAGATCTTCATCGTCCGCACCTGCAGTTACGTCGGTTTCGACTTCTCCGTCCGCCTGCTGATAGGCGCTTGTTGCTTCGATGTTGTCGTAGGACGATCTGTAATCGGAGTCGAGGCCTAATGTCACTACGCGAGGAGCGAAACTCGGCCACGTTTCTGCCGGCGCCGGGTACTCGACGGTGCTGGTGTCAGTGCCAGAAGGGAACGCATCTTCCAGAGCTTGCTGGAAGCTCAAAGGAACCGTCTCACCGAGAATCGTGTCGTAGACGGGAGTATTGGGATCATTCGTGTCCGCTAGCGTCAGGCCAGCGCCGACCCCGGCGATCACTAAAAACGCGGCCACGGCGATTCCCGCGCTAGAGCGAGTGCGTTTCAGCATCTTGATTAACGTTCTCATAGCTACCACTCCCCTGCAGCCGGCGGTGAGGGGAAATCCTGCTCGCTCTTCGTATGTGTCACGGTCTTCGCTTGAAAATAAGATGGTATCTTACTCAATCCCATATCTTTCCACCAGGTTTCCCACGAAGTATAAGGGGTCATGGCTGTTCCATCCGAATTGAACAGGCAGGCGACGAAGATTCGAGATCCGTTGTTATAAAGCGCTCCGGAGTAATTTGGGTTCGTTAACTTCTCTAGAGCCACCCAGTTAGAGATTTGCGTGCTCGTATAGGCCTGTGGGCAGATGAAAGAAACGTTAGGCGGACGGGAAAGATTAACTACATTTCTTCCTGTCCAATCTTGGGTGTCAACCGTCCTTGTGTCAGTCGGCCCCGAACATTCCGTGTCCGTTGCGCAACTCGGAGAGATTATCAGGGACCCGTAGTTAATACTTGGAGACAAATATGGCCAGTCAAAGAGAGTGTTGAAAACATTAAATCCATCCACAACCGCCTTCGTAACAGCGTACGAGCTATACCCTTCTAAATCGAAACGCCATTTACAATTGCGAAGTGTGGTATTCGTACAATTACGCACTTTGTTTACTTCCTCGATATCAAAGCCTGCAGCTAATCTCACGTTATCGGCAAACGGTTGGGTAGTGAGCCATGAGTTAAGCTCCGCGATCTTCAACGCGAACATCATACCGGCGTAAGATGCGAGGCTCGGGTTTTGATTCCAAGCCGAAGGAAAAGCGTTATTGATCCCCCAAGTGATGAGAACAGATCCCTTGCCAGCCGCTTTATGTCCGTTGTGGTAACCCTTTATGTACTGCTGAAAATCGTTGATGATCGTCGAATAGGGAGTCGTCCCCTGCGATAAATCGATTATTTTACTACCGTCGGCGTTCGGAGTGCCAGTAGAAAGAACAACGACAGCGTTTTTTATCCCGCGTGCGCCTAACTGCTTCCCCTGCCGGAAGAAAAGGCCCGAGTTACCCAAGTATTTCTCGTAATAACTCGTCGTGATCTGTGGCATCGGCGGAACCTTGACGGTCACTGAGGCCGCATTGGATTGAAGCGGCCCGAGAGTTGCCGTAATGGTGTCGGTTCCCTCAGCGCTAGCGTAGTACGAGAATGTCGCGGTTCCATCGGACCCGAGCAGGACGTCTTGCTGAAGATCGTCAGCGCCCTGGACGGTGACTGTGGCAGGTTGTCCATTTGCGAGCGAGGGGTCGCTCAACGTGAGATTGGCCGTGACCGTATCCGCGACCGAAACCTCGTCCGAGTCGGTCGCCACTGTGAGAGTCGCCGGAGGCGCCGTACAGTCGGTGGCCGTCGGTCCCTGGGTGAGCTCGCAGTTGACCCAGCCCGTCGTCTCTAGATCGGAGCCGATGGCAGTGCGGGCGGCGTCCAGATCCCAGTTGAGCGCAGTGACCTGCGTGGCGCTGTAGTCGGGGTTGTCGAGCTCGGCGTATGGTCGCGCGGAGGACACCGCGACGGGGTCGTTCGGGATCGCCGAGCCGTCCATCCAGCGCGCGTACCAGGTGGGCGGCGGAGGCAAGGTTCCGCTCCACCCGCCGGGATCGCACGCGAACTGACCTCCTGAACTAACAGAGGGATACGGCCCGAACCACACATACGTGTTGGGGGTGTCGCACCAGTAGTTGGAGGGCCAGGAGGAGACCATTCCCCTATCCATAGCCTGGAGCCTCTCGGAAATGGTGTCCCAGGTCGCTTGACTTATTCCATAATCGCCGAGGCCACCGAACAGCAGGCTGGCAGTGAAACCGTCGTACCAGGACGAGTCGTCGGTACCCCGGAAGGTGAGCGCCCAGATCGGGTTGCCGCCGTTCACGGTCGCGGTGAAGTTAGCGCCCGACCATTGAAAGGAGGGTGGTGTCCCGGTGTAGAGACCTAGGTGACCGTTTGGGTCGTACTGCCAGTACGCAGAGCCCGACAGGTCGTGGCCGGTAGTGAAGGGCGCGACCGTGCCGAGACCTGTGCCCATGGTGATCGCATAGACCGGATAGTCGCTTTGGCTTGCGTCTGCGACGGCCCAGCTCCAGCTGTCCTCCGTATCCGTCTTGACGGTGAGTTGCCCACCGTTGATGGTTTTCGGGTCGGGCAGGCCGGCTTTGAGCGCCGCCAGCCTGGCGTCACCAAGCACGTTTTGGATGCCCTGGGGCGCGCCATTTTCCGCATCCTGCCAGACCGCCTGGTCCTGCACGACCTGGAGCAGCTTGCTTGCGTAGGAGGGATCTAGGTAGGGAGCAGTCGCGCCGCTCGAGTCGGCCGAGGCGCTCGAAAGCAGACACGCAAAGACGATCAAGCCGACAGCGATCGCAAGCGGCAGGCGGAGGCGGGGGACGGCGCGCATCGCAGGCACTCCTAATTAGGTTGGGGGAAACCAGGTGTCCAAAGGCAAACTCGTAGACCGAAACTAGGGATCCGTCTATACGAAGTCAAGCTTCGAGCGCTAAAACCCCTCGTGACGGGCGCTGATATCCCTCACCAGGGGGATAAACGCAAGCCTACTTCCAGAACTAAGGCTGACTTTGCGCTGAGATAGCCGACCATCTGTCACCCATGCGGCTCGTTTCGATCGACGGTTTTTCTTTTCGGGCGGGCAACTTGTGCGCGTTTCGGCTGGCCTGTCTTTTAACCCGATACCGTCTGTTCAGGCTACGAAACGCACGCAGGCGTGCCGACTCTGCACCGAGTCAGAGCGACCTCACTCGCGCGTGTATACGCGGACGTAGTCGACGAGAAGCTTTGCCGGGAATCGGGTAGTGGCGTCGGGAGATCCGGGCCAGTCGCCGCCGATGGCCAGGTTGAGGGTGATGTAGAAGGGGTGGTCGAACGCCCACTTAGCGCCGGCGGGAAGATCCTTGCGCGTTCTCGTCTCATAGCGAACACCGTCGACATACCAGGAGATCTTGCTCGCCGACCATTCGACGGCGTAGACGTGATAGGCGTCGGCTAGCGTGCCCTTCGGCAGCGTGTAGGAAGAGCCGATCAGCGAGCCCGTGTAGCCGAGGCCGTGCATCGAGCCGTACACCGTCTGTGGCTGACTGCCGATCTCCTCCATCACGTCTATCTCGCCGCAATCGGGCCAACCGACCGTGTCGAAGTTGCTACCCAGCATCCAGAAAGCGGGCCACGTCCCTTGCCCTCGCGGAATCTTAATTCGGGCCTCGAAGCGCCCGTATTCGTGCGCGAACAAGCCCTCGGTCAGGATGCGCGCCGAGGTGTAGTCATGCCCGTTGTAGGACTCCTTCCGGGCAACGATCGCCAGCTGACCTCGCCCGTCCATGCTGACATTCTGCTTGCGCTTGGTGTAGCACTCGAGCTCGTTGTTTCCCCAGCCCGAGCAACCGATGTCGTAGGTCCACTTCTTCTTGTTCGGCAGCGAGCCGGCGCTGCCGTTGAACTCGTCGTGCCAGACGAGCTTCCAGCCGCTGGGCGCCTTGTCAGTCGAGGATGCCCCGGCAAAGACGGCGCCGAGGGCGGCAGCGCCTATAAGCGCCGCTATTACCGCCGCTATCAACCACTGCCGAGCCGAGAGTAGCGCGAGGAATGCACTGAAGCCTTTGCGGTGACTCGTAGGCGTCTTCATCTGGTAGCGGTCTCTCTCGCCGCGGGGTTGCGCGCAAGGATAACCCGATCGCCTCGGCGCGTCCCGCGGATCCGTCGCTCAACCGGTGCGCGAAAGCCGCGTGCCGGCTAGGCCGACTCTTCGGTCAGCTCTTCTTCTTCTTCGGGCTCGTCCGCACTCGCGGCGCCGCTGGTGACCAGCGTCGGGCGCTGGTTCTTGGTGATCGTCTCCTTGGTGATGACGCACTTGGAGACGTCCTTGCGCGACGGCAGCTCGAACATGACGTCGAGCAGCGCGGCCTCGATGATCGAGCGCAGGCCGCGGGCGCCGGTCTCTCGCTCGAGTGCCTTGTCGGAGATCTCCCAGAGCGCGTCCTCGGTGAAGACGAGCTCGACGTCGTCATAGGCGAAGAAGCGCTGATACTGCTTGGAGAGCGCGTTTTTCGGGTCGGTGAGGATCTTGACCAGATCCTCGCGCTTGAGCTGGTGCACGGCCGAGATGACCGGCAGGCGACCGATGAACTCGGGAATGAGCCCGAAGTTGAGCAGGTCCTCGGGCATCACCTGGACGAGCAGCTCCGAGCTCTCGGCGTCGTTCTTGGAGCGGATCTCGGCGCCGAAGCCGACGGCGTTCTTGCCGATGCGGCGACCGATGATCTTGTCCAGCCCGGCGAAGGCGCCGCCGCAGATGAAGAGGATGTTGGTGGTGTCGATAGAGAGAAACTCCTGGTGCGGGTGTTTCCGCCCGCCCTGGGGCGGCACCGAGGCGGTCGTGCCCTCGAGGATCTTCAAGAGCGCCTGCTGCACACCCTCGCCGGAGACATCGCGGGTGATCGACGGGTTGTCCGCCTTGCGCGCGATCTTGTCGACCTCGTCGATGTAGATGATTCCTGTCTCGGCCTTCTTGATGTCGAAGTCGGCCGCCTGAATCAGCTTCAGCAGGATGTTCTCGACGTCCTCGCCGACGTAGCCGGCTTCGGTGAGTGCGGTCGCATCGGCAATGGCGAAGGGCACGTTGAGGATTCGCGCCAGCGTCTGAGCCAGCAGCGTCTTGCCACAACCGGTCGGGCCGAGTAGCAGGATGTTCGACTTCTGCAGCTCGACCTCGGAGTCCTCGGCGCCCATCTGGACGCGCTTGTAGTGGTTGTAGACCGCCACGGCCAGCGTCCGCTTCGACTCCTCCTGGCTGACGACGTAGTCGTTGAGAACGCCGTAGATCTCCTTCGGCTTGGGCAGGTTCTCGAGATCGAGCTGGGCCGGGACGGTGAGCTCTTCGTCGATGATCTCGTTGCAGAGATCGATGCACTCGTCGCAGATGTAGACACCGGGCCCGGCGATGAGTTTCTTGACCTGCCTCTGCGATTTCCCGCAGAAGCTACAGAGGAGCTGCTCGTTGCCGTCGCTTGCTCTGGCCACCTCTACTCCTTGTAACTCGAAAACGTCGTTTCGGCTAGACCCGGCCGTCGGCGAGCGCTGATATCTGTGGCAACTCTCACTGGCTCTCGCTCTTCTCCGGCGCCTTGGTGCGATGCGCCAGCACACGGTCGATCAACCCGTAGTCGAGCGCCTCCTGGGAGGCCATGAAGTAGTCGCGCTCCATGTCCTTGGCGACCTTCTCCATCGACTGCCCGGAGTGCTCGGCGAGGATCTCCTCGAGCCGGCGCTTGATGTTGATCACTTCGCGCGCCTGGATCTCGATATCGGAGGCCTGGCCCTGGAAGCCGCTCGAGACCTGATGAATGAGAATCTTCGAGTTGGGCAGCGCCGCGCGCTTGCCCTTCGTCCCGCCGGCCAGAAGCACCGCGCCCATCGACATTGCGATTCCGACACAGGTCGTCTGCACGTCGGGCTTGATGAACTGCATCGTGTCGTAAATGGCGAGTCCGGCGTACACGGAGCCCCCGGGCGAGTTGATGTAGATGGAGATGTCCTTGTCCGGGTCTTCGGACTCGAGGTGGATCAATTGAGCGATCACCAAGTTGGCGATCTGATCATCGATCGGTGTGCCCAGAAAGATGATTCGCTCGTTCAGAAGCCGGGAGTAGATATCGAACGAGCGCTCGCCGCGCGACGTCTGCTCGATGACCATCGGGATCAAAGGACTCATGGCGTCTCCTCGCTTCCTGGGGTCCACAGTTTCGTAGCGGATGCCGGCTTTTCCTTCCCGGGCGTCCAAATCTGCTCGCGCGCCTCGGCCTGGGCGAGCGGGATCGGCTTGACTTCTTCGCAGATGCGATCGAGGGCGGCGCTCATGCGCATGTCCTCGCGCAACTCCTCGTGGCGGCCCTGGCGCCAGATCTCCGCCACCAGCTCGTCGGCGTCCTCCCCGCTCGAGCCGGCCTGCTCGCGGACGAGCTCCTCGATCTCGTTGTCGGAGATCTCGATTTTCAGCTTGTCGGCGCCGGCTTCGAGCACGAGCTCGCGCGCGAGTGAGCGGCGGGCTTCGCTGCGCACGCTCTCGACGAGCTGAGCCGTCTCCTGCCCGGTCAGCTGGAGGTAGAGATCGAGATTGATGCCTCGCCGCTCGAGCGAGCGAACCAGGTTGGCCAGCAAGATGCGCGCCCGCTCCTCGACGAGCACGGGGTGCACCTCGACCCCCGATGCTTCGACAAGTGCGTCGACCGCCGCCTCGCGGAAGGCGACCTCGCACTCGGCTTCGGCCTGCGCGCGCAGTCTTCCCTCGATCTCCGAGCGCAGCTCGTCCAGGGTGTCGAACTCGCTGGCGGCTCGCGCCAGCTCGTCGTCGAGCGGAGGCAGCTCCTTCTCCATGATCTCCTTCACGGTCACCTTCACGGCGGCCGAGCTGCCGTCCGTGAGGGAGAAGGGAATCTCGCGGCTCTCGCCGGCCTTCGCTCCGATCAACCCTTGCTCGAGCTCCGGGGCCAGCTTGCCCGCACCGAGCTCTATGACCTGATCGCGACTCTCCTCGTTCTGATCGCCGGCGAAGTCGACCACGAGCGTGTCTCCCTCGTGAACGGGCCGTCCTTCGACCGGCACCAGTTGGGCGACGCTGGAGCGCAAGACATCGAGCTCGTGCTCGAGTAATCCCTCCGGAACCTCCGCGTCTGCCTTGCCCACCTCGAGCTTTCGCCAGTCGGCCGGCTTGGGCAGGGTTTGCAGATCGAACTCGGCACTGAAGCTCCAACCGGAGTCAGTCGAGGAGGGCAGCTCGTATTCGAATTGCGGCTCCGAGACCGGACGCAGGCGCTTGCCTGCGGTGGCGCCCCTGAGCCAGCCCCCGATATGCGTCTCGACCGCCTCGCTGTAGATGCGTTCCTTGCCGATTCGACGCACCAGCACCGGCAGCGGCACTTTGCCCGCGCGGAAGCCGGGCACCTTCGTGCGCTCGGCCAGATCGGCGCTGGCGTGCTCGACTGCGTGCTTTATGTCTGCGCTCGGCACTTCGACCGTGAGCCGCACACGGTTTTCAGCGAGCTCGACGACGTTCGCCTCCACGCCGCCATTCAAGCAGAGGACGACTGACTGCCGTCGGATCTGCCCGGTCTTCCGGCCGACTCTCAGGCGAGCAGCTCGAGGCGTTCGCCGCCCGACAGCTCCAGCTGGCCGTCGGCGTCGACCTCGTGTGTCAGAACCCGTTCGGCGCAGCGCGCGCAGCGCGGGCAGAACTGCTTGCCGGCGCCGGAGCCGAGTTGCTCGAGCGCTTCCTCGACCGGGCGCTGGGCCTGGTAGATGCGCGTCGTGAGCATCGAGTCGAGCGCGTCGGCGACATGGATGATGCGAGCGCCCAGCGGAATATCCTCGCCGGCGAGACCGTCCGGGTAGCCGCTGCCGTCCCAGCGCTCGTGGTGGTGGCGGATCGCCGGCACGGCGTCGGCAAGAAAGCCCAGCCGCTCGATGATGCGGGCGCCCTCGTCGGCGTGCTTACGCATCACTCCCCACTCCTCGAGGCTCAGGCGGGCGGGCTTGAGCAGAATCGCGTCCGGGACGGCCAGCTTGCCGATGTCGTGGAAGAGGGCCGCATGCCCGAGCAGGTCGAGCTCGGGCTCCGAAAGCTTGAGCTCGCGACCGATCGCAAGTGCCAGCTTCTGAACGCGGCGCGAATGCCCGGCGGTGTAGGAGTCGCGGGCATCGACCGTGGCCGACAGGCTCTCCATCGCCGCCGTCGAGCGGTCGCGCAGGAGCTTGTTGGCCTCGGCCAGAGAAACGTTCTGCTCCTTGATCGTCTCGGCGGCCTTGCGTAGCTTGCGTGCGCTGCCCTGCGTGTGGTCGAGGTAGGCCTCCTGAGTGCGCCGGATGAGCACCAGCGGAAGCGCGAAGACAAGCAGTGCGTAGGCGTGAATCGAGTCGTAGCCGATGACCATTGCCGCCGCCACCGCGCCGTAGACGAGGTAGTGGCCGGTCATCCAGGAGAAGCGATCACGCCAGAGCGCCCACCACTTCTGCTCTGACTCGAGCGCCAGCGCCAGCGCGAGCAGGCCGGTGTTGAGAATGAAGTAGGCACCGGCAGCTGCGAGCGCCGCGGGAATCACCTCGATCTCGTGCGAGCCCAGCGGCAGCAATACGACGAGCCTGAAAGCGCCGACCGCCCCGAGCGTCGAGAGAGTGAGAGCGCCGACATTGAAGAGCGGCTGGTGCAGGGGCGAGCGGCGAGCGCCCCAGTCGACGAGCGCCGCCACTAACGCCGCCGCAAACGCGATACGGACGCCGAAGAGAGAGGCTCCGGCGATCGCACCCACAGCTGTGACAGAGATCGATGAATCTTCGGTCTCGATCGCCATCACCTGCCCGATCGCAATCAGGGCAACGAGAGCGCACATACCGAGGAAGTCATGGTTCGAGCCCAAGACAGTGCCGGCGACGCCGGCGCCGACGCCGGCCAGCGTGAGCGCGGCGACCAGCCACATCAGCCGGCGCGGAATCTCCAAGATACTCAGCCACTCGCGTGCCTGCATACGCCGGCGCTCCTTGCGAGGTCTGATCTCCGCCACAGCAGGCAGCGGCGTCATGTGCTCACCGTCCTCCGGGATCACGAGTGCGGCGGCGTTCGCCGGCTCCAACAGCAGGCCGAGCTCGGCCGAGGCGGCGACGATGCGATTCCGGCCCTGGAGCTTGGCGCGATATACGGCGAGGTCGGCATGGTGGATGAGATCGGTCTCGGTCATTCCGTCGGCAGGGAAGGAAGCCACTCCGATCGACACTGTCGCCCTTATCGGTTGGGGCACCGTCTCGACGTGGAAAAGGCGAGCCGCCACCTCGCGCCGGATTCGCTCGGCGACCTCGAGTGCCTCGTCGAGCGGCGTGTCCGGTAGGAGCACGCTGTACTCCTCTCCTCCGAAACGGGCCGGCACGTCGTCGACACGGAGGTGGGCCCGGAAGACCTCGGCCACGCCCCTGATCACTCCGTCTCCGGCCAGGTGACCGTAGGTGTTGTTGACCTCGCGCAGTAGATCGAGGTCGACCATCATCAAAGCCAAGGGTCGGTGCCGGCGACGTGCTCGTTCCAGCACCTCGGCGAAGACAGCCCCGAAATAGCGGGCGTTGTACAGGCCGGTCTTAGGATCGACTCTCACCTCGGCCTCCAGCGCAGGCACTGCCAGCGAGCGCTGGATCAACGTCAGCGGCACCAGCGCGAAGGGAACAAGCACGGGGTTGTAGTGCCAGAAGGCAGCGACGGCGATCCCGACCGAGACCAGGACGAGGTCGGGCGCGTAGTTGATCGGAGAGAAGACGCCGAGCTCACGGAAGGAGTGGCCTCGAGCCAGATGCACGATCTCGTCCAACAGCAGGTGATTGACGATGACAAAGATCACGCTCGCAGCGACGGCTGCGAGCGCGTCGTGCGCGCGGCCCGAGAGAAGTCCCGTCTCGGGCAGATAGCGGTAGACGGCGCTCGCCGCGAGTATCGCGAGCATCGAGTCGCAGGTGTTGAAGATCTGGATGTACCAGGGCCGGCGCTCCTTGAGCCAATCGGGGATGAACTGCGCAACGGCGACCAGGACGGCCAGCTGGGGAGGCAGAAGGAGCACCGCGGCGACAACGAAGACGATGTCGATCGCGTAGCCCTCGTTCTTGGGCGTAACGACCACGAGCAGGTGCGCTACGCCGGCACAAACCGCAAGCACGGCGAAGGTCGCCCAGGGCTCGTGGCGGCTCGAGCCGAGGCGGGTCAGAAGTGGCGCCAGGGCGACCACGGTACCGCTCAGAACGAGAAAGAAAAAGACAGCAGCGCGTGGTGGTAACCACGCGCGCTGCGCCTGCCCATCTGCCGCGGAGCTGCGGCCGTTCATACGATTCATCGTCGTCGGCTAGTAGCTAATCCTTTAGGACTGCTTCTGACTACGGCGCCGGGGCGAGATACGGATCGAGCAGCAGGGCTGCGTAATCGGATTTCGTAAGCAGGTACCCGGGCAAGCTCGCCGTGTCTCCCTCCGCCGCCGTCTCGTTTTGAAGATCAGTCTGGGCTTGTGCGACCCAGGCGGCATCGGTGGTCGAGGCCGAAGTCCACCACTTCACCTCCCCGGCTACAGATGTCCACCACTTCGTCTCCTGCGAGACCGATGTCCACCACTTCGTCTCCCAGGCCACGGATGTCCACCACTTCGTCTCCTGCGAGGCCGACGTCCACCACTTCGTCTCCCAGCTCGACGCATCCCAGTTCGGATTGCTCGCGATCGCGCTCTCCCACGAGGCAGCGTCGAAGTCGGGGATGGTGCTGACGTTCCAGTTGTAGACGAGGTAGTTCTCGAGCGCCGCGTTCGGGTTGGGCAGGGTGCCACCCAGCAGGCTCGCCGACCGTCCGGTGTTGAGCTCGCCCACGCCGAGCGAGCCCGGCGTCGCGGCGGGTGTCTGCTCCGCGCCCAGCATGAGCGCTCCCTTGACCTGATCGGGCGTCAACTCGGGATGAAGCGCCAATAGTTGGGCGGCCGCCCCGGCTACCACGGGCGCCGCGAACGATGTGCCGGAGAGCTCCAGATATCCAGGGCTGAAGACGTTGTTCGGGAACTCGCCGAGCAGCGTCGAGCCGCTCGGCACGGCGCCGATCATGTAGCGGCCGGAGGCGCCGATATCGGGCTTGGCGAAACCGTCGAGCGTGTAGCCCCAGGTCGACCAAGGGGCGGCGATGTCGTCGGAGCGATTGAGCGTGCCCTTGTTGTCGAGCGCGCCGACCGTGATCACGAACGGGTCGTTACCGGGCGCGTAGCGCACCGAGGTCGGCTGGCCGTCGACACCGTAGTTGCCGGCCGCGGTCACGACGACTACGCCCGAGAGCCAGAGCTTCTCGACCGCCTTGTCGAGCGGATCGTTGACGAAGTGGCTCGGCGTCGTCGATTGCAGAGAGAAGTTGGCGACCTTGATGTTGTACTGCCAGTGGTGATCGACGATCCACTGGGCGGCGGCGATCACATCACTCGTCGTCGCCATGCCCTGGTCGTTGATCACGTCCAGCGAGATCAGCTTGCCGTTCGGCGCGGCACCGACGTGGCTGCTCCCGACGCCGGCGAGAATCGAGCTCACGAAGGTTCCGTGGCCGTCTCCGTCGCCCGGCGAATTGGGCGCCAGGGTGCACAGGTTCACCTGCGGGATGAGCAGACGGTTCGCCAGATCCGGAACGCTCGTATTGACGCCCGAGTCGACCACGGCGATGGTCGGCGTGGGCGGAGCCGGGTTCCACTGGTAAGTCCAGAGATGCGCGATCCCGCTCAGGTAAGGCCAGAGTTGGACGTTGGAGTAGTTGTCGAAGGCGGTCTGCTGGAGCGTGGAGTCGGGGCTCACGGTGAGTCCGGGCGTATTCGCCAGCGTCGACATTCGCGCCGCCGGCAGGGTCGCAGCGATCCCGCCGACGAGCGGAAGTTGTGTGCGCAGGGTGCCGGCCCCATAGCCGTCCTTGACGGCGCTCGCCTTGTTGAAGGCTGCGGTGGCGTCGGAGACGCCCTTGCTGCTCAGGATGATGATCTGTTCGCTCTGCGCGGGATTCGACTGCGCGGCGGCGAGCAGGGTCGGGTCGATGACGCTGTTCGCTGCGCCCGCACTACCTATCCAGACAAGTGCGGCGAGACAGACGGCGAGCAGGCTTGCCGTCTTCCGGAGGTACTTACACAGAAGCGGCACGAAAAAAGGTGTGCGTCCTTTATCGCCGTAGGTCGACACGGTTGTGCTCCTCTCAATAACTCGATCGCAGCGAGGGCGGAGTCTGGGGGACTTCCACTCGCTACGACTTCTGCCTCGAAGGTACACCCGTGAAAACGCTTCCATGCTCACCCAGTAGAGGGAGAGTCGCGCCCCGCGGGGGGAAATCGGAGCCCTATTGCTCAAATCGGGGGATTTAGGTGGCAGCTATCCGCGGTAGGAGATCATGTGACTGAGGCGTCAACCGGGGATACAGTGGCCGCAGACCTGCGCAGGCGCACTCGGCCAGTCGCTCGTAGAGCGAGTTCTGCGGTCGCGATCGGCCGCACGCGAGAGATTCGGCGGCAGCGAAGGTCGAGGAGCGGCAGTGAGCCTGCCGGGCATAGGCCCCTCGGGCCTCGGAGCCAGGCATCCGCGACGCAGTTCAATCCGTGTGCGACCTGAACCGCGACGGCTCGACGGCGCTACCTCCCAGCGCGCTCGGCCCGTTCCTCCATAAGGGTAGAGCGTCCAATCTCGATCGGCCGCGCGCGAGAGATTCGGCGGCAGCGAAGGTCGAGGAGCGGCAGTAAGCGCTCGCTCGGGCATACTCCCCCTCGGCGCCCCGTAGCTCAGTGCGATAGAGCGACGGACTTCGAATCCGTGTGCGGAGGTTCAATTCCTCCGGGGCCGTGCGGCATTGTGGGGCTCGCCGGTGGTCGAATGTTCGGTTCCCCGTACTTACGAGGTGTCTCTCGCCGGCCATAATCGAGCCGACCATTCGGAAAAAGGAGAAAGCATGGAAGCGTCAGCTCGCCCCGCGTACCCCGCTCGCCTGGAGGGTGAGCTTTCGCCCGAGCTCAGCCGCTGGTTGTGGCTCGTCAAATGGCTGCTCCTGATCCCGCACTTCGTCGTGCTCCTGTTTCTCTGGATCGCCTTCGTCGTGCTGAGCGCCGTCGCCTTCTTCGCGATCCTCTTCACGGGGCGCTATCCGCGCGGGATCTTCGACTTCAACGTCGGCGTCCTGCGCTGGACCTGGCGAGTCGGCTTCTACGGCTATTCCGCTCTCGGAACCGATCGCTACCCGCCCTTCACGCTCAAGCCCGTCCCCGACTACCCGGCAACGCTCGAGATCGACTATCCGGAGCGCCTCTCGCGTGGGCTGGTGCTGGTCAAGTGGTGGCTGCTGGCCATTCCCCAGTACCTGATCATCGCCTTCTTCCAAGGCGGCGCCGGAATGCGCTTCTGCGGCGGTCTGATCGGCTTGCTCGTCTTGATCTCGGCCGTCGTCCTGCTCTTCCGTAACCGCTATCCGCGCGAGATCTTCGACTTCGTGATGGGCATGAACCGCTGGGTCGTTCGCGTCGCCGCCTACGCCTCGCTGATGCGTGACGAGTATCCGCCCTTCCGCCTCGACAACGGCCCGAAAGAGCCCGCCAGTCCTGCAACTGCCTGATCGAGCCGGCCGCCGCGCCCGACATCGCGGGCGCGGCACACCAAACGCCGTCCCAACTCAACACGGACTCTGCTCACACCCGCGGTTAGTCCGCAACGCTTCTCGGAGCAGGCGAGTCAAAGCGCCGCAGGAGCAGCGACTCGCACGAGGGTCCGCCGACGAAAGCCTTCGCCCGCTCCGCGGGCGGACTTTCGTCTGGAGTTGCACCTAACCGGACAGCTTTACAACCTCCCGAAGCCGATCAGGAGATTGCTCTACTCAGCCTGGCAGCCTGCATGTACGCGAGCGCCGGCGACAGTCATGTAGTGGAGCCAGGCGGGTTCGAACTAATACGCCTGCTCGCTTCCTCGGGGCGCCGCTGAGCGTGCTTCGCCGAAGGGGATAGTGTCGACTCACACAGACCCGTAGAGCGAAGTGCGCTCAGCGGCGTCAGGCGGATCCGGGAGGCCAGTCGCGCCTGGCCGTACGGATCCGCCGGCCGAGGAAGCGAGAATGCGGGCGAGAGGACTCGAACCTCCACAGGCACTTGGCCCAACGGGACCTAAACCCGTCGCGTCTACCAGTTCCGCCACGCCCGCTGGCTCTCGAAGGATAGACCGAGGCACTCGAGAGCGAGTGTCTGGCCTGTTCATTGCCTCTTGCCGAGCGACTACGAGCGTGCTGCGACCGGCCCACCGTCACCTCTGGCTGCGGCGGAAGGGGGAGCAACCGCCGCAGCCAGAACGAGAAGGCACCGAACGCTAGTCCGCTCTCGGGACCGTGCAATCGCACTGGTCGAGATGCCGTCGCCCGGCGTAGAAGCCGCCGGGGAGCCGCCCGGATAGGCCGAGACGAGCTCGAGGGGAGTTGGCGGAACGACGGGATGGCGACGGCATTTCTACTTGGAGTAGAGCGATTAGGCCGGTGCATCTCAGACCATGCCCGATTATTGTCAAAACGCAATCACCCGCGCGAGTATTTCGCGCCGGGGACGGCTTCGGTTCGTCATTCCGAAGCGAGCTCGAGCCGCGGGTCGGGGGTTCGAATCCCTCCAGGCGCGCGGCTCAGGTATTCAACTCTGTAGCTCACGCACGAACGCCGGCGAGGTGCCCGGGCAATAGACGCGTTACGCTTGAGGCACGCGCCTGTAGCTCAGCGGAAGAGCGGCGGCCTTCTAAGCCGCGGGTCGGGGGTTCGAATCCCTCCAGGCGCGCTTCTCACTTGCTCGGAGCGCTGCTGAGTGTGCTTCGCCGGAAGGGACGCTGCTTTAGCAGACGAGAGGGGTGACCGGTGGGATTCGAACCCACGACCACCGGGACCACAACCCGGGGCTCTACCAACTGAGCTACGGCCACCGCGCGCAAAACAGTGTAGTACGCAACGCTCCACGGGCCGCCGATCGAGTCGAGCGGCGTACTATTCGAGGACGAGTTCGCCGTTCAGCGCGCGGCTCGAGCTCGATCCACAGGCCGACTCCTGGCGCAGAGGCCGGATTATCGGCGCCAATCCGACCGGTGCTAGCGGCGGACGCCGAAGTCGGCCGTCAAGATCGTCGCGGCCTGATCCTCGTAGGAGCCAGGCGCATCCGATGAGTAAACGGCAGAAAGGCCGATCTCGCGCCATTGCGAGTTGAGGAGGTTGGCGCGATGAGGCGGACTGTTCATCCACATCTTCACGGCTCTTTGAGCGGTCAGATTGGGTGACGCCCAGACGAGATTCTCCCCGACTGCCCAGTAGCGATGCCCACTGGACGAGTAGTAGAGCTTGATCCGCTGCCAGAACGCAGCTCCGTTGGCCGATTCGTGGGCGAAGTATCCATCCGTCGCCATCGAGAGCGAATGATTCGTCGCCGCCCTGGTGAGCGCGGAAGACAGCGCGAGCGGCCTCAAGCCATGTTGCGCTCGAACACGATTCACTTCGCGCAAGACCTGTGAGCTCAAGGCCGAAACGGTGGCCACTCGGGCGCGAGACGAAGCGGAGTTGGCTACCGGTACGGCGAGCAGGCAGAGGAGAACCGCGCCCAGGGCGCAGGCAGCTACTCGTCCCTTTCTCCGGACCACCATGAGGGCCAGATCGGCCCGGCCGCTGTTCTTTCTTATCCTCCAAAGGGAGGAATAGACAGCACAAAAAGGGTATTCCTACGGGGTCGGATCAGCCGCAGATCCACCATCCGACCCGGGAGTAGGAATGGGAATCGTGATTTCTGCCGGCAGCGTTTGGGCAGCATCGTGGCCGAGCCGGACGAAGCAACAAGCAGAGGCGGCGCCGAGCAACGGTCACGTTACGCGACGGGCGCTAGGCTACGCGTGCCCGCGGGTGTAGCTCAACGGTAGAGCTCCAGCCTTCCAAGCTGGCTATACGGGTTCGATTCCCGTCACCCGCTTCTCGCGCTCTCGGCCGGCGGCCCCTCTGGCCGGGCGCGACCGGCCGCCGGGGCCGCCTGACGCCGCTGAGCGCACGATCCTCTACGAGGCCGTGGGGTGAACACTGTCCTCTCCGGGCTCGCACGCTCAGCGGTGCCCCGAGAGCGCGAGAGGCTATTCGGTGTAGTGCGAACTTCTTCGGCCTGCGGATCCGTGCGGCCGGCGCGACCGGCCTCCCGGACAGCTAACCGTGAGAGTGAGAGGCGATTCGGCGTTCTGCGGCCGTCGAGAACTGTCAGCCGAAGATCCGGAAAGGACTGACGACGCCGGCATCGCCCGCTTCTTCCCAGGCAACTTCGCCGCCCGGCTCGACCTCTCCGTGTAGTCGGCTCGCGAGCTTCTCGGCATCTTCGTGGCTATCGGTGCCGACGATGAGGTAGCGCCAGCGTCGTACAGGCCGGTAGCCCTCGCCCTCGAGGCGCTCAGCCAGCTCTATCGCCTCGCGATGGGAGTTGCAGCCGACGCGGACTTCCCACGGCGCCCTGCCGTGCTCGACCTCCTCCTCCTCCCAGGTCTCGTCCTTCGGCTCGTCGTCCCAGCGCTCTTCTTTCTCGAGCCAGTGCTCGACGGGACTGATCTTGGCCTCGAGAGAGCGATGACGAAGCTCGGCTTCGATCACGGCGTGCGCGTGCTCGGCCTGGATCTTCGTCGAGGCGTAGACGAAGAGCTCGTTCCCGTCGCGCGAAACGGCCAGGCTGTTTCCGGCGAGCGCCTTCGCCAGCTCTTGCGCTTCGTCGCTCAGGCCGCCTCGAAGGCGCTCGAGGAAGTCGCCCTGGTCGCCCTCGCGCTGCAGCTCGATGTGAATTCGCCAGTCGTCGCTCGGCATAGACGGCAGGATAGCCAGAACCAGTAAACGAGACAGCGTCCCCAACGGGAAGAGACCGCGGCTGAGCGCCGCTCGCGAGGACGTCGAGAGAAGAAGCGACGTCTCTGGAGTCGCGCTCCAGCGCCGAGACGCCCTCAGGAGATAGGCGACCGAAAGGCTTGAGCGCGACCCCCGCCGTTAATGGGATCGCGTCTGCCCACTTCGAACCTGAGCAGGCCGCCGGCCGCTTTAGCAGGTCTTTAGGTCATCGTGCTCTGATCCCCGGCATGAGGAGACAGCCTCAGACAAACTGTCTCCGGCGGCTCCGCCAGCTACCTTTGCTCGCCGGCGTTGTCTTCATCTCGGCGTGTGGCGGCGGCTTGGGCCCTTCGTCCAACGCGACCTCGAGCACCGCCGTCTCCATCAGCGCCGGCGATACGCACACGTGCGTCGCGCTCTCCGGTGGCACGGTCAAGTGCTGGGGCTGGAACGGCGGCGGTGAGCTCGGTGACGGTACGAGAACCAGTAGCTCTATCCCCGTCTCGGTCAGCAGCATCGCGAACGCCACGGCTGTCAGCGCCGGCGTGTTCCACACCTGCGCCCTCCTCTCCGGCGGCACGGTCGAGTGCTGGGGCGACAACCTCTTCGATCAGCTCGGAGACGGCAGAAAGCCCGGTCGCTTGACCCCGGTCGCGGTCAGCGGTATCAGGGACGCCACCGCTGTCAGCGCCGGCGGATGGCACACCTGCGCCCTGCTCTCCGGCGGCACGGTCAAGTGCTGGGGCGACAACGACAGCGGTCAGCTCGGAGACGGCAGGAGGCCTAATAGCTCGACCCCGGTCGCGGTCCGCGGCATCACGAACGCCGTCCAGATCAGCGCGGGCGCCGGTCATACCTGTGCCCTCCTCTCCGGCGGCACGGTCAAGTGCTGGGGCGGGAACGACTTCGGCCAGCTCGGAGACGGCACGACAACCGAACACTCGACTCCGATCGCGGTTCGCGGCGTCACGAACGCGATCGCTGTCGTCGCCGGTGGCTTGCACACCTGTGCTCTCCTCTACAGCGGCACGGTCGAGTGCTGGGGTTACAACGCCTACGGCCAACTCGGGGACGACACGAAGACCGGTAGCTTGTTACCGGTCGCAGTCCGCGGCATCACGAACGCGATCGCGATCAGCCTCGGCAACGGCGCCGGGCACACTTGCGCCCTCGTTTACGGAGGCACGGTCGAGTGCTGGGGCGAGAACGCCTTCGGCCAGCTCGGAGACGACACGACACGCGATCGCTCGACGCCGGTCTTGGTCAACGACATCGCGAACGCCATCGCCATCAGCGCCGGTCACGCCCACACCTGCGCCCTCCTCTCCGGCGGCACGGTCAAGTGCTGGGGTTACGACGCCTACGGGCAGTTCGGAGACGGTACGAAGAGCGATCGCTCGACCCCGGTCGGCGTGGTCGGCCTGACGCGCTGAACGGCGCCGGCCCTGCCTGTAGCAAAGGCGAGCTAGGGCCTCGTACGTGCTCGAGTAGCGGACCACGCTGCTGCCTGGTCACGGTAGAGCTGGAGGGAGAGATAAAAAAACCCGCGACTGGCGCGGCTGTCCTGCGATCGGGACGCCCGGATTCGAACCGGGGGCCTCCTGCTCCCAAAGCAGGCGCGCTACCAGGCTGCGCCACGTCCCGCCGTGCGAAGTCTACGCTTCCCGCGCCGGAGCCCCTGCTCAGATCGCCGACAGGCCTCTACTCACGCGTCAGCGCTCGCAGCTCGGCCAGCTTCTCGCTGCGTAGGAGATCGATTCCATCGCGCCTGATTCTCTCCACCAACGCCTCGATCAGCGGCGCAAGCTCGAGCGGATTGAAGGGCTTGGTGATGTATTCGATACCACCGATATCCAGCCCGCGCGCCCGGTCGCGCACCTCGGCACGGGCGGTCAGGAAGATGATCGGCAGCTGCTTGGTGGGCTCGTCACGGACGAGCACTTCCGCGACGTCCCAGCCGTTGAGAAGGGGCATCATCACGTCCAGCAAGATCACGTCGGGACGCTCCTGGCGTGCCTTCTCGATCCCGTCCTCACCGTCGGAGGCCTCGATCACCTCCATGCCTTCGGCCTCGAGATTGACACGGCAAAGTAGCCGTATCGGCGCCTCGTCATCGATGATCAGAACCCGGGTCATCGGCGTACCGACTCCCTATACCCAGGCCCCGGGTAACTCACTCCCCGGCCTCTGTTTCTCCTCGTGAGGGAAGCTCGAGCACGAAGGTGGAGCCCTCCCCTTCGGTCGAGTCCACCCAGATTCGGCCGCCCATTGCCGTCACCAGACCTCGAGTGATGAACAGGCCCAGACCGGCTCCGCCGCTCAGCACCGAGGACGAGCCTCGGTAGAACTTGCGGAAAATGCGCTCACGTTCTTCCTCGGGGATACCGACCCCCTCGTCGGTGACGCGCAGCTCGATCGTGCCGGGGCGCCGCTGCCCCGCCACGTTCACCGTGCCGCCCTTGGGCGAGAACTTGATCGCGTTATCGATCAGGTTGACGAGCACCAGGCGTAGCTTCTCGCGATCGGCCTGGGCTCCCAGCGGCTCATCCTGGAAGTCGATCGCGAAGGTGTGGCCGTCTTCACGGGCACCGGAAAGGTCGGCGCGCGCACTCTCCACGACCTCGCGCACAACGTTGCCGACATCCAAGGTTGTCAGCTCGACTTGAAGGTCGCCCGAGTCGAGCTCGGCGACATCGAGCAGGGCGTCGACGATCCCCGTCAGACGCTCCGACTCGGAAGAGATATAGGCGAGAAAAGTTCGCCGCTGGAGATCGTCGAAGAGCTCACCGCGGCGCAGCAGCGTCTCGGCGAAGCCGAAGATGGAGGTGAGCGGCGCGCGTAGCTCATGCGAGATCGAGGAAACGAAGTCCGACTTGGCCTGCTCGACGAAGCGCTCGGCCGAAACGTCGCGGAGCGTGTAGATCTTGCCGGCGATCTGGCCGGCCGGATCTCGCATGACCGCCTCGGTCACCTGCAGCCACAGCTCTCTCTCTCCGCGCTTGATCGGGATCAAGCGCTCCATCGATTCTTCCGGCGCCTCGATCTCGTAGCTGAGCACCTCGCTCGCGAGTCTTCCCAGCGCCTCGCTGCTCCTGATGCCCGTGATCCGCTCGGCCGCGGCGTTCCAGAGCACGATCTGCCCGGCGCGATCGACCGCGACAATGCCGTCGGCGACGCTGGAGAGAATGGCGATGCTCTGCTCTCGCTCGAGCGATACGCGTAAATAAAGCGCCGCGCTGGCCAGGGCGGTGGCGGTATTTGCCGCCAGGGTTACGAGAGCTTCGATCTCCTTCGGGCGCCAGGCGCGCGCTCGGCGCGAGTAGACGACGAGCACGCCGCTCAGAGCGTCGTCGGGGCCGATCAGCGGAACCCCGATCAACGCCTTGAAGTCGTGGCCGGCAATAGGATCGAGCGAGCCAAGAGGTCCCTCGTCGCGAGCGAGATCTGCGACCACGAGCGGCTTGCGCGAACGAACCAGATCGCCGGCCAGCGAGACCGCCAGCGGTAGACGTCGCCCGTACAACTCCTCCAGTCCTTCGCCCTCGCCTTCCCGAACGACGAGCTCATTCGCTTCGAGCTCGAGCATGAGAGCCGCGTCGGCATCCAGCAGGGAGATCGCCTGGCGAACCGCCGCCGCCATCACCTCCCGAGAGCTCGACGGACCGACCAGCTCGGCCCGGCCGCCGGCCAACCTCTGCGCCAGCACCGAATCGAGCTCGAGCTCGTTGGCCATTGCCTCGGTCGCCACCAGAAGCGCCTTCTGCTCTTCGAGCCGCCGCTTGTTCTCGTCGATCAAGCCCGCGGTGTGAAGCGCGATTCCGAGCTCGCGCGCAATCGCCTCGATGAACGCTATGTCGTCGTCCGACCAGCGCCGGACTTCCGACGTATGTGCGGCCAGAGCGCCGATCACCGAGTCGAAGAGAATGATCGGCGCCGACAGGACGGCACGGCTCCCTAGCTCGAGCAGGGCGTCGCGCCCTCGGAGCGAGTCGTCCTCGAGCCTCGGATCGTTTTCCAAGTCGGCGACCGCCGCCGTCTTCCGTTCTCGCAGGGCGAGGTTGGACACCGCGAGATACGGTGTCGCGCTCGGCGGGATCGGCTCTCTCCCTTCTCGACGCCACTCGGCCCGGAGCGGCGCCGCGCTGTCCGGGTCACCGAGACGTATGAAGCAGCGCGTGACATCCAGGGCCTTCGCCGTCTCTGCGAGTGCGGCATCTATCAGGCGGTCGATATCCGGCTCGGCGCGAACCCGGCGTGAGATCTCCGCCACCAGACGCTCTCGCTCGAGCCCTCGCTCGAGCGCGTTGAGCGAATCGATCCTTTGCAAGGCTAGAGCTCCTTCGGCGGCGAGCATCCTCAGCAGCGACAGCTGCTCGGGGCGAAAGGAGCGAAACTCGCGCGTAGCGCCGGCGGTCAGGACGCCGACGACGCCCCGATCGCTCTCGAGCGGAAGGAAGACGACACTCTTGAGCCCCGTTCTCTCGATCAGCTCGGCGTTGACTTCGCTCGAGCCGGGCGCGTCTCCGATGGTAAAGATGGCATGAGTCTCGAAGGCGCGCCTGACACCCGAGACCGTGTTCTCGAGATCCACGACGAGTGACGGATACCAGCTCACGTCCGCGCCGCCGGCTCGAGCCGTGAGCCCTCTCGCCTCGCTGCCGTCCGCAGCGATGAGCACCAGCCCCGAAAAGTCAAAACCGACCAGCTCGTTGAGCGTATCCAGGACGGTGCGCGCGATGGTCTCTCTATCGCCCGCGAGAGCGAGCGCGGCCGAGAGCTCGGCTACCGCGGCGAGCTGGTGCTCCCTGAGCGCCAGCTCGCGCGAGCGACGGCGGCGGCGTAGAAAGGCCAGGTCGAGCAGAAGATGGGCCACGAGGACGATCGCCAATACGACCGCGACGTCTTCGAGCACACCGCCCAGAGCCGCGGCGACCGGGAGCGCCGTCAGCTGATGTGTCAAGCCTGTTTCGTAGACAGCCACCGGGAGCTGATGATACGCCCTACCTCTGCGCAGAAAGCCCGCGGGAGCGGCTGCGGTCTCGCCTCGCCGGAGCCCTGGAGGCGAAAGCTACGATGGTCGGGTGGTGCGACGCGTGCTCCTTGCTTCGCCGCGCGGCTATTGCGCCGGTGTCGAGCGCGCCGTGGAGACGGTGGCCCAGGCTCTCGATCTCTACGGCACGGTCTACGTACGCAAGGAGATCGTTCACAACCGCCACGTCGTCCACGACCTGCAGGAGCGCGGCGCGATCTTCGTCCAGGAAGAGCAGGAGGCGCCGCCGGGGGCGACCCTCGTTCTCTCGGCGCACGGCGTCGCGCCCGAGGTCTACCGGCGCAGCCGGGAACTGGGTCAGAAGACGATCGATGCCACCTGCCCGCTCGTGACCAAGGTGCACGTGCAGGCGCGCCGTTTCGCCGACGAGGGCTACCGGATCGTCTTGATCGGACATGCCGGCCACGAGGAGGTGGTCGGGACAATGGGCGAGACGCCGGAGGCGATCGTGCTGGTCGAGTCGGTCGCCGACGCCGAGGCGCTCTCCTTCCCCGCCGGTACGAAGCTCGCCTATTTAACCCAGACAACGCTTTCGGTCGAGGCGACGGCTGAGATCGTGGACGTTCTACGCCGGCGCTTCGCGGACATCCGCTCCCCGAAACGAGAGGACATCTGCTACGCGACCTCCAACCGCCAGCGTGCGGTCAGGGAGATGCTTGGCGAGATCCAGCTGCTGCTAGTGATCGGCTCGCAGAACAGCTCGAACTCGAACCGACTGGTCGACGTGGCGCGGGCGGGCGGGATCGAGGCGCACCTGATCGAGGACGCCGCCGCGATCGAGGAGAGCTGGCTCGAGCAGGTCGAGACGGTCGGCATCAGCTCGGGAGCCTCGGCACCCGAGCGGCTGGTCGAGGGAGTGTGCGACTGGTTCCGCGAGCGCGGCGTCGCTGAGATCGAGCAGGCGCGTATCGTCGAGGAGCACATGGAGTTCCGGCTCCCGGTCGAGCTACGCCGTGAATTGAGAGCGAGGGACGGCAGATGAAGCTCACCCCGGACGAGATCCTCAACTACGTCGAGCGCATGTCGACGCCCGGCTCGCCGCAACTCGAAGAGCTGGCAAGGGAGGCGAGGCGCACGCTCGACTCGCCCCAGATGCTCTCGGGGCCGGTGGTCGGGCGCCTGCTCGAGTTCCTCGTCTTCGCGCTCGGGGCGCGCTCGGTGCTCGAGATCGGCACCTACGCAGGCTACTCGGCGCTATCGATGGCCGAGGGGCTTCCACCCGACGGGCAGATCGTCACGCTCGAGCTCGACGAGGCGCGAGCGGAATTCGCCCGCCGTGCGATCGCAGCCGGCCCGCACGCGCAGAAGATCGAGGTCGTCGTCGGCCCGGCGCTCGAGTCGCTGGAGAGCCTCCCGGGACCGTTCGACTTCGTCTTCATCGACGCCGACAAGACTGGCTACCTCGATTACTACGAGGCCGTGCTGCCGAAGCTCTCAGCGCGCGGTCTGATCGCCATCGACAACACGCTCAGTCACGGACGGGTGCTCGACGAGAGCGACGAGAGCCCCCGCGCCGAGACGATCCGCGCCTTCAACGAGCGCGTCCGGAACGACCCGCGCGTGCGCTGCGTGATCCTGAGCGTACGCGATGGGATCACGTTGATCCGGCGGGCGAAGGAGAGCTGATCGCGACGGCCCGACGTGGCGGGACTATCCCGCCCTACCCGGTATCCAGCCTAGCGAGAAAAGACGCGCGAGACACTCACGACTTCGTATCGAAACTAGCGCTCGACGCGCTCGAGCTTAGGCTCGCTCAGCGAGGCGTCGAAACCAAGCTCGAGCGCAAGCGTCTCGCCCTTGATCTGCTCGGCGTAGGAAGCGAGGTCGCGCTCACGTTCGGGCAGCGTGAGCTTGATGCGGTCGGTCAGCGCCAGCCCCAACTGTTTACGCAGGCCGTTGATCTCGTGCACGAGGTCGAGCACGCGGCCCTCACGCAGCAGCTCCTCGTCCAGCTCGGTCGAGACGGCGACGGTGATGCCGCCGTCCTCGGCCAGCGACCAGCCGGCGCGCGAGTTCCGCTCCACCAGAACCTCGTCGGGCTCGAGCACGTGCCCGAGCACGCGGAAGCGACCGCCCTCGAGCTGCTCGAACTCGCCCCGCTCGAGCGCGGCTCTCACGATCGGCAGCTCCTTGCCCAGCTTGGGCCCGAGTGAGCGCAACTCGGGCTTGACCTTCAGCTCGACCGCCTCGACCTGGGCGAAGACGACCTCCCTGGCGCGTAACTCGTCGGCGATCTCGTCGGCGTGGCCCTCGGCGCGCGGCGCACCCTGAACGACGATCCGGCGTACCGGCTGGCGCAGCTTCAGATTGGCCGCCGAGCGGGCCGAGCGGGCCAGCTCGACTACGCGGCGTAACTCGGCGACCTCTTCCAGCAGCCCGCGGTCGGCGGCGGGCGCCTCGGGCCAGCCGGCCAGGAAGACCGAGTCGGGCGCCCCGGCGCAGCTATCGGCGACGAGGATCTTCCAGAGATGGTCGGCCAGGAAGGGCAGCACCGGCGAGATGACCCGGATCCCCTGCACCAGCGCGAACCAGAGCGTGCGGAAGGCCGCCTCGTCGAGCGAGTAGAAGCGCCGGCGCGAGCGCCGGATGTACCAGTTCGAGAGGTCGTCGACGAAGCTCTCGAAGGAGCGAATGACGCCGACCGTGAGCGAGGCTTCCAGCGCTTCCGTCGCCTCGTTGACCAGCGCATTGGTGCGCTCGATCAGCCAGCGGTCGAGCGGCTTCAGCTCGATCTCCTGCGGCCCGGCGGCGAGATCGGCGAAGCTCGGCCGGAAGCCCTCGATGTTGGCGTAGGTGACGAGGAAGGAAGCCGAGTTCCACAGCGTCAGGAGCTTGCGCTTGACCTCCTCGGCCGGGCCGAAGCCGAAGCGGATGTTCTGAGTCGGCGGCTGCGCGCAGTAGAGCCAGCGCATCGCGTCGGCGCCCATTCGCTCGAACGCCTCGTCGGCGTCGATCGCGTTGCCGCGCGAGCCGTGCATCTCGTCGCCGTTCTCGTCCAACAGCTTCTCGTAGGAGAGCACCTCGCGATAGGGCGCGCGGCCGTCGAGGGCCACCGCCATGAAGAGCAGCGAGTAGAACCAGAGCCTGATCTGCTCGCGCATCTCGCAGACCCAGTCGGCCGGGAACCACTCCTCCCAGTAGCCGTTGTCGGGCAGGTCGGCGCTCGATAGGCCTTTCGACGCTCCGGTCGCGTAGCCGTGCTCGATCGCCTGAGGGTTCTGCCAGCCGAGCGTGGAGAAGGGAACGATGCCGGCGTCGAGCCAGACGTCGCCTACTTCGCTGACGCGCTTGACGTGCTCGTTACCGCAGGCTGGACAGCGAATCGAGACGGCGTCGATCCAGGGCCGGTGCAGCTCCTCGAGCCCTTCGATCCCCTCCGTCGCCAGCTCGGCCAGCTCGGCCTTCGACCCGACGACCGTCAGCTGGCCGCATTCGCAGGAGAAGAAGGGCAGCGGCAGCCCGTAGTAGCGGCGCCGCGAGATGTTCCAGTCGTCCATGTTGCGCAGCCAGTCATCCATCCGCTTGCCGAAGTAGTCGGGTGTCCACTTGACGGTCTGGTTGGCGTCGAGAAGCTTCTGCCGGATCTCTTCGACGGCGATGAACCAGTCGTCGGTGATGCGGAACACGAGCGGCGTCTCGCAGCGCCAGCAGTGCGGGTAGCGGTGGTGGATCTCTGCGGCCTCGATCAGCACTCCGCGCTTGTCGAGATCGGCGATGATCTCGCCCGCTGCCTCGTGGGCTCCCTTGCCGGCCAGCCAGCCGTATTCGGGCAGGATCTTGCCGTCCTCGTCGATCGGCGCCAGCACGGGCAGGCCCTGTTGCTTCCCCAGCTCGAAGTCCTCGCCGCCGCAGCCGGGCGCGATGTGCACGATGCCCGTCCCCTCCTCCATCGAGACGCCGTCCCAGACGACCACGCGATGGTCGACCTTGCCGCCGGGCTCGAGCTCGTCGAAGGGCCCGCGGTAACGCCAGCCGAGCAGCGCCTCTCCCGGCTGCTCGTCCACGACCTCGCCCGATACCGGAACCTGCTCCAGCAACGGCCTGGCGAGCCAGAGCGCCTCCTCGCCCGTCTGTAGCTTCACGTAAGTGGCCAGAGGATCGACCGCGGCGGCGACGTTGGCCGGCAACGTCCAGGGCGTCGTCGTCCAGACGGCCAGAGCTTCACCGGGCCGCTCGAGCAGGGGGAAGCGAACGAACAGCGACGGGTCGACCTTGTCGCGGTAGGCATCGCCGGTGGTCAGCTCGTGCGCCGAGATAGAGGTGCCGCAGCGCGGGCACCACTCGGTCGCCCGATGCCCGAGGTAGAGCCAGCCGCGCTCGTGCAGCGTCCTCAGGAAGCGCCAGATGTACTCGATGTTGGTGTCCGAGAAGGTGTAGTAGTCGGCGCCCCAGTCGAGCCACTGGCCGAGGCGCTTGGACTGACGCGTGATCTCGCCCGTCGACCAGATCACCTTGTCGCGACAGTGGCGGGCGAACGCCTCCAGGCCGTATTCCTCGATCTCCCGCTTGGAGTTGAGCCCGAGCTCCTGCTCGACCCCAACCTCGATCCACAGTCCCTGGCAGTCGTAGCCGTTCTGGTAGCGCTGGTCGTAGCCCTGCATGGCGCGGAAGCGAACGAAGACGTCCTTGAGCGTGCGCCCCCACATGTGGTGGACGCCCATCTTCTTGTTGGCGGTGATCGGCCCGTCGATGAAGCTCCAGCGCTTTCCGCCCCGGTTTGTCTCGCGCAGGCGCTCGAAGCTGCGCTCGCTCTCCCAACGCGCCAGCACCTCCAGCTCGAGCGCGCTATGGTCGGGCTTGGCCGGTAGGGATGCGAAAATGCTGTCCATGCGGGCGAGATTCTAGGCGGGAATGTTTCGTGCGTGCTCTAGCGTTGTAGTAGTGCAAGGTTGGAAGACAACAGGAAGAGAGGGTGAGCGCAGTGGCTGAAGCCGTTACGGAGGCGACTTTCGAGCAGGAAGTCTTGAAGAGCGACAAGCCGGTGATGGTGGACTTCTGGGCCGAGTGGTGCGGTCCCTGCCACGCCGTCGCGCCGGTTCTGGATCGGATCGTCGAGGAGCGTGCGGGTGAGCTCAAGCTGGTGAAGGTCAACATCGACGAAGAGATGAGCTTGGCGCAGCGGTTCGGTATCTCCTCGATCCCGACGATCATGCTTTTCCGTAACGGCCAGCCCGACAAAACCGCGATCGGCGCCTACCCCAAGGGCTCGCTGGAGAAGCTGCTCGGCCTCAGCGAGGAATAGCTCGCAAAGCTCCTAATCGGGCTCGGATCGAGGGAATCAGCCGTGGCGCTCGCGCCAGTGCTGCACGAGGCTGACGATGCTGGCGAAGGCGATCTCCTCCTCCGCGGGGAGCTCGTCTGCGGCGAACCAGCGAATCTCGGAGATGTCGTCGGCAGCCGCCGGCGTGCCGCCCACGATGCGCGCCGTCCAGTTCAGGCTGAGCACGAACGGAGCGTCGGGGCCGTCGCCGTAGATATCGACCAGCGAGCCCGTGAACTCGCCCGGCTCGATCTCTAGCCCGGTCTCCTCGCGCAGTTCGCGCTTGAGTCCGTCAAGCGGCGGCTCTCCCTCTTCCAGGAAACCGCCCGGGGTGTCCCATTTGCCCCGCCTCGGCTCGATTGCCCGGCGGACGAGCATCAGGCGGCCGAGGTTGTCCTCGCAGAGCGCGCCGATCGTTGGCGCCGAGTTGGCGTAGTAGCGCGAGCCGCACCCGGGACAGGTCGCGCTCGTGGGCTCGACGACCAGCTCCGCGCCACAGCGCGGGCATAAGCGCCATCCATGTAGCTCGGCCACAGGCGCAGAGGATAAAGCCTTCGAACGCGAGCTGAGGCAACTCGTCCGCCGCGCCGCGAAGCTTGTGCTGTTAGTAGACGCTCGTTCTGGCACCGGCCAGCACGGGCGAGGTGTGCAGGATGCCGTGATCGCACACACCGGCTTTGAGATCGGCTTTCAGCCAGCTCTCCGCTCCAGGCGGGCGCACGCCGATCGCAACGGCAGCGAAGCATGACCCTCTCCCCGTAGGAACGTCGGAGTAGGAAACGATAACGGTCGCCAACCTCAGGTGAGCCAGGCTAACCCGTCTCGGAGTTTCGCTCTGCCTCGGTGTCGGTCCCTGCCCGTCGATGATATGGGTCGGAAGCGACCCCTTTGCACCCTCGATCCGAAGAGCCGGATAACCCTTGAGCCCGCAGGCGGAACCCGTGTTCCGAAGGACGATGTTCATGAAGACCGTGCCGGCAGCGGCGCCTGGCAACGTTGCGTTCACCCGAAGCTGAGAAGAGGTGCAGTGAGGAAGAGGCGCGATCGGCTTCGATCCGCCGCAGCCGGCGGCTGAGATCATGGCGAGGGCGACGAGCAAGAGCGGCCAGACCAGGATCTTCATGTCCTCTCCTTTCTTCTCCGGTCGTCGCCGAAGAAGTCTGCGCGAAACGACGCTCGGTGAGTTTGATTCTTGTCCCTATTCGCCCTCTACGGCCCAAGAACACTCCTGAATTCCCGCGCAGTCAAGTGTGCCTTTCCTCGATACCACTTTTCCGCCCCGAGAGTGGGTGAATAGGCCCTTCGTCTACTCGCAGTCGGTGGATCCGTCGAGCCGAGAACCTACTACGTCCGCGCTAGTGCCACGGGAACGATCCGGCGGCGCATAACCGTGAACAGCGTGCCGAGCGCGATCATCTCGCTCTTGCCCCAGAACTGGCCCCAGAAGAAGCCCAGGCTGCCGAAGGCGATGATCAGGAAGAGATACGAATCGATCGCGTTCCCGATCGTCCCCGAGAGGGCGACGCCGAGGCTCAGGTTCCGCTTGCGAATCGGCGTGAAGACCACCGCCTCGATCGTCTCGGAGATGGTGAAAGCGACCACGCTGGCGATCGCGATCTTCTCGAGCGAGGTCCAGCCGGCGAGATCGCCGACGGCCCAGGAGATCAGGCCGGCGGCGTAGACGAGCGGCATCGTCCAGTAGAGGCCGCGCAGCTGCTGGAGCCAGTCGCGCAGGACAAGTACCGCGCCGATGCAAAAGACGCCGGCCGGCGCCTGATACTCCGTCAGTGGCACACCGACGACGTAGGCGCTCGCCAGCCAGTTGGCGAGGATGACCAGGCCCAGATAGCAGGTCGCAAGCGGAAGAAAGAGCTTCATCTCGTAGCGGCTTGGTCGCGCAACGCAGCCGCCGAGCAGCCTAGCTGACATTCACCAGAGAGTCGTACGCGAGCGAGACGCCGCATCTCGCTCGCGCACTTGAAGACAAGAAGGCACCGCGGTCTTTGTGCGCGACTTTCGTTGCGCGCCCTTCTTCCCCCAGACCGGACACCCGATCTTGTCAACCACCGCTTATGACGCGGCGGCTTCGCGAAGGTTGGTTAAGGGAGGATTACGGGCGAGGCGCGCGAGCCTAAATGCCCATGGCGTGATAGCCGGAGTCGACGTAGAGAATCGTGCCGCTGACGTTGCGCGCATCGTCGGAGAGCAGGTAGGCGCTGGCCGCGGCCACATCGTCGGCGTTGATGTGGCGGCGAAGCGGCGCTCGCTTGCCGACGATCGCCTCCATGGTCGGGAAACCTGAGATGGAACGGGCCGCGAGAGTTCGCACCGGGCCGGCCGAGACCGCGTTGACGCGTATGCCCTCGGCCCCGAGATCCCAGGCCAGGTAGCGCATCGAGGCCTCGAGCGTCGCCTTGGCGACACCCATGACGTTGTAGTGCGGCACGGCGCGCTCTCCGCCGAGGTAGGTCATGGTCACGATCGAGCCGCCGGTCTCGGCGAGGTGCGGCTCTGCGGCTCGCGCGATCGCCACCAACGAGTAAGCGCTGACGTCGAGCGCCAGCCAGAAGCGATCGCTTGGAGTGTCGATGAAGCGCCCTTCCAGATCCTCGGCCGCGGCGAAAGCGACCGAGTGGACGACAAAATCGAGGCCGCCCAGCGCCGAGACGGCTTCGGCCACGGCGCGGGGGCAGTCGTCTTCCTGGCGCACGTCGCAAGGCGTGACGAGCGGGCTGGAGACCGACTCGGCCAGCTCGCGCACATTCGCCTCGATCCGCTCGCCCTGGAATGTGAACGCCATCGTCGCGCCCTCGTCGGCCAGCCGGCGTGCGATCGCCCAGGCGATCGAGCGCTTGTTGGCGACGCCGAGAACGAGCCCGCGCTTGCCTTCGAATCTCCCCGGCATGGGCGCGAGTCTAGCGAGATGATCCTCGAGGCGCGCGGCGAGAGGTAGGGCCCTCCACTGCGCCGGGATCGAGAGCTCGATGTGCATCTGGCACAAATCCGGCACGATCGTGGAGCGCTTTCTCGCTACCGTTTCACGACCCCGCGGGTGGGTGGATAAGGCGGGGGGCGGCGAAACGTTGCGCCCTACAGCCGTTTCGCTACGCTCACAGAAGGGAGGACAGACGATGAGCTCCGATCAGCGTGTGGCCGTGATCACCGGCGCCTCGAGTGGTATCGGAGCCGCGCTGGCCAACGAGCTCTCCCGGCACGGCTGGCATTGCGTTCTACTGGCGCGACGAATCGACCGGCTAGAGCAGGTCGCCGCCGATACCGGCAGCGAGATCGAGCTCTGCGACGTCTCCAGCCGCGAAGAGGTGGAGCGAGTGGCGGCGCGCGTGCTCGAGCGTCATCCCGCTATCGGACTACTCGTCAACAACGCCGGCGTCCCGTCGCACGGATCTTTCCTCAGCGCCAGCCCAGACCGGATCGAGCAGGTGATTCGCACCAACTACCTCGGCTCGGTCTGGTGCCTGCGCGCCTTCCTACCGGGGCTCGAACGAGACCGGCCCTCTCGCGTGGTCAACATCGTCTCGGTCGCCGGCACGACCGTCGTTCCCGACGCCGGGCCGTACTCGGCCTCCAAGCACGCCCAGCTCGCTTTCTCGCGCGCGCTCCGCGCCGAGCTGAGGCCGCGCGGCGTCTCGGTACTCACGGTCAATCCGGGGCCGGTGACGACCGAGGGATTCCCGCAGACGAGGATGATCAGGCGGCGCTCGATGCGCTGGACGGTGCTCACTCCCGAGCGCATCGCGAAGAAGATCGTCAGGGCGATCGGGCGCGGTAAGAGCGAGGTCGTCTTTCCCAGGTGGATGCGGATCGCCGGCGTGGCGACCGGGCTCTTCCCGGCGACCGTGACCCGAGTGGTGGCCAGGGGCGACCCGGGCAGAGACATTCCCGGAGAAGGAAACGAGAGCCGGTGATCGAGCTTCTCTACTGGGAGGGCTGTCCCTCGCACCCCGAGGCGAAGGCGCTGCTCGAGCAGGTGCTGGCGGAGCTCGGGCGCGACGACCAGATCGTGATGACCGAGGTGAGAAGCGACGAGGAGGCCGAGCGCCTTCACTTCCCCGGCTCACCGACGATTCGCGTCGACGGGCGCGACGTCGATTCCAACGGCGCCGCCGCACGCCCGGCGCTCACCTGCCGTATCTACTACCGCCCCGACGGGCGAGTCTCGCCCGTCCCCTCATACGAACAACTGGAGGCAGCACTCAGATGAGCATCGATCTCGGTAGTGAAGCCCCTTCCTTCGCGCTCCCCGGCAGCGACGGCAACGACCACTCCCTCGGCGAATACGGCGACGCGAAGCTGCTCGTCCTCGTTCAGTACTGCAACCACTGCCCCTACGTCCTGGCCTGGGAGGAGAGGTTGATGGCGGTGGCGCGCGACTACGCCCACCAGGGCGTGCGAGTGGTCGCCGTCAACTCGAACGACGTCTCGCGCTATCCCGAGGACTCGTTCGCGGAGATGAAAGCGAGAGCCGAGAGGCTCGACTTCCCCTTCGACTACCTCTTCGACGAGAGCCAGTCGCTGGCACACGCACTGGGCGCCGAGCGAACCCCCGAGGTCTTCCTCTTCGACGAGGAGCGCCGGCTCCGCTACCACGGAGCGATCGACGACTCACGCGACGAGGACGGCGTGACCAAGAGCTACCTGCGCGAGGCGCTCGATGCGCTCCTGGCCGGCGCCGAGCCTCCGACCAGCGAGACGGAATCGGTCGGCTGCACGGTCAAGTGGAAGTAGGGCGCGTAGCGCCGCTACCTGAATCCCGTGCCTGACTTCAGTCTGGCACGGACGCGTAATTCGCTAGACGCGGCGCTCGAGCACGTACCAACCCAGCTCGACGGTGAAGGTCTCGGCCGGCGCCAGGCGCTTGACGCGCTCTCGTTCCTCTCCCTCGCAGCCGGCTCCGTCGAGGAACTGCTCGAGATCGCGCTGCTCCGTGACGGTCTCCTGGCGCAGGAGCGTAAGCCCGTTCATGTCGAAGAGTCCACGCATGTCCTGATCGGAGAGGGTTCGCACGTGCGAAGGGTCGCGCGCCCGTTCGAAGCGGTCGATCTCCATGGCCCGGGGCGGATCGAGCGACGCGAGCTGATCGATCACGAGCAGGCGGCCGTTCGGCCTGAGGACGCGCACGAGCTCGGGGATGGCCTTCTCCGGGCGCTCCAGGTGGTGCAGCGTGCGGATGGTGCCGGCGATATCGAAACTGCCCGTCTCAAACGGCAGCGCGAAGATATCGCCCTCGACGAAGCTCACGTTCGGGAGACCGCTCGCCAGCGTCCTCGCCGCGGCCAGGAGCTCCGGCACGATGTCGCAACCGACGACCTCGCCGACCAGCGGCGCCAGCCCGAGCGCCAGCGCGCCTGCCCCGGTGCCCGCATCGAGAGCGCTCTCGTCGCCGCGGAGGGGTGCCAACAGCCGCCTGGCCCGCTCCGTGATCAGCGGCGCTTGCTCGCGCGCCCGCTCGGCGAAATGCTCCGCGGCCGCGGCGAAACGGACACGAACCAGCTCGTTTCGCCGCTCGTGATCGTCGGTCTTTCCGGACGAATCGCTCGAGCTCATCGCGATCCTTTCGCTACGGAATCGGCACACACGCGTGTGATTCTCGCGGATAGGATCGCCGTGGGGAGGAGGTTGGGGCTTCCATGCCAGACGCGAGAGCATCGACGACTGGGAAACGGGGAGCGACGAACAGGGTCTAGACGCGGGTGATCGTTATGTCGCCGCTGGCGGCGGTTGCGCGTAACTCGAGCTTCGGGCCGTCGCCATCGATCGGCTCATCCGTGACGTCCAGCTCGGAGCGGGCCTCGCCGCCCCATGTCTTGGCATCGATGAAGGCGACGGAGCCGCGGCAGATTCCGACGTACTGGTCGCCCGAGGCGGACTGGAGCCTGACCTTTCCGGAGGAGACCACGCCCACTCGCTGATCGCCCGAGGCGGACTGGAGCGTGACCGAGCCCCCGGCCTCTTCGACACGGATGTCGCCGGAAGCCGCGCGCGCTGTCAGGTCGCCTGCGACGGTTCCCAGCTCGATATCGCCCGAGCCACTCGCGATCGAGGCGCTCCCGCCGATGCGGCGGATCGCGATGTCGCCGCTGCCGCTCTTCACCTTGACCGCGCCGGAGAACTCGTCCGCATCGAGATCGCCCGAGGCCGTCTGCACCTTCAGCGCCCCGAAGCTCCCGCGGACATCCATGTCGGCCGAGCCGCCGAGAAGGTCGATGCCCGCCCCCGGCGGAGTGAAGACACGCAAGTGCAGCCCTTCCCCGCCGAACCAGCCGAGAAAGCGGCGCTTCACGGTGGCGTCGACGATCAGCTCGAGCCCCGTCCCGGTCGGCCTGAGCTCGATCCGCGCCTCCTCGATCGCCTGGGCCGATGCTTCGTTCCCGTGCAGCGCTTCTAGCTCGACTCTCGTCTCGTCTCCATCGAGCGCCTCGATCTCGATCGAGCCGTGCGGGATCTTCACGGCGAGCTTTCTCGGAAGCGCCGCCGGGGTTGTGAACATTTCCTGTCTCATCAGGTGCCTCCGATTCGCTTGGTTTTCGGTTCCTCAGGCCTGCGCGAAGCCGGTGATTCGCTTACTCGAACGCTGACTACCGCCACCCGCAGTCGCACGCGAGAGCTGGCGAACGACCCAGGTGTTTACGGAGATGCCGGCAGCCGCCGCGGCAACCTCGACGCTCGACTTGAGCGACTCGGACAACCGCAGGGTGATGCGAGCAGCACCGTCTTCGGGCGCAGCGGGCATCTGAACGGCGGCCGGCTCCTCCTCGGGCACGAACACGAACTCCGCGTCCTGACCGGACATGCGCAGCTCGACGTGGCCGCTCGAAAGCTGCGCGCTGATCTCGAGTGCCGCCTCCCCAAGCACGTCGAGCAGCCTGAGCCCCGCCGCGGAACGAATCGCGGTGACCAGCCGCTCGCTCGCCTCGGCGATCGATTCGTCACCGAGGGCGGCGATCTCGCGCAGGTCGCTTTGAAGCGCTTCGATGAACTCCGCTGTCGTCATGACGCCATTATGACATCACTGAGGCGTCTGTCAAGCGTCACCTGCCCGAGGCGGGAGCCGGCGACGGAGAGGGAAGCGAGAAAAGCTCAGCTCCGCCGGAGCCGCCGGCGCACGAGCTCCAACGCCTCCTCGCGCGTCGAGATCGTCCCCGCGGCGCGCTCCTCGGCAATCAGATCGAGTAGCTCTCCGACAAGGGGATCTGGCGGGATTCCCAGCTGATCTCCGCGCAGCAGCGGCTCGTCGGGCTCCGTCTCGCGGGCGATACGAACATCCTCTGCGTATTCGCCTGCGCCGAGGTAAGCGAGCGCATCGATCGCCCACGGCTCGGTCGCGCGGCGGAAGCGGTGAATCTCGCGCGGGGAGTCGTCGGCAAGCGGACGAGCACGGAGAAGCGTGCTCGAGTAGCGAGCGAGCTCGCCCGGGATCGGAAAGCGGCGCAGGCGCCCGCCGAAAACCGAAACCAGCCGCAACCAGGAGGTATCGACGAGCGCGCGATCGACGCGACCGGCGAGAGCAAGCGAGCCACCCAGAGGAGCGAGCAGGCCCAGACTCTCGAGCCGTTCATAGCCGGGCCAGCCGAGCTTCTCCAGCTCGGCCAGGATGCGCTCACCCGCCGTTGCGCTCACCAGCTCGGCGTGCGAGCGAACGAGCTCCTCGCTCTCCGGATCGAGCCGGAGCCCGAGCTCCTGCTCGAACCTGACCGCACGCAGGAGCCGCAGCGGATCGTCGTCGAAGACTCGCTCTGAGACGACCCGGAGCCGGCCCTCGTCGAGGTCGCGGCGCCCGTCGTAGGGATCGACCGCCTCTCCCCCGGCGAGCGGCTCGGCGATCGCGTTGACGGTGAAGTCGCGCAGCGCCAGATCCTCGGCGAGTGTCCCGCGCAACAAGGTGAAGTCGACACACTCGCCGCCCGGGAAGGTCACCCGCCAGGCGCCGTGGCGCTCGGAAAGCGGAAAGGGAGCACCGCCGCTCTTCGCCGCGAAAGCTCGGGCGGCCTGCTTGGGATCGGCGCAGACGATGTCGAGATCGATCAGCTCGCGCCCGAGCAGCTCGTCTCGAACGGCGCCGCCGACGAGATAAGCCTGCTCGCCGCCCAGCAGCTCCCGTACAGATTCAAGCGTCGACGACGACACGGCGCGCCCGGCGGCGATCGGAACAGATGCCGCAGGTGATCTCGTAGTTGATCGTGTCGGCTACCCGAGCGTGCTCCTCGACGAGCACACCGTCGCCGACGATGACGACCGGCGTGTCGACCAGCAGCTCGCGCTCGAGCAGAACGGCGAAGGAGTCCATGGAGATCGTTCCGACTACCGGCCGGCGCTCACCCTCGACGAGCACCTCGGTGCCGGTCATGTCGCGGCGGAAGCCGTCCGCGTAGCCGACCGGCACGAGTCCGATCCAGGTCGGCTCGGTGGCCGTGAAGCGGCGCCCGTAGCCGGTGCTCTGGCCGGGCTTAAGCTGCTTCACCTGCGCCAGGCGGCTCTCCCAGCGCAGCACCGGTTCGAGCTTGTCGTCGCGGGGATCGCCGCGGAAGGGCGAGAGACCGTAGAGGGCGATGCCGCAGCGCGCGGCGTCGAAGCTCGCCTCGGGGATGCGCAGGGTGGCCGCGCTGTTGGCGATGTGGCGCGTCAGCCCGGCGTAGGGCTCGCTGAGCTGGCGGAAGCGCTCGACCTGGGCGCGGGCGAAATCGAGATCGCAGTCGGCGGTGGCGAGGTGGCTCATCAGCCCGACTACGTTGCGACCAGGCGCCGAGAGAAGCTCCGTCAGGCCGAAGCGCCCCATGCCCGTGTCGAGCTTGAGGTGAGCTCGAACGCCCTCCGGGATGTCCGCGTCCACGACCGTGATCTCCAGTCCCGCTTCACGCGCCCGCGCGATCTCGGTCGGGAGGAGCGGGCTCATCACGAGAATGCGCGCCGTCGGGTACTCGGCCCGCAGCTCGAGCCCCTCGGCGAGCGTGACGACGCAAAGGACACGAGCGCCGGCAGCGAGCGCGGCACCCGCCGCGTCCACGGCGCCGTGCCCGTATCCGTCTGCCTTCACGACCGCCCAGAGGTCGGCCCCGCCGAGCACGTCGATCAGGCGCTTGACGTTGCGGCGCAGCGCACCGAGGTCAATGGTGATCTGGGAACGGTGCATCGCTTCATCGTAGAAGGATGGGAGCGCCTGCGCGCGGTCACGTCAACGCTCGCGGCAGCATCCGCGCCACGTCGCGGGCGACGACACCGATTTGCGGCTCGATCAGCTGCGCGGCCCGGCCGTGCGCGACCGCGCCCATGGCGGCGGCGAGCTGGGGCTCGAGTCCCTTGGCCAGGAAGGCGGCGATCACGCCGGTGAGAACGTCGCCCGCGCCGGCGGTGGCCAGTGCCGGCGTCCCCTCCTCGCAGACGATCACTCCGCCGGCCGGGTCGGCGACGATCGTGTCGGCGCCCTTGAGCAGGGTCACCGCGGCGAAGCGCTCGGCGCACTCGCGCGCGGCGGCCAGCCGGTGCTCGTTCACCCAGGCCGATTCCTTGCCCAGCAGCCGAGCCAGCTCGCCGGCGTGCGGCGTCAGCACCACGGGAGAGCTCCACTTCCCGGGCTCGAGCCCGAAGAGAGCGTCGGCGTCCACCACCGCCGGCAGCGTCGTTCGCTCGAGCAGTTCGCGCACCAGCGCCCGCGTCCCCTCCGAGCGCCCGATCCCGGGGCCGAGCGCGAGCGCCTGGGCTCGCGGCTCGAGCTCGGCAATGAGCGGTAGCGCCTCGATTGTCAGCTGCCCGTGCTCGTCCTCCGGCACCGGGCGCTTGACAGCCTCGACCAGATTGAGCTCGACAGGAGGAAGCACCGAACCGGGGATCACAACCGTGACGTAGCCGGCGTCGGCGCGGTAAGCCGCCTCACCGGCCAGGCAGACGGCGCCGGAGAGACCGGGCGAGCCCCCGACCAGCAGCACCGAGCCGGCGCTGAACTTGGTGTCCGACTCCTTCCTTCTCGGAAGAGCAGAGAGCAATCCGGGCCCGGCCAGCCGGCAGGCGGTCTCGCCGCCCGTGAGCCCGATGTCGACAAGCTCCAGCTCGCCGCGGTGAAAGCGACCGGGCGCGACGACATGCCCGACCTTGCGCGCGTAGAAGCTCACAGTCAGCGCCGCCTCCACCGCCGGCCCGGCCACCTCTCCCGTCGAGGCGTCCACTCCCGAGGCGATGTCGACCGAGACGATCGGCAGGCCGCGCCCGTTCATCCGCTCGATCAGGGCGGCGGCATCGGCGCGCGGCGAGCCGGTGAAGCCGGTGCCGAAAAGAGCGTCCACGATCACGTCCGGATCGCCCAGCTCCAGCTCTCCGCTCTTCGCCTCGACAACGCGGACATCGCGCCCGCGCGAGCGAAGCACGTCGGCCGCGACCAGCCCGTCGCCGCCGTTCGAGCCGCCGCCACAGACGACCGTGTAGGCCTTGGCGTCCGGGAAGCGGCGTAGCGCCGCCTCGGCTGCTGCCGTTCCGGCCCGTTCCATCAGCTCGCGCATCGAGTCGGGATAGCCGGGGTAGGCCTGCTCGACCGCGCGCATCTCGGCGGAGCTGAAGAGCGGCTCTAAAGCAGATCGGCCTTTCACTTCTCGTCCTCTTCCTCGATTGACAGGATCGCAACCGCGGCGGCCAGGCCCTTGGAGTGCGTCAGCGAGAGATCGACCCGCTCGACGTTCATCTTCTCCGCCCAGGCTTTCGTTTCCCCCTTGAGCGAGACGCCGGGGCGCGGGCGTCCGACGATCTCGATCTCCTTCCAGGTGAAGCGCACGCCACAACCGAGCGCCTTGCCGACCGCCTCCTTGCCCGCGAAGCGCGCCGCGTAGCTCTGCGCCGGATTGGCGCGCGAATCGCAATAGGTGCGCTCGGCCTCGGTGAAGCAGCGCTCGCGAAAGCGGGGGCGCTCGAGCGCCGAGCGAATCCGCTCGATCTCGATCAGGTCGAGACCGACCCTCAGCGCTGCGCCGCCAGCCATTCCGGAAGATCCGCGATGGAGGAAAGAAGGACGGTTGGACGCTCACCCGAGCGCTCGTACACATCGGGACGGAACTTGCCCGTGCGTACGAGCACGGTGCGTATCCCGTGCAACTGTGCGCCGCGGATGTCCGACTCGATGTCGTCACCGACCATCCAGGCCTGGCCCGGATCGGAGTCGACGGCTTCGAGCGCGGCGGCGAAGAAGGCGGAGCTCGGCTTGCCGAGCACTGTCGCGTGCATTCCCGCCGCGTACTCGAGCCCGGCAACGAAGGCACCCGAGTCGAGCAGCGGCCCGTGCTTCGTCTGCCACCACGGGTTTTTGTGCAGACAGAAGAGCTCGGCCCCGGCTTCGAGCTCGGCGAAGGCACGAGCGAGGTTCATGTAGGAGAAGACTCGTCCCGACTCTTCGGTCTCGTCGGCGCCGCCGAGGAGCACCGCGTCGGCGTTCTCGCCGACCAGCTCGATTCCCTTTAAATCCTCGACGATCGCCGACATCGTCAGGGCCAGCACGCGGCGGCCGGCGAGCGCGCGAGCAGCCGCCCGGGGAGTCGTCTGCAGCTCCTCCTCGTCGAGATCGAAACCGCTCGAGCGCAGCAGCTCAGCCAGGCGAGCTCGCGGGCAGGTGGTGTTGTTGGTCAGGAAGCGCAGCCTGTGACCGGCCTCGCGCAGACGGCGAACGGCGCCGGTGGCTCCCGGAATCGGCTCGCCCGAGACGCTGAGCACGCCGTCGATATCGATCAGGATCGCGGCCACGTGACCGAGTCTATTGGTCGAGCGTGAGCGGCGAAAGTGGGCGGGCTGCTTCCCTGAGCGCTCATTCTCCGTTTGCCGCCGCCACTGTTCGAGAGATCGACGGCGACGGAGCCGGGGCGCTCGGCGCAGTGCCGGCGCCCGTCGGCTCGACGATCGTCTGGTCTCAACCGCTCGACTTCGCCTTCGCCGCGCCCTGCTCGGTCTGGTTGAAGCGCTCGCCGTCCTCGCTCACGAAGCCGGCGGCGACCAGTTCCCGCAGCGCGCTGCGAACTCGATAGAGCGGCATCTCGGTGACGGCAGCCACATCGTTGGCAGTGGAATCCGTCTGCACCGCCGCGAGCAGCAATCTGCCCGAGGTGCTGAGCGTTCCATCTGGCCTGACGCAGGGCATCTCAGCCTCCTAGAGCGACTTCTTGCAGAGGTACCAATCGACGCACTCCAGGCCTTCGCCGGCTCGTTCCTCCATCAGCTCGATCGTGGTCGGAGCCGGAAGAACGACCTTGTCGCCCGGGCGCCAGTTGGCCGGGGTCGCAACGTGGTTCGCGTCGGCGACCTGCAGCGCATCGATCAGGCGAAGCATCTCGTCCATGTTGCGGCCGGTCGAGAGCGGGTAGTAGATCATCGCCCGCAGGATGCCCTTCGGATCGATGACGAAGACGCAGCGACTGGCCTCGGTCTTGCTCTCCCCTGGCATGACCATGCCAAAGGCCGTCGCCACCTTGCGATCTAGATCGGCGATGACCGGGAAGGGAATCTTCACCCCGGCCTTCTCCTCGATGTTTCGCATCCAGGCGATGTGGGCGAAGATGCTGTCGATCGAGAGGCCGAGCAGCTCGCAGCCGCGCTTCTGGAGCTCCGGGTAGATCTCGGCGAAGGCGATGAACTCGGTCGTGCACACCGGTGTGAAGTCGGCGGGGTGCGAAAAGAGGATCAGCCAGCTTCCCTCGTAGTCGGACAGCCGAAGCCGACCGTGCGTCGTGACGGCGTCGAACGCGGGCGCCGGCTCGTTGAGGCGCGGAAGTCCGATTCGGGCTTCGGGTTCCTCGATCACAGTCATCTGGCTCCTCCTCGCTCGATACTGGCAGCCGCTCCGGCCACAGCCGTCAAGGGTCATGCAACCCGCTGACGGCTAACACGTTTCCGTTCCCGAGTCTCGCGAAACGCCGGCGAATCTACGCTCGGCCCGGCTCGAGCCGGGCAGGCGGCAGCCATGAGGGCGGCGTCAGCTCGAGGCTCCGCGACAAACCGTGGACCAGCGGCTCGTAACGAGCTCGGAGCTCGCTCAACCGCGGCTCGACTTCGTCCTTCGCTCTCAGGTCGAGCCCACTCTCGGCGGCGAGCTGCCAGAGGGCGGCGAAATCCTCGCTGTCGAGACGTTGCGGACTGGAGCTCCCGGGCTTTGCGCGCAGCACGTGCGAGACGTCGGCCAGGGCGTGCCGGCCGATCGAGAAGGTGATCTCGGCCGCCTCGACCTCGGTCTGCTCCGGTGCCGCGGCGATCGAGAAAGCACAGGCGTCGAGGACGGTGGTCAACGCGGCGAGCCAGTTCTGATCAATGTGCTGCGAGCGGAAGTAGGCCAGCGCCGGGTAGGAGAGATGAGTCTCCATCAGCTCCGCCGCCCACTCCTCCCACTCGGCCAGGTAGAGGTCGAGATCGGTCCAGCCGCCACGCCGGCCCGAGCGGGCGATGAGCGCCCCGGCCGAGGGCGGCGTCCCGGCTCGAGGCGCCAGCTGCGCGACCGTCACCTCACGCCGCGAATACGCCTGATAGATCGCCGGCAGGTAGCCGATCGCGACGAAGAGCACGCCGAAACCACAAGCCGCCTCGCCGAGGAAGAGCGCCCGAGCGATCGCGGTCGAGGGCGAGAGCTGCATCGAGGCGCTGAGGAACCCTCCCGCGCTGAAGAAGAGATCGTCGTCGAGGCCGCCGCTGCCGCCGCGCACGATGTGCGATCCGCCGGCCCACTGCAGCAGAGCGAAACCGAAGATCAGAGCCAGCGCCCAGAGAGCAATGGCAAAGAGCAGGAGCAGCGGACCGTAGAAGCCGAGCATGGTGTCGCCGGATCGAGCCGGCAGGCGGCGAGCCAGGAAGCGCCAGGCTCGCCAGCCGGCGACGAGGATCAGGCGAGCGATGCGCGGCTCGTGCCTGACGCGGCGCGGAAGCAAGAAAGCGACGAAGAACTCGACCAGGGTGAGGGCAATGATCGCCGCCCCCGCCAGAGCGGCCAGCGCGCGCACTCGCTCAGGCTCCGGGCGTCCAGAACCGCTTGGCCATCATCCTCGGCCCGGGCTCCTACTCGACGGTTACCGTCTTCGCCAGGTTCCGCGGCTGATCGACGTTCAGGCCGCGCAGGCGAGCGATCCGGTAGGCAAGCAGCTGCAGCGGCAGGACGGCCAGCACCGCCTGCAGGTACTCGTTCGTCTTGGGGACAAAGATCACGTCGTCGGCGTGGTGCTGGATGTCCTCGTTGCCATCGGTTGCGATGGCGATCACCTGGGCGCCGCGGGCTCGCGTCTCCTGGATGTTCGAGACGACCTTGTCGTACACGTGCGAGTCGGTGGCGACGCAGACGACCGGGGTCTCGGAGTCGAGCAGGGCTATCGGACCGTGCTTCATCTCGCCGGCCGAGTAGGCCTCGGTCGGGATGTAAGAGATCTCCTTCAGCTTGAGCGCGCCCTCGAGGCAGATCGGCAAGCCGATGTTGCGGCCGAGATAGAGGAAGAAGGGCTTGTCGAAATGGCGCTCGGCGATCTGCTCGATCGGGTGGACGCCGTCATCGGCGTCTTGCAGGAACTGAGCGATCTTCTCGGGCAGCATTTGTACTTCGGCGATCAGTGAGGCGATCTCCTCCTCGGGCAGCGTCTCGCGCACCTGAGCCAGCTTGAGCGCGATCAGGTAGAGCAGTGCGACCTGAGCCGTGAACGTCTTCGAAGCGGCGACTCCCATCTCCAGGCCGGCACGCGTATAGAGCACCGAGTCGACTTCGCGCGTGATCTGCGCGCCCATCATGTTGGTGATCGCCATCGTGCGCGCGCCGTATTCTCGTGCCAGCGTCATGGCATCGATCGTGTCGCGCGTCTCGCCCGACTGAGAGATGCCGATCACCAGCGTGTTCTTGTCGAGGACCGGATTCCGGTAGCGCCATTCGCTGGCGATGTCGTGCTCGACCGGCACGCGCGCCCACTCCTCGATCACGTAGCGGCCGGCCACACCGGCGTGGTAGGCGGTTCCGCAGGCCAGGATGACGATGCGGCGCAGGTTGCGCAGCTCGTCGTCCGAGAGGCCAAGCCCCTCGAGAGCCAGCTTCCCGTAGCGGATGCGCTCGGCGAGCGTCTCGCGCACCGCGATCGCCTGCTCGTAGATCTCCTTCAGCATGAAGGTCTCGTAGCCGCCCTTCTCAGCCTGCTCCTCGTCCCATTCGATCGAGATCGTCTCGTGCTCGACCACGGGCTCGCCGTCGAGCGCGCTCGTGTAGCTGACGCCGTCGGGCGTGACAGCGGCGATGTCGCCGTCGTCGGGGAACTGGACGTTACGAGTCTCGGAAAGGAAGGCGACGGTATTGGAGGCGATGAAGCCTTCGCCCTCGCCAACGCCGACGACGAGCGGGCACTGGCGCCGGGTACCGACGATCAGCTCGGGGTTGTCGCGGTGGATGACGACGAAGGCGAAGTGGCCCTCGAGCTCTCGGTATGTCTTGCGCACGGCCTCGGCGAGATCACCCTCGTAGTGGCGCTCGATCAGGTGCGCAACCGTCTCGGCATCGGTCTCGGTCGTGAAGTCGTGGCCTTCCTCGATCAGCGAGGCGCGCAGCTCCCGGTAGTTCTCGATGATGCCGTTCAGGACGACCGCGATCTCGCGCTCGTCGCAGCCGGTGAGCGGGTGGGCGTTCTCGACCACGACCTTGCCGTGGGTCGCCCAGCGCGTATGCCCGAGACCGTGCGTGGACTCCGAGCCGTTGCCGCCGGCGGCTTCGATCAGGTGCTGGAGGTTTCCGACCGCACGGATGTATTCGAGCCCGTCCTCCTCGCGCAGCACGATCCCGGCCGAGTCGTAGCCGCGGTATTCGAGACGCTGCAGCGCCTGGAGAAGTAGCGGCTTACAGGTTCTCTTCCCGACGTATCCGATGATCCCGCACACCTGGAGCTCCTTCCCCGCCTTTAGCGCCGCCCAACCCCCGGAGTGAAGTCTCGAACTGCTCGACTACGGTCCTGCGACTCACGAATCGGAAAAACACAAAGCCCGGCGCTTGGGCCGCCCCGGTCAGGACGACTGGCCGAGCTCTCGTCGAACTTGCAGCTCGATCCTACCACAGAGGTTTTCGGCTTCATCCAGCGTCGCGGCCTCGGCCAGCAGGCGCACGACCGGCTCGGTTCCGGAGAGACGAACGAGCACCCGGGCGCGCCCATCGAGCTCGATATTGAGCTGCTCGGCCTCCACGATGGCGTGCCTCGGAAGCTTGCCCTCGATCTCGAGGTTGCGCTTGACCTGCGCGTAGCGGGGCATGACGGCCGCCGCCTCGGCAAGCGTGCGCCCCTCGAGCGCCGAGCAGAGCAGCAGCGCCGCCGCCAGGCCGTCGCCGGTGACGTGATCTTTGAGATAGATGATGTGGCCCGACTGCTCGCCGCCCAGTAGTCCCTGCTCGCGCCAGAGCGCTTCGAGCACATAGCGGTCACCGACATCGGTGGTTAGAACACGGATGCCGTGATCACGCATGAGCTTGTGAAAGCCGAGGTTGGTCATCTTGGTGACCGCCACCAGCTCGACGCCGAGGTGCAGAGTCAGGATGGCGAGAATCTGATCGCCGTCGACCGGCTCGCCGTCGCCGCTCACCGCCAGCATGCGGTCGCCGTCCCCGTCGAAGGCGACGCCGAGATCGCAGCCGTTCTCGACGACGGTGCGCGAGAGCAGAGACAGATCGGTCGCCCCGCAGCCGTCGTTGATGTTGACGCCGTCGGGCTCGTTGGCGATCGCGGTGACCTCGGCGCCCAGGCGCGAGAAGGCCTCGGGCGCGATGCCCGAATAGGCGCCGTTGGCGCAGTCGACGGCGATCTTGAGCCCGCTCAGATCCGATCCGAAGCGCTCGAGGATGTGCTCGAGGTAGCTGTCGGTCGCCACCTCCACGCGATCGATCACTCCTCCACCGGAGGTCTTGACATCCATCAGCGCCTCGATCTCGAGCTCGATCGAGTCGGGAAGCTTGCGCCCGTGGTGATCGAAGAACTTGACCCCGTTGTACTCGGGCGGGTTGTGCGAGGCGGTGATGACGACGCCGAGATCGAGTGCGAGCAAGGCCACGGCCGGCGTCGGCAGCACGCCACCGAGCACGGCCACGCCACCGGCCTCCACGACGCCGCGCGCGAACGCCTGCTCGAGCTCGACTCCCGATGCCCGCGTGTCGCGGCCGACGAAGACCCGGCCGCTGTTCGACCAGATGGTCGCCGCCCTGGCAAGCCTTTCCACCAGCTCGACGGTGAGATCCTCGCCCACGACCCCGCGCACGCCATCGGTGCCGAAGTAGCGCCTCGCGACGGCCGTCTCGATCTGCGCGTCACCTGCCATCGAAACCGGAACCTCCTTTCGCCCCCGCGGCGAGGGCGGTCTCGAGCAAGGGCAGCCCAAGAAGCAGGCGCATTCTAGGAGCTTTCGAGCGCCGCCGGGCTACTAGCGCTTCGAGAACTGCGGCGCCTTGCGTGCCTTGTGCAGGCCGGCTTTCTTGCGCTCGACGATGCGAGCATCGCGGGTCAGGTATCCGGCGCGCTTGAGTTGAACGCGCAGCTCGGGGTCGGCCTCGATCAGCGCCCGCGCGATGCCGTGCCGGAGCGCGCCCGCCTGGCCGCTGGAGCCGCCGCCGTGAACACGCACGCGCAGGTCGTAACGCCCTTCGACGCCAGCCAGCGCGAGCGGCGACATGGCCGTCTGCCGGTGAGTGGGCCGGGGGAAGTAGTCCTCGATCGTCCGGCCGTTGATCCACGTCTTGCCGTCGCCGGGACGAAGGATCACGCGCGCCACGGAGGTCTTGCGCTTGCCGGTTCCACGATATTGAAGCGGTTGCTCTGCCACTGGTTAGATCCTAGCCCTCGAGTTTGAGTTGTTTCGGCTGTTGTGCACCGTGCGGATGCTCGGCGCCCACGTAGATCTTGAGCTTGCGAATCTGAGCGCGGCCGAGACTGTTGCGCGGGAGCATTCCCTTGACCGCCTTGCGCAGCACCTCTGTCGGCCTACGCTCGAGTTGCTCACGCAGCGTGCGCTCACGCAAGCCACCCGGGTAGCCAGAGTGCCGGTAATAGATCTTCTGGTCGAGCTTCTTCCCAGTCACCGCGATCTTCTCGGCGTTGACGACCACGACGAAGTCGCCGGTGTCGACGTGAGGAGTGAAGATCGGCTTGTTCTTGCCGCGCAGGGTGTCGGCGATGTGCACGGCGAGGCGACCGAGGTTCTGGCCCTCGGCGTCCACGACGTACCAGTCGCGCTCGATCTCGCTTGGCTTTGCGCTGTAGGTCTTCATGACACGAAAAACGAGCGGACCCATAGGCGTCCGCCGGGCGCGGATTGTAGCAGTCCGGCGAATATCAGAACGGCGGCCAGGTGCCGGTCGGTGCGATCGATCTTGGGGGAGCGCCGCCGAGCTCGACATGAACGCGAGGGCCGAGCTCTGAGCCGCGCCGGCCGGAGGGTCTTCTGACAACGCGAACCCGACGTCGAGCTCGGCCGATCTAGATCGAAATCGAGACGCTGATACACATCGAGTGATCGGAGTGGAAAACCCGAGGAACCTGCACCGTCGGCGACGTCCGAATCGCTCTAAGAAAAGCTGGTAATCCCGGGAGAATCGCGCGAACAGGGTAATCGCAACGCGCGACGAATATCCCCTTTTTGGGCATGTCTGGTACCCCCAGCTTCGGTATGGTGCGAATGATCCACCAGGCGAGCTGCGGCGCTTTCCCTGCTGGGTTACGAGCAAGTTTCTCGAACGCTTACTCAAATGCGGCTAGCGGACAGATGAAGACGTACTTGCGACTAATGGTTATAGCGACGATCGCCACCGTCGTGGCTTTCACGTGCTCGGCCTCGCCGGCGAGCGCTCAGGCCAGTGCGAAAACAGGCTTGGTCCTTGCCTGTGTGGCCAAGAACGGCAATGTCCGCATCATCAACGCCACGAGCAGCTGCAAGCCCGGCGAGACGCTACTCAAGTGGAGTCAGTTCCGCCCGGTCACGAAAGTCATACGCGCCTGCGTGAAAAAGACGACCGGCAAGGTTCGCATTCTTGAGACCGCACGCCGCTGCAAGAGCAGCGAGAGGCTGGTCCGGTGGAACCAGTACGGTACAACCGTTTCCGGCCAGAGCGTGCCGGGCTCGACCGGGCCGCAGGGACCGCAGGGACCAACCGGCGCGACGGGTTCGACCGGCGCTACCGGCGCGACCGGCGCTGCCGGTACCAACGGCACCAACGGGACTAACGGCGCGACTGGGGCAACCGGAGCGACCGGCGACCAGGGAGACCAGGGCATCCAGGGCCCGGTCGGCGCAACCGGCGCAACCGGCGCGACCGGCGCTGCCGGTGCCAACGGCACCAACGGGACTAACGGCGCGACCGGCGCGACCGGCGACAAGGGTGACAAGGGCGACCAGGGCATCCAAGGCGACCAGGGCATCCAGGGCCTGACCGGAGCGACAGGCGCGACCGGTTCCACCGGCGCGACGGGCGCGACGGGCGCTGCCGGCACCAACGGCACCAACGGGACTACCGGCGCCACCGGAGCGACCGGCGACAAGGGAGACCAGGGCATCCAAGGTGTTCAGGGCATCCAAGGCCCAACCGGAGCGACAGGCGCGACAGGTTCAACCGGCGCAACGGCGACAAGGGCGACCAAGGTACCCAAGGCTCGACCGGAGCGACAGGTTCCACCGGCGCGACCGGAGTCACTGGCGCGACAGGCTCCACCGGCGCGTCCGGCGACAAGGGCGATCAGGGTATCCAGGGCATTCAGGGCATCCAGGGCCCGGTCGGCGCAACCGGAGTTACCGGAGCGACCGGTTCGACAGGCGCTGTCGGAGCGACCGGAGCTACAGGCGCTGCCGGCACCAACGGCACCAACGGGACTAACGGCGCCACTGGAGCGACCGGCGACAAGGGTGACAAGGGCGACCAAGGTATCCAAGGCGACCAGGGCGTCCAAGGCCTGACCGGAGCGACAGGTTCCACCGGCGCTGCCGGTGCCAACGGCACCAACGGGACTAACGGCGCGACCGGCGCGACCGGCGACAAGGGTGACAAGGGCGACCAGGGCCTTCAGGGTCCGCAGGGTCTCCAGGGCCTGACCGGCGCCACCGGCGCGACAGGTTCCGCCGGCGCAACTGGCGACAAGGGCGACCAAGGTATCCAAGGCGACCAAGGCATCCAAGGCCTGACCGGAGCGACTGGCTCCACCGGCGCCACCGGAGCTAACGGCGACAAGGGTGACCAGGGCATTCAGGGCATCCAGGGCCCGACCGGAGCGACCGGCGCGACTGGTTCAACCGGCGCCACCGGCGATAAGGGCGACCAAGGTATCCAAGGCGACCAGGGCGTCCAAGGCCTGACCGGAGCGACAGGTTCCACCGGCGCTGCCGGTGCCAACGGCACCAACGGGACTAACGGCGTGACCGGCGCGACCGGCGACAAGGGTGACAAGGGCGACCAGGGCCTTCAGGGTCCGCAGGGTCTCCAGGGCCTGACCGGCGCCACCGGCGCGACAGGTTCCGCCGGCGCAACTGGCGACAAGGGCGACCAAGGTATCCAAGGCGACCAAGGCATCCAAGGCCTGACCGGAGCGACTGGCTCCACCGGCGCCACCGGAGCTAACGGCGACAAGGGTGACCAGGGCATTCAGGGCTCGACCGGCGCGACGGGTTCCACGGGCGCAACCGGCGCTACAGGCAGTACCGGCGACGAGGGCGACCAAGGTATCCAGGGCATTCAGGGCATCCAGGGCCCGGTCGGCGCAACCGGAGTTACCGGCGCGACCGGAGCGACAGGCGCGACAGGTTCAACCGGCGCCACCGGAGCTAACGGCGACAAGGGTGACCAGGGCATTCAGGGCTCGACCGGCGCGACGGGTTCCACGGGCGCGACCGGAGTCACTGGCGCGACAGGCTCCACCGGCGCGTCCGGCGACAAGGGCGATCAGGGTATCCAAGGTATTCAGGGCATCCAGGGCCCGACCGGAGCGACAGGCGCGACAGGTTCCACCGGCGCGACGGGCGCTGCCGGTACCAACGGCACCAACGGGACTAACGGCGCGACCGGCGCGACCGGCGACAAGGGTGACAAGGGCGACCAGGGCCTTCAGGGTCCGCAGGGTCTCCAGGGCCTGACCGGCGCCACCGGCGCGACAGGTTCCACCGGCGCAACTGGCGACAAGGGCGACCAAGGTATCCAAGGCGACCAAGGCATCCAAGGCCTGACCGGAGCGACAGGCTCCACCGGCGCGACCGGCGACAAGGGCGACCAGGGTATCCAAGGTATTCAGGGCATCCAGGGCCCGACCGGAGCGACAGGCGCGACAGGTTCCACCGGCGCGACGGGCGCTGCCGGTACCAACGGCACCAACGGGACTAACGGCGCGACCGGCGCAACTGGCGACAAGGGCGACCAAGGTATCCAAGGCGACCAGGGCATCCAAGGCCTGACCGGAGCGACAGGCTCCACCGGAGCGACCGGTGACAAGGGCGACCAGGGCCTTCAGGGTCCGCAGGGTCTCCAGGGCCTGACCGGCGCCACCGGCGCGACAGGTTCCACCGGCGCTACCGGGGCGACCGGCGCTGCCGGTACCAACGGCACCAACGGCACCAACGGCACCAACGGGATTAACGGCGCCACCGGAGCGACGGGTGGCCAAGGCATCCAGGGCATCCAGGGCCCGACCGGAGTAACCGGAGCGACCGGAGTAACCGGAGCGACCGGCGCCAGCGGCTCGAACGGCTCAAACGGCTCAAACGGCTCAAACGGCGCTCAGGGTCCGACCGGCGCAACCGGAGTTACCGGCGCCACTGGAGCGACCGGCGCCACCGGCACTAACGGGACCAACGGAGCAGCCGGAGCCCAAGGCCCGACCGGCGCTACCGGCGTAACCGGTCCGACCGGCGCCACCGGCACGAACGGGACCAACGGCGCAGCCGGCGCTCAAGGCCCGACCGGCGCTACCGGCGCAACCGGTCCGACCGGTGTTGCATCCGTGTACGCGTGCGGGAGCGGCACTGGCTGCACGGCTCCGACAACGGTCTCGAGCCCCAAGATCGTCACCGGAACGCGAACCGGTGTGACCACCACTCCGGGTGTGACGGTTACATTCACCGGGAATGCTGTGTTCACAAGCGCGACGAGCTACGTCTGCACCGCTCAAAACGTCACGAACACGACCGGCCGGATCGAACTCGTTCAAAACAGCGGAACACAGATCACGCTTATCTCATCGACCGGCACGATCAGCGTCAACTACGTGTGCGTCGGCAACTGACGGAGTAGGTAAACCGACTGACATCAGACGCACCGCGCACGGTCTTCCCGCCCCCGTATTGGCGGTCGATCCCGAGAAAGCAAGCGGCGCGGTATGAGGTGCGATAAGTCGGCGCTTAGGAGCCGACGACTTCGATCCAGTCCAGGCTCTTTCCGCAGAGCGAGCGAGCGTTGATCGCGGCGACGCTCACAAGCTGCTCGGGCTGATTGAGGCTCAAGGCCAGCGGCCCGAGCGCGAACGGGCCTACCCCACTTCCGGGTGCCAGCTGCGAGCCTCCGTAGCGCATGGTCACGGTGTGGTTGCCCGCGTGAAGCCGAAGTGAGCCAAAGGGCGTCCACTGACCTGTCTCGGTCAGCACGCCCCGGAGCGAGCCGACGCGGCGGCCGTCGATCGAGATCGTGACAGTGCGGGCGAATGAGCCCCCGAGCCAGACTGCGTAGCTACCGTCTGTCGGAACGGCGATGCTTCCACTGAGCACGCCGGCACTCGTCGGGACGACCGTTTGACCGCTCGAGTCGGACGACCAGCCGACAGGGTGCTGCATTCCGGCGAGCCCGAGTAAAGCGCTATTCGTGCGCTGCGCTGCAACTAGCCGCCTGCCCGCCCGCGCCGCGACCTCGGCCAGCCCTCGGACGGAGGCGCACGAGGGCACTGCTGCGACGTGGAGAGCGTCACCAAGACCGAGGTGCTCGAGCACCTGCGGTGTGGACGGATCGGGCCGCTGCCAGACCTCGTAGTAGCGTCCCTGCCAGACGAGCTTGTAGGGAGCCGGGGGACGGCTCTCGACCGGCGAGCTGAGCAGCACGAGCGTTCGGTAGACGAGTATGCCGCTAGTCGCAAACTGGTCGAGGTCGGCGAACTCCCCCTTCCCGAGCATCGTCCCATCCTTGAGATAAACAGGACGAACTCGTAACTCGGAGGCGCCCTCGGCATCCATCGTGCGCAGGAAGTGCCGCACTCCGTACGGCTGGTACTCCGTCATCAGAGCAGGCCCCTGGCCGGCGAAGCGTTCCCCGATAATCTCGAGCTCACGGAGCTGGGCGCGCGGCGCGAGCCAGACGTCGTGATAAGCGAGCGCGTTCGACCAGCCGACGCCCCCTACGATCAAGATTGCGAGGAGGAGCCCCTCGATGCGAAAACCACGTTCGACGAGGATCGCCACGAGCGCAAGGGCGGCAAGGACAAGCGCCGGCGAGGCAATCGCGTATGCCTTGGCAGCGAGCCAGGGCGTCGAGGCCCGCTCCAGCACCAGCGACGCCACTACAACCGTGGCGACCAGCAACGGAAGGCGCCAGAGTCGTCGGCGCAGAGAGATGAAGAGTGCGGCGATCGCCGCCACAGCAACCACGGCCACGAGGATCTCGGTCGCCGCGTGCTCGCTCGGCCAGAGGCGGAAGTCGCCGTTCGGCCAGACGCCGAATACCTGCAGCAGGTTGAGCGGTCGCGGCAGGTTGCCGAGGCGCTGCGATGGCGTCAACGCACCCCCCGCACTCCCATTGAGCGAGTCGACGAAGCTGCGCGCGATGAGGAGCGTCGGCAACGAGAAGATCGCGATCAGACCGGTCCCAGTGACCAGCGAGAGGAGTGGGCGTCTGGCACGGTGTCGGATTACGACGGCGAGCGCGGGTAGCCCGAGCGGCAGCAGCCAGAGCCAGCCACTCACGTTCAGGACCGCGAGCAGAGCGGCGCACGCGAGCGCGAAGGGAATCAGGGGCCGTGCGGCACGGAGCTCTTCGACGTTGGTCGGCGCGAGCACTGCGGCGGTCACGATCAGGACCGAGGCGATGAGCTCCTTCATGCCGCCCCAGAGGGCGTAGCCGTAGAGAAGCGCCGCCTGGGCGGCGACAAACGCGGCGAGGGCTCGTAGGCGCCGTGATTGGACAAGCGGAGCGAGCAACGACCCAAGCGCCAGCGCAAGCATCGCCGCGAAGAACACGATGCAGGGCTGATAGAGCCAGGCCGGATCGGTGCCGACGAGGTGGCTGCCGACGCCGAGCGGCAGGAAGGCTCCAATCGGGTAACCGGTGGGCAGATTGGCCGCGAGTACCGCCTCATAGGTCGAGGGCGCGAGTCCGGCGAGGCTGCGACCGTGCTCCATGACGCGGTCGGTGAAGGCGAGGAAGGTCGCGGTGTCGTCGAGCTTTATGTAGCCGGCGAAGGTCGCCTGGCCGGAGAGGACGACCGGGGCTGCGTACACCACGAACACCCCGATCGCAGAGGCGGCCGCCCAGGGATCGCCTCGCCGGGAGCGCCAGGGGAAAGCAAGCCCGAATCCCGCGACGGCGAGTGCGACTACCAGCGGGACAGCAAGCCGCGCCGTCGACGCCGAGGTGGTCGCCAGGCTGGCCGCGACGATCATCACCATCAGACCGGCCGGAAGCAGCAAGCCCGGTGGGAGTCGATCGCCGCTCACAGCCTGAAGGAGCAGGCCGCAGCCGAGAGTGAGTAGAGCGAGTACCAGAGGGAATAGGAACCAGGCGACTAGGAGAGCCATGGGTGTGCCGCCAAGTCTGCCAGGCAGTGTCGGACGGGCTCGTGCGACCGCCGGATCGTGTTCAGAGGATCGCTATCGGAGGCGGGGATAAACCAAGGCCGCTCCGACCGGCAGCCCCAGCCGACCGGAGCGGGAAGAGGCCCCGGTGACGAGAAGTTCATCTGTCAAGAACTGCCAACCGCACCGGTTTCGACTCAGCCGACCGGCCTGACCTGACCTGACCTGACAGCCGCAAGAGCCCGCGCCGCGACGGGATCGTAGACCTCGATCTGGTAGTCGGAGCCCGTGAAGGCGACGTAGACGCTCGTGGGCTTGGACTTGGAATAGAAAGCCTCTGCGCCGGCCAGCTTCACCCGCACGGAGCCGACTCGACCGGCCGCCGCCCGGGTAGTGGCGACAGCGTTCGACATCGGGTAGGTACCGACGGTCGGGTAATCGCCGCTGGCGCCGACCGCAACCCCGTTCGGCAGGTAGCGCAGATAGACGTTTCCGTTTGGATTACGCGTGTACTCGTAGGTCACGCCGGACTTCGGGCCGATCCAGTAGACGGTGGCCCCGAACGACGCCAGCTCCTTTTTCAGCGCGACGAGCGTGAGCCCCAGGCGCTCGCCCTGAGCGACCGGGAGCGCGCGACCGGCCTGTACGAGCGCGGCGGCGCGGCCGGGTGTCGGATCGTAGATCTCGATCTGGTAGTCGAGGCCCGGTTGCGCGAGGTAGACGTTTCGTGGGAGGGAGCTGCTGGTGAAAGCGGCGACGCCGCCGGCACCGGTCGCGAGCCGCGTCCAGCCGCTCTTCTTGCCGAGCGCGAGCGTCTTCGCATACGCGTTATCCATCGGATAGGTGCCGACCGTCAGGGTGGCAACCGTGTCCGGCTTCATCTTGTCGGTGAGGTAGCGCACATAGACCTGCCCGTTGGCGCGCTGCTCCACTCCGTAGCGCGTCGCTCCCTCGGGCCCGACCCAGAAGACGGGCTCACCGGTGGCGCTGACCAGCTTCTGCAGGCCTTGCTCAGAAACGACCGTCGTCGTATTTCTCGACTTCGAGGAGTTGTTGCTCTTCCCCACAACGAGCCATACGACGAGGCCGGCGATGAGGGCAATCACTAGCACCGCGACGAGGCGGAGAAGCGAGCGCCTGTTCAAGCGCGTATTCGAGCTCACCTCGCTGTCAAGGGAGCGCCTCGGTGGAGCTGGGGAAAATCTACTGTCGTCGCCGAGTTGCACGCTAGTGCCAAACCTTCCCACGATTTCGTCGGACCTGCCAGCACTTAGTTAGCTCGCAAGCAGGCGATCTCCTTCCCGATAGTCGTCCGAGCGGCTCTGCTCCTTAACGGGCTCGACCCTGTTGCGCCCACTTAGTGAGGCCACCCAGCGCGAACGAATCGACGTGCCGCTCCACTCGGGACTCAAGCCCGGCTTCGGCTTGCGCGTTTTACGGCGATTTTCGCCGGCCGCGGGCGTCCCCCTAAATAGCTACGGCCTTCCCGTCCGGCGCATAGCGCACGAGTTCGCTGCGAGTAGGCAGAGAGAGCGTTCTCCGACCCGATTCGGCGTATCCCAGGTCGATTGCCTGAATGATGCCTGCGGCGCTTCGTATGCTCGTCGTTCTGCTTGCCGTCGTTCCGGCGACCGGCTCTTTGTCGAACCAGGCCTCCGCCTTCTCCTCGATGCAGGCGAAAACGAGCCCGAGTCGCATTCTCGTTCACTTCAAGGCGCATACGAGCGTCGCCGCGCAGAACGCAGCGCTGACCCGCGCCGGCGGCCGCAGGCTGAGTACGATTCGTCGACTCCGCTTGGCCGTCGTCGCCGTTCCGCGCGGTGCAGCAAAGACGGCCCTGCGCAGGCTCGCCTCCTCCCCGACCGTCTCCTACGTCGAGCGCGACGGGCGCGTCCACGCCGATGGAGTAACGGTCGACGACCCCCTGCTCAACTCGGCCTACTGGCAGCTCGCCAACACCGACCTGCCCGACGCCTGGTCACTCAGCACCGGCAGCGCTAACGTCGTCGTCGCCGTTCTCGACAGCGGAGTGGATAGCGGACACGAGGATCTCGGCACGTTCGTGCCCGGGCACAACTTCGTCGACGGCGGCGCCGACACGTCGGACGACAACGGTCACGGAACAGCCGTCGCCGGCATAATCGCCGCCCAGGGAGGGAACGGCAAAGGCATCGCCGGCGTCTGCTGGAAGTGCCGGATCATGCCGGTCAAGGTGCTCGGCGCGAACAACTCGGGCAGTTGGAGCGACGTCGCCGCGGGCGTGATCTGGGCAACCGACCACGGCGCCCGGGTGATCAACATGTCGCTCGGCCTGCCTAGCGGATCGCACTCGATCGCCGCCGCGGTGAGCTACGCCGAGAGCCACAACGTGGTCGTCGTGGCCTCCTCCGGGAACGAGAACACCTCGGCGCGCGACTACCCCGCCGCCTATCCGGGCGTGGTCTCCGTCGGCGGCGTGGACGAGACGGGCACTCGCTACGCGAACTCGAACGGCAACGTCCTTTTCGGCAAATGGGGCTCGAACTACGGCTCCTGGGTCGATGTCGACGCGCCCGGCTGCGTCAACTCGACCTGGCCGACGACCTCTGCTCACCCGAGCGGCTCCTACACGTATTTCTGCGGCACATCGGCGTCCGCGCCCTTCGTCGCCGGCCTGGCGGGGCTTGCGCTGTCCTACGTTCCCGGCGCCTCCGCCAGCGAGGTTGTCAACGCGATCGAGTCGACGGCGCACCAGACCGCCGATCGGAACTCCGCTTACGGCCTGATCGACGCCAAAGCGGCGTTGACGGCGCTTGCCTCACTCCCGCCGGGATCGACTGTCTCCTTCACTCCGAGCGCCGTCTCGGGTAAGGCGCCCTTGACCGTCAGCTTCGCGAACACATCGACCAAGGCCGGCCCCTTCTCCTGGTCGTTCGGCGACGGCACGACCTCGACCGGCCCCTCGCCGAGTCATCTCTACACGAGGCCCGGCACCTACACCGTGACGCTGACATCTACGGACGGCGGACAAAGCGCATCGGCGACGATCTCAGTGGCGGCAAGCGAGCAGTCGTCCGATGGAAAGATCTCCGTCCACCTGACCAGGAAGACCTTCAGGCACTCGCAGGCTTCGAAGGTGAAGCTCGTCTACCGCTTCTCCACTCCGAGCGAGAGCTTCGAATACCGGCTCGAGCGAAGAAGCGGGACGAAGTGGCAACTCGTACGCAATGCGAGCCGCAACAGCGGTTCCAGCGGCGCTCACAGCCTGACGGTGACGCAACTGTTCGGTAGCACGGCGGTCGCGACCGGTCACTACCGGCTGGTGCTCTCGGCCGACACGAATCGATCGCTGCTCGGGTTCAAGGCGACGTAGCGCGGAGCTCGACGCTGACTTAGGCCGCACCAGGTGTCAGGGCATCTTTGGGTGTCAAGGGGTGTTTGTGACGAAAGTGAGGCAATCGCTTCACAGGCGGCCAGCGCTCGGCCAGCCGACTGTTACCGGCTCACTCCCACTCGATGGTCGCCGGCGGCTTCGAGCTGAGGTCGTAGACGACCCGGTTGACGCCGCGGATCTCGGCGATTATCCGGCTCGATATCCGCTCCAGCAGCTCGTAGGGGAGGCGCGCCCAGTCTGCCGTCATGGCGTCGTCGGAGGTGACGGCGCGCAGCACGATCGGATAGGCGTAGGTGCGCTCGTCGCCCTGGACTCCGACCGAGCGGATGGCGGGCAGCACTGCGAAGGACTGCCAGAGCTTGCGGTACCAGCCCGCCTCGCGGATCTCCTCCTGCAGGATGGCGTCGGCCTCGCGCAGGATGTCGAGGCGCTCGCGCGTGACCTCGCCGATGATGCGGATGGCGAGCCCCGGGCCGGGGAAGGGCTGGCGCCAGACCAGGCGCTCGGGCATCCCGAGCTCCCCGCCGACGCGCCGTACCTCGTCCTTGAAGAGCAGCCTGAGCGGCTCGACCAGCTCCATCTCCATCTCCTCGGGCAGGCCGCCGACGTTGTGATGAGACTTGATCTTAGCCGCCACGCCCGCGGTGCCACCCGACTCGATCACGTCGGAGTAGAGCGTGCCCTGGACGAGATAGCGCACCTCGCCGAGTTTGGCCGCCTCGTCTTCGAAGACGCGGATGAACTCCTCGCCGATCCTGTGTCGCTTCTCCTCGGGCTCCTCGATGCCCTCGAGCCTGGACAGGAAGCGCTCCTGCGCCTGCACGTGCAGGAGCGGAACCTTGAAGTGGTCGCGGAAGGCCTCGACAACCTGCTCGGCTTCGCCCTTGCGCATGAAGCCGTGGTCGACGAAGACGCAGGTCAGCTGCTCGCCAATCGCCTTGTACACGAGCAGCGCCGCGACCGCCGAGTCGACACCGCCGGAGAGGCCGCAGATCACTTTTTCTGCGCCGACCTGAGCGCGGATACGGGCCACCTGCTCGTCGATCACTGCCGCGGGCGTCCAGGTGGGCTCGATCCCGACCACTTGATGCAGGAAGCGCTCGAGGATCTTCTGGCCGTTCGTCGTGTGCACGACCTCGGGATGGAACTGGACGGCGTAGAGGCCGCGCTCGGGATCCTCGAAGGCGGCGAGCGGCGTCGTCTCGGAGCTGGCGACCACGCGGGCGCCGGGCGGGGCGGCGGTGACCGAGTCGCGGTGGCTCATCCAGACGGTCTGCTCGCCGGCCAGCTCGGCACTGAAGAGAGTCCCCTCGTCGATCCGCATCTCCGTCTTGCCGAACTCCCCGATCCCCGTTCGCTCGACCTTGCCGCCGAGGTCCTGCGCCATCAGGTGCATGCCGTAGCAGATGCCGAGCACCGGCACGCCCAGCTCGAACAGCTTGGGATCGACCTGGGGCGCGTTCTCGACGTAGACCGAGGCGGGGCCGCCGGAGAGGATCAGCGCGCGCGGATTGAGCGCCTTCATCTGCTCGGCCGAGAGCTGGTAGGAGACGAGCTCGGAGTAGACGTGCGCCTCGCGCACGCGCCGGGCGATCAGCTGCGAGTACTGCCCGCCGAGATCGAGGACTAGGACGGGGCGGTCTTCGGGCATGGTCTCGGGCGCCTGGGCCAGTTGTTCGTTCACTTCTGCTTGAGGAGCGGTCGTATACCGATCCGGACTCCCACCGCGACAGCTACGACCAGGAGAACCAGAGCCAGAGCCAGCCAGTGGAGAAGAACGAAGAGAGCGGCTCCGATCACGATCACCGAGATCGTGAAGATCAAGAAGACGGTGCTTGAGTAGAGCTGTTGCTTGGCTCCCGCCATCACGATCCCCCGAGGTCGGGTAGTTGGGAGCTTCCTTGGTGATCGCGATCCCGTGCGGATGGCTCTCGCGCAGCCCGGCCACCGTGATGCGGATGAACTTGGTGTTCTTCTTCATCTCCTCGATCGTGTGCGCGCCGCAGTAGCCCATCGCGGCGCGTAAGCCGCCGACCAGCTGGTAGGTGAGGTTGGCAAGCGGCCCCTTGTAGGCGACTCGGCCCTCGATCCCCTCGGGAACCAGCTTCGAGATCTCCGTGACGTCGCCCTGGAAGTAGCGATCCTTGGAGAAGGAGCGGGCCTTCATCGCGCCGAGCGAGCCCATGCCTCGGTACTCCTTGAAGCGCTCGCCCTGGTAGATGACGACCTCGCCGGGGCTCTCGTCCACTCCGGCCAGCAGCGAGCCGAGCATCGCGCAGTCGGCGCCGGCCGCGATCGCCTTGGCCAGATCGCCGGAGTACTGGATGCCGCCGTCGGCGATCACCGGTATGCCGTGCTTGGCGGCCGCCTTGGCGCAGTCGTAGATCGCGGTCACCTGTGGAACTCCGGTGCCGGCGACGATGCGAGTTGTGCAGATAGACCCCGGTCCGATGCCCGCCTTCACGGCATCCGCGCCGGCTTCGATCAGCGCCTCGGTCGCCGCGGCGGTGGCGATGTTGCCGGCGATGATCTGGACCTCGGCCCAGCGCTTCCTGACCTCGCGCACAGTGTCGATGACAGCCTTGGAGTGGCCGTGCGCCGTGTCGACGACGAGCACGTCGACCTCCTCATCGATCAGCGCCTCCGCCCGCGCCAGCGCATCGGGCCCGACTCCGACCGCGGCGCCGACCATCAGGCGCCCCTGCTCGTCCTTGGTGGCCAGCGGGTACTGAATCTTCTTCTGGATGTCCTTGACGGTGATCAGGCCCTGCAGCTTCCCGTCGCCGTCGACCACCGGGAGCTTCTCGATCTTGTGCTTGTAGAGGATCTCCTTGGCCTGCTCGAGGCTCGTCCCGATCGGGACGGTGATCAGCGGCGCGTGCGTCATCAGAGCCGAGACCGGCTGGTCGGTGTTCTGCTCGAAGCGCAGATCGCGGTTGGTGAGGATGCCGACGAGCGTCCCGTCCTTGCTCGTGATCGGCACGCCGGAGATGTGGTAGCGGGCCATCAGGTCGAGCGCGTCGGCGACCAGGTCGTCCGGGCCCAACGTCACCGGCTCGACGATCATGCCCGACTCCGAGCGCTTGACCTTGTCGACCTCGGCCACCTGGTCGTCGATCGAGATGTTGCGGTGGATGATGCCGATGCCGCCCTCGCGCGCCAGCGCGATCGCCAGCCTGGCCTCGGTCACGGTGTCCATCGCCGCCGAGACGATCGGGATGTTGATCGTCATCGTGCGCGTCAGCCGCGTTACCGTCGAGACCTCGCTCGGCTGCACGGCCGACTCGGCCGGCACGAGCAGGACGTCATCGAAGGTCAGCCCCTGCTTGGCGAACTTCTCTTCCAGCGAGAGAGCGTCGATCTCGTCGGACTGTTCGATCAGGTGCTCGAGATCCATCTCTCTCACCCCGCCCTTTCCCCTTCTATGCACAAAACCCAGGCACCGCGAGGTCGCCTGGGTTTACGAAAACCGTTGTCACCCGAATCATTCAAGTGACAGTGAATCGTAGCAAGCCGGGCCGCCGTCCTGCGCTCTCGCCGACCGTTGAGAGCGCGGAACAACGGCATCTTGAAACCCTTGCCGGCAAGCCGTACGATGCCCACTGATCCCCGAAAGGAGGCTGGTGTTCATGCGATCGTCTCTCACCTGCGCGGTTGCTTCGCTGGCGGCGTTGACTCTGTTAGCCGGTGGCTCGACAGCACGGGCGACCGCCGTCAAGGGCGCGACGTCGGCCATCGCCACCACCCAGACTCTGACAGTCAGCAAGGCCGGGGACGGCAGCGGCACGATCAGTTCGAGACCGGCCGGGATCGTTTGCGGCTCGACCTGCTCGTTCGCCTTCGCCAACGGCACCGTGGTGACCCTGGGCGTCGGAGAGGATGAGGACTCCAACTCCACCTTCAGCGGCTGGTCGGGGGCCTGCTCAGGGGCCGAAAGGTGCGCAGGCTGACGATGGACGCGGACAAGTCCGTCACGGCCACGTTCGTCTTGGATACGGATACCACCAATACCACCGAGACCACGACGCAGACAACGACCACAAACTCGGGGAGTGGCGGCCGGAGCGGCTCCACGCCCAGCTGCGTCGTCCCGAAGGTGACGGGCAAGACGCTGACTGCCGCCAAGGCGGCGATCAAGAAGGCGAAGTGCGCGGTCGGCAAGGTGACGAAGAAGGCGAGCGCGAAGGTGAAGAAAGGCCGCGTGATCTCGCAGAAGCCGGCGCCCGGCAAGAAGCTCGCCAAGGGCGCGAAGGTGAGCCTCGTCGTCAGCAAGGGAAAGAAGAGCAGCTAGCGCGCCGCGATCGCGGCGGAGCTTGCGCTCTTCCTTGGTAGCAAGGCTCGTCGCCGTCGCGTCTTGGATTCTCGGCCGGCGGCAGGAGAGCGTAGGGCGTCTCGGTTTAATCCGCTTAGTAGTCAGCCGATGTGCTCCGCTGTCTGTGAGCCGAGGAGCACCGTACGACTCCCAGGATTCAAGCTCAGATCTCGTGCCGCAAAGAGCGGAAGAAAGAGTCGATATTCGTCCTGATATCATCCGCATCACTGTCCGACGTTGGCTGATTCCGGACCTAACCGCGCGAGAAAGGCCGATGATGACGTCGAAGAAGCAATCTGCGACGGTCGCCCGGCAGAGCGTGCTGGAAGTCATAGTCGCGATCACGGCGGTCACCCTGGTCGGGGCTGCCTCTGCGGCGAGCACCGTCCACTTCAAGGGCAAGACAAAAGAGGGGAATACGATCACCTTCCTCCAGAAGGGCAGCAGCGTGGCGAGTGTGTCTACGCAGATTCACATGACCTGCGACTCGACGCCTATCAAAGGCGGCTCCGAGCTCTTCAAACCGCCGGGGACGTTCAAGGCCGACGGCAAGTGGCACGGCGTGGACGCGAGTCGGATAAGCGTTGTGCTCGGTGCGAAGATCGGTTTTTCGTACCGCGTCAAGGTGAGTTTCCAGGGGCAGCGTGCGCTCGGCAGGATCACGCTCGCCTTCGGCAACTCCTCGTACAACCCGTTGACGAACGCCACTTCGTTCACTAACTGCAGCGGAGGGACGAACTTCCAGGCCCAGCGCTCTTAGGGCCTACCCCGCTAGGCCCCCACGCTCGACGTAGCGCAGCTGACGAGGATCGACAAGGCCGGTCGGAGTGACTCGCCGTGGAGCTTTGCTATCGAGCGGCGACGGGCTGCAGCTCGCTGATCTCGACCTGGCGCGCGAACTCGTTCGCCTGCTCCAAGTCGAAACGGCCGGCGCCGGTCTCCAGCGTGGAGGCGGTTGCGGCCCCGACGGCCTGGCAGAGCGCCTCTTCGAGCGAGCGGCCGGCTCTGCGCGCAGCCAGAAAACCGGCCAGTAGCACGTCGCCCGAGCCGACCGGCGAGACCGGCTCGATGCGGCTGATCGAGGCTCGGTAACGACGGAGCTTGCGCTCTTCCTTGAGCAGCGCGTAGCAACCGCCCTCGTGGCTGATCAAGACGTTGCGCGGGCCCATCTCGGCGATCGTCTCCAGGGCCATGGCGAAATCCTCCTCGTCGGAGAACTCCTGCCCGACCAGACTTTCTGCCTCGTGCTGGTTGGGGCTGACGAGGTGGGGCTCGGCCTCGACGCCCAGGCGCAGAGCGGTTCCTTCGGAGTCGAGCACGCAGCGCACCTTCCGTCGTGACAGCTCGCGGACGATCTCGGCGTAGAAGGCGTCGTCAACCCCGCGCGGCAGCGTGCCGGCGAATACGAACCACTCCGCGTCGGCCGATAGGCTGATCAGCTTCTCGCGCAGGAGCTGGAGCTCCTCGGGCGCAACGTGCGGTCCCCACTCGTTGATCTCGGTGAGCGAGCCGGTCATCGGATCGACAACGGCTGTCGAGGTGCGCGACTCGCCCTCGATACGGACGAAGTCGTTGAGGATCGACTCGTGAGTGAGCTCCTCGACGACGCGGGTGCCTGTACGCCCACCCGCGAGCCCGGTTGCCACCACCGGCACGCCGAACGCCTTCAGCGAGCGCGCAACGTTGATGCCCTTGCCGCCGGCGAGCGTGAGCGACTGGCTGGCACGGTGACGCAGCCCCCGCTGGAAATTGGGGACTGTGAGCGTGCGATCGATGGCGGCGTTGAGAGTTACGGTGACGAGCATCGAGTGCCCTCCTCATGCGGTGGGCGTTCGTCAGGGGAGAATGCGCCCGCAAGAGAGTAGACGGTCCGAGCGGAAAGCGCGTTAAGAGATGACTTTTCCTTTTACGACGTGAAGGGTCAGTTTTCGCGTACAGGACCATTGTGCGCCGTCGCCGTCGCCGCTGCCCGCGCTCCGCCTTTGGCGCCGAGTTCTCGAACGCCGAAGCGCTAGAGCCAGCCGAGCAGCTCGTGGACGGTTCGGCGTCCGTACCACCCGGCCCTGCCGAGCAGGCCCGGCTTGCCGACGGAGCGCAGCGCGAACAGCTCTCGCTTTGCGAGAAGTCTTCCGTTCGAGGAGATACGCACTTCGCCCACGCCCTGGCCCCGTCTGACCGGGAGCGAGAGGGTGCGGGGCAAGACAAGCTTCTCGACCAGCGGACGATCGACGCGTATCGGCAGATCAAGCGACCGCGCAACCGCGACGGGCACCGTCCCGCGCCCGTATTCGGTCGCCACCCTCATCAGCGGATCGCCGGCCGAGACGACGTTGACGACCTCGTAGCGCGAGAGCGCGAAGCGGAGCAGTGCCTCCAGGTCGTGATCTCGCTGCGCACGGGTAGGCGAGCCGAGGATGGTGACGTAGATCTCGAGCCCTTCGCGTTCGAGCAGGGTGACCTGGCACCAGCCGGCATTGTCGGTGTGCCCGGTCTTGACGCCGACGACTCCGGGGAACACGCCGAGCAAGTCGTTCCAGGTCGTGAGCCTGCGCCCGCCGGAAATGGTGCTGGTTCGCATGCGCACGTCTTGACGCACGACCGCCAGGCGCATGGCCCACTGGGCCAGGCGGGTGATGTCGTGCGCGGTCGAGTAGTGCCCTGGAGCGTCCAGACCGTCGGGGCGCTCGAAATGAGTTCGAGTGAGACCGATCTTGCGAGCTTCCTGGTTCATCCAGCTCACGAAGAGCGCGCGGTCTCCGCCCGATGCGGCGTCCGCGAGCGCGTCGGCAGCATCGTTCGCGCTCTGGATCAGAGCAGCCCGGACGAGGTCGGCAACCGTGATCCGCTCACCGGCAATCAGCCCGGCGCTCTCTTCTCCGACTCCGGCCGCCCGAGCCGAGACGGTGACATATCGATCGAGGCTCAGATGCTCCAGCGCGACGCCGACGGTCATCAACTTCGTCAGGCTGGCGATCGGCAGGCGCTCGTCTGCGTTCTTGCTGACGAGAACGTCACCGCTGGTCGGGTTCATGACCAGATAGGCGCGAGCATCGACTCTGGGCGCGGGCGGCAGCGAAGCGCCGGCCGCTGCCAGCGACGCCAGCGAAAGCGCCAGTATGAGCATCGCCGGCACGAGCAGCGCCGGCGCGAAAAACAAGTGCCTCACTTTGAGGCCGCTGCCTTCCCGACCTTGATCGTCTGCCCGACATGGAGCGTAGTCGGCTCTACGCCGGGATTCAGGGCGAGGATATCGGCCACGCTGACGCCGTACCGGATGGCGATGGCTCCGAGCGTGTCGCCGGACTGGATCGTGTAGGAACGCGTCGTCGTAGGCTGCGTCGTGGTCATCGCCGAGGTGGTCGTGACTCTAGCTGTGCTCGATGTGGTGGCCGAGGACTGATGCCCGCCCGAAAGGCCGCCGCGAACGATGAGAACGACGATCGTCACGGCAAGCAGGAAGAGAACCGGAGCTGCGTAGTGCGCGAGTGGGCGGTGGTCTCGGCGCATGACTTGTTCCTTTTTACCAGCCCGAGACGGCCCAGACCTCGTCGCGTAGGCGGGCGGCCTCGGTTCCGGCGGCGTTGCGCCAGTCGAGGCTCTCTTCAGCCCGGTAGGCGAAGATGACCGAGCGCGAGACGTTTACGAGCGCGCTCGCCGGGCCGCTGGTGAAGGCCCGTGCCACATCCGCCGGGGTCGCCCCCTGCGCTCCGACGCCGGGCAGCAGGATGACCGAGCGCGGAAGCAGGCGCCTGGCCTCACCGATCGCGCGTGGATAGGTCGCTCCGACGACCACGCCGAGACTCGAGATGCCGCTCGCGCCGACAAGCGTCTCGGCCGGCTCCTGGAGAAGCAGCGCGAGTTGGTGCCAGAGCGGATGGCCGTCCGACAGGGTCAGGTCCTGCAAATCGGCACTGCCCGGGTTGGAGGTCTTGAGCAGGACGAAGACGCCGCCGCCGTGGCGCTGGCAGGCGAGCAAGAAAGGCTCGAGAGCATCGTGTCCGAGATAGGGGTTGACGGTCAGGGCGTCGGCCAGCGGCGGGAGCATTCCACGCGGCTCGAGGTAGGCGCCGGCATAGGCCCGGGCCGTGGAGCCGATATCGCCGCGCTTTCCGTCAGCCAGGACGAGCAGCCCGACCTCGCGGGCATGTGCGCATACCTCCTCGAGCGCCCGCAGCCCGGCCGAGCCGTACAGCTCGAAGAAGGCGAGCTGAGGTTTTACGCAGACGGCGTACGGCGCGACCGCGTCGATGATTCCACGGCAGAAGCGCGAGAAAGCCTCGGCAACGCCCTCTGGACTGTGTTGAGCCTCGCCTCGTAGTTCGAGCGGCAGCAACTCCAGCCGCGGGTCCAGCCCTACGACGAGTTGACTCCGCTTGAGCTCGACCGCCTCGACCAGGCGATCGGCGAAGCTCTCTGGCACCGGTTGCTCCGGGCCGGCAGCTTCTGAGACGCCATCCATACCAGCCTAGGCTAGCGACGGGATCAGACTATTGACTCCACAACTTCGCCTGTTCCGGCTACAAACGAGGGCCGCTGACGCGGCCCTCGTCCAAACCTTCGTTTCTACGGCTGACGATCCCTAGCGGACCGCCTGCTTCAGCGAGCTTCCAGGCGTGAACTTGGGCACCTTGGAAGCGGCGATTGCCAACCGCTCGCCGGTTCGGGGGTTGACTCCCGTTCGTGCTGCGCGGTGGGCAACCGAGAACTTCCCGAACCCGGTGAAGGTCACGTCCTTGCCGGCCTTGAGAGAGTCGGCGATCGCAGCGAGCACGGCGTCTACGGCTTCGCCGGCATCCCGCTTCGTCAGACCGCTCTTCTGGGCGACCAGATCAACGAACTCCTGCTTCGTCACGTGCTCTCCTCCTCATCGACAGCTTTTCTACCGTCAGACCCTAACAGGCTTGGGCATTTCGCTCAACCATGCGGGTTTGCGGCGCTTTTACCTTCCCTTAGAAGATCACTCGCGCGAAAGAGCGGCCACAAACGCACTCCGTGGCGCGCGAGCTCGTCGGATCCGCCCTCTTCGCGGTCGACGACACAGACGGCTGTTCGGCAAACGAGACCGGCTTCCCGGACCGCCTCGACAGCCTCGAGAGCGGCTCCGCCTGATGTAACTACGTCTTCGACCAAGCAGACCAACTCCCCCGATTCGCATACACCTTCGAGCTTGTTCTGCGTTCCATACCCCTTTGCCTGCTTGCGAACGATTAAAAACGGCAGCCGAGAAGCGAGCGAGGCGGCGGCGGCCAGAGCAACCGCACCGAGCTCCGGAGCGGCGAGGCGAACGGCGCCGGGCTCGTGCTCGGCGACCGCGATGGCGATTCTCTCCCCGAGCGCACCGAGCAGCTCGGGCACGGTCTCGAAGCGGTACTTGTCGAGGTAATAACGGGAATGCCGGCCGGAGCGCAGAACGAAATCGCCCTCCAGGTAGGCGTGCTCGACCAACTTCTCGATCAGATCCTGCTCGTTCACTATCCCTCCGGACGGGCGCGAGCAAGCAGCTCACGACCTTGCTTGAGTAGCTCCTCGGCCGCGGCTTCCTCGGGGCCGAGCTCCAAAAGCGTACCGTCCGCGAAGTAGAGACCGACTCGCTCTCGCGGCCCTGACTGCATCTGCTGGCGCATGTAGAAAGCGCCGGCGACAGAGCCCGCGGCAAGAACCACGCCGGCCAGGAGCTTATTGCGACGTGTCATCGGCACCCCTCTCGGAGCCCGGGCTCGTCGTCTCGGGCTCGCTCCTCTTCGGCTGCAGCGCCGCGACCAGGCGAGCCCAGCGGGTGCCGATAAAGCTCCTCTTAGTCTCACCCTCGATGAGTTTCCGGAGGCAAGTCCTGAGCTCGAAGAAGGCGAGCCCGGCGATCAGATCGGGAGAGGCCAGCGCGACGATACGCAGGTCGCCTTCGCGAACGAGGAGAACGCTCGCTTCCGGATAGCTCAGCTCGACCTGAGTCGGCTCTCCGTGCTCCTCGCCGGCGGCCTGACTCGAGCACATGAGCAGCGCGGCGGCAGCGAAGGCCAGCGCTTCGGCCGCCTGCCGGTCGGCGAGCGTGGTTCCGATCAGCTCTCCGCGCGAGTTGAAGATGAGCGCAAGCTCGATTTGCGACGAGATCTCGGCCAATTCGCGGAGTGCCTGCTCGGCGTCCATACCCGGGCCGAAAGTAGCAGCTCGCGGACATCGCGGGAAGCCGGCCTTGCCGGCTCGAGCCCGTTCGCCGATGCTCTGCTTGCGACCCCGCCGAGCGCGAGATACTTCCCCGGCAGGCCTCTGAGCAGGGATACTGATTGTCGATGGGTGTACGAAAACGCAACCTGTTCCAGAAGTTTTTCGCCGATCGCGGCACCCACCTGGCGGCGATGATCGCCTACTTCGCCCTGCTCTCGCTGGTGCCGATGCTCTTTCTCGCCCTCACGCTGCTCGGGCGTACACCGCGCCACAGCGAGTCGAGGAAGAGCCTCGAGCACGCGCTAAACCATGTCTTCCCGGGCACCTCGGTCGTGTCGATCGACCACGCGCTCAACTCCATCGGTAACAACGCCGCCACCCTCGGCATCATCGGTGCTGTCGTCCTGCTCTGGAGCTCGCTCTCTCTTTTCAGCGTGCTCGAGTCGGCCTTCAACATCGTCTACGGACGGCCCAATCGATCCTTCCTGCACGGGAAGGCGCTCGCGTTCATTCTCCTCGTCGCCTCGCTCCTCACCGTCGTCGCGTCGCTCATCGCGGGCACGCTCGGCGTCTTCCTGCTCCAGCGCTACGCGGGACATTTCCTGGGCACGGCCTACGCGGCCTACCCACTGACCTTCCTGGTCGAGCTGGCCGGGCTGCTGCTCTTCCTCGTCACCGTCTACTACGTGCTGACGAACGTCCAGCTCAGCTTCCACGACGTCCTGCCCGGAGCCGTGATCGCGGCGGTGATCCTCGCCGCGACCTTCCAGGTGCTGCCCGCCTTCCTCAACAACCTCGTCTCGCACGATCTGGTTGTCCTGCGCGCGCTTGGGGGGCCGGCGATCCTGCTCTTCTGGCTCTACCTGATGGCGAACGTGATCGTCTTCGGCGCCGAGGTCAACTGGTGGGTGGCGGCGCGCCGGGAGGAGAAGGCGATAGCGGCGCCGGTGCCGAAGCCGACGAGCGAGACGACAAGCGCGAAGGCCGGCTGAGAGCTACCCCGCCTCGAGCGCCTCGAGCAGTGCCCGCGCCGCCCTGGCTCGGTGCGAGTTGGCCTGCTTCCAGGCGTTGCCGAGCTCGGCCACCGTGGCGGTCTCGCCCTCGGGAATGAAGATCGGGTCATAGCCGAAGCCTTCGCTTCCGCGCGGCTCGTGGCCGATCCGGCCGTAGAGGGTTCCGCTGCCACGCAGCTCGTCGCCCTGATCGGAGATGGCGATAAGCTCGCAGAGGTAGCGGGCGCGACGGCCTTCACCTTCGATCCCGGAGAGCTCCGCGAGTAGCCGGCCGACCGGGTCGTCGCCGCCGAAGCGAGCCGAGAAGATGCCCGGGCCCCAGTCCAGCGCGGCCACCTCGATGCCGGAATCCTCGCCCAGCACCCAGAGCGGGCGCCTCACGATCAGACGGCCGAACTGAGCCTTGGCACGCGCGTTCTCGTAATAGCTCGTGCCGGTCTCGGGCGGAAAGGTGCCCCCGCTCAACGGCTCGACCCGCCAGCCCGGCAGCAGCTGCTCGAGCTCGCGGGCCTTGTCGGGGTTGCGCGAGGCGAAAACCGCGTTCACTGCATCCATTGCGCCCCGGTCACACCTTCGAGCGCCAGCAAGCCGTTGATGATCTCGACCATTCGCACGTCGCGCCCGAGCTCCACGTCGGCGGCCAGTTTCCTCCGCCCGGCCTCGTCCGCGACCTGGACTCCTGCGAGCGTCGCTCGCTCGCTCTCCAGGTAGCGCAACACGGAAGCGGCATCGGAGCCAAGCTCCAGATTGACGATGATGTGCGCCGTGCTCGCTCTGACCCGGTAGAGGTAGCGGTGCTCGAAGATGCGCAGCGGCCAGAGTATTAGCAGCGAGATAGCTGTGGCGAGAACAGCGGCGTTGTAGTAACCGGCAGCGGCCGCCATCCCGATCGCGGCCGCCATCCAGAGCGTGGCGGCCGTCGTCAGGCCGTGCACGCTGATGCCCTGACGGATGATGGCGCCCGCACCGAGGAAGCCGATGCCGGTCACGACCTGGGCGGCGATCCGGGTCGGGTCGTAGCTGACTCCGCTGCCGAACTTGAACCCCGTCCAGGCGTAGGCCGACACGAGCGTAAAGAGGGCGGCGCCGAGCGAGACGAGTAGATGCGTGCGCAGGCCCGCATAGCGGTCGCGCAGCTCTCGCTCGATGCCGATCGCGCCACCGAGCCCGGCGGCGAGCGCTAGTCGGGCCAGAATCTCGAGCGCTCCGAGGTGAGGAAGCACCTCGCCATTTTCGCCCAGGGGGCGGATGCGACCTTTACGAGCCGGCGGCGAGCAGCGCTGCTTCCTGCGCTGTCCTGATCATCCCGGCGCCCCGCGTGGCCAGGGCGAGCAGCTCGTCGAGCTCCTCGCGGGCGAAGGGCGCAGCCTCCGCCGTTGCCTGAACGTCGATCAGGCGACCGTTACCGGTCATGACGAAGTTCATGTCGACCTCGGCGCTGGAGTCTTCGGCGTAATCGAGGTCGAGCAGCTTCTCGCCGCCGACGATCCCGACCGAGACCGCGGCGACCGAGTCGGTCAGCGCGCGGCTCAGACCGAAGCGCTCGAGCGCGCGATTCGCGGCCAGATAGGCGCCCGAGATGGAGGCGCAGCGCGTGCCGCCGTCGGCCTGAAGAACGTCGCAATCGAGCCAGACGGTGCGCTCGCCGAGCGCCTCGAGATCGGCCACCGCCCGCAGCGAGCGACCGATCAGGCGCTGGATCTCGACCGTGCGCCCCTTCTGCTTGCCGTCGCTCGCCTCGCGCGAGGTGCGCGAGCCGGTCGAAGCCGGTAGGAGCGAGTACTCCGCGGTCAACCAGCCGCGACCCCGCCCCGTCAGCCAGCGCGGTACGCCTTCCTGGATCGAGGCGGTGCAGAGAACGATCGTGCGACCCTGGGAAAAGAGCACCGAGCCGTGCGGCTGCTCGAGGAAGTCGCACTCGATCTCGAGCGGCCTGAGCGCGTCCGAGCGCCGCTCATCGGCTCTGCTCACTTCACTACTCCGAGCCCGGCCAGCGAGATCGCCTCGACCTCGGCGATCGGGAGCTGTAGGAAGCGCTCGCCCATCAGCCGGAACTGTTCGGGATCGCCGGTGGTGAGGAAGCGGCAGGCTCCCTCGCGCTCGCTTGCCTGTGCGATTCCCTTGCGCGCCAGCGTATCGGCCACCTTGCGCGCCGTCTCCTCGGCCGAGAAGACGAGCGTCACCCCGCGCCCGAACGCCCGCTCGAGCACGTGGCGGATAAGCGGGTAGTGGGTGCAGCCGAGGATCACCGTGTCGACGCCGATCTGCTTGAGCGGCTTGGCGTAGGACCTGACGGCTTCGATCGTGTCGGTGCCGTAGGGCTCCTCGCTCTCGATCAGCTCGACCAGGCCCGGGCAGGCGATCGGGTAGAACTGAACGCCGGCGTCGAGCGAGCGCACGAGCGCGGCGTAGCGCCCGGCGTCGACGGTGGCCTCGGTCGCGAGCAGGCCGATGCGGCGGTTGCGTGTCGCCTGAACGGCGGCGTCGGCCTCGGGCGCGATCACGCCCAGGACCGGAACCTCGAGCTCGGCTTGCAGATCGGCAAGCGCCGCCGAGGTGGCCGAGTTGCAGGCCACCACGACCAGCTTCACGCCCTGGCGCTCGAAATAGCGCCCGATCTCGAGCGCGAAAGCGCGGATCTCGTCCAGCGGCCTCGGCCCGTAGGGGAAGCGGCCGTTGTCGCCGAGGTAGACGAAGTCCTCGTTCGGCATCGTCACCAGGCACTCGTGCAGAACGGTCAGCCCGCCCATGCCGGAGTCGAAGATCGCGATCGGCCGCCCGTCCACTGCGCCCGATTCTAGTTAGCCGTACGCGCGGGGGCTCTGGACATCCGGGACTTTACTCTCTTGTTGACGTGGGTTAACTTCCTGTCGTATCCCCACGAGATCTAGCCGGAGGCGAGAGATGCCGCAGACGACGGATTACCAAACGCGCGTGAAAGCGATCCGCGAGGCTCGACTCCGACTGAAAGAGGCAGAGGAAGCTCACGTGGCCTCACTCCGCTCGGCTACTGAGGAGCTCGCCCGAACCAAGCGAGAGCGCGAGAAAGTGCTTAAGGAGGCTCGCTCGCAGCTTCGATCAGCAACAAGCGGCTACGACTCGCGCGTCGCTGCAGCGAGCGAAAAAGTCGAGGCGGCTCGGAACGGAGAACTTCTCGCCCGTCTCGGGTCAGTGCGCCTCTTCAACAACCGGCTTGAAGCGCCCGAGGGAACAATTCCACTTTCGAGCGACATCAAGGCATCTGTTGAGATCTCGGCTCCAACCCAGAAAGGCACGGGCTCTGGAATACCGGAAGGACTTCTTCTTCTGAGTACGCCGCGTTTCGACAGCGTCGTCAGTTTTCGAGGCGCACCCGCTGCCACCGCTCATAAGGTTGCGGCCAGTATCAACACAGCCGCGAAGAACGCATCCGAGTCGCTGCACACGTACCAGCAACGCCTCGACGCGGCGGAGAAGGAGCTCAAGCAGACAAGTGCCGATCGCTCCGAGATCGAGAAGGCGACGGCTCGCCTCGAAGAGGTCGAGGCCGATACACAAAACGTCGAGCAGGCGGAGGCAAACCTTGCGGCCGCGGAGGCGGACACTGAGACGCTTGAAGCGCGGCGCGCAGAACTGCTCGCTATCGACCCGACTGCCAAGGTGAAACAAATCAAGGCTCCTAGCGAACGACTCGCCGGCGCGCGGCCCCTGATTTGGTGGAGAGAGCGCTCGAAACCGGCGAGAGTCGCTCTGATCACGGGCGGATCCCTCTTCGGCTTGCTCGTCCTCCTGATCATCATCGGAACGGTCGCCGGGAGTCCGAGTTCATCGAAAACAACGGCTAAGAAGCCAGTACTCACGCTCTCGCTTACTCAACCCGCGGGCGCACGGGACACCACGACTGAGGCCAGCTACAAAATCGTCGGTATGGCTTCGAGCGATGCTCGAGTCACGGTGAACGGGAAGGCTTCGTCGCGGCTTGGACGACAGTTCTCGTTCGTAGTCCCTCTTCGCAAGGGCGAGAACGCGATCAACATCCGAGCCGTAAAGAGTGGGATGCCCGCGAAAAAGCAGACGCTGACGATCGTCCGCAGCCTTCCTCCAGTCGTGCTTTCTCTCCAGGGCGGAGGAGGCATCACCGTGCGCCAACCGACCTATACGATCAAGGGGCGAACAACGCCTGGTGCGCGGGTCAAGGTCTCGGGTCGCAGCGCGTCCGTAACCGGCAATCGTTTCGAACTGACCGTTCAACTCTCCCAAGGCGAAAACGCGTTCGGTGTTCGCGCCGACAAGGCCGGACTCGCCAGCCGTTTCACGCGGATCACGATCGTCCGGCGCCTAAGTGCGGCAGAGATTTCTCAGCAGCGTGCAGCGCGCCGGCAGACGTTCATGAACAAGTGCGCCACGATCCCCTACAACCAGCTCAACAAAGACGCAGACGCCTACGCAGGCAAGGCGGTCAAGTACTACGGACAGATCCTCCAGATCCAGGAGAGCGGCGGCGGCGGGATGATGCTCCTGTACGTAACTAATCTCGGTTATGACATCTGGTCTGATCAGATTTGGGTCAACTACATCGGTCACGTTCGTGGCGCCCAAGGGGACAACCTGACCGTCTACGGAACTGTCGTGGGTTCGACGAGCTACGAGACTCAAATCGGCGGCGAAACATACGTCCCAGAGATCGACGCCAAGTACATAGTGGAGTAGCGACCCGGGGGTCGAATCGTCGCACCTCGCATTGTGCGAGTTCGCAAGATGTTGGCGGTTACTAGCTCTGATCGAGCCGAGATAAATCTCGCCTGGGACGCTGCGGGAGTACCTCTAGGTTGACGAAATTGTCGTTCGGCGCCGCCTGATGCTCGGAGTCGTAAGCCCACTGAGCGTTCGAATATCGTTCTCCCATGAGCACCGTTCGCATCGGCACCTGCTCCTTTGCCGACGAGGCGCTGGTCAAGAACTGGTACCCGCACGGGCTGGCGCCGAAGGAAAGGCTCCACTTCTACGCGGAGCGCTTCGACACGGTCGAGATCGACTCGACCTACTACCGGTTGCCGAGCCCTGGCATGAGCGCCGGCTGGGCCGAGCGTACGCCGCCCGGCTTCCTCTTCCACGTCAAGGCTTTCGCGCTGATGACACGCCACCCAACCCGGCTCGAGCAGCTTCCAACCGATCTTCGCACCGCGGCCGAGGTCGACGAGAAAGGGCGTGTCTTCCATCCTTCCGAGGAGCTTCGTGCCGAGGTCTTCCGCCGCTTCCTGAGCGGAATCGCGCCGCTCCAGGACGCCGGCAAGCTGGGCGGGATCCTCTTCCAGCTTCCGCCCTACATCGTCTGCAAGGACTCCGCTTTCGACTACCTGCTCCAGGCGAAGGAGCAGCTCGGGCGACCGACCCTGCTGGTCGAGTTCCGGCACGCGAGCTGGCTGGAGCAGGAGAACCGTGCCCGCACGCTCTCCTTCCTCGAGCGCGAAGGGATGGCGCTCGTGATCGTCGATGCGCCGCGGATCGACAGCCCGACCGCGATCCCGACCGTCGCCGAGCTCACCAGCGATACCGCCTACGTTCGCTTCCACGGCCGGAACGCGGCGACCTGGCAGCATCGCGGCGGCAGCGCCGCCGAGCGCTTCGACTACCTCTACACGCACGAGGAGCTGAGCGAATGGGTCGAGCCACTGCGCGATCTCGCCGGGCGCGCCAAACAGCTCTTCGCCGTCTTCAACAACAACAACTCGAGCCCGCCGCCGGGACCGCTCGAGCGGCCGCTCGCCCAGGCGCCGGCAAACGCCCTGATGCTGCGCCAGCTCCTGCTCGAAGCGGGAGTGCCGGTCTCGAGCGGGCTAGCCGTAGCAGCGCTCGAGGAACCCGAGCAGTACCGGATTGAAGAGATCGGGCCGCACGAACGAGACTAGGTGGCTCGCGCCGGGGACGATCACCAGCTCGCCGTCCGCGACAAGGCCCGCCAGCTCTCTCGATTCATCGATCACTCCCTGGTCGAGCTCGCCGGCGACGGCCAGCAGCGGGCAGCGGAGCGAGCGCACGACGTCGGTCGAATCGGGACGGCCGAGCATCGCCACGAGCTCCTGAACCACGTCCTCGGGGTCCTGGCTCGCGACGATCGCGTTCGATCGCTCGACCAGTGCCGGATCGGCGTTCGGGCCGAGGGCGTATTCGCGCATCTGCTCCCAGAGGGCGAGCGTGCCTCGCTCGCGCACGAGCGCGATCGACTGATCGCGCCAGACCCGCCCTTCCGGAGGATCGGCCGAGGCCCGCGAGCCCGCCAGCACCAGTCCGCGCATCCGCTCCGGCGCGCGCCGAGCCAGCGCCAGCGCGCAGTAGCCGCCCATCGAGGCGCCGACTACCACGAGGTCGCCCTCTGTCTCGGCGAGCAGCTGCTCGGCCCAGCCGTCGATCGAGTCGCCGCGCCCGAGCAGCTTCGGAGCCTTCAGCTCATAACCGGCGAAGGCGTTGAGCTGCGGCTCCCACATCTCGGGGCCGACGGGGAACGCGTGCAAGAGGAGGACGGTTGCAGCCACCTGAATCACCTCCGAATGATCGACACCGAGCGGCGCTCTGCAGGATCAGCGCAACCCTCGTGAGCAGGACGATAGCGCAGACCGTGCCGCCTTCTGCGCCATCCCGGTTCCGGGAGCTCGCCGGGCTCTAGGCGCTGCGCTCGAGCGCCGTCGTGATCTGGTGGAAATCGCCGAAGGGCTCGTACGGCGTACCGATCGCGTCGAGATAGCGAGCCAGGCCGCAGCGCGCGAAGATGCGCGAGGAAGCGAGCGCCGGGCAACGATCCGAGTAGCCGTTGCCGACGTAGACGACCTCGCCGGCCGGAAGCTTCTGGCGTTTGCAGCGCTCGCCGCAAACCGGGCAGAGCTCGCCCTCGAAATGGATGCGCCAGCCCGAGCCGCCGTCCGAGACGAGCTCGTTCGCGAGTAGGTCGGCCTTGACGCCGAAGTGCTCGAGCACCGGCTCGATCAGCTGGCGGATGTTGGAGGAAAGCAAGAGCGGCCGCTCACGCTCGGCCAGCTCGGCGAAGCCGGGACGCAGCTCGACGTTGTCGAGCAGCCAATCTACAACCTCCTCGAGCGGCGCCGTGATCGTCGCCAGCTCGCTCTCGATCACGTGCTGCAGCGTCACCGGCAGCGGCTTGGAATCGTCGATGAAGGCATCCGAGAAGCGATCGACGAGCTCGGCGTCGCCGAACTCGCGCACGATCAGATCCATCGTGTCGGCGACGGTGACCGTCCCATCCCAGTCGAGTACCAGACGCATGCTCACAGGCTATCCGCCCCGGCTTCCGCTACGACGGGATATAGCGCCGACAGAGGCGGTGCTTGTCGCCTATCCAATTCAGCGAGGGCGCGACCGAGGTGGTCGAGGCGTGGATGCCAGGGGCCGCACGAGTCACGAAAGCGCACTGGTAGTGCGGTGAGTGGATCGGGTGGTTCCTGGCGCCGCGAATCGGCCGCTTCGGTCGTGCGGGCCTAGCGGAATAGGCTCTAAGGCTCGGTGTGGATGACCAGCCGCTTGATCCCGGCGCACTTGCGGTGCACCTGCCGCTCGATCTCGGAAGCTCGCGCGTGAGCCTCCGAGAGCGTGATCTCGGGATCGAGCGCCACGATCACGTAGACGACCAGACCCTCCTCGGTGCGCACGAAGCGAACCGCCCGGGGAGGCGCACCGGTCGTCTTGCGCACTATCGCTCGAATCGCATCGCCGTAGTCGCGCGTCTGAACCCGTGGCGCGGCGATTGCCGTTACCTCTTCGTCCAGTGGCTCGAGATGAGTCACCACGGCGTCGATCTCGGAACGTGCATTCATGATCGCCTGCTCGACCTGCGAGGCCAGTTCGTGAGCGCCGGCAAGCGTCAGGTCTCCTGGAAGCTTGAGGTGCAGCGAGACCTCGTGCCGACCCTCCAGGTCGGCGACGGTCAGATTGTGAATCTCGCGCACACCACGCACGCTCATTGCCGCCGCACGCACCGCCTCTGTCAACCCGGTCTCGCTCTCGGGCTCGACGTGAACGACGACCTCGCCACCGTGCAGCATCCCTTCGAGCGCCCGCTCGATCTGATCGGCGGCGGCGTGTCCTTCGCCCACGACGGCCTCGGGCGGGACGCCGATCACGACCTCGGCGTAGTAGCGCCCGCCCGCCTCGCGCACGCGTAGCTGCTTCAGGTCAACCGGAGGATCGAGCTCGTCTATTGCCTGTCTCACCGTCTCTGTGGCAGAGCGCGGGCTACGGTCGATGAGGATGTCGGCGTTCTTGAAGGCGAGTCTCGCCGCTGCGACGAGAACGACCGCGGCGACGAAGAGAGCGGCGATAGAGTCGGCCTTGAGATAGCCGGCGCGGACAAAGACGAGACCGACGAGCACCCCGGTTGAGCCGAGGAGGTCGCCGACGAAGTTGAGGGCGTTCGACTGCAGGGCCGCGCTCCGGAGCCGGACCGAGGCGCGGAGGAAGACGATCGTCCGGCCGCCGTCGATCGCCATCACGATCAGTATCACGACGAGGGCCCACCAGGTCGCGTCAACTTTGGGCGGGCTGGAGCTCGAGAGTCGTTGCGTCGCGGTGTAGGCGATCCAGATGCTGGCGATGAAGAGTAAGGACGACTCCGCAAGCGCCGCCAGATGCTCGACTTTGGCGTGACCCCAGGGATGCTCGACGTCGGCCGGCCTGGCCGCGAGACCGACCGCGAAGAGCGTCATAAGAGCCGTGATCAGGTCGAGACCGGAGTCCAGCGCGCCGGAGAGGAAGGCCAGGCTGCCGGTGATCAGGCTCGTCGTCACCTTGAGCGCGATCAAGCCCAGCGCCGCGCCAACCGAGATCAGAGCCGTTTTCTGTTGCGAGTTCACCGCTAGAGCCTATCCCGTCAGGGACGCGCGCCCAGGGGAAAATCAGCTCAGCTTCGGTTGAGACCCGGTCAGCGCAGAGAGCTGGAAGCCGCCCATCTTCTCGAGCGACTCGATGCGGGCGTCGAGCGAGGGGTGGGTGTCGAACATGCCGCTCAGCGCCGCGCGGGCGCCTTGCGCGTTGTTGAGCGGCGTCTCGATGTAGAGGTGCGCGGTGGCCCGATTGGCGTGGCGGAGCTCAGTCGTGTCCTGCTGCAGCTTCCAGAGCGCCAGCGCCAGCCCCTCCGGGTCGCCCGTGATCTCGGCCGAGGACTCGTCGGCCAGGTACTCGCGCCGGCGCGAGAGCGACATCTGGATGCCGAAGGCGGCGATCGGGGCGACGATCAGCATCACGATGCCGATGATCATCAGGATCGGGTTGCCGCCGCCGCGGCGCCGTCCGCCGCCGAAGAAGGCGAGCCGAAGCGCGATATCCGCCACCAGCGCGACGACCCCGACCAGCACGGCCGCCAGGCTCATCAGGCGCACGTCGCGGTTACGAATGTGCCCGACCTCGTGCGCCACGACCGCGTCGAGCTCGCGCTTGTTCATCATCCCGAGCAACCCGCTGGTCGCGGCGATGTAGCAGGTCTTCGGCGAGCCGCCGGCGGTGAAGGCGTTGGGGCAGGGATCGTCGACCACTCGCACCTGCGGCGTCTGGGCGAGCCCGGCGCCGATCGAGGCGTTCTCGACCGCCCGCACCAGATCGGGATACTCCTCCTTGGTCGCCGGCCGGGCGCCCGTCCAGGAGCCGATCATCGAGCCGTTCGCAAACCAGGCGAAGATCGCGTAGGCGAAGGCTATGCCGGCGATGATGAACAGCCAGCCTCCGCCGTAGATGGCCTGCACCGCGGCGCCGATGCCGACGAAGATCAGTCCGAAGCAGAGGATCAGCATCCCGGAGCGGATGCGGTTGGAACGAACCTGTTCCTCGAGCGTCATTGCGCTGCCGTGCTGCCGGGAAACTCGACGCTCACGGGCTGCGCGTCGGCCGGTTGCTCGAGCTCGAAGAACTCGCGCTCGTTGAAGCCGCCCAGCTTGGCGACGATCAAGTCCGGAAAGCTCTGCAGCAGGCTGTTGTACTGGTAGACCGTCTGGTTGTAGTAGCGGCGCGCGGCCGCGACCTTGTCCTCGGTGTCGGTCAGCTCGTCCTGCAGCTTCTGGAAGTTCTCGCTGGCGCGCAGCGCCGGGTAGGCCTCGCTGACGGCGAAGAGACGCCCGATCGCCGCCTTCGCCTGCTTGTTCGCCTCACCAGCCTGCGCCGGCCCGGTCGCCTGCTGCATCGCCGTCCTGGCGGCGGTCACCTCCTCGAAGACCCCTCGCTCGTGGGCGGCGTAGCCCTTGACCGCCTCAACCAGGTTGGGGATCAGGTCGGCGCGGCGCTTGAGCTGCACGTCGATGTTCGACCAGCCCCGCTTGGCCTCGTTACCGAGCCGGACGAGATGGTTGAAGATGAATACCGCCCAGAGCGCAAGTAGAACGACTACGACCGCGATGACGTATACGACAACCACGATGGCCGCGATTATACGAGGCCGGGCATCCATGAGAGTGCCACGCCGCGGCGGCACCCTTGAATTACAGACGACCGTGCACTAGTTTCGGGCCGGGATGGGGACTCGACGCCTCTTTATCGCGCTGGCGCTCACGGTAGCGAGCGTGACTCTGGGCGCATCGCTTTCCGGCTGCGGCGCCCATTCACGCACAATCGCCCGGTGCGGCCCTGCGGCGCTCCGTCTCTCTCTGCAGAGCGAGGGGGAATCGGGCACGGCGATCGTTTTCGCTTTTCTACTCAGTCGGAACGGGTCGGCCTGTATCGCCTCGGGGACAGCATCGTTCGAGATCGAGCAGAATCGAGAGCGCGCGAAGATCCAGAACAATCCGTTGTCTATCCCGGTGCACCTCCGGCTCTCGCCCGGACAGCGGAGATACGTGAACCCGGTTGACTGGAGCAACTGGTGCGGATCGCGGCGTCACCTCGATGTCGTTGTGCACTTCAACGGTCTAGCGAAGCGTTATCGCTTCACTTACCTTCCCCGCTGCGATCAGCCGGGAAGCGCGTCGCAGCTGATCGCTACGAGTTCCCGATAGGGCACATAGAGTCGGAATCCACCTGCTTCTACGGTAGGGTTTCCGGCATGGCTGAGCCGACTCGGGACGACGTGGATGCGTTGATCGGCCCTGCCACGCCGCACTTCGCCTACCAGCTGCGCGCACGCCTGCGCGAGCTCGTTGCCGGGCTACCCGAGGATCATCCGACAAGGCGTTACGCGAAAGAGCAGATCGAGCTACTCGACCGGCTCGGTTACGCCTCCGCCAGGGCCGAGCAGGGCGAGCGCGAGCCGCGAACGAAGCCGGGCTGGAAGAAGATTCCGAGCTCGGCGCCGGCCTCCGATCCGCTGCCGAGAAAGCAATGAGCGCGGAGGAGCTCGGGCGCAGCGCCTCCCCGCTTCGCGGGGGCACGGTGCTCGTCACCGGCGGCTCGCGCGGGATCGGCAAGGCGATCGCGCTCGAGCTGGCGCGCGCGGGCGCTGCACGTGTCGCCATCGGCTACCTGCGCAGCGACCGGGCCGCCGAGGAGACGGCCGCGGAGCTGCGTGCGCTCGGCGCCGAGCCGCTGCTCGTGCGCGGCAACATCAGCTCCAAGCGAGTGCTCGAGCAGGTCGCGGAGCTCGGCCCGCTCGCCGCGCTGGTGCACAACGCGGCCACCGGTGTCGCCCGCCCGGCGCTCGAGACCGATGCCCGCCACTGGGACTGGACACTCAACGCCAACGCCCGCGCCCTGCTCCAGCTCGCGAGCGTGGCAGTTCCGGCGATGGCGCCCGGCTCCTCGATCGTCGCCATCTCCAGCCTCGGCTCCTCGCGCGTGCTGAAGAACTACACCCTCGTCGGCGCCTCCAAGGCGGCGCTGGAGGCGCTCGTCCGCTACCTGGCCGTCGAGCTGGCGCCGCGCGGAATACGTGTCAACGCCGTCTCCGGCGGCCTGGTCGAGACCGGCGCGCTCGAGCATTTCCCCAACCGCGAGGAGATGTTGCGCATGGGCCGCGAGCGCACGCCGGCCGGGCGCATGGTCACGCCCGAGGACATCGCCGGCGTGGTGGCCTTCCTTCTTTCGCCCGCAGCGGAGATGATTCGAGGACAGACGATCATCGTCGACGGCGGTTTCTCGCTTCCGGCATGACTCGAGGAGGCCCGTTGGAGCCAACCGAGGAGAACATCAGGGTCTGGGACGAGATCCATCGCCGCCGCGAGCGCGAGGACGAGAACCTGCCCGCGCGGGTTCTCGAGCGCTTGCCGAGCCTGCGCGAGCGCTCCGTCTGCCACCTGGGCTGCGGTACGGGCGGCCAGACGCAGCAGCTGGTCGAGCTCGGCGCATTCGTGACCGGAGTCGATCCCTCGGCCGGCGCGCTCGAGCAGGCGCGAGCGCACGGACCGGGCGTGGCCTGGGTACACTCGCCGCTCGACGAGCTACCGCTGGAGCTGAAGCGCGGGCGCTTCGACCTCGTCTACTCCGGCGGGGGCACGCTCGCCCGCATCGACAACATCGGCGAGTTCGCGCACGGCATCGCCGGAGCGCTCAGGCCCGGCGGCGGCTTCATCCTCTTCGACGTCCACCCCGCCAGGCGCTGCCTCGACGCGATCCTGCACTGGCGCGAGGACTACTTCGCGCGCGAGTCCTCCGAGGGGCTCAAGCTCTGGCGCTTCGGCGAGATCGTGATGGCGCTCGCCGCCGCCAACCTGCGCCTGCGCGCCTTCGAGGAGTTTCCCGGCGAGCGCGCCTTCACCCGCTTCGAGCAGCGCGTTCCCGCGGAGCTGCTCGTCCTCGCTGAAAGGAGAATCCGCTGAGCGACCTGCGCATCCTCGCGCTTCCCGGCAGCCTCCGGCGCGCCTCCTTCAACCGCGGCCTGCTCGTGGCGGCGCGGGAGATCCTGAGCGGACGGGCTGAGCTGGAGATCTTCTCGCTGGACGAGATCCCGCTCTACAACGACGACGTACGTGCCCTCGGCTTCCCGGAGCCCGTCGAGCAGCTGCGGAGCGAGGTGGAGCGCGCCGACGCGCTCCTGCTCGGAGCCACCGAGTACAACTTCGGCCCCTCGGGCGTGCTCAAGAACGCGATCGACTGGGCCTCGCGCCAGCCCGGCTCGCCGCTCCTGCACAAGCCCTTCGGAATGGTCGGCGCCTCGACCGGCGGCTACGGAACCATTCGCGCCCAGCTGCAACTGCGCCAGAACCTACTTTTCGTGCAGGCGCTCGGCTACCCGGGCTCGCTGCACGTCTCGGGCGCGGCCAGGCTCTTCGACGAGCAGGGCCGCCTGACCGACGAGGCGACGCGGAAGAATCTCAGCGACTTCCTGGACGGGTTTCTCGACTTCGTAGAAAGGATGTGCCGATGAAGACTCGCACCGCGACGGTAGGCGCGCTGGTCTTCTCTCTCGTAATCGGTGTGCTGGCCGCAGGCTGCGGCGGCGGAAGCTCCTCGCCCTCGGGCCAGAGCCGCTCGCTCAACCTCCCGCCGCAAGGGATCCTGAGCCTGAGCGCGAGAACGGTCACGTTCACCGGGTTGGACGGTCACGTCTACGCACGGCTGAAGGGATTCACCCTCTACTCGACCAAACCGGCCGAGGCGGTGCCCTCGCTCGAGCAGCAGTTTCCGCGCCTCTACGACACGCAGGGGCACGTCTACATGATCGATCCGGCCGGCAAGCGGCTGCTCTCCGAGAAGCTCGGCCGCTTCCCGCTCGCCGCAGGGGCCAGCTTCAGCTACAGCGTCAACTTCGGCCACTGCACCGGCCCGGTCAGCATCTGCCCGCCGCAGAGCTACGCGACCTCGATCAGGTCGCACGGGCGGCTGCTCCCGTTCAAGGGGCCGGACCTCAGGATCGAAGGCGGCCGCTACCTCGCCCAGCGCGGGAAGCTGTACGACCTGGTCAGCGGGAAGCTCATCGACAGCGGCGATCGCTACTGCGTACCGGCAGGCGGGACGGCCAGGCAGGTGTTCGCGGTCTGCTCGCAGCAGCCCATCGCCGTCCCGAACAAGTTCGGCAAGAAAACGCCGTCCTGGGCGCCCGAGCAGCTCCTCGCCTTCGCGAGCGACGGCTCGGTGCGGCGCATCGCCGAGTTGCCGCTGGTGACGCAGGCGGCATTCCTCTCGCCCGACGGGCGCTTCGTGGCCGTGACCCTCGCCCACCCGAACCTCGACGCCTGGGCCGCGATCATCCCCGTCGCGGGCGGCCACGCACGCTACGTCACCGGCCAGGCGCTGGGGCAGGCTCATGTCGCCCCGAAGATCGGGCAATCCATGGTCCTCGGCTGGGCGGCGGACAACCGGCTGGTCGTCTCGTTCACGCCCGCCCCTCTCGGTTACTTCGCCAACGGCGGGCCGGTTTACTCGGTCGACCCGAGCTCGTTGCAACGCCGCCTCATCGCCCCGAGCGGGATCGAGATGTGGAACCCGCTTCCCCGCTGACGGAGGAGAGAATGGGAAAGATCAACCGCGACTGGCACCTGGCGATCAGGATGCCAAGAGCCATTCCCGGTAGGCGGGCGCGGCTGAGGTGGTCGAGGCGTGGATGCCAGGGGCCGCACGAGACGTGAAAGCGCACTGGTAGTGCGGTGAGCGGCTCGGGTGGTTCCTGGCGCCGCGCAGCGGCCGCATCAGTCGTGCGGGCCTGCCGGGAAGGATTCTCAGAATCCGACCTTCGAGCAGCGAGTCGAGTGGCATAAAGGGCACCTCGAGCACTGCGCCTGCCGCACCGACCTTCCGCCCGAGATCAAGAAGGCGATCGAGGCAAAGAGCCCCGATCGGAGCGCCTAGCGAATCTCGAGAACATCCGAGTGTCGGAGGGATGTTGTCGAATCGACACTAATCCGGCGCTTTCCCGTGCGCCTTTCGCTTGCTCGGAACGATACTTTGAACCAACCCCGCGGGCGGGTGGTTTTGGGGGCGGGCGAAGAGAGAAGTGCCCCCGGAGCAGCCGAGTCGCGTCTAGCAACCCTCCAACCGCTCGAGCGCCGCAGGTGTATCGAATTGCATTGCACGCCGGCTGCCAGACTGAAGTCTGGCACCGGGTTAAGGGAGGCGCTCCAGCGCCTCGGCGATCTCCTCGTCGGAGATCACAAGCGGCGGCGTGGCCGAGATCAATTCGTTCTCCAGCCCGGCCGGGACGACGATCACGCCGCGCTCGAGCGCCCTGGCGGCGTCGCCGGGGAGGGCTCGCATCAGCCCGGCGCCCTGCCAGCCGGCGGCGGCAAAGAGCTCGCCCTTGCGCTTGACCTCGGCCAGCAGGTTCGGAACCTCCTCCAGCACCACCAGCGCGGCCGCGCAGGCCAGCGGCGTGCCCGAGTGGGTGTGCGTGTAGACGTCCTCCGGCCCGAGCTTCCAGACACTCTCCAGCTCCGGTCGCAGCAGTGCGGCCGAGAGCGGCAGCCCGCCGCCTAGCGCCTTGCCCAGGCAGACCACGTCGGCCAGCTCGCCCGAGACGAGCATCTCGCCCGCGCGGCCGAGCCCGCAGTAGATCTCGTCGGCGATCAGGAGCGCACCGGCCTCGTCGCAGCGCCCGCGCAGAAGCTCGAGGAAATCGCTCGGCGGCACGAGTGCTCCGGCCCGGCCCTGGATCGGCTCGACGATGACGCAGGCCGCGTCCTCGGGCAGCGGCCCGGGATCCGCGCCGAAGGGATAGCGGTAGACCGGTCCCGGGAGCCAGGCGGCGAAAGGAGAGCGGAAGCGCTCCACGCCCGTCGCCGCCAGCGCGAGTAAACCGGTCCCGTGATAGGCGCCGTCGAAGGCCACGATGCCCGGCTTGCCGCTCGCCAGCAGCGCCGTCCGGAGCGCGATCTCGACCGCGTCCTCGCCGCTCAGGCCGAGCTTGGCCGGCCGCGGCAGCGCCCGGCGCAGACGGACGGTCACCTCGGCCTCGGCCAGGTCGCCGAGCGCATGCACCACCTTCTGCTCGGCGATGGCCGCCATCACGCGCGGGTTGCGGTGGCCGAGCGCGGCGACGCCGAAACCGGCCGAGAGGTCGATGTATTCGCGCCCCTCGCTGTCGCTGACGCGACAACCCCTCGCCTCCGCCCAGATCACTTACCTACCCATCCCTTGCGCCCGGCGTGAGACGTAGGGATACCACTCCTCGCCGTAGGGGACGTAGACGCGCAGCGGCTCGCCCGCCTGGACCAGCTCGTCTTCGAGCTTGGGAGCGACTCCGTGGAGAGTCTGGATCTCGTAGTCGTCGCGCTTGCGCCCGGCCAGGGCGAGCAGCTCGCAGCTCTCCGTGATCAGCGAGCGCTCGTGTGTGGCGATGCCGATCAGGCTTGCGCAGTCGGCCAGGCGAGAGACCGCGCGCAGGAATCGCTCCCGCACCAGGCCTTCGCTGGAGGCCGCCTCCGCGGGAGGTGTCTCGTAGCTGCCCTTGCAGATCGAGACGCTGGGAGCCAGCTCGGCGAGCGCTTCGATGTCGTCGGGCGTTCGGCGCAGCCGAGCCTGCAACGCGAGGCCGACGTTGTCGTGACCTTGCCCGCGCAGGCGCCGGTAGAGACGAAGAGTCGCGTCGGTCGCGCTCGCGCTCTCCATGTCGATCAGGACGCTGCTCCCCTTCTCGTCTGCGGCGGCGGCGAGCGCGAGCAGCAGCTCGAAGCAGAGCTCCTCGTCCACGTCGAGCCCGAGCGCCGAGAGCTTCACGCTCAGCGCCGCGTCGAGCTGACGTGCTTCGATCTCCTCGAGGGCTCTTCGCTCCTCGGCGGCGATCGAGCGCGCCGCCCTTTCGCTCTCCATGTTCTCGCCGAGCAGCCCGAGCGCCACGCGCTTGCCCTCGACGTTCAGGCAGGCGCAGAGATCGCAGGCGCCCTCCAGCGTCTCGCCTCCGATCAGTCGTCGCGCCGACCAGCGCAGGAGCATGCGCCTGGAGCGGGGGCTGAGATGAACGATCGCGCGATCGATCACAGGATCGATTCTAGAAGCCTGGTCTGCTCAGGCGCCCTGGAACTCGACCGCGCAGCCCACGACTGGGCGTTGCCACCGCCGCACTAGCGGGGTTATGAGCAAGTCGGGCTCAGGTGATCTTGAAGGAGATCAACTTGCTGTTTTTGTCGGCGGACAGCTTCAGGCGATAGCTGCCGGGCTTGAGCGGCTTTCCTCCGAAGAGCTTCTTGATCGTCATCGTGTCGGAGCCCTTGAAGCTTCCCGTCTTCTTGACGCTCCGCACGGTCAGCCACTTCGCGCCCTGCTTGCGCGAGAGCACATAGGCGAAATGCTTGCTCTTCGGCGAGAAGTTGCAGACGAGCTTGACGCCGGCGGCCAGAGAGGCCTTGAAGCTCTTCAGCGACAGGTGGGCCGCGGAGAGCTTGCCCGAGCCGGTGCTCTTGGCAGCGGGCTGCGCGTTGCCGGAGCCGCCACTAGAGCCGCTCGAGCCGCTGCCCGACCCGTTGGAACCGCTACCGGAGCCGTTGGATCCGCTGCCGGAACCGCTGCCCGAGCCGTTGCCGGACCCGTTGCCCGAGCCGCTCGCAGAGGTGATCGCCCAGCTGAAGCTGGCCGGAGTCTGATCGGTACGAGTCTGCGAGTAACCACCGTAGGTAACAACGCTATCCGCGCGCACCTTGAAGGTGTGACTACCGACCGAGAGCCCGGAGTAAGCCTTGGGCGAGCCGCATGCCGCCCACGAGCCCGAGTCGAGCGCGCATTCGAAGGTGGCGCCGCTCGTGTTCGAGCTGAAGGTGAAGCTGGCCGAAGTCGCGGTCGTGCTGGAAGCCGGCTCCGAGCTGATCGTCGTATCCAGCGTCGAGACCGGGTCCCAGATGCCCTCGTAGTCGAACTCGTTCGTCGTAGAACTGAACTCCCCGATCGCCCAGTCGTTGTAGTTGAGCAAGCAGGCCGGGTTGATCGAACTGCCCCCCAGGTACGTCGTGCCGTTCGGCCAGGTCTGGCTGCAGAGGCCGTTCAGAGGCGCCGTCGTCCTGACCGGGAAGTCCTCCTCGAAGGTGTCGTAACTGGCGATCGGAGCGCCTCCGAGCGAGATGGGAAGAGCTCCTCCCACCGTGGGCGAGGGGCAGGTCGGCCGCGATATGACCGCGCCCGACGAGTTGTAGAAGTAGCAGTACGTCGGGTGGCTCGAATCGATCGCCAGCGAGGTGTTGCTCGGGAGCTGGATCTCGTCGTTGGCGGCTTCACCGCCACTGCCAGGGTTGCCGATCACGTCCAGGACGACCGCCATGTAGTAGATGTCGCCGGCCTGAGGGAAGACGCCGGTCGGAGTACCGCTGGAGTTGGTGTAGGTGTAGTAACTCGTGAAGGCGGCGTCGTATCCCTCCATGACGCAGCCGATACACGGCTCGTAGATGAAAGTCGCGTTCTCGTTCGTCGCTCCGTCTACCCAGTTCATCCCGGCCGTGACCGATGAGGCTTTCATCAAACTGCCCATCAGTGGCGGAACGATGCTCGTGGATACGGCGCCGGCCGAAGCCGGCAGATTGCTCGAGGTCGCCCCCCCCGCTTGCGCCAGAATCGCAACGGCGCAAAGCCCGGCGACGAGCACGGCAAGGCCGAGCACCCTGGTTCGCTTCAACATCTGATCCTCCCCTCGCCTGCAATGCCCCCTGCTGCGAAAAGATTCTCACAGCCGGATTCGCCTTTCAATCGACTCCAGGTAACACCGCGCGATCGGCACCGGGCTCGATTTTCGCGCTCGCAGGCGCGACTCAGTCGTACAGCGTCACCACCGCCAGGAGGACGTACAGGGCCACCAGAGCCACCCCCTCGAAGAGCGTCGGTCGCGCTTCTGGGGCATGTCTGACTCCTCCTTTTCAGTTCAAAACGATAAATAGCAGGCGGACCGATTGGGGGGTCAGGTCAGTGTTAGCATCGCCGCTTAACGGCGCTCGCGCTTTGGCGGCGCCACTATGGGAAGGAGGCCGTTATGGGTTCGGCTGGGAGTGCTGCGCCGAAGGGTGGTGACGGTGCGCGGAGGTGGCGGCGGGCGCGGTCGTGGCTGCTCGCGACGGGGGTTGCGCTCGTGGGCGGTTTGATGCTACCGGCATCAGCGTTCGCGGCGACCTATACGGAGACATGGGTGTCCGCGACGGGCAGCGATGCGAGTACGACCTGCTCGATCAGTGCGCCGTGCGCGACTTTCGCGAGCGCAATTACGAAGACGAGCGCGGGCGGTGAGATCGACGTACTCACGTCCGGCAGCTACGGAGCGATCACGATCAGCGAGCCGGTCACGATCTACGCGAGCGGTGTCAACGCGGTGATCGACTTCACCGGCTCTGAAGGAGTCTACATCGACAACACCTCAGCGACGGCCGGGCCGGTCGTGCTGCACGGGCTGGACATTAACGGCGAGAGTACCGGCTCCGACGCGGTATTCGAGGTGGGTACGAGCGAGGCCTCGCCGGTCTACATCGAGGACTGCGATCTATACGGGTTCGCCGACATCGGCGTCGGCGTGGGCGATGAAGGCACCAGTCTGGCCTCGAACTCGGTCACCGTCGAGAACTCGACGATCAACGGCGGCACGTTGGGAGTCCGGACATTCCAGACCAGCCCGCTCTACTCGGCCTCCTCCCCCGATCAGGTTGTGCTCGACAACGACGTGATCGAGAACGCCAGCTCGGCGGGCGTGTTCACTCGCGGCTCGGCCGGCCAGCTCGTCGCCGACCACGATCTGATCGAGGACAACGCCGTTGGCTTCGAGGCGGACACGGGGCCGGCGAGCTACACGCTCACCAACGACGAGATCGACTACAACACCGCCCGGGCTCATGGTGTGGGGGCCCGGGGGCGGCGGCACCTCCCACCTGGTGCTCGACGACGATCAGATCAACAACAACGGCTCCGACGGGGTCAACCTCACGGGTGCGGCCGACCCCCTGAAGACGTTGCTCGACGGCGACGACATCGACAACAACGCGGGGAACGGCCTCTACGCGAGCGCAGGTCCGGTCAGCGTGTCGAACAGCTCGCTGTCGGGGAACACGAGCGACGGTATCGACGCCAGCGGGGCATCGAGCGTCGTGTCGATGGCGAACGACACTGTCACGCAGAACGCCACGGGCCTGGCGACCGCAGGCGGCGGCTCGATCGTGTACTACGGTGCCGCCAACTCGGTGTTCGGGAACACGACCAACGGCAGCCCGACGTCAACCGTGTCCGACGGAGCGGTCGGCCCAACCGGAGCAACAGGCGCGACCGGCGCTACCGGCGCGACCGGAGCCCAGGGCGTTCAAGGAGCGCAGGGGGCGACAGGCGCTAAGGGCGCAACCGGTAAGGTCGAGCTCGTGACCTGCAAGGTCGTCACCGTCAAGGTGAAGGGAAAGAAGGTCAAGCGCAACAAATGCACCACCAAGCTGGTCTCGGGGACGGTCAAGTTCAAGACCTCGAGCGCAGTGCGCCGCGCGTCTCTTAGCCGAGACGGCGTGCTTTATGCCACCGGCGCCGCTACCAAGAAGGGCCTGAAGCTTCATGCCCTTCGCCGTCTGCGGGCCGGGCGCTATACGCTCACGCTCCGCTACGAGCAGGGTCACAAGCTATTGACCACGCGCTCTCAGATCACGCTCGGTTGATTGGAAGGGCGGCCGAGCCCTTGGGCTCGGCCGCCCATAGCTCGCTTTCATCGAGACAGCGGAATGTCTCATTTAAGACGAGCTCTCCTAGATGCGGGCGCTCGCATCAAGAGCCCCACTGCCGCTAGAACAGACGAAGACACGAGCGACGGGGCAAACCGGGCGAACACCTCACAACGGAGAGTGACTCACTCCAACTCTCCCCCCGCCTATCCCCCGTACTCGCCACCGTGTCCCGAACCCGCGGGCGGGTCTTCATTCCGCTTGGCGCTCACGGTGGCGGGCGGAAGAACGTGATGCCGTCACACGCCCTGCCCGCGAGCCTCCATATGGTCGCCACTTTCGAACACACGGGTGGATACGAAGTACGGACGGTTCGGTGTTGACAACGTTCCCAGGATACGAAAGGCTGCCGCGGTAAACCGGTTTATAAAACCGGTGCGTCGAACTGAGAGGGGATTCGCCACATGTTCAAGAAGCTTCGCCTGCCGGCGATGACTTTGCTCATCGCGTTACCGGCGGTGCTCTTGCTTTCAGCCAGCTCGAGCGCCATCGGCTGCGTGCGTGGGCACGACAGCGGCTTCGTCAAGCGAGTTGGAGCACAGCTCGTGCTCGACGGGAAGCCGTTCCGCTTTGCCGGCACCAACAACTACTACCTCGACTACAGCCCCAACGTGATGACCAACGCAGTGCTGGACAAGGCTGCCGCCAACGGCTTCAACGTCGTTCGTACCTGGGCCTGGATGGATATCGGCAACCAGGACGGCTCCAACTCCGTCTGGAGCGCCGACAAGGGCGTCTACTTCCAGTACTGGGACGGCACCAAGCCCGCCTACAACGACGGCGCCAACGGCCTGCAGAGGCTGGATTACGTGGTCGCTCAGGCCGGCGCGCGTGGGCTCAAGTTGGTGCTGCCACTCACCAACAACTGGTCCGACTTCGGCGGCATGGACCAGTACGTCCGCTGGGCCGGCGGCACGTACCACAGCGACTTCTACACCAATCCGAAGATTCGCCAGTGGTTCAAGGGCTGGATCAGTCACCTGCTGAATCACACCAACTCGATCACCGGCATCAAGTACAAGGACGACCCCACGATCATGACCTGGGAGCTCGCCAACGAGCCACGCTGCAAGGGCTCGGGCGGCTACCCGGCCGATCCGACCTGCAACACGACGACGATCACGAACTGGGCCGCCGAGATGTCGGCCTACATCAAGTCGATCGACCACAACCACCTGGTCAGCTCGGGTAGCGAAGGCTTCCTCTGTGAGCCGAACAATCCCAAGGTTGCCGGTGACTGGACGCGCGACTGCAGCACGGGAGAGGGCGTCGACGAGCTTGCCATCTCGAAGCTGCCGACGATCGACGTCATGTCCTACCACCTCTACCCCGACAGCTGGGGCAAGGCCACTGACCCCACCTGGTCGACGGACTGGATCAAGGAGCACATCCGGCTCGCTCAGATGATCCACAAGCCGTCGATGCTGGGCGAGTACGGCTGGGGGAACAAGGCAACCCGCAACCCGGTCTACAAGTCCTGGACCGACACCGTGAAACGCTATGGCGGTAACGGGGCCCTCTATTGGATCCTGTCGGACGTGCAGGGTGACGGCACGACGCTGTATCCGGACTATGACGGCTTCACGGTGTACTGCCCGAGCCCGGTCTGCACGACGATCTCCAACTTCGCCAAGATGATGTCGAGCTGGCGACGGCTGACCTTCCCGCCGGTGGCGGACGACGACACGGCCACGACCGAGTACGAGACACCGGTCACGATCAACCTCACGGCCAACGACGTCGCCTACCCGCCGAAGAGCCAGATCAACCCGGCGACGGTCGATCTCGACCCGACAACGCCCGGCCAGCAAACCAGCGGCGCGATCAGCGCGGGAAGCTACTCGGTCGACGCGAACGGGGTACTCACGTTCACACCGACTGCAGGCTTCAGCGGTAAGGCGACGTTGACCTACACGGTCAAGGACGTGGTCGGCCGAGTCTCGAACGTGGCCGACGTGAACATCACCGTCAAGCCGAGCCCGACCGCGGCGCTGGTGCTGTTCGACTTCGAGAGCGGAACGGAGGGCTGGGCCCCCGGTAGCTGGCAGTCCGGCGCCGGTACGGTCTCGCAGACGACCGCTCACTCGCAGGGCTCGTACGGACTGGACGTCAACAGCACGGGTGGCTACTGGTTCGGCGCCACCTTCCCGGGAGGCCCGATCGACCTGACCGGTCGCACGCAGCTGAGTGTCGACGTTGTCAGCACGACCGGTACCAACGCGAACCTCGCGCTTCAACTGGGAGACGGCTGGGATTGGTGCCAGACCGGCATCCCGGGCTGGTTCACGGCCCCGACGACCTGGAACTTCGACCTGACGTCCCTGTCCAGCAGCTGCATCGCCGAGCTGAACAAGGCGCAGGGCATGTTCCTGTCGTTCAACGGTGGCGGTGAATCCGTAATCGACAACATCCGCGTCTCATAGCGATGAATCGCCTCGTGCCGCCTGCTTCGGTGGGCGGCACGAGGCCGCTATCTCGTCCGACGCGACGAGACGAAAGGGCGCTCCCTGGGGGAAGCGCCCTTTCCTTTTTCTGCCTGGAGAAGCGCGGGAGTAACCTAGTGCCGACGCCGGGCGCGCGGAGCCGGTTCGCGAGCATTCCGAGCCGGACCGACGAGCAGGAAAGGCGCGCCTAGCCGAGCTCGCTCAGGGCGCGCCTGATGCCGCGAACGCCCTGGGCGATGCGCTGCTCGTTCTCGATCAGGGCGAAGCGAACGTGGTCGTCGCCGCCCGGGCCGAAGCCGACGCCGGGGCTGACCGCTACGTCCGCCTCCTTCATCAGCTTGACCGCGAACTCGAGCGAGCCGAGGCTCTTGTAGGGCTCCGGGATCTCGGCCCAGACGAACATCGAGCCGCGCGGCTTCGCGATCTCCCAGCCGTTCCTGCTCAGCCCGTCGCAGAGCACGTCGCGCCGCGACTGGTAGACGGCGCAAAGCTCCTTCGGGTAGTCGGGCGCCTCGTTCATCACCACGGTCGCCGCGATCTGGATCGGCTGGAAGGTGCCGTAGTCGAGATACGACTTGAACCGTGCCAGGGCGGCGATGATCTCGGCGTTTCCGAGTAGGAAGCCGACCCGCCAGCCGGCCATCGAGAACGACTTGGTCAGCGTGTACAGCTCGACGCCCACCTCGTCCCCGCCCTCGACCTGCAAGAGCGAAGGGGGCTCGTAGCCGTCGAAGGCGAGGTCGGCATAGGCGAAGTCGTGAACCAGCACGACATCGTTCTCGCGCGCGAACTCGACAGCCTTCTGCATGAAGTCGAGCTCGATCGAGATCGTCGTCGGGTTGTGCGGGAAAGAGAAGATGATCACGCGCGGTTGCGGCCGGGCGCGCTCGAACGACTCGACCATGCTTCCGAAGAGATCCTCGCCCTCGCGCATCGGCCAATCCGAGACGCTCGCGCCGGCGAAGATGGGCGCGAAGCGGTGGATCGGGTAGGTCGGAGTCGGCACGACCGCCGAGTCGCCGGGCCCCAGCAGCACCCACATCAGGTGCGAGAGACCCTCCTTGGCGCCAATCGTGTTGATCGCCTGCGTCTCGGGATCGAGCAGCACGCCGAACTTGCGCTCGTAGAGGTCGCAGACGGCCTTGCGCAGATTCGGGATTCCACGGCTCTGCGAGTAGCGGTGGTTGCGAGCGTTCTCGGCCGCCTCCTTCAGCTTCTCGACCGCGAGCGGATGAGAGGGAAGATCGGGGTTGCCGAAGCCCAGATCGATCACGTCCTCGCCGGCCCGGCGCAGCTCCAGCTTGAGCGCGTCGGTGCGGGCGAAGACATACGGAGGCAGGTCGATGACCCGGCGGAATTCGCGCGCAGACTTCGTTTCCATGCGCTGAAGCCTAGCGACCGCGCATGAATCCCTGACGGGCGGCACTAACCAGCGCCACGGCCTCGGGGAAAAGGACGCGCATGGCGTCGCGCATGGCGACCGCCTGCTCGTCGATCGAGCCCGACACCTGCAACTGCGACAGCGCCGCGCTGGTCAGCTCCACGGCGGTGTTCAGCGTCAGCGTCGCGAACTGCTCGCGCTGCTGCTCGGCAAGTGCCTCCGTCTGCTTCTCCGCGAACTCCTGCAGCCCGCGCATGATCTCCTCGGGGTCGCCCCCGAACGGGAAATTGAAGCCACCTTCCAAGCTGCCTCCCTTCGACGTGATCGAGACCACATTGTGACAAGCTTGTCCGCGGCCGCGTTCGTGTGCGTGCGCTTTCTCGTCTGACTTAGGGTGCCGGCTGCCGTACGATGAGGGCCGTGAGTTTGGTCCACGGCCTCCAGATCGTCTGCGCGGCCTCGATCGTCCTGGCGGCGGTCGCGCTACTGCTCGCTGCTTTCGCCCGCGGATCGCGGCGCGTGATCGTCGCGTTTTCCGTAGCTATCGGAGCCCTCGTGGTCGTAAGCGCGGTCGCGCTCGTCCTTCGGCCGGGCACCGACCTCGCCATCAGCGTCGCCGGAACGATCGCCGCACTCACCGCCTCTCTCGGAGCGATCGCCATGACGACCGGGCTCGAGCGGACACGACGGATCGAGCGCGAGCTCGAGCGAGGCCGGGCGATGCTTCGCTCCATGCTCGACAAAGAGGTCGGTTTGAGGGTCGGAGAGCTGGAGCGGATTCTCGCTCGTGCCCGCGCCGACTCCTCCTCGCAGCTGGCCGAGCAGGAACGGGCGCTGGCCGAGACGAGGCGGCACGTGATCGCCGAGGCCGAGCAGACGGTGCAGGCAAACCTTGCGCAGATGCTCGCCGGGATCCAGCACGACGTCGAGGAGCGAATCGAGGGCTGGCAGCGAGACCTGGGGCGCAGCGAGAACACGCTCTCACGCGAGGTGAGTGACCTCGTTCGCGGCCTCCAGGGGATGGTCCAGGAGACGAAGGCCCGCCTTCAGGCCGACGGGGAGCGCATCTCCAGCGACAGCGAGGATCAGCGAGCCCTGATCGCCCGCCTGCGCGAGGAGATGTCCACGTCGATCGAGCAGGCTCTGGCGGCCAATCAGGACGAGCTCGAGAAGTTCGCCAACGAGCGCCGGCGCGCTATTCAGGAGGTTGCCGAGCGCCTCGGCCGGCGCGAGCACGAGCTGCTGGAGCGAGTCGAGCGCGAGGAGAGCGAAGCACAGCGGCGCATCGAGGCGGGGGTTGCCGAGATCGAGCGCCGGCAGCTCGAGCAGCTGCAGCGCTTCGCGGAGCGGACCGTGAGCAGTGTGTCCGACAGTCACGCGAGCCAGTTCGAGGATGCGATGCGAGAAGCCCGCGAGGAGGCCGCGCGCCGGCTCCACCGCGAGCTCGAGCGCGGTATCGGTACCTTCAGCCGGCGGGCGGAGTCTCTGCTTGGCGACCGCATGCGCACGCTCAGCGACGAGAGCGCGGGCAAGATGGAGGCGCGCATGAAGGCGGGGCTCGACGAGCTACGCGAGCGAGCCGACCGGAGCTGGGCCGCGCTCGAGAAGCGGGTCGCCGACTTCGAGCTCGAGCTGCGGGCGCGCTTGGAGAATCTCAGCGCCGAGCTCGAGAGCGCGCGCCCGGCACTCGAGGCCCGAGCTCGGCGACCCCAGCGTCGGCTCGACGAGCCAGGTAACGACACCGGCCCGCTCGAGTAACCGGCGAGCTGGAGCTTCTCGGCGTCCCGGGCACCTCGCTAATCCGCCCGCCACTCCCCCTAACGCCCGGCATCGAGGAAGAGCGACTAAACGCGACACGACACTCGCGTGTCTATACCTGCGATGAATCGAGTTAAGGTCGGCGATGTGAGGATCGAGATGCTCGAGCAGCTCTATCGCGCTCGTTATCCGCGCTTCCTCCGACTCGCACTTGCGATCGTGGGATCTCGCGAAGCAGCGGCCGACGTCGTTCAGGAGGCATTCGCGCGAGCGATCCGGCACAGAGACGAGCTTCGCAGTGAGGAAGCGCTGGAGTCGTGGCTGTGGCGGACGGTAATCAACACCGGTCGCAACCAAGTGAAGCGAGGACAGCGCCAAGTCGATCTCGAGAACGTGGATGAGTTCGCCGCGCCTAACGGTCGCGGTGGCTCCTGGCCTGAACTTCGCGCTGCGATCGCGGCGCTGCCCGAGCGGCAGCGACAGGCGCTCTTCTTGCGTCACTACGCCGACCTCGAATACGAGCAGATCGGCGAGGTGTTGGGGATCGCGCGCGGCACGGTCGCCGCGACCCTGCATGCCGCGCACCGTTCTCTGCGGGGGACCCTGGAAGGAGCGCACAGATGAGCGACACACTTCTCTTCGAGCGGATCGACGAGCTCGTCGGCGACTGCACCGGCGCCGTCGGCAACTGGGAAGACGTCCTCCGCCGTGCCCGGGTCAGGATCGGGCCCGCGGTGCTGCGACGTCGGCTCCGACTCCCGAGCAGGCGCGTTCTCGTCTTGGTCGCTTCCATCACCTTGCTCCTCGTGATCCTGTTTGCGACGCCGGCCTTCGGGATTCTGAGCGACTGGGTCGGGCGCAGGGACTTCCTTTTCAGAGGCAAGACTGCCCCGCTAGAGACAAAGGTGTACTTCGCCGACCTCTCGCTCGGCCAACCGAGCTGGGCGGATCCGCGGGCGCTCGCGTCGCAGACGCGGAAGGTCGGGGTCTTTCGCTCATCAGGTCAGGATCACACGCTCTATGTCGCGCCGACCCGCAAGGGCGGCTTCTGCACCCTGTTCACGGGGGTTGGAGGCGGTTGCTGGTCGCCCCGGCCCACGGCATGGGAATATCCAGATGCGAAAGGCGCCATAAACCCGTACCTGCTCAACATCAGCTTCGACGACGTCGGAGGAGATGTCAGCGGTGTCATCTTCGCGAAGGATGCGGCCTCACTGACCATCAACTACGTCGACGGCACCTCTGAGCAGATCCCCTTCGTCTTCGTCTCGAAACCGATCGATGCGGGTTTCTTCCTGCATGGATTCGCTCTCGATTCCTACGCGGTCGTCACCGTCAACCTGCGCGACTCGGGCGGGAGGCTGCTCGCCCGCTGGACACCCGCTTATGCATCAGTGCCGCCGCGATCTTCCGCCGCCCCCAAGCCAACTCCGCTGTCCGCGCTGAAGGCAACGGCGCCTCTCCAACGCAGCCGGGCAAACGGCGTGAGTGCCGTGGCGGGCAAGAACGGAGTCGTGATCTTCGATCTCTCGGGTGCCTCGGAGAAGGTGCGATCGTTGCTCGGGAAGCGCTCCAATACCACCTGCTTCACCTTCACGACGTACCACAGTCCCGGCGTCGTCGAGGGAGGGTTCAGAGGGTTGCCTTCGCGCGTCGCTCAGGTATACGACGGGCTCCAGACTCCGTTCGACGGCTGTACGATCGAAGGTGACTACGGCCACAGCTGGCCCGACCGCTTGCACTATCACGCAGCAGTCGAGATCGCCTTCACGGCGCGTGGGAAGCGGTACTTCGCCGACCATGCCGCGGCCGCCGATCTAGCCGGCTTCGTACGCTCGAATCCGATGCGGTTCAGAATCCGTCGGTTATCCGGCAACGAGCTCTCCGCGGCGATCTCGGTTCGCTACGGCGACGCGATCGAGCGCCTGCCGTCGCTCAGGACCGCGCTACCGCCAGACCGAATCGGCTTTGCCTCGCGCGGCGGCAGGGCGACCTACCTCGAGTACAGCACGACCGGCCGTCGCTTCAGCGTCGTGGTCGAGAACGGGAAGATCGTGGCCCAGAATGTCCGGTCGCTGGCATCGGTCTACTGAGGAAGCTCACGTATCGCGGGCGCGCATTAAATAGTTCCCTTCTTCTAGCGATACGCCGAGCGCCTGGCTGATCCGCCAATGACCCTATAAGAGGATCTCGGCAGCCGTCTCGTGGCGGCAACCGCGCAGAATGAGCTCGACCGCGAGATGGAGATCGATCTCGCTGTGTGCCAGACGCTCGGCCAGCGGCACCGGATAGCCGGCCTCGATCAACACGTGCAGCCTCCAGCTGGCGACCCTGGCCTGCTCGCCGTCGACCTCGAGTGTCCTCGCCGGCTCCACCATTCGCAGCGCAGTTTGACGGAGCGGGCGGTTGGCACCGATCCGGCCCTCGACTAGCGATCGGATCGAGGCCGCCGAACCTTCGCCGCTCGCAGCCTGCCGTGTTTCGCGGTCCTCTCCAGGCCGACCTGACGGGGCTCCGGCATCTCCTTCAGAGTCGCGTAGGTGAGTCCCTCGCGGGCCAGGAAGATCATGCCGATGCCTATCCCGACCGAGGATTCGATCGCCTGTAGGCCGACGCCGAAGGCCACGCCGCGGGCGGTAGCAACACCGTAGGAAAGGAGCGGCGCCGCCACGGCCGCCTGATACAGACCCACATTCCCGGGCCAGAGCGGGAAGATGATCGCGACGTTCAGGAGCAGCAGGACGGTCGCGGCCGCCGGAAGCGGCGCATGGATGTTGAACGCTCGCATGGCCGTGAAGACCGCCGCCAGCTGCAACCCCCAGCCGATGAACTGGAAGGCGACTGCGACTGCCGCAGCGAGCGGCGCGTGCATCACGCCGAGACCCTGACGTGCCATCTCGAGCAACCGGCGTGCGGGACCGAGCCCCTCCAGCGCCGGGCGCCCGCGCCGGCGAGCGATCAGGAGCGCGAGCACGAACAGCGCCAGCCCGACAACCACGAACAGCTCCACCGTGGTCACGGCCCATCCCGGCAAGCGGGCGGTGACGAGCACGTACACGATCAACGCCAGCACCGGGAAGAGATCGAAGACCCGGTGGGCGAAAACCGTTCCCAGCAGTGTCGCCCAGACTCCCTTCCGCTTCCCCATACGCCGCGTCAGCACGGCCACCCTGGCGACCTCCCCGATCCGTCCCGGCAACACGGCGTTCGCGAACAACCCGACCGAGAAGGCCGAGATGACCGCTCGAAAGCCCGGGCGCGGCGGATCGATCGCCTGGTCGATCACGGTCTTCCAGGCCAGCGAGCGAGCGACGATAGAGAGGAAGTTCAGCGCGAGCGCCACGCCGACCCAGCCCCAGATCACCGAATCGAATGTCGACCCGAGCTGTGACCAGTTGGGACCGTGCAGCCAGAGCAAGACCGCGGTGCCGGCCAATATCGCGAGCACCACGGCGGCCGCTCCCACACGCTTCGTTGGTGCCGGAGACCCTCACGATCTCGCCGCCAGTATCACTGTCGAAGCGTCCCTCTATCGCAAGCTCGTAGATCGAGAGCAGGCGCCTGGCGATGTCGTGCCAGTCGTAGCGCTCACGGGCTATCTCCCTCGCGGCCACGCCCATCTGCCGCCGGCGCGGCTCGTCCTCCAGCAACCCGATCACCGCCTGCTTCAGCGCCTCGGCGTCGCCCGGAGGCACGGCCACGCCCGCTCGCTCGTCCATGACGTCGCGATAGCCGGGTATGTCCGAGGCAACCGCCGGCGTTGCGCAGGCGTAGGCGCGCGTCAGCACCATGCCGAAGCTCTCGCCGCCCAGCGACGGGGCAACCAGCAGTTTCGCGCTCGCCAACTCCGCCGTCAGCTCCTCTTCGCTGAGGAAGCCCGGCAGGCTGAGCCCCTCGTCACCCAGGCGATGGCGGGCCAGCAGGAGGTGCACCGAGAGCGGATCGGCGCCGATCACGCGCAGAGTGGCGCCCGTGCGGCGGCGAATCTCGGGCCAGGCGCGCAGCAGCGTCAGAAGACCTTTACGCGGATCGTGTCGGCCGATGAAGATGATCTTCGCCTCACGCTCTTCGGTGTCGACGCGCTCGGGAATGAGAATCCCGTTCGGGACGATCTCGTAGTGGGCGGGAGCCCAGCGGTTGATCGAAGCGCGTGCCTGCTCGGAGACCGCGATGCGGGCGTCGAGGCGGTCGAGCAGAAACCCCCAGAGCGGCATCCCACCGCGCATCCAGCCGAGATTGCCCGAGGCATGGAAGGTGGCGACGGTCGTGCAGCGGGCCAGCGCAAGGGCGATGACGGCGATCGCCGGCGTCATCGGCTCGTGCACGTGGATCACGTCGAAGCGCTCGCGCTCGAGAACTCTCTTCATCCGCGGGTAGGTGGCGGGGCTGAGAATGATGTTCGGGAGTGAGTCGTTGGCCGGCACGATCACCGAGCGGCCGACGGGGATCACGCCCTCGGGCGGCGTGTCGTGGCGGCCGCTGCGCGGGTGGAGGATGCGCGTGAGCTTGCCGGGCGGATCGCTGCCGACGATCGTCCGGGTCTCGACTCCGAGCCGGCGCAGGGCGACGGCCTGGTTCTGGGCATGCTCGAGCACGCCTCCCCAGTACGACCACGAATAGGGCACGACGATCCCGACCTTCATCGCGGCGAACCCTAACCGAGAGAGGGGCGCTCGGCGCCACGGCCGGCGAGAGGCGCTAAGTAAAGTTCGGTGTTTCGATCGGTGAAACCGCGTTGCGCGAGGATGTGTCCGACGTCACGTCGATACTCGGCGCAACGCCACAAAAGCGCACCGTCCGCCCGTTCAACGCAAGAAGCGGAGGCTTAGATGTCGGTAGTAAGCTCCCCAACGGGGATGACTGACACGCAACTCGATCAGACGGACACGATTCTTCTACTACTCGGAGCGGAGACTACGGATCCACGCCAACGCTTTCGGTGCGATGGAATCACGCGGCTCGAGAAGCTTATTTTCCTTCTCCAACGCGAAACCGCCTTCGCGACCCAGACAGCGGAGCCGTTCGTCTTCGAGGGCTACCACTACGGCCCGTATTCCCCAGAGGTGTACAGCGCGGTCGACTTCTTAAAGGCGATGCGCCTTGTTACGGAGCAGCAGATCGACGTCGGGTCTGGGCTTGATGTGAGTGAAGAAGCCGAGGCCCTTGATGAAGAGGACATCAACCAAGACGGTCCATATATCGAACGCCAGCTTCAGTTATCGGAAGACGGAAGAGCCGTCGCTAAGGTCCTATCTACGCGCGTGAACTCCGAGGGTAAGAAGGCGCTCACGGAGATCAAGGACCGCTACGGAACGATGCCTCTTCGCCAGCTGCTGCGTTACGTCTACAGCCGTTACCCCGATTTGACAGAGAAAAGCCGGATCAAGCGTTCCCTTGAATGACCATTTGGCCCGCAATCGGCATTATTGCCGCCGCCGAGATTGCGGTCTTTTTCGGGCCCACGATCAGGTCGTTCACGGCGCGGACGAGAATTGACCGAGAACGTGACGGCGATATCCGAGCGGCCGTCGCCGGGTATGAGACGGGTCAGGTGATACCCGCGCTCGCCGCCTTGGTCGAAGAGGTGATCGACGTGCGGCGGGCGAACGAGAGCATCATCGACGCGCTTAATCGAGCAGAAAGCACGGCCAAGAAGTTCGCCGCAGCCGTGAGCGCGTCGATCCACAGCCAATCCCCTCGGGCGAAAGAGCGAACGCTGGTCCAGCGTCACATAGGGTGTGGTGTTTGCCTCGTCGCTGCCCAGGTAGCCGGGCCAGTGGCCATCTATAACAGCGTTACCGCCGGCTACAACTTGCCGCACAACATCGTCATTATCGCGACCGTGATCTTCGCGATCGGAACGATCGGGGCTCTGGTGCTCGGTATCTTGGTTGTTCTCGGCGATATCGCCCTCATGCGTGCAATCCGCGAAGGTCGAGATGCGGCGTAAAGCTCCCCCGGAAAGCGCGCTTTTACTCCCTGTCCTGCGAGGCGTGCTACGGATCGGATGGGCCTCGCAAATGACACCCGCCTGTGTAGAAATTCCGTGGTATCAGAAGCGACTCGACCTTGGACTCATCTCATCCGAGGGACTGGTCGTGGTCGAACTGAAGGTGTTTGACTGGCGACGCGCTATCAAGCAGGCCTTCGTGAATAGGTGGATCGCGGAATCGTCCTGGGTTGCGCTCTGGCACGAGAACGTCAATGGCACGACGTACGACGTGGCGCGTGACGCGGGCGTCGGGATCCTCGTCGTCACGCGAAGAACGGCATACCCGTGGGTACGCCCTGGACCTCCGGTTCGCCCAGATGACGGCTCACCGATCCGAGACGAAATCTTCACGCGCGGGACGCGTGTTAGGGACCTGCTCGGCGAAGCTCAAGGAGTTCATCGTGCGGCATTCGCTTAGCTACACCCACGCTGATCAGGCGCTACTCAGAGACACTTCCCTTGACCCTTGCTGGGACGGCCTCGTCGTTCCGGGAACGCTCGCTACCTACTACTTCGAGGGCACTGGCGGTTTTGTTCTCACGTTACACAAGCCCTATCTCCTCGATCCGCGCACACCGCTCCTCCAAACCATCGAGATTCAACGTCCCGCGCCAAAGGCTTCGCACCTCAAGCTCGCCGCGATCCACGACCCTGCGGTCATCGAGACTTGGCCGAGAGCGGAGATTCGCCGCGCACACTGGGAAGATGGGCGATGGCCTGAGGTCGTTCGCAGCGTGCTCGCGTTCCAAACGCGCTATTCGACCAGCGCGACGGCGAAAGTGGACAAGTACAACAATCTGCTCGCGCTTGCCGGGCGAGAGCCGCTTGACGCGGGGGCGGAAAATCCTCTGCGCCTAGTCCCGCCCTACTGGGCAGTCGAGGGCTTAACGGATCCGTGGTGGGCGCTCACGAAAGAGGCGATCGTGTTGGCCCAGGCCGACCACCCGGGTGCGGTGCTCCCGATTATCACTCTCCGCTCCAAAGTAGACATAAGTCGCTTCTCGGAGTTGATTCGTGACCTGCCAGACGGATGCGACGAGGTGTACTGCTGGGCAAGCGACTGGAGGGAAGTGGACGCTACAAAAGATGACGTGGATGGATGGCTCGGCGCTATCACCGCAGGGAAGGAAAGAGGCATCAACGTCTGCAATCTGTACGGCGGTTATCTCAGCGTGCTGCTGACCGCGCGGGGCCTTGCCGGGCTCAACCATGGTATCGGCTACAGCGAGAACCGCGACTCGGACCGGCTCGCAGCAACCGGCGCGCCCCAGGCACGTTACTACGTCCCAGCGCTCCGAGAGTTCTTCACTATCCCGAACGCACAGCCCGTCATCGATCATCTGCCCGCGAACTGGGCTTGCGACTGCACGGTCTGCCAACCAGTGACCGACGAGAGTGGGAGACCGCAGGTCGGCCGTCTAAAACCATTGCAGCTGAAACACCATTTCCTGATCTCACGGCAACGCGAATTCGCTCGCGTCGATGCAGGGTTGGACGCGGAGCTGGCAGACGCCGTGGAAGTCGGCGAGTGGGTAGTGGCGAACGAAAGGGCTGAATTCCTTCCGGCTAGGCACGGTATAAGGCTTCTCAACTGGGCGAAAACGGTTCGAGGTTAGAAGGGGCACTCGCGACCTCCGTTCGCGAGACGGTAGGTCGAGGCTCGCCACCCTCGCGGCAGAATGCCTTTACCCAGCAAGCGCCGGCGAGCGCCCGAGCTCTTGAGCCGCTAACTTGCTGATCTCGGCCTCGAAGTCTCTATCGCTCCCCGTCGCGTACGACTCGCTCTCGCGTTCCAGAACGTCAATGAACGCCTTCACAACCTGCGGATCGAACTGGCTACCCGCACCTCGTTCTAGCCGTTCCCGTGCTTCGTCTCCAAACATCGCTGTTCGGTACGGGCGATGCGACGTCATCGCGCTATAAGCGTCTGCAACCGCTACGAGGCGCGATAAGACGTGTATGTCTTCACCGCTTTGACGGCTCGGATAGCCTGCGCCGTCAAACCTTTCATGATGATGCCTAACAGCTGTCGCGATTTCTTCGTATCCTTCTATGCGCCCTAGGATTGTCGCTCCGACCTCCGCATGGTTCTCAATCGCTTGCCTCTCAACACGTTTGAGTGGTCCTTCCTTTTCCAGTACTCCGGTCGGAACTCCGATCTTGCCAATATCGTGCAGCAACGCGCATAAATGCGCTCGCTTTTGAGTATCTTCCGGTAGTCCGAGCTGCTTCGCGATATCACGTGCATACACAGCCACCGTAGCCGAATGCCCCGCCGTGTAGTGATCTCGAGCGTCGAGCGCTGTGACCAGAGCTGTAGCAAACGATAGGTTCACTCGCTCCAGCCGATCGATTGCCTTATTCAACTCCGTCGCCGTGTTCTTCTGATCACGATATAGGACGAAGAACCGTTGGGCAGCGATCGCTGGCCCTATGAACAGAACTACGGCCCATGGCGAAACCGTGTCGTACACGTACGCGAGCCCGGCGATAACTGGTACGTACACCAATAGGCCGACACTCATTAACTTCGCCGTATCAATGAATTGCGCCAGCAGGTTATTTACGCCACGTATTGCGACAGTTAACGAACTGATTATTGATTCTCCACCGACGACGATGAATGAGGCGAGTAAAACCGCAATGAATAAGCTACCGAGTTTTTCTGTAGATCCGAGAGATGCCGCACCGAGAGACGCGAGTCCGAGGATTACGTATCGCGAGCTAGTCCATATCGACCACCTCTGCCACGGCGGTCGGAGATCTCCAAGAAGGCTAACAAGCGCAACTAACATCGTCGAAATTGGGCCGAGCGTTACCGCCGAAAAAAGAGCAGGCAAGAAAGTGACTGAGAGTTCAACGTGAGGGCTCATGCGCACCGTTTGTTTTTCGCTAACCAGCGCTGCGATAGCCATCACCGCAGTTGGAATCAACGGTCCGAACCTATCGCCGTGAACCCACAGACTCAGCGTCAAGACAACGGCCGAGAGCGCCAGAGCGGATGCGTAGAGCGATAGGAGCGTCGCGCGCCGTCGCGACATCTCGAGCCGATCCTTTGTAGAGTCCGGCGCGGGGGGAACGCCAGCCTTCCTCGTCGAGGGAGATCCGTTCCTATTCGTATCGTCGACAGAGGAGCTACTCATGCGTCTTCGCGTATTGAAAATCGTCGGGTTCCTGACAGCCTGCGTCAACGTTGCCGTACTCGGAGGCCTATCTAGGACTTGGTAGGGAGACCCTGATCCTTCCCCTTTCGGGTTCCACGAGCATCCCCCTATCGAGGGATATCCACAGGCTGGGGATAACTTGCCGGGTTTAGGTTATGAGCCCGCGCCGGAAGCCAACGGCTACGGCGTGGGCTCTTGACCTGGCCTGAAGCTTGGCCAGCAAGTGGCGGACGTGCGATTTGACCGTCTCCTCCGAGAGGAAGAGGCGGGTGCCGATCTCACGATTGACGAGGCCGTCCGAGATCAGCTGCAGAACCTCCAGCTCACGGCTGGTCGGCTCCTGCTCTACCCGTAGCGGCGCGCCAAAGGGAATGACCTCGCCACTGGTCGCGCCGGCACGACGCTGGGCAACTTCCTCGAAGCGCCGTGAGTGATCGATATAACGACTCAGTATTTCCTGTCGCTCTGCAGCATCCACAGTTGTGGGTATCGGCCTTCGAGAGCGCCGGCCTGTCCCTCTATCCAGGGATTGCCCGATCGAGCGCCCGGGCCCGAATCGGGCTCGCGCCGCAGAGCTGGTAGTCAGCGGCCTCCACGCCTGAGGCAGAGCCGGCCGTAGTCGAGCCCGTAGAGAACGTTCGAGACGTAGCAGTGCAGATCGATTCGCTTACTGAGAGCGTCGAACGAGCGCGTGTTCAAGAACGGCGCGATCGGCGCCCAGCGCATAGCCCGCACGTCGAGAGCGGCCCACTGCGCGTTGACGTCGGCGCTGAGCTCCGGCTCGTGGGCCAGGCGATTGATAGCGGCGTTCAGGACCCTGGAATCGGCGAAGGAGTAGTTGGTGTTCGCGAGCTGGGTCGTCTCGGCGCCGCTCAACAGCGGTTCGAACCAGGCTAGCGGGCTCGGGATGCTCTGGATCCAGAACGCAAACCCGATCTGGGCTCGTGCTCGTAGGGTCCCGATAGTCGTCCAGTACTGAGCCGGAGGTAAGAGCTTTATCGCGGGGCTCGGCTTGAGGCCGATCGCGGCGAGCTGTCGCCTGAGGTAGAGGACGGCCGCGGGCGCGTCCACCGGCCGCGTTGGGCCAAAGACCGTCACGGTCGCTCCCGTCGCTCCGGCCTCACGCACGAGCGCTTTCGCCTTGGCGAGGTTGTACGGGTAGAGCTTGTGCTTTCGATAAGACGGGTAGAGCGGCGGAAGGATGTTCTCGGTCGGCACGGCCCGGTCTCCGAAGATCTCGACCAGTCGCTCGCGATCGAGAGCGTAGTTGACGGCCCGTCGGACGCGGACGTCGTTGAACGGCCTCAGTTTCGTGTTCATGAAGAAGTAGTAGGTGTCGGCGTCGAGGTTGGCACGAAGCTGCAAACGGTTCTTGCGCTCCGCCTTTTCCAATGAAGCAGGCGCGATCGGTGCGTCGGCGTAATCCACTTCCCCGGCGGCCAGCTGCTCGAGCGCCGCTTTGCCGCCCTTGACGACACTCACGACGATACGGTCGGGGTTGGTCTTGGGGATGGTCTCGGTCGGCTTGAAATGACGATTCCGCACCAGCGTGAACCCCTTCGGCCACCTGACCTGCGAGATCTTGTACGGACCGGTCGAGGGGATCGGAGTATGCGTCTGGTCACGTTCCGGCGTGCCCGGAGGGACGGGCGCCGCGAAGAGACTTGCAAGCGCGTTGATGAAGCTTGCGCTGGGCTGCTTCAGGTGCACTGTGACCGACCTCGAGTAGTCGTCTGTCTCGATCCCCGAGATCGGGCCACGGCGCGCCGCGGCGACGTCGGCGCCGACGATGTCATCGAAGAGCGGCGCGCCCACCGAGTCGAGCAAGTAAAGCCTGCGAATCGCGTAGGCGAAATCGCTGGCACGTACCGGCCTCCCGTTGGAGTAGCGAAGTCCCTGGCGCAGACGAAACTCGTATACGCGGCCGCCCCTCGAGATCTCGGGCATGTTCTCGGCCAGAGCCGGCACGACCCGTGAGCTTGCGGCACCGTTTTCATGACCGTAGCCGTACGGGCTCAGATAGACGTTCCAAAGGCTCTGCCAGCTCTCAGGGGTGTAGGAAAGGCCTGGATCGAGCGAGTCGGCCCCGCTACCGATCTCGACCCGCAAAGTCGGGAAGCTGCGCAGAACGAGCTTGGGCGTCTTCGTTCCGCCGCCGGAGCCGCCGCAACCGGCCACCAGTAAAAGCGCGGCGAGTACTACTACTGTCCGTGTTCGAGCTACCGCTGCCTCCCCTGATCGCCTGGGCGGGGTGGAGACTAGCGCCAGTCCACTCCGCGACGTAGCAGAACGTTCTTTCGATTCGACGCTCGAATCGAGGATCGGTCGGAGGCGCGTTTCGGTTTGGCTCAGGCTGCAGCGAGCGAAGACAGCTCGCGTAGGGCACCGAGCCGTGCAAGAGCCTGGCCCTCGAGCTGGCGCACACGCTCACGCGTGAGATCGAGCTCGTGACCGATCGCCTCGAGCGTCCAGGGCTCGCCCTCGAAACCGAAGCGAAGCTCGAGAATGCGCCGCTCCCGTTCGGGCAGTGCCTCAAGCGCCTTACGCACGCCTTGCCTGCGCAGCGACTCCTCTGCCTCGTCGAACGGATCGGAGGCTTCGCGGTCGGCAAAGAGATCGCCGAGCTCGCCTTCGTCGTCGGCACCAACGGTCTGATTCAGCGATACCGAGGCCGAAGCGGCCCCGAGTGCCTCTTCCACGTGCTGGATGGGAAGACCGGTCGCCTCAGCAAGCTCGTCCCGCGTCGCCTCGCGACCCAGCTCGACCTCGAGCCGGCGCGCGGCGCGCGAAAGCTTCTGCTGACGCTCGACAACGTGAACCGGCACACGAATCGTGCGCGCATGGTTGGCGACAGCGCGTTGCACCGACTGGCGAATCCACCAGGTTGCGTAGGTCGAGAACTTGTAGCCACGACGCCAATCAAACTTCTCAACGGCGCGGTTGAGGCCGAGAGTCCCCTCCTGAATCAGGTCTAGGAAGGGCACGCCGAGGCCGCGATAGCCCTTGGCGATCGAAACGACCAAACGCAGGTTGGACTCGATCATGCGCCTCTTGGCGACCGGGTCGCCGCGCTCGATGCGCTTGGCGAGAGACACCTCATCGGCCGCGGTCAGCAGCCTGTGCTTGCCTACGTCGGCGAGGAAGAGCTGCAAGCTGTCGGCGGCGCCAGAGAGCTCCGGCACCTCGACCGGTATGGGCTCGACCGGTGCAGCGGTCTCGCCGGCCGCTGCCTCCAACGGTCGGGTAACTTCGACACCGATCCGCTCGAGCTCGCGCATCAGGTCCTCGACCTCGATCTCGGTGAGGTCGTGCTCAACGACGAGCGCCTCGATCTCGGCCAGCTCGACGATGCCGCGCTCCTCAGCGGCGTCCACGAAGGCGCGGACGTTCTCGCTGCTCTCGAATACTTCCTGCAAGTGATTGTGCGTCAAGTGACCCTCTAATCCTTTCTTTCCATCTGGCTCCGCCACGAACCCTTACTCGTTCCGACCTTTACTCGCTCTGATCTCTCCTCGCGGCTCGCGAGCCCTCTCCTGAGGCTCGTTTACAACAAAACGGGCTCCGACCCTTCTTTATTCCGCAGCGGTCGGCTGGGCAGTTTGCGAGCGCGTGGGAAACTCGAACTCGATTTGTCCTTCAGCGTTCAAGACGAGGCGCGCGCGAAAAGGTTTGCCGCCTCGGCTTCGGAATCCGGATATTACGTCATTTGTACGTCCCTGTGCAAGTAGTTGTCGGGCGATCTCGGGCGTAATTGAGCGTCCGGCCACTTTCTTCCAGATGACGAAGCCGCAACCCGTCTCCTCGCGGCTCTTCCAGCTCGTACAGCCGTAGGCGCGCGAATTCTCACGGATGATCTCGCCCGTCTCGGCGCCGCAACGCGGGCACGGGCCGAGCTCAACCCTCTCGGGACGAAGTTTTTCGCGATCCAGAGCCGCGATTTTCTCCACGGTCTCACGCGTGAAGCGCTCGATTTCCTTCATGAAGGCTTCTCGATCGCCCGAGCCGTGTTCGATATCGCCGAGGCGCTTCTCCCAGTCTCCCGTCAGCTCGGCCGAGGTGAGCGGGTGCGCTTCGAGCATGGTTATAACCTGCATGCCTTTGGGCGTGGGCTGCAACTCCTTGCCGGCCCGTTCAATGTACTCGCGCCGAATCAGTGTCTCGATCGTCTCGGCGCGGGTTGCCGGCGTGCCGAGGCCGCGATCCTTCATCGCCTCGCGCAGCTCGTCGTCGTCGATCAGCTTTCCCGCCGTCTCCATTGCCATAAGCAGCGTGGCTTCGTTGTAGCGCGGCGGCGGCTTCGTCTCCTTGGCCTCGCTCTCGGCGCTCACACAGAGCACCTTCTGGCCCTCGGTCAGAGCCGGAAGCTCGCCGCCTTCGGCGTCCTCGTCCTCGCGCGAGTCGCTGGTCTTCCCGTTCCCACTCGTGCCCTGGCCGTAGACGGCGCGCCAGCCCGGCGCGAGCGTGACCTTTCCACGCGTGCGAAACAGCTCGCCCTCGATCTCGCTGACGACGGTCGTGTTCGCGTAGCGCGCGGGCGGATGGAAGACGGCCAGGAAGCGGCGCGCGACGAGATCGAAGATGCGCCGCTCGTCGTCGGAAAACGCTTCGATCTCATGCTCGACGTTGGTCGGGATGATCGCGTGGTGATCCTCGATCTTGGCGTCGTTGACGACTCGCCCGAGCGGCAGGCTCTCGAGCCCTAGCACGAACCGTGCCGCCTCGGCATATTCGTGGATCGGCTCGAGCGTCGCGGCGGTGGGCTTGAGCAGCGACACCATGTCGCCCGAGAGGAAGCGCGAGCTGGTGCGCGGGTAAGTGATCGCCTTCTTGCTCTCGTAGAGGGATTGCGCCGCCCTGAGCGTCCTCTGTGCCGAGAAACCGAAGCGACGGTTGGCATCGCGCTGCAGCGAGGTGAGGTCATAGAGGAGCGGCGAGCGCTCGCTTGCTTCCTTGCGCTCGACCGAGGCGACCACGCCCTCCGCGCCGGCCACCTTGGCCGCGATGGCCTGAGCGCGCTCTCCGCTCAGGATTCTCGTCTCGGCACCCTCGAACCAGAGTCCCTCGTAGCCGAGATCGAAAGTCGCGTGAACGAGCCAGTAGGGCTCGGCGACGAAAGCCTGAATCTCTCGCTCGCGGCCCACGATCATCGCCAGCGTCGGCGTCTGAACCCGACCGAGCGAAACAACACCACCCACCCAGGCGCGGCCGCGAATCGTGGCCGCTCGAGTTGCGTTCATGCCGACCATCCAGTCGGCTTCGGAGCGCGAGCGCGCGGCGGCCTCGAGCGAGCTCATCTGCTCGCCCGGGCGCAGGTGCTCGAAGCCCGCGCTAATGGCCTGCTTGGTCATGCTGGATATCCAGAGGCGCTGCACCGGCTTCGGCTTCGCGCCACGAGATTCGAGATAGACCTCGTAGAGATAGGCGAAGATCAGCTCGCCCTCGCGCCCAGCATCACAGGCGTTGATCACGTTGTCGACATCCTCGCGCTTGAGCAGCTTCAAGACGACGTTCAGCTGCTTGCGAGACTTGGAGTCGCGCGGCTTCAACCTGAAGGCATCCGGCGCGATCGGCAGGTCGGCCATTCGCCAGCGCTTGAACCGCTCGTCGTAGTCCTCAGGCTCGGCCAGCTCGACCAGGTGCCCGACCGCCCAGGTGACGATGTGCGTGTCGGATTCGAGGTAGCCCTCGTGCTTCGCGAAGGCACCGGGCAACACGCCGGCCAGATCGCGGCCGACGGACGGTTTCTCGGCGAGTACAAGTGTCTTCGAGCTCATGGGTACCGTGCGACACCTTATCGGAGCAACCCGAGGTCACTTGAGCGGCGACCTACCGAGAGATGGCGTGCCCTCGCCGCGTAACCGCTCAAATCATCAAAACCGAGCCCATCTCTCCGCGGGTTAAGATCAACTTCGCGCTCGGGCATCCCGCTCGCGCTCGAAGCTACGTCGCCGGTATGGTCGGAATCGGGAGGGCCGCGCCATAGAAGCCTTGATCAATGAAGAGCTCGCTCGTCTCCATCCGGCGCCGGAGTATCACCCCGAGTCGCAGGCGCGCCTGGAAGTTCTCCTTTCCGGGAGTGCCGAGCACATCACCGCCGAGCCGGCAACGCGCGAGGACCTCGAACGAGTTCACTCGCCCAGCTACCTGGACAGCCTCTTCGAGGAGACCAAGGGGACGAGGTGGATCGATTTCGACACTTTCGTCACTCCCTCGACCGCCGAGGCAGCCAAGCTTGCCGCCGGGATGACACTCGAAGCCGTGCGCCGCGGCGGCTTCGCGCTCGTGCGACCGCCGGGCCATCACGCCTCACGCGAGCAGGCGATGGGCTTCTGCCTGATCAACAACATCGCTGTTGCCGCGCGCTATGCCCAGGCCGAGCTCGGGATCGAGCGAGTTGCAATACTCGACTGGGACATTCATCACGGGAACGGTACCGAGTCGATCTTCTGGAACGATCCGAGCGTTCTCTACGTGTCGCTCCACGCCTGGCCGTATTACCCGGGCACGGGCGGGCCAAGCCCTAATAATCAAGCTGGGGAAGACGTGCCCGGGGGCGAAAACCAGACAACGCTGAACATTCCGCTACCGGGCGGCACCGGTGATCGTTCCTACTTGCAGGCGTTCGAGCAGATTGCCCGTCCGGCGGTCGAGGCCTTCTCGCCCGAGATCGTGCTCGTATCGGTCGGCTTTGACGCCCACCGCGACGACCCGCTCTCGCCGACCGTACTCACAGACCGGGCCTTCTACCAACTCGCGAGCTGGACTGCGAGCCTCGCTCCGCGAGTCGCCGCCGTGCTCGAAGGTGGCTATAACCTCAGCTCTCTTCCGCGCCTCGTCGAGCTCACGGTCGAGGGGTTCAACAACCCGTCCTGAGATCCGGATCGAGCCAACCTCGCCTCTCGAGCGGACTATCGCAGAGAGCGCTCGAAGCGATGCTCGTCTCTACCAGCCCCGAGATGAGCTGCGACCGGCTTTCGCCGGTCGCGCTCGCCAATCATTGCAGCCATCCCGTTGATCAGATAATCGGTCTTCGGCGTGGGTGAGTGCAACCCCCGCGCCTCCCTCGCAACAGGTGATTCGAGCGGCCGGGATCAGCCGCGCGCGTGCAAGAGCGCCTCGAGCGCCTCACGCCTAGACGACACACCGAGCTTGTGCAGCAAGCTCTTCACGTGCGAGCGTACCGTGTGCTCGGAGATGTAGAGGCGGCGCGCGATGTCTTCCGTGCCCAGGTGCTCGTCGAGGAGAAGGAGCACCTCGAGCTCGCGGGCCGATAGGAGCGAGGCGATCTCGTCGGGCACGGCGTGATCGTGGCTCCCATCGCGCACCTGCTCGAGCAGACGCCGCGCAATCGATCCCGAGAGCGCGGCCTCGCCGTTCACTACCCCGCGCAAGAACTCGACGATGCGCGGCGGCGGCTCCGTCTTGAGAAGGTATCCGGAGGCGCCGCCCCGGATCGCGCGCAGAAGGTTCTCCTCAGTACCTGAAGCCGTCAGAACGACGACCTCGGAGCTTGGCGCGACTCTGCGAATCTCCGGAAGAGCTTCGAGCCCGCTCATCCCCGGCATCGAAAGATCGAGCAGGACGAGATCCGGTTGCTGCTTCGCCGCTTGCTTGATCGCCTCGTCGCCACTGGACGCCTGCGCGACGATTTCGAAGCCGTGCTGCGTTAAAAGTGACGCAAGAGCCTCCTGCGTCAACGGGTGATCGTCGACGATTAGTACGCGGTTGGCCATTGTCTCGTCCCTTATCGGCAGCCTTATTGTTGCCGAATAGGGGATACGTGGACGTCGAGCGCCAACAAAACCAAAACGCTCTTCAATCCTGGCTGGCCGGGGAATTTCTGCTCATTGCCCTTCTCGGCGCGGCGCTCGCGCTCTGGGGCTCGTATCGGAGCCTTCCGAGCACCTTCGATCTCCCTGAGCTCCTGCTGGTGCTCAACACCGCAATAGCGCTGGCGTCGGCGCTGGTGGCGGTACTGGCCGGTATCCGCTTCTCGGTCGACTCGCGGCGCATGGATCTGCTTCTATGCGCGGGCTTCAGCGTTGCGGCTATCTCGATACTCGCTTTTGAGATCGCGCCGACTCTGGGCGGGTCGGCGATCGGCAAGCCGGAGGCGTGGGCCGGCCTGATCGGACGAATCCTCTCGGCCGCGCTGATCGTTGCAGCGGCGTTCGCTCGTGGACAGGCGCGAAGGCCCGATCGAGCGCTTCCGGTGACGCTCGGCGTGGGGGTACTCGCGCTGCTCGTCATCTGGAGCGGAGCTCGGGCGCTCGTCCAGGCCGTCGCCAATTCGGACACCTCGAGCGGGCCACAGCTGCCGTTGACGTTCGCCTTCGCGCTACTCGCCTTGCTCTATCTCGGGGCGATGGTGGGTTTCGGATTGCGCTATCGACGCTGGCTCGAAGATCTGGACAGTTGGCTCGCGTTGGCGGCGACGCTGTGGCTCTTCTCGAGTCTCAACTTCGTGTTCAAGCCACTCCTGCCCGGAAGGCAGGCGGCGCTGGGCGATTTTCTGCGCCTACTTGCCTGCGTCTTGCTGGTCGTCGGCGTCTGGCGAGCGATCCGTGATGCGGAGTTCGGTCGCGCCGTCTCAGAGGAGAGAGCCAGAGTCGCGCGCGAAATTCATGACGGGCTGGCTCAGTACCTGTTCGCGCTTTCGACGCATCTCAACATGCTCAGGGCGGGGGCCGAGCTCGAGAATGTTCTTCCGCGCTTGGAGGAGGTTGCCGCTCTTGCTCAGCAGGAGGCGCGTTTCGCGGTGCTGGCTCTGTCCTCGGCCGGTGGAAGCGCGCCTTTCGACGCCGCCCTGCACCGTTACGTGGAGTTTCTCTGCGCAGACGGAAAGCTCGAGGTCGATGCCGAGATCGATCCCGACATTCGCCTCGCACCCGACGAGCAGATCGAGATCTTCCGCATCGTCCAGGAAGGGCTGACGAACGTGCGTAAGCACGCCAACGCGTCCTGGGCCGAAGTGAAAATCATGGAGAGCAGTGGCAGGCGCACGGTCACTGTCCGGGATGACGGAGACGGCTTTGACGGCTCTCATTCAGGCGCCGGCCAAGGCCTGAAGAACATCCGCCGACGCGCGGACACGATCGGCGCCGACTTCGCGCTCTCGAGCAAGCGCGGGGTGGGAACGACGCTCGAGATTGCGCTCAGGGGCTGAGCCGGGCCGGCCTCCATCGGCCCAGATGTAAGGGCTTCGGTAGCCGAAGGCGCAGCTAGAAAACCCCCGCGTGCGGGGGTTTTCCGTAGCAGGCCTGTAAGCCGGATTCTGTCGAGTGTGACCATCCATCTAGGCCGCCGGTTGCCCGACGGCTCGAGCGGCGTACCCGGTCCCTGGGCGGGCCACCTGAACGGGACCTGCTTCGCCTTGCACCAGACGGGGTTTGGCGAGCCGCCGTGTCACCACGACGCTGGTGGGCTCTTACCCCACCTTTTCACCCTTACCGCCGGTCTCCCGGAGGCGGTGTCCTTTCTGTGCCACTTTCCGTCGGCTTTCGCCGCCTGGGGTTTCCCCAGCGTCCTGCCCTGCGGTGTCCGGACTTTCCTCGGGCCGCCGGAGCGGCTCGCGGTCACCCGGCCTGCGACTCGCAGTCTAGCGCTGCGCCAGCGGGTCTCAAGAGCCCCGGCCAGGACGAGCCGCACTCCGGGCAGATGACGTCTTCGCCCTCGTGGTAAACGAACTCGCCGCAGACCAGGCACTCGAGGCTGGCACCACGCGCAAGCGCCCAGAGCTCTTGCTCGAGCGTCCTGTGAAGAGAGGTAACGGTCACGAGATCTCTATACCCGTTTCCTCAGATCAGCATCCTGAATACACCGGTCACCTTGCCGAGTATTTGCACGTAATCCGCGTAGATCGGCTCCAGCGCATCGTTCTCCGGTTGCAGGCGGACGCGGCCCGCCTCGCGGAAGAAACGCTTGACGGTGGCCTCGCCGGCCGACTCGTCCTCGCCGGCCAGGGCGACGACGATCTCGCCGTTCTCGGCCTTCTCCTGTCTGCGCACGACCAGGATGTCGCCGTCGAGAATGCCGGCGCCGACCATCGAGTCGCCCCTGACTCGCAGCAGGAACTCCTCGCCGCCACGCGAGAGCGGCTGAGGTACGGCCAGGTAATCCTCGATGTTCTCTTCGGCGAGCAGCGGCGAGCCGGCCGCGACCTGGCCGAGGAGAGGAAGCCTGTGCTCCTCCGCGCGCTCGCGCGCGATCAGCTCTAGCGCCCGCGGCTTGGTCGGATCGCGCTTGAGCAGCCCCGCTCGCTCGAGATTGGCGAGGTGCGCGTGCACCGTGGAGGGCGAGGCGAGCCCGACTGCCTGCCCGATCTCGCGCACGGTCGGCGGGTAACCGTGCTCTTCGACGTAGGTGAGAAGGTAATCCCAGATCTCTCTCTGTCGCGGCGTTAGCAAGCCATCCTCCTTGGCCGACGTAAACGTTTACGAACGTCTGTTCGCTGTTAAGGCTACCGCTCCTTCCGGACGCGGTCAACGATCGAAGAAGCGCGAGCCGGCCCTCGATCGATTCCGGCGGCGGCCGCGGTCGACATGCGCAGCTACGACTCAGCGAACGCCGTTGCTAACCCTTTAGGCCACGATCGCCGTTAGCTGAGCGCGTGCCCAGGAGACGCGAGGAATTCGCACCAGCGGCGCGGTTCTTCGCCGAGATAGTTCACCAGTGTTTCTCGGCGCACTGAGGCGATTCTGGTAAGGGAAGTGGTGGCCGCGGCGCGCAGGACAGTACACCCGGTACGGACGAGCGACGCGGCCGCCGCATCCTGCAGTCCAGAATCGTCAGCCGATCGGCCCGGAGGGCCGATCGGCGTTCAGTGCGTCGAGAAGTGCGCTGGAGAGGACTTGAACCTCCACGGCCCATTCGGGCCACAAGGCCCTCAACCTTGCGCGTCTACCAATTCCGCCACCAGCGCGTGGCGCCGGGATTGTACCGGCTTTCGGAGCGTCGTCCGGCTACTTGAGAAGCCGGAAGAGCCCGACCGTATCGATAAACCAGACGATCGCGACGACGATCGTCAAACGGGTCAGATTGCGCTCGACGATGTGGGTGCCGCCTTGCGAAGTCGGCGTGAAGCCGAGGCCGCCGAGGCCGCCCTCGCGCCCGGAATGCATCAGGATCAGGACGATCAGTCCGATCGAGACGAGGATGTGGAAACCTGCGAGCAAGCCGAGCATGAGCGAGCCGAGGATAGCAGCGTCAGCCTAGCCCCCGGAGCCGTGGCTGATCGTCTGCTCGAGTAATGCCTCGATCTTCTCGGCTTGGAGTCGGACATCGTGCTCCGCCGCCGCGGCCATACCGGCTTCGTTCGGGCGCGGTAAGTGCGCGGCGCTGTCGAGCGCCGCCGCAATCTCCTCCTCGTTGCTCGGGTCGACGAGCACCCCGGCGCCGGGCGGAACGAACTCGGGCGGGCCGCCGAGGCGCGTTGCCACAACCGGGCATCCGCAGGCCATCGCCTCGAGCAGAACCTGGCCGAAAGGCTCGATCAGGCTCGGCTGGCATAGAACGTCACAGGCCGCCAGCCAGATCGGCACCCGCTCGTGAGGAACGTGGCCAAGGACGCGCACTCCGGCGAAGCCCTCCAGCTCCCCGCGCAGCGGTCCGTCACCGAGAAACACGAGCGAGCCCCTTCCGAGGCGTTCGAAGGCGCGGGCCAGCCGAATCACGTTCTTGCGCTCCGTCAACGAGCCGGCACAGAGGAAGAGCGGGCCTTCCCCCTCCCAGCCCAGCTCACGCCGAGCCTCTGCCTGGTCACGCGGCCGGAAGTGCTCCAGATCGACGCCACAGTCGATCACGCTGATCTTCCCGCGCGCCTGGGGCAGCTTCGTCTCCAGCTCGCGGGCGAGAAAGCGAGAAACGGCGATGACTGAGCTCGCCCGTCTCACGGTCCACTTCGTCAGCGCGCGCACACCTCGGGCCGAGCCGATGTTGCGCACGTCCTGCCCGTGCGCCGTGACCACGAGCGGCGCCTTCGAGACGAGCGCGCCGATCAATCCCGAAGGGACGAGGAAGTGGGCGTAAACGACTTCGGGCTTGAAGCTGTGCGCCCTTCTTCGCGCCGCACGTGCAAGAGAGAAGAAGCGCCACTTACCGCCGGAGCGCCGGTCGAGCACCGCCCGCTCGAGCTCGTGCCCGCGCCGCTCGAGCTCGCTTTCGAGCTGAGCGACGAAGACGCCGAGATCGGGAGCTTCGGGCCCCGGGTACATCTGCGAGACGAGCAGGATGCGCATTGTTCTCCTCACTTCAGGTGCCAGACTTCAGTCTGGCTCCTGACAACAATTCGGTAGATCTTAGGCTGCTCTGTCACGCAGGCGCCGCCCCTGCTTCCTGTCGATAGTTGACTGATTCGGCACGGACGCGTGACAAACCGGTGTGAGTTTCGCGGTTACGATCGCAGCGAGTGGTGGGACGGGCATCCTCCACGCGGCGGCGCGAGACGATAAGGCTCAACCCAAGAAGTCGCTCAAGACCCGGCGCACCAGGGTCGGACGGCCCTCGCTGTCGAAAACGCCGAAGTCGCCCTTGTAGTCCCAGACCGTCCAGGGGATTTCGTGCTGGGGGAGAGCAGTGAGCACGTCCCGGTACCAGCGCTCGCGAGCGGCCTCGGGCGTGGTAGCGAGAGCGCCGAGCTCGCCGCAGAGAAGCGGAAGGCCTGTTTCCTTCGCGAGCGCGAGCGCCGGCGCGAGCACCCGCTCGATGTCCGCCGGCGCGAAAACGCGCTCGTCTCTAGCCGCAAAGCGCACGTCCGGAGGTAGAGCGTCCCAGTTCTCGCGCGAAACCAGCTCGCCCGGGTAGTCGATCGGGCCGTCGTAGGCGCCGACGGCGCTCCAGGGCGCGCGGTAGTGCGTAAACAGAAGCGGGTCGTAGAAATGGAAGCTGAGGATCAGGCGCTCGTCGACGGGAACGCGTAGATCGGAGAAGGCGCGCGGATCGGCGAAGCCGTTGGAGTCGACTACCACGAAGCGCCCGGGCTCATGCGTGCGCACCTCGGCGAGTGCCCGTGCGGCAAGCCGGTTCCAGTCCCCGGGATCGTGCGCGACGGGCTCGTTCAGCAGCTCGTAGGCGACCTGCTCGAGCGGCCAGTGCGCGAGCGCCGCGGAGAGATCGCGCCAGAGCGCGCAGAACTTGTCCTGCTCGGCCGCGTCCGTGAAGAGCGGCCTGCCGGCGGCATTGAAGTCGTGGGAACGAACGATGTGCAGGTCGACGATCGCCCGCAGCTCGGCGCGCTCGCACCAGCCGAGCGCCTGCTCGAACAGCTCGAAAGCCTCCGGCTCACGCCGGCCCTGCCCGTCCCAGAGCTGTTCCTCGTCGACGGGGAAGCGAAGGTGGTCGAAGCCGCCGGATGCGATTCTCTCGACATCCAAAGCGTTGAACCAGGCGCGTCGCTCGGCGCCGCGACGCTCCGACTGCGAGAGCCAGTGAGAGATGTTGACGCCGTGCCTGAGCTCGAAGTTCACAGCCACACCTAGGCGTGGTCGAAGGTGCCGAACTCCTCGCGCAGCACCGTGCAGATCTCACCGATCGTGGCCTGGAGAAGCAGCGCCTCGCGCATCGCCGGGAAAAGGTTCTCGCTTCCGCGCGCCGTCTCGCGCACCGCCTCGAGCGCCTTCTCAACCGCCGCTCCGTCACGCTCCGTGCGCACTGCCCGGGTGCGCTCACACTGGCGTCGCTCGATCTCCGGATCGATTCGGTGCAGCTCGATCGCCGCGGCGCCGTCCTCTTCCTGAAAGCGGTTGACGCCGACGATCACGCGCTCGCCCGACTCGACCTCGCGCTGATGACGATAGGAGGCTTCCTCGATCTCGGCCTGGACGAAGCCCTGCTCGATCGCCGCCACGGCTCCGCCGAGCGTATCGATGCGCTCGATCAACTCCATTGCGCGGCTCTCCAGCTCACTCGTCAGCGCCTCGATGAAGTAGGAGCCGCCGAGAGGATCGGCACTATCGGTCGAGCCCGTCTCGCTCGCGAGGATCTGCTGCGTTCTCAGCGCGATTCGCACCGCATGCTCGGTCGGTAGCGCCATGGCCTCGTCGAAGGAGTTCGTGTGTAGCGACTGGGCGCCGCCGCAAACCGCGGAGAAAGCCTGCAGAGCGACGCGGACGATGTTGTTCTCGGGCTGCTGCGCGGTCAGTGTCGAGCCGCCGGTCTGGGCGTGGAAGCGAAGCATCTGTGCCTTCGGGTTGGCGGCGCCGAAACGCTCGCTCATGATCTTCGCCCAGAGGCGCCGCGCGGCTCGGAACTTGGCCACCTCCTGGAAGAAGTCGTTGTGGGCGTTGAAGAAGAAGGAGAGACGCTCGCCGAAACGGTCGGGCGAGAGCCCGGCCTCAACCGCCGCTTGGCAGTAGGCGATCCCGTTGGCGAGCGTGAAGGCAAGCTCCTGAACCGCCGTCGAGCCGGCCTCGCGGATGTGGTAGCCGGAGATCGAGATGGTGTTGAAGCCGGGCAGGTGCTTCTCGCAATAGGCGAACAGGTCGGTCGTGATCCGCATCGAAGGCCGAGGCGGAAAGATGTAGTTACCGCGCGCGACATATTCCTTGAGGATGTCGTTCTGGACGGTGCCGCGCAACTTCTCGGGCGCCACTCCCTGCTTACCTGCCACCAGCTCGTAGAGAAGGAGCAGCAGGGCCGCCGGCGCGTTGATCGTCATCGAGGTCGAGACCTGGTCGAGCGGGATCTCGGCGAAGAGCAGCTCCATGTCGGCCAGCGAGTCGATCGCCACACCTGTGCGCCCGACCTCGCCCTCGGCGAGCGGATGGTCGGAGTCGTAACCGAGCTGGGTGGGCAGGTCGAAGGCGACCGACAGCCCTGTCTGGCCCTTCTCGAGCAGGTAGCGGAAGCGGGCGTTCGTCTCCTCGGCCGAGCCGAAGCCGGCGTACTGGCGAATCGTCCAGGGACGGCCCCGGTACATGGTTGTGTAAGGGCCGCGTGTGAACGGATAGGCGCCCGGAAGCTCAGGCTCGAGCTCGGTTACGTCCTCGCGCGAGTAGACGGGCTTGATCTCGATTCCCGCTTCGGTCTGGCGGATGTCTTCGCCGGCCATGGCGGCTCAATCGTACGCATACCGCGGGGCCGGCGAGCCGGAAGCCGCCGACGGGCGGATTCAGAGCGATCGGCCCGTCCCGGTCGCCGGATGTGACCAGAACTGCTGTCTGTTTGTCAGCGCTTCGCGGTCCAGTTCGTCTTGATCCAGCACGTTGCGGCCTCCAACCCCGACGACCCCTGCCAGAGCTTGGTGTAGTGAAGCTCCACGCGGCCGCTGGACGAGTTGCCGGAGACCTTGCCGGTGATCTTGACGTGAGTGGTGTTCTTGACATAGCTGATCGTGAACGCGCCTCCTCCACTGAGGTGGCCTGCGTTCGGCGACTTCAAGACGTAAGACTCGTTGCCGCTCTTGCTAGCAGCGATGCAGAGCGCGTTCCCCGTCAGGGAGAAGTTCTTCACCGACGATCCGCTGACGCGGAAGGACACGGGCATTCCCTGCTTCGACTTGCCTTTGTACAGGCCCCCGCCCGCGGCAGCCGCCCCCGCGAGCATGAGCGCTGCGATCAGAACGACAAGGACCACCCTGAGCGGCGTGGCAAGCCGGCTACTACCAACCCGAGACCAATACACGGCGACCTCCTATCCGGTAATCGAAAAGCCATCCGAGCACTGCTCGGCAACGGGCGCATCATCCCACTTGAATCCTACGGCTGCCGCTTGTGGATCTCAGCCCCGAGAGGATCGAGTCGATAACTTGTTGTCACGCCAAGCGTCCTGAAAGACGCGAGCGAAGAGGCACTAGATGAGCGACCCGACTCCGACCAGACGACTCGAGGACCGCGAGGTCCTATCCAGCACCGACGGCGAGCACGAACGCCACGTACAGCTGATCGCCGCCGAGTTCCGGCGCGGCTTCGAGGCGGTCGACAAGATCGACAGACCGGCGGTCTCGATCTTCGGCTCGGCACGGGTAGCCGAGGGTCAGCACTTCTACGATCTGGCGCGCAAGGTCGGTGCCGAGTTCGCCCGCGCCGGCTGGGCTGTCGTGACCGGCGGCGGGCCGGGGATCATGGAGGCGGCCAACCGCGGCGCGCAAGAGGCCGGCGGGCTCTCGGTCGGCTTCAACATCCGCCTGCCACACGAGCAGGCGGCGAATCCCTACGTCGACCTTGGCCTCACGTTCGACCACTTCTACGCCCGCAAGACGATGTTCGTGAAGGCGGCCGAGGGCTTCGTCATCTTCCCCGGCGGATTCGGCACGATGGACGAGTTGTTCGAGTCGCTGACCCTGATCCAGGTCGGCAAGGTCTTCCACTTCCCGGTCGTGCTGATGGACTGCGAGTACTGGCAGGAGATGGTCGACTGGATGCGCCGTGAGCTGCTCGGCAAGAAGATGATCTCACCCGACGACCTCGGCCTGCTCTCGCGCACAGACGACCCGGCCGAGGCGGTTCGGATCGTGCTCGAGCACCACGAGCTGCGGCGCGCTACGTGATAGCGGCGAACCGGCACGGATACACCGAGACGAACCGCTGCTAGGCGGCTGACCTGCTAACTGAGTGTGTTTGGCTCTGTTAAGTGGGGCCCGACGTGATGGACTCGTTCGTGAGCTGCCCGATCTTCCCCAGAGCGGTCACTTCCGGCGTCTCGTAGTCCTGGTCGTTCGCGTCTTTCTCGGGCGCAGGAACTTGCTCGGGCCGTTTCTCATCAGCCATGAAAACGCCTCCTGTCTGCCGTGTTCGCTGAGCAGTGTGATTCTAGGCTATTGCTGCCGGCCCGCCGAGCCGAGTGATCGCTTACGCGAGGAAGGACTCGCCGGCGCTCGCAAGCTTGCCGAAGAAACCGAGCGCGGTGATCGAGGGCGAGGCGGTTCGGATCGTGCTCGAGCACCACGAGTTGCGGTGCGCGACTTGATCACACGGAACCGTTGCCGGATTCGGCAGAGCGTACCGTCGCTAGGCGATTACTTCGTTAGTTGAGCCTGTTCGACTCGCTCGTTAGCCGGGGAGCGACGTGGCGGATTCGTTCGTGAGCTGCCCGATCTTCCCCAGAGCGGTCACTTCCGGCGCCTCGTAGTCCCGATCGCTCGCATCTTTCTCGGGCGCAGGAGCTTGCTCGGGTCGTTTCTTATCAGCCATGAAAACGCCTCCTATCTGCCGTGTTCGCTGAGCAGTGTGATTCTAGGCTATTGCTGCCAGGGCGCCGAGCCGAGTGATCGCTTACTCGAGGAAGGACTCGCCGGCGCTCGCAAGCTCGGCGAGAGCTCCGAGCACGGCGATCGAGGCCGAGGCGGTTCGGATCGTGCTCGAGCACCACGAGCTGCGGCGCGCGACTTGATAGTGGCGAACCGGTACGCATACGCCGAGACGAACCGTTGCTCGGCGGGTGATCTGCTAACTGAGCGTGTTCGGCTCGTTTGCTAAAAGGAGTCTGCTGTCGATGGGGCGGACTCGTTTGTGAGCTCCCCGATCTTCCCCAGAGCGGTCACTTTCGGCGCCTCGTAGTCGCGATCGTCTGCTTCCGGCGTGGGCTCAGAGTTTTTTCCGACTTTCGCTTCGGTCATGATGCGATCTCCAATCTCCAGGTGTAATGAGTAATCCGACCTTAACGCAGGGCGCCTACGGTTTCCGGCTCGCCGGTCTTGTCAGCTCGGCGCTTGTCGATGCCGTACCCGAGAGCTGGCCGTTGATAAACGTCGAGCGGCGGCCGATCGACGAGCACACGCCCAAGTGCTCACAAGCGGGCGACAGCGTCGTCGAGATCGTCTTCCCGAACCATTCGGCGCTGCGAATCGATCGGCGGCGGTCGACCATCACGTTCTTCGTGCCGCCCGGCATGAACGCCGACGAGCTCGTCCACCCATATCTGTCACCTGCAGCCGCTCTCTTCGCCGGTTGGTTCGGCCACGCTGTTTTTCATAGTGGGGCCTTCGTTTGCGATGGCGGCGCATGGGGATTGCTCGGGGCACGGTCGGCTGGTAAGAGCACCACGCTCGCCTACCTTGCGCAAATGGACGTCCCGGTGCTCGCCGACGACATCCTCGTCTTCGACGGCGAGCACGCGCTCGCCGGGCCCCGCTGCATCGACCTTCGACCGGACGCTGCGGTTCGTTTTTCAGAGCGTTCCAACGAGGTGCGCGGCGGCGACCGGCGACGACTTCTCTTACCACCGATCAATGCGGAAGTGCCCGTACGAGGGTTTTTCTTTTTCGGCTGGGGCGAGTCGCTCGCCGTGAGCCTGCTACGCCCCTCGGAACGCCTCGCGCTTCTCAACCGTTCCTGCCTGCCGGAGGCGGCAAACCCGACCGCCCTGCTCGAGCTTGCTCGCCTACCGGCGTGGCGCCTGACGCGTCCGCTGGGATTCGAGACCTTAGGGGACGTCTGCGGGAAGCTGCTCGACACCGCGCAGGGCTGAGTCCAGCCAGGCCGCCTGCAGGGCGAGCGCGGAGGCGCTGTCAACGAGGGGGGAAAGCCAGGCTTCGCGCAGGGCTTCCGGATCGACTAGCTCGCTGTCGAGACCTCGACCATCCCAGCGCCGGGCGAACGAGCGTGTGTGACTGCGGAAGTAGGCGAGAGCGAAGTTCGCCTTGGTCGAGCGCGCGAGAACGTCATCCGGGAGGTCTCCCGAGAAGAGCTGCCGCATCAGCGCGGTGCGATCGCCGAGGCCGCGGCGGCCGCCGGAGCGAGCAAGCGCAGCCAGGAACCGGCGATCGAGGAAAGGTTGGGAGCTGATCGCGTCGACGTCCGCCGCAAGTACGGAGGCCGCCCACTCCAGCGCACTGTAGCGCCGGAGTCTCATCTGCCACTCGAGATTGCGGTCCCAACGAACCGGCCGGAAGCTGAGCTCCTTCGCGCGCGCCGCCGCGAAGGCACGGAACGCCTTAGGACGTAGCCACGCCCGGCGCTTCGCTCGCGCTCTGAACACGCCCTGGCGGACGATGCGCGGCACCAGCGCCGAGGCCAGTATCGGCAGATCGTCGAAACCCACTCGTGCTCGGCCGGCGCGAACCTCGGCGGTGTGCGGCGGCAGCCAGCCCCCAATCGTCGTGTCGCCGCCGAAGCCGGTCAGGAGCGAGCCGCCACGCGCCGGCTCGACCTGAAGCCAGAACATCGGCGCGGAGTGATGGAGGACGCCGTGCCGTAGAAGCAGCCGCCGGCCCAACGGGCCTACGTAGTCCAGCTCCTCGTCGACCTCCAGCCGGATCCAGTCGTCGAGCCGCAGATGGGCGATGACGCGCTCCTGCCATTCGGTCTCGCCGGCACCGGGAGTATCGAGAAAGCGCAAGGTCACCGGGACAGGAAGTGCGAGGTCTTCTTCGCGAGCGAGTCGCGTGGCGACCGCGAGCGCCGCGGAGGAGTCGCGCCCGCCCGAGAAAGTCACGACGCACGGCGGTCGTGCCAGTGCCGATCGCACGGCGTCCTCGAAGGCGGCCAGCGGCGTCAGGCTCGCCGGAACGAGCGGAAGCCCCGGCTGCTCGAAGTCAAGCCCAAGCGGAGAGCCACCCGCTATCTCGAGCGGCGTCGGTCGGAACGGTCTCGCGCTCGGTGCGTCGGTGTCGACGCCGGTCATTCGTCCCGAACGAGCAGGTTTCGCGCTTCGAGCGCTGCAAGGAATGAATCGAGATCGCGCGCGGCCGACTCAGCGTCCACGTCGAACGCCTCCACCAGCCGAGCGATCAGGTGCTCACGCGTCGCGCCTTTGGCGAGCGCCAGCCAGAGCACAGAGCCGGTCTTGTTCGTGGCCAGGTACTCCTGCGCAGAGGCATCGAGGGCGACGATCTCGTCCTCCACGGCACGCCACTCGAGAGCTTGCTCGCGCAGGCGGAAGATCTCCATTATCCGGCCGCCTTTCGAGCCCGGCGGAATGCGCTCAGGGATGGATAGGCAAAGCGCGCCAGCCAGAAAGGGTGCGAGAAATACGCGGCGACGAGGCCGTGGCGTCCCCGCCTCGCGAGCGGACGCCAGGCACGAAGGGCACCGGGTGGCGGCACCAGCGCAAGCAGTATGAGCTTGCTCTTCGCACGCAACCCGGGCGTTCGACTCAGCCACTCGAATCCGAGCGCAAGCTTCGGCGCCGCGGATGCTCGTAGCGAGACATCGACTGGAAGCGCCGCCGGAAGGTGGAGCCAGTCGGCGAGCTCGGCGCCTGGAGGCAGGAGGCGAAGTCCTGCCGAGAACGCGGCGACGGCGTCGAGCCTACTGGCAAGCGCCGCGGCCTCCTCCCACGTCTGCGAATCGAAGCGCGACAGAGCGCGCGAGAGGTCGCCGAGCGCCTTCTCCTTGTGAGCCCCGTGCTGAGCTGCATGCAGCACCACAATGAGTGCGAGCGCCGCCGGCCCAACGAGAGCAACCTGCTCGCCGCCGACGAGCTCGGAGCGTGAGCTCTCCGCGAACGCCTTCCAGACCTCGTCGTCCGCTGCTCCCACACCGCTGACCGTCTTGTGAAGATCGACCGAGACCCGATCGCTCTCCCTGGCCCACTCGCACGCGTGCAAGCGGCGGTGACGCGGCAGATCCGTCTCGGCGATGGCCGGCTCGAAGCCGAGCCGGGCAAGCGCCTCGCCCGCTTTCTCCCAGGCGCTCAATGGCACGAGCAAGTCCAAGTCCACATACGCTCGGAGCTCGTCTTCGCCATACAGTCGTCTGGCGACGGCCGGCCCGCGCAGGACGACGCTCTGGATCTCCTGCTCGCGAAGGTTGCCGACCACCTCGGCTGTGGCGACGTCCACGGCGAGCGTTTGCGCGGCGGCGAGGACTGAGCGCTGGGCGACGGGCATCGGGCGAAATCCTAGTTCGCGCAATCCGCTTCGAACCAGGCGAGCGGGTTACGCGGTATGAATCTTGCGCCGAAATCCATTTCAGCGCCTGAACGAGCTCCTCTGACCAAGCACGCGAGCCAGGTCGGAGATCGACAGGATCCCAACCAGCTCCCCGTCGTGAACGACGAGGCCACGGCCGATCTCTCCCCCGGCCAGCTCGTTCAGAGCGTCAACTGCCGTGTCCTCGGAATCGAGAAACGGCACACGGTCGCGCGTGAGCGTGATCTCACGAACGAGCCGATCGCCCCATTCGGCGCGAGGGCGGCCACTGATCGCGCCGAAGGGGAGCAATCCGAGCACATCACGGTTCGACACTACCGGGTAGGTGCTGTGACGGGCGAGGCCGCTGAGCGAGTCCGCAAACTCGCCGAGGGGCTCATCCGCCGGGGCGGTCACCGGCTCACGCGTCATCAGGTCGCGCACATGCAGTCCCTCGAGTGCTTCGCGCGCATGCATGAAGCGAGTCTCGTTACCGGCGGCGCCGAGCAGGAACCAGCCGATCAAAGCGAGCCAGATACCGCTCGGAGACCGGTAAGCGATGAACGTGAGCGCGCCACCGGCGATCATCAGATAACCGAAGCCGCGCCCGCAGGACGCCGCGATCCTTGTCGCCCAATCGAAGTCGCCTTTCGCTTTCCAGAGCGCCGATCTGAAAACGCGACCGCCGTCGAGGGGAAGAGCCGGCAAGAGGTTGAAGACGAGCAGGAACAGGTTGCTGTAGCCGAGCCAGAAGAGCGTGCCGCTTACCGGCGTCGAACCGATCGGAACATATGCAAGCCCGATGAAGGCGCTTCCGAGCACGAAGGAGACGACCGGCCCGGCAATGCCGATACGAAACTCTGCGCCCGGGCTCTTGAACATCTCCTTGAACTGAGCAACGCCCCCGAAGAGCCATAGCGTGATGCCTTCGATCTCCATGCCGTTGCGGCGGGCGACGATCGAATGCCCGATCTCGTGCAGGAGGATCGAGAGGAAGAACACGATCGCGGCTATCACGCTCATGATCACGTAGGTCGCGCGCGAAAGACCGGGATTCTGCGACGGGAAGACCGAGGTCGACCAAATCCAGACGAGCAGAGCGAAGACGATCAGCCAGCTCCAGTTGAAGGAGATGCGGATACCGGCAATACGTCCGATCGTGAAGTTGGGATTCATGGCCTCGCTTCTTCTTCTGGCGTGACGACTCGAAGTGCTCCGAGCCTACCGCTTCTCGTTGGTCGCATCTCTCCGGAATTTTCGAATCGAGCCCGGGTCAAGCCCTAGCGCAACCGAAGCCGCTCCAGCTTCGGGACGGATCAATCGCCGGCGTGTCGCTCGCGGAAAGCCCGCGCCTTGGCTCTGTTGCCGCAGACGGCCATCGAGCACCAGGCTCGGGAGTGATTCTTCGAGGTGTCGAAGAAAGCCCAGCGGCAGTCGTCGCTGCGGCAGGCCTTGAGCCGCTCCCAGGTTCCGGCTCGCATCGCCTCGGCAACGATGGCGAGCAGGCGCCCGTGCGCTCCTTCAACGCCGCCTGCGCTCGGCACCAGACTCGCGCCGCCCGCGGCGTCGAAGCGCAGCCGCAGACCGGCGAGCTCGGCGGTCGAATCGAGCACCGCCGGAGCCTTCGGATCGAGCTCACCACCGGCGTTCGCGTAGAGAAAAGCTCGCAGGGCTTCGCGCAACGCCCGCGAGCGCTCCAGGTCTCGTTCGCTCGCCTCCACCTTGCCCTCGACCAGCTCGTGCTCCGAGAGCCAGGCAACGAGAGCCGACGGGGTCGCGAACTCGTCCGACCCCGACCCCACATCGGTGGTGTTCACAAAGGCGCGAACAGTTTCCAGCCCGTCGGGCAGCGCGCTCATCTCCTAACCACCATTATAGCTTGACAAGTTATGTAACCACTCATATCATAACGCCAGTTAGTGACCCAGCGAGGAGGCCCTGGTGCTCGCCTTATCTCCTGATCTCATCCGCATTGTTCTACGCGAGCGCCAGCGCGACCTCCTCGCCGAGGCGACTCGGCGGCGACGCCGGGCGCAGGCGATAAATTCGATTCGAGCGAAGGAGAGATTATCTTGGACAGCAAGTACGTCGTGGCCGACATCGAAGCCGTCGAATCGTTCGGCGGCGAGAAGCCCGAGGACGGCACCTGGAAGCCCGTTCGAGCCAAGCTCGGAATCGGTGCTTTCGGCGTCAACGCCTTTGTAGGGCGCGAGGTCGGCGCCCGCGTCATCGAGGAACATACAGAGGAAGGTAGCGGGCACCAGGAGCTCTATGTCGTGCTCGCGGGCGGCGCGCGCTTCGAGCTCGACGGCGAGAAGGTCGAGACGAAGGCCGGCTCGCTCGTCTTCGTCGCCGATCCGAGCGTGAAGCGAACCGCTTTCGCGCTCGAGCCGAACACCTCGGTGCTCGCCGTCGGTGCACCCGCGGGCAGCGTCTTCACACCCTCGAGCTGGGACAACCCCTTCACGAGCTGAGGACGTTACTGAGCGAGCTTCTTTCTATGTCACCTGCGCGAGATGCGCGGACGGCCGCGGAGTCAGTCGCCCTCGTTCGCGCCGCGCATCTCCTCGCTCAGCGCCCGGGCTCGCGCATGCACGTCGCGCCTGAGATCCTCGAGCTCGGCCGACCCTGGCTCGGGCTCCTGCTCGGCGGGGCCGAGCGTCGGGTCGGGTGCGGGCTCAACCCCCGTCGAGACGGGCTCAGGAGCTCGCTCGCGTGACTCCGCCAGCTTGTGTCGAAGCTGCTCGGCAGGATCGACCGGGCGCCTTCGGCCGCGAAGCCGGGACAGAAGCTCCCAAACCGCTCCAGCGGCGCGCGCCAGCACACGGGCAGCCCAAAGCATGGCGCGATGCTACACTCATCGCCGCTTCCTGCCTCGTAAACCGGCGCGAGTCCCGCGCGACGGATGTCAGCGAGGCCGACCAAGACCGAAGGAAGGAGTACGGGAACCCGTGACCGACTACGAGGTCCTGATCATGCTCGACCCGGAGCTGGCCGAAGATCGCCAGCAGGAGGTCGTTGACCGCGTTCGCACGCAGGTCGTGGAGGGCGGCGGTATCTGGGAGGCGATCACTCCCTGGGGTCGCCGGCGGCTCGCCTACGAGATCTTGCACAAGAGCGAGGGCATCTACTACCTCGTCACCTTCTCCGCCTCTCCCGAGGTGCTGAACGAGGTCTCGCGCCTGCTCAAGATCGACGACTCCGTCCTCCGCCACATGGCGGTTCGGCGCGTCAAGGGCTCGAGCACGGCAGCCCCGGCACACGTGAGCGCAACCACAAGCCCCGCGCCCGAGGAATCCGCGCCCGAGGAATCCGCTCCCGTCCAGGAGGACGAGTAGCCTTAGCGAACTCACGTTCGTTCAAGGAGGAAAGAACATGGCCAACATCAACCGCGTAGTCCTCGTTGGCAACCTGACACGCGATCCGGAGCTCCGGCAAACCCCGAGCGGAACCGCCGTCTGCAAGCTCCGAGTCGCCGTCAACACCCGCCAGAAGGATTCGGCGACAGGCCAATGGGGCGACAAGCCCAACTACTTCGACGTCACCGTCTGGGGCGCCCAGGGCGAGAGCTGCGCGCAGTTCCTGGCCAAGGGACGGCCGGTGGCGGTCGACGGCAGGCTCGACTGGCGCGAGTGGGACGCACAGGACGGCACGAAGCGCCAGGCCATCGAGATCATCGCCGAGAACGTTCAGTTCCTCGGTAGCCGCGAGAGCAGCGAAGGCTCCAGCTTTGTTCCCCAGGGCACCGCGAGCGCGAGCGCCGACTTCGCCCCATCCGACGACGACATCCCGTTCTAGAAGGAGAGACCTTGGCTCAGCAGGACAAGAAGCGCAAGCGCATGAGCCCCAGCTCGATGCCGACCCGACGCCGGGGATGCCATTTCTGTAAGGACAAGGTCGAGGAGATCGACTGGAAGAACGCCGGCGCGCTGCGCCGTTACATGTCCGAGCGCGGCAAGATCCGGGCCAGGCGCATCACCGGAGTCTGCCGACGCCACCAGCGGCAACTCGCCGTCGCGATCAAGCGAGCGCGCGAGATGGCCCTCCTCCCCTACGTGTCGGAATAAGGAGCGGGAATGGAAGTGATCCTTCTTCAGGACGTGGAGAAGCTTGGGCTACGGGGCGACGTGGTCTCGGTGACACGCGGCTACGCGCGAAACTTCTTGATCCCGCGCAAGCTGGCCGAGACGGCGACATCGGCCAAAGTCGAAGAGATACGGAGGCGCGATTCACGACGGGCGCTGCAAGAGGCTCGCAGTGCCGAGCAGGCCGAGACGATCGCCGAGAAGTTGCGCAAGACGGTGCTCCGCTTCGAGATGAAGGCCGGTCCAACCGGCGCGCTCTTCGGCTCGGTCACGCCCAGTGACATCGCCGACGAGATCTGGCGCACGCGCAAGATTCGTATCGACCGGCGGAAGATCGATCTTCCCGATCCGCTCAAGCGCGTCGGCAGCCACACGGTAGCGATACACATCTTCGAGGACGTGAGCGTGGAGGTGAAGACGCTCGTTGTCCCCGAGGGTGGCGAGCTCACTCCCGAGCAGGAGCTGGGCCTCGATACGGGCGAGCCGGTAGGCGAAGCGGCTGAGGCGCCCGTCGTCGAGACATTGCCCGGCGAAGACGAGGCGCCCGTCGCCGAGACGGCGCCCGGCGAAGACGAAACGCCCGATTCGACAAGCTGAGCCGGGTGGTCGAGCGACGGGTGAAGGATCCGAGCCGCTAGCGAGCTCGAGCTCGCGGCCGGCCTACGCCTCGCCGTACCCGTCCATGCCAGAGCTGGAAACGGTGCTCCTCGCCACGAGCGAGCCGACCGATATTGGCGCGATGAAGCCAGATGATCGCCAGCGCGGCCGCACCCATGAAGATGACTACCGGAAGATCCTGGCCCAGCAGCAGCGCCGCGGGAGCCAGAGAGACCGCCGCCAGGATCGAAGCGAGTGACGCATAGCGTCCGGCGAGAAAGACCAGAGCCCAAACCACGGTGCCCACTGCCGCGACGAGCGGAGCGATACCGATCACCGCACCGCCGCAGGTGGCGACCATCTTGCCGCCGCGACGGAAGCCCATGAAGAGCGGGCGCCAGTGTCCGAGCATCGCCGCAGCCCCAGCGAGAACGGCGACCAACGAGCCATGCGTCAAAGAAGCGACGAGCGCCGGAACGAAGCCCTTGAGCACGTCGAAGAGCACGACCGGGAGGCCGAAGCGGGCACCGAAGTTGCGCCAGACGTTTGTACCGCCGATATTGCCGCTGCCGAAACGGCGGATATCCTCGCCCCGGAAGAGGCGTACGAGCCAGTAGCCGAAGGGGATGCTGCCGGCCAGATAGCCGGCGAGGACGAGGAGCACCGCGCTGCTCATGTTTGTCTGGTTCTCGTATCGAGGAGGGTCGCTAACATCGGCCGACTGCGAGCTACTGCGTAGAAGAACCGCAGTGCCAGGACCGGCGTTGAGCATAGCGCCACGGAAGATCGTGCGAGCGCGGAGTCGTCCGTGCTATGACTCTTGCCGTGCACTGGCCAAGGTCGACACGTGTACCGGCGAGCGAGGATGCCTCGTCGTCGTCGATGCTTTCCGGGGCGCCCCGGGGAACGGAAGAGCTCGATACCGGAAACGGACCGCCAGCCCAGCGCGATTGGCGACGCGAATTCGGTCTGCTCGCACTCGGGCTACTCGGGGTCCTTATTTTCTTCGCCGGTTACGCCACCGGCCAGCACGACAACACCTTTCGCACGAGCTGGTATGCGCCGCTCCGAGGGACGAGCGCGGCTCCATTCGCCGTCGGCAGCGTGCAAGGAGGGCGGATCGAACCGGCCGGCAACACTCCACTTCTCGTCACGGTGCGCGACCTGCGCATTCTGCCCGCGAACGAGCACTACGTTCTCTACGTGCTCTACGCCAAGCATGCGGCCGCGCGCTGCGGCGATTTCTCGGTAGGTGAGGGCACGACGCAGATGCACATGAATTACCCCGGACTGTCAACCGAGCCGCACGGCTGGAAGATCACACGAGAGCGTCAAGGCCAGACAGGCGCCGGGGTGGTCGTCGCTCGAACTCCCCAGCGCTGATTCCGAGCGCCGGGCAGGCCAAGGCCTACGGCGGAGTGCGCCCCGTCGAGATGAAAGCGGCGTGAGTCAGCGGCATGCGCTCGGCGAATAGGCTCTCTATCGCCTCGGCGTAGCGCCTGATCTCGCGCTGTGCCGCCTCGGCGTTTCTGAGCGATAGGAAGTTCATCAGCGAGCGGGCGTTCGCCGTCCAGAAGAACTCGGTGTAGGCGGCGACGGGCAGCACCGTCCGCGCCAACTCGCGCGCGATCCCGGCTTCGATCAAACCTCGGTATGTCGCATAGGCGGCCTCGTTCGTCTTCTCGATCTCGGCGCGCGCCCGCTCGGCCAGCTCCGGCTCGATCGCCTCGAAGTGGTAGGCGCCCGGCTTCCCCACCTGCCGGCGCACGTCTTCAGCGGCCGGGAGGTAGAAATCGTCGCTGGCCTCCGTGTAGCGCATGCTGAACTCGTTGAACGACGACCAGCGGTGCCGGATCCACTCGCGCATGACGAAGATCGGGCAGCGCACATGAAAGCGGAAGGCGTTGTGCTCGAAAGGCGTACCGTGCCTGTTTCGCATCAAGAAACCGATCAGGCCCTCGTCCTCGGGATCCAGCTGCTGCTTGTGACGGGCAAAGCTGACACGAGCCGCGTTGACCACCGATAGATCGCTCGCCATCGCATCGTCGAGGCGGACGAAGCCATGGTCGAGTACGGGAATCGAGCCCTCGGGAACGCCTGACGCGGTCACGAAGGCAGTCTAGAGCGATAGGTGGATGACGCCCGCGAGCAGTCCCGTCAGGGTTTCGGAGAGCCGACGGGTTCGTCGCCGCCAATCAGCGTCAGCCGCCATTCGGACTCGCAGCCGCCGTCGAGGGAGAGGAGGAAGACCCGCTGCCACTCTCCTAGCTGCAGACGACGCGAGGTGAACGGAATCTGCTCCCCGCGCGGACCGAGCAGCAGAGCGAGCAGTGTCTCGCGCTCGTCCTGATCGCAGGGGACGAGACGAGCGAGGAGAGCCTCGAAATCCTCGAAGATCCCCGATTCACGCTCGTTCACGCGCACGAAAACCCGTTCCCCCCCGCGCGGCGAGAGGAGAGCGACGCCACTTTCGTACTCGCTCGCGGCGAGCGTGCGCTGGACGTCGTTGGTGATGTCGAGCACCGCGAGCGACGGAAGCGCGGCAGCGATCGAATAGGGAATCTCGATACTCGTCATGGGCGTATACGCGGGCGAGAGGCTGGATCTCCGTCGTGGTCGGGGTAGCGATCGCTCCGTTCAAGAGTAGTGGTTTCTGGGTGCCTCGAGCGAGGTTAGGGAAGGCCGTCAGGTGCGTAGCGCGCTCAGGCTGGCGCCGAAGCACGCCGACCGAGCGCACGCACGAGGAATGAACGAGCGAGTCGAGATCGCCGGCGTCTACTTCGAAAGGGCGCTTCTCGAGATCGTCATGCCTCCCCACCTTGCATTCCGATTCTCGCTCTCGGGTCGATGAGAACGTACGCGATGTCAACTATGAAATTGGCGATCAGAACCCCAATGATGATCAAGAGGAAGGTTCCCTGAATGACGAAATAGTCTTGGTTGATGATCGCCCTGTAGATCAGAGAGCCGAGGCCCGGATACGAAAATACAATCTCGGTGACCAATGCTCCTGCCAGCACGGCTCCCAGCTGAAGCGCCAGTCCTGTGACCTGGGGCAGCACGGCGTTTCTGAACGCGTACTTACGCACCAGTCGCCTGGGCGCCCCGAGCGCCTCGAGGTAGTGCGAGTAGTCGGACTCCAGCTCGTAGATGATCATGTTCCTCATCCCGATCGCCCAGCCGCCGAAGTAGACGAGGAAGAGGGAGAGGAAGGGCAGGAACCAGTGTTTGAGAAGATCGAAGAAGAAGGGGAACGACCACTGCGGTATGGCGCCGATGCTATACCCGCCCCAGACCGGGAAAACCCGCCAACTGAACGCGAGCAGCCAGGCGACCACCATCGCGAGCCACTGGTAAGGAGTTGCGGTCAGCGCATAAGAGACCGGGAGGATACTGTTGTCGAGCACCTTCCTGCGCGCCGCCATCGCCCCGACCTTGTTTCCTGCGAACCAGCTGAGCAAGATCGCCGGAATCAGTAGGCCGAGCGTATAGGGGGCAGCGCGCTCGATGAGCGTTGTCACCGGCGTCGGGAAATTGCTGAAGCTAATCCCGAGGTTGCCATGGAAGAGGGAGGTCCAGAAATAGTAGTACTGCTTCCAGAGCGGAAGATCTGTTCGGAACGCTCTCGCGTAAGAGTCATAAAGCTGTTTGAAAGTCTGATAATTCTGGATCCGAATACTCGATAGGAGATTCAGAATGGGATCGCCCGGCATGAGGTGAGGAATTGCCCAATCGACCGTCACCGCGACGAAGAAGGTGATGATGTAGGTGATCAGTTTTCTAACGAAATAGCGTCGCACGATGCCTCTAGGCCGATAGGGAACTCGGTTTTATTAATACACCGGCTACCCGGAGCGAACGCCGATACGACAATGATGCCCGTTACGCCAGACGATGTCCAGACCACGCCAGACAACCGAGGGCATAACGACCCGGTACTACACGCGAACTTCAACCAGCGAGGCCGGCCTCCGGCTAGCGCCGCATCAACTCGGCCAGATGGAAGGTCAGATCGAGTGATTGGCGTGCGTTGAGACGCGGATCGCAAAGCGTCTGGTAGGCCTCTTCGAGCTTCTCTTCCGAAAGCTTTTCGCCGCCGCCGAGGCATTCGGTCACGTCGCCGCCGGTAATCTCCAAGTGCACGCCGCCCGGCCAGGTCCCCTCGGCGCCGTGGGCGGCGAAGAAGCCCTCGATCTCGGCCGTGATGTCGCTGAAGCGCCGCGTCTTGCGGCCGCTCTCGGTCGTGAAGGTGTTGGCGTGCATCGGGTCGCAGATCCAGACGACCGGGTGCCCTGAGTCGCGCACAGCGGCCAGGAGAGGTCGCAGCGTCTGCTCGACCTCTGCGGCGCCCATGCGGGTGATCAGGGTGAGCCGGCCGGGAATCCGCTCGTGATTGAGTAGCTCGCAGAGCTCGAGCACCTGCTCGGAGGTCGCGCCGGGGCCCAGCTTGACCCCGACCGGGTTGTTCACGCCGGAGAAGAACTCGACGTGGGCACCATCCGGCTGGCGTGTGCGCTCGCCAATCCAGAGCATGTGCGCCGAGCAGTCGTACCAGTCGCCGGTGAGCGAGTCCCGGCGGGTGAGCGCCTCCTCGTAGTCGAGTAAGAGGCCCTCGTGGCAAGTCCAGATATCGACCTGGTGCAGAGCGGAGTTGTGCATGTCCACGCCACAGGCGGCCATGAAGGCAAGTGCACGATCGATCTCGTTGGCGATCTGCTCGTAGCGCCGGCCCTCGGGTGAGGCAGTTACGAACTCCTGGTTCCAGGCGTGCACCTGCGAGAGATCGGCAAAGCCCCCCTTGGTGAAGGCGCGCAACAGGTTGAGTGTCGAAGCCGCCTGGTTGTAGGCCCTGAGCATGCGGGCCGGGTCGGGAACACGTGCCTCGGCCGTCTCCTCCTCACTGTTGACGATGTGGCCGCGGAAGGAAGGGATCTCGAGATCCCCGATTTTCTCTGTCTCCTCGGAACGCGGCTTCATGAACTGCCCGGCCATGCGCCCCATGCGCACGACGGGGACACTGGCCGCGTAGGTCATTACGGCCGACATCTGGAGAATTACCTTCAAGCGCTCGCGAATCGCGATCGCCGAATGCTCGTGGAAGGACTCCGCGCAGTCTCCCGCTTGCAGACAAAAGGCCTTACCGGTGGCAACTTGGGCGAGTGCCTCCCGCAGGCGGCGGGCCTCCCCCGCAAATACGAGCGGCGGCTGAGAGCGCACCTCTTCCACGACCTCGTCCGCAATCTCGCGACTGGGCCATTCCGGCTGCTGCGCCGCGGGGAAGTCACGCCAGGAGGAGGGCTGCCAGTTCGCCATCTCTTCATACGTTAACGATGGACGCGGTCCCTCGTTGGGCCCGTACACGCCTTGCCCGGAGCGAGGCGACGGTAGGCTTGCGGACTATGGCCCTGACCGTCGTCGGATCGGTTGCTTTCGACAGCATCGCAACTCCCTTCGGAGAGCGCCAGCGCGTGCTCGGCGGCTCGGCCGTGCACTTCTCGCTCGCCGCCAGTTTCTTTACTCAGGTTCGGCTCGTCGGCGTCGTCGGCGACGACTTCGGCGAAGCGGAGCGAGCGGTACTGGAGCGGCGCAAGATCGACCTCCGGGATCTCGAGGTCGTAGCGGGCGGGGAGACTTTCTTCTGGCGCGGGCACTACGACTTCGATCTGAACACGGCAAAGACGCTCGAGACGCGCCTGAACGTCTTCGCCGACTTCGAGCCGAAGTTGTCGGAAACCTCGCGCTCGTCGGAGGCGCTTTTCCTCGGCAACATCCAGCCCGAGCTGCAGCGACGGGTGCTCGAGCAGTGCCCGAAGGCCTCTTTTTCGGCGCTCGACTCGATGAACTACTGGATCGCCAGCGAACGCGCTTCGCTCGTCGGGGCGATCGGCCTGGTCGACGCACTCCTGCTGAACGACGCCGAGGTGCGCGAGCTCACCGGCGAGCCGAACCTCTGTCGCGCCGCGCGGCGTATCCGCGAATGGGGCCCGAGCCTCGTCGTGGTCAAGCAGGGCGAGTACGGCGCGGCACTCTTCAGCGAGGACGGTTTTTTCTCGCTGCCCGCCTACCCACTCGAGAACGTCGTCGACCCGACCGGCGCCGGCGACAGCTTCGCCGGCGGCTTCGTCGGCTTTCTCGCCGCACACGCAACCGGAGAACTGACCGAAGAGCTGCTGAGAGCGGCCGTCGTCTTCGGCTCGACGCTCGCCTCCTTCAACGTCGAAGAGTTCGGCACGGAACGCGTCGGCCGCCTCACCTTCCCCGAGATCGAGACGCGGTTCGAGGAGTTCAGGCGGATGACTCATTTCGAGCACGTGAGCGTGCCGCGTCTCGCGGAAGGCTAGCGCGCGGCACATCGTCACTCTCTGACACCGAGGTGATCCGGTGTGATTTTTACGACCTCGGCAGGGGGAGATTCAGTAGAAATCGCCTTCCCGCGCCGGCTCGCTTCGACGTCTTCTGAAATTCACAGGTTTTTCTTCTCGAATATTCAGGAAATAACGGCGATTGCCGACTATCAATACGCCATGACCTTGAAAGAGCTCAACTTCCGCGCGGGTGACGGCTTCCAGGTCTCGCTCCTCTGGAGCCCGGAGTCGGGCCAGCTTGCTGTCGTCGTTGTCGACGAGGCGCTCGGCGAGGAGTTCGCCATGGAAGTCGAGCCGAGCGAGGCGACGGAGGTCTTCAATCATCCTTTCGCCTACGCGAGCAAGCGGCGTCTGGAGTTTCGGCGTCCGCTGATTTCTCAGGCCGCCTAGGGATCTATCGCATCGAGGATGCGCGAGCGGGTCTTCACTCGCGGCAAGTACTGCTAGTCCGAACCGAACTGGTTGACCCAGATGGTCACATCGGAGTACTTGCCGATGTGCGCCGCCGTCGTTGCGGCGATGCCGTCGGTCTGCCAGGTCGGCGTAAAGAGATTCTCGCGATGCTCCGGCGAATTGAGCCAGCCGTCGAGCGCCACACGCGGTGCGCCCAGGCGCCCTTCACCGAGGTACAGGTTCTCGCCCCACGGCCCGTCGTAGCCGGCCGCTCGAACGTCGGCGGCCGGGTCGTCGCCACAGGCGTCGTGTGCGAAATCGTTGCAGCGCACGATCTTTTCGGCCTTCTCCAGCGAGGTGTCGTTCAGTAGCGGAGTGTCACTCAGTGCTGCGAGGCCGCGCTGCTGCCGCGCGTAGTTGATGAGGCACACCATGATGTTCGCCTGCTGGCTCAGCGGAAGATCGGTTCGCTCGCCCCCGGGGCAGGTCTGCTCGCTTGCGAGGAAGCTCTTCCAGGGGTCGTTCGGCGGATAGAGCGAGCCCTTGCGGATCGTCAACTCCGGCAGGCCCGGCAAGATCGAGATCTTGATCTCGGCGGAACGAGACTGCGAGGACATCTCTTCCTCGCTGAAACGCACCGCCTTCGCTCCAACGACGACCACCAGGACGAGGGAGAGCGTCGCCAGCAGAGCGACACTGTTGAATCGCCGCCGCCTCGGTGGCTCGTCGGGCTGATGCCAGCTTCCTTCGGGAACGCCCATAGATGGCGTTCCTATCGACCGGTCGCCGGAAGGAGTTGACCCTCGGGAGGAGGCTTTTCACACGAGTTGAACGGTGCGGAAGCGATTCCCGCGACGAGCCGAAAGAGATCGCCGGGAATGACCAACCGGCCACAGCTGGTTCAAGCCCAACGCCCCTATTGCCGATCGAATGTACGTGCGACGCCGCAACTTCCGCTTCCGCTTGCTGGCTCTGCTCGCCTGCGCGAGTGTCGCCGTCATGCTCGCTCCCGCTGCCGGTGCGAAGCAGAGCGCCACGAACTGGGCGAAGCCGCAGATTCGAAAGGTCGTCTCGCGTGGCCTCATGGCCACGAGCGTCAGTTCGTTCAAACCGAACGCTCCGCTTACCCGGGCCGAACTGGACGAGCTTCTACCCGCGCTACCGACCAATGCCGTCGTCACGTCCGATCCCGGCGATGACACGACGACCGATACGACGACCGATACGACCCCGACCATCACCGACCCGTCGCACGATCCGACCACCACTACCGGCTCTACGACAACAACGACTACTACCACCACTACGACGACGGACGGATCTCCGCCCGGCTCGCCCAAATCCGGTGCGCCGGTGAGCGTCAGCGAGTTCGACGCGGCGCTTGTCGATCAGCTCGGACTGAGCGACGCCGCCAATCGCTTCCGTCTCGCCGCCCGCCAAGCCGGTCTCTCGCCGCCCAAGCGCTTCGGCACCGAGACAGTCGCCCGTTTGCTCGGTCTGCGCATCAATCACCCCGCCAGCCAGGACGCGTTCGAGCTGTTGCCTTCCGAATCGATCACACGAGCCGAGGCAGCGTATTCGATCGCCCAGGAGCTCACGTTCACGGGAGCAGAGACGCAGTGGGTGGAGGACACGTCGAACGTGCTCGACTTGCCGGTGCTCGATTCGTGGCAAAGGCGCATCCTCAACTATGCCGTCAGCTTCATCGGTTACCCCTATATCTGGGGTGGATCGAGCCCGACCACGCAGACCGTGTTCGGCCACACGGTCGCAGGTGGCTTCGACTGCTCGGGCTTCGTCTGGCGCGTCTACAAACTGCGCAAGTACTCCGGCGGCGGAACGCTGAGCTCGACCATCCGCGGCCGCACCACCTACGTGATGGCGGGCGAGGTCGGGCGCGCCAAGCGCATCGGCTACGACGCGCTCGAGCCCGGCGACGTGCTCTTCTTCGGCAGCGCCGGTACGCGCTCCAAGCCGGCCCAGATCAATCACACGGCGATCTACCTCGGCGGCGGCTGGTTGATCCAGTCGTCCGAATACGGCGTCGCTTTGGCTCCGCTCGAGGGCTGGTACCAGAGCCGCTTCGCCTGGGCCCGCCGCCCGCTGGCCGAGGCCGGGCTCGAGAACGTGTACTCGGTTCAGCCTCAGTAAGAGTCGGCCTCACGGCAACCGTTCCGCAGTTCACACCGATAGTGCCTAGCGCCGTTACTCGCTGATCGAAATGCTCTCGATCACGATGGGCTCGACCGGCCTGTCGCGATGATCGGTTTTGTTGCCTTCGATCTTGTCGACCGTGTCCATGCCGGAAGTGACCTGACCGAACACGGTGTGCTTACCGTCGAGCCATTCCGCGGCGGGAATCGTGACGATGAAGAACTGCGAGCCGTTGGTGTTCGGGCCGGCGTTGGCCATCGCCAACGCTCCGCGGACGACCTTGTGCTGGTTGAACTCGTCCTCGAACGTATAGCCGGGGCCGCCCGTGCCGGTGCCCTTCGGGCAGCCGCCCTGGATCATGAAGTCCTTGATGACCCGATGAAAGGTGAGTCCGTCGTAAAAGCCGTCCTTGGCGAGCTTGCGAAAGTTCGCGACGGTCTTGGGCGCGTCGGCATCGAAGAGCTCGATCTCGATGGCGCCCTCTGATGTGCTCATGGTTGCTCTAGACATGGCCCTGACGATAGCTGCGCTGAGAAACTGGCGCTGGACGGTTCCGCGAAGGGGAGCTCGGTACCCCGGCTCGACTCAGTAGGCCACTGCGGCGGCAGGGTGCGCTTGCGCCCTCTGCAGGGTCACGGACTAACAAGGAATGACCGTGCCCGGCCACTCCCCTCGATGCGATTTTCCCGGGAGCGGCTACTGGACTTTGGAGATACAGGCTTTCGCGGCCTTGGTCTCGACTTTGACCAGGCGGCCACTCGCGGACAGCTGCTGTATCTGCTTGTAGCTGTAGCGGGCTTGCATCCAGTTCAGCGTGCACTGACAGTAGACCTTCTGGCCGTTGGAGCTCTTGACGCAGCTATTCATATAGACCTTCTTGAAAGCTGACGGCCAAGCGTGTTTAGCCGAGGTCGCACCTGTCGTAACCGTCCCGAAAAGAAGAATCGCAACGACGGTGGTAAGAATGAGTTTCATCTCGCATGCATCGGCTTTCGGGCGTTTTTCTTTAACGCGGTTTCGTCGGAACGAAGAAGGGATCGAGCGTCCAGGTATTGAGTAGCGAAAGAGCGGCTGCGGATCTCTCCAGCTACTTCGTTCGGGGTAGTAGAGAAAAGACGACGCCGCAAGAGAACGCACGCAACCCAGACATGCCGCACCTTCTGATCTGCGTGTCGGCGAAGGCCACCAAAGTGACCGGTATCACGATGCGTAACCTGAGGCGGCTCAGGCACCTCTGGGCGGTTCGCTCGGGTCTCTCTCCGCTTCCGGTCCGGCCGGCGGTCGAACTCGCTTACGTGATCGGGCTCGCCGGCTCTTGGCCGCAGCTCGCACACACGCCGTAGCGGCCGTGGGCGAACGCGGCGGTAGTCGGCGAGCTTCGTCACGGGCAAGCTCGACTGTTAAGCCATGTTAATAAGAGGCCTACTCACTCCTACGGGGCTACTAGAAAACGGCTGCACTGTCGATCATATCCGGGCCAATCGTTACCCAATTCCCCGAAAGAACCGAGAACCCATGGCAGATCTCATTCGCAAGCGCCTGACCGGGAAGGAAGAGGGATTCACCCTCATCGAGCTCCTGGTCGTCATCGTCATCCTGGGCATTCTAATGGCGATCGCAGTGCCGTCTTACCTGGGCTTCCAGGCACGTGCACAGAAGGCAGCCGCGGCGGCAAACGTCCGCGCGGCCCTGCCTTCGGTCGAAGCTTATTACGGCGACAACAACAGCTACTCGAACATGACCCTGACAATCCTGCAGCAGAGCTACGACGCCGGTATCAAGCTCGACGCGACGAACGGCGTCGCGGATCTGTCGGCAAACTCGTTCTGCATTCAGGACACCCAGGGCACTTACACCTACAGTCAGACCGGACCGGCTGGATCGATTACGAACCTTGCTTGCGCGTAACAAACGTAGGCTCACCGATTCAAGAAGAGGGGCGCGCCGGTCGCGCCCCTCTTTCTTGGAACTATGACCTCGCGGCGGTAGGGAGCTTCTTTCGGACGCGCGTTGGGGTCGCGCTTAGCACCAATGCGCACGTATTCGACGAGATGGGACCGAATCACATCGACGCGAAACAGTAGATTCGAGCTGTGCGAGCTGCTCAAAGTGAACGCTTAGAGGACGCGGAGCCTGGTGAATCGACCTCGTAGGTGGGTCGGAGTTGGCTCTACCAGTGGAAGCCGACGCGCGGATTCGAACCGCGGACCCCTTCATTACGAGCAGCTCATTAGCTGCATGAAGTCCCTGCATAATATTACTTTCCGGCTGGAGAGCGTCGAGCCGATCCGTGGTTGATCCGTCTACTGCTGCCCTAGGACAGCGCATGCTCGGCAAGCGCCGTAGTGGCCGGTGCCGTCTCGGTTCCGAATGTCCGGCGGGCTCGACCGCGCGGACGTGGGCGAACGCGGTGCGAGGTCAGCGAAACGGCTCCGGAGAAATCAGCCAACGGGATCGATATTCTGCGCACAGATCCCGCATGATTCACCTAACGCGAATCAATCTGACCCGATTCCTTATCGGTTCGGTTTGCGCTCTGCTACTCGCCGGCATGTCGAGCCTCGCAGGCGCCGCCTCAAGTAAAGCCCCGAGTGCAAAGATCTCCGGTTACCTGACGGAAGCGAGCTTCTCGAGCGCCCAGGTTGGCTCGGTCAGGCTCATCTACAAGTTCTCTGCTCCGAGTAAGAGCTTCTCCTGTCTGCTCACCTTCAGGAAGGGCTCCGAGTGGAAGGCGGTCAAGAGCGTCACAAAGACGGGAAGCTTCAAGGGCTCCAAATCGATGACCGTCAAGAAGGTCTTCGGCGGGAAAGCGGTCAAGCTCGGTACCTACCGCTTGAAGCTCTCCGCCGATGGAGGCAGCAAGCTACTCAGTTTTGATGTCGTCGCCTCCGCTAAACCTGCCGCCAAACCCTCAAGCGGCGGCTCTACTGGCGGTGGCACTACACGGCCACTGAACACGTCTCTCCCGGCCATCACTGGGACGGTAAAACAAGGCGACACGCTCACCGTCTCGAACGGCTCCTGGAAAAACTCGCCTACGTCCTTCGCATATCAGTGGCTCTCGTGCGACAGCTCTGGCAACACCTGCGCGGACGTCTCGGGAGCCAGCTCCAGCTCCTACGTCGTGCAGGCTGCAGACATCGGCCGCACGATCCGCGTCGCAGTTACGGCGTCCAACTCCTACGGCTCCGGATTCGCAACGTCGAACCAGACGGCAGTCGTAATCAGCGCATGGCCGTTGAACACGGCTCTCCCGGTCGTCACTGGGACGGCAAAACAAGGCGACACGCTCACCGCCTCTGATGGGTCATGGGACAACTCGCCGACCTCCTACAAATACCAGTGGCAGCGTTGCGACAGTTCCGGGGAAAGCTGCTCGGATATCTCCTTCCCAACAACGAACAGCTACATACTCGCCCTTGATGACATTGGCTCGACGATCCGCTTCGTAGTCAAGGCCTCGAACGAGTACGGCTATGCGAGCGCGACGTCGGCGCAGACCGCCGTAGTGCAAAGCTCCCCCGGCTTGACTTTGTCGAATCCGGTGCCGCTCGGTCAACCAGGAATTATCGGTGGCGGCGGCTTGTGGCCCGGGACTTGGTCTGTGACGGTAACAGGCGTTTACCCCGACGCGACCTCGGCGGTACTCGCAGCCGACCCGTCCAACACGGCGCCTCCGCCCGGATACCAGGACTACATGATCGCGGTCAGTGCGACCTATACGGGGCCGGGATCGTCGAATCTCGATTCCAGCTACGGCATGAGAGCCATGAGCGCATGGGGATTGGGTAATGGATACAACATGCTCGATCACGACTGCGGCGTGCTGCCCAATACGGATCTTGAGCACAATGACCCTGCGATACCTACGGGAGGAACGGAGAGCGGGTACGCAGCTTGCTGGCAGGTCTTGTCATCGGACGCGAGCTCGCTTGAGATGTATGTCGAACTTCCTTATCCATCAAACTCGGTAACCTGGTTCGCGCTGAGCTGACTGCTGACTTGACTTAGTAAGGCACCGTGGCAACGAAATGAGCGCGCACCCGTCTTGGTTGGTGACTGAACTTCGCGCGGCGGCGTATCTTCTACGGGATGCGCAAGGCCTTCTTGCCGCTCGCGCTCGTCGCGGCCGTGGTTCTGGCTGGCTGCGGTGAGAATCGAGCTGCCGTCGTCAAGACGCAGCTGACGATGCTGGTAACGAATTGGAACGGGAGCCGCGCCGCCTTCCACCTATCCTGCCAACCCCCGCGCGGCGACTTCCCCTCGCCCGCGAAGTCGTGCGCATGGGTAGAGAAAGATCCGAAGATTGTCACCAAACCAAAGCTCATCATGTGCATCGGGCCCAGCGTGGGCCCCCAGGTGGACTTCAGCGGACTGATCGACGGCCGGCCGGTGCGAAGCGACTTCTCTCTCTGCGGCTGGACCTATGGGATGCGGCTGGTGAGAGTCGGGCTCTACGGCGCCTTCGTCTACAACGACTTCGGCAAGCACCTGCTCCCCCTGCGACCCTTGGTACTGAAGAAGCCGACTGTGAAGACCTATCCGCCGGGGAAGCTCGAGCCCGCCGACTTGGTCAGCTGCGACATCGCTGGCAGCCACATAGAGCTGCCGGTCCCGTTCGTGGCCGGTTGGGAGAAGACTCCGCCGTTGTTAGGAACCGCCATCCTGAACGTCTATCGACACCACAACGGCTCGGTGACCGTCTCCTGTCGAAAGCGCTAGCAGGCTGAGCCGCCGCGCGGGCGCCCGATTGCGAATCGCCGTGACCGCTCACCGAAGAGTTGCGAGCGCTCCCGTGACATGCGGGCAGCCGGCTTGGCTATTACGAAGTGGTTCTGATCGATGCCGGTTAGCAGCCGTAGACCTGACTACGTAAAGCACCGTGGCAACAAAACGGGGTTGCGTGCCCTACTCGCCCTCGTCCTTCCGCTGGCGCCGCTACCTGCTCGGACAAGGCCGAACCCGCGCAAACGCCGGCCCCGGTAATGAGATCGGGCTGCAGCCTTCGAGACCAGGCCCTATATACCAGGCCGCCCAACGCGGACTCCAGTCCTCCTCCAGGACTCGATCTCCTATGCGTCCGCCATCGACCCGTAGGTAGTAAGCGTTTCGGTTCTCGGTTAAGAGAGGAAGGACCGCCTTGAGCTGATGGCGGAGGGAATAGGCCGGTCTCGAGACTTCCAGATAAAGCGCCGGTGCCAGCGGAGAAGCCAGCATAGGCGTCCAGTAGATCCTCAGGCTCACGACATGGACGCCGGGCTCCTGCACGGCTCGGCGGATCGATTCGGCGCGCCTATCTGCGAGAATGACGATCTCATTGGGGGGTCCGGACGGGGTTATGGGGAAGATCCAAGGCGAACCCAACCTCGTGTACCAGCTCCGCTCCATGGAGGAGGTCGGCGAGGAGGTCGGCGAGGACCATTCCGGAATAATCTGGTGACCCGTTAAGGTCAACGTCCTCGGGTTGTGCCGCGTGCCGCACCCCGCTAGGAGTCCGGCGAACACGAGGATGACTGCAACGAGAACGGCGGCTCTCATCTTCTGTCAACTATACGGGGCCGCGAGATGACCGATCACTAGCGCTGTCTCGCCGTCGATCAGCTGCGCAGGGACTTGACTATGTAAAGAAAGCGCCGCCGCAACAGAGGCCGAGGTCAGTCGGAGCTAGCAGCGAGCGGTGTTCCTGAAGCAGCGTGGCGGTAAGTCTCCAGTGCGCTCAGCGCGGCCTCGGCTTCTGTCGCTCCGGGATGCGCGTACACGCGCATGAAGAGCGCTCCCCCGTCCGAATGGCCGAGCCGAGCCGCGGCGGCCGGCGCCGGAACTCCCGCGGCGGCAAGCCAGGTGGCGTGAGAGTGCCGGAGCGTATGGGCGGTAACGCCCGACAGCCCCGCTGCTGCCGCGACGCGCACGAGGCCGAAGCGAACGCGACCGGAGCGCTCGAGCGCTCGACCGGCAGCGTCGCTGAAGACCGGCGCTCCGTCGAGCGGACGGCCACACGCGAGCCGGTGGCGAAGTAGAGCGGACACCGTCTCGGAGTCGAGCGGAATCGCTCGCTCGCCGGCGTCGGTCTTGGTCGTCTCCCGCCGCACGCGCATCAGCGCGGGCTCAGAGGTGAGATCAAGACCCTCTGGACCCCAGACGAGCCCGAGCGCCTCTGAGATCCGACAGCCTGTGCCGAGCAGCAGGCTTACGAGCGGGCCTAGTAGTGAACGTTTCCGCTCCGCGTCGTCCGCCCGCGCGGCCGCAAGCAAGCGCTCGGCCTCTGCGAGCGAGATGACGCTCGTTCTGCGCGCTGGCGGCGGCGGTAGGAGCAGACGCGGCGGCAGCTCGTCGATCAGCCCGCGCACGTAGCCGTCTCGAAGTACGGCCGACAAGGCCGCGGCAGCGGCGCGCGCTCGAGCCCTACCCTCACGCGCGGCCACGCTGTCGACGAGGCCCTGCGCCGCCCTGGTGTCGATCGCACTTGCCGGGAGCTCGGCGAGCGTCAGGCCGCTGCGCGGATCGATGTGCGGTAGCACGCGCAGGCGCAGGGCGACCTCGTAGCCATTTAGCGTCGTCAGCGCGTAGGTCTTGCGAGTACGAGTAAGCGCCTCTCCCCTACGCGCTCTGTGTAGGAACGAGACGGCGAGATCGCGGAGCGGCGGCGCCTCCAGACGTGGATCTGAAGGCACCTCGCCACGGCGCAGGCTGTCGCGGGTCGACTCCGCCCAAGAGACCGCCTCGCTGAGCGTCGCGAAGCTGCGCTCGAAGGAGCGGCCGGCCTTCTGAACGTGGGCCACGAAGAAGGGGCGACAGCTGCAGCGGCGAGCCGTCTCAAGCGAGAGGGCGCACCTGCGCGAGTGCTGCTCGCGAACGCGGGGCGCGACGCTGCGCCGGAAGGGCCGAGCGCTCTTCGATCTGCGATAGCCTGCCTCGCGTATCAGGGTGTCACCCCCCTGGTGCCGGCCCCGGGGCGTGTCAGCGCCGCCGGGGCATTGATTAGAGCTCGTCGAGCCTAGATCGATCCTCGGCATGGATCAACCGATGGGGTCCGGGATATCGAAGAGTCGGCCTGCGCTCCGCGGCTCGGGGCAGAGGCGAGCTCGCCGCGGAGGCGCCTGCCGCTCGAGCGGGCAGGTCGTTCGCCTGCCGATGTAGCTCGCGAGGTCGAACTCGCGCACGCGCACGAGCCTGCCGTCGCGGAAGACCGGCAGGTAGCCCCGCTCGATGCGGCGGCGCAGCGTCCTGACCGAGCAGCCGATGAGGCCCGCAGCCTCGGCGAGCGTCAGCAGGCGCTCTGTCACTCTCCATACCTCCGGCGCGGCCGTGTACGGGCCTCCCAGCAGCGGAAGCAGAGGACGAGCCGGCAGTGCTCCTGGCGGGCAACCAGAAGCGGCCTTCCACTCTCTTCGCGCGAGCGTCCGCAGCGAGCGCAGAGGCCGAAGTGGAGTTGCGCCGCCCCCGACTTCCAGCGCGCTCGCAGAGCGGCGTCGGCCTCAGGCTCGACTTCGAGCATGAGCTGCTCAGGCCACATCGCGAGCCTCCGCTGGCTTGACGCTAGCCGCGATGCGAGCGCGGGCGCGGTCGGCAACCTCGGGATCGAGCTCGACTCCGAGCGCTCGCCTATCGCAGGCAAGCGCCGCCACGAGCGTCGTTCCCGAGCCACAGAAGGGATCGAGCACGAGCGCACCCGGACGAGAGAGGCGCTCGATGTAGTAGCGAGCCTCCTCGGTCGCCTGCGCCCAGTCGTGCAGGCTCTTGTCGGGTGCGCCGCCGCTGACCATGTCGTCGACCACGCGATCGCCCCCGTGTCCGCCCTTGACGAACCAGAGCACCGGCTTCCAGTTCACGCGCAGCTTCCTGCCGGGGAGACTGCAGTGGTGGCCGGGCGCGTGTCGGATCGCGAGCGTCCACCAGTAGTCGAGGCTCTCCGAGAGCGCCGAGAGCGTACGTGGCAGCACGTAGCCGCCCGTGTAGGCAAGCAGGCTGCCGCCGGGACGAAGTAGGCGCGCGGCCTGACGAGAAAGCTCGCCGTAGATCCACTCCAGATCGAGGCTCGCGAGGTAGGGCGGGTCGGTGAAGATCAGGTCGATCGACTCCGGCTCGAGCTCGGATAAGACGGCGGCGAAGTTGCCGGTCCTGACCTCCGCCTCGGGCGGTAGTGAGGCGAAGCGGCCGGCCTCGGCCGCCTCGGCGCGTACCTGCTCGAGCCTGCGTTTACGCTTCTCCTCGCGCGCCTCCTTGGCCGAGAGCTCGCAGCTGTCGACCGCCTGTGCCAGGTCGGGATGCTCGCTTAACTCCGAGGCGAGCTCGAGCCTGCGGCGGGCGGTGCGCGGATCCACTCCCAGCTCTCGCGCCAGCTCCCGGGCGCGACCAACGGACGCGCTGTCCGTTGATCGTCTGTCGCCACCGCGTCCGAGCCGGATGCCGCGCAGAGTGGCCAGCTGCTCGAAGCCCTGCGCCCAGGAGAGAGGTCCCAGCTGGCGGCGCAGCATGTTGAGGCGGAGCGCGTGCTCGATCCGCTCCTCAGCTCTTTCGAAGCTGCGATAGAGGACGGGCGGGAAGGGAAGACCAAGATCCTCGCAGGCGCGGATGCGGTGATGACCGTCGAGCACCTCGCCCGTCTTCTTATCGAGCTCGACCGGCACGAGCACGCCGTGCTTGGCAATGTCGGCCTTGAGCGCCTCGTACTGCTCGAGCGGCAGTTCGGGGAGGACGTTCACCTCGCCGCCTCCGCGGCCCCAGCCCCGTTGAGCGATGGAATAGGCGGATGACAGACGCCGCAAATACGTCGCCCGTCGCCCGTCGGCCAATCCGAATCTTTGTGGGCCGGATACAGGCAGGGCTCGTCGGCGCTCGCTTTTGCCGCGACATGCGCGACATCGGCTTGGTTGAGCCGGATACTGCCGTTTCCGTTCCGCGACGGAGAGGGCGATGTCGCGGCAGTCGGATCCGCCTGTGCCTCGGACACGATCACGAACCGGCGCAGGAACGAGACAAAGGCCTCTAGGAGTGCCGCGCCCTGAGCCGGATCTGGAGATATGGGATCGACCGCCATTTGGCGGCGACGCTAGTCAACGGGGAAGATGGAAAACGGGGTTTCGCCCCAGCAAAGGGAGGGGGTTTCGCCCCACTTTCGCGATCGCGCGTTTTCGCTGCTCAGAGGGTGTTTCCCGGGGGTTTCTCCCCAGGGGGTTTCGCCCCACTTTGTCGCGTGGGATCGACGATGCGCCGAACCTGGTCGCGACTCACCTTGACGAGGCACGCGATCTGGCGCTGTGACTTGCCGCGCCCATGAAGCTCTAGAATTCGCTTCACCCTGGCTGGCGGAAGCGACGGGCGTCCAACCTTCTTGCCCCGCGCGGCGGCGATTGCGCCCGCCCGCCTTCCGTATACGCGAGTGCTGCCGAAGCGTCCCTTGTACCACCTGGCGTGGAAGAGCGGATCCTCGTGTTTTTGCGCCATGACACTGGCCGCGAGGTACGCGTCGATCTGCTCCAGGTCATCACAACTGAAAAGCCAGGAGCCGGTACGCCCGAACCCTTCCACGCGCCGGCCGACACCGAGCCGCCGAGCATGTCCCATGACCACGGCCGGCGCCCGGTTGAGCCTTCGACCGGCCTCCTTGGCATCGATCAGCCCTTCGGCTTGCTTGAACGCGGCCAGCGCCTTGGCCCACGGTAGTCCTTTGTTACGTGCGAGAACCGCGCAGCGGCGGGAGCAGTAGACAGTCGGGTATCCAAGAACCCAGCGATGACGCGCGGCGGTGAAGCCAGCGACATATGCCGCTTCATCGCATTCGGGGCGATGGCAGCTCCCAGGATCGAGGGTGCAGGCCGGATCGCGGCAGGTCGGGCTGCCACAGCCTCCGGCACGAGCGATCAGAGGCGCGCGTCGTGCCGCCAGGTAGCACGCTTGCGAGCAATAGCTGTGCGCCCCAGCAGGTCGCGAGCGAAAGGCATTGAAGAGACGGCCACAGTGATCGCAGCGAAGCTCGACGTGTGCGCTGGCTCGCCGTGACCAGTACGCGGCGGCCCATCGCTCAACCTCATCGACCGGGATGCGATGCCTGGCGATCTTGCGCTTGCTGTTGGCAAACGTAACCGCCGCCTCAGCCTCGATCTGCCACGATCCGTCCTGCGCTCGTGTTGCCGGAAGCCGGCCCTTCCTGATTGCATCATGAATCGTCTGCCGGCACACTCCGGCGAGCTGGGCCGCCTCGAAGGCGCCCATCATCGCGGGCAGACTGTCGGCAGAGCTCGGCCGCGCGTGGGACTCCAGGGGACGAAGCTCGCCGCTCTCGATCGCTTGAAGGAGCGTCGGGATGCTGACTCCTGCGAGCTTAGCGGCCTCTCCCGCAGAGAGGCTCGTATCGATCTCGAAGAGAACTCCTGGGGCAACCCCCAGCGCGGCCGCGAGTCGCTCCTGCACGTTGGTCGAGGCGAACTCTGCACACCGTTCGAGCTGCTCGATGTGCGCAACGCTCACTTTCGAGCGCTCAGCGAGCTGTCGCACCGTCAACTTCTGCGCTCGACGCTCCACGCGAAGGGTCTCCCGTGGGAAGCCGCGCCCAGTCGGTTTCGGCCGGCTCCCTCGCTTGTGTGGACGTCCGGACTGCTTTTTCATCTCGGGGACCAAGCAGGGTAGGAGGGAGACCGGACGGCAGCCCGGGCGGCGTCGGCGATGAAACGCGACCTCGGCGGGATTCAGATGAGGAGATCGGCAGCTGGGATCCGCCAGCCGGCGCCATCGTTGTAGGCGCGCGGGTACTGCCCGCGGAGGCAGCGCTTCCTGATCGTGCTCGGTCTCGAGCCGAGCAGCGCGGCAGCGCCGCGTGGGTCGAACTCGATCTCGCTTCTGAGCACGGTTCCCCGATCCAGTTCCACCAACCAGTGGCCTGTGTTATCGCGCCGACCGTTCAGGGTGCGCCGCTCGATCCGCGCCCGCACCGCCTCTGTCGTGATGCGAAGGGCACGCGCGGCATCGGCCGTGTATAGCTCGGCCGTCCCGGAAGCCTGTGGCGCCTCCTCGAGCATCGCCTCCGGCTCCAGCGACGGACTATTGGGTGGAGGTGGTGTCTCCGGAGCCGGGACCGACTGCGCGGCTTGCGCCGGCTCCGCGCTTGCGAGCCGAGCCGCTGCCTGAGCCCTGAGCGCGGCGATCACCGCCTTCTGGACTGTCCCGTGCTCGCGCACCGCAGCCTCGAGTAGTGGCAGCTCATCTGGCCCGGCGTAGAACTGGAAGCGCTGTCTTAGGCGTCGACTCGCATCTGCTTGTGGAGAGGAACTCATCGCGTCGATCGTAGCTCGGTTCTGCCGGCCTGCCTGCCTGCCGGCAGGCAGTCACTTCCGATCCGCGCGTCCGTCTCTGACCGATACATCCGATGCCGGCCTGCCGGCCGGCACGACCTCTTATCGATAGGCGCCCTCGGCTGCGCGGCTTTGATCTACGCAGGTGGCTCGAAATGAGCGACTAGGTAGGCCTCACTTGCGCTCCTCGTGAGCCGCATTGTCACGCCCGTCTTCCCTCGCTCGCTCTCCCACGCGGCGAAAGCACTATCCGCTTCTTCCTTAGTCAGGAGTCTCGTTATCGCGTCGACCGGCTTACCTTTCTCAAGGCAAAGATCCGCAGCCGCGAACATGTGGTGTCTGTTGTTCGGGAACACGATGCCCATACGCTCGGAGAGTATGAACTTGCTCGGATATGCTCGGATGGTGCGTGCCTCGGATCTGGGGCTCGAGAGCCAGTGCTTGACCTTCTCACCTTCTTGCCGGACTCGCACGACTTAAGATCGGATGTGCTCGCTCACGGGCGTTAGGATGCCTCGCGCCAACCCCGGTCGCGAGTTGGGAAGGGCACGCAAACATTGAGAAAGAACTTCCCGCCTTCTCTAGTGGCTGCAGTCGCCGTCGCCGTAGCGCTCGTGTTTACCGTCGTAGCCTGCTCCGGGGGCACCGCGGTCGTTCCGTGGATAAACCAGAAGCCGGCGAAATACCATCCTCCGAAGCTCGCTCCCGCTTGCACAGCGAAGGACATGAAGGCGGCGCCGCTTATGTTGGGGCTCGCCGGTGGGGCAGCAGGCACGATCGAACTGACGAACATCGGTGACCACCCCTGCTCACTCGTGGGACGACCACGGCTGGCATTCCGTCATGTTCGCTTGTCGGTCACCCCGGAGCCGCTTCCGTCATGGGTTTCTTCGGACTCGTTACAGAACCCCCTCGGTTCGCTACGTGCGCTGCAGCCGGGGAAGGCTGCCTGGGACTTCATTACCTGGTTGTTTTGGTGTGGCCCGGGTGGTGATCCCGGAGTTCTGCCCGATGGACTCGCAGTCATGCTCCCTGGCGGTGGCCGTATCGTGCTACCGATCAGGAGGGGTTCGGCTAGTTGCTACGGTCCTTCGGGGTCGGCATCGCTTTCCGCCACGCCGTTCTATCCGGCGCCTCGCTCGCCGAGCCCGAGCTCTCGGCTACCGCTAAGCGCAACGATCGTCGGCATGAAAACGGATATAAGGATCGTCCCGAAAGCGGAAGGCGCGGCTGTCAAGGCTTACACCCGTATCCACCGTGGCGAGATCGTTCGCTACCGGATCGCCTTGAAGAACACGAGCAAGCGCCCGCTCCGATTCCGGAGCTGCCCCGCTTATTCCGAAGGGCTGGGGCTGACGAAACTCACCTACATCCTCAATTGCCGATCGGTCGGAATGATTGCGCCCGAAAAGACTGTGCTCTTTGCGATGGAGTTTCGCGTTCCTCAGCACGCGCAGCTTGGGCCCGGCGGCCTGTTCTGGGAGCTGTTGCCAGACACGAGCTCATCGCCGTCTGCCTTCGCCGTTGTTTGGGTCGTGCCCTGACTCATTTCGTTGATCCGACACGCTCGGACCGGAAGAGCGCTCGGCCGAGATCGAACGCATGCTAGGTGGCGAGTAGTTCCTGGCCACGGTCGTCTCGCGCGAGACGATCTCCTGAAGTGGACGGATGACGCAGACGAGGAAGATGACCGGGCTGGCGATACTGATCGTTTCCGCGTTGATCCTTATCGGAGGCTGCGGCGTAGACTCTCACAGAGCATGAGGCGACTGCTTCCGCCACTGATTGCGAGCTCGATTCTGCTGATCGTCGCCAGCGCCTGCGGCTCTAGCGAGAAGACCGGTTTCGCGAGCGGTCCCGGGGTGAATGGGCGCCTGCTCACCCTCGCCGTCGCCCAGGCAAGCGCTCGCGGCGATTCCGAGCCTGTGCTCATCCGCATTCAGCGAACCGGGCGCTTCGCATCCTTGCTACTCGGCCTCGACAAGGAAGCGAGCCTCATCCGCCTTCGCGTCGATTCGAAGACACTCAAGCTCACGTCGCTTCCGCCCGTCGAAGCGCCGTCCGTGAGCGGTGGCACCAAGGCCGAGCGGGCGCTGATGCTCCGGATCGCCCGGAGCGTCGGGATGGGATCTCCTGCTCGGATCGTGATCAGAAAGGCCGGTCGGAGCTGGCATCCACACCGCCCGAATGCAATCGTCGTCAACTTCCTGACAAGCTCACTCAATAACTCCGAGAGCTACTGGCGGGCGACGCTCGCCGCCGTGCTCTTCCAACGTTCCGCCGATGTGCAGGTGATCGCCTATGGATACAAGGGTGGCTCCGGCAGGATCACAGGATCGGTCAAAGTCGGCTCACCGATCTCGTTTGCCAAGGAGCTCGCCTTCGCTCGGCGATTGATCTCCACCGTTCACGAAGACGGAGCCCGGGTCGTCTCTCTCACGCTTGCGCGTCCCGTAGGGCTCGCGGTAACGATCACGATCGAGACCGACCAACCGGCCTCGTTCCTGAAGCATGACCGCGAAAGGATTCTCTCCATGCTCGATGCTCGGGCGTTTCCCCTTCCCGACGTGCAGGTCGTCGACCAGAAGGGAGAGAAGGTTCTGGAGAATGGGGGCTCGTATTGGGTGCGTCCCTCGCTCGCGGACTGCAGCCCGATCATCCCTTGGGGGATCCTCAATTCCAGGCCGAAGCCCTGTCCGGCGAAATAGCCGGGCCGTCTGGGCGGGAGCGTGCACCTTACGCTCTCCCGGTCGACGCTGGTTCAACGTGCAACCCCCAGTGTCACGGATCGTCCGGTTTCGGGAGGCCCTATCTCCTCTCCCCTTAACCTACTGACGTACCTCGGCCCGGTAGGAGGGTGGGATGCGCGAGCGTGCGGGAATGTCGCCTGAACTAATCGAGCACGCGGCCTCACGCAGTACTCGACAGGCCGTTCTAGCGGAGGCCAACCACGCTAACCGGAACCGAGCTGTCCTTCGACTTGCCGTTGCCGAGCTCGCCGTCGATATTGCCACCCCAGCACTTGACCTCGTGGTTAGAGAGGAGGGCGCAGCTGTGGAAGCCGCCGACACTGAGCTGGGTCGCGTTCGTGACGCCGCTGACCGGGACCGGGGTCGAGCTTTCCTTCGTCTTGCCGTTACCAAGCGCGCCATCGAAGCCCTGGCCCCAGCACTCGACCCTATGGTTGGAGAGGAGGGCGCATGTGTTCCACTGGGCGGCGTTCACCTGGGTCGCGTTCGTGACGCCGCTGACCGGGACCGGGGTCGAGCTGTCCTTCCTCTTGCCGTCGCCGAGATCGCCGAAGGAGTTCTGGCCCCAGCACTCGACCCTATGGTTGGAGAGGAGGGCGCAGGCGTTGTCACTACCGGCGCTCACCTGGGTAGCGTTCTTGATACCGCTGACCGGAACAGGAATCGAGCTATCGATCTTCGTGCCGTCGCCGAGTTGGCCGTAAATGTTGTCGCCCCAACACTCGACGTTGCGGTTGGTGAGGAGAGCGCAGGCGTCGTCGTCGCCGGCACTCACCTGAGTGGCGTTCTTGATACCGCTGACTGGAACAGGAATCGAGCTATCGATCTTCGTGCCGTCGCCGAGATCACCGGTTTGGTTCACGCCCCAGCACTCGATCCTATGGTTGGAAAGAAGAGCACAGGCATAGCCGCCGCCGGCACTCACCCGGGTGGCGTTCTTAAGACCAATGACCGGAACCGGAAGAGAGCTCTGGGTTCTCTTGCCGTTGCCAAGCTGGCCGAAGTAGTCGGCGCCCCAGCACTTGACTGTGCGGTTGGATAGGAGAACGCAGGAGAGGTAGCCGCCGGCGCCGGCGCTCACCTGGATCGCGGTCGTAACCCCTTTGACCGGAACCGGGGTCGGACTAAAGTCGAGTCCCTCGATGTCCTTGTGGCCATGGTTCTTCACGCCGTCGCCGAGATCGCCGCTGACGCTGCCGCCCCAGCACTCGACCTTATGGCTGGAGAGAAGGGCGCAGGTGTAGTCGCTGCCAGCGCTTACCTGAGCGGCGCGAGCGGAAACGTGTGAACGAGCGCCGCAGGGAGAGCACAGGGCCATCGTCCCAGAGAGCAGAACAACGCCGGTAACCACTCGAGTGCGAAGGAACGCACTTCGACTAAGCATCCCCTCTGACCTCCCGAGATCGCGAAACCTATCGCCGTTTCTGTCAATCTAGCTGACACCGGTCAAACGAGCGCCAAGGGAGTCTCGCCGCAGCTGCGAACAGGACCGAGCCATGGGCCAGTGTTCCGGAATGACCCCTGAGGCGGCGCGCTTGATGCTGGAGGCTGATGCTAGCGATGATAGTGCTATGACGCTTCACATTCCGCGTTTGCCCTTCACGTTCGATCCGCTGATCGCGGAGGCGAAGCGGCGTATGCGACGGCGGCGGTTCCCGGTTGCTGTCGCGATCGTCGCGGTTGCCGGCACGGCTGTCGGTTTGACGCTCACGCTGCGCTCGCCGGGCAGCTCCGGTCAGACCCCAGTGAGCCTCCCGTCGTACCCGGGGTTCACGTCGATCCCGGGGCTCACGAAGATCGCGTCCTCGTCTTGGAAAGCTTCGCTGTGCTCCCACTTCAAGTCACAGGCACAGACACCCTCTTACTGGTACTGCACGCAGAGGGGCCACTACGGCGAGCAGGTGTGGGCCCTGACGGCAGCCGTACGGAAGTACGGCATCCACCACGTACCGCAACCGATCCCACTGACGCTCGCGGGGCACCATCCGGGGCCAGCTGAGCTTGTCATCGACGTGCTCACGCTTGCGAGTGCGCCCGTGGCAACGCGGTTCTTCCCGATCTACACCCACACCGCCGGCTACACGGCACTCCCGAGGGCGGCGATCAACGGCGGCATCGCCGCCAGGATCGACAGCCTCGCAAACGACGGCCTGAACGAGTTCCGCTTCGCCTGGGTCAGCGGAACGTCCATCGTCGACATAAACATTCTCGGCGGCGACATGACCGTCAACGAGGGCCAGCACGTGGCGCTCCTCGCACGGCCTTCTTAGAGGCTGGTTCGAGAGGTAGGAAGTCGGCCGGGGACTAGGCCGCTTGCCTGGGCGAGCGTGCGGGAATGTAGCCTGAACCCCTAGCCCTGATTGTTCCGGTGGCGATGTACGATCCGGTCGAGATGAAGGGGAAGATCCGACCTCTATTCGCATTCGCCGCCCTTGGGATGGTGATAGCTGCAGCCGGATGTGGCGGTCACAAGGTAAGCGGCGTCTTTTCCGTCAAGAAAGGGATGACCCAGCAGCAAGTTCGGAAGGTCGCCGGAGCACCGTATACTCGGACGCCTAGCTGCTGGCTCTATCACGCGAGTAAGAAAGGGACGCCCATCGACGCGATGCGCTTCTGCTTCAAGAACGGCCGCGTCTCGCTAGTCCAAACCGGTATCCACCTCTAGTGCGCCGGGCGTTTGGGTGGGGTGGGCGACCGTGCTTTCGTCTGAACGGATCGACTTACAAGAATCTGGACTGTCGCTCAGCGTGCTGCTCTTATGAAGGGCAACTCTCGAACTCGATCGGAGCGCTCGCCTTTCAAACGGAAATATCTTGTCCGCCTGGCGGAACCGCGCGCCGAGCGGACGTCCTGTGATCCGCTCCTGATCCGCTCGATGTGTCCGCCCGTGTCACCCTCTGACCACTTCTGTCCACCAGGCGGTCCCCGGTGAGACATCCAAATTGCAGGGAAAACGGCTCTATCAGCTGAAGCCGACGCGCGGATTCGAACCGCGGACCCCTTCATTACGAGTGAAGTGCTCTACCAGCTGAGCTACGTCGGCAGCGACCAAGAGGATACCGCCCTGCGCGATGCCCCGAACAGGAGTCGGCCTCGATCAGCCGGGATCCATATCCGTAGCAAGGGTTGCCCAACCGAAGCGCTTCGCGCCGACTGGCCGCCCAGAGCGTGCGTCGTAGAACTCGTTGAAGTCGCCACGCTCGACGAGCTCCCGGGAGCGTTGAGCCAGCTGAGAGGCGTAATCCGGCTCGCCCTGGCGAAGCAGCCCCTGATGCAGGAACCAGTTGGTGTTCATCGAGCAGGGGCCGCGCCAGATCAGGCGCAGGCCGTGGATGTGTGAGTTGTCGGTGTAGGAGGGCTCATCGAGCGCGACCGAGGGCACGGGATAGGGCGACCAGAACTCGTGCGGATCGGTCAGATGAGTCAGCAGCCTCTCGGCGACGTCGCCCGGCAGATCCTCGAGCAGCAGGGGCAGCAGGCACTGGATCGTCTTGGCCTCGGTACGGGTCTCGGCGGAGCCGACGAGACTGAAGAAGAGGCCGCGCTTCGGATCCCAGGCGCGCTCGAGCAAGGATTGCAGTGCTTGGCCGGCCTTGGCTTCGGCCCAGATGGCCAGCTCGGGCTGCCCGGCGCGGCGGGCGAGCCGCGCGAGCACCTTCAGGTTGTCGATCCAGACGGTGTTGACGAGCACGTCTTCAGCGTGATCGTTGCGGGCGAAGATCCGTCCGAGGTCGTAGCCGGCAAGCTTGTTCTTGATCTCCACCCGCCGCGAGTTGGCGAGGATCTTGAATGCCGCGCGGGGACCGGCGCCGATCGCCTGGTCGTAAGCCGAGCTGAAGTCCAGCCCGGTCTCGAACTGCACGATGGTCGAGATCAGTCCGTCCCGGTCTGGATCGCGCACGGCGGCGAGACAGCGGTAGTAACGCTCCAGCACGGGCAAGGCTTCGGCCAGGAAATCCTCGGCGCCGGCCAGGACCAGGCGCTCGACCGTCGTGGCCAGCACCGGCGGCTGAGTCAAAGCCGTCGTTCGCGGGTGGCGGCGGGGGAGGAAGCTCCAGACGTCGGGGCTTTCGAGGTGGTGCCAGCTGCGTAGGTAGACGCGCTCCGGGTGCCAGAAGACGACGTGAGGGATGAAGCCGTTGGGCCACTGCCAACGGAAGAGCGAGCGCAACTCGTCGCAGCCGCGCGCGGTGTCGAAGAGCGACCAGACGATGGCGTGGAAGCCCGAGTCCCAGAGCCACTGGTGGGGATAAGAGCGCTTCGAGGGCACGGAGTAGCGCCAGATCCGGCCTTCGAACCTGACGGTCTCGGTATTGGCCTGGAGTAGTGCTCGCGCTGCTTCTTGCATCGCTCGTAAGGTAGGGAGCGCGTCGGTCATCCTCTACTTTCCTCCCGGTCGCCGCGATCGACACGACGGGCGCGGCTCACAGACGCCATTCCCAGGTCGCACCGAGCCCCGAAACAAAAACCGGCCAGCCCACCCCGCTCCGAGGACCAACTGAGCCGAGCGCCGAAGGCGCGGCTCAGTCTTCTCTCTAGCGGCCGAAAGTCGTCATGCCTCCGCAGGAGGCGGACTTTCGGCCGTCAAATCTCGCACCGCCTGCGTCAGCACCGCGGCGGTGAAGGGCTTCTGAAGAAAACTCTCCTGGTCGGTCAGCACACCCTTGGCTCTGACCACGTCGGGCGTGTAGCCGGAGATATAGAGAACGCGGAGATCGGGTCGCAGGGCGAGGAGCCGCTGCGCCAGCTCGTGGCCGTTCATCTCGGGCATGACTACATCCGTCACGAGCACGTCGATCGAGGGCTCCCAATTGGCCAGCGAGATCGCCTCACTGGGCAGAGCTGTGACGAGCACTCTATAACCCGCCTCGAGCAGAATCTTGGCGACCAGCTTGCGTACTGCGGGGTCATCCTCGACCACGAGGATCGTGCCGGCCCCGGTTTCCGCCTTTTCGACTCGAGACCTCTTTCGTGCCGGCGCCGCCTTGCTTCGGGGCAGGTAGACGCGGAAAGTCGTTCCCGCGCCCGGCTCCGAGTCGACGGCGATCGACCCGCCCGATTGCTCGACGATCCCGAACACCATGGCCAGGCCGAGCCCGGTTCCCTGGCCCGGCTCCTTGGTGGTGAAGAAAGGCTCGAACACGTGCTCGCGCGTTCCGGATGCCATCCCCTCGCCGTCGTCGGTGACCGAGAGAAGCACGTACGAGCCACGGGCAAGCGTGCCCTGCGCTACGGGAATCGCCTTTTTCAGCCCGAGGTTCCGGGTAGCGACGGTGAGCGTCCCGCCGTGCGGCATGGCATCGCGGGCATTGACGGTCAGGTTCATCAGCACCTGGCTGAGCTGGCCCGGGTCGACCTCGACAGTGTTCAGCCCGGGCTCCAGCCGCGTCACCAGCTCGATCTCCTCGCCGAGGATGCGCCGGAGTATTCCTGCGTGCTCCTCGATAATCGAATTGATGTCGATTACCTCCGGCTGGAGCACCTGCTGACGGCTGAACGCGAGCAGGTGCTGCGTCAGCTCGGCCGCCCGCTGACCGGCATGACCTATCTCGGAGAGGTAGCGCCGGACTACCTCGTCGCGGTCACCGAGCGTCTTGATCGCCACGTCGGCGAAGCCGTTGATGACCGTGAGAAGGTTGTTGAAGTCGTGCGCGACGCCGCCGGCGAGCTGCCCTACCGCCTCCATCTTCTGGGCCAGGACGAGCTGCCGTTCGAGCAGCGAACGCTCGGTCACATCGCGCAGGACCACGACTATGTGCGTCGGCTCACCGTGCTCGCCCCTCGCGACCGAGCCGACGCCCTCGAACAGGCGCCAGTCGCCGTTTCGGTGCTTGAGACGGAAGGAGCGAGTCCGCGACGGCCGGCCGGCGATGATCTCCTTCACCGCGGTGCGGACGTCGTCGATCGTCTCGGGGTCGATCAGCTCCTCGATGTTGCGGCCGATCAGCTCCTCCGGCTCGTAGCCCAGGCCGTCTCGCACCGAGCGCGAGGCGAGGCGGATGATGAAGTCGAGACCCACAACTGCGATCAGATCACTGGCCTGCTCGATCACCAGGCGCTGCAGCTCCTCGCGCTCGCGCAGCGCCCGCTCGGCCCGCTTGAGCGAGGTGATGTCGACTATCTGGGCGATGTTGTGAACGAAGCGCTGCTCGGAGTCGCGCACCGTCGAGACCGAGAGGCGGCCCCAGACGACCTCGCCGTCCTTGCGCAGATAGCGCTTCTCGGTCACGACCTTGGGCTCGGCCTGCTCCAGGATCCGCCCGGCGACGTCGCGTGTCAGCTCGAGGTCGTCAGGATGAGTGATCTCGTAGATCGTCTTTCCCGCGAGCTCCTGCGGCGCGTATCCGAGCAGCGCGCAGGCGGCGGCGTTGCTGCTTCGAATGCGAGCGTCGTTGTCGATCAAGAGCATCGCTATCGGTGCCTGCTCGAAGGTGACCCGGAAGCGCTCCTCGCTCTCCTTCAGGCTGCTCGCGGCCCGGTGACGCTCGCTGACGTCCCGGATGACGATCAGAACGGTCGCCACCTCTCCCAGCTCGTCGCACTCGGGCACGAGTCGCGTCTCGTGATGGCGGAGACCGGCAGGGCTCTCGACGCTGCTCTCGACTTCCAGGGGCTTCCCGCTTCCGATGACCTGATTGACTCTCCCCAACCACCTCTCCCGCAGCTCCTGCGACAGGGGGAGCTCTCCTATGGTCTTGCCGATCATCTCCGTTGCCGGCACTCCGAGAACGCTCTCGCAGGCCGGGTTGGCGAATATGTGGCGGCCCTCCCTGTCGACACGAACGACCGCGTCGGGGAGGTTGTGAAGCACCGTCTCGAGCGTTCGCTCGCGCTCGCGGATCTCGGCCGAGCGGCGTCGTTCACCGATACGGCGCTCAACTTCAGGCGGGCGCCCGGTTTTTCGGGTCGCTGCGGTCTTGGGCGGCTGGTCGCGCGGGCTTGACGGCATGGCGTCGGCCTCAGGTTCCGATCGTAGTCGCGCTCCGGCAGGGATAAAAGCCCAATCCGCCTGCGTCGGGCGAAGACGTGTTGCGACGGGACCTAGACGAGTGCCTCGACGCCGGCGAAGAGCGCGTGCAGGCGAACGAAAAGGGCCTCCAGGGCCAGCGACGCGTTGAGGTTGAACGTCTGCATGCGGCGGAAGCTCTCGCGCACCAGATCGACCGCGTCCTCGGCGGCGGCGAGCCGCTCCAGCGTCCCGTCGGCGTGCAGCTCGGCGGAACGATCGGAGTGGATCAGCACACCGTTCGCACCCACCGCGACGGCGATCAGGTCTCGGTACCAGGCGGCCAGCTCCTCGAGCATCGCCAGCAGCTCCTCTCGCTCGGCTCCGCGCTCGACCCGGCGCAGCCGCTGGTCGAGCTCGCGCCTGGGAAGCTCGCTCTCCTCCAGTCCGCGCTCGGCCTTCGCCCGTGCCTCGGCGCCCCGTTCGTCGATCGCCTCCTGCAGCGAGCGAACGGCCTCGGCCGGCTCGAAGCCGGGGTCGGTGTAGACGGCGCGGGCAGCTTCAAGCAGGCGCGTGCGCCTGGCCGAGGCGGTGGGCTCGAGCAGGCGCTCCAGACGGTCGAAGCGCCCGGCCGCGATGCGCGCCAGCGCCCGCCGCTGCTCCTCGCCGGGGACTCCGCCCAGGCGCTCGATCTGCTCCAGCAGCGCCTGCTCGGAGAGACGATGGAAGGAGACGGCCTGGCAGCGCGAGCGGATGGTCGCGCTGATTCGCCTCGGATCGCCTGCGACGAGCACGAAGACGGCGTAGGCGGGCGGCTCCTCGAGATCCTTGAGCAGGGCGTCTGCGGCCTCGCGATTCATCGTCTCGGCCGAGAGGATGAGATAGACGCGCCACTCGGCCTCGAACGGACGCATGTGCAGGTCGCGCCTGAGCACCCTCACCTCGTCGATCCGGATCTGGTCGCCCACCGGCTCGAGCAGGTAGAGATCGGGATGGGAGTGCTGCTCGACGCGGCGCAGATCGCCGAGTAACTCGGCGGCGAAGAGGAGCGCCGTCCTGAACTTTCCGACCCCGCTCGGACCGTGGAAGAGATAGGCGTGAGCGGGCCCTTCGGCCAGTGCCGAGCGAAGCAGCGCCTTCGCCTCCTCCTGCTCTGCGACCGAGACGAAGGGGTCGCTCAAAGCAGCCCGGCTTCCTCGAGCGCCTTGCGAACCTGGCGCGCGATCAGCTCGCGCGGCTGCGTCCCGTCGAGGGCGACGATCCGCCCGGGGTACATCTCCGCCAGGCGCCGGTAACCGTCCTCGACCTGGCGGCGAAACTCCCTGCTCTCTCGCTCCATCCGATCGCGCTCCTCTCCGACCCGGGCTTCCGAGAGCTGCTCGTCGACGAGCAGAAGAAAGGTGCGATCGGGCAGAAGCCCCTTAGTGGCATGCAGGTTGAGTTCCAGGACGTTCTCGATCCCGAGCCCGCGCGCCACGCCCTGGTAGACGAGCGAGGAGTCGACGAAGCGGTCGGAGATCACGGTCGCTCCTCGCCGCAACGCCGGCTCGATCACCTCTTCGACCAGCTCGGCCCGCGCCGCCGCGAAGATGGCCACCTCCGCCCAGGGAGAGATTTTCTCGCCGTGGAGCACGATCCTGCGCAGCGTCTCGCCCAGCTCGGTTCCGCCCGGCTCGCGCGTGGCAACCACCTCGAAGTCCCGCGTCTCGAGATAGGCCTCGAGCAACTCGACCTGAGTCGTCTTGCCGCAGCCGTCGAGACCTTCGAAGGAGATGAACATCAGCAGAGCCTATCCCCGTCAGGTGTGTGCAGTCGAGGGGGTCGAGCCGTGGATGGCAGGGGCCGCACGAGCCGCGAAGGCGCACTGGTAGTGCGGCAAGCGGTCCGGGTGGTTCCTGGCGCCGCGGAGCGGCCGCATCGGCTGGGCAGACCTGGCGGGGAGAGGCTCTTAAGTAGGATACGGGGCATGCGGGCTCTCGTCACCGGCGGCGCCGGATTCATCGGCTCGAACCTGGTCGACGCACTGATCGAGCGCGGCGACTCGGTCGAGATCGTGGACAACCTCTCGAGCGGGAAGCGGGAAAACGTGAACGCCCGGGCGCGGCTGCACGTGCTCGACGTGCGCGAGCCGCTCGACCGCCTCTTCGCCGAGCTGCGCCCCGATGTCTGCTTCCACCTGGCCGCCCAGGCCGACGTGCGGATCTCGGTCGAGCGGCCCGACTTCGACGCCGAGGTGAACGTGATCGGCACCGTGCGCGTGCTCAAGGCGGCGCGCGTCGCAGGCTCCCGGATCGTCTTCGCCTCCACCGGTGGCGCGATCTACGGGGAGTGCGGCGACCCGGCCGGCGAGCTGGACGAGTGCCGGCCGCTCGCTCCCTACGGCGCCGCCAAGCTGGCCGGCGAGGGATATCTGCTCACCTTCCAGCGCCTGTACGGGATGAGCAACGTCGTCCTGCGCTTCGGCAACGTCTTCGGGCCGAGGCAGGATCCGCACGGTGAGGCGGGCGTGGTCGCCATCTTCCTCGGGCGGCTGAGGGACGGGGAGACCTGCCAGATCTTCGGCGACGGCACCCAGGAGCGCGACTACGTCTACGTCGGCGATGTCGTCCGCGCGGCGCTGGCGGCGGTCGAGGTCAAAGACGGTGTCTTCAACGTAGGCACCGGCCAGGCCACCTCGGTGCTGGAGCTCTACGAGCTCTGCCGCCAGGTCGCCGGTAGCGAGGCCACCGCCGAGCTCGCCGCGGCGCGCCCGGGTGAGCTGCAGCGGAGCGTGCTCGACGTTGCGAAGGCCGAGCGCGGGCTCGGCTGGCAACCGCAAACGAGCCTCGAAGAGGGCTTGCGCCAGACCTGGAACTGGATTCGCGCCTAGAAGAGCGCTAAGGGCGCGTAAAGATCGCGGGCGCCGGCGTAGAGAAGGCGTCAACGTCCGCTGCGCCGCCGCCCCGCCTGGAGTAAAAAGAGGACGTGGCCGATCTCGCCTTCATCTTCGTCGGCGTGGTCGCTTTCGCCCTGATGGCGCTCTTCGTGCGCGTCGTCGAGATGCTCGTTCAGAGCTCTGACGACAGGGGCGGCGGCAGATGAGCTGGGGCGACATCGGCTCGCTGGTGCTTGCCGTTCTCGTCTTTGCTTACCTCCTCGTCGCCCTGATCGATCCGGACCGGTTCGGATGAGCTGGCAGAGCTGGCTTCAGCTCGGCGTACTGATCGGGCTGATCGGCCTGACCGCCCCCTTGCTGGGCGCATATCTGGCACGTGTCTATCGCGGCGGTCCGGCGCCCGGCGACCGCATCTTCGGCCCGCTCGAACGGCTCTGCTACCGGGCGGCGGGGATCGACGAGCAAGGCGAGCAAACCTGGCGCATCTACGCCGGCTCGCTCCTGATCTTCAGCGCCGTCTCGGTGGCCGCCCTGTACCTGCTCATGCGCCTGCAGGGCTCGCTCCCCTTCAATCCGAGTCACGCGGTCAGCGCCGGGCCGGCGCTCGCCTTCAACACCGCCGTCAGCTTCGTCACCAACACCAACTGGCAGAACTACGCCGGCGAGACCGGCGCCAGCCACCTCACGCAGATGGCCGGTCTGGCGGTTGAGAACTTCCTCTCGGCGGCGGTGGGGATCTCCGTCGCCATCGCCCTGGTGCGCGGACTGACGCGCCGCAAGTCGGACACGATCGGGAACTTCTGGGTCGATCTGGTTCGAACGACGGTGCGCGTGCTCCTGCCTCTCGCCTTCGTGATCGCGATCGCCCTGGCGAGCCAGGGAGTCGTCCAGAACCTGCACGGCTTCAGCCATGCGCACACCGCGGCGGGGGCGACCCAGTCGATCCCCGGCGGCCCGGTCGCGAGCCAGGAGGCGATCAAGGAGCTGGGCACGAACGGCGGCGGCTTCTACAACGCCAACTCAGCTCACCCGTTCGAGAACCCGACCGCGCTGACCAATCTGCTCGAGATCTGGGCGCTGCTCGTGATCCCCTTCGCTCTCGCCTTCGCCTTCGGGCGCCTGGTCGGTAACCGGCGCCAGGGCTGGACACTATTCGCGGCCATGTTCCTGCTCTGGATCGGCTCGGTCGGCGTTGCCACGCACTACGAGGTGGCCGGCAATCCTCGCGTCCAGGCGCTCGGAGCCGTCGGCTCCAACATGGAAGGGAAGGAGATCCGCTTCGGCGCGCCCGCCTCGGCGCTGTTCGCCGCCTCCACCACGGACACCTCGACCGGCGCCGTCGACTCCTCCCACGACAGCTACACGCCGCTCGGGGGCGGGGTGCTGATCGCCAACATGATGCTGGGCGAGGTCAGTCCCGGCGGAGTCGGCTCGGGCCTGTACGGGATGCTCGTCTTCGCCATCCTCACGGTCTTCATAGCCGGGCTGATGGTCGGGCGGACGCCCGAGTACCTGGGCAAGAAGGTGCAGGCGCTGGAGATGAAGCTGATCGTCCTCTACCTGCTCATCGTGCCGCTCGTGATCCTGGCCTTAGCGGGCGCCTCGGTGGTGCTCTCCGGGCCTCGCTCGGCGCTGCTCAACCACGGCCCCCACGGCCTGACCGAGATGGTCTACGCCTTCACCTCGACGGCCAACAACAACGGCTCGGCCTTCGCGGGCATCGGCGCTAATACGAACTGGTTCAACACCACGCTGGCGATCGCCATGCTCGCGGGACGCTTCCTACTGATGATTCTCGTGCTTGCGCTGGCCGGCGCGCTGGCCCGTAAGCAGCCGGTGCCCGAGTCGGCCGGCACCTTCCCGACTGCCACGCCGCTCTTCGCCGGCCTCCTGGTGGCGGTGATCGTCGTCGTCGTCCTGCTCACCTACGCGCCCGTGCTCGCACTTGGGCCGATCCTGGAGCACCTGAACCTGTGACTCTCCGTAACCAACGCAGCTCCCTGTTCGACCGCGCGATCCTGCGCCAGGCCGCTCTCGACAGCCTGCGCAAGCTCGACCCACGACTGATGGCGCGGAACCCGGTCATGTTCGTGGTCGAGATCGGCAGCGTGCTCGTGACGGCGATCGCGATCGACAACCCGAGCAGGTTCGCCTGGACGATCGCCGCCTGGCTCTGGTTCACGACCATCTTCGCCAACCTGGCCGAGGCGATAGCCGAAGGACGGGGCAAGGCGCAGGCGGCGGAGCTGAAGAAGACGCGCGCCGTCACGATCGCCCATCGAAGAGGCGCAGACGGCACGCTCGAGGACGTTCCGAGCGGATCGCTGCAGGTGGACGACCTGGTCGTCGTCACGATCGGCGAGGTGATACCGGCCGACGGCGAGGTGGTCGAGGGAATCGCCAGCGTGGACGAGTCGGCGATCACGGGCGAGTCGGCGCCGGTGATCAGGGAGTCGGGCGGCGACCGTTCGGCCGTCACGGGCGGAACGCGGGTGCTCTCCGACGAGATCGTCGTGCGCGTGACCGCGCTCCCGGGCGCCAGCTTCCTCGATCGCATGATCGCCCTGGTCGAGGGCGCCGAGCGGCAGAAAACGCCGAACGAGATTGCGCTCAACATCCTGCTCGCCGGGCTGACCCTCGTCTTCCTGCTCGCCGTCGTGACGCTGCAGCCCTTCGCCGTCTACTCCGGCGCCCCTCAGAGCACGATCGTGCTGGTGGCGCTGCTCGTCTGCCTGATCCCGACCACGATCGGCGCGCTGCTCTCGGCGATCGGCATCGCCGGAATGGACCGGCTGGTGCGCCGGAACGTGCTGGCCATGTCCGGGCGCGCGGTCGAGGCGGCCGGTGACTGCGCCGTGCTGCTACTCGACAAGACCGGCACGATCACGCTCGGCAACCGCGCCGCGACGGCCTTCCTGCCGCTCGACGGCGTCACCGAGCTGGAGCTGGCCGAAGCGGCCCAGGCGGCCAGCCTGGCCGACGAGACGCCCGAGGGCCGCTCGATCGTCGTGCTGGCCAAGGAGCGCTTCGACCTGCGCGAGCGCGTGCTGCAGGGCGGCCGGCTCGTCCCCTTCACGGCGCAGACGCGCATGAGCGGCGTGGACTTCGAGGGACGCTCGATCCGCAAGGGCGCCGTCGAGGCGATCTGCGCCCTGGTGGAGGACGCCGGCGGAACGGTGCCGCAGCAGCTGGTCGAGCTGGCCGGGGAGGTGTCCGGTAGCGGCGGAACGCCGCTGGCGGTGGCCGACAACGGGCAACCGCTCGGGATCGTGCAGCTGAAGGACATCGTCAAGCAGGGGCTGGCCGATCGCTTCGAGCACCTGCGCCGGATGGGCATCCGCACGGTCATGATCACCGGCGACAACCCGCGCACGGCGGGCGCGATCGCATCCGAGGCGGGTGTCGACGACTTCCTGGCCGAAGCCAAGCCGGAAGACAAGATGGCGCTGATCCGGCGCGAGCAGGCGGGCGGGAACCTCGTCGCCATGACCGGCGACGGCACCAACGACGCGCCCGCGCTCGCCCAGGCCGATGTCGGCGTGGCCATGAACACGGGCACCCAGGCGGCGCGCGAGGCCGGCAACATGGTCGACCTCGACTCCAACCCGACCAAGCTGATCGAGATCGTCGAGATCGGCAAGCAACTGCTCGTCACCCGCGGCGCGCTGACCACCTTCTCGATCGCCAACGACGTCGCCAAGTACTTCGCCATCATCCCGGCGATGTTCGCGGGCGTCTTCCCCGAGCTCGGGCACCTGAACGTCATGCACCTGGCCAGCCCCGAGTCGGCGATCGCCTCGGCCGTGATCTTCAACGCCCTGATCATCGTCGCGCTGATCCCGCTCGCGCTCCGCGGCGTGCGCTTCCGGGCCGCCTCGGCGATAGCTGTGCTGAGACGCAACCTGTTCATCTACGGGCTCGGCGGACTGATCGCGCCCTTCATCGGAATCAAGCTGATCGACCTCCTCGTCAGCGCCATCGGGATCTCGTGATGCGCCGGCAACTCGTTCCAGCCCTGGTCGTCTTCCTCTTCTTCACCGTCCTGGTCGGGATCGTTTATCCGCTTGCGGTGACCGGCGTGGCGCGGATCGCCTTCCCCTCCAAGTCGCAGGGCTCGCTGGTACGCAGAGGGCGGAGTCGTCGTCGGCTCGCGCCTGCTCGGGCAGGCTTTCAGCGGGCCGCGCTACTTCCAGCCGCGACCGTCCGCGGCCGGAAAGGGCTACGACGGCGCGGCGAGCGGCGCCTCGAACCTCGGGCCGACCAACCCGCTGCTGCTCGCAGAGGTACGGGCGCGAGTAGCCGCGTACCGACGCGTCAACGGCCTGGCCGCGAGCACGCCCGTGCCGGTCGACGCCGTCACCGCTTCGGCCTCCGGCCTCGATCCCGAGATCTCGCCCGCGAACGCCCGCCTGCAGGCGCCGAGGGTTGCTCGGGCCCGTGCGCTACCGCTCGCGCAAGTGCTCGCGCTCGTGCGCGAGAACACCGAGGGGCGCTCGCTCGGATTCCTGGGCGAACCGGGCGTGAACGTGCTCGAGCTCAACCTGGCTCTCGACAAGGCGAGATAGGTCAATCTATGGCCATGGCACGTGGACAGCTCCGCATCTACCTCGGCGCCGCGCCCGGTGTGGGCAAGACCTTCGCGATGCTCAACGAGGGCCGGCGCCGCTGCGACCGAGGTGAGGACGTGGTCTGCGGCTTCGTCGAGGCGCACGGGCGCCGCCGCACCGCCGAGCAGATCGGCGAGCTCGAGGTGGTACCGCGCAAGCAGATCGCCTACCGCGACAGGGTCTTCGAGGAGATGGACATCGACGGGCTTCTGGCACGCCGTCCCGAAGTGGCGCTGGTTGACGAGATGGCGCACACGAACATCACCGGCTCACGCAACGAGAAGCGCTGGCAGGACGTCGAGGAGCTGCTCGACGCCGGTATCAACGTCATCTCGACGCTGAACATCCAGCACCTCGAGTCGCTGAACGACGTCATCGCCCAGATCACGGGCGTCACCCAGCAGGAGACCATCCCCGACGCCGTCGTGCGCAAGGCCGACCAGCTACAGCTCGTGGACGTCGCTCCAGAGACCGTTCGCGCACGCCTCGCGCGCGGCGACATCTATCCGGCCGAGCGCATCGACACCGCGCTCGGCAACTACTTCCGAGCCGGGAACCTGGGCGGGCTGCGCGAGCTGGCGCTGCTCTGGATCGCCGATCAGGTCGAGGAGGGGCTCAAGGAGTACCGCGAGCGCCACGACATCAGCGAGCCCTGGGAGACGCGGGAGCGGGTGCTAGTCGCACTCTCGGGCTCGCAGCGGGGCGAGCGTCTGATCCGCCGGGCCGCACGCATGGCTCAGCGAGGAGGAAGCGAGCTGGTCGCCGTGCACGTGCGCCCACAGGATGGCCTGGCCGGGGCTGCGCTCGATCGCCTGCGGGCGCAGCGCGAGCTCGTCTCGTCGCTCGGCGGCAGCTACCGCGAGGTCGTCGGCGCCGACATCGGCCAGGCGCTGGTCGAAGCGGCGCGCGCGTTCAACGCCACTCAGATCATTCTCGGCGCCACGCGCCGAAACCGCTTGAACGAGCTGCTGCAGGGCTCGGTCATCAACAGCGTCATCCATCTCTCCGGCGCCAGCATCGACGTTCACGTCATCAGCAGCGAGGACGAGGCTGGGGAAGGCGAGGACGAGCCCGTCCGAAGACGCCGGCCCAGCTCGCTGCCGAGACGGCGAATCGCGCTGGGCTTCGTGCTGGCCGTCGTCGGTCTGCCCTTACTCACGCTCGTGCTCACCGCGCTGGGCGGTCACGTCACGCTCCCGAGCATCCTCCTGCTCTACCTGCTACTGGTCGTTTTCGTCTCGGCCGTCGGAGGCTTGTGGCCGGCGCTCGCCGCGGCCGTCGCCGGAGACCTGCTCGCCAACTGGTACTTCACGCCTCCGCTCCACACCCTCACCATCAACCAGCCGGAGAACCTGATCGCGCTCTGCGTCTTCCTCGCCGTCGCAGCCGTCTTCTCCAGCTTCGTCGCGCTCGCGGCCAGACACGCCGTCGCCGGCGAGCAGGCACGAGCCGAGGCCGATCTATTCCTGACGTTCTCGGGGCATACGCCTGTCTTCGCCCTGATCGAACGGCTGGAGAGAGCGCTTCAGCTCGACGGCCTCGCCCTGCTTGCGAACCGAGAAGGTTCTTGGAGCGTGGTGGCCGCCAGCGGAGAGCACGCGCCGCGTAGCCCGGAGAGTGCAATCCAGACCATCGAGCTCGATCAGGGCCGCCTGCTCGCCATCTCCGGTCGCGCCGTTCCGGCCGAGGAGCAGTACATTCTCGAGGCGTTTGCGCGCGAGCTCTCCTCGTCGCTGGCGCAGGAGGAGCTCGAGGCCGAAGCTCAGACCGTGGGCGCGCTGGCGGCCGGCAACGAGTTGCGCGCAGCCATCCTCTCGGCGGTATCGCACGATCTGCGCACGCCGCTGTCGGCCATCAAGGCCTCGGTGACGAGCCTGCTCCAGGAGGACGTCGAATGGACGAGCACGGCGCGCGAGGAGTTCCTGCGCACGATCAACGAGGAGACAGACCGTTTGAACGCGCTCGTCGGCAACTTGCTCGACATGAGCCGGTTGCAGGCGGGGGCATTGACCGTCTCGGCCGGGCCGGTCGGCCTGGAGGAGATCGTTCCGGCAGCCCTGCGCTCGCTCGGCGAGCGCGCGAGCCGGGTACACAACGAGGTCCCCGAGACCCTGCCGCGGGTGCTGGCCGATCCCGGCCTGCTCGAGCGGGCGCTCGCCAATCTGCTCGACAACGCGCTTCGCCACTGCCCGGAGGACACCGACGTGCGCGTAGTCGCCGATCCCACCGGCGACGAGTTCGTCGACCTGCGCATCGTCGATCATGGGCCGGGAGTGCCCGAGTCGGAGCGGGAACGGATCTTCGTTCCCTTCCAGCGGCTCGGCGACGTGTCAGGCGCGAACGGAGTCGGGCTCGGACTGGCCGTGGCGAGAGGCTTCATCGAGGCGATGAAGGGATCGATCGAGGGTAAGGAGACACCCGGCGGAGGGTTGACGATGATCGTGCGACTGCGAGCGGAGAGATGACCCGGATCCTTGTCGTCGACGACGAGCGGCAGCTCTTGCGAGCGCTGGCGACGAACCTGAGAGCGCGTGGCTATGAGGTCGATCAGGCGGCGACCGGCGAGGCCGCGCTGATGCTGGCGGCAAGCCACCACCCCGATCTGGTGGTGCTCGACCTCGGCCTGCCAGGGATCGACGGGCTCGAGGTGATCAACGGCCTGCGGGGCTGGAGCTCGGTCCCGATCGTCGTGCTCTCGGTGCGTGAGCGCGAGGCCGACAAGGTCGCCGCACTCGATGCCGGCGCCGACGACTACGTCACCAAGCCCTTCGGTATGGACGAGCTTTTGGCCCGCCTGCGCGCCGCTCTCCGGCGCGCCGCTCCCGCGGGCAAGGAGGAGGCGATCGTGACCACGCCTGACTTCAGCGTCGACCTGATGGCCAAGCGCGTCAGCCGCGACTCCAAGGAGGTGAGGCTGACGCCCACGGAGTGGGAGATAGTCGAGATCCTCGTCCGCAGCGAGGGCCGTCTGGTCACGCAGCGCCAGCTCCTCAAGGCCGTCTGGGGGCCCCAGTACGAGAAGGAGACGAACTACCTACGCGTGTATCTGGCGCAGATCCGGCGCAAGCTCGAGCCCGATCCCTCGCGGCCACGCTACTTCCTGACCGAGCCGCGCATGGGCTACCGCTTCGAGAGCGGCGCCAGCAGGTAGGGTTGAGACGGCCCGAGGAAACGGATCGTCGCGCTTTTCAGGCGGCGGTCGTGAAGCACGCGCGAGCACCGGAAACAAGTTGCTTTGCAGGTAAAATTGGTTACGTCCGGGGAGGCTCCTATCGTTCCGAGGTCCGTCGGTCGGTTGCCCGCGTTTCGAGCCTCCGGACGGCGCTGGGAGAGTCCGGGAATCTGGTTTCGGAAGGGTGAGGCGAGATGGCGACGGCCAAGGAGACACCGCTTGAGGCGACGGACAGGGAGCTGGAGAACGTCGTGATCGATGCGGAGGCGACTCTCGGCCTGCGCCGTTACTTCACCATCCCCGGGCGCGACCCCTTCGACGAGATCGAGTGGGAGACGCGCGACGCCTTCATCCCGGGCAAAGAGGGCGCGGCCTTCGAGCAGAAGGGCGTCGAGTTCCCGCGCTTCTGGTCGCAGACCGCGACCAACATCGTGGCCCAGAAGTACTTCCGCGGCAAGATGGGCGTGCCCGAGCGCGAGTGGAGCGTGAAGCAGATGATCGGGCGCGTCGTGACGACGATCGGCGCCTGGGGCCGCAAGGGCGGTTACTTCGCAAATGAGGAGGAAGCCGAGACCTTCGAGGCCGAGCTGAAGGCGATTCTCGTCAACCAGCTCGCCGCCTTCAACTCGCCGGTCTGGTTCAACGTCGGCTTCGAGGAGAAGCCACAGTGCTCGGCCTGCTTCATCCTCTCGGCCGACGACGACATGGAGTCGATCCTCGACTGGATCAAGCGCGAGGGAATCATCTTCCGCGGCGGCTCCGGGGCCGGGATCAACCTCTCGCGCCTGCGCGCCTCCAAGGAGCAGCTGACCAAGGGCGGGCACGCCTCCGGGCCGGTCTCCTTCATGCGTGGCGCCGACGCCTCCGCCGGCACGATCAAGTCGGGCGGCAAGACGAGGCGCGCGGCCAAGATGGTGATCCTCGACGTCGACCACCCCGACATCGAGGAGTTCATCTGGTGCAAGGCCAAGGAGGAGCGCAAGGCGCGCGTGCTCGAGGCGGCCGGCTACGACATGTCGCTCGACTCGCCCGACTGGGCCTCGATCCAGTACCAGAACGCCAACAACTCGGTGCGCGTCACCGATGCCTTCATGCAGGCGGCGGCCGACGACGCCGACTGGAACCTGACAGCGCGGGTCGACGGCTCGGTGCTCGCGGCGACCAAGGCGCGCGATCTGCTGCGCCAGATCGCCGCCGCCGCCTGGGAGTGCGCCGACCCCGGCATCCAGTACGACACGACCATCAACGGCTGGCACACGGTTCCCAACTCGGGCCGGATCAACGCCTCCAACCCCTGCTCGGAGTACATGTCGATCGACGACTCGGCCTGCAACCTGGCCTCGCTCAACCTGATGAAGTTCGTGCGCGAGGAGGACGGCGAGCTCAACATCGAGGCCGTCGAGCACGCCGTCGACATCATCTTCCTGGCCCAGGAGATCCTGGTCGGCTACTCCAGCTACCCGACGCCGGAGATCGAGCGCAATGCCCGCGCCTTCCGCCAGCTCGGGCTCGGCTATGCGAATCTGGGCGCGCTCTTGATGGCGCGCGGCCTGCCCTACGACTCCGACGAGGGCCGTGCCTACGCCGCCGCGGTGACCGCGCTGATGACCGGCCGCGCCTATCGCAAGTCGGCCGAGATCGCCGCCCGCATGGGCACCTTCGCCGGCTACAAGAAGAACGTCGGCGCGATGCTCAGCGTCATCTCCAAGCACCGCGCCGCGGTCGGCAACATCGACCACGAGAGCTCGGTGCCGCGCGAGTTGCTGTCCGCCTGCCGCAAGGCGTGGGACGAAGCGCTCGACCTGGGCGAGGCGCACGGCTTCCGCAACGCACAGGCAACCGTGCTCGCCCCCACGGGGACGATCAGCTTCATGATGGATTGCGACACCACGGGCATCGAGCCCGACTTCTCGCTCGCCAAGTCGAAGAAGCTGGTCGGCGGCGGCGAGATCACGATCGTCAACAAGACGGTGCCGATGGCGCTCGAGAAGCTCGGCTACTCGCCGGGCGAGGGCGCCGACATCGAGGCCTACATCGACGAGCGCAACTCGGTCGTCGGGGCGCCCCACCTGAAGAACGGGCACTACCCGGTATTCGATTGCGCCGTCGGCGAGCGCCCGATCCACTACCTCGGTCACGTGAGGATGATGGGCGCCGTTCAGCCCTTCATCTCGGGCGCCATCTCCAAGACCGTGAACATGCCCGAGGCGGCGACGGTCGAGGACGTCGCCCAGCTGATCGAGGACGCCTGGCGGCTGGGCGTCAAGGCGATCGCCATCTACCGCGAGGGCTCCAAGCTCGCCCAACCACTTTCGGGCAAGGCCGACAAGAGCGCTGTTGCGCTGGCTCCCGCCACACTCGTGGCCGCGCCGCAGCGCCATCGTCTGCCCGACGAGCGCACCGAGGTCGGGCGCAAGTTCCGGGTCGGCGACTACGAGGGCTACATCCACGTCGGCGTCTACGACGACGACACGCCGGGGGACGTCTTCGTGGACATCGCCAAGGAGGGCACTACCCTCGCCGGGCTGATGAACGCCTTCATGATCGCGATCTCGCTCGGGCTCCAGTACGGCGTGCCGCTCGAGGTCTTCGTCTCCAAGTACGCCCACATGCGCTTCGATCCCGCCGGCCCCACCAACGATCCCGACATCCGCATCGCCAAGTCACTCCCGGACTACATCTTCCGCTGGCTTGGCAAGCGCTTCCTGCCGGTCGACCAGCAGGAGGAGATCGGCATCCTCTCATCCGCGGTGAAGGCCAAGCTGGCACAGGCCTACGCGAACGGCGGCACGGCCGGCCAGGGCGGCGACCCGGCTCCGGCCGAGGCGCTTCCGCCCGGCCAGAAGGCGCTCTTCAACAACTGGGAGGACGCCGTCGAATGCGCCCGCTGCGGCGGCCGCATGGTGCGGACCGGCAGCTGCTACACCTGCCGCGACTGCGGGACGAACACCGGCTGCAGCTAACCGACCACTACGAGACTTCCGTCATTCCGGTCGGAACTTGTTCAGCGCCTGAGAACGAGCCGAGCAACGGCAACCAAGCAACCGCCGGCAAGGAGCAACCAGAGAGCCCCGATCACGATGTACGTGGCGGCTGGGCTGTCTCCGTGGCCTCCCCAGAGGTTGCGCAGAGAAGCCCACGCCATCAGACCGCACACGACGGCTATCCCCGCCAGCAGAGTCGCTTTGGTTGTACGCAGACTGGGCGATCGCATCAGACGGATCGCCCGCCGACCGCCGCAACGAACGCGGTCACGAGCGGATGCGGATTGTCCGGCCGGTAGCGCGCCTGCGGCACGTACAGCGTGGCGATGAAGAACGGGTGCACCGGCAGCTCGAGCACGCGCGCTGTTCCGTCGGCGCCTGTCCCGCTGATTACGAGACCACGCTCCTCGACCCCTGCCCGGTACTTCGGATTGAGCCCGAAGCTGCAGAAGAAGGGCTCGACCGCCGCCGGCGCTTCGTAGATGGCGGCGACCCGTGAGCCCGGCTCGAAGAACACCTCGTGCATCTGCTCGGCGAGCGAAGCGGGAAGTCTCGTCACCGCGAGCTCGCACGCGCCCGGGCTCGACTCCTCGTGATCGGCCTCCGTGATTCCGAGCACATCGCGCACGAACTCGACCACGGCATGCTGGAAGCCGCCACAGGTGCCGAGCAGCGGCACCTCCTGCTCGCGCGCGACCCGGATCGCCTTGAGGGCACCGTCCATGCTCAGATAAGGACTGCCGGGTGCGATCAACAGGCCGGCGTAGGACGCGAGCTCGGCGTCGTCCATCTTCTCGGCCGCTTCGGTCGCCAGCCATTCGAAGCGAAGCGGCGGCCGGACGGCATGCTCGAGCGCCTGCTGGGTCGCCTTGTGCGTCGGGCGCTCGGCGCCGTAGTCGCCGACGACGGCGATGGTCGAGCTCGTCTTTCGGGCCGAGTCGTTCACGGTTCCTCCCTCCGCCACGGGCTGCGTCGCAATCGTCTCGTGCGACGGTCACATGCTACGCGGCTCGCAGCTCAACTTCCTTTCTTGCTGCCGGTCGATCCGGCCGGCGCCCGCGGTGCTCGGGTACAAGTAGCCGTATGGTCGCCGCTGCGCACCGATTCGTTACCCTCGCTCTGCTTCTCGCCGCAGTTACGTCAGCTCTTGTCGTCTCGATCGTTTTCACCGGCGAGGGGAACGCGGCTACCGGCTCATTAACGCGGCAGCTGATCGGCCGCTCCGTTCAGGGACGTGCGATCTACGCCTACGAGCGAGGCGATCCGAGCGGCACGCCGGTGCTCGTCGTCGGATCGATTCACGGCAACGAGCCCGCGGGGATAGCGGTAGCCAAGCGCCTGCTCCGAATGCCGCTGGCGCAAGGGATCTACCTCTGGGTCATTCCCGACCTCAACCCCGACGGCCACGCGGCGAACACGCGCGGGAACGCTCACGGCGTCGATCTGAACCGCAACTTCCCCTGGCACTGGCGGCGCCTCACGGCCGGCAACTATTCCGGTCCGCACAGTCTCTCGGAGCCGGAGTCGCGGGCGGCCGCCCGCCTGATCGAGCACGTGCGGCCGCGGCTCACGATCTGGTTCCTCCCCATATCTTCCGGCCTCGAGCTCGAGCTCGACTCCCGCGAAGCGATTCTGCGACCACTCGCGCAACTCCGCGCGGATGTGATCGGCCAGCTCGGTGATGACGAAGCCGGGCTCGACGAGCGACACGCGCACGTGCCGCTTCGCCAGCTCCATCCGCAGCGACTCGCTGAAGGCGCCGACTCCGAACTTGGTCAGGTTGTAAACGCCCGAGCCAAGGTTGGCCTTGCGCCCCGCGACAGAGCTGATGTTGACGAGGTCTGCCACCCGACGCGGCTCCATCTCCGCCGCCGCGAGTAGATGGGGGAGCGAGGCCTGCGCGCAGTAGAGGACGCCCTTGACGTTGAGATCGACCATGCGCTCCCACTCCTCCGGCGGCGCCTCGGCGATCGGGCCGAGCAACATCACGCCGGCGTTGTTGACGAGCGTGTCGAGCCGGCCCAGCTCGGCGACCGTGCGCTCGACCGCCGCGGCCGCCTGCTTGCGATCGGTCACGTCGGCCTTGATCGGCAGCACCCGGCCGCCCTTGCTCTCGATCTCCGCCGCCAGCTTCTCGAGCCGGTCCAGGCGCCGCGCCACCGCCGCCACCACGGCGCCGCGCTCGCTCAGTGCGCGGACCGCCGCCGCACCGATGCCGCTACTCGCGCCGGTGACCAGCGCGACCGTTCCGCTGAGTCGATCTGCCACCTTCACGCCTCCCTCTAGTCGCCTTCGGGTCGGTCAACTTCCCATTCTTCCGAAGATTCGGCTCGATTGCCCGGCTTTACTCGTCGCTCTCGGCGAGGAGCTTGTAGAGAGAGCGTCGTGAGTCGACGAGGATCTTGCGCGCCTCCTCGGCCTGCGCTTCGGTACCCGCTTGCATCACCTGCATCACGGCCAGGCCGATCTGCCGTACGAGCGAGCCGAGCTCGAGCGTCTGGCCACTGACACCGCCGGCCATCGCCTCCCAGGGTGGAGGCGCATCCTTCGCTCGTTTCTCGAGCGAGGCTCGGCCGGCATCGGTCAGCTCGAGCAGACGCTGGCCTCCGCTCTCCTTTGAGCGAACCAGCCCTTCGTCCTCGAGCTGTTGCAGCGTCGGATAGACGGAGCCGGGGCTCGGACGCCAGACTCCCTGGCTCCGCTCCTCGATCTCTTGCATGATCTGGTACCCGTTGCGCGGCTCTTCGGCGAGAAGCAGGAGCGCCGCCGTGCGAATGTCTCCCCGGCGCGCCTTGTGGCCGCGATGCCCTCTCGGCCCGCCGAACGGCGGCCCGGCGAAGTAATGAGCCCCGGGCGATCCATGCCGGTGGCGATAGTGCCTTGGCCGTCGCTCACCAGCGGGAAAATCACTTTCGTTCACAATAACCCCTTTCTCAATAGGTCAGTCACTACGTGTATCACGATATATCGTGACGTATCGCGTGTCAAGACCCGCCCGAGCAGGCGAATCATCCCCCGCCGGCCTCGCCGACGGGTCACCGGGGTTTCGGGCTCACCGCCCGACCCGGCTCGCGCGTGGGTCGGGAAGCGGCGTCGAGGCCGGCTCTATCTCGTCCCTCATCTGCTCGATCGGCGGCGGCGGCACGAGGTGCCGACCGAGCTGCTCGGTCGCCTCGTCGATGCCGAAGCCTGGGCCAATCGTCGCTATCTCGAAGAGAACTCCGCTCGGCTCGCGGAAGTAAAACGATCGAAACCAGGAGCGATCGACGACCGACGTGACCCCTGCTCCAGCCGCGACCAGGGTCTGGTGCCAACTCTCGTGCCCGCGCAGCGACGAGGCCCAGGCCACGTGATGCACAGTCCCCGCCCCCTGGATACCGGCGCCGACCGGGGCGCTGTCGAAGACAAAGAGCCCGCCGCGGGTCTCCCCCCTCACCGACCAAGCCGCTTCGCTCCTGCGCTCGAAACCGAGAGCTTCCTCCAGTAGCTCGCGACTGCGCCTGGGATCGCGCGCGTAGGCTCGCACGGAGTCGAAGCCCCGTAGCGCCAGCTCCTCGGGGATTTCGGGGTGGGAAGCGGTCAGCGGCTCGTCGCTGGTCGCCACAATCGCCAGTTCCAGCTCCAGGCCCTCCGGATCGCGAAAGCGCAGGCGCGCATTACTGCGCTCGTATTCGCACCCCTCGCTACCAAGCCGGCGAGCCCAGAACTCGAGCGCATCTTCCGAGCCGATCCGCCAGGTGAGCCGATGAACCATGCCGGAACCGGCGCGTCCGACCTGTATGCCCGGGTATTCGAAGAAGCTCAGGATCGCGCCCGAATCGCCCTGCTCAGAGCCGTAGTAGAGGTCGTAGATGCTAGGAACGTCCTGGTCGACGGTCTTCTTCACGAGCCTCAGCCCGAGCACTCGTACATAGAAGTCGAGGTTTCGCCGAGCGTCGCCCGTTATCGCGCTGACGTGGTGGATTCCCTCGAGCCTCATCCAGTCCCTCCCAGTTCACACGACCCATCTATAAAAACGGCCGGCCAGGATCGACATTCCCGGGGAGACGACGGCGGGAAACGTAGAGCTGCGTAGCGAGGTGAAAACTCAGATCGAAGGGTCTTCGCTCTCATGCCAGACACCGCCGGCCGGTGTGAACGCGAGCTCGTGGTGCTGCACTCCACCCTCGACCCGGTGCTCGAGCTCGTCGACTCGCGCAACCAGATCGGCCACCGCGTCTCCGAGCACGTCGGGGAGCAGACCGTGCTCGAGGTTGGGCGATACCCGCTTGGGCCGCGTCTCCTTCGATGTCACGATCTCGCCCGGGACGCCCACCACGACCGCGCAGGCCGGCACCGGCTTCACGACCACGGCGTTCGCGCCGACGCGGCTGTACTCGCCGATGGTGATCGCGCCGAGCACCTTGGCGCCCGCGCCGACCACGACTCCATCGCCTAGCGTCGGATGGCGCTTGCCCTTCTCGAGGCTCGTGCCACCGAGCGTGACGCCCTGATAAAGAGTCACGTCGTCTCCTATCTCGGCGGTCTCGCCGATGACGACGCCCATCCCGTGATCGATGAAGAGCCCGCGACCGATCACGGCGCCGGGGTGAATCTCGATCCCGGTCAGGCCACGCACGAGCTGGGAGATCCAGCGAGCAAGAAGCCTCAGGCGCCAGCGCCAGAGCACATGAGCGACCCTGTGCCACCAGACGGCCCACAACCCCGGATAGCACAGCACGACCTCGAGCCAATTACGCGCAGCGGGATCGCGCTCCTTGACCGCTCGAATGTCGTGTCTCATCTTTCCGAACACGCCAGCCACCTCCTCAGTCGGCCAGATCGTTGTACAGAGCCGTTGACAGATAGCGCTCGCCGTTGGAGGGCACGATCACGACGATCATCTTCCCCTTGCTCTCAGGACGCCGCGCGACCTGCTCCGCGGCCCAGATTGCCGCGCCGGAGGAGATCCCCACCAGTATTCCTTCCTCGCGCGCGATGCGGCGGGCAGCGGCGAAGGCATTCTCGTTCGTCACCCGCACGATCTCGTCGTAGATCGCAGTGTTGAGCACCTTCGGCACGAAGCCGGCGCCGATGCCCTGAAGCGCGTGCGGCCCCTTCTCGCCGCCGGAGAGGATCGGCGAGCCGTCGGGCTCGACCGCCACGCAGCGAGCCGCCGGCTTGTGCTGCTTGATCACCTCGCCGATGCCCGTGATCGTTCCTCCGGTCCCGACCCCGGCGACTACGACGTCGACCTTCCCGTCGCTGTCACGCCAGATCTCCTCCGCCGTCGTGCGCCGGTGAACCTCGGGGTTGGCCGGATTCTCGAACTGCTGCGGAATGAAGTAGCGCGCGTCGGCGGCGGCCATCTCCTCCGCCCTGCGGATGGCGCCGGGCATACCGTCGACGCCCGGCGTGAGCACGAGATCGGCGCCGTAGGCACGCAGCAGCATGCGCCTCTCCTTGCTCATCGTCTCGGGCATCACCAGCGCGCACTTGTAACCGCGCGCGGCGCAAACGAGGGCCAGAGCGATGCCCGTGTTGCCGCTCGTGGGCTCGAGAATGACGGTATCCGGCCCGATCTTGCCGTCGCGCTCGGCGGCTTCGATCATCGCGAGGCCGATCCTGTCCTTGACACTGCCGCCAGGATTGAAGAACTCGAGCTTGGCGACAACCTCGGCGCCGCTCGCCTCGGAGATTCGTCTCAGCCGGACTAGCGGAGTGTTGCCAATCAGCTCGGTGACGTTGTCGGCGATCTTCATCGCTCTTCTCCTCGCTATCCGCTCGTTCGTATCGGCCAAGTCGCTTCAATTATTGAAGTGGCTTTGCGAAGTGTACCAACGATTCGAGCGAATTCAAACGCGATCGGGCGCACGCCACGTCATGAGGGCTCGCCTCTCCCTCGCCGGGCGCAGTAGTCCCTTGGCGCTCCTACTTGATCGTCACGAGCCCGGCTATCCCGAGCGCGAAGAGAATGATCACGAAGAGCGAGTCGGCGCCGAGCCAGAGGTAACAGCGTTTGGGCCGGAAGATGATCCCGACTGCGTAGACGGCCGTGAGCCCGATCCCGAGCATCGCCAGCCAACTGTTCTGATGTCCGGCCGTCGGCAAGACCGGTTTCATAGCGATCAGGTCGGCGACGAGGAAAAGACAGACCTGGAAGGCGTTACCGCCGAAGATGTCGCCCATGGCGAGACCGTGATCGCCCAGCCGAATCGCACCGATTCCCGAGCTGATCTCGGGCAGCGCGGTCGCCAGCGCAAGCACCGTCGCGCCGAAGATGACGCCGGTGATGTGGGCCCGGCCGGCGAGATCGCTACCCGTGATCTGGAGAAAGACGCCGGCGACGAGAGTGACGACGCAGGCGATAAAGAAGTAAAACGCGACTCGCCAGGTGGACTTGCCCGTGTGCGGCGTGGCGACCTTCGGATGTGGAACGCGCCGGTGTGGGCGTCCGGGCCGGCTTCCGGGTGCGACCGTCTCCCAATCGGGCGTCTTTCGGAAACGGTTGATGATGATGATGCCCAACAGCCAGACGACGACGATGGCGATCGAGGCGGGACTCACCGGCCCGATCGCGACGGACTTCTTGAGCAGCGCGCCCATCAGCACGAAGGAGACGACGAGGACGACCAGCAGCGCCTCCAGCACCGGGATGAGCGAGCCGACGAGGTAGGTGAGCGCGCTCCTCCGACCGGCGGTCGCATCGCAGATGATCAGCACCATCGTCTGGATCGCTATCCCGCCGATCAGGTTGCCGGCGGCGAGCTGGAGGTGCCCTTGCATCGCGGCGGAAACTGTGATCGCTATCTCGGGCAGGGTGCCGGCGATCGAGAGCAGGATCATGCCGCCGATCGCATCGCCGAGGTTGAAGCGGTTGTCCAGAGCGTCAGTGGTCTTCGCGAGGCTGATGCCGGCGACCCAGGTGGCAGCGGCTCCCGCCACGAAGATGAGAACGAGGAACGGAGAGGCGAGGCTACCCATTATAGACGTAAGCGAGCGTCGCAGGCATCGACCCGGCTATTCTCGGCGAATCGGTAGCCCCGCGTCAAGCTCGCAATCCGGATGGGCGCACCGTGAACCGACGAGCGAGCCGAAGGTTCGCTAGACCTGACGGTTGAAAGAGAAGATGGCGCCGATCAGCAAGGCCGCGCCGAGCAGCCCGACCAGCGTCACGTCCTCGATCGTCGAGGTGGTGTGCCCGAAGAAGGTGACCCCGATGATCGGGTGGCTCGAAGCTATCGCTCCTGAAGAGATCTCGTGGGCGAGGAAGATGCGGCGAATCGCGTCCACGCCGTAGGTGAGCGGGTTGAGCTTGGAGACGATCTCCATCCAGCGGGGAACGTTGTTGACCGGGAAGAAGACCCCGGCGAGAAACGTGAGCGGGAACACGACCATCTGAATCAGCACCTGAAAACCCTGCTGCGAGCGCATCCGCGAGCCGATCAGGAGGCCGAACCCGGCCAGCGAGAACGAGAGAACGAGCACGATCGGGATCAGCTCGAAGACGATATCGGGCGAGAGCGGAACGCCGAACAGCGGCGCCAGCGCGAGCATCACGAGGGCTTGAATGAGTGCGATCACCGAGGCGCCGAGCGCCTTGCCGAGTACGACGCCCGAGCGGCTGAGGGGCGAGACGAGCACCTCCTTGAGGAACCCGATCTCGCGATCCCAGACGACCGAGAGGCCCGAGAAGATCGCGTTGATGAAGACCGACATCGCGATGATCCCGGGGTACATGAACTTGACGAAATCGACGCCCACCGCAAGCGCGCCGATCTGGCGCTTCAGTCCCTCGCTGAAGACGATCATGAAGATGATCGGCATCCCGAGCGAAGAGGCGAGGCGCGACCGCTCTCGGGCGAACCGCAGCAGCTCGCGATATGCGATGACCCAGATTCCGCGCAGAGAATCGCCCATCAGTTCGCCTGCGCCTTCATGCCCGGCGTGTTGACGTAGCGACGAAGCTGCTTGTTGACGGCGGGACGATCGTCTCGGATGGAATGGCCTGTGAGGGAAAGGAAGACGTCGTCGAGCGTCGGCCGGCGGATCCCGACAGCCAGGATCTTGCACGAGAAGCTCCGTATCAACTCGGGCAGGAACTCCTCGGCGCGCGGGACGTTGAACGAGACGGTGTCGGTCTCGAGACTCGCGCTGAATCCGTAGCGAGCCGATACTTCGGCGACGGCCGAGGCGCCGTCCTCTACCCGCAGAGTCACCACGTCGCCGCCGAGCGAGCTCTTGAGAACCTCGGGCCGGTCGAGCGCGACGATCGCGCCGTTGTCGATGATTGCGATGCGATCGCAGTTCTCCGCTTCGTCCATGTAGTGCGTGGTGAGGAAGATCGTCAGCGCCTCGCGGCGGCGTAGATCGAGCACGTACTTCCAGATCCGGTGGCGAGTCTGGGGATCGAGACCGAGGGTCGGCTCATCGAGGAAGAGGACGTGCGGATGGTGAAGAAGCCCGCGGGCAATCTCCAGCCGGCGCTTCATCCCGCCCGAGAACTCGCGCACCGAGGAGTCGCGGCGATCCCAGAGCTCCATCAACGTCAACAGCTCGCGGATGCGCTCGTCACGGATGTGCTTGGGCACGCCGTAGGCGTAGGCGTGGAAGCGGAGGTTCTGAACGGCGGTCAGGTATTCGTCGAGCGTCGGATCTTGGAAGACGAGACCGATCGAGCGGCGTACCTCGGTTCGCTGCGCGATGACGTCGTAGCCGGCCACCGTGGCCTGACCGGAGGAAGGCACGAGCAGCGTGCAGAGCATGCTGATAGTCGTCGTCTTGCCGGCACCGTTGGGGCCGAGAAAGCCGAACACTTCGCCCTCGCCGACGGTGAAGGAGACTCCCCTGACGGCCTGCGTGCGACCGAAAGAACGGTTGAGCTCACTGGCCGCGATAACGGGCTTGGAAGCACTCGTGGTGTTCTGCTCGTCGGTCACCGCTTCACTTCGTGCCGCTGCTTCTCGGCTCGCCATGGCTGCGAACGACGAGCAGGCTGGAGCCTCAGCTCGGATTCTCCGCGTTACTCAACGTCGAGGCGTAGTCGCCGGGTAGCGGAACGGAGGCTCCCCAAACTCCCGCGGCGTCGGCCACCACCTGTGCCAATTCGCCCAGGGGAACCACGTCGTCGGCCAGCTTCGCCTCGATGATGGCCCGAGGCGTTCCATAGGCAATGGCCGTCGATTCCTCCTCGACGATGATGCGACCGCCGCTCTCCTTCACGTCGCGTGCGCCGTCCAGACCGTCCTTGCCTGTTCCACTCACGACAACGAGCATAAGGCGATCGCCGAAGATTCGAGCGGCGTCGCTGACCGTCACGTCGGCACGCGGCCGAATTCCGTCAATCGGCTCCTCTGCCGAGACGAGCAACTTGGCCTCACCGGCCAGGCGAAGGTGGCTTCCACCCTGGGCGAAGTAGACGGTGCTGGGGTTGAGCTGCTCTCCCCCGAGCGCCTCTTTCACGCCGAGCACGGAGTAGTGGTTGAGGCGATCTGCCAGGGCGCTCGTGAATCCCTCGGGGAGCTGCTGCACCACCACCGTGCCGAGACCGAGGAGCGGTGGCAACGCTGGAATCAGGTGGGAAAGTGACCAGCAACCGCCGAGCGAGCCGACGACTACGACCGCAGCGGGTCCTTCACGCGTGGGATCGCGGGGGGCCGTCGCCGAAGCGGACACGATGCTGGGCCCATGAAGCTCCCGTTGAGCTGAGAGCTCCAGCGCACGCTGCCGGGCAGCAGTCAGATCCGAGGCCATGCGAATGCGCGTGATCAGATCGCCCACGAAGACCTGCACGGTGTCGCAGGCAAGCGGCCGCTCGACGAAATCGAGCGCACCCTCGATCAGCGCATCGACGACCTTGTAGTGGTCGGCACGGAAATGCCCTCCGAGCAGGATCACGGGAGTGCTCAACCCTGCTTCGCGCAATCCCCGCATCAACACGACGCCGTCCATGTGATCGGCGACGAGATCGAACAGCAGCGCGTCTGGGTTGGAGCGGCGGCAAAGCTCGATCGCCGACTCCGCCGAATCGACCGCGCCGGTGACCTCGATCCCGCGAACGAGCAACGACTCGCCTAAAAGCCGGCGCATGAATGGCGCGTGGTCGGCGATAGCAACGCGAAAAGGGGTCAACTTCTGCATCGATGCCCGGCTTGTGTCTGCTTGTGCCTCTCGCTCAAGCCGCGGAGATCCGCGGGACCCTCAGCTTACTTCCACAGACAAGCTGAAGGAGGAGCGAGGAGTCGATCTCGCATGCGCGCCCTTCCTGGGAGATGCAGGCGAGTGGATCGCCGTTGTCTCCGATACCAAGCGAGATGCAGACACCGCGAGCGTCCAGCTCGGAGAGGCGTGCCGCGGCGCGATCGAGCGCTTCGAGAAGCTCCGGGGGCGGCTCGTGAGGCCATGGATCTGGCTCTACGTGACGGCTTGGACTCTGTTTTCGCTGGTCGCTCATGCTGCTGGCGCGTCTTTCCTCTCGATCCTTGTTATCGACTGCAACCGCCGCTCTTTAGGGCTGCGGGCGCGTTGATCACGAACGCGCCACCGCATCGCACTCGTTCGCCGCGCCCGGCGACGCGAAGAGAGTAAGGCGGACCTATCCGGCCAGGCCCGGGCCCGAGACAGCTCTCCCGACCTGGCCCTGGGGATCGGAAAGCTTTATCGAGAAGGCCGTCTGGTCTTCGTATCCGATGCGGATCTCCTCGACCTTCTCCATAGCATCGAGGAAACGATCGAGCACGTCCGGGTCGAAGTGCGCTCCGCGCTGCTCGCGCATCATCGCTACTGCCTCTTCGACGTTGAACGCCGGGCGGTAGATGCGGTCGCTGGTGAGGGCGTCGAAGACGTCGGCGACCGCCGCGATGCGGCCCTCGATAGGGATCGTCTCACCCGCCATCCGGCGCGGATAACCACTCCCGTCGAAGCGCTCGTGATGCGTCCAAGCCAGTAACGCGGCCAGGGTCAGCAGCTCGGCTTCCGAGCCCGACAGAATCCGGTAGCCGATCGCCGTGTGCTGTTGCATGATCTCGCGCTCCTCGGCGGTGAGCGTCGACGGCTTGAGCAAGATGTTGTCCGGAATACCGATCTTGCCCACGTCGTGCATGGGGCTCGCGATGCGCATCAGCTCGATTCGCTCACGACGGAAGTCGAAGCGCTCGGCGATCAGAGCGCAGTAGCTACTCATCCGCTCCAGGTGGCGTCCCGTCTCGAGATCTCGTAGCTCCGCCATGCTCGAGAGCCGTCGAACTGTCTCCTCCTGGTGCGTGCGCAACTCCTGCTCGGAGCGCTGCAAGCGAGAGACGGCCTCGCTCAACGCCGCGGTGCGCGCCTCGACGGCATCCTCCAGCATCGCCCTGTGAGCGCGGTTCTCCAGCTCCAGCCGGCGCCGGTGCAGAGCATTGACGATATTGATCATCAGCTCATTGGGCCGGAAAGGCTTGGTCAGATATCCGAAGGCGCCGAGCTCGATCGCGTTCTCGGCCATTTTCGGATCGTCGGCGCCGGTGACCATGAGCGCAGCCACCTCGGGATGCGTAGCAAGCGTGCTGCTCAGTAACTCCAACCCACTCTCCCCCGGCATGTTGACGTCGCAAAGCATGAGCTCAAAGCTCTCCGTCCTCGATTCGAGCAGCTTGCGCGCCTCATCGGCGCTGGCCGCCAGCTCGCAGCGGAATCCATGGCGCTCGAGAATGCGCGCTATCAGTTGTTGAACTTGCGGCTCGTCATCGACGACGAGCACATATCCACCCTCGGCCAACGTGTGAGCGCTCCCTTTGTTTGGCGCCAACGAAACACGAGGTGGCAAAGGATACGCCACGCTGCCCTGCCGAACGAGCGTTGACCGAACGGCAGTCGGACGGGTTTTGCCTGCTTTTCGCTCTGACACGCCCCTTCTGATCGACCGCGCGGACGGCTAATGAATGCGCCGCGAGGGTGCCTGAGCGGCCATTACGCGCGAACACGGTTACGCGAAATCGGGGAACGCCGCCGGCGCAAAACGGGAATCGCCAGACGGCTCCGCCGGATCCAGGGTTAGAGAAGTTCCCCCACTGCGGAGGTCCCCCAAATGAATACGGTCACTTGCGGTCAGCGACTCAGCGCTTCAGAGGCCGAGGCGTTGTGGCGTACCTGGGTTACAAAGCGAGACAGCTCGGCACGCGATCGGCTCGTTCTCTCCTACGCGCCGATGGTCAACTATCTGGCTTCGAAGAAGGTGCGCGAGCTACCTTCTCACTGCGAGCTCGACGACCTCGCTTCCTGCGGCTTGGTCGCTCTGATCGAGGCGGTTGACCGCTTCGATCCCAAGAAGGGTGCAACTTTCGAGCAATACGCCTGGACACGAGTCTCCGGCGCGATCATGGACGAGCTCAGGCGCCAGGATTGGGCCTCACGCTCGGTGCGCCATTTTGCGCGCCAGGTCGATTCGGCACGCGAGAACTACTTTGCCAGTAACGGTCGCGCACCTTCCGAGAGCGAGCTTGCCGATGCGCTACACGTCCCGATCGAGGAGATACGTAAACAGCTCGAGGAGCTCGAGCGCGCCGACCTCTGCTCGCTCAACGCCCCTGCCCGTACCGGCGACGATAACGAGATGCTCGAGATCGGCGACACGGTCGAGAACCACGAGGCCGTCAGCGAGCCCGAGCGGGCGACCCTGGCGGGCGAGCGAGCGGCCATAGTACGTGACGCGATCGCATCTCTCTCCGAACGCGAGCGCCTGGTACTCAAGCTCGTCCACGTCGACGAGCTTCAGGGCGCGGAGATTGGAGCGCGCCTCGGCGTCAGCGAGTCGCGTGTCTCGCAGATTCTCGCCGGTGCCCGGCAGAAGCTCCGCAACCGAATCGCCGCCTACGACGTCGGCGACTCAGTCGCGGCTTGAAGCCGTAGCTAGGAGTAGATTTACGCTCTCCGTGCGCGGATACGCACCGCGCGGGTCATAATCGCGGTGCGGTCGACCGGAGTGACGCGTGGATCACACAGGCAGCGAAGAGGGCAAACAGCCAGCGAGAGAGAGCGGGACGCCGCGCCGGTTCTCCGCGGGTGACGAGCACGCAACCGGATCGCGGTCTGAGCAGGACGAGGGCTCCGAGAGGGCGCGCCGGGCCTTCGAGCTTCTCGAACGCTTCAGCGGCGAGCTCGAGGAGATCTTGTCTTCACTGGAGCGAGCCAGGGGTAACACGGCTCCCGTCGAGAGCAGGCCGCCGGCTCCAGAGCAGACGTTTAGCCCTTCGAGCATCCACTTCGACCCGGGCCCGATCTCCGCGAGAATCGATCCCGGCACGCTTCCTCCGGTAGAGAGCCCGAGGGCCGAGTCGCCCTCGACGCCGAGACTGATGCTCGAAGTCGTATTCCTGCTTCTCGTCGCCGCGATCTCGGTTCGAATCGGCTTGAGACCCCTGCTGATCGTCGCGGCCGAGGCGGTCGCATTTCTGATCGTCGCTTCGGTCGAGATCGCAATCGCCCGCGACAGACGCCGCTACCTACAGTTCCCCGCCTCGCCCCCCACATTCACTTCGCTACCGGCGCAGGAGGCAGGAAAGATCTCTGAGCCGCTCTCGGTCACGCTTGACCAGGTCGAGCCACTGATTTGGCAAGCCGGAAGGCACGAGGACGCCTTCGAGACGATCTGGCCCCTGGCGCCGATCGCCTCTCCGAGCGAGCCCGACGACACAGAGAATCTCGCGGAGATTGAGGAAAGCGCTACCGAGATCTCGACTCCGGCGCAGCCCGAGAGCGCCGCCAAGACCACGGTCGCCGAGGCGGAAGCAGGGACCGAGGCGGAAGCAGGGACCGAGGCGGAGCCCGAGCCCGAAGCCGAGGTCGAACCGGAGCCGAGCCCGAGCTCGAGGCCGAGATCCTCGCTCCGGAAAGCGAGCCCGAGCAGCGTCGACACGTCCACCTATTCCGCCACGAGGCGCGCGAGCCGATCGCCGGGCCGGAGACCGAAGCCGAGGTCGTGCTCGAGGGCACCGCCGAGCTCCCAGCCCCAGAGCGAGAGCCCGAAGCTCGCGGTCGGTTCCATCTCTTTGCGCGCGTGGAGAAGACGCCCGAGGTCGACGCGGCGCTCGAAGCCGAGATTGAACATGAGGCTGAGGCCGAGCCCGAGGTCGAACCGGAGCCGCAGCCCGAAGCCGAGGTCGAACCGGAGCCAGCAGCCCGAGTACGAACCTGCCCCCGAGATCCTCGCCCCCGAAAGCGAGCCCGAGCAGCGTCGGCACATCCACCTATTCCGCCACGAGGCGCGCGAGCCGGTCGCCGGGCCGGAGCCCGAGACCGAAGCCGAGGTCGTGCTCGAGGGCACCGCCGAGCTCCCAGCCCCAGAGCGAGAGCCCGAAGCTCACGGTCGGTTCCATCTCTTCGCGCGCGTGGAGAAGACGCCCGAGGTCGAAGCGGAGCTCGAAGCTGAGATCGAACCGGAGCCGCAGGCCGAGGTCGAGCCCGAAGCCGAGGCCGAACCGGAGCCGCAGCCCGAGCTCGAGGCCGAGATCCTCGCTCCGGAAAGCGAGCCCGAGCAGCGTCGGCATATCCACCTATTCCGCCACGAGGCGCAGGAGCCGATCTCCGAAGCGGAAGCAGAGCCTGAGCCCGAAATGCCGGACAACAAGGAAGCGCCACTGGAGATTGCAGGCTGGCGTATCCCGGCTGGAGAGCCGGACAGCTCGACCGGCGACCGTGAGGCGACAATCGAGATCGATCTACCGCCGGAGATTTCGATCGCTCAGATCGAGCGCACGCTGGAAGAGCTCGGCAGGCGAGAGCCTGGCCTGCGACGACGTCTATGGCAGCGAGGCGCCGCCGAGAACGACGCGACGGCGCGATCCGCGAACGAGGAGGCGCTCGACGGCGAGAGTGAGTTGTGCCTGACCGCCGAGCTCGAACGGCGCCGGCGCGAGCGCGAGTACTTACGCAGCCTGCGCGCGTCGCGCTGACGCCGCACCGACCCGACCGGAGTCGACGAGCAGCAATGAAGCTTCTCGTTCGCCCGAACGGCCCCGACAAAGACTGAAGCGGGCGCCGCATGCCCGCTTCAATCCGATCTGGGGGGAGATCCGTGTGTATTTTTATGAGGCCTGTGGGCCCCCGCCGCATCGGGGCCCCGGCTCTATTTTGCGAGTGGCCCCCGCCGCATCGGGGCCTTCCTCGTGAATCGAACTATGCTCGGTTGATAGCGCTTCATCTATCCCCGCTTGGTGCTTGACCGCGTTACTTGACCCGCTTCACCGCTCGACAAGCCGAAATGCCGCGCTCAGGGAAGGCAAGCCGGCGTCGAAAACGGGCGATCGGGCGGAAACTGCTTGACGAACACCGACCGGTAAGGCGGTTTCTCTTCACTCCAGGCAGGATCCGGTCGATACGCCGTTCCCGTCGCGAAGCTTGAAAAGGCTCTGAATGAGCTCGCTCGACGTGCCGTAGCCGACATCCGTGCCTTTCTTCGCCCCGAACACCGTCAGTTCAACGGCACCGTGCTCGTTTACGACCGGGCCGCCCGAGTCGCCCGGGCGCACCTTTCCGCGCAAGCTGGTGATCGAGCGACTGACAACGGTGCCCGCGTAGTTCGGAGAGAAGAGGGTCGCGGTCGAGCCGACGCGCACGGGCTCCGCCTTGAAGGGCCCGTCGCCGGGGTAGCCCAATACGGCGCCGGCATCGTTGAAGTCTGGTGATGCCAGCCGCAGCGCCTTCTCGCCGAGCCCCGGAACGCGTAGCAGAGCGAGGTCGTTCGTCCCGTCGAAGGCGACGACTCGAGCAGAGCGTGGAACGTGACCCTGCGCCTGGACCTGAATCTGACTGCCACCGGCGACGACGTGCGCCGCAGTGACTACGTATCCGTTTCTCACGACCCAGCCCGAGCCGGCGTAGCCGATACCACACGCCTCCGACGTCACCTTGACCACGCTTCGCTCGCTCCGTTGCAGGCCGGTGAGCGAAAGCACGCTCGAGTCGGGCACCTGCGACGGGGCCGCCGGCCCGACGAGCAGCGGGAACGGATCGATGCCCGCGAGAGCGCTCATGACGTCCTGAGGCGGCAGTGTCGAGATCAGCTTCGTGAGCAGGACCGACTGCCGCGCTCGCTCGCGCAAGATCGAGGCTTGGGGAAGATGGAAGGCGACCGCAGCCACTATCCAGAGCATGGCAACAGCGGTGGCAGCCCCCAGTACCAACCCGCCAACGGCGTCAATCAACCTGAACGGCGTCAGCTTCAGTGCATCCTTGAGCACGCCGCCCATGAGCGCGCCTGCAGTCTCGAGGGCGATCGCAAGAACAAGCGCCCCGGCAAGCGCAACCAGCGGCGTGTAGGGCGAATGCGAGCCCGAGAACAGGACGGGTGCCAGACGCGCTCCGATGTACAGCCCCCCGACCACCCCGACGAGCGATAGACCGCCGACGAGAAGCCCCTTACGCAACCCGCCGAAGGCGAGCACGAGAATGAACGCTACGGCGAGCCAGTCGACGAGAGCCACTAATGAAGGCTACCCCGAGCGCAGGAAGTCCGCCCGCTGTGCGGGCGTTCGACCTCCAGCGGAGAAAAGCACTGCCGATCTAGGGGTGGCGTTGGTGAGCCGCGCCCGTCATACCGGCCGCGGCGGTCAGAAGTAGAGCCGGGGCTGCGTTGGGCGATCGACTAGGCGCGAAGCCGTAGTTAATCCCTCCTATCACTCCAACGAAAGTCGTCATGCTTCCCAAAGGGGAGCGGACTTTCGTTGGTAGTACAATGCTCCGGCTCGGGGGCGTAGTTCAGCTGGTTAGAACGCCGGCCTGTCACGCCGGAGGTCGCGGGTTCGAGTCCCGTCGCTCCCGTCTCGCGCTCTCGGCCGGCGGCTCCGTGCGGCCAGGCGCGACTGGCCTCCCGGAGCCGCCTGGCACCGCTGAGCGCACGATCCTCTCCGAGGCCGTGGGGGTGTCCACTGTCCTCTCCGGGCTCGCACGCTCAGCGGCGCCCCGAGAGCGCGAGAGGCAATTCGGTGAAGTGCGAACTCCTTCGACCTGCGGCTCCTTACGGCCAGGCGCGACTGGCCTGCCGGAGCCGCCTGACGCCGCTGAGCGCACGATCCTCTCCGAGGCCGTGTGGTGGACACTGTCCTCTCCGGGCTCGCACGCTCAGCGACGCCCCGAGAAAGCGAGACAGCGTTTGGTTTGAGTCCGGACGCGATCGGGCGATGAGCCGCGCCTGCGGCGCGTGAGAGATAACGCATCCGAGAGCGATTCGACGGATTCGCCCGTCCGGAGCGCGAACTGCGTACGATCCCGCAAAGCAGTCCGAGCCGTTTGCTGTGGTTCGAGTCGCAAGCCGCGAGGTGATGAGTACGAGTCAACGCCGATCGATACCCGGGGGCCTTTCGGGTGCTGCCCGCAAGGCGGCGAGAGCCGGCTCGGAGCAACTCAGCGACACGCTCGGCGGCGCGCTCAGAATGCGGATCATCGTTGTGCTCGCCGCGGTGCTCGCGTTGAGCAGCGCCGACGTCGTCACCGTCGGTGCGTCGGCGACTCAGCTTCGCAGCGACCTGGCGCTCAACAACACCGATATCGGCCTGCTGGTGGCCGTCTCTTCGCTGGTCGGTGCGCTTGCGAGCGTGCCCTTCGGCGTGCTGGCAGACAGGATTCGGCGAACCTTCACGCTCGGAGCGGCGATCGTGCTCTGGGGAGTCGCAATGATCTGGAGCTCGACCGCCTCGAGTTTCGGCGGGCTTTTGCTCGCACGCCTGTTTCTGGGCGCGGTGACCGCGGCGGCCGGCCCGTGCGTCGCATCGCTGGTGGGCGACTACTTCGCCGGATCGGAGCGCGGGCGCATCTACGGCTTCATCCTCAGCGGCGAGCTGATCGGAGCGGGCTTTGGCTTCGCCGTCACCGGCGACATCGCCGCTCTCTCCTGGCGGCTCGCTTTCTTTGTCCTTGCCATTCCCGCCTTCGTACTGGCATGGGCGGTGATGCGGCTTCCCGAACCGAAGCGAGGAGGTCGAGGAGTGCTCGCTCCCGAGCCGGGCACGGCGGCGGCCCGAGCTGCGAGTCAAGCCGCCGCTTCACGGACGACCGGCGACGAGCCCCATGCGACCGACGCCCAACTGCTCGTCCGCGAGCACAGGATCGCCCCTGATCCCGAGCTCGTCCTGCACGGCGACATCAGCCGGCTGGGTCTCGTAGCGGCGGTGCGGCACGTGCTTCGCGTGCGCACGAACGTGGTGCTGATCGCATCCAGCGCGCTCGGTTACTTCTTTCTATCCGGAGTTCAGATATTCGGAATCGAGTTCGTCAAGGGCCAGTACGGCATCGACCAGATAGCCGCGAACGGGCTGCTGCTCATCGTCGGGATTGGCGCGATCGCCGGGGTCCTGGCCGGTGGAGCGCTCGGCGACCGCCTGCTGCGCAGGCGCCACCTGAACGCTCGCATCATCGTCAGCGCGCTCGCGGCGGCCGGCACCGTCGTGCTGTTCATCCCTGCCATCGCCACGCGCAGCGCCGGCGCCGCGTTGCCGTACCTGCTCGGTGCCTCTTTCGCACTCTCGGCTCAGAACCCGCCCCTCGATGCGGCACGGCTCGACATCATGCCGCCGCGCCTCTGGGGCCGCGCCGAGTCGGTGCGCACGCTCGTGCGCGCGGTCGCGGTGGCTCTCGCTCCACTGCTCTTCGGCGCGGTCTCCGACTACGTCTTCGGCGGCGGGCGGACGGGGCTGCAATGGACGTTCGCGGTCATGCTCATACCACTTGCCGTGAGCGCGCTGATGCTCTTCAGAGCGCTTCGCACCTATCCGCGCGACGTTGCAACCGCGGCCGCATCGACTCGAACAGGCGCGGCCGCCTCGCCGGCGTAGCGGCTCTGCTCGCTTCGTACAGACCGCTCTCCCTGGCGGAGAGCGCCTTATCAAGCGCTCGCCACGAACAGTCCCCCGAGTCTGCCCGAAGCGGATATGCTCGTCCGCATCATGGAGACGACCAAGTACTTCCTCAACGAATCCGCGCTCCCGAAGCGCTGGTACAACATCCAATCCGAGCTTTCGAAGCCGCTGCCGCCCATTCTCCACCCGGGCACGATGCAGCCGATCGCGCCGGAGGATCTCGCGCCGCTGTTCCCGATGGAGCTGATCATGCAGGAGGTCAGCCAGGAGGCCTACGTCCCGATCCCCGAAGAGATTCTCGATATCTACCGCCTCTGGCGGCCGACTCCCCTATACCGAGCCCATCGTCTCGAACAGGCGATCGGGACGCGCTCCCGCATCTTCTACAAGTACGAGGGCGTCAGCCCGGCCGGCTCGCACAAGCCGAATACGGCCGTCGCCCAGGCCTTCTACAACAAGAAGGAGGGCCGCACTCGTATCGCCACCGAGACCGGCGCCGGTCAGTGGGGAAGCGCACTCGCTTTCGCCTGCCAGCTCATGGGCCTCGAGTGCATGGTGTACATGGTGAAGGTGTCCTACGAGCAAAAACCGTTCAGGCGCTCACTCATCCATGCCTGGGGCGCCGAGGTCATCCCCAGCCCCTCGAAGGAGACCAACGCCGGCCGGGCGATCCTTGCCGAGCACCCCGACTCGACGGGTAGCCTCGGTATCGCCATCTCCGAAGCCGTCGAGGACGCGGCCACACGCGACGACACCGCGTACTCGCTTGGAAGCGTGCTCAACCACGTGCTCATGCACCAGACCGTTATCGGCGAAGAGGCAATCGAGCAAATGAAAATGGCCGACGCCTACCCGGATGTGGTCATCGGCTGCGTCGGCGGCGGATCGAACTACGCCGGCCTGGCCTTCCCGTTCGTGCGCGACAAGATCGCCGGTAAGGAAATCGACTTCCTGGCCTGCGAGCCTTCAGCCTGTCCGACGCTCACGCGCGGCCCCTACACCTACGACTACGGCGATACGGCCAAGCTAGCGCCGGTCGCGGCCATGCACACGCTCGGACACGACTTCGTGCCGGCTTCGATTCATGCGGGCGGACTGCGCTATCACGGCATGGCGCCGCTCCTCTCGCACCTGGTACAGCTCGGGCTGATCAGGGCGGAGGCCTACTTACAGAACGACATCTTCGCCTCGGCGATCACCTTCACGCGCAGCGAGGGCATCATCCCGGCGCCGGAATCAGCGCACGCCATCCATGGAGCCATACTGAGCGCGAAGAAAGCCGACGAAGAGGGCAAGTCGAAGACGATCCTCTTCAACCTCTCCGGTCACGGCCACTTCGACATGGCCGCCTACGACAACTACCTCGCGGGCAACCTCGTCGACGTGGCTTTCGACGAGGCCGAGATGGCGCGTGCGCTGAAGGCGATCGAGTCGTTGCCGAAGCCGGCTTGAGCCCGATTCTCAGAACAGGGGCGAGCGCGCGAGCGTTCGCCCCTTTCTCTTCGGAACACAGATCTACCGAGTCATAGGAGAAGCAAGCTGATGTCGGAGGAGAGAAAGTTCAGCGCAGAGGAAGCAAGGAGCGTGGGCGAGCAGATCGGGATCGACTGGGAGCAAGCGCCGTTCGACGTCGAGCAGTTCCGCGCCGGAATGGACGTCGAGCTCGAGCATGGAGCGCACGATCCGACGACCAACGTGACCGGTGACGATTCGATACTCACCGGGAAGATCGCGCTGGCGCACCTGAATGAGTTTCCCGACTACTACACGCGCCTCGAGGCGATGGAGGAAGAGGCAAAGCGCTTCCACGGCCTCGCTTGAGGCCGGCCCTTCCCGGAGGCTATGCGGCCAGTGCGCTCGTACGGGCCCTGACCACCATCTGCGTGAGATAGAAAGTCTGTCCCAGCGCAGCGTCGAGCGCCTGACGAACCCGGCCCCTGATCTCGGGGCTTAGCTCGAGCTTCGAGATGGCATCAGCGGGCCCGGCCACGATCGCCTTGACCGGTTGAAGCTCTTCGCACAACGGATACACGCCGCCCGTCGGAATGATCTCGAGCGCGCAACGGGCAAGAAGTTCAGCCGCTTCGCTCTCGTGCGAGCTGACGAGGCGGTCGAGAGCCGACTCGTAGACGTCAACGGGATTGGGAAGGTCGGTTTTCGGAAGGGCAGCGTGCGGGGGAAGCGGGAGGATTCGCATACGCGTTTCATCGGCCGTTGGTAGAGGAACCGGATAGCCGCTCTGCGTCGATCTGCGTAGCTCGAATGGGTCAGTGTCAGGCGCGCGCCTTGAGCCCTTGAACCACTTCTTCGGCCCAAGCCTGGATTGCCTCCCAGTCCCGCGCATCCACCGTCGTTCTCTTTTTCTTGATCACTCCACCGAAGATGGTGGTCGAGAACGGACGCACCTCGGTCACCGCGTCGAGCGCCTTCGCCAGCTGAGCGCCCGACTTCGCGATCGCCTCGGGCTCGGTGTCGCTTGGGCCCATGGCAAAAACGGCCACAGGCAATGACTCGAGCTCGTGACGCCGGAGCTTGAGCAGCTTGCGCGCATCCTTGTGCCAGCGCCCCATGTAGAGCGCACCTCCAAGCACGACCGCCGCGTAGCGATCGAGGCTCTTCACCTCGCGCGCCGGACAGATCTCGACCCCGAAGCCCCGCTCGCGAATGACACGCGCCACATCGGCCGCGACCTCGCGGGTTGAGCCACGCCTGGTCGCATAGGCGACGAGTACGGTGTCCATGATCCCCCTCTCAGCCGTTTACGACCTCGATTATGCCAACCGAGTCGATAACCTCCCCAACAAGAGCGATTACTGATTGGCGATCGATAGGAAGGAGATAGCGATGGCAGTGAAACTGCACCGCTGCTCGACGATGTGGGCGAAGATCGGAGCCCACCCTTGCTGGCGAGTTCAGAAGGCGCTCGACGAGATGGGCATCGAGTACGAGGTCGTGAAGGGCCCGGTGAGCCGGTCGAAGCGCGACCAACTCGCCGCCCTGAGCGGCCAGAGGCTCTACCCGGTGATCGAGTTCGAGGATGGCAGCGTCTATCGCGAGGAGTCGAGAAATATGGCCGAGCGCATCCGCGCGGGAAAGCTGCTCGAGTCACCGACAGCGCCCTCGGGCACAGCCGAGTAGTTCAGGCCGGTCGGCAGAGCGTGGACGGTATTCGAGCCGAGAGGCTCGCCGCGAGCTCATCGCCGACGACGCGTGGGCCGGGAACATCTCGAGGATCTTCCCCGTTAGAACCTACGCAGAGATAAAAAGGAACCGCCGGCGCGAGCTTCGTCATGTACGCGAACAGGCAACCGGCAAGGAAGGTGGGGCGCGAAGATGCTTCGGAAAAAGGAGACTCGAACGAGCTCGAGCGACAGTCTCGAGAGGCCGCCGAGAGAGGAGTTGAAGGAGCGCCTGACGCCGCTGCAATACGAGGTCGTCTGCGGAGGTGGCACCGAGCAGCCGTTCCGAAACGAGTACTGGGACAACCACGAGCCGGGGATCTACGTCGACGTCGTCTCGGGCAAGCCGCTCTTCAGCTCCACCGACAAGTTCGATTCGGGCAGCGGCTGGCCGAGCTTCACGAGACCTCTCGACGAGGACGAGATCGTCGAGCACAGCGATCACTCGTACGGCATGAGACGCACGGAGGTACGCGGCGCGAGCGCCGACTCGCACCTCGGTCACGTCTTTCCGGACGGGCCCGCTCCAACCGGGCAGCGCTACTGCATCAACTCGGCGGCGCTACGTTTCATCCCGCTCGATCGGCTCGAAGAGGAGGGCTACGGAGAGTTCCGGGCTCTATTCAGCGGGGAGGACGAAGGTGGAGCGAAACACTGAGCAGGCGACCTTCGCCGCCGGCTGCTTCTGGGGCGTCGAGGCCTATTTCAAGCGCGTGAAGGGCGTTGTCCGGACGACCGCCGGCTATAGCGGAGGTACGACGAGGAGCCCGAGCTACGAACAGGTCTGCGGCGGCAAGACCGGCCACGCGGAGTCGGTTCTCGTCGAGTACGACCCCTCGATCGTCTCCTACGAGCGCCTTCTCTACCACTTCTGGAAGATCCACGACCCGACCCAGGTCGACCGGCAGGGAAACGACGTCGGCAGCCAGTACCGCTCGGCCATCTTCACGCACTCCGAAGAGCAGCGCGAGGCGGCCGAGCGCTCAAAGGCCGAGCTCGAGCGCTCGGGCGCGCACCGGCGCCCGATCGCGACCGAGATCTCTCCGGCAGGCGAGTTCTGGCGCGCTGAGGAGTACCACCAGGATTACTTGACGCAGAACCCGGGTGGTTACTGCCACGTCGATCTCTCGAACGTCGACTAGCGCCGCGCCTCGCTCGAGCCTGGTCAGGTAGCGGCCGTCAGCCCCGCCCTCTCCGTCGAGCTCCGCGAGCAGCGCCCCGACGTGGCTCGAGATCTCGTCGCGGATGCGCCGAGTCGTCTCGGGATCGGTTTCGTTGGGATCCTGCACCTCCCAGTCGAAGTAGCGCCTACCGGGAATGACCGGGCAGGCGTCGCCGCAACCGATCCTGACCACGACGTCGGCCCATTCGAGATCGCTGCGCTCGAGCTGACGTGGCTGATGCCCGGAGAGATCGATGCCCAGCTCACGCATCACCTCGACCACGTTAGGGCCCATCCGGATCGCAGGTCTCGTCCCGGCGGAGCGCACCTCATACCTGCCCCCGGCCTCGAGCCGGAAAAACGCCTCGGCCATCGGCGAGCGGCCGGCGTTGCCAACACATACGAAGAGGACGTTCACAGTGAGCTCCACTCCTTTCTCGTGACCTCGTCGGGCGCCGCTCATCATATTGACGCCATGGTGTTTGACTCGGCGTTCGAGCGCATGCCGCACCAACTCGGCTCGCGCAACGCGGTCCGCCTATGCTCACCGGCATGAGCCCTCGGGGGACAGCTGAGAATTCGCTGCTCGCGCTCACCTTCGACGACGGCCCGTCGCCCTGGACGGTCGAGATCCTCGATCTTCTCGCCGAGCACGGAGCGCGAGCGACCTTCTTCATTCTGGGCGCGAGCATCGCCGGGGGCGAGAGCACTCTACGGCGCGCGATCGCCGAGGGCCATCAGCTCGGCCTGCACAGCTGGTCGCACCCGCACCTCTGTGAGCTCTCTCCCGTCGAGATCAGAGAGGAGATGCTCAGGACGCAGGCGGCGATCGAGCGGGCCACCGGAACTGTGGCCCACATCTGGCGGCCGCCCTACTTCGAGGCCGATGAGCGCGTGCGCCGGGCGCTGTCAGCGAGCGAGTTGATCGAGGTCGGCTGCACGATCGCCCCCGAGGACTATCACTGGCCGGCAAAACGCACCGCAGCCCACGTGCTCGAGCGCCTCCAGCCCGGAGCGATCATCGATCTGCACGACGGACGGCCCGGTCGGTCGGAAAGCGATCAGACCCGCGCGGCGACCGTCGAGGCGCTCGATCTGGTCCTGCGCCAGATGGAGAGGCGAAAACTCCACAGCGTCCCGATCTCGCAGCTTCTGGCCCTTGAAATCGGCGGCCCGACCTGAGAAAGTGTCAGCGATGCCACGTCGCCTTCTTCTATTTATCGCGGTCGGAACGTTCGCGCTGCTCGCGGTCGGCTCTCTGGCGACGGCAAGCTCGAGCAAGGCGCGAGCGGGCAAGGATGTCTACATCAACTTCCGCATGCCCTCGAACAACATCTTCTGCGCCTATATCGCCTCGAGCTCGCCGTATGCGAAGTACATCCGCTGCGACATCATGAGCGGGATCAAGCCGAAGCCGTCCAACAAGGGCTGTGTCGAGGGCAGCCGTGGCGTCAGTGTCGATATGAACGTGACCGGGAAAGCGACATACCCCTGCTCCAGCGATACGGTCTACAACAAGAGCGCGACAATGCTCGCTTATGGAAAGACCTGGCGCCGCAGTGGGTTTACCTGCAAATCGGCGATGACCGGGCTCACCTGCACGAACGCGAGCGGCCACGGCTTTTCCCTCAGCCGCCAGCGCACCAGTCGCTTCTGAGAGCTCGCCCTGACTCCGGCCCAGTGGCGCCGAGCTCGCTTAATCCTCCATAACTGCCAAGCGCCGAGCTCGCATCGGGGCCCCGCTCGTAGCGGCGCTCGAGGCGAGGAACCCGATCGCGACCATGAACAGCGCGACTATCCCGAGCGCAGTCGGAAGCCCGACGAGCTTCGCCGTCGAGCCGATCAGCGGCGGCCCGACCAGGAAACCGAAATACCCGATGAGCGACACCGAGGCCAGCCCGATTCCCGGAGGAACGTCGGGTCGGGAGGCGGAGGCGCGAAAAACGGTCGGCACTACCGCCGCAAGCCCGACGCCCATGCCCACGAAGCCGATGATCGCGGCAACGGGATGTCCGACCAGAAGCGCCGTCGCCAGGCTTCCCGCGGCCAGTAGGCCGCCCGTACGTGTCAGGACGACCGGCCCGAACCGTGTCGTGAGCCGATCGCCACTCAGACGACCGGCGACCATGGCCAGCGAGAAGGCCACATAGCCGAGTGCCGCGACAGCCTGACTGGCATGAAGAGGCTTGTTGATGTACACCGCGCTCCAGTCGCCCGTCGCCCCTTCGGCGAGCATGCTGATGAAGGCGACGATGCCGAGCGCAACGAGCTGCTTGGGAGGCTTGACGAAGAAGCGCCGTTGCTCCTGCACGACCCCGTCGCCGCCTCGAAGCAGAAAGGGACTGAGGGAAAACCCTCCCGCCAGAGCGACGCCGACCGCGATCGGAATGTGTATCCGCAGGTCGAGCGCGGCCCAGGCCGCCAGCGCCCCGGTTCCCGCGCCGACGAGCCCGCCGATGCTGTACCAGGCGTGGAAGGAGGACAGGATCGGGCGTCCGTAGCGGCGCTCGATCACGAGCCCGTGCGCGTTCATCGCCACATCCATCACTGCGCTGACCGCTCCAATCACGAAGATGGCCGCGCCGAGAACGATCAGGTTCGGAGCGAAGGCAATCGGCGTGATCGAAAGGCACCAGAGAAAGAAGGCGATCCTGGTCGTTCGCCGGCTCCCGAATCGCGTTACGAGTCGCCCGGCCACCGGCATGGCCAGGATCGCCCCCACGGGAGCCGCGAAGAAGGCGAAGCCTAGCGCGAACACCGATAGCCCGAGCTTGTTCATCAACGCCGGGATGCGGGTTACCCAGTTTCCGCCGACCGCCCCGTTGGCGAAGAAGATGTAGGCGACCGCAATCCGCGCAGCCCGTAGCTGCCTCGGGCCCTGCTCCGCTTTCGACTCGCTCAAGAGGTGCTCCTCGCAGGTGTGAATCAGTCGCGCCCAGGCTACCGGCGCGGGCTCGTCGCGGGAACGGCTAGGTCACGCCGTCAGCACACGCCTGAGCCGCCAGGTGGCAAGCGTCAGCAGCACCACGGCGTAGGCGCAGAGCACGCCTACGTCGAGCGACACGCTCGCCAGGCCGCCGCCGTTCGTCAGCAGACTGTTGAAGGCGTCGTTCGCCCAGGCGTGCGGCGTGATGTGCGCGATCTTCCGCATCGTGCTGGGGAAGTATTCGAGCGGCTCCATCGAGCCGCCGATGGCGGCGAAAACGAGCCCGATGATCATCCCGACCGGGCCCGCCTGCTGCTCGCTCGAGAGCAACGTCCCGATCAGCACGCCTGCTCCGACAGCAACCAGGCTGAAGGAGAGGATGACGGCGCCGGTTCCCAGCGGATTGCCCCAGTTGACCGAGAAGATGAGCCAGGAGAAGAGAACGATCACGAGCGATTGCAGGAGCGTGATCACCCAGCGTCCGAAGACGATCCCGAGCAGAATCTGGCGCGCCGAGCTGGGTGTAGAGAGCATTCGCCTCGCCACGCCGAGCCGGCGCGTCTCGATCAGCCAGACCGATCCTGTAAGCGCAGAAAGGAAGACGAAAAGCAGAAGCTGAGTGCTCGCACTGCGTTGGAACTGGCCCTGTGCCGGCGGATACTTCCCTCCGCCGGCGGCGAGAAGCCGGACGCCGACGGCCGGAGCGACCTTGACCGTGGCGACCCGCTCGAGCGCACTCGTGAGTGAAATCCCCTGCTCGCTGCGGACGATCCGGGCGGCGGCGATGCTGCCTCCCTGAGCCGAGACGACCGACTCGAGCGCCACTCTGATCTCGGGCGCGAGCGAATCGGGCCGCGCGAAGTAGTGCAGCGAGACCGCTTCTCCGGCGTCGAGGCGGCGATCGTAGTCAGCCGCGATCACGATCCCGGCGGAGACGTAGCCTCGCTCGACCGCTTTCTCGAGGCTGCCCACGCTGCCGTAGCTCTGCGCATCGAGGCCGGGCTGATCGCCGAGTGCCTTGACCAGCTGCGCCGCAAGCGGACCGTTCTCCTTCTTGACGACGCCGACCCGAGCGCTGGAGTTGCCGAAGGCGACACCCAGGAGCAGGATCAGGCCCATCGGCATGATCAGCAGGAAGAAGATGTTGGCCCGCCAGCGAAAGGTCCGCGTTAGCTCGGTCTTGACGATCGAAAGCACCTTCACGGCTCGATCAGCCTCCTTACGCGCGTAAGCGCGACCCCACCGCATACCGCCGCGATCGCCAGCAGCACCAGCACCGGCCGGACGACTACACCTATCGATCCGCCGCTGGAGAGATCCTGCAGGCCGCTCAGGAACCAGGCGTGCGGCGTGAGCTTGCTCAACGCCGCGAGTAAGCCGCCGGCCTGGGCGACCGGAAAGAAGGAGCCGCCGAGCATGCCGAGGACGACGCTCACCATCGAAAGCCAGGCATTCGCCTGCTCGGAGGTCTTGGCCAGCGTCGTCACCAGTGCGGTCACCGCGGTGGCTGCCAGCACAGCGCAGACGATGAGCGCGGCGACTCCGAGCGGGTTGCCCCACTGCGCTCCGAGCGCGTAGTGCGTGGTGAGCGCGAGCACGGTCATGCTCGTCAATCCCAGCGCGAGGCTCGTCATCGCCTTTCCGGCGAGAATCGAGCGGCGTGGGATAGGTGCAGCCAGCATGCGTGCCAGCGTTCCATCGGCGCGCTCGTTCAGCAGGCTCGAGATTCCGTACTGGACGGCGAAGAAGAGGAAGAAGACCGCCATCGCCGCGGCGTAGTAGGTCTTCGGGTCGAGGGTCTTCTGGCTCGTCGAAGTGTCGTTGATCGCGATCGGCGTTTTCGACACAGCGAGCCGTCCGGCAACCTTGATCGTCGTCGCCCGGCCGCCTCCGAGCGCTTGCGAGGCAACCTGAATCGTGCGCAGGTGGCTGGCGTACGAATCGGTCAGAGAGCGTGCAACGAGCGCGCCTATCTGGTTGTTGACGTCGCCGAGCACGTCGATCTGAACGGGCGGGCCGCCCATCGTTGCGGCGGATAACCCGCTCGGAAACACGATCGCGCCGTCCAGCTTGCCGTCCTTGACCAACCTTCGGGCCCGCGTGAGCGTCCCTGCGTTCCGCAGGCTCACTGGCGCGTCAGGCCCCATCGCGTTGAAGAAACCGCTCGACGCCGGCCCATGGTCGTGATCGACGACGCCGAGCTTGAACATCTCGCTCCCTGCCGAGAAGCCGCTGATCGTGACGCCGAGGGCAAGCGCGAGCGCGAGCGGAGCGACGATCCCGACCAGGAAAGCCGAGCGGTCACGCACGCGCTGGCGCAGATCCTTGGCGGTTATGAGAAAGGCTGCTCGCACCGGCTCGGCTCAGGGCATCAGTCGCGGAGCGCGCGACCGGTCAGGTGCAGGAAGACGGCCTCGAGGTTCGGCTCGTCGACCTCGACGCTGTGCACGGAAACGCCGGCCTTGCTCGCCGTGGTGAGGATCTCGGGCAAGACGGCGCCCGCGCTTTCGACCAGAAGCTCCACGGCGCCGTCCGTCACCGAGGCGGCCTGAACCGCTGCGATACCGGCGCACGCTTTCGCCGCCGCCTCCAGCGCGCCGGTACCGCTGAGCAGCACCTTGTCGTGCTCTCCGAGCAGCGCGACCAGCTCCGCGCGCGTTCCTTCCGCTTTGAGCTCACCGTGGTCGATGATCCCGACCCGGTCGCAGAGCCGCTCGGCTTCCTCCATGTAATGGGTCGTGTAGAGGACGGCCATGCCTTGGCCGCTCAACTGCTCGACTGACTCGAGGATGGCGTTCCGGCTCTGTGGATCGACGCCGACGGTGGGCTCGTCGAGGATGAGCAGGCGCGGCGAGTGCAGCAGCCCGATGCCGATGTTGAGACGTCGCTTCATACCGCCGGAGTACTTCTTGGCCTGGTCGTCGGCGCGGTCGGTCAGGCCGATGATCTCCAGCACCTCGGCAACGCGGTCGCGAATCTTCTTGCCCGAAAGTCCGTAGAGCCGCGAGAAGAAGGTGAGGTTCTCGCGCGCCGTCAGGTCTGGATAGATAGCCAGATCCTGAGGAACGAAGCCGATTGCCGCCTTCGCCGCCACGCTCTTGGTGGTCAGGCGCTGGCCCGCGACGATCGCTTCACCCGCATCCGCCTCGAGCAGCCCGGCGACGATCGAGATGGTCGTCGTCTTGCCGGCGCCGTTGGGCCCAAGCAACCCGTAGCTCTCACCGGCCGCGATCTGGAAGCTGACATCGCGCACCGCCTCGATCTCGCCGAAGCGCTTGCGCAGGCCGTCGCATCGGAGCACGGGCTCTTTTGAGCTAGCTTGATCTTTCATAGATAGTCCGGTTTGCATCATCGCTATAGAATGGTGCGGAAGATACGGTATAATCCGGACGATGTCAAGATCGAACCTCACACCCGTCTCGTATCTGGTGCTCGGTTGGCTCGCGCAAGGCTCGGCGACACCGTATGACTTGAAGCGCAGGGTCGCTCACTCGGTCGGGTATTTCTGGACTTTCCCCCATTCGCAGCTCTACGCAGAGCCGGCGCGCCTTGCAGAGCTGGGGCTCCTCGAGGAGGAGCAGGAACAGACAGGGCGCCACCGCCGCGTCTACTCGATAACCGAGACGGGCCGCCAGGCTTTCGAAGATTGGCTGCAGGAGCCCAGCTCGGATATGCCCGAGATTCGCGATATCGGTCTACTCAAGCTGTTCTTCGGCGACGCTCTGAGCAATGAGAGCGTCGTAGCGCTGGCCCAAGCTCAGGAGCAAGCGCACCGCGAGAAACTGTCCACCTACGAAGAGCTGGGGCGGACGATTCCGGAAATGGCCACCTTTGGGCGCACGGTGCTGCAGGCTGGCTTTGCCTTCGAGCGCGCCTTCATCGAGTTTTGGGGCGAGATCGCCGCTCACCCGCCGTCGGCGGCGAGCTGAGCGCCGCAGTCACTCGATCGGATCGACGTGGGCCGGATAGGAGCCGAACACGCGCAGCTCGCGAGTGATATTGCACATCTCCTCGAGCGTGTCGCTCACCAGCGGGTCGAGCGGGAAACCGGCCAGCACGGCGTCGAAGCGGTAGCGCCAGGGCGCGCGTGGAATCGGGCGCGAGACGAGCTGCACCAGGTCGATTGCGTGGCGCGTGAAGGGCTCGAGCGCCCGGTAGAGAGCGCCGGGCCTGTGATCGGTGATGAACGAGAAGGCGAGCCGCCAGTCCTCGCCGTTGCAGTCCAGGCGAGTGTAGGTGGCCAGGGAGACAAAGCGGGTGTAGGCCTCCGGGTGATCGCCGAGATCACGCGCGAGAATCTCGAGACCGAGCGAGTGCGCGGCGCGCTCGCTGGCAATCGCAACCTCGCTCGAATCTCCTTTTTCGGCAATCTCCTGAGCGGCGCCGACCGTGGTTGCGTTAGCTACCGCGGTAGCCCAGGGAATCGAAGCTAGAAACTGCCGGCACTGATCTAGTGCGGTTGGACGCGAGTGGACGACGCGAATCTGCTCGAGTGGGACCTTCTCGACTCCGACCAGGCAGTGGTGAATGGGGATCACCGTCTGAGCCACGATCGAGAGCGGCGATTCGTAGAGCAGATCGTGCGTCTCGGCCACCGGCCCGACCAGCGAGCTCTCGATCGGTAGGACTCCGAAGTCGACTTCGTTCTGGGCCACAGCGTCGGCGACGGCCGAGAAGTTGGGCAGCGGCACCAGCTCGGCGCCCCGCGGAAAGAGACGATCGCAGGCCGCGGCGCTATGCGCACCTTCACGCCCCGGATATGCGACTCGCTGGGCCATGCACGAAGCCTAGCGGCCGAAGTAGGGGCTCAACGAAAAAAGAAGAAGACGAGCTCGCTGACTAGGAGCCGAGAGCGCCGACGACCTTGTCCGTGAACTCGCGCGTGGTCGCCTCGCCACCGAGATCCGGTGTCGGAGCCTCGCGGACGGCGACCTCGACCGCCTCCCTGAGCTCGTGCGCCGCCACGTCCTCGTTGAAGGCGTACTCGAGCATCATCGCAACCGAGCGCAGCATCGCGGTCGGGTTGGCGATCCCCTTGCCGGCAATGTCGGGGGCCGAGCCGTGAACGGGCTCGAAGATTCCCGGGCCACCGTCCGCAAGCGAGGCGGAGGCGGCAACCCCGAGCCCGCCGGTGACGGCCGCGGCGAGGTCGGAGAGGATGTCGCCGAACATGTTCTCCGTCACGATCACGTCGAACTGCTCGGGCGAGCGGGCGATCTGCATGGCCGCGTTGTCGACGAGCATGTACTTGAGCTCGACGTCGGGGTAGCCACTCTTGACGCGCTCTACCACCTGGCGCCAGAGACGTGAGGTGGCGAGAACGTTCGCCTTGTCGACGCAGGTCAGCTTCTTGCGCCGATTCTGCGCCAGCCCGAAGGCGCGCCGGGCGATGCGCTCGATCTGAGGCTCGCTGTACTCGCAGGTGTCGAAGACCATCCCGTCCTCGGTGCGCCCGCGACGCCCGTAGTAGATGCCACCCACGAGCTCGCGCACGATCAGCAGATCGACCTTGTCACCATCGCTCGAAGGGCGCAGATTCGCGTAGACGTCGAGCGCCCCGCGCAACTCGATCAGGCCCTGCTCGGGTCGTACCGCCGCGCCGTCGTACTTCGGCAGGCCGATCGCGCCGAGCAAGACAGCCTCCGCCCGTTGGCAGGCCTCGAGCGTTGCGGCGGGGAGCGGGGTGCCGAACTTCGCGATCGCCTCGCCGCCGAACGGATGCGCCTCCAGCTCGAGTGGGAGCGGCTCAAGCACGCGCATCGCGGCCTCCATCACCTCGGGGCCGATTCCGTCACCCGGTAGGCAAACGACCTTCATGAGCGCGAGAGCTTGTGTTGAGCCCAGGGGATGAGCCCGCCGCGCTCGAGCATCTCGAGCATGAACGGCGGTACCGGCGCGGCCGCGAATTCCCGACCGTCAACGCTCACCTTGCCGGCGACCCCGTCGACCGAGATCTCCGAGCCCGGCCTGGCGGCCCGGGCCGCCTCGGGGCAGCTGATCGCCGGCAGAGCCAGATTGATGCAGTTGCGATAGAAGATGCGCGCGAAGCTCGAGCCGATCACGCAGCGCACGCCCCAGGCTTTCATCGCCAGTGGAACGTGCTCCCGGGAGGAGCCCATGCCGAAGTTCTCGCCCACTACGAGCACCGTATCGCCCACCAGCTGGTCGCGCAGTGACGGATCGAGCCCCTCGAAGAGATACGGCTTCATCAGCTCCGGGTCGTCGATGTTGAGGTAGATGCCGGGGTAGAGGACATCGGTGTCGATGTTCGCTCCCGGAACCGTGACTGCCTTGCCCGAGACGATCACTACGACACCTCCGCCGGGTCGACGATCTCGCCCGCGACCGCAGCCGCGGCGGCGACGAAGGCATTGCCGAGATAGACGCAGGCGTCCGGCGAGCCGGAACGGCCCTTGAAATTGCGGTTGATAGTCGCCAGCGCGTTCTCGCCCGGCGCCAGCGCACCGGTGTGGCCGCCGAAGCAGGGCCCGCAGGTCGGTGTCGAGATCGAGGCTCCAGCCTCGACGAGGATGTCGATCAGGCCTTCCGCGATCGCTTCGCGGTAGATCTTCTGTGTCGCCGGCACGACGATCATGCGTGTGCGCTCGTGGATGTGCTTGCCCTTGACCATCTCTGCCGCCTGGCGCAGGTCGGTCATCGTCCCGTTGGAGCAGTTCCCGACCACCACCTGATGGATCGGGACTCCGGCGACCTCGCTCACGGGCACGACGTTCTCGGGGTTGTAAGGCTTCGCTACCAGCGGCCCGAGTCGGTCGAAGTCGACCTCGATCTGCCGCGCGTAGCCCGCGTCGGGATCGGAGTGAACCGCTTCCCAGCTCTTGTCGGTGCGACCGTCGAAGTAGGCCGCCGTCTTCTCGTCGGCAGGGAAGATCCCCGTCTCGGAGCCGGCCTCGACGGCGAGATTGGAGACGGCCAGGCGCTCGTCGATCGAGAGCGCCTCGGCACCCGGGCCGACGAACTCGAGCACGCTGCCCGTGCCGCCGCCGGCGCCGATCTGCGCGATCACCGCCAGGATCACGTCCTTGCCGGTGACGAAGCGTCCCTGCTCACCGTGCACGGTCACCTGGATCGTCCCCGGCACCGCCTGCCAGAACTCGCCGAAGGCGAGGCAGTAGGCGATATCGGTCGAGCCGAGCCCCGAGGAGAACGCGCCCACCGCGCCGTGCGTGCAGGTGTGCGAGTCGCCGCCGACGATCACCGATCCGGGCAGGACCCAGCCCTCCTGCACGAGCAGGGTGTGCTCGATGCCGCCGCGGCCCTGGTCATAGAAGACGACGCCGTGTGCGAGCGACCAGTCCTTCAGGCGCTTGATCAGGATCGCCGAGCGCTCGTCCTTGGCCGGCGCGAAGTGGTCGGCGACCATGACGATCTTCGCGGGGTCGAAGACCTTGCTCGCGCCCATTTTCTCCATCTGTCGGAAGGCCACCGGCCCGGTGACGTCGTTGGCCAAGACGATGTCGCAGCGCACCATGACGACCTGTCCCGGCTCGACGTGGTCGACGTCGGAGTGAGCGAGCAGGATCTTCTCGGCAACCGTGTAGCCCATGGAGCCTTAAGCCTAGCGGCGGCGGTAAAGCCATCGCCAAGCTCTGCGCCCGCGACTCGGAGCGGGCTTAGTTGGCGTGCTCGCCGGGAACCGGCGGCGGCTCGACGGCGGGGAGCGCCTGAGCGACCTGGGCCTCGCCGCTGCTGGGCGTGTCGCCGCGCTCGATCGTGACCAGGAGCTGGCGCAGATTCTCGGCCGTCTCCTGCGCCTTGTGCCTGAACTCGGCCATGCGCCGGTTGAGATGGACGTACTCACCGGAGCGCTTCTCCTCGCTGACGTCGCGCATGCTGACGAGGAGCAAGCGGCTGCCTTCGGCGGTCGTCACGGCGGTCGCCATCGTCTCCATCAGCGCCCAGCTACCGTCCGCGCGCCTCATTCGCACCGCGAAGGGATAGGAGTCGCCGCGGTAGACGTCGCCGATGGCGTCCTGGGCGATCGCGAGATCTTCGGGATCGATCAGAGTGAGGAAGTTGACGCCCGCCAGCGACTCGAAGGCGTATCCGAGCTCCTCCGCGCAGGAGGGGGAGGCATAGAGGAAGCGTCCCTCGCCGTCCACGAGCACGACGGCGTCGGGCATGTTCTCGGCGATCTTGCGCAGGAACTCGCCTTCGTTCAGCAGCAGCTCCTCCTCGCGGCGGACGTCGCTGATGTCGAAGACGACGGCAACGGTGCCGGCGATCTCGCCTGCGCCGTCCCTGCCCGGCCCGACGCGAACGCGGTACACGCGCGAGCCCCAGTCGAGCTCGTAGCTGACGGTCTCGCCGCGCAGAGCGCGAATGGTCGCGGCGATCGGCGTGAAGGCGGTGTCCTCGGTCTGGAAGAACTCGAACAGGGTCAGGCCGACGAGGTTGTCGGGCGTGAGCCCGAGCTCGGCCAGCGCCCCGCCACGACAGCTCGTGAAGCGCAGGTCACCGTCGATCGTCCAGAGCATCGCCGGCATCTGATCGATCAGAGCCGAGGGGAGAGAGCCGCTGGTCGGGGAGCTTTCCATGGGCGGAGTTGCTTCGGCTACGGCCGCGGCCGGCGCCGGAGATTCCTCTTCCTTTTTCTGCTCATCTTGCTTTTCTTCCTCCACCGGAGTGGATGCCGCGCGCGCGGCATCGTGCAGGTCGCCGGAGAGGTCTTGCCCCTCCGCCGAGCGCCAGGTAAAGCGTGCAGAACCAATCGACTGCATAGGCCGTAACCTTCTTTTCGGCTCCAAGGCGCCGAAGCTTGAAGAAATCTTCGCGCGAGCGCGGCTCAGGCGCCTGGGCGAGTTATCGCGCCTTCGGAGGCCGAGCTCACGAGCGCCGCGTACTTGGCGAAGACTCCGCTCGTAAAACGCGGCGCGGGCGCCTTCCAGCCGGCTAGACGTGACTCGATCTCCTGCTCGGAAAGCTCGACTCGTAGCTCGTGCGCCTCGACGTCGAGAACGATCACGTCGTCCTCGCGCAGCGCGGCGATCGGGCCTCGGCGGGCGGCTTCGGGCGAGACGTGAGCGGCCATGAAACCGTGCGTGGCACCGGAGAAGCGCCCGTCGGTAAGCAGCGCGACCGAGTCATCTAGCCCCTCGCCGGCGAGCGCGGCCGTGACCGCCAGCATCTCGCGCATACCGGGGCCGCCAGCCGGGCCTTCGTAGCGGATCACGACCACATCACCGGCGCTCAGCTTGCCGGCCTTGACCGCCGTGAAGCAGTCCTCTTCGCTGTCGAAGACACGCGCCGGGCCGCGATGAAAGGTTCGCTCGTGACCGGCCAGCTTGACGACGCAGCCCTCGGGCGCGAGATTGCCGCGCAGGATCGCGAAGCCGCCGCGCTGCTTGAACGGCTCGTCGATCTTGGCGACGACCTCCTGGCCCTCTGCCTCGCTGGCCGAGAGAGCGATCTCGCGCAGCGTCCGCCCGTCCACGTTACGCGTGTCGAGCTGGAGCAGATCGCGCTTGGCCAGCTCGCGCGCCACCAGCGCGCAGCCGCCGGCGTCGTAGAGGTCGGTCGCGACGAAGCGGCCGCCGGGAGTGAGACTGGCGATCACCGGCGTCCGCGCAGCAATATCTTCGAACTCGTCGATCTGGAGCGGAACGCCGGCCTCGCGCGCGATCGCGAGCAGGTGCAGGACGCCGTTGGTGGAGCCGCCGCTTGCGGCCACCGAGGTGATCGCGTTCTCGAGCGCCTTGCGGGTCACGATCTGCTTGGGAGTGATGTCCTCGCGCACCAGCCTCATCACCAGCTCGCCGGCCGTGTAGGCGGCCGCGCTCTTCCGCCGCTCGACCGCCGGCACCTCGTTCAGCCCGGCCGGGCTGATGCCGAGGAAATCGAGCGCCATCGACATCGTGTTGGCCGTGAACTGACCGCCGCAGGCGCCGGCGCCGGGGCAGGCGAGCGTCTCCAGCTCGTGCAGGTCGTTGTCCGTCATCTTTCCGACGGCGTGCGTCCCGACCGCCTCGAACACGTCCTGGATGGTCACGTCCTTGCCGCGCCACTTGCCGGGCGCGATCGAGCCGTTGTAGAGCACGAGCCCCGGGATATCGAGCCGGAGAAGAGCCATCACCGCCGCCGGAATCGTCTTGTCGCAACCGACCAGGCAGACCAGCCCGTCGAACATGTGGCTGTAGGCGACGAGCTCGATCGAGTCGGCGATCACCTCGCGCGAGACGAGCGATCCGCGCATGCCCGGCGTGCCCATGGTGACCCCGTCCGAGACGGCGATCGTGTTGAACTCGACCGGCATGCCGCCCGCGTTACGAATGCCTTGCCGGACCTGCTCCGCCAGCTCGCGCTGGTTGTAGTTGCAGGGCATCGTCTCGATCCAGGTCGACGCGATGCCCACCAGCGGCTTGGCGAGATCGTCGTCGGTGAAGCCGATGGCCTTGAAGTAGGAGCGCGCGGGAGCGCGATCGGGGCCGTCGGTGAGAAACCGGCTGCGCCGCTTGGCGGGATCCGAGGGAAGGTCGTACGCACTCGGGCTCATGCCGAGGATCGTAGCGCTCGGTCGATTCGTTATCGCGGCGTGCTCGTGATCGCCTCGGGCGTGCAAGCTCAGGGGGAAAGGGGCTCAGAAAGCGCGGGCGCCGCCGGTGGCGACGGCGAGCGTGAGCACTCTGCAGTCGGGGAAACGCCCGGTCAGCTCGTCCGCGCAGAGCTCCGACTCTTCGTGTTGAGCCCAGACGACGACCGTCGGGCCCGAGCCCGAGAGCGTTACCCCAACCGACCCGCGCGCCGGCTTTTCCTGGAGCTGCGAGAGAATCGGCGCGGCGAGCGAACGGTACGGCTCGTGTAGGCGATCGTGGAAAGCAGCGGCGAGCAGATCGGCGTCGCCGCTTGCCAGACCGGCGCCGAGCAGAGCAGCGCGGCCGCCCGAGAAAGCGGCATCGGCATGGGTGACAGTGTCCGGGAGCCCGGCTCTGGCCACGATCGTTTCGACGCGGTGCTCGGGAATGACTGCAACCGGCGCGAGCGGAAGCGAATCGGCGACGCGACGGGCATGCCACAAGCCCTCTTCCTCCCACGAGAGCACCGCGCCGCCGTAGAGACAGGCAGCGAGGTTGTCGGCGTGTGACTCGAGCCGCGTCGCCAGCGGTAGTAGCTCGGCGGGGTCGGGCTCGACTCCTTCCCAGAGGCAGGCCGCGACAAGGCCTAGTGCAATCGTGGCCGAGCTGGAGCCCAGCCCGCGGGCGAAGGGAATCCGGTTGAGGAAGTGGAAGCGCTTACCCTCCAGTCCCGCTATCAGGGCAAAGGCGCGTAGACCGAGATGGTCTGCATCCCTCGGAGTCTGGGAGACTCCCTCGCCTTCGACCTCGACTACGGTGCTCTCCGCCTCGCTCACCTCGAGCTCGTTCCAGAGCTCGAGCGCGATTCCGGCGCAGTCGAAACCAGGGCCCAGATTGGCGCTGGTCGCCGGAGCCTCGACGCGAACGTTCACTTCGCCACGCCTGAATTCGAGCAAGAACGGGAGTCGATCGCGGCTCGGGTACGCTCCATCACGTCCACCCGAGCTCCGAGATTCCCCGCTGCGAGATGACCGGGAAAGCCGCCGCGATCTCACGACTCTCGGACAGGCGACCGATCTCGGCGAGGGCACCATCGATGGCGCCGTAGGTCGCCTCGTGCGAGATGACGTGGAGGATGGCGCCACCATCGATCTGAGCCTGGACGAGACGTGCCACCGAGACACCGTGAGCCGCCAGGCGCTCGGCGACACGAGCCAGCACGCCCGGGCGGTCGTCCACCGCGATCTGGAGATAGAACGGCGAGCGCAGCTCGTCGGCCGGAAGCTGGTCTAGCTCGCGCCAGCAGGCATCGTTGTGGAGAAAGCCGGTGCCCGTGGTGCCGATGATGCTGACCATGTCGGCGATCACGGCCGACGCGGTCTCGATTCCCCCGGCGCCCGGCCCCTCGAGCGTGATCTCGCGGATCGCGTCGCCCTGGAGCATGACGGCGTTGAACGGGCCCTCCACGGAGGCGAGCGGATGAGTGCGATCGACGAGCGCCGGTGAGACGCGAACGTCGTAACGGTCGTCGACCAGAGACGCCCGCCCGACGAGGCGAATGACCATGTCCATCTGCTTGGCCGCGCTCACGTGCGCCGAGGTGATGTGCTCGACGCCCTCGAATTGCACGTCCGCAAGCGTCACCCGCGAGCCGAAGGCCACCGTCGCCAGGATCGCCATCTTGGCGGCCGCATCGGCGCCGGAGACGTCCTCGGTCGGATCCATCTCCGCGTAGCCGTGACTCTTCGCCTCGGAGAGTGCCTCCTCGTACGAGGCGCCGAGCTCCATCTGCGTGAGGATGTAGTTGGTGGTGCCGTTGACGATGCCGAGGATCTGGTAGACGTTGGTCACCACGAGCGACTCCCGTAGCACCTTGATCACCGGGATCGCGGCGCAGACCGAGGCCTCGAAGCGGAGCTGGACGCCGGCGTCCTGGGCAGTCGCGAAGAGCTCGGCGCCACGCTGAGCGAGCAGTTGCTTGTTCGCGGTCACTACCGGCTTGCCGCTCTTGAGCAGGCGCAGGATGTAGTCGTGGGTGGGATCGAGCCCGCCCATCACCTCGGCGACGAGCGCGACATCGGGGTCGTCGGCGATCTCGGCGAAATCGGTCGTCAACATTCCCGGAGCGGCCGGGAAGTCTCGCTCCTTTTTCAGGTCGCGAACGAGCGCCTTGACGACGCGCAGCCGGTAGCCGGTCACACGCTCGATGTCGTCGGCGTTCTCGTGCAGAAAGCGGTTTACGGCCGCCCCGACGGTTCCGTAGCCGAGCAGGGCGACGCGAACGTCAACGGGCGCCATCGGATCCAGCGCCCATCAGGCCCTCGCGACCGGCCAGCGATCGCAGCTCCTTGCCGACTTTCTCCACCGGGTGCTTGGCCGCCTCTTCGCGCAAGCGCAAGAAGTTCGGCCTGCCCGCCTCCTCCTCGGCGATCAGTTCCTTGGCGAACTGACCGCTCTGAATCTCACCGAGAATCTCCTTCATGCGCGCCTTGACACCCTCGTCGATGATGCGCGGACCGCGCGTGAGATCTCCGTACTCGGCCACATCAGAGATCGAGTAGCGCATGTACTCGAAGCCTCCCTGGTAGATCAGGTCGACGATCAGCTTCAGCTCGTGGATGCACTCGTAGTAGGCGATCTCGGGCTGGTAGCCGGCCTCGACCAGCGTCTCGAAACCGGCCTGCATCAGCCGAGCCGCACCGCCGCAGAGAACGGCCTGCTCACCGAACAGATCCGACTCGGTCTCCTCGGCGAAGGTCGTCTCGAGCAGCCCGACGCGAGCGCTGCCGATGCCCGCTCCATAGGCGAGCGCCTTGGCGAGCGCGTTGCCCGAGGCATCCTGGTGCACGGCGACGAGCGAGGGCACTCCGGCACCCGCTTCGTACTGCTCGCGCACACGATGCCCCGGAGCCTTGGGCGCGACCATGATCACGTCGTGGCCGGCCGGCGGCTTGATGTAGCCGAAGTGGATGTTGAAGCCGTGCGCGAACAGAATCGTCGCTTCCGGCTCGAGATTGGGCTCGATGTCCGCGGCGTAGATGATGCGCTGGAGGTGATCGGGCAGCAGGATCATCACGAAAGCCGCTCCGCGCGTGGCCTCGGCGGCGGTCTTGACGGGTAGTCCGGCCTCGACCGCTCGATCCCATGCGGCGCTACCGGGCGCCTCGGCGACCTCGACCTCTATCCCCGAGTCTCGAAGGTTGAGCGCGTGCGCGTGGCCCTGGCTCCCGTAGCCGATGATGGCGACTTTCCCGGAGAGGATTGAGAGGTCGCCTTCGCGGTGGATTGTCGCCATGAGCTTTTCCTTTCTCTTTCTTTTGCGCGGTCTACTCGAGAGTTTTCAGTGTCTGACGGCTCGACTGAGGCCGATGCGGCCGGTGCGCACCATTTCCTTGATTCCGTACGGGCGTACGAGCTCCTCGAACGAGTCGAGATCTTCGGGGTGCCCGACCATCTCGAACACGATCTCCTGCGGCCCGAGGTCGGAGACCCGGGCGCCGTAGTGATCGGCGAAGGCCATCAACTCGCCTCGCCGCTCGGGCGGAGCGGCCACGGTAAAGAGCGCGATCTCGCGCTCGACGGCGTCGTCAGGCGTGAGCTCGGTGAGCTTGAGCACGTTGACGAGCTTGTAGATCTGTTTTGTGATCTGCTCGAGTGAGTGCTCGGCGCAGTCGACGCGAAGGGTGATACGCGAAACGCCTTCGCGCTCGGTGTGCCCTACGGCCAGCGACTCGATGTTGTAGCCACGTCGCGCGAACAGATTGGTGATTCGCGAGAGCGCGCCCGGCTTGTCCTCGACGAGGACCGAGAGAGTGTGCTTCATCTCGCCTCGAACTCCTTTACCTTCTCGTGACTGCCATATTCAAGGATCTCGGCCGCCGATGCGCCGGGTGGAATCATCGGGAACACCTTCTCCTGCGAATCGCAGACGGCGTCCACGACCACCGATCGTCCGGCGGCGTTCTCCGCGATCGCCCGCTCGAGCGCCGCATCGAGCTCGCCCGAGTCGGTGACCGTCATCGCTACCGCGCCGAAGGCCTCGGCCATCTTGGCGTAGTTCGGAATCGGGCCGGTCAGGTCGGTCTGGGAGTAACGCTCTCCGTAGAACATCTCCTGCCACTGGCGAACCATGCCCAGATAGCCGTTCCTGATCAGCACGACGATGATCGGCAGCCCGTGCAGAGTCGCGGTCGTCAGCTCCTTCGAGGTCATCTGGAAGCAGCCGTCCCCGTCGATGCAGATCACCGTCGCGTCGGGCCGCGCCGCCTTGGCGCCGACCGCCGACGGCACGCCGAAGCCCATAGTCCCGAGACCGCCCGAGCTGATGAAGGAACGCGGCCGGTCGCAGACCAGGTACTGCATGGCCCACATCTGATGTTGACCCACTCCGGTCGTCCAGACGATGTCGTCGCGCCCCTCGGTCGCGTCGCGCACCGCCTCGAGCACCTGCTGCGGCTTGAGCAGGTCGCCCTTCTCGTAGCGCAGCGGAAACTCGTCCTTCCACTCGGCGATCTTGTTCAGCCAATCGGTCGGCCCCTCGCGGCCCTCGGGAATCTGCTTGCGCAGCTCGGCGAGGAGCTTTGCCAACGCCGGCTGGAGCGGAGCGCAGATGGGAATCTGGACCTCGCGAATCTTGCCGATCTCGGCCGCGTCCACCTCGAAGTGGATGACCTTGGCGTTCGGGGCGAAGGCCGACACGTTGCCGGTCACGCGGTCGTCGAAGCGGGCGCCGATGGCGATCACGAGATCGGCCCGGTTGAGCGCCAGGTTCGCGTACTTCATGCCGTGCATGCCGGGATGCCCGGCGCAGAGCCGATGCGAGTCGGGGAAGCCGCCCTTGCCGGTCAGGGTCGTGACCACCGGGATGTTGGTCAGCTCGGCGAGCTCGAGCAGCTCTGCGGAAGCCTCGCCGTTGATGATTCCGCCGCCGACGTAGAGAACCGGCTTGTCGGCGTCGAGGATTGCCTGGGCGGCCGCGATGATCTGGCGCTGGTTGACCTTTCGCGGCGGGTTCCAGCCCGGTAGATCGACGTGATCGGGGTATTTGAAGTCGAGCTCGGCAATCTGAGCATCCTTGGTGATGTCGACGAGCACCGGGCCGGAGCGACCGGTCTGGGCAACGTGGAACGCCGCCTTTATCGTCGCCGGGATCTCGCTGGCCTTCAGCACCAGCCAGGAGTGCTTCACGATCGGGAGGGTGATACCGGTCGCGTTCGTCTCCTGGAAGGCGTCGGTGCCGATCTTCGTAGAAGGCACCTGGCCGGTGATGCAGACGAGCGGCGTGGAGTCCATCCAGGCGTCCGCGATCGCGGTCACGAGGTTGGTCGCGCCCGGCCCCGAGGTCGCGATCGCGACTCCCACTCTGCCGCTCGCACGGGCGTAGCCCTCGGCCATGTGACCGGCGCCCTGCTCGTGCCGCGCCAGCACGTGGCGCAGCTTGCTTCCGTTCGCCTGCGCTCGGTAGAGGGCGTCGTAGGTGTCGATGATCATGCCGCCCGGGACTCCGAAGCAGACGTCGACACCCTCGGCCTCCAGCGAGCGAATGATGGCGTCAGCTCCTGTCATCCTGGTCATCCGAGTTCCTCCGTGGAAAGATCGTTGCCGCGCCGAGTGATTGGCCGCTCGGCGAGGATTTCACTAGATTCGCGCGCGGTCGCAGCGATTCCCGCCTTGACCATATCGACTGTTCGCACCCCGCCGCGCGGTGCTCCGCCTGCAGCCCCGCAGAGCGCCGCTGTCGCGGAGCTCCGACCTGCCGCATTCCTGTTGTCTGATCTGCTGCTCATAACCGCCGTTTCGTCTCGTCGCCTTCGGCCGTCTGCGGACGCACCTCTGGCATTAGTCCGGTCTGTGTGTGGCGCCTCGGCGCTCTGAAAAGTTCGTTCCCCTAATGGGGAACCGTGACCGTAACGACGGTAATCGTGAGCAGGTCGACGAGCACGCGCACGCCGTGAGAGAGCTGACTGGATGCGGAGTCGACCTTCATGACCGTACGTCTAGTGTGGCGAAGGCGGCCGGAGTCTGTCAAGCGTGGATGCGACGATCAACTACTTCATCATCGTGAAGCTGATCAGCAACAGCCCGTCGCCGAGCCCGAAGGCGAGGTGATCGTCGAGCGTGGCCAGGTAGCGATCGGCGGCACCGACGAGCGCGTGCACCGACACCTCCCAGACCTGCTTCTTGCCGCGCCCGAGCAACGCTTCGAGCTGCTCGCGGAAACTGCGCGCGATGTCGTTCGTTCCGACATGAAGCTCCCCGGGCCGGGGATCGCGCTCGCGTCTGCTGCGGTAGAACTCGCGCAGCTCGTCGTCGGCGAGCAGCCAGCGGCTGAGCATCTCCTCTGCGGGCTGCTCCCACTGCTTCAGCTCTTCCAGCTTCATGTCCCAGTGCTTCACCGGCGGCTTCAGCTTCCGACCTAGCGCGTCGAAGTGGCTCTGTAGCGTTTCCTCGATGCTGTTCACGACAGGGAGCACGGAGACGTCGTGCTCGTAGCGCGAGATCGTGAGCGCCTGGTGGAGATACGCGTAGCCCTGCAGGAAGCCGCGCAACTCTCCGATTCGTTCCGGATCGAGATCGGACATAGCCATGACTCTCTGATTCTCGCCTTCCGGGAGGACGGGGTCTAGGGCGAGATAGGTAGAAACCCCCTTTTAGGGCCCGACCGGTGTACGCTACCCTTTGGATCGAGGTCACTTTACGAGGTATAGTCTTGGCTCCGATGGCCAGCGCAGCAACGACACCGAGAACGTCTGGGGTAACGGCTGTCAGCGTCCGCTCAGCTGCGCTGATCGCGGCCATACGAGCTGGAAAACGCTAGCCGGCGTCTTCTCGCCTCCGCGCCGGCCGTAGGAGAAAGGGGGCGAGATCCGGGCTTTTCCGTCCCGAGATTGAGGAAGGCTCCCAGTTCTCCAGGAGGACCGAGAAGAACTTGACAACGCGCTCGCTGTATCAGATCAACAACCGAACGACCGAACGGGACGCCTGCGGGATCGGCTTCATCGCCGACGCCCATGGCCGCCCGTCGCGGCGCGTGCTCGATCTCATCCTCGCCGCGCTCAAGCGCGTACGGCACCGAGGAGCGGTCAACGCCGACCGTCTGACGGGCGACGGAGCCGGCGTTCTCATCCCTCTTTCGCCCGTGCTCGCTCCTCACGGTGGTCTGGCGATGGTGTTCCTGTATGACGAGGCGGCTCGGGCGACGATCGAAAGCGCCTGCGCAGAAGAGGGAATACCGCTCCTGGGCTGGCGCGAGGTGCCGGTGGATCCGAACGCTCTCGGCGAGCGCGCCCGCAAGTCCGCTCCCACCATCATCCAGGCGCATCTGTCGCCGCCGTCAGGCACGCGGGCCGGCGACGAAGAGGCCGAGCTGGCGGCGGTGCGCACGCGCAAGCGCATCGAGCGCTCCGGCGTGAACGCCTACATCGCCTCGCTCTCTTACCGCACGGTCACCTACAAGGCGCTCTGCGCCGCCGAGCAGCTCGACGCCTTCTACCTCGACCTCCTCAATCCTGAGATCGAGATCCCGTTCGGGATCTTCCATCAGCGCTTCGCCACCAACACCACCCCCACCTGGGAGCGCGCGCAGCCGTTCCGCATGCTCTGCCACAACGGCGAGATCAACGCTCTGGCCGGAAACGTCAACTGGATGCGCGCGCGCGAGCATCACTTCGGCAGTGCCAACGACGCCTCGCTCTATCCGGCGATCGAGGATCCCGGCGCCGACTCGCGCACGCTCGACAACGCGCTCGAGCTGCTGGTGCGCGGCGGCCGCGAGATCCCGCACGCTCTGGCCATGCTCATCCCGGAGGCCTGGGAGGAAGCTGACGAGATCGCCGACGAGCTGCGCGACTTCTACCGCTATCACGCCTGTCTGATCGAGCCCTGGGATGGTCCGGCCGGAGTCATCTTCAGCGACGGGAAGATCGTCGGCGCCAGGCTCGACCGAAACGGGTTGCGTCCGCTCCGCTACATGGCGGCCTCGGACGGGCTGGTCGTTTGCGCCTCGGAGGTCGGGCTGGTGGATATTCCCGAGGGCGTGACGGTCGAGCACGGCAAGCTCGGCCCGGGCCAGATGATCGCGGTGGATCCGGCCCGTGGCGGGCTGCTCTCGAACGAGAAACTGAAGAGCGACCTGGCCTCGCGCGGGCCCTACGGCGTCTGGCTGCGAGAGGGCATCACCAACGCCTCGATCGGCGAGCCCTGCGGGTGCCCGCCCGGGGATTTGACGCAGCGCCAGGCGGCCTTTGGCTTCACCCGCGAGGAGCTGAACATCATCCTGCGCCCGATGGCCGCCAGCGGCCACGAGCCGACCTCTTCGATGGGGGACGACGCCGCGATCACGCCGCTCGCCAACCGAGCCCGACCGCTCCCCGCCTACTTCAAGCAGCGCTTCGCCCAGGTCACCAACCCCCCCATCGACTCATTGCGCGAGCGCATCGTCTTCAGCCTCAAGACGCTGCTCGGCGCCCGTGCCCCGCTCCTCACGGAGGGGCCGGAAGTCACGCGCCTGACCGAGCTGGACAGTTTCTTCCTCTATCCCGACGGGCTGGCCGCGCTCGAGTGCACCCGCCTCGACGCCACCTTCGGCCGGGACGAGAGTCTCGAGCAGGCCTGCCAGCGCCTCGCCGCCGAGGCCTGTGAGGCCGTGGAGAGGGGCGAGCAACTGCTCCTGATCAGCGACACCGGCATCTCCGCGGAGCGGGCGCCGATCCCGATCCTGCTGGCGGTGGGCATCGCGCACCAGACGTTGGTACGAGCCGAGCTGAGGGCGCGCTGCTCGATCCTGGTCGAGAGCGACGAGCCGCGCGAGACCCATCACTTCGCGACACTGCTCGGTTATGGCGGCGAGGCCATCTGCCCGCGCCTCGCGCTCGAGACGATCGCCGCGCTCGCCGCCGAGGGGAAGATCGATGGTCATCTCGATGCGGCAACCGCCCAGGAGCGCTTCCGCACGGCGACCGAGGACGGCGTGCTCAAGATCATGTCCAAGATGGGCATCTCGGATGTGGCCAGCTACTGCGGCGCCGAGATCTTCGAGGCGATCGGGCTGGCAGAGGAAGTCATGAAAGCCGCCTTTGCCAACACCGCCTCGGCGATCGGGGGCGCCGGCTTCAGCGAGCTCGAGGCGGACGCCTGGGAGCGCATCGACGATGCGTTCGGCCGCAGGCCCGAGGTCGAGAACCCCGGCAACATCAAATGGCGCCTGAACGGCGAGCAGCACGCGACCACAGGCGAGGTGATCAGCGCTCTACGTCGCAGCATCGACGGCGAAGAGTCGGCGAACGAGCTGCTGCGCCGGGCCGTCAGCGACGGTCGCTGGGAGAGCTACGAGAAGTTCGCCAGGCTCGTCAACGAGCGCGAGGCACTGGAGCTGCGCGATCTCCTCGAGCTACTGCCGGCCGGCGAGCCGGTGCCGCTGGAGGAGGTCGAGCCGACCTCGGCGATCGTCAGGCGCTTCTCGGCGGGCGCCATGAGCCAGGGCGCCCTTTCGGCCGAGGCGCACGAGACGATCGCGGCCGCTCTGAGCATGATCGGCGCCCGCTCCAACTCGGGCGAGGGCGGCGAGGCGCTGGAGCGCTACAAGACGCCCAACAACTCGACCATCAAGCAGGTCGCCTCGGGCCGCTTCGGCGTCACTCCGCCGTATCTACGCTCGGGCAAGGAGCTGCAGATCAAGATCGCGCAGGGTGCCAAGCCCGGCGAGGGCGGCCAGCTGCCCGGGCACAAGGTCTCGCCCGAGATCGCCAAGCTGCGTCACACCGAGCCCGGAGTGGCGCTGATCTCGCCGCCGCCTCACCACGACATCTACTCGATCGAGGATCTCGCCCAGCTCATCTTCGACCTCAAGCAGGCGAACCCGAGCGCCGAGGTCTCGGTCAAGCTCGTCTCCGAGGCCGGGGTCGGCATCGTTGCCGCCGGTGTCGTCAAGGCGCTCGCGAACATCGTTCACATCGCCGGCTGCGACGGCGGCACGGGCGCGAGCCCACTCTCCTCGATCAAGAACGCGGGCGCCCCCTGGGAGCTCGGGCTGGCCGAGACTCAGCAGGCGCTCGTCTCGGAGGGGCTGCGCGGCCGCGTGCGTGTGCGCGTGGACGGCGGCTTCAAGACGGGCGCGACGTGATCGTCGCGGCGCTTCTCGGCGCCGACGAGTTCAGTTTCGGGACGGCGCTGCTTCTGGCCGAAGGCTGCCTGATGGTGCGCGCCTGCCATCTCGACAGCTGCCCGGTGGGAATCGCCACACAGCGGCCGGAGCTGCGCGCACGCTTCGCCGGAACGCCCGACAAGGTGGCCGGCTACCTGCTCTTCGTGGCCGAGGAGGTACGGCGCCGGCTGGCCTCGCTCGGACTGCGCTCGCTCGACGAGGCAATCGGGCGCACCGACCTGCTACGGCAGAAGAAGACCGGCAATGCGCGCAAGGATTTGCTCGATCTCTCGCCGCTGCTTGTCCGGGAGGGTGAAGGCCCGCTCCGCTACATCGGCGAGCTGCCGATCGACTCGGTGGGCGGCGAGCTGGGCGACCGCATCTCCGCGGAGGCCGCCGAGATCCTCCAGAACAGGGTCTCGCTCGAGCTCGACTACGAGATCCGAAACGGCGACCGCACCGTGGGCGCGCGGCTCGGCGGCGACGTCGGCGAACGCTTTGGCTTCGGCGCTCCGCCCGGATCGGTGTTGATCCGCTTCCGCGGCTCGGCCGGGCAGAGCTTCGGCGCCTACCTCGCCGACGGGATCACTTTCGAGCTCACGGGCGCGGCCAACGACTACGTTGGCAAGGGAATGAACGGCGGTACGATCATCATCCGGCCGGGCGCCGAGGTGGTTGGCCATCCCGTACTGGCCGGGAACACTCTGCTCTACGGAGCGACCGGCGGTCGCCTGTTCATCGCCGGGCGCGTCGGCGAGCGCTTCGCGGTCAGGAACTCGGGCACCGTCGCCGTTGTCGAGGGCACCGGCGAGCATCCCTGCGAGTACATGACCGCGGGAACCGTGGTGATCCTGGGCGAGTTCGGCCGTAACCTCGGCGCCGGCATGAGCGGCGGCCAGGCCTTCGTCTACGACCCACACGGGCAGCTGGACATTCGCATGAACAGTGATCTCGTCTTCGCCGAGCCACTGAGCGGAGCGGCTGCGGCGAACCTCCGTGCGCTACTCGAGCAGCATCTACGAGCTCACCGGTTCGTCACTGGCCAGGACGATGCTCGGAAACTGGGATACGACGCTGGCCGACTTCAGGCGCGTACACCCGAAGGGCAACGTCGCTCGGCTGGAGGAAGAGCACGAGGGCTCGACACAAGAGGAAGCGGCGGAGGATGCGGCCGCCCCGGCCTAGGACCTATCCCGCTAGGTCTACGCGCCCGAAGCGGAGCTCCGCGGGCATTGGTCGCCCTCCAGATCCGTTCGACGCACCTCCCGGGTGCGCCCTAACGACCTGGAATCGGCAGCTCAGTGCTTCCTAGCTTTGGGCTTTGTGGATATGGCAGCAACGGTGGCACTGGGCTGGGAAACCGCGGCGCCGGCGTTGACGATCCCGGCGCCGTACGCATCACTCGACGAGATCGGATGCTTGAAGTCGAGATGGCAGTAACCCGTAGAGCAGGGCGTGCCGTCGATAGCGGCAGTGGTGTTGTTCGGGTCGTTCGGCCCGGTGTAGTTGACGACTCCCTTACGGGCGTCCGCCTGCAGCAGAGCGAGTTGGGCGCTCGGGTTGTCACGCAGCTCGGGATGAGCGGCGAGGACGAGCGCCAGGACCCCTGAGACATTTGGCGCCGACATCGAAGTCCCCTGCGACCAGGCGAAGCCCTGACCGCCAATCGAGAAGCAGGCCGAGTTGTACGAGGCCGAGAGCTCGGGATCGGTGCAGTAGGCAGAGCTCGGATCAACCGCGGAGAAAGTGCCGTAGCCGCCGGCAAGGATGTCGCCGACTCCGCCGTCGTAAAGCGGGATGTTGAACTTGCGCGCTCCGCCCGGAGCCGCCAGGTCGATGCGCGAACCGTAGTTCGAGTAGTAGGCGAGCTGATCGCGCGAGCCGATCCACTTCGACGGCCAGCGATCCGATGGATTGGCGTTGGGTGCGTTGGCCACTGCGTTCGCGGTCGCCGAGACGTCGATCACGCCCGGGACTCCGCCCGGAACCAGCAGCATCCCACGCAGGTCGGTTACGTACGGCTCGATCGAGTCGCCTGGATAGACCGTCCCAATGCCCTGCGGGCCGGTGGAAGCACGACCGGCTCCGACGAACTTCCGGCCCGCGACCGTAATGTTGGTACGGTCGATTTGTACGTGCTCGTTGCCGGCCGCGGCGACGATCGTCGACCCGCGCGAGTTGCAATACTTGACCGCGTCGGCCCAGAGCAGGTAATCCTGGGCATCGGAGGCGAGCGTCGGATCGTCGTAGCCCTCGATCGACATGTTGACGATATCGGCTCCATCGCGGCAAGCATCGAGCATGCCGTCGACGATCCAGCTCGTGAGGCCGCCGAAGTCGCCGGCCAGCACCTTGTAGCTACGGATCGTCACGTTAGGCGAGACGCCGTTCGACCCGAACCCGTTCGCCGCGGCGCCGATCCGACTCGCAACCCAGGTGCCGTGGCCGTCCGTGTCGCCGTTCTTGCACTCGTTGAGAATCCCGTTCTCGGTGAGGAAGCCGAAGCCGTAGTCGCGGATGATCGACTTGCAGTCGAGAGCGTTCTCGGAAGTCTTCGCATCGAAGTTCGGGCTCAGTTCCCTCGTGCCCCCCTGGACACCGGTATCGAGCACCGCGACAACGATCGACTTGGAGCCTTTCGTCGTCTTCCAGGCGCTCGGGACGTTCATGCGGTTGTCGTCCCACTGGACGATTCCTTCGGGGTTGGGAGCCGGCGCATTGTGCAGCGGATCGGGGAAGGAGCCCGTCTGGCCCGTCGGCACGTAAGCGGGTGGGTTGCTACCGACGGGGAAGCCGCTGTCCGACGCTCCCCAAGAGATGTAGCGATCGACGAATACGGCCTTCACCTTGGGGCTCGCCTCGACATTGTTCGTAAAGGTCGAGCCGTCGTTGAGCACCGCAACCGCGGAGATCTCGGGCATTACCGTTGCGATGTTGCCGCCCGCTTTGGTGACGACGCTCTTCATATCGGCTGCCGAGGTTCCGGGAGCGAAACGAACGATGCTCTCGGCCGAAGGCGAGTCGTGCGCGGCTCCGGAGGGCCAGCTGTACGAACGCGACCCGGCGCCGGCGGATGTACAGAGGATGCCGAGGCAGGCCAAGGCCCCGGTCAGAAGAAACCCCCGCAGACCGCTCCGCACGCGAAAACGATGGAAGCGTGCCATCAGGTTCACTGTCGGGAGTTCCGCCACCAGGCAATGTCCCGAGATAGGGGCATTTGCCTCCCCTGAAGAGGTGTTTTTCTACCTGATTACGACGAAATCGAGAGAAACGCGGTCGCGCCGATTCGATACGGCGGCTCCTGGAGCAGGCGACCGGTACCCGCACCGACCTTGGCAGACCGTTCCGTTCTTCGGAAAGCGCGCCTCTCTCGCATAGGAGTTTGCATGATAAGCGAGAAACTGCATAATAAGCGTATGACCTCGACAGCGATCGTTGGAACAGCCGGCTACACCGGCCAGGAGACACTCGACCGAGTTCTCTCTCACCCCGGGCTGAAGCTGATTGCGCTCGGATCGGACACCTTTGCCGGCAAGCCGGCGCGCGTGCTCGACCCGAGAATCGCTCGCAGCAGCATCGCCGAGCTTGTGCTCGGCACAAACGAGCAGGCGCTCTCGAGCGGCGCCGAGCTGATCTTCCTCTGCATGGAGAACGAGCGGGCAGCGGCGGTGGAGCCCCCGCCAGATGCAGTCGTGGTCGATCTCTCCGGTGCGCACCGGCTCAAGGACGCCTCTGCCTACGAACGCTGGTACGGCTTCGTCCATCCCAAGCCGGAGGCGCTCGGCGACTGGTGCTTCGCGCTTCCCGAGCTGGCGCCGCCGACCGGAAAACTCATCGCCAGCCCCGGCTGCTACGTGACCGCCGCCTTGCTCTCGCTCGCTCCGCTCAAAGACGACCTCGACCCCGAGTCGGTCGTCGTGGACGGCAAGTCCGGCACAACCGGCGCCGGAAGAAGCCCGCAACCCGCTCTGCACGCCGGCGCCGTGCTCGAGACAGTAATGCCGTACAAGATCGGCGCCCACCAGCACGTGCCCGAGATGGCGCAGTTCCTGGGCTTCGCGCCCACTTTCGTTCCTCACCTGCTACCGATCAGGCGCGGCATCGTGATGACCTCGTACCTGCGCGGTCTCGGCGCCGAGGCGGCGCGCGAGAAGCTGAAGAGCGCGTATGCATCCGCGCCGCTCGTGGCCGTGCTCGACGAGGGCCTGGTACCCGACCTGAGGCGAACGCAGGAGACGGACTGCGTCGAGATCAACGCCTTCGCCGACACCGTGACGGGCGCGACGATCGTCGTCTGTGCGCTCGACAACCTCGGCAAGGGAGCCGCCGGACAGGCGGTGCAGAACGCCAACCTGGCGCTCGGGATCGATCAGACGGCCGGGCTCAGGGTCGGAGCTCTGAGCGCGTGAGCGTGACCGCGGCGAAGGGATTCCTCGCCAGCGGCGTCCGCTGCGGGGCGAAGACGGAGGGGCTCGATCTGGCGCTCGTTCGCTCGCTTCGACGCTCGCGTCGGCGCCGCGCTGTTCACTCAGAACCGGGTACAGGCCGCACCGGTCGCCGTCTCGCGTCGCCATCTGGCTCAGGCGCAGCCGCAGGCGGTCGTGCTCAACTCCGGCTGCGCGAACGCCGCCACCGGCGAGCGCGGCGAGCTCGACGCCCTCGCCATTGCGGCAGAGGCGGCTCGGTTGCTCGAGCTGGACACAGAGCAGGTGCTGCTCTGCTCGACCGGAGTGATCGGAGTAAGGCTGCCGCTCGACAAGCTCCTTCCCGGCCTCGGTGATGCCGCCACGGCGCTAACCGAGACGGGCGGCTCAGATGCTGCGCAGGCGATCATGACCACCGACACGCGCCCGAAGGAAGCGAGCGCCTCGGCCGCCGGGTTCAGCGTCGGCGGCATGGCCAAGGGCGCCGCCATGATCCATCCCAAGCTGGCGACGATGCTTGCGGTCGTCACGACCGATTACCCGCTCGAGCCCGGCGAGCCCGAGCAGTTCCTGCGGCCCGCCGTCGAGCGCAGCTTCAACCGCATCTCCGTCGACGGCGACTGCTCGACCAACGACACCGTGATCCTGCTCGCCAACGGCGCCAGCCAGGTCGAGCGTGACGAGGCCAGCGACCGCGAGTTCGAACAGCTCTTGGGACAGGTCTGCCACGACCTGGCCGAGCAGATCGTGAAGGACGCGGAAGGGTTCACTGTCCTGCTCGAGGTGGACGTGCGCGGCGCCGCCAGCGAGGCTCAGGCGGCGGCGATCGCGGCGCGTATCGCCTCCTCACCGCTCGTCAAGACGGCGGCCTTCGGCCACGACCCCAACTGGGGACGGGTGATGATGGCCGCGGGCTCGGCACCGTGGAGCGACGGCTATGCCGAGCTCGACCCGAACAAGGTGACGCTCTCATTCAACGGGACAAAGGTGCTGGTGGGAGGCGCGCACGTCGAGGCCACGCCGGCCATGCAGGGAGCGAGCTGCGTGATCGAGCTCGATCTCGGTCTCGCTGACGGCGAGGCGAGCTACCTGGCCTCCGACCTCTCCTACGAGTACGTGCGCCTGAACGCGGAGTACACGACATGACGAGGATCGTGGTCAAGCTCGGCGGCGCCGTCGCTCGCGACTCGGTCTCCTACCCGCTTGCACTGGCCGATCAGGGGCACGAGGTTTGCATCGTTCACGGTGCCGGGCCCCAGATCTCACTCGAGATGGCGAAGCGGGGGATCGAAGTCACCTTCGTGCATGGCCGGCGTGTGACGACCCCGGAGGCGCTGCTGGTGGTTCGCGAGGCACTCGAGCAGGTCAACCGCCATCTCGTCGAGGCCATCGGCGAGCGCGCCGTCGGCTTGATGGGCGACGAGATCGGTCTCGAAGCCGAGCAGGTTCCCGAGCTGGGGCTGGTCGGGAATCCGCAGCCGAGCACTCCGCCCGCGGTTCTCGAGGCGCTCTCCGCCGGCCGCCTGCCGGTGGTCGCTCCACTCGCGCGCGGACCGCTGAACGTCAACGCCGACGAGGCGGCGGCGATGCTCGCGGTCGGGATCGGGGCCGAGCGCGTCCACTTCGTCACCGACGTGCCCGGACTTCTGATCGGCGCCGACGTCGTCGCCTCGATCCACGCCGACGAGGCCGAGCAGATGCTCGCGAGCGGCCAGCTGCAGGGCGGGATCATTCCCAAGCTCACAGCCGCCGTGCACGCGGCCAGGCAAGGCGTCGTCGCCGAGATCGGCGAGACGGCGGTGATCGCGTGAGCAAGCTGCTCGAGACGCACCTGCTGCCGACCTACGCCCGCGCCCCGGTCACCTTTGTCGAAGGCGACGGCTGCTGGCTGATCGACGACAACGGCGAGCGCTACCTCGACTTCGCCGGCGGCATCGCCGTGATCGGCCTCGGGCACCGTCATCCGGCCTCCACTCGCGCGGCTCACGAGCAACTCGACCGGCTCTGGCACGTCTCCAACCTCTACTGGACGGTCCCGATGATGGAGCTCGCCCAGAGACTCTCCGAGCGCTTCGGCGGCGCCCAGTCCTTCTTCTGCAACTCGGGCACCGAGGCGGTCGAGGCGGCGATCAAGTTCGCGCGCAAGGCAACCGGAAAGGTAGGCGTCGTCGCACTCGAAGGATCCTTCCACGGCCGCACTTTGGGAGCCCTGTCAATTACGGGGCAGCCGGCCAAGCGCGCCGCCTTCGAGCCCTTGCTCGGCCAGGCCAGCTTCGCCTTCCTGAACAACGCGCTCTCGTTGCGCGCCGCGGCGCTCGCGGACACGGGGCTGATCATCATGGAGCCGATTCTGGCCGAAGGCGGCGTGCACCCGGTCGATCCAGAGTTCGCACGGGCGGCGCGCTCGCTTGCCGACGAGCTCGGTGCGCTTCTCTGCTTCGACGAGGTCCAGACCGGCGTCGGCAGAACGGGGAGCTTCTTCGCCTTCGAGCGCCTGGGCGTGCGGCCCGATCTGGTCACGCTCGCCAAGGGGCTTGCCAACGGCCTCCCGATCGGCGCGCTGCTGGTGGCAGACGGCATCAGCGGCGGGCTCGAGCCGGGCGACCACGCTTCGACCTTCGGCGGAAACCCGGTTTCCTGCGCTGCCGCCACGGCTGTCCTCGATGCCATCGACGACGAGCTGCTCGCCAACGCCCGGGCTATGGGCGAGCGCCTTGCAACCGGTCTCGCCGAGCTTCCCGGAGTATCGGAAGTACGTGGCGCAGGCCTGTTGATCGGCGCAGACATCGAAGGCGCCGCCTCCGACGTCGCGGCGAAGGCGCTCGAGCACCACCTGCTCGTCACCACCTGCGGACCGAGCTCGATCCGGCTGACGCCTCCGCTCAGCGTCTCCGCCGGCCTGGTCGACCAGGCCCTCGCAACTCTTCGGGAGGTACTGACATGAACAAGGGCGACCGCCACGCCGTGATCCTGCGCCTCGTCCGCGAGCGCGAGATCGCTACGCAGGATGAGCTGGCTCAGGCACTCCACGAGCTCGGCTACGAAGTGGTGCAGACGACCGTCTCGCGCGATATCACCGAGCTGGGCCTGGTCAAGGTGCGGGGCGCAAGCGGCAGGCTCGTCTACGCGCCGGCCGCCGGAGCTAACGGCCAGCGGCGCCAGACGCAGCTCGCCGAGGCCTTCCGGCGCTGGGCTCTGAGCTGCGAGTCGAGCGGCGACCTGGTCGTCCTGACAACTCCGCCGGGCTTCGCCGGAGCGCTCGCCCAGGAGATCGACGACACCCACCTTCCGCACGTCCTCGCCACGCTTGCGGGCGAGAACACGATTCTCATCGTGGCCCGCGAGGGCGTGAACGGCGCCGAGCTTGGCGAGGAGCTCCGTCATGAGTTCCTGGCCGGAGTTGACATCGAGAACGAGACGAGGAGTTGAGATGAGCCGGACTGCGGTCCTTTGTTATTCCGGTGGCCTGGACACCACCTGCGCGATCTGCTGGCTGAAAGAGGACTACGGCTTCGACGACGTCGTGGCGGTGCTGGGCGACGTGGGCCAGGAGTACGACCTGGAGCAGGCGATCGAGCGCGGCGAGGTGGCCGGCGCCAAGGAGATAGTCGTGCTCGACCTGAAAGAGCGCTTCGCGAGCGGCATCGTCGCCCAGGCGATCAAGACCAACGCGCTCTACGAAGGGCGTTACCCGCTCGTCTCCGCTCTCTCGCGCCCGCTCATCGCCGGCGCGGTCGCCGAGGTGGCCGTCGAACACGCAGCCGAGGCGCTGGTGCACGGCTGCACCGGCAAGGGCAACGACCAGCTCCGCTTCGACTACGCCTTCAAGGCCAACTACCCGGGCGTCAAGGTGATCGCCCCGCTGCGCGACCAGGCGCGCACGCGCGAGGAGGAGATCGTCTTCGCCCAGGAGCGCGGCATACCGATCACCAACACCAAGGAGTCGCCGTACTCGATCGACGAGAACCTGTTCGGGCGCGCGATCGAGTCGGGGATGCTCGAGGATCCCTGGACGGCTCCGCCGGAGGACGCCTATCGCCTCACCTCCGACCCCGCCAAGGCGCCCGCCCCGAAGGAGATCGTGATCGGCTTCGAGGCCGGCGTCCCGGTCTCGCTCGACGGCGAGGAGCTGCCCGTCTACCAGCTCATCCACCGCATGAACGTCGAGGCCGGCGCCTACGGGATCGGCCGCATCGACATGATCGAGAACCGCGCTGTGGGCATCAAGAGCCGTGAGGTCTACGAGGCGCCCGCCGCGATCGCCCTGATCGAGGCGCACAAGGCGCTCGAGGATCTCGTGCTGACCAGGGACGAACTGCGCCTGAAGCACTATCTCGAGGTGCGCTGGACCGAGCTCCTCTACGAGGGCAAGTGGTTCAGCCCGGCGCGCGAGGCGATCGACGCCTTCGTCGACCACACGCAGGAGATGGTCAGCGGCGAGGTGCGGCTGCGCCTGCAAAGCGGTCAAGCTGTCGTTGCCGGACGGCGCTCGGACAACGCACTCTATGCCGAGACGCTCGCCTCCTACGGGGCGTCGGACACCTTCCCGCACGAGGCGGCCGAAGGTCTGATCACCCTCCTCTCGCTCGAGACGGAGGCGGTCGCCGCCCGGGCGAGAAAGAAGAGCTAGGTGTGTGGTGACGCTCTGGTCTGACAGAGTCGAGAAGAAGCTCGCGCCCGAGGTGGCGGAGTTTCTGCGCGCACCCGATCGCGAGCTCCTGCCCTACGACTGCGCCGCCTCCAAGCAGCACGCCGAGCGCCTGCACGGAGCCGGGTTGCTCAGCGACGAGGAGCTGGCGCAGGTGCTGGAAGCACTCGACCGGATCGCCCGCGAAGGCGGCGTCAGCGAGAGCGACGAGGACGTCCACTCCGCGATCGAGCGCCTGCTCGGCGAGCTCGGGCGCAAGATCCACGCCGGGCGCTCGCGCAACGACCAGGTCGTGGCGGCCATGCGCCTTTACGTGCTCGAGGCCTGCGCGGAAGCGGACCGGGCGATTCGTGAGCTTGCGACCGTTTTGCTCGATCGCGCCGAGGCGGAGGCCGAGACGCTGATACCCGGCTATACGCACATGCAGCGCGCTCAGCCGGTCACTCTCGGGCACCACCTGCTGGCCTGGTTGGAGATGCTCGAGCGCGACCTCGTGCGCTTCTCGGCCGCGGCGGCTTCGTCCAGACCGAGCCCGCTCGGGGCGGGCGCCCTGGCCGGCTCGACGCTGCCGCTGCCGGCGCCGGAAGGGCAGATGCGAAACTCGCTCGACGCCGTCGCCGACCGCGACTTCGCGCTCGACTACGTGTATGCGGGCGCCGCCTGCTTCTCGCACCTCTCGCGCATGGCCATGGAGCTGTGCCTGTGGGCGACCACCGAGTACGGCTTTGTGCACCTGCCCGAAGAGGCGGCGACCGGCTCCTCGATGATGCCTCAGAAGCTGAATCCGGACGTGGCCGAGCTGGTGCGCGGCAAGGCCGGCACGGCGGCCGGCCGCCTCGCCGGCTTGCTGGCCGTGCTGAAGGGCCTGCCGCTGGCCTACAACACCGATCTCCAGGAGGACAAGGAGGCGGTCTTCTCGGCCCGGCGCGACCTGCGTGGTGCCTTGGCCGCTCTGACGGTGCTCCTGAGCCAGGTCGATTTCGAGCGCAAGCGAATGGCCGAGGCGGCCTCCGATCCACAACTCCTCGCCACCGACGCCGCCGAGAAGCTCGTCGCCGAGGGAGCCCCCTTCCGCGACGCCTACGGCGAAGTCGCCCGCTCGGTTCGTGACGGCAGCTTCGCGCCGCCCTCCTCGGCCGCCGAGAGCGTCGCCAAGCGCGGGACGCCGGGCCCGGCCGGAGTCAAAGCCGCGATCGCAGCCGCCCGGGCACGGCTCTCGCTCTAGCGGATCGACCAGCCGTTCGACCCAGCGAGCGGCGCCGATGCGCGCGTCGTATCGAACTTGCCAGGGCGACCTTGGGCGGTTTTCATTCGAGCTCGCTCGTGGGCTCGGCACCGAAGAGTCTGCGCGGAGCGGCTCCAAGCTGTATATACGCAGTGCTTGGCATGAGCAAGGGCCCGGGGGTTAGCCGGACCCTTGCCTGTCTGGGGAGTCCTACCCCTAGCTGGCGGTAGGAAGCGCGGCGGCTTCGCTCAAAACCACCGGCGCTCTTTGCGCCACTCCGTCGGCGATAACGCCGGGAATGACAGTTCGTGAGTATCCGTGGACCAGTTGAGGGCCATAGCCGACTGAGACTGCGATCGCGACCGGGGCGAGCGCAGGCGGCAGGCCGTACGCGAACGCGCTCGGCGTGCTGGGCAGGCACTCATCCCTTGGAGAAATCCTGGACGTCTGCTCACCTCCGTTCGGATCGTTCTTCTCCAGGGGAAGCTCCTCGGAGCTTCCCCTGGCTGATGGTCGTTCAGCTTCCGTCGCGCAATCGCCTCGACCTACGCGTCGTAATAGAGGGCGAACTCGGCCGGGTGCGGGCGCAGCCGCACGAAGTCGACCTCGTTCTCACGCTTCCAGTCGATCCAGGTGCGAATCAGCTCCTCGCTGAAGACGCCGCCCTTGATCAGGAACTCGTGATCGAGCTCGAGCGCATCGAGTGCCTCGGCCAGCGAGCCTGGCACCTGTGGGATGTCGGTCGCTTCCTCGAACAGATCGAAGTCGGCCGGCTCGCCGGCATCCAGACCCTTCTCGATTCCGTCCAGGCCCGCCATGAGCATGGCCGAGAAGGAGAGGTAGGGGTTAGACGTGACGTCCGGCGGGCGGAACTCGAGCCGCTTGGCCTTGGGTGACTCCGAGTACATCGGCACGCGGATGCAGGCCGAGCGGTTGCGCTGCGAGTAGACGAGGTTGACGGGAGCCTCGTAACCGGGCACGAGGCGGCGGTAGCTGTTGGTCGTCGGCGCGCAGAAGGCGAGGATCGCCGGGGCGTGCTTGAGCAGGCCGCCGATGTAACCGCGGGCGAGCTGCGACAGCCCCGCATAGCCGGACTTGTCGGCAAACAGCGGCGTGCCTTCCTTCCAGAGCGACTGGTGCACGTGCATGCCCGAGCCGTTGTCGCCGAAGAGCGGCTTCGGCATGAAGGTCACCGACTTGCCGGCGCGCCGGGCGACGTTCTTGACGACGTACTTGTAGATCATGACCTGGTCGGCCATCTTGCGTAGCGAGTCGAAGCGCATGTTGATTTCGCACTGACCGGCGCTCGCGACCTCGTGGTGGTGGAACTCGCAGTCGATTCCGAGCCCTCCGAGCGTCAATACCATCTCGGAGCGGAGGTCCTGCAGCGTGTCGTGCGGAGCGGGCGGGAAGTAGCCCTCCTTCTCGCGGATCGTGTAGCCGAGACCGGGCTTGCCGCTGTTCCAGTGCGCTTCCCCGGAATCGATCGCATAACCGGTGCGCTGCGGCTCGAGGTCATACGAGACCGAGTCGAAGACGAAGAACTCGCACTCGGGCCCGATGTAGACGGTGTCCGCCACGCCGGTTGAGCGCAGATGCTCCTCGGCTCGCTTGGCGACGAAGCGCGGGTCCTTGTCGTAGGGACCGCCCGTGACCGGATCACGAATGTCGCAGATGAGCGAGAGCGTCGGCTCCGCGGTGAAGGGATCGACGATCGCGGTCGCCGGGTCGGGGATGAGCAACATGTCCGACTCGTCGATCGCCTGCCAGCCCCTGATCGAGGAGCCGTCGAATCCGAGTCCCTCCACGAACGCCGACTCGTCGAAGGCGCTCATCGGCATAGAGACGTGCTGCCAGCGCCCTAGCAGGTCGACGAATTTCAGATCGACAATCTTGGTATCGGTCCCATCCGCAAACTCGAGAGCGTCCTTCGGAGCGACCGACGGGCCGGGCTCGATGTACTGCTTGAGCTCGCTTTCCATATCCGCCATCTGAGGTTTCCTCCCCATTCGTTGGTCCAACAAAAAAGGGCCCAGAACCTGACCGGTTTCGAGCCCACCAACGAAAAAGGGCCCAGACGCAATCACGTCCTGAGGCCCCGTTGCCTCGACGAACGCCTTCGTTGGCGTTTCGTCTGCGTCGAAGGATGCCCGAGGCGAAACTCCTTGTCAAATTCGAGCGGCGCAATGCCTCTCTACGCGCCGGAGCCTCCGCGCTCGAGCTCGCGACTGGTTTTCCAATGAACAGCACAGCGGTACAACTAGAGTCTTGGAGTCTGGGTTTCGCTCAAGCAGTCGAAAAAGGGAGTGATCTACGTGGCCAAGGTAACGACGAAGGATCGGGCAACCTCGGATCCTGCCGATCGCAAGCGCGTGCTCGAGAGCGTGCAGGCCGACGGCGTCCTGACGATCCTGCTCTGGTTCACCGATCTGGAAGGTCATCTGAAGAGCTTTGCGATCACTCCCAGCCAGCTCGAGGAGGCCCTGAACGACGGGATGGGCTTCGACGGCTCGTCGATCACCGGCTTCAACGCGATCGAAGAGTCCGACATGGTCGCCATCCCCGATCCGAAGACCTTCGCGATGATGCCCTGGCGCGAAGGCGAGACAAAGACGGTGCGCATGATCTGCGACATCGTCACCCCGGAAGGCGAGCCCTACGAGGGCGATCCTCGCCACGTGCTGCGACGAGCGCTCGCTCGGATGAAGGAGATGGGCTTCGACACCTTCAACGTCGGGCCCGAGCTCGAGTACTTCCTCTTCAAGGACGCGAAGGGGACAGAGCCGCTGGACGAAGGCGGCTACTTCGTGCAGACGACCAGGGACGCCGCCACCGAGCTACGCGCCGAGACCACTCAGGCGCTCGAGGCAATGGGCATCGGCATCGAGTACTCGCACCACGAAGTCGGGCCTTCCCAGCACGAGATCGACATGCGCTACACCAACGCCCTGGCGATGGCCGACGCGACCATCACCTACCGGTTGATCGTGAAGGAGATCGCGGCCAAGAACGGCGTCTACGCGACCTTCATGCCCAAGCCGATCTTCGGTGAGAACGGCTCGGGCATGCACATCCACCAGTCGCTTTTCCGCGGCGAGCGGAACGGCTTTTTCGACGCCAGCGACAAATATCACCTCTCGAAAGAGGCGAAGGGCTTCATCGCCGGCCAGCTCAAGCATGCCCGCGAGCTGTCGGCGATCTTTGCTCAGTGGGTCAACTCCTACAAGCGCCTCGTCCCCGGCTATGAGGCGCCGGTCTACGTCGCCTGGTCGCAGCGCAATCGCTCGGCGCTGATTCGCATCCCGTACTACAAGCCCGGCTCCGAGAACGCGACGAGAGCGGAGATTCGCTGCCCCGACCCGGCCTGCAACCCTTACCTCGCCTTTGCCTGCCTGCTTCACGCCGGGCTCGAAGGTATCGAGAACAACTACCAGCTTCCCGCGCCGATGGAGACGAACCTCTACCACCTGTCGCCCAAGGAGCGCGAGGAGCGCGGCATCGTCTCACTGCCCGAAACTCTGGGCGAGGCGATCGAAGAGCTCTCTCACTCCCGACTGCTGCAGAAGGCGCTCGGCAGTCACATCTTCGACAACTACGTCGGGCTCAAGCGCAAGGAGTGGGACGACTACCGCGTCCAGCTCACGCAGTGGGAGTTCGAGCGATATCTGCCGGTTCTTTAGCGGCTCAGCGCGAGCGGGGGCCGGCGAGGCCCCCGCTCTTCGTGCGGGGATAGCGGCGGCTCGAATAGACCGGCTGTGACGCCGGACAGATCGGCGGGCCTAGAATCGTCTCGAAGTGGACGAATCCGAACGACATCTACGGCTGCTCACCGAGACGACCGAGGCCGTCAACTCGAGCCTCGATCTCGAAGAGGTCATGGCGCTGATCGCACGCAAGGTCGCCGAGGCGCTCGAGACCGACGCCTGTTTCGTCTACCTCTATGACGAGCGCGGCGCCGAGCTCGTCCTGCGCGCGACCTACGGAGCTCAGGTCGGTGAGGAGGAGCGCAAGCCTCGCATGCGCATCGGCGAGGGGCTCACCGGCTCGTCGGCCGCCATTCGTCAGCCGGTGATGATCGCCGAGGGCGCGAACCTCGATCCACGTTTCAAGGCCTTCAAGAACCTGCCCGAGGGTGAGTACGAGTCGATACTGGCCGTCCCGATCCTGGCGCGCGAGAAGCTCGAGGGAGCGCTCAACGTTCGTACCAAGCATCCGCGCGAGTTCAGCCAGACCGAGATCGAGCTACTGGTCGCCATCGCCGGCCAGGTCGCCCAGTCGATCCAGCACGCCCGCCTCTACGAGCAAGCGCGCCAGCGGGTTCGCGAGCTCGAGGCGCTGGCCAAGATCTCGGAGGCGGTCTCGGAATCGCTCTATGTCGAGGAGTCGCTCGAAGCGATCGTCAAGACGACGATGCAGGCGGTTGCCGCCACCGGCGCCGCCGTCGTGCTCGAAGACGGACGCATAGCCTGGCCCGAGGGTCGAAAAGGAAAGTACGCGGTCAGGATTCCGCTGCGCTGGCGGGGGCGTCAGGTGGGTGAGCTGGTCTGTGACAAGGACACACCCTTCTCGGACGACGAGAAGGCGCTACTCGGCTCGATCGCACATCACGCCGCGGTGGCCATCGAGCACGGTCGCGCTGTCATGCGCGGGCTGCTTGCCCAGGAGATTCATCACCGGGTCAAGAACAACCTGCAGACTGTGGCCTCCCTGCTCAGGCTGCATGCGCGCGGAGACAACGTCAATACCCAGCAGGTGCTCGCCGACTCGGTCAACCGCATCCTCGCCATCGCCGCAGTGCATGAGATGCTGACGGAGCGCCGGGACGACGACGTCGAGCTGGCCGACCTGGTCGAGCGCCTGCGCACGACCATCGTCCAGGGGCTTGGCTCGAACAAGACCGTGACGACGCGGCTCGAGAAAATCTCGCTCCCCGGCAGCCAGGCGACCGCCCTCGCGCTCGTCTTCACCGAGCTGCTTCAGAACGCCTTCGAGCATGGCGGCGACAACGTCATCATCGAGCTCTCGCAAAGCGAAGACGAGATCCGCCTGGCGGTTGTCGACGACGGCGGGGGGATGTCGGGCGACGGTCAGGGGATCGGCCTACAGATCGTGCGAGCGCTAGTCAACGACGAGTTGCACGGAAAGCTCGAGCTGCGCAACGAGAACGGACTCCGCGCAGAGATCTCCTTCCCTCTCTAGTGTTTGTAGCCCATGCGGTTACTCATCGCCGAAGACGAGACGATCATCCGGCTCGATTTACGGGAGCTGCTCGAGAGGGCCGGCTTCGAGATCTGCGCCGAGGCTCGTGACGGGCTCGAGGCGGTCGAGCTGGCGCGCACGGAGCTCCCTGATCTGGCCATCCTCGACGTCAAGATGCCCAAGCTCGACGGTATCGAGGCCGCCCGGCGCATTCTCGAGCAGCGGCCGATTCCGATCGTCATGCTCACCGCCTACGGCCAAGCGGAGCTGATCGCGAGAGCAGTCGAGGCGGGAGTCTACGGCTACCTCGTCAAGCCCTTCCGCGAGACCGATCTCCTGCCGGCGATCGAGACGGCGCGGGCGCGTCACGCCGAGTTGGTGGCGCTGCGCGAGGAGGCGGATTCGCTGACGGAGGCGCTCGCGGCACGAAAGCTGGTCGAGCGGGCCAAGGGCCTGCTGATGGAGAAGGAGAAGCTGAGCGAACAGGACGCCTATGCGCGGCTGCGCAAGGCCAGCCAGCTTTCCGGCAAGCCGATCAAGGTTGTGGCCGAAGCACTGATAGCCACCTTCGAAGGGAGTTGAGCGTGCAGAACCAGTTGCGGATCTACCAGGTGAAGAAGGGACGCATGGACGACTGGGTCGGTATCTGGCGATCGGAAGTCCTTCCCCTCAGGCGCCGCTTCGGCTTCTCGGTGATCGGGCCCTGGATCGTTCGCGACGAGAACCGCTTCGTCTGGATCGTCGGGCACGACAACTTCTCGGAGGCCAACGCCGCCTTCTACTCCTCACCCGAGCGTACGGCGATCGAGCCTCAGATCCCGAAGTACCTCGACAAGGTCGAGGCTTGGATGCTCGACTCGATCGGCTGAGCGGGTAAGCTCGACTCTCGTATGCGCCGGATTCTTCTTGTTGCGCTCGTCGCTCTGGCGCTCCTTGCGGGAGCACAGGCTCGGAGCCGGAGCGCGCAGCCGGCGGCCGCCGCGGCGAGCGTTCCGAAGCCCCACATCGTCTGGAAACCGATTCCGTACGGCGCGAAGAGAAAGGCCGAGATGGCCGCCTACGCCAGGCGCCACTACGGGATCAACACCTGGCGGCTGATCAACCCGCATGTCATCGTCGAGCACTACACGGCGTCGTCGAGCTTCAGCTCCGCCTACTACACCTTCGCCTCGGACACGCCCGACTCCGAGCTGCACGAGCTGCCGGGAACGTGCGCGCACTTCGTCATCGACACCGACGGGACGATCTACCAGCTCGTCTCGCTCGGGACGATGTGCCGGCACACGGTCGGCCTGAACTACACGGCGATCGGGATCGAGCACGTCGGTACGAGCGACGCGGAGATCCTCGACAACCCTCGCCAGCTACGAGCTTCGCTCGCATTGACCCTCTGGCTCACGCAACGGTTCCAGATCAAGCTGCAGAACGTGATCGGGCACAACGAGAGCCTTTCCAGCCCGTACCACCACGAGCTCTACTCCAGCCTGGCGCTGCCAGACTCACGGCGACTGGAGACGGCAAGACATGATCGTCTACCGGAACGATCTACTCGCGCTCGCCAGGAAGTACGGGATCACAAACCTCGGCTCCCAGCCCAAGCTGCGCCCGACCGGCTGCTGAATTCGCCGCAGGCCGAAGAATTACCCTGAGAGCCGGGTCGGCTTCTGCCCACGACGGGCTCGCAAAGCGCATCTGCCGGAACCTGATGCATTGTGCGTCCAGCTGATAAAAACGGTCGATCATCCCCTTCCCGACCCTTACCGCTCTCTATCTCGGTCCTGATGCATATCGTTCAACAATCGGGTAAGGGGCAAAGGTAGGAGCAAAGTGGCCGAAACGGACATACGAGCGCGATCGATCCTCGCCATCAGAACGCTGGCGATGGACGCCGTGCAGAAGGCGAACTCGGGCCACCCGGGCACCGCCATGGCGCTGGCGCCGCTCGCCTATCTGCTCTACACGAAGCATCTGCGTCACAACCCCGCCAACCCCGCCTGGCCGAACCGCGACCGCTTCGTCCTCTCGGCCGGGCACGCCTGCGTGCTCCAGTACGCCGCGCTGCACCTCAGCGGCTACGACCTCAGCCTCGACGACCTGAAGCAGTTTCGTCAGTGGGGGTCGCGCACGCCGGGCCACCCCGAGCACTTCGTCACGCCGGGGGTAGAGACGACCACCGGCCCGCTCGGGGCGGGGTTCTCCAACGCCGTCGGCTTTGCCGTCGCCGAGCGCTTCCTCGCCGACCGCTTCAACCGGCCCGGGCACGAGATCGTCGACCACAACGTCTACGTGATCTGCTCCGACGGCGACCTGATGGAGGGAATCTCGAGCGAGGCCGCGTCCGTCGCCGGCCAGCTCGGCCTGGGGAAGCTCATCTACCTCTACGACGCCAACCGCATCACGATCGACGGATCAACCTCGGTCTCCTTCAACGTCGACGACGCCGGCCGCCGGCTCGAGGCACAGGGCTGGCACGTGCAGTGGGCCGAGGACGTCAACGATCTCGAGCGGCTGGATCAGGCGATCGAGCTCGCCAAGGCCGAGCGCGAACGACCTTCTCTAGTGGTCGTGCGCTCGCACATCGGCTACGGCGCCCCTCACCTCGTCGATACGGCCAAGGCGCACGGAGCACCGCTCGGAGCGGAGGAAGTGCGCGCCGCCAAGATCGCGCTCGGCGCCGACCCGGAAAAGGACTTCGACGTACCCGAAGAGGTTTACGCGCATATGAGCCAACTGGAACGCGGCGCTTCGCTCGAAGCATCCTGGCGCGAGCGATTCGAGCGCTGGAGCGTCGCATTTCCGGCCGAGCGCGACGACTGGGATCAAGCCTGGAGTGGTGAGGCGAAGCCCGGATGGCAGGCGGCGCTGCCCGAGTTCGAAGGCGGCGAGGGCAAGGCGATGGCAACACGCGACGCCGGCCACGAGGTGATGCGGGCACTCCAGCCCTTCACACCGACGATGGTCGGCGGCTCGGCCGATCTGGCCGAGTCGGTCAAGACGGAGTTTCCGGGCGCCGGCCTGTTCGCGGCAACTCACTCCGGCCGCAACATCGCCTTCGGCGTGCGCGAGCACAGCATGGGCGGAATCGTCAACGGCCTCGCTCTGCACGGCGGGATGGTCAAGCCCTACGGCTCCACCTTCCTGATCTTCTCCGACTACATGCGCCCGGCCGTGAGGCTGTCGGCGCTCGGCCGCGTACCTGTCGTCTGGGTCTACACACACGACTCGATCGGAGTCGGTGAGGACGGTCCGACGCACCAGCCGGTCGAGCACTACATGGCGCTGCGGGCGATCCCCAACCTCTGGTTCGTCAGGCCGGCCGATGCCAACGAAGTCGTCTTCGCCTGGAAGATCGCCATGGAGCGCAAGAACGGGCCGGTGGTGCTGGCGCTTTCGAGGCAGAAGCTTCCGATTTTCGATCGATCGGAGCTGGGCGCCGCTTCGGGCGCGGAGCGCGGCGCCTACGTTCTCTGGGAGGCGGAGAGCGGAGGCAAGCCGCCCGAGTTGATCTTCATCGCTACGGGCTCCGAAGTGACCGTGGCGCTCGAGGCGGCGAGAGCAGTGCTCGAGCAAGGCGTCCGCGCACGCGTGGTCTCGATGCCGTGCTGGGAGCTCTTCGAGCTGCAGGACGAGATGTACCGGGAAAGTGTTCTTCCCTCCGAAGTCCCGCTCCGGCTCTCGGTCGAGGCCGGGATCTCGCTCGGCTGGACGCGCTGGGTCGGCGACCGAGGCGGCTCGGTCGCGATCGATCACTTCGGCGCTTCCGCGCCCGGCGAAGAGTTGATGCAGCGATTCGGCTTCACGGCCGAGAACGTCACGGCCCAGGCTCAGGCTTTGCTCGCACGATTTTCTTGAAACACTCCCGAAGGAGGAAATGTGAAGGTCGCCGTCGCGTTCGATCACCGAGGCGTCAGCCTGCGCGAGGCCGTGCTCGAAGCGGTCGGGCAAGCCGGTTGCGACGTGATCGATCTCGGAGTCGATGACGCGAGCGTTCGCGTCGACTACCCGGACCAGGCCGCCGACGTCGCCGAGCAGATCCGTTCCGGCCGGGCCGAGCGCGGAATACTCGTCTGCGGCTCGGGGGTCGGCGCCTGCGTGGCCGCCTGCAAGGTCCCAGGCATCCGCGCCGCGATCTGCCACGACGCCTACTCCGCACACCAGGGCGTGGAGCACGACGACATGAATGTCCTCTGCCTGGGCTCCGAGGTTGTCGGCGAGGCGCTCGCCTGCGAGCTGGTGCGAACCTTTTTGGCCGCGCGCTTCAACGAGAGCGACCCCCGTTACGCGGAACGACTGGAAAAGGTCGCGCAGATGGAGCGTGAAGCCGCGCGGAGGCTTGCTTAGCAGCCGGCGGCGTGTTTTCGGAAGCGATCGAGCGTAGGGAGGAAGCGATGGCGGGGAGCAGGCTGCAGCAACTGACGGAGTTGGGCCAGAGCGTCTGGATCGATTCGCTCTCGCGCGAGATGCTCGAGACGGGTGAGCTCGAGCGGCTGATTCGCGAGGACTCGGTGCGCGGCGTCACCAGCAATCCGACCATCTTCCAGAAGGCGCTCGCCGAAGGCGACTGGTACGACAGCGAGTTGCACGAGCTGGCCTCGCTCGACGACTCGCGCGAGATCTTCTTCCGCCTCGCCGAGCACGACGTCGCGGACGCCTGTGACCTGTTGCGCCCCATCCACGACGAGAGCGGCGGCCGCGACGGATTCGTCTCGCTCGAGGTCGATCCCACGCTCGCTTACGACACCGAACGCACCTACGAGCAGACTCTTCGCCTGCACAGCGATATCGATCGTCCCAACCTCTACGTCAAGATCCCTGCCACCCGCCCCGGCCTGCCGGCGATAGAGGATGCGACCGCCGCCGGCCACTCGGTGAACGTCACCCTCATCTTCTCTCTTCAGCGCTACACCGAAGTCGTGGACGCCTACCTGCGCGGTCTCGAGCGACGCGTCGCCGCCGCGGGCGACATCGGGCAGGTCAACTCGGTCGCCAGCTTCTTCGTGTCGCGCGTCGACAGCGAGGCCGACAAGCGTCTCGAGGCGATCGGCAGTCCAGAAGCGCTCGCCCTGCGCGGCAAGCTCGCCGTGGCCAATGCCAAGCTCGCCTACCGCCATTTCCAGGCGGTGTTCTCCAGCGAGCGCTGGCAGTACCTGGCTGCGAAGGGCGGCGGCGTTCAGCGCTGCCTCTGGGCCTCGACCTCGACCAAGAACCCCGCCTACTCCGACACTCTCTACGTGGCCGAGCTGATCGGGCCCGAGACGGTGAACACGATGCCGATCGAGACCATACGCGCCTTTCAGGAGCACGGCGCGGTCGCGGAGACGCTGACGAAGGACGTCGGCGAGGCGGAGCTCGTGTTCGAGCAGCTCGAGGCGGCCGGAGTTTCCTACGCAGAGGTAACGGACACGCTAGAGGCCGAAGGAGTGCAGAAGTTCGCAGACTCCTTCGCCGAGCTGCTGAGTGGGATCGAGACGAAGCTGGAGAAGCTGGAGGTAAATCGGTGAGAGCATTCACGGCGAGTGAGCTGGTGGACAAGATCTGGGCGCGCGATGCCTCGCTCTGGACTTCTAGCGGCGAAGAGAAGTGGCTCGGCTGGCTGGATGCGCCGGAGCGGTCGCTTGCTCAGGCGCGAGAGATACTCGACTTCGCCGAGCAGGCGCTCGACGGCGTCGAGAACGTCCTGCTGCTGGGCATGGGCGGCTCGAGCCTGGCGCCCGAGGTGATGCGGCTCGCCTTCGGCGCGACGAGCTTCCAGGTCCTCGATTCGACTCACCCGACGGCCGTGCGCCGGCTTGCATCCCAGCTCGACCCTTCTTCGACCTTCGTCCTGGTCTCCTCGAAATCGGGCTCGACGATCGAGACCCGCTCACACCTCGAATACTTCTGGACCTGGGCAGGCGAGAAGGGCACGCGCTTCGCCGCGGTCACCGATCCCGGTAGCGCCCTGGAGCAACTGGCTCGTGAGCGCGGCTTTCTGGGCGTGCTGGCGGGCGAGCCGACGATCGGCGGCCGCTTCTCGGCGCTCTCGCTCTTCGGCATAGTCCCGGCTGCCCTGATGGGGGTCGATATCGAGCGGTTTCTCTCGCGCGCCGTGGAGATGGCCGAGGCCTGCCACGGAATCGACGGCAACCCCGGCCTGGAGCTCGGCCTGCAGCTTGGAGAAGGCTGGCGCGCGGGCAGCGACAAGGTCTGCATACCCGAGCACGAGAGCGGATTTCCGCTCTGGGCCGAGCAGCTGATCGCGGAATCCACCGGGAAGCAGGGCAAGGGACTGGTACCGGCACCGGGCGAGCCGCCCGGCGACACCGATCGCCAGGCGGTCGAGCTTAGGCTCGACAGTCCCTACGAGCTCGCGCAGGAGTTCTTCCGCTGGGAGTTCGCGGTCGCCGTCGCCGGCGCCTTCCTGGAGATCAACCCCTTCGACCAGCCGAACGTCCAGGAGGCGAAGGACCGGACGAGCGCCATTCTCTCCTCGGGCAGCGAGCCCGAGCTCGAGCCGAGCGGGAGCCTCGACGAGCTCCTAGCGGCGGCGGGCCCCGGCGACTACATCGCCGTCCTCGGCTTCGTCGATCCGACTCCCGAGAACGACGCGAAGCTCGCCGCGCTGGCCAAGCGCGCGGGTGAGGCCACCGGTTGCGTCGTCACGCGCGGTTTCGGGCCCCGCTATCTGCACTCGACCGGGCAGCTGCACAAGGGCGGGAAGGCCAACGGGCTGTTCGTGCAGGTCGTGGACGACCTGGGCGAGGAGCTGGCGATTCCGGGGCGCGACTTCGGTTTCCGGCGTCTGATCGGAGCTCAAGCGGCCGGAGACTTCGCGGCCCTGAAGGAGCACGGCAGATCCGTCATCCGCATCGGATTGGAGGAGGAGCTATGAAGCTGGGCATGGTCGGAATGGGCCGCATGGGCGGCAACATGGTCGAGCGCCTGCGCCGTTCCGGTCACGAGGTCGAGACCTACGCGCGCACCAACCCGGAGCGCACGGCGACCTCGCTGGTCGATCTGGTCGGCAAGCTCGAGCATCCACGCGTCGTCTGGCTGATGATCCCGTCCGGAGACCCGACCGAGCACGCCTTTCTGGAGCTGCTCGGGCTGCTCGAGCGTGACGACATCATCGTCGACGGCGGCAACTCTCACTTCACCGACTCCAAGCGGCGCGCCGGGCTGGCCGAGAAGAAAGGAATCCACTTCGTCGACGCAGGTGTCTCGGGTGGGGTCTGGGGCCTGGAGAACGGCTACTGCGTGATGGTCGGAGGCAAGCCCGAGGTCGTCTCCCGAGTCGAGCCTCTCTTCCTCGACCTGGCGCCCAAGGACGGCTACGCACACGTCGGCGCCAACGGCGCCGGGCACTTCACCAAGATGGTGCACAACGGCATCGAGTACGGGATGATGCAGTCCTTCGCCGAGGGCTTCGAGATCATGCAGGCTTCGGAGTTCGAGCTCGACCTGCACGCCGTGGCGAGCATCTGGCGCTACGGCTCGGTCGTGCGCAGCTGGCTGCTCGAGCTGCTCGAGATCGCGCTCAGGGAGGATCCCGGGCTGGCCTCGATCGCCGGTTACGTGGACGACTCCGGCGAGGGTCGCTGGTCGCTTCTGGCCGCGATCGACGAGAGCGTGCCGGCGCCGATCATCGCGGGCTCGCTCTTCGCCCGTTTCGCCTCGCGCCAGGACGAGTCGTTCGCCGCCAAGGTCAACGCCGCGCTGCGCAACCAGTTCGGCGGCCACGCAGTCAAGCCGGCGAACGAGAAGTAGCGAGTGGCCCGTACCGGTATGAGCGCCAAGGTCGAAACCCGAGTCGAGATGCCGCTCTCGCCGGAGCCGAGAGGCGGGGTCGAGCCCGATCCCTGCGCCCTCGTCATCTTCGGCGCCTCCGGCGATCTCACTCATCGCAAGCTGATTCCCGCGCTCTACGCGCTCGAGTTCCGCGGCCTCTTGCCCGGGAACTTCGCCGTGGTCGGCGTCGCCCGCACGAAGAACTCGACCGAGTCGTGGCGCGAGCAGATGCGTGAAGCCGCGACCGAGTTCGGGCGCGACGAGATGCGTGAGGACGTCTGGAAACGGCTCGCCTCCGGAATGCACTACGTGAGCACGGACTTCGCGGCGGACGGCGGCGAGAAGCAGGTGATGGACCTCCTGGAGCAACTCGACAAGGAGCGTGGCACCGCGGGGAACCGCGTTCACTACCTGGCGATTCCGCCGGAGGCGATCCGAACGGTCGTGGACAAGCTCGAGACCGGGCGGAGGCCCGGGGGATGGACACGCCTGATCGTCGAGAAGCCGTTCGGGCACGACCTCGCCAGCGCCAAGGCCCTGAACGAGGACATCGTCACGCACTTCGCCGAGGACGAGATCTTCCGCATCGACCACTACCTCGGCAAGGAGACGGTCCAGAACGTGCTCGCGTTCCGCTTCGCCAACGGCATCTTCGAGCCGATCTGGAACCGGCGTTACGTCGACAACGTGCAGATCACCGTGGCCGAGTCGCTCGGCATCGAGGGCCGGGCCGGCTTCTACGAAGAGGCCGGCGCGATCAGGGACGTCGTCCAGAACCACCTGCTCCAGCTGCTGGCGATCACGGCGATGGAGCCGCCGGCCGACTTCGCGGCCGACGCGGTTCGCAACGAGAAGCTGAAGGTCATACGTGCCCTCGCGCCGCCCGATCCCGGCTACATCGTGCGCGGTCAGTACGGGCCCGGCGAGATCGACGGCGAGAAGGTGCCGGGCTACCGCAGCGAGCCGGGCGTGGCGACCGACTCGAGCACCGAGACCTACGTCGCGCTCAAGCTCTTCGTGGACAACTGGCGCTGGGCCGGGACGCCCTTCTACCTGCGCACCGGCAAGCACCTCTCCAGCCGCGCCACGACGATCGTGGCGATCTTCCGGCCGGCTCCGCACCCGCCCTTCCTCGAGATCGCCGGCGCCGGCCTGCGCCCGAACATACTCGTCATCCACATCCAGCCCGACGAGGGCATCTCGCTCCGGATCGGCGCCAAGGTGCCCGGCCAGGGCATGACCATCCAGCCCGTCCAGCTCGCCTTCCAGTACGACCGGGCCTTCCACGTTCAGCTGCCCGAGGCATACGAGCGACTGATCCTCGACGCGATGCTGGGCGACGCGACCCTCTTCACGCGCATCGACGAGGTCGAGGCGCAGTGGTCTTTCGTCGACTCGGTGGTCGCCCAGTGGCAGGGCGCCGAGCCCGACTTCCCCAACTACGCCGCCGGCAGCGCGGGCCCCAAGAGCTCCGACGCGATGATGGCCCGCGACAATCGCCTCTGGTGCCAGTGAAACCGCAGAAAGTCTGGCGACTTTCTGCGGGTGATCTTTCTGAAGCGCTGAGCGCGCCTTCGGCGCTCGCTCAGCGCCTGCTCCTACGAAGGTGGCGAGAGCGGGCGGGTTGCCTTGCGGAGTCCGTGTCGTCTGGGAGAGAGCCGCGCTGAGCCGCAGCCGCGCGTGTCGGCTGCGGCGGCGCGCGGGCCTCTTTGCGGAGTGGGCGCTCGAGGCCCGCGGTAGTTGCGCGGTGATTTCCGCCTGACCCGGGCTCTGCGTTGTGACGCACGCGGCGGTAGTGGCGTATAAACGACGTGACCGTGGCAGCGCTCGAGAGGAGACCGGACTTTGCGCAGGCAGCCCGCGAGCACCTCGGCGCGGTGCACGCCTACGTCGCCTATCTGGTCGGTAACCGCTCGGTTGCCGAGGACCTGACCGCGACCACCTTCGAGAAGGCGCTGCGCAACTGGGCGCGCTTCGACCCGAGAAGGGCGAGCGAAAAAACCTGGCTCTGCGCGATCGCGCGCAGCGTGGCCCTCGATCACTTCCGCGCCGAGGACAGGCGGCGGCGCCGCGAAGACGCCTACGCGGTCAGGCAGGAGTTCGAGATCGCCGAGCCGGGGTTCGGCGAAGGGCTCTCGCCCGAGCTGGAGGCGGCGCTCGCCTCGCTCTCGGCCGGCGAGCGCGAGGTGATCGCGCTGCGCGTGTTGCTCGAATGGGACGCGGAGACGACGGCCCGCTTCCTCGGTATCAGTCGCAGCGCCTGCTCGATGAGGTTGAGCCGGGCGCTGGAGAAGCTTTCGGAAAGGGTGGCAAGCGATGTCGAGGCCTGAGAACGAGAACCCGAAGGATCGTCTCGAGGAGACAGCGCGCGAGCTACGCAAGCACCGCCCGCGCCCGTCCGAGGCGCTCGTCGCCCGCATCGAGCGGCTGGCGGAGCGCGGGGCTGCCAGGCGACCGCACCGGGCTCGACCGAGATTCACCCGGCGCCGGCTGGTGCTCGCGCTGGCCGCGGCGCTCGCCATCGCCGTCGCCGGAGCGATCGTTCACGGCGAGCTGCAATCGTCGAACACCGTCGCCTCGCAAAGGGCTGCTCGATTGCTCGTAACACACGGCACGGCATTTGGAGCAGCGCCCACCCGCTCTCTTACAGCGGCGCAAAAGTCGATCGCCTACCTCGGCTAAGCAGTCGGATAAGCTTGGGGTGATTTCAGGTCAAACCACGACCGGCGCCACCCTCGATCGATACAAGGAAGCGTTGCCGACGAGCTCAGAAGGTCGCGAGCGGTTCCGGAGGACTCTCAGCCGCCTCTGGCGCGCCGAGCACTATCATCACGCGAACGCCCTCTCCCCGATCACGACCGGCAACCGCCTGGCCAAACTCCAAGCCGATCCTGACGCTCAGGGTCAAGAGTCGCGCCCAGCTCTCCAGCGCGACCGCCAAGGCGATGAAGATCGCGCGCTCGCTCGGCGGCTACATCGCCTCGGCTCACTACCAGACGCCCAGCCGCGGCGTGGCCACCTCGATGCTCAAGCTCAAGGTCCCGGCCACACGTGCACAGGAGGCGCTCGCCCGCATCTCGGCGCTGGGCGAGATCCTGAGCCAGAAGGTGTCGCTCAAGGACGTGAAGCGCACCGTCGACGGTCGAGGCCGACCAGATCAAGGCGCTCCAGCAGCGAATCGTCGAGCTCGAGACCAGCCTGAACGACAGCTCGCTCACCGCCTCGGCGCGCTCGCAGCTGCAGGTTCAGCTCGCCAATGCCCGCGCCGATCTACGCTCGCAGCAAGTCCAGCGCGCGGCCAATATCCGCAGCGGCCGGCTGGCGACGATCACGCTCACGCTCACGACCGGCAACCTGCCCAAGATGCCCTCGCACCCGAGCCGCATCCACAAGGCGATCAATCGGGCCTGGAACGGACTCTCTTCCGAGATCTCCTGGGTCGCGATGGCGCTCATCGTCGCCTCGCCCTTCCTCCTGCTGGCCGTGCTGCTGGCGGTGCTGGTTCGCGCCCGCAAGCGCCGCGAAGAGCGCCGGTTGCTCGAGAAGTAGCGGCCGGGCGCCGCGACGAAAGCGCCTACTTGCTCAGGCGGAAGACGGGCTTCGCGATCTTGATCTTGCGCACGCTCGACCAGGCCATTCCCTGCGCCCCGGTAGGCAGCCGCAGTGTCGATCCCACGCACTCGGTAGTACCAAGTGCCCGGCGTCAGTGAGAGAACGGCTGAGGTTGCCGGCGTGGTAGTGCTTCCGGCCTGCTGGAACGGATAGCTCGTATGGCTCCATTGCACCTCGTAACTCGTCCGCCGCGAGCGCGGGCGTCCATGTCACGAGGGTCGAGCTCCCGTAGACGCGAGGAGAACGGCTCGCCGCGGCGCTCGTCATCTTTCCGGAAAGCGAGAGGCTGGTCACGAATGCATTGTTCCCCGCGGTGGGAACCGCCTGGCTGACCTTGCCGAAGCGCGATATCCGACCCGCGGCGCACGCGTCCTGGGCCGCCTGCGTGTCCTGGTATTCGAACGCGTCGTTCGCAGCGTATTGATCTGCCAGCGCACCGGCACGACCGTCCAGTAATAGGCACCACTTGGCCAATCTCGATCCCAGAGATCGAGCCGATTGGTAGTGGTGCCCGAGCGCTTGCGCCATCGTTTCGCTCGTCGTGACCAATGCGCGCGAGAAGTCGTAAGCCGCGGTTTGGGCTCCGTCGATCAATACGTTACTGCGAGCTTTGGCGATATCGTCCAACGATCCTGGGAGGGCCAAGGGGCCGCTCAGGCGCGGGACCCAGGCGGGACTGCCAACGATTGACCCCGTGAGGACGGGCTCGACGCAGTTGTCGTCCGAGAAGACGTATACGCGGTAGAGCTCGTAGGCGATACCGCCTGAGGTGTTTCCGCTCCAGCTGAATCCCGGCATGATCTTGTGCGCAGCCGGTTTGGCAACCGTCCCTATGACGTCAGAGGTAGTGCCACCAAGGGTGAGCTGAGTCGCGGTCGGCGGGGTCGCGTGCGTTTGGAAGACCGGCGACCAGGGGCCGTAGGAGGTGATCGGCTGGCCGTTCTGTAGCGTTCCGTACGCCGAGCGAATAGCTCGGACGCGCCAGTAAGCCGTCCCGACCCAGGCCGCTGTTTGATGGAAGGTGAACCAGTCGCGCATGTCGGAGACGTTTGTACGAAACGTAGACGAGCTTCACCCAGGCGTTGAGACCGGATGTGTTGCCAGATTCCCAGACCTCGTACTCGCTCGCGCCGTCAACGGGCGTCCAGCGCAGCAAGCCGTTTGGCGCCGGCAGTTGCGCCGGAATCTGGCTCCAGCGGACATTGAAGCCAAAAGCCGTGCTCCAGAGGTATCGTGCTTCGTTGCAGATGGGCTCGAACCCGCGCGAAGAGCGAATACGGGTTCCCGGTCGTCCAGGGAAGCGCTACGGGAACTGAGGTGTACGGCGTCTTCAGTCCGTTCGCACTCCAGACGATGCTGTTGTCGCGGAAACTGTTCGACGTCGCGAGCTGGAAGTCGTAGCTCAGCGCCTGCGACTTAGGCTTCCAGCCGAAAGACGGCGTGCGCGTAAAGCTATGCGCGGTCGGCTCGTTGTAGCTCAGCAAGAAAGCCTTGAGGCCGACTGGAGCTTTCGACGAAACGGCCTGGCGCGCCGGCGCGGAAGCGGGCAGCGCAAGGGCGACTGCGAGCGCGATCAGGACTGTCGTGCGACCGAACATGACGAGTAACGTTTTCGGCAGATCGGGGGGTCGTGCCCTCCCTCGAACGGGGGATACGCCCGGCTTCCTCTGCGCTCGGCCGCCCGCCGCTGTCAGATGATGTCGCTCGGCTCGAGCGTCTCGCGAATACGCGAGATGAGCTTGGCTGGATCGAACGGCTTGGTGACGTAGTCGTTCGCGCCTGCGGCGAGACCTCGCAACACGTCGATTCGCTCCGGGTGTGAATCGAGCAGGATCACCGGCGTGTCAGCGGTGGCCGGGTTGCGCCTTATCTGCGCGGTGACCCGATATCCGTCCAGCTTCGGCACGCGTACGTCCAGCACGACCAGGTCGGGCCGCTCGATCAGCGCCAGGCGCAGCGCTTGCTCTCCGTCTCTGGCCCGAAGCAGCTCGAACTCGCCGCCGAGCGTGAGGCCGAGCATCGACAGCACATCCTCGTCCGCGTCGCCGATCAGGACCGTCGCCAGGTCTTTTTCGGGGATCAACCGTAGCGGGATGCGGTCATTCGTCGACTCGCGGCTCGCGAGCATGACAGCTTGGGAGCCGCCCTCGATCAGGCGCAGGGCCGCTCGCTCGGAGCCGGACGACCGATCGCGATCGCGCGTTTCCGGATGCGCCACAGGAGTCACTTTCCGCATAGCTTGGAAATCGGCGAAAACCGTGCTGAATCCGTTCCCCAAGCCGCGCGACGGAATTACGCGGAACTGGTACCGGTCGTAACCTTTTCGAGACTGGTAAGAGCCGATTCCACCAGAGATGTGCGCTCGAGGCGGTCAAGCCGTGGATGCCGGTGTCCGCAGGGTTGTGAAGGCGCACCGGTAGTGCGGAGAGTAGCCCTGTGGTCGCTGGTGCCGCGGATCGGCCGCATCGGGCGTGCAGACCTGGTGGAACAGGCTCTAGGCTGCTGAGAGAAGCTCGACGGCTTCGGGCTCGCGCTCGATGGCGATCTCGAGCCAGCGCCCGCCGGGCGGGTGCAGACGGTAGAAATCGAGCAGCACGCCGCGAGCTTCCGTGAGACTTTCGAAGCGTCCCAGAACCTGGCCGGAAGTTTTGTCTGTTAGCACGTACATCTCGTATCCTCCTGTCTCAGTATCGGAGCGGTGCCTGAGATCGAGATGAGCGCGGGGTAAAAGCTGTAGTTCGAATACGAGCAGGCCTATAATAGGATCGAGATCGCGATACGGGTCGTTTTCGCCGTTGGTTAAGGTCTCGGTGATAGCTGTCACGCGCGCTCTGTTTGCGCCGGAGGAAACCGATGAGCATTCGCGCCCGCATAGCCGAGCTTGCCGCATCCCGCATCCTCGTCCTCGACGGGTCTTACGGCGCGCTCATTCAGCGCAGTGTGCGCGGCGAGGACGCCTACCGCGGCGAGCGCTTCAAAGAGCACCCCCGGGCGCTTGCCGGCGATCCCGACCTGCTCAACCTCACGCGCCCCGAGGTCGTTCGCGATATTCATCACGCCTATCTCGAAGCGGGCGCCGACTTCGTCACCACCAACACCTTCACGGCGACATCGATCAACCAGGCTGATTACGGCCTGGAGAGCTTCGCCGCCGAGATGAGCCTCGTGGGCGCACGGCTCGCCCGCGGCGCCTGCGACGAATGGGCGGCGCGCACACCGGAGAAGCCGCGCTTCGTGGTCGGCTCGGTCGGGCCGCTGAACGCCTCGCTCTCGCTCTCGCCGCGGGTGGACGATCCCGCCTTTCGCGCGGTCACCTTCGAGCAGGTCAGAGCCAGCTACCGCGAGCAGATTGCGGGCTCTGATCGAAGGCGGCGTCGACCTGCTCATGCTCGAGACGATCTTCGACACGCTGAACGGGAAAGCGGCCATCGTCGCCGCCGCCGACGTCTTCCGCGAGCTGGGAGTCGAGCTACCGCTCTGGCTTTCGTTCACGGCCGTGGACAGGAGCGGGCGCAACCTCTCGGGGCAGACGGCGGAGGCCTTCTGCATCTCGGTCGAGCACGCGAGCCCGCTCTTCGTCGGCGTCAACTGCTCGCTCGGCGCCGCGCAGATGCGGCCGGTCGTCGAGGCGCTCTCCGGTATCGCCTCGACGCTCACCTCCTGCCATCCGAACGCGGGGCTTCCGAACGAGCTCGGCGGTTACGACGAGCAGCCCGCCGACACGAGCGGCTTCCTGAGGGAGTTCGCCGAGGAGGGCCTGGTCAACGCGGTCGGCGGCTGCTGCGGAACCACCCCGGAGCATGTTCGAGCCATCGCCGAGGCCGTACGCGACTTACCGCCGCGCCGGGTTCCCGAGCGACGCCGAGCGACCTCGCTCAGCGGCCTGGAACCGCTGCTGCTGGACGAGAGCACCGGCTTCGCCGTGATCGGCGAGCGCACGAACGTGAGCGGATCCGCTCGCTTCCGCCGCCTGATCGAGGCCGGCGACTTCCAGCAGGCTCTCGCGGTTGCGCTCGAGCAGGTGCGCGGCGGCGCCAACATCCTCGACGTCAACATGGACGCCGACCTGCTCGACTCCGAGCAGGCGATGAGGACGTTCCTCAACCTGGTCGCCTCGGAGCCGGAGGTGGCTCGCCTGCCGATCATGATCGACAGCTCGCGCTGGTCGGTGATCGAGGCGGGGCTCGAATGCGTGCAGGGGAAGGGAGTCGTCAACTCGCTCAGCCTCAAGGCGGGGGAGGAAGAGTTCCTTGCCCGGGCGAGCCTGGTGAGGGACTTCGGGGCGGCGCTCGTCGTCATGGCCTTCGACGAGCAGGGCCAGGCCGAGACGGCGGAACGGAAGGTCGCGATCTGCGAGCGCGCTTACGGCCTGCTGGTCGAGCAGGCCGGCTTCCGGCCCGAGGACATCATCTTCGATCCCAACGTGCTGGCGGTCGGGACGGGGATCGAGGAGCACAACGGCTTCGCCAAGGCGTTTCTCGAGGCGCTGCCGCTGATCAAGGAGCGCTGCCCGGGCGCCAAGGTCTCGGGCGGCATCTCGAACCTTTCCTTCGCCTTCCGCGGCAACGACGTCGTGCGCGAGGCGATGCACGCCATCTTCCTCTACCACGCCATCCGCGCCGGGCTCGACATGGGGATCGTCAACGCCGGACAACTGGCGGTGTACGAAGACGTCGAGCCGGAGCTGCGCGAGCGGGTCGAGGACCTGCTCTTCGATCGCCGCCCCGACGCCACCGACCGCCTGCTCGAGCTGGCCCAGCGGGTCAAGGGCGAGGGAACGAAGCGCACGATCGACCTGAGCTGGCGCGAGGCAGCGGCCGGAAAGCGGCTCGAGCACGCGCTCGTGCACGGGGTCGACGAGTTCGTCGAGGAGGATGCCGAGGAGGCCCGACTCGAGCTCGGTGGGCCGCTGGCGGTGATCGAGGGACCGCTGATGGACGGCATGAAGGTAGTGGGCGACCTCTTCGGCGAAGGGAAGATGTTCCTGCCCCAGGTGGTGAAGAGCGCACGGGCGATGCGACGGGCGGTCGCCTACCTGGAGCCGTTCTTCGCAGACGAGCCGGGCGGTGAGGCGCCGCCCGCGCGGGCGAAGATCGTTCTCGCCACGGTCGCCGGCGATGTGCACGACATCGGCAAGAACATCGTCGCGGTGGTGCTCGGCTGCAACAGCTACGAGACGATCGACCTCGGCGTGATGGTGCCGGCCAGCCGCATCGTCGAGGCGGCGATCGAGCAGAGCGCCGACATCGTCGGGCTTTCCGGACTGATCACGCCCTCGCTCGACGAGATGGTCAAGGTCGCCGGGGAGCTGGAGCGGCGTGGGCTGCGACTGCCGCTTCTGATCGGCGGTGCGACGACGTCGAGGCAACATACGGCGGTCAAGATCGCGCCCGCCTACAGCGCCCCGACCGTGCACGTCCTCGACGCCTCGCGCGCCGTCGGCATCGTCGCCTCGCTGCTCGACCCGCTGCGCCGCGACGAGCTCATCCTCGACAACGCCGAGCAACAGGAGCATCTGCGCGAGCTCTACCGGGAGAAGCGCCGGCCGTTGCTCTCGCTCGGGCAGGCGCGCGCGCGCAAGCCGAGCTTCACGCTCGACCAGGTCGATCTTCCCAAGCCGAGCCTGCTCGGCCTGCAACGCATCGACGAGCAGCCGCTGGCCGAGCTGGTCGACTACATCGACTGGACCTTCTTCTTCCAGGCCTGGGAGTTGAAGGGGCGCTTCCCGGCGATTCTCGACCACCCCGAGAAGGGAGCCGCGGCGCGAGAGCTCTACGAGAATGCGCAAGCGCTCCTGGCACGGCTGATCGAAGAGAAGTCGCTGCGTGCCAGCGCCTCCTTCGGGCTCTGGCCGGCCGCCTCCGACGGGGACGACATCGTCTTGTTCACCGGCGAGGAGAGGGACGAGCCAATCGCCCGCTTCTGCATGCTCCGGCAGCAGGCCGACCACGAGGACGGGCGCCCGGATCTCTCGCTCGCCGACTTCGTCTCCCCGCTGGGGAGCGGGCTCCGGGATTACGCGGGCGCCTTCGCGCTCACCGCGGGGATCGGCAGCGAGCAGCTGGCCGCTCGTCTCGCCGCCGAGAAGGACGACTACAGCGCGATCATGGTCAAGGCGCTCGCAGACCGGCTCGCGGAGGCCTTCGCCACCTTCCTGCACGAGCGCGTGCGCCGGTTGTGGGGACGAGACAGGACAGCTTGCGCGCGAGGATGTGATCGCGGAACGGCACCGCGGCATCCGGCCGGCCTTCGGCTACCCGGCCTGCCCGGATCACTCAGAGAAGCGCAAGCTCTTCGACTCTGCTCGAGGCGGAGGCAGTCGGGATCGAGCTGACGGACAGTTACGCGATGCTGCCGGCGGCGAGCGTGAGCGGCCTCTATCTCAACCACCCGCAGGCCAAGTACTTCTCGGTTGGGCGCATGGCTCGCGACCAGGTCGCCGACTACGCGGCCCGCAAGGGAATGAGCATCGAGGAGGTCGAGCGCTGGCTGGCGCCCAACCTCGATTACGAGCCGGCCGGCTAGCCGGCCTGAGACGTCGCTCGCGTACGGCCTGTCCAGGAACGGCGCCAGCTCGGCCAGAACCTGTCCGAAAACGCGCTCGCTCGACTCGGCGTCGACGAGAACGTGCTTGGCCTTGGCGACGCCACGCTCCGCCAGGACGATCGTGCGCGAGGCCTCGATCCCGTGACGCCTCAGCATCGCGCTGCAACAGGCAGTGGTGCAGCCCGAGATAGCGATCACCGGCTTGCTCGAGCTTCCGACGTCACCGTTTCCCGCACCGACCTCGGTCACGCACACGAGCTCGGCCAGGCCGAGCCGATCGAGGCGAACGGCGATCTCGTTCGCGAGCTGGCCCAGGTTCGACGCCCCCGAGCAGGCGTAGACGAGCACCTCGGCTGCGGATTCGGGCTTCGAGCTCTCCATCTGTTCCTCCGGGGCTTTGCTGTCGAGACTGAATGCGAGCTGCCGAGCGCTCTCGGCGAGTAGACGATACCTTCGTCCTGCCGGACAGGACTCGGTTTGGGCCCTCAGACGGTGTCGATCAGAACCTGGCGCACGGCGCGTGCGACCATCAGCGCCTCGCGCGCGCGGATGACGAACACGCGAACGGCCGCTCCGGAGGTCGCGATGTCGCTGTCGAGCTTCGCCTCCGCGTTACGGGCCGTATCGATCTCGACGCCGAGGAAGGAGAGGCGCTCGCAAACACGCGAGCGTATGCGAGCCGAGTTCTCCCCCACACCGGCGGTGAAGACGATCGCGTCGAGCCCCCCGAGCGATGCCGCCATCGACGCGACGGCGGCCGCGATCCGGTGGACGTAGACCGAAAGGGCAAGCGCTGCCCGCTCGTCACCGGCATCCTCCGCCTGCTCGAGCTCACGCACGTCGCCACTGAGGCCCGACAGGCCCTTGAGGCCGGAATCGTTCTCGAGGCCGCGCTCGAGCTGCTCGCGATCGAGCCGCCCGGGATCCAGCAGGTAGAGGATGGCGCCGGGGTCGATCGAGCCGGAGCGAGTCGTCATCGGAACGCCTTCGAGCGGACTGAAGCCCATCGTCGTGTCGACAGAACGTCCGGCGAGCACGGCTGTGATCGAGCAGCCGCCGCCGAGATGGCAGACGACGAGGCGCTCGAGCGGCCGCTCGAGCAGGGCGGGCGCCCGCTCGGCTGCCCAGGCGACCGAGAGCCCATGAAAGCCGTAGCGGCGGATACCGAACTGCTCGCGCCAGCGGCGGGGAATCGCGTAGGTGGCCGCCTCGGCCGGAATCGTGGCATGGAAAGCGGTGTCGAAGACGGCGACCTGGGGCTCGGAGCCGAAGAGCCTGCGCGCTTGAGCGATCGCGGCCAGCGCAGGGCGGTTGTGGAGCGGCGCCACCTGGCTCATCGCCTCGATCTCGGCGATGACGTCGGCGTCGAGGACGACCGGTTCCCGAAAACGGTCGCCCCCGTGGACGACTCGGTGCCCGATCGCCGCCGCCCGGCCCTTGGCCTCGCTCAGCGAGGAAAGAACCTCGCTCCTGTCGCCGGCGCTGACAAGCTCCAGCTTGAGACTGGTCGAGCCGGCGTTGACGACTAGAACGGGCAGCATCTATCCCCCTTACCCCATTGACGCACGGGAAGAGCCTAGCGAGACTGACCGGTCGAGCCTGTCGACAGGCTCCGGGCCCGGGCGGCGGCGCGTTACAGCTCGCCCGCGGCGAATCGAGACGCGCGAGACCCGACTGCGCTGAACCGAGACCGGCGCCGCCTGGAGCCGAATCCACGCGGGCAATCTGACTCGCCTCCGCCTTATGCCCCGCGGTCTCTCCGTATTTCTCCGAACGACGTCAGCGGACGCCGCCCGATTCGGGCAGCGAGCGGATCGAGGAGAGTTGAAGCCGTGACAGCCAAGGTATCCGTCCGCTCCGGCGATGCGGTCTTTACTTTCGACCGCGAGCTCACCGTGCGCTCCTGGAATCACCAGGCGGAGCTGCTGACAGGATTGTCGACCGAATCGGTGCTCGGACGTCCCTGCTGGGAAGCGTTGGCCGCGCTCGACGAGGACGGCGCACTGGTTTGCCATTCGGGCTGCTCGTGCGCGCGCCTGGCCAAGGAGGGATGGCCGGTTCCGCGCAAGACGTTGCTGGTGAAGTCGAAGAGCGGCACGCGGCGCCCCCTCTCCGTCTCGACCGTCTGCCTCAAACAGGATGAGCACGAGCTCTTCCTGCACGTGCTCGAGCCCTCGACTCCGATCTCGCTGCTTCAGCAGCCCCCTCGGGTAGGGCTGACGCCGCGCCAGCGCGAGGTGCTGAGCCTGGTCGCCGACGGCTACTCGGCGCGGCAGATCGCCCGCCGCCTCGGGCTCGCCGAGCCGACAGTGCGCAACCACATTCGCGCCATCCTGGTCGAGCTTCGCGTTCACTCGCAGCTCGCCGCCGTGGCTCGCGCCCGCAAGCTCGGGCTCGTCGCCTGAGGCCGGCTACAGCTCCCGGATCACGTGGCTGGTTGCCCTTGTTAGGGTTGTGGTTCCAACCAGCCCTGAACGTCTCCGCTCAGGGATAGCCAGTGAAAGTGACTGCGGTGCGAACATGACCAATAGCTCGAGCTCATCTTCAATCACTCGACGGTTCGCGGTCACCGGGACTCCGGGTGGGCCGAACAGTCAGGAGTTCTCGGAATCGGTTGCCCGGATACTCGAAGGTCGCGGCATGGTTCGCGTAGAGGATCCCGCGCAAGCCGATTTCGTCTTGCTTCTCTTCCCGACCGACAGCCCCTCGCCCTTCCGCCGCCGATCTCGCGGTACATACGTCGCGGCGATGCACGAGCTGTCCGAGTTGCCAGCCGATCCTCTCGCAGCGGAATATCCACTACTCGTGCGCGCGCTAGCCAACTCCGTGCTCTGCTACGTGCCGGGCAAGGCGGTGCTCGTCACGACGCCGGAGCGTGGAACCTTCCGCGCCGAGGCGCCCGAGGCCGAGCTTGCCGTGCGGCTGGTCGATCGGATCGAGCCGCTGGCAACGTCGAGACTGGTCATCGACAACGAGTACCGCACCGATCTCGAGCCCGAGCTCTGGCAGGGTGACGAGTTGACCAAGCAGATCTCCTGGGCCGGCGAGCAGCTGGACAGCTTCGGATTGCTGCCCGCGCCCTTCCCCGTTCACGAGCTACTGAGCGAGCGTGAGTTCAGGCACGTCAAGCGCCTCTGGGGCATCGGCGGCCTCTCCTACGGAAACCTCTCGATCCGCAAGGACGATCAGCGCTACTGGATGAGCGCCAGCGGCGTCGACAAGAGCAACCTGGTGGAGATCGGGCGTGACATCCTGATGGTCTCGAATTACGACGCCGAGAAGGCGGCGATCATTCTGAGCGTGCCGCCCGACGTCGAGCCGCGACGGGTCTCGGTGGATGCGATCGAGCACTGGATGATCTACCAGCGTCATCCCGAGGTGGGCGCGATCGTGCACATTCACGCCTGGCTCGAAGGCGCTGACGCGACCGAGATCAACTTCCCCTGCGGTACCGAGGAGCTCGCGATCGCGGTCTCGGCGCTGCTCGACACCCAGGACGATCCGGGCCACGCGGTCATCGGCCTGCGTAACCACGGCATCACGGCCACGGGCGAGAACCTGCACGAGATCATCGAGCGCGTCCAGCCGCGCCTGCAGCCGCAGGTGCCGATGACCTGACGAATCCGGCGCCCGGCGAACAAGCTCGAGTTCAGGCCTGCCTCAGCCCTTCAGCAGCGGATTCGATGAGCTTCTGGAAGTAGCCGAAGGGTGGAATCGTGCTCGACCGGTAAGCCTTCAAGGGGCCGCCGCTGCTTGCCGATCAGGAACGACGGCGTGCCCTCGAAACTTCAGCTTGTTGAAGAGGTCACCACCGGCTCTTGATCTGCGCTGGCGATAGCTGTTTGCCTGCGAAGGTCGAGAATGCTTTGCCTGCATTCAGGCCGGGGATCGCCGCTGCGATCGCCTTCAGGAAGGAGTCGGTCGCGTAGCCCGAATCCTCGGCGCCCTGGTTCGCGTAGACGAGCTCGATGAAGTTCCAGAACTTCTTCTGCACACCGGCCGCCGATGGCCATGCGAATCAGGCGCACGGAGTCGTGCGTCTGGTGGTCGATGATCGTCTGGCCGTCGAACTCGATTCGAAGCTTTCCTGTGCGTACGTAGGTCTGAATCAGGCTGGGAAGGACGTTGGTCGGAGAAGTAGGCGCAGGCCGCTGCACTGCAGGATCGGCGAACTCGACCATCGTGAGCTTCGCCTTGGGGTTGCCGAGCGCCGTTCCCTGCTGCGGGATGCCATGGAGCATCTCGTCGACCGAGGCGATCATGTGGAGGTTGGAGGTGTTGGCGCTCGACTTGCTCTTTCCGCTCAAGACTGATGCGCGATCACCAGCACCAGCACCAGCACGATCGCTCCCCCGGCGACTGCCAAGACCGGCACCAGCTTGTTCCTCTGCATGACCCCTCCTCGATCCGTCCGGCCCGATCAGCGAGAGCGGGCTCGATTGCCGTTGCCAGTTTGACAGAGGAGGCCGCGCAAGCGCTCAGTGAAGAGCGTCTTGCACGTAGCGAACCGTGTCGCCGAGCGTTTCCTCGACCGGGCGAGGCTTGAATCCGAGCTCGCGCTCGGCCTTCGCCGGATCGGCGTACCACCAGCGCACGGCGACACGAGCGTAGCCCGGCGAGACCGGCCAGGGGAAGACGGTGGTCGCCGCGACTGCCAGTCCCGACGGAAGCTTCAGCTGGAAGCGCTTGCGCCCGGCTATCTCGCCTACGCGGGCGAAGAACTCGGCGTGGCTCAGATTCCCTTCGCGGTTGGCGAGGACGTAACGCTCCCCGGCCTTTCCGTGCTCCGCAGCCGCCAGCAGCCCGAGCGCCACGTCGCGCACGTCCACCAGGCACAGGCCCCCGTCGACGAGCAGGTGAAGGCGCCCGCGCAAATACGAGCGGATCGGCCAGGTCGTACCGCCGCGGTTGTCGCCCGGACCGATGATGTAGCTCGGGTTGACAATGACCACGTCGCGCCCGGCCTGCGCCGCCTCGAGCGCGTAGCGCTCCCCCGCGATCTTGCTCGCCGAGTAGGGCATCCGGTCGGCGTCGGGCGGCGGTGTGCTGGTCTCGGTGCTGGGATCGTCCGGGCCGCGGCCTGGACCGAGCGTCGCGACGCTGGCGACGTGAACGATACGGGCGGCCGGATCGACCAGCTCGAGCAGCTTCCGTGTGCCCTCGGCGTTCGTCGCCATCAGACGAGCGCGGTCGCGCTGCTCGTGCGCAACCAGGCCGGCCACGTGATAAACGAGCCCGCAGCCGCCAACCGCCTTCGCCAAGCCCTCGCTGTCGTCCAGCGAGACGCGCGCCGGCTCGGCACCCAGCGCCGCCAGCTTGCCCAGCGCCGCCTCATCACGGCCCAGCGCCCGTACCGGCTCAGCTCGCTCGCATAAGAGCCGCACGAGCTCGGAGCCCAGAAACCCGGTCGCCCCGGTGACGCAGATCACTTCGTGGTGTCCTCGAGCTTCGTCTCGGTCGAGCCTGTCGGGCTCGGACTCGCTAACAGCCAGGCGACCGCGATCGGCGCCAGGATCGCTGAGACGATCTCGTTCGAGATGCACCAGGTGCAGTAGGCGTGGATCTTCTCGGCCTGGAGGTAGAGCAGGTAGGCGTTGAAGAGCAGCGCCGTCAGCGCGAGCGTGGCGCAGGCCGCCTTCGCAAGCTCGTGCCGGATCACCGTGGTGGAGAAGATGGCGAGATAGGCGAGCAAGCCCAGAAGGGCGACCGGGATGACGCCGAACAGCTTCGAGTAACGCGAGTTCTGTACGGTCTCGCAACCGCCACCGTTCAGACAGACCGGGGCGCTGTGGTTGAAGTGCGTGTAGGTGAGGTAGCCGGCGATGCCCGCCCCGATCAGAGCGAGCAGCGCGACGGCAAGACGCAGATAGCGCTCTCTCATTTCTTCAGCTGGGCGTCGATCGCCTTGGTGAAGGTCGAGAGAGGCTGGTCGCCGACGATTGTCTTCGTTTGCGCCGAGCCGGTGCGCCCGATCAGGAAAGTCGGCGTCGAGATCTGGTCCCCGACTTTCGTCTGAGCGAGCGTGCGAGCCGCACTGACCATCGGGACGACGGCGTTCGTGTTCGCCGCAGCGAGAGCCTTGTTCGCGTTCAGACCGGGCACCGCTTTCACTATCCCCTTGAGGAAGGCATCGGTGGCGTAACCGGAGTTCTCCGTCCCCTGCCGCTCGAACTCGAGCTCGACCACGTACCAGAGCTTGTTCTGGAGACCGGCCGCCTGCGCGAGATCGAGCAGGCTGGTGGAGTCGGTGCCGAGGAAGGCGAGGCCGGCGTATTCCATGCGCAGCTTCCCGCTGCGCACGTATTCACGCACGATCGAGGGGAAGACTGTACGCGCCCAGTCGCCGCAATAGGGACACTGCGGATCGGAAAACTCGACCATCGTCAGCTTCGCCGAGGGGCTCCCGAGCTCGATCCCTTTCTGGGGAATACCGCTCAGCATCGCGCTGACCGAATTGACCGGCTTGCTCGAGTGGCTGTTACCGAGCTGGTTTGCGACAACCAGCGCGACCACCAGAACGATCGCTCCGCCGACAACTGCCAGAACTGGTGCAAGTAGCTCGCGTCTCACCTGTGGTCTCCTCGATTCGCTGACGTCGCCCGATTTGTCCAGGAAAGAGTATTCGACACGAGCCGCGTCCGGGCTTAGGGCCTATCCCGGTCGGGATGTTGCAGACCTACCGGGATAGGACATTAAGGAGGTGCACGGAAGCCCTGCCCGGCCGGGGAACGCGCGCCTTCGGTCGGCGAAGACCCACTCGTGGCGATAATGGAGCGCGTGATCCCGCATCTCGAGCATCTCAGTCAGGATCGCCTGCGAGCGCTGGTCGACGCAGGCATCGAGCTCAACTCCGAGCTCACGCTCGAGGGCGTGCTCGAACAGGTGGTCGAATCCGCCGCTCAGTTGACCGGCGCCCGCCACGCTTTGCTGGAGGTCGCGGCTCAATCCGCCGACACGCCCGAGCGCGTGGTCGGCTACGGAATGGACGCCGGCGACGGCTCGGCCCCGAGCCTCAGCCCGGGCACGCCGGGGACGCTGAGCGCGCCGATCCTGATCAGAGGTGAGGTCTTCGGCAATCTCCATCTCGGCGACAAGCGCAACGCCCAGTTCTTCACGGCCGAGGACGAAGCGCTTCTGCACGTGCTCGCGGCGCAGGCCTCGGTCGCGATCGAGAACGCCCGTCTGTACGAGTCGCAGGCCTGGTGGACGGCGCAGCTCGAGGCGCTGAACGAGATCGGGAACGCGCTCGTGCGCGAGACCGATCTCGGCCGCCTGCTGGAGCTCATCTGCCAGCACCTGCGCGAGCTGCTGGGCGCCCGCCTGGTCGCGATCGGCCTGCCGGCGAGCGAGGAGGAGCTTCGTTTCGCCGCCGCCGACGGCGAGGGAGCGGAGGAGATTCTCGAGCTGCGCCTGCCGCGAGCGCGCTCCAAGCTCGGGCTCGCGCTCGAACGGCAACGAAGCGAGCGCGTCGACTCGGCCGGCGATTCGGAGCTGGACGCCGAGATCGCGCGGCGGATCGGCATCCACGCGGGACTGTGGGTGCCGCTGCTGGTGCGCGAGCGGGCTATCGGCGTGATTCTCGTCGTCGACCGGTTGGGCTCCGATCCGCGCTTCAGCGACGAGGATCTGCGCCTGGCGGAGGTGTTCGCCTCGCGTGCGGCGGTCGCCGTGGAGATGTCCGCACGGGTCGCCCGGGACGCACTGCGCCGGGTAGTCGCCGCGCAGGAGCTGGAGCGTCGGCGCCTCTCGCGCGAGCTTCACGACGAGACCGGCCAGACACTCACCTCAGTCTTACTGGGCCTGAACGCGATCGGGGAAGAACCGGGCTCCGAGCACGCCCGGGCGGAGGCCGAGCGTCTGCGGGAGCTGGTGACCCAGGCGCTCCAGGACGTCAGGCGGCTGGCCGTCGAGCTCCGGCCCAAGGCTCTAGACGACTTCGGGCTCCTACCGGCCTTGAAGCGTCTCGGCACAGGTTTCAGCGAGCAGACGGGCATCCGCGTGGAGGTCGAGTCTTTCCTCGGCGATGAGCGGTTGCCGAGCGAGATCGAGACCGCCCTTTACCGAATCGTGCAGGAGTCGCTCACGAACGTGGTCAAGCATGCACGCGCCAGCTCGGTCAGCGTCCTCGTCACGCGAAAGAGCGGTAGTGTGATCGCTGTGATCGAGGACGACGGGCGAGGTTTCGACACGGTAGCCAGCCGCGACACGGGTCTCGGCCTGGTCGGAATGGAGGAACGCGTGGCGCTCTTGAACGGACGGTTACAGATCGAGTCGAGTGCCGGCGCGGGCACGACCATCGTGGCGGAGGTTCCGCTCAGATGATTCGCGTCTTGATCGTCGACGACCACGCAGTGGTGCGCGCCGGGCTGCGTCACGTGCTCGACGCGGAGAGCGACATAGAGACCGTGGGCGAGGCGGGTGACGGGCGTGAGGCCGTCTTCGAAGCGCGCTCGCGCAAGCCCGACGTCATCCTGATCGACGTAGTGATGCCCGGAAAGAGCGGCATCGAGGTGACGCCCGAGCTGCTCAGGGAGTCGCCCGCTTCGAAGGTTCTGGTGCTCTCGATGCAGGACGATCCGAGCTACGTGCGCGAGGCGTTCGCGGCCGGCGCCAGCGGCTACGTGCTCAAGGAGGCTGCGGGCGGAGAGCTGATCACGGCCGTGCGCGAGGTCGCCCGGGGCGGTCGCTACGTCCATCCCGAGCTTGGTGCGCGCCTGATCGAGGCCGAGGCGAAGGCTCGCGCGGAGGCCGAGCTCGATCCTCTCTCCGAGCGAGAGCGCGAGGTACTGCGCCTGCTAGCGCTGGGGCACACCAATCAGGAGATCGCGAAGAAGCTCTATCTCTCGGTGCGCACCGCCGAGACACACCGGGCGCACATCATGCAGAAGCTGCGCTTGACGACCCGCGCCGAGCTCGTCCGCTACGCACTCGAGCGCGGCCTGCTCGACGAGGCGCGCCGTGGTGGCGACCCGAGCGCGTAGTTTCTCCTGATCGTCGATCAGCGGCACTGACGATGAGCCCGCTCGGCGCGAGCGCGACACTGCGGAGGTGGACAGCTACGGAGTCGTCTGGCAGGAGAACGAACGTGAGCCCGTCGCGGGGAAGCTGGAGCTCGACTCGGTAGAGCTGCGCCTGGAGGGAAACGATCGCAACCATCTCGCGGCATACGCATTGCCTTTCCGCGAGTTGGCCGCGGTTCGCGTCGGGCGTGAGCGCCGTGATCGGCTCGACGGCCGGCCCACGCTCGTGCTCGAGCGCTCGAACGGCGACGCGATTCGTATCGCCGCGCTGGCCCAGGCCGGGATAGTGACCGAGATCGCCGAGCGCCTCGCCGGCGTCGAGCCACGCCTGCGCGCAGCCGGCTAGCTAGCCGCCACGACAGAGCGAAGCATGCGCGGCTACAAAGGACGTGGAGCGAAGAGGGCCGCCGCAGCCGACATGCGCGGCTGCGGCTCACAAACACCCGTCCCCAACCCATCCCGAACCCCACAAAGCAACAGCGGCAAGCCCGCCTCGCTTGTAGGAGCAGACGAGCTACACGCGCCGAAGGCGCGGTGGCTCGTTCGATCAGGCGCGCCGGCGGAAATCGTCAGGCTCCTCGGTCGGGGAGCGGATTTCCGCCGGGGATTACCAGCCCTTGAGCGGCGGCCCTTCGCGCACCGGCTCGACGCGGATGCGGGCATCCACCGGCAGGTAACCGTCGGGTAGCGCGAAGAGCGGATTGAGGTCGAGCTCGACGATCTCCGGCCGGTCGATGGCCAGCTTGGACAGGCGGAGCATGAGATCGATCAGCGCCCCCTCGTCGGCCGGCGGGGCGCCGCGGAAGCCGGCAACCAGGCGCTTGGTGCGGCCGCTGGAGACGAGCTCCTCGGCGTCGCGGGTGGTGATAGGAGCGATGCGGTAGGTGGTGTCGGCGATCAGCTCGGCGAAGACTCCACCGGGGCCGAGCCCGACGAGCGGCCCGAACAGCGTATCCTCGACGACGCCGGCGAGCAGCTCGATCTTGCCGTCGACCTGCTGCTGGATCAGCGCCGGCAGGCCGATGCGCTCAAGCGTCTGCTCGAGCTCCTCGTCGTCCGAGATGCCGAGTGCTACCAGGCCCTTGTCGCTCTTGTGCAGCCCGGCCTCGGCCGCCTTGACGACCACCGGGTAGCCGAACTCCCGAGCGGTTGCCAGGGCCTCCTCGCGATCGCCGGCGACCCGCTGCTTGACGAACGGGATGCCGTAGGCGCCGAGCAGCTGCTCGATCTCGTCGGCTTCCAGCCAGCCGTCGCCGTCGCGGGCGATCGCCTTGTCGACCACCGTGGCGCCGGTCTCGAAGTCGATGTCGTCGAACTCGGGCACGGTGCCCAGAGGTCGCCGCAGCCAACGACCGCGCTCGGCCGCGTGACCGAGCGCGTGCGCCGCCGATTCGGGGAAGTTGAAGGAGACGGAGAGCGATCCGAAGACCCGCTCGGGGCTACCGGCAAAGACCGGGACGATCGGTTTCGTCGGCTTGTCCTCGGCCAGTACCCGCTCGATTGCCTCGATGATCTGCTCGGTTCTTACAGTGACCATCGGGATCGTCATGACGATCACGGCATCGACACGAGCATCGGCGAGCGCGATCCGAATCGCCTTGGTGAACACCTCTCCGGTCGCCGTCCCGAGCATGTCGATCGGGTTGCGAACGGTGGCCTCGGCGGCGAGCAGCTTGCGCAGCTTCTGCTGGCTCTCCTCGGTCAGCTCGGGCAGAGTCAGGCCGGCCGCCTCGCAGGCGTCGGCACAGATCACTGCCAGGCCACCGGCATTGGTCACGATCGCCACTCTGTTGCCCGCCGGAAGCGGCTGACCGGCGATGAGGCGGGCTGTCTCGAGCAGTTCCGCGAAGGTCTCGGCCCGAATCACGCCGGCCTGGTGGAAGAGCGCCGTCGTCGCCGTCTCGGAGCTCGCGAGCGCCGCCGTGTGCGAGCTGGCAGCGCGCCTGCCCGCGGTGGAGCGCCCGCTCTTCAGAGCCAGAATCGGTTTCCGCCGCGCCACGCGACGGGCGATACGGGCGAACTTCTTCGGGTTACCGAACGACTCCAGATAGAGCAGGATGAGGTCGGTCGTATCGTCGTCTTCCCACCACTCGAGCAGGTCGTTCGGGGAGACGTCGGCCGTGTTGCCGACCGAGACGAAGGCGGAGACTCCGAGGCCGCGCGCACGCGCCGCATCGAGCAGCGCGACGCCGAGCGCACCGCTTTGGGAGGACAGCGCCAGCCTTCCCGGGGGAGGCTCGACAGCCCCAATCGTGGCGTTGAGGTGCGTGGCGGCCGACGAGAGCCCGAGGATGTTCGGGCCGAGCAGGCGCCCGCCGTACATGCGCACGAGAGCCAGCAGCTCGTCCTGGAGGTCCTGCCCGTCGATGCCGATCTCGGCGAACCCGGCAGAGATGACCGCGACGGCGCGGACTCCTTTTCGCAGCGCCTCGTCGACCACGTCGAGCACAACTCGCGCCGGCGTACAGACGATGGCCAAGTCGATCGAATCGTCGATCTCGTTCAGCGAGCTGTAGGAACGCACGCCCGCGACCGGAGTGGCGGACGAGTTGACCGGATAGACGACGCCCTTGAAGCCCGCCGCAAGGACGTTCCGGAAGAGGTCGCCGCCGACCGATCCTTCGCGCGCCGAGGCGCCGATGATGGCCACGCTCTTGGGCAGGAAGAAGGGCTTGAGCGAAGCGGCGACGGCTTCGTGATCTCTCGCGCCCACCCACTCCAGCAAGTGCTCGGTCGGCGCCAGCGAGATCTCCATCTCGACGATCCCCATATCGAGCTCGCGGTGGAGGCTGAAGCCGCTCAGGGTCAGCATTTCGAGCGCCTTCATGTTGTCGCCCTTGACCAGGGCGACGAAGCTGCGAATGCCGACGGCCGAGGCGCGCGCGACGAGCTGGTTGAAGACCTGGGTGCCGAGGCCCCAACCCTGGAGGTGATCGGCAACGACGAAGGAGACCTCGGCCCGATCGCGCTGGCGCAGGCGATCGTAGCTTCCGAGGGCAACCACCTCTTCACCGGCGGCGCCCGCACGCGTGGCGATCAGCGCGCCCTGCTCGAGCCAGTCGCAGTCGGCCATTCCCTCGAGCAGCGAGGCGTCAATCGAAGCGCGGCCGTGAAAGCGCTGCGTATAGCTCTCGGGCGAGAGGTTGCGCAGGAACTCGACGACGCTATCGACCTCGTCCGCGCGCGGTGGTCGTAGCCGAACCGTGCTGCCGTCGCGGAGAATTACGTCGGTCGGGCCCGAGAGCAGTTCTCGCGCGCGCGTGCGCTCGTTCTGCTCATTCTCCAGCTGCGCCTCGATCGCGGAGGTAGCCGGCGCATCCGCGCTCTCTGACATCTTTAGCTCCTAACTCTTCTTTCGCTTCCTTATAGGGCATTCCGGTCGCACGGCCGAGACCGACCAATACTCACCTCGCGGCGATTCCGGAAAGAATTACTCTCCTGGCGCTCGCGGTCGCTGCGGTCGCGAGCTCAGCCCCGGCTCATGGTACCTGCGCCGAGATCATCGATTCGGCTAATAACGTCTATCTGACCGGCGGCCGTGTGGGCCACGCACGACCCAGGACTCCAACGCCCGAGCGCGTCGTCATGGTGAGACCGCCGCCGCCCGCAGGTTGCGGCGGTCTCTCTCGATACGGGCTCTACGGCTTCGCCTGTGCCTGCTGCTGGATCTTGGCCAGAACGCTCGGGTCGGCCAGTGTCGTGGTGTCGCCCAGCTCCCGGTTCTCGGCCACGTCGCGCAGGAGCCGGCGCATGATCTTGCCGCTTCTGGTCTTCGGAAGCTCCTGCGTGATCACCACGGTCGCGGGCCTGGCGATCGGGCCGATCTTCTTGCCGACGTGGGCGCGTAGCTCCTTGATCACATCGTCCGAGCCTTCCGCGCCGCCCTTGAGCGTGACGAAAGCGACGATCGCCTGGCCGGTGATGGGATCGGCGCGACCGCAGACGGCCGCCTCGGCAACCAGCGGGTGATCGACGAGCGCGCTCTCGATCTCGATCGTCGAGATGCGGTGGCCGGAGACGTTCATCACGTCGTCGACGCGGCCGAGCAGCCAGTAATCGCCGTCCTCGTCGATGCGGGCGCCGTCACCCGCGGCGTAGTTGCCGGGGAAGAGAGACCAGTAGTTCGAGAGATAACGATCGGGATCGTTGTAGATGCCGCGCAACATCGACGGCCAGGGCTTGCGCAGGACCAGGTAGCCACCTCCGCCCGGTCCGACCTCGTTCGACGCCTCGTCGTAGACGGCGGCGTCGACACCGGGGAAGGGCTTGTTGGCCGAGCCCGGCTTGAGCGTCGTAACGCCCGGCAGCGGCGTGATCAGAATCGAGCCCGTCTCGGTCTGCCACCAGGTGTCTAGCACCGGTGCCTTGCCGCCGCCGATGTGATCGCGGTACCAGGTCCAGGCTTCCGGATTGATCGGCTCGCCGACCGAGCCGAGCAGCCTGATCTTCGATAGATCGTGCTTCTGCGCGTACTCCGGACCCCACTTCATGTGCGAGCGGATCGCGGTCGGGGCCGTGTAAAGAATCGTCACGCCGTAGCGCTCGCAGATGTCCCACCAGCGGTCCTTGTCGGGGTAGTCGGGCGTTCCCTCGAAGATGACCGAGGTGGCCTGGTTGGCGAGCGGCCCGTAGAGGATGTACGTGTGACCCGTGATCCAGCCGATGTCTGCGGTGCAGAAGTAGACGTCGCTATCGGGCTTGAGGTCGAAGATGTAGTAGTGAGTCGCCGCCGCGGCTGTCAGGTAGCCGGCGGTGGTGTGGACAATGCCCTTCGGCTTCGCGGTCGTGCCGCTCGTGTACATGAGGAAGAGCAAGTCCTCGGAATCCATCGGCTCGCAAGGACAGCTGGCCGGATCGCTGGAGACGTCCTTGGCCAGGTCGTCGTAGCGGAGGTCGCGACCTTCCGTCCAGGCCACGTCGCCGCCTGAGTGCGTGACGACCAGCATCTTCTCCACGCTCGGCGTGTTGGCGATGGCCTCGTCCGCGATCTTCTTCAGCCCGAGCGGCTTGCCGCGGCGATAGCCCTCGTCCTGAGTGATCAGGATCTCGGCTCCGAAGTCATTGGCGCGATCGGCGAGCGACTCGGCCGAGAAGCCGCCGAAGATGACGCAGTGCGGGGCGCCGAGGCGCGCACAGGCGAGCATGGCAACCGGCAGCTCGGGAATCATGCCGAGGTAGATCGCGACCGGGGTGCCCTTCTTCACGCCGAGCGACTTGAGCACGTTGGCGAAGCGAACGACGTCGGTCTGCAGATCGGCGTAGGTGATCGTCCGCCGCGTGTTCTCCAGCTCGCCTTCCCAGTAGAAGGCGACCTTGTCGCCGGCGCCCGACTCGACGTGGCGATCGACGCAGTTGTAACAGACGTTGAGCTTGCCGTTCAGATACCACTTGGCGTAGGGCATCTCCCACTCGTAGAGCTTGTCGAAGGGCTGGAACCAGGAGACGCGCTCGCGGCCCTCCGTCTCCCAGAACTCCTCGAAGTCGCGATCGTAAATATCGGCCTTGGCGTTGGCCTGAGCGGCGAACTCAGCCGACGGCGGGATGCGAAGCTCGCCGTCCGTAGACATCATCTGGATGGCGTGCTCGCCCTGCTCACTGCTGCCCATTCTCGACCTCCTGGAGTGTCAATCCCTACGAGAGCCCTACGTCATCTCAGCCGACGGGGCCGCCCTCGCCGATCGATATCGACCAGCAAGCGACCGCCCGCGTCAACAAAAATGACCTTGCGATACGGCCGGAAGGCTATCACCCGGTAACGGGGACAAGCGGGTTACGATCACGCCTGCGCACAGCTTCGATCAGATCCGGCCGTCACCCCGAAAACGCGCGGCTGAAGAAAGCCGGGCAATTGCCTGTTTGATCGCTTGTCAGCGCGCCTGGACGCCCTCGACGAAGACACGCTGGATCCTGGCGGCGGTCTCCTCGGTTCCTGTCTGGTGCGCGACGGCGAGGCGGATGCTGACGACGATCAAGCCGCCGAGTATCTCGAGCAACGACATGGCGTCGATATCCGTCCGAATGACGCCCTCGGCCTGACCGCGCTCGATCACGCGCCGGAGGGGAGCTATGATCGCCTGCTCGCTAGCGGCCGGATCGAGTGATATCGGGGCCTCGAGCAGAACGACGTAGCGGTCGCCGACGACGACGAGTGTACGAATCGCGCGGGCAAGTGCCTCGAGCGGGGGAACACTCTCAAGCGTCGCTTCAGCAAGCCGATTACCAGCCTCGGTGAGTCCCATCCGCGTTAACGCCTCGAGCAGCGCCTCCCGGGTGGGAAAGTGCCGGTAAAGGGTCGATCGGCCGACACCTGCGGCGGTAGCGACCTCGCTCATGCTGCCGGCCTCACCGCGCAGAGCAAGCACGTGGGAAGCCGCTTCGAGAATCGTCTCCGTGGTCTTCAAGCTGATGCCCATCTATCGGAGTATAGGACAACTATGTCCCATCTTGACACACTACTGTCCCGCATCTATGCTGCGAAAGACGGGACACTAATGTCCCACTTTTTCTCTCGATAGGAGCGCGCCCTGTTCGAAAGACTCGGAAAATACGTCGTCGCCCACCCGTGGCGCGTAATAGCACTCTGGGTGATCGTAATCGCGGTGATCGTGCCGCTTGCGCCGAAGCTCTCGGAGGTCACTAGTGCCGATCAGGGCAGCTTCGTGCCCGGTAAGTACGAATCGGCGAAGGCCAACGTGGTCGCGACGAAGCACTTCGCCGCAGGCTCAGGCGCGAGCGCGATGTTCGTCGTTCGCCGCACCGACCGGTCCAAGCTCACCTCTACCGACCGGGCCCGCGTCGAGAAACTCGTTCGTGACCTGAAAAGCGCATCCATTCCGCGTGTCACCGCCGTCACGACCAGCGGCCAGCAGATCTCACCGAACAAGCGCGCACAGCTCGTCACGATCGGCTTCAAGGGCGTCGCCGACGAGAAGCCCGTCCAAGACGCCGTCAAGACTCTGCGCCTGAAGGCTCAGGCCTCGCTTTCGGGCAGCGACCTATCGACGCTGCTGACCGGCGAAGCCGCGATCCAGACCGACACCATGGACTCGGCCCAATCGGCGATGAGGACCGTCAGTATCGCCACGATCGCGCTGATCATCATCCTGCTTGGCGCGGTCTTCCGCGGTCCATTGACGGCGCTGATGCCGGTTATCGCCATTGCCGGGATCTACCAGTTGACCACGGCGCTGCTCGCCTCTGTCGCCAAGCTGATCGGCTTCACGCTCGCTGACAATCTGACGACGCTGCTCGTCGTCGTCCTGTTCGGAATCGGCACGGACTATGTGCTCTTCCTGCTCTTCCGCTACCGCGAGCGGCTGCGCGCCGGTGACGACTACAAGACCGCGATTGCCTTTGCGATTGCCCGCGTCGGACAGGCGATCACCTCCTCGGCACTGGTCGTCGTGTCCGCCTTCCTGGCACTCCTGCTCTCGTCACTCGGCTCGATGCGCAACATGGCGCCGGGCTTCCTGATCGCAATCTCTCTGATGCTGCTGGCGGCACTGACGCTCATTCCGGCTCTGCTCACCCTGCTGGGCACACACGCCTTCTGGCCCTCGAAGAGCTGGAAGAAGGAGCCGGAAGGAAAGCTCGCGCGCCGGGCCGGCGAGTTCATCGGCCGCCGCCCCGGGCGGATCGCGCTGATCGTCGCACCGCTTCTGATCGCGCTCGCGGCGGGCGCCCTGTTCTTCAATCCCGACTACAACATCTCCAACCAGCTCCCCACGAACACCGAGTCGGCGCGCGGCTACACGGCGCTCAAGACGGCCTTCCCGGCGGGTGCTCTGAACCCGACTCAGGTCTACGTCATCGGCGCGGCGGCCACGAACAAGGCCGAGCTGAGCGGGATCGCCAAGCGACTGAGCGCGGTCAAGGGCGTCGCGAAAGTCATCCCGGCGCAGCCGAGCAAAGACGGCCAGGCGGCCGTCATCTCGGTCGAGTTGAAGACGAGCCCCTACGACAACTCCGCGCTCGACCTGGTCGCGGGGCCGCTGCGACGTGCGGCACACGCAGGTGAGAAGTCGGGGACGGTGCTCGTCGGCGGTCAGACCTCGGCCTTTGCCGACGTACGCTCGGCGCTCAACCGCGACTACGGCGTCGTCTTCCCGGTCGCGGCCGTGATGATCGCGCTGATCCTCGGCATCGTGCTGCGCAGTTTGATCGCGCCGATATTCCTGCTGATCGCGGTCGTGCTCGGCTTCGCAGCGACACTGGGCGCCTCGGTCGGCGTTTTCCAGGGAATCGAAGGCAACACCGGCGTCAGCTTTTTCCTGCCGTTGATGGTCTATCTGTTCGTCATCGCGATGGGCACCGACTACAACATCCTGATGATGACGCGCCTGCGCGAAGAGGCGCGTGAGGGCAACGACCCGCGGAGATCGGCCGTGCTCGCAGTCGAGCACGCCGCGCCGACCGTCATGGCGGCGGGAACCATCCTCGCCGGCACCTTCGCCTCGCTGATGCTCGGCGGCATCGGGCTGCTCTCTCAGATGGGCTTCACCATCGCGATCGGGATCGTGATCGTCTCCTTCGTGATGGCGGCACTACTGATTCCGAGCGTCGCGGCACAGCTCGGGCACATGATCTGGTGGCCGGGCCATTCCGACACGAGCGAGGAAGCAGAGCCGCCGGCGAAACACGAGCCGAAGTCACATTCGGCGCTCCGGCCAAAGCCGCTGCCCGAGCAGTCCGCGTAGGCGGGCGAGCTCTCGTCCAGGAGAGACGGGGGTTCAGCATGCCATCGTCTCTCGCGCTGTCGGGGCGCCGCTGGCGGTGCGAGCCCGGAGAGAACAGTGTTTCCAACACGGGCTCGGAGAGGATCGTGCCGCTAGCGGTGTCAGGCGGCTCCGGGAGGCCAGTCGCGCCTGGCCGCACGGAGTCACCGGCCGAGAGCGCGAGATGGCGGAGGTCGGACTTGAACCGACGACCTACGGGTTATGAGTCCGTCGCTCTAACCAGCTGAGCTACTCCGCCTTCGGGCCATAAGCGTAGTACGCGAGCGCAACTTACACGCAGCTTCCTCGTGAGCCGACGCGTCCCACTCTCCGGCGATTCGCTCGTAACGTTTCCAGTCCTCGCCGGACGGTCATAGACTGCTGGAGATGGAAATGCGCGTTCTCGGCAGGACCGGAGTGCGGGTGAGCCCACTCTGCCTCGGCACGATGATGTTCGGCGCCTGGGGCAACCCCGATCACGACGAGTCGATCCGGACGATTCATCGCGCGCTCGACGCGGGCATCAACTTCGTCGACACCGCCGATGTTTACTCGCACGGAGAGTCGGAGGAGATCGTCGGCAAGGCGCTCGCGGGCGGCGGCGCGACAACGTCGTCCTGGCCACCAAGGTGCACGGCACGATGGGCGACGACCCGAACGAGCAAGGCAACTCGCGGCGCTGGATCATGCGCGAGGTCGAGGCGAGCCTGCGCCGGCTGAACACCGACTGGATCGACCTCTACCAGATTCACCGTCCCGATTCCTCCTGCGAGATCGAGGAAACGTTGAGCGCTCTCACCGACCTCGTCCGCGCCGGCAAGATCCGCTACTTCGGCAGCTCGACCTTCCCGGCGCACGGGATCGTCGAGGCGCAATGGGCTTCGGAGAAGCGGGGGCTCGAGCGCTTCGTCTGCGAGCAGCCGCCCTACTCGCTGCTGGTGCGCGGGATCGAGGAGGACGTGCTGCCGGTTTGCGAGCAGTACGGAATCGGGGTCATTCCCTGGAGCCCGCTGGCGGGCGGCTGGCTCTCGGGCCGCTATCGTAAGAACGCGGAACTGCCGAGCACGCACCGCGCGAAGATGATCGCGGCGCGCTACGACATGTCGCTGCCCGTCAACCAGGCCAAGCTCGACGCCGCCGACAGGCTCGCCGCCCTGGCCGATGAGGCCGGGCTCTCGCTCGTTCAGATGGCGCTTGCCTTCGTGCTCGAGCATCCCGCCGTGACCGCGGCGATCATCGGCCCGCGCACTTTGGAGCAGCTGGAGACGCAGCTCGGCGCCGAGGAGATCCGGCTCGACCGGGAGCTTCTCGATCGCATCGACGAGATCGTGCCGCCCGGAACGACGATCAATCCGGTCGATCGCGGCTGGGATCCGCCGGCGCTCGTCTCGGCGACGTTACGACGGCGAAGTCGTCCCTGACCGTACTCGACGAGAGCGTTAATCCGGCACGAAGCCGGCACAAATCGTGGACCGGAAATAGCTACCGTGTCACGACCCCGCGGGTGGGTGGATTCGGGCGGGGGGCGGCGTTACGAGGTGCTCCCGAGCAGCAGGCCGGCGGCGAAAGTGTCTTGCGGCGCTCAGCGCAGCGGTGTGAGCGAAAGCAGGCGCAGGCTGAAGTTCTCGCGGTAGTGGACGCGACCGACCCACATCTTGCGGCTAGTGCGGCTTTGCAGCTCGATACGCAGCGGAAGGGCATTGGCGGAGTCCAGCCACCAGTCGATCGTCTCGGTGCCGCTGTCGCCGCTGGTGATACTCAGGTCGGTGCTGACGTGAACCGCGGCGACGCGGCTTCCCCCGATCTCGATCGCGCCGCGACCGAGAACACGCACCGTGCCGACCTCGGTGTCCCGGCTCGATTGGCAGGTGAACGACTGGGCCGAGCCGATAACCGGGTCCTTGGGGAGCAACAGCCTTCCCGAGCACAGGTAGACCGTGTGGTCGCTGATCCCGAAGAAGGCGTGCCGCTCGTCGGAGGAGCGAAGCTCGGTGCCGGCGGCAGTCGAGCAGAAGGTCCAGGTCGTGGATCTTTTTTCGAGCGCGGCCCAGCGCAACTGAAGCCCACAGGGCAAGTCGGTCACGGTGATGCTCGTCTCGGCCGGATAGGTGTGACTGACGCCGTCGAGAGCGTCTATCGACTCGCTGCCCTTCGTGGCGTAGAGGTAGACGCCGTCCAACCCGCCCGGATCGTGCTCACCGGCGCGAAAGCTCCGGAGCGCCTGCGAGATCGATGCCGCCTGACTCGAGTCGTGGAGGAAGAAGCCACCCGCCCAGGCGGCCGCGATCAGCAAGACGATGCCGAAGATCGTCAGGCCGATAGTCACTCGCCTAGTCGGACGCCGAACGCGCTTCATCCGTAGCACCATAGCCTCTCCGCGAGTAGCAAGAAAGCGGCTTCGAGACCGAATCGGCGCAGCAGTTCGTTTGCGGCTGCCGGCGCCGGATAGCTACTCTCGGGTTACCGTCTCGGAGGACGGTCGATGACACCAGAAACCAGCTCTGTCGACAGGCCGCGCGTCGGCCCTTCTTATCTTCCCGTCCAGGAACGTCTGAGGACCTGGACCGAGTTCACCATCGCTCCCGACGAAACGGTGTTGAGAGAGCAGGCCGGGCGCTGCATCGATTGCGGCATCCCCTACTGCCATGCCATCGGCTGCCCGATCGCGAACCTGATTCCGGAGTGGAACGAGCTCGTCGCGAGTGGCGACTGGCACGAGGCCTTCTTGCGCCTCGACGCGACCAACAACCTGCCGGAGATAACCGGTCGGATCTGCCCCGCACCCTGCGAAGCCGCCTGCACGCTGGCCGTCAACACCGACGCGGTCACGATCGAGCAGGTCGAGCTGGCCATCATCGAGCGCGCCTGGTCGTCGGGCTGGGTCGTTCCTCGCCCGCCGGAGCACGAGAGCGGGCGCAGTGTCGCCGTCGTGGGAAGCGGACCGGCCGGCCTGGCCGCCGCCCAGCAACTTCGCCGAGCCGGGCACGCGGTAACGCTGCTGGAGCGCTCGCCGCAGCTGGGCGGGTTGCTTCGCTACGGAATCCCCGACTTCAAGCTCGAGAAGCGAATCATCGACCGGCGCCTGGAGCAGCTGGCGGCCGAGGGCGTCCAGTTCCGGACCGGCGTGACGGTGGGAGAGGATCTTCCCGCCGCCGCGTTGCGCGAGGAGTTCGACGCCGTCTTGCTCGCGCTCGGAGCCGGTCAGCCGCGCGACCTGCCCGTGCCGGGGCGCGATCTGGAAGGGATCCATTTCGCAATGGACTTTCTCGTTCCGGCCAACCGCCTGGTGGCCGGAGAGATCGATGCCGCTGAGGTCGTCTCGGCGCAAGGCAAGGCCGTGCTCGTGATCGGCGGCGGCGACACCGGCTCGGATTGCGTCGGCAGCGCCAACAGGCTCGGCGCCAGGTCGGTGCGCCAGATCGAGATCTTGCCCAAGCCACAGGAATGGACGCAGCCGGGCAACCCCAACTGGCCCTACTGGCCGAACATCCTGCGCAGCTCGAGCTCGCACAAGGAGGGTTGCGAGCGCGACTGGTCGCTGACGGCGCGAAGCTTCTCCGGCGAGGGCGGAAAGGTCCGCGAGGTCGAGCTGGTGCGCGTCGAGTGGATGCCGCCTGCCAACGGCGGCTCGGCCGGGCCCGAAGAGGTGCCCGAGAGCGCCTTCAAGGTTGAGGCCGACCTGGTGCTGCTGGCCATGGGCTTCGTTCATGTCGAGCACTCGAGGCTGGTGAAGGATCTAGAGCTCGAGCTCGACGGGCGCGGCAACATCGCCTGCGCGGACTACGCCACTTCGGCCCCGGGCGTCTTCACCGCCGGCGATGCACACGTCGGCGCCTCACTGATCGTCACCGCCATTCATCACGGCCGCGAGGCGGCCGCAGCGATCGACGCGTATCTGCGCGATTAGTCACTCGCGCGGTTCGGTCTGAAGCTCAACCGGGACGAGGGATCAACCACACCAGATCGTCGCCAACAAGGCGACAGAGACGATGAGTGCTGATATCCAGGTCGGCGATAAGTATGTAATCGATCGTCGATCCACCTACTGCGGCCTTGAAGTTCAGATCGGTAGCAAGCAGTTCTTCGACTCCCTCTCTGGCTCTGGCAAGCGGCTCGCGGGCTAAGCCCTCAGTCAGGGCTTCAGGAGGCCACCACTCACTTGCCACAGCGACTTCTATTACCTCGAGATTGATGCGGCGAATGGTGACTTGCCCGAGCGAAAATGGCTCGCCACGCCGAAGTAGGTCAAGTGCGAGTTCCCACCGCTCGCCGGTCGGCTCATCGACTACGAAAACTCCTCTCATCTGCGCGGCACCTTCCCTTGAGCCTAGCTCGATCGTAATCTCGACGCGTATCTGCGCGGCTAACCATCCGGCCTCAACATCTGGACCGAGTCACTGCGGCTTGATCGGCCCGCCCATTCGGGCGGGGGCGTTTCGCCCGAGCAGTAAACGCGCAGACAACCAACGACCAGCTGAGACCGAGAAGGCCGGCTCGACACGGGCCAGAGAGGCGGCCAAAGATGCGAGCGATCGTGGTGAGAGAGGCCGGAGGCCCTGAGGTGCTGCGGCTGGAGGAGGTGCCCGATCCCGTCCCGGGCGCCGGAGAAGTGCTGGTACGTGTGGCGGCGGCGGCCGTGAACCACATTGACCTCAATCAGCGCGCCGGCGCGAGCACGCTGCCTTTCACCCCGGGCGTAGATGCCGCTGGGACAAGAGTGGACAGCGGCGAGCGCGTGCTGGTGAGCGGTCAGATCGGCAGCTACGCGGAGCTACTCGCTGCCCCCGCGGCGCTCGTGCACACGATCCCGGACACGCTCGATGTGGCCCAGGCGGCCGCGCTCGGCGTCACCTACCGAACCGCCTGGGCCGCGCTCGAGGCCGGCGGGCTCGAACGGGGAGGCACGCTGCTCGTCCAGGCCGGCTCGAGCGGTACCGGCCAAGCCTGCATCGACATCGGACGCTGGCTAGGCGCGAAGGTCTACGCCACCGCCGGCGCCGACAAGCTGGAACGCCTGCGTGAGATCGGTGTAGAGCCGCTCGCCTACGACGATCCGCGCATCGAGGAACTGAAGGCGAATGTCGTCTTCGATCCGGTCGGTGCCGATACCTTCGAGCGCAGCTTGGCCGCGCTGGCAACCGGCGGTTGTCTTGTCACGCCGGGTGTCTTGAGCAACCCGGTCGCCTCCATCAACATCTGGACGATCGTGATGAAGGGAGCGAAGGTGATCGGCAGCGGCGCCGCTTCGGTCGGCTCCGAGCAGTTCGAGCACCTGATCGAGCTGGCGGGTCGCGGCGAGCTTCATCCTCTGGTCGATCGCGAGCTTCCACTCGAACAGGCTCCCGAGGCGCACCGGCTGATCGAGCAGCGGAAGGTGTTCGGGAAGATCGTGCTCCGAACCGATTAAGAGCCTATATCGCCAGGCCTGCACGCCCGTGACGGCCGATCCGCGGCGCCAGTGACCGCAGAACCGCTCACCGCACTACCAGTGCGCCTACACAACCCTTCGGCCACTGACATCCACGGCTTGACCGCCTTCAAACGTACATTCCTACCGAATTCGGCTCTAGGCGGCATCGAGCGCGCTGAGTCGCGAGCCTACCTCTGTGGCTAGCTCGAGCCGCTCGATCACGGCGTCGAACACGTTCTCGTCGCTGTTGTAATCGAGCCCGAAGTCGGGGGCTGCGTTCACTTCGAGCACACAGAAGCCTCCTCCCGGCACGGGCATGACGTCGGCTACGGCCAGCTCCAAGCACGTCATCTCGACGGCCTCGAGCGCCATTCTGGCGGCACGAAGCTCGACGGTCTCGGCGATACGCTGGGCGCCGCAGGAGACGTTTGTCCGCCATTCGCCGGCACTCGTCCGGCGCCTGATCGCGCCGGCCACAGTCCCGTGAGCTACGAGCACCCGCAGGTCGAAACCGATCGGCGGAATGAGCTCCTGAGCGATCGCGCCGCCGCGCTCGAGCCAGGGACGATCGGCGAGCTCCGCTGCCAGCCGGTTCAACTCACCGATCTCGTCGACGCGGAAGACATCGGCTCCCCAGCTGCCGAAGCGCGGCTTGATCACCAGCGGCAGCAAGGAGGCGAGCTCGCTCCAGTCGTCGCCCAAGAACATCGTCCGCGGCGTCGGTACGAGACCGCTCTCGAGCAGGCGCGCACTCAAAAGCTTGTCGTGCCCGGCGAGCAGGGCTTCGGGACGGTCGAGAACGCGCACTCCACGCCGTTCCAGCTCGACCAGGTCGGAAAGACCGGGCTCGACTCCATCCAGAGTCCGGCGCACGTCGAGGCGCGCGAGTGCGACGTCGCCGGGGCGGAGGAAACGCAGCGCCTCGCGCGGAGCGAGCACACCGTAGGACTCGCTCGATCGCCAGGCCGAAGCCAGACCCAGGTTCGTCTCCGTGGCCGAGTGAGCAACGATCGCGAAGGCCATCGCAAGCAGCTTGCCAGCCGCGATACGGCGCGAACGGCGCTGTCACCAACATGTTCCAGATTCGCGACGAAGTCGTCACTCGACCGATCGCCCTAGAATCAGCCTTGATGACATCGCAATCCGGCCGGCCCGAGTACCCCGAGTACTTCATGAATATCGCCATGGCCGTGCGTGAGCGAGCCAACTGCCTGGGCAGCCGCGTGGGTGCGGTGCTCGTGCTGGGCGACCGCGTGATCGCAACCGGGTACAACGGCACACCTTCAGGCATGACCAATTGCGACGAGGGTGGATGCGAGCGCTGCGCGCACCGCGAGAGCTACGAGTCGGGCACCGCTTACGACATCTGCATCTGCGTCCATGCCGAGCAGAACGCGCTGCTCTCGGCCGCCCGCTTCGGCACGGCGATCGAAGGGGCCGACCTCTTCACCACTACTCGTCCCTGCTTCGGCTGCACCAAGGAGCTGCTGCAGGCGCACGTCAACGCCGTCTACTACCTGCACGAGTGGAGCCACCCCGACGAACGGCTGGCACAGGAATACGAGCGGCTCCAGGAGGGCTTCCCCGGCGGCGTCAAGAAGGTTGATATGCCCGATCCGCGCGAGGACTGGGCGCGGGGACGCTCTCCGTCGCCTCCCCGCGATGTCGAGCTTGCTGAAGACGACGAGCAGTAGCAGCCGCTAGCGCCAGACCCGCCGCGCGAGCGCAAACACCACGAATGCGCCTTCGTACAGCCCTGAGAGCCAGTAATACGGCTCACCGCTGTGCCCGCGAGCGAACTCCACCAGGAATATCACGAGGATGACGAGGAACACGGCAACTCCGGCCCAGGCGCCGGCGAACAGGCCGATCGCGTTAGTGCGCTCGTCCGTGTCGAGGATCCGTCGGCGAAGCCTTTCGCTGCGATCGGCCAGTAGCAGGAACAGCGCGATGACGACCGTCAGCCCGAGCACCCCAAACGCTATCTGGTGCTCACCACGGATCCAAGTCGCCGCAAAGTCGCCGCCGCCGACCACGAACACGGCGGCCAGCACGAGCAGTTTCGTTTTCATCCGCTTTGACATCTAGCTCCCTTCCCTGAACAGGCTCTCGACCGACGTTCCGAAGTAGCGAGCGAGCCCGAGTGCCAGTGGTAGCGAGGGCGTGTAGCGCTCCTGCTCGATCGAGTTGATCGTCTGCCTCGAGACGTCGACCGCGTCGGCTAACTGGCCTTGCGACAGTCCGGCCTCTTTACGCAACTCTCGCACTCGGTTCTTCATAAGTGACAAGCTAGCTTGACAGCTCGGTGTTGTCAAGCACGCTGGTAACTATCCCTTGACACCACAAACGGCAAGGTGTAAAGTAGAACATATGTTCGTACCCACACTTAGGCATGAGTCTGTCGGGGGTCAGGGAATATGATGCGTGTGATGGCACACACACCGCGAGCCATCGGGCACTACTCCGCCTCAGAAGTTGGCCGCCTGGCGGGTGTTTCCGCACGCCGTATTGGGCAATGGGCGCGCTATGGAATCATCCCGTCGATCTCCGAGAGGCCGCGAGTTTACTCGTATGCCGACGCCGGAGAAGCCGTCCTAGTTCGCTACCTCGTCAAGGAGGGTCTACGGCCCCGCGACGTTCGTCAGATTGTCGAGAATTTGCGGGGGAAGTATGGTCAGTGGCCGTTGGCTACGGCCCCGCTCGAACATGACGGGCGATTGGTAGTGGTGAGAGAAGGACGGGACCTAGTCCTTTCGGCCCTAAAGGCTGAACACACGCTTATTGCCGGGACGCTGATAGACCTAAAGGCCGTCAGAGTCGCTCTTGAACGTGGAGGATGGGTTTCGCTTGACACTCCCCACCCGTTTGTCGAGGTCAACCCCGAGAGGCTTTCGGGACAGCCGACGATTAGGGGCCGTCGCATCGCAACCGAAACCGTGGCGAAGCTCGCGACTCAATCAGACGGACGCACAGTGCTAGCTGATGATTTCGGCCTTACGAACGACGAGATTACTGATGCCGTCGAATACGAGAAAGCGGTGAGAGAGGCAGTAGCGGCCTGAACCGTATTGTCATCGATGAGACTTGCCCTTGGAAGATCGCATACCAGTTGGTTGACCGAGGCTATCTCGATGCGACCTCGAACCACCAACTCAAAAAGGAGGGGGTCAAAGACCCACCGTGGCTGCGCTGGCTCGCGGCGAACATGGATGGGCCCTACATCCTTGTCACCTTCGACAACAAGATGGTCACAGTTCACGCCGACGTTCTTAGGGAGTGTCAGACAACACTGGCCATCATCGACAACAAGCATCGCGCCGAAACGGGGCTGACCGAAGTGCAGTATTGGCACGAGGTGATTCATCGCCACGCCCACCGCCTCATCTGCCAAGAGCCGAAGTCGATCAAGAAGTACCGATGCTCTAGCCGAATAACGGAAGTGAAGCTATGACCCCTAAGAATCCAGACAAGCTGCGAGAGCAGGTCGAGGCCCAGCAGTCCGAGCCGGCCAAGCGCGGGCGTGAGCGTACGGCCGAGGGGCTCGAGACGACGACGCCGAAGCGCGAGAAGTTCTTCGGGAACCTCAAGAGGGTCAGCGACTCGTCCCCGAGTAAGGAAGGACTTCGCCGGGAAAGACGTAAACACGGCGACAAGTCGGAGCGCTAAGGTACTAACGATGAACAACGTTTTCGTATCCTTCCGTTCTCCCCGGAGATCTCCTAACAAGACGGCGATTGCTGGGCTGGCTACGGGGGCGTCGGCGGTCGTTGCGTGTTGGGTTGATATCGCACGTCCTCCCAAGAGCGCAGGACTAGCCAGTGGTCTATGGCGCGACCAGCGAGCTATTGCTGGTGATATGCGTCGGGCACTCCAGACGCTTTCGCAGGGGTACGTTGACGACCATCTAGAAGTATCCCCCCACCAAGAGCGCCTTTTCGACGTAGATGAGCGACGAAGCTGACGAGTTCGTAGCTCAAGAGCCTGAGGAGCAGGAGCTAGAGCAGCGACTCGCGGACGCACTGCCTCCAGAGATCGCCCAAAACGTTGAGGTCGTCAAAGCGCTGCGAACAGTGGTGGCATCGTTTTCTGGGCCGCTTCCCCCGCCCGCCATGTTCAGAGGATACGAAGAGGTACTCCCCGGAGCAGCTAACAGAATCCTGAAGCTGACCGAAGATGAGGCGCAACATAGACGAAAGATGGATCGATGCTTCGCTCGTTACCGAGTATGGGGCTTGTTGGCTGGCCTGTTCGTGGCATTGGCGATTATCGGCGCCGGAACGTTTCTCGCCTATGAAGGTCGGAGCGCCCTAGCACTAGTACTCATCCTCGGTGATCTCGCGGCCGTTGTTGCCGTGTTTGTGTACGCACACTTAGCTGCGAACGACGAAGACTGATCTACGCCACTCAGCTAGTGAACGCTGCTCGCTCAAGCAGTTCTGCGAACATTGCCTGACCATTGCCGCGCCGGTTGTATCGCCATGCGTACTCATTCAGGTAGCCCTGAAGCCACTTAGCGGAAACGTGAGTGGTAAACACCGCGAACGCCATTCTTGAAGGTGGAGAAGAAGCCTTCGACCGTCTGCGTATGAATGTGCCCGTCCACGTAGACACGCTCGGAGTGGTTGATCCGATAGTGCGTGTACTCGCGTCCGACCGCTGCGTAGCCGTGGAAGTCGTCGGTGTAGAGGGTCGCGTCGGCTTGACTTGCTGGCGGACGTTCTGAGTCAGCACGTGAGCTCGACTATTCGGAATGACTCGCGCTCGAACCACGCCACCACGCTCAACCGCCGCGAACACGGATACGCGGGGCTTGGAGGCCGGGCCGCGAGTCTCAAGGCCCTTCGCTCGCATCCGGCGCGCGTCGCCTTCGCGGAGCTTTCCTCCGACATAGGTCTCGTCAGCCTCAACCTTGCCCGAGAGCTTCCCGCCGTCCTGAACCATCAGTTGGTTGCGAATCAGATTGAACATGCGCCACGCGGTCTTGTACGTCACGCCAAGCTCTCTCTCGAGCTGCTTGGCCGAGACCCCGCATCGAGTGCTAGCCATGATGTACATGGCGTAGAACCAAAGGTTCAAAGCGGTCGGGGACTTGTGAAAGATCGTGCCGGCCGTAGGCGAGAGCTGGAACGAGCAAGAGGTGCAAGTCCAGACGTGCCGCGCGCGAGTCTTGTTGTCGTAGCGCTTGAACGAGCGAACCTTCGCGCAGCGCGGGCACTCCGCGTGCTCTCCGTCCTCCGAGTAGCGATTGCGCCAAAGCCATTCAAGGCAGGCTGCATCGTCCGGGAACTCGCGCAGGAACTCCATCAGCGAGTAGGTGGATTCGGAGGCTTTGGAGCGCTTCGGCTGGTTTCTGTTTACGGAGGCCATACATCAAAATAGAACAGGTGTCCTGTGGTGTCAAGGGATAATTACCAGCACGCTTGACAGGACTGTGTTCGCATTCGCTTCGGCGGGTATGCGGTAGCTGTCGAGAGGAGGAGAGATGAAGATCGGGATCATCGGTGCCGGCAACATCGGCGGGACGCTGGCCAGGCACTTCGTCCGGGCCGGCCACGAGGTGGCCGTCGCGAACTCGCGCGGGCCCGAGACTCTTCAGGAGTTCGTAGCCGAGCTGGGCGAAGGAGCACGGGCGGTGACGCCACCCGAGGCGATCGCGTTCGGCGAAGTCGTAGTCGTCTCGATTCCCCTGGGTCGCTACCGCGAGCTGCCCGCGGAGGGCGCCGAGGGAAAGATCGTGATCGATACGAACAACTACTACCCGCAACGGGACGGGCACTTCGAGCAACTCGATTCCGATCGGACGACCTCGAGCGAGCTGCTTCAGGCGCACATGAAAGGCGCGCGCGTCGTCAAGGCCTTCAACGCGATCTACTGGGTCAGGCTGCGAGACCTGGGCCGGCCCGGGGACGATCCGGAGCGAATCGGCATTCCGATCTCCGGAGACGACGAGGAAGCGAAAGGCTGTCGTAGCGGGGCTAATCGACGAGATCGGCTTCGAGGCAGTCGACGCGGGCAACCTGGCCGAAGGCGGGCGCAAGCACCAGCCGGGAACGCCCGTCTACACGGCCGATCTCCGCGCGGCCGAGCTGCGCGAACGGCTCGAAGAGAAGTGAGCGGCGGAATCGCCTAGCCGAGAAGTTCGCGCGCCGATTGCGCCACCGCCAGCGCCACGGCTCGATGACCGCCGGCGTTGAGGTGAACTCCGTCAGCGTCGTCGTAGGCGGTGGCCTGGGAAAGATCGAGCAACGGAACGCCCACCTCGTCGGCGGCGATTCGGAAGCAGCGGAGGAGATCGGCGGCCTTTGTGGCGGCGCCCGAGAAGGTATCGGAGATGCTGCTCGTATCGCCGATTCGCGGCAGTGAGCAGAGCAGCACGGCGGGTGCCCCGTAGTCCGGCCCGGTCTCGCTCCTGAGCGCCAGCAGAGCAAGCTGAGCGGCGCCGCGAGCTATATCGAGTGGCGGTAGCGAGTAGCGGTCGCCGAGATCGTTCGTGCCCAGGAAGATGACGACCAGGTCGAGCGGTTGGTGGGACTGGAGGCAGGGAAGCAGGTACTCGCGCCCGTTCCGATACGGCTCGAGCGGGTTGTCGAGCACCGTCGTGCGTCCACTCAGCCCCTCCTCGATCACGCGGTAATCGGCGCCGAGCTCGCCCTGGAGCACGCCGGGCCAGCGCTCCTCCCAGGAGAAGCGCTCACCTTCGCTCCCGGGCACGAAGCCCCAGGTGTTCGAGTCGCCGTAACAGAGGATTGTGCTCGCCATGCGCGCTCGTGAAGATAACGGTTTCCTCCCGGCGGTGTGAGGTCGATGAGCGCCTCGCCCCGAGAGCCGCATATAAGGACATCGCTGGCGGAAATCTCAACCTGGAGCAGGCTGAAAACGCTACGGAGTCTCGCGAAACGTTAGTTGACAGGGGGTACTGAGGCGCACGGACGGGTGACTCAATAACCCCTGTTTGGGTCATGGCCGTACCCGTGGCGATAGCCAACTCTGTGTTTACGCGTAGCGGCACACCCAATAACGCGTAAGCGGCAACAGAAAAGCGTACACATCCCCCACGCCAAGCTCGCTGCTCGGAGATGACCGCCGAGCAAGGCTTGCGGTATGCGGAAGAGAGACCAGGAATGTCCAGGCCTCGGATTTTGAGCCAGTCGACGGTTCGCCGAAGTCGACTCGATCGCCGTTTCGACGAACGGGGCGAGCTCGCGAACAGTGGCGGCGTGATACCCAGCTCGCGCTTGCGGACCGGAGTGGGCTCTTGAGCGCGCGACCGACAGCGAAGAAAGTAGCGGTGAAACAGGCGACCGCGTCTCACAACGGATCGACGCCCGCTGCGAACGCACTCGAATCCGAGCGTTGGATCGACAAATGGCTCTCCACCTGCCACGATCTCGCCGACCTGGAGCTAACGAATCCGATGATGGATGCGGTCATCGACGAGATCGACGGCCGAATGATTCGCGTCGGTGAAAAGTGGCTCGCCGATTTCGCTTCCTGTAACTACCTCGGCTTCGATCTCGAGAGCGAGATCATCAAAGCGGTGCCTGCCTATCTCGAGCGCTGGGGCACGCATCCGAGCTGGTCGCGCATGCTGGGAAGCCCGGTTCTGTACGAGCAGATCGAAACGCACCTGTGCGAGCTGCTCGGCTGCGAAGACGCACTGGTCTTGCCCACGATCACTTTGATCCACATGTCGATCATTCCGGTGCTGGCCGGTGGTGGGACGATCTTCATGGAAGACCGGGCTCACAAGACCATCTACGACGGTTGCGATTACGCGGCCGCCAAGGGCGCCACGATCAAGCGATTTCGCTCGGATGCCCTCGACGACCTGGAGCGGCTGCTACTAGAGGACAACGCAAAGCCGCGGCTGATCTGCGTCGACGGGATCAACAGCATGACCGGAAACGCCGCCAATCTCAAAGTCCTTGCCCACCTCGCACGTACGTATGACGCGCTGCTCTACGTCGACGACGCACACGGGTTCGGCGTGATCGGCGAACGTGATCCGGACGAGCTCTGCCCGTACGGACGCCGCGGCAACGGAATCGTCCAGCACCTCGGCGAGAGTTACGACCAGGTCGTTCTCGTCTCGGGCTTCTCGAAGTCGTACTCCTCGCTCGCCGCCTTCCTGACCTGCACGCCCGCGCTGAAGCGGCTGCTCAAGACGGCAGCGCCTCCTTACCTCTACTCGGGCCCCTCGCCTGTCGCATCTCTGGCGACGACGCTTGCCGGTTTCGATCTGAACGAAAAGCGCGGCGACGTGCTTCGCGCCGATCTGTGGCAGAAGACGGCGACCGTCCTCGAGAGTCTCGACGCGCTCGGTATCCACACGCCAAACCGCTCGGGGCACCCGATCATCGAAGTCCCGCTGGCCAAGCACGAAGACATCGACGCCGCCGGCCGATTCCTGTTCGAGCACGGTATCTACGTGACGCTTGCCGCGTACCCACTCGTGCCCAGAAGCGAAGTGGGCTTCCGGATCCAGGTCACCGCGGCGAACTCGCAGGCCGAGATCGATCAACTCGTCGATGTTCTCGGCAAGCTCGCGAACGCCTTCGACCTGCAACCGTCGAAGCGAGCGGAGGAGGCGGCATGAACCGACCTACCCTTCGCGCTGCCTTGCGAGCGCCCGCCTGGATCTGGTACCTGGCGATAACGGGCACGCTGGCGGCCGTTTACCTGGCTCCCGTGTTCTCTTCAGGCAATGCGCTGCTGATGAACTCGCTCGGGCTGTCGATGCCGGTCGCGATCGTGATCGGGATCCGAATAAACAAGCCGAAGGCGCAGGCGGCTTGGTGGCTGTTCTTCGCCGGCCAGTTCCTCTTCTTCTGCGGCGACGTCTATACCTACACGTATCCGAAGCTGCTTGGCGGCGACGTTGGATTCCCGTCCTTTGGTGACGCGCTTTATCTCACCGTCTACCCGCTTCTGATGGTCGGCCTGCTCGTGCTCGTAAAGCGCCGTAATCCGCACCGGGATCGTGCGGCGCTGATCGACGCGGCGATCCTCACGATCGGCATCGGCCTTCTCGCCTGGGTATTCCTGATCGCTCCGAACATCCATCTCTCCGGAATGACCTGGCTTGCCAAGACCGTCTCGGTTCTCTACCCGCTCGGTGACCTGCTTCTGCTTGCAGCCGCGATCAGGCTCGCCGTCGGTTCGGGTAAGCGCGCGCCCGCCTTCTACTTTCTCGTCGCGAGCATCGTCTGTCTGCTCACGACGGATTCCGCCTACAACTACGCACTGCTGGTCAACGCCTACCATCACCAGCTCAGCTTCGACGCGGGCTGGATCGCGTACTACGTGCTCTGGGGCGCGGCCGCGCTTCATCCTTCGATGCGGACGCTCGAGGAGCCCGCGACCGATTCCCGCCCGCGGCTGACAAACGTGCGCCTTCTGCTACTCGGCAGTGCGTGCTTGATCGCGCCGGGGATCCGTTTCTACCAGGAAGTTCACAACCCCGATGTGATGGTCATCATCGTCGGGTCGGCGCTGCTCTTCCTTCTCGTCGTTACGAGGATGGCGGGGCTGGTTCGCCGCGAGGAGAAGGCTGTCGCGCGCGAGCGCACGCTCAGGGAGGCTGGTACCGACCTCGTGGCGGCCGCTGGGCACGAACAGGTCTACCAGGCCGCGATAGCGGGCGTTCAGCACCTGCTCGAGACGGAGGCCTCTATTCGGCTCGCATTGGTGTCCGAAGGATCCGCTGCGGTGGTCGCCTCTTCGGATGAGGGTGGCTGGGAGCTCGACGAGCTAACGGCGGATTGGCTCCGCCAGATGAGCTCCGCGCCGCGCCAGCTCCGCTACGCGGCGGTGCCGGCGTCGGTGCGCGGCGACCTGTTGCTGTTCGACGGACAGATGGTGCTCGTGCTCCCGCTCTCGAGCCGTTCGACCGTTCGCGGGTTGCTCATCGTCTGTGTATCTACGGCTCTTTCACACGAGTTCGGCGACGCAATCGAAGCACTCGGAGCGAAAGTCTCGCTTGCCCTCGAAGGCGTTTCTCTGGCCGAAGATCTACACCGGCGACAGAGCGAGGCACGCTTCCACTCGCTCGTCGCTCATTCGAGCGACCTGATCACCGTGCTCGACGCGGACGGCACCGTCACCTACCAGAGCCCGTCGATCGAGCGCGTGCTCGGCTACCAGGTCGAAGAGGTTGAAGGGAAACGAATCGACTGGATCTTGAGCAAGGAAGATCGGCCGCGGCTCAAACAGCTGATCGCGAGCGCAAGCACAAGCATGGCCGAGACGCGTGCGGTCGAGTACACACTCATGCACCGCGACGGAAAGGCCATGAGCTTCCAGGTGCAGCTCACGAACCTGCTCGACGACGAGCATGTCCGCGGGATCGTCCTGAACGGACGTGACGTCAGCGAGCGCAAGCTGTTCGAAGATCAGCTGGCTCACGAGGCGTTCCACGACGGGCTCACGGGCCTGGCAAACCGAGCGCTGTTCTCGGATCGCGTCGAGCACGCGCTCGCTCGCGCTCAGCGCGGGCTGCCCGACGTCGCGATCCTGTTCATCGACCTGGACGACTTCAAGACGGTCAACGACAGCCTCGGGCACGGCGCCGGCGACCTCGTGCTACAGGAGGTAGCGCGAAGGCTGCAAATCATCCTTCGCCCGACCGACACGGTCGCTCGCTTCGGAGGCGACGAGTTCGCGGTCTTGCTGGAAGGAGTCGTGGACTCTCCCGAGGCCGCCGACACCGCCACGCGTGTCCTTCAAGCGCTCGAGATTCCGATGGAGATCGACAGCAAGCAGGTCTTCCCGCGGGCCAGCATCGGGATCTGCCTCGTCGATCGCAAGCGCCCGACTCCGAACGCGGCCGACCTGCTTCGCGATGCCGACGTCGCGATGTACATGGCCAAGCGCGACAAGAAGGGGAGCTATCGCCTCTTCGAGCCGGAGATGCACGAGCGTGTCGTCGAGCGACTCGAGCTCCGAGCCGAGCTTCAGGAGGCAATCGAAGAGAATCAGTTCGAGCTGTACTATCAGCCGCTCGTTCGCCTGAAAGGGCACGAGGTCATCGGCGTGGAAGCGCTCCTGCGCTGGAATCACAAGACGCGCGGATTGATTCCGCCGAACGAGTTCATCGGGCTCGCGGAGGAGACCGGGCTGATCATCCCGATCGGGCGCTGGGTGCTGGAGAGCGCCTGCTGCGAAGGCGCGGGGCTCAACGCCAGGTTCGGTGACAGGGCTTCGCTGATCGTCAGCGTCAACCTCTCCGCCCGCCAGCTCCAGTCCGATTCGATCATCAGCGACGTGCGCTATGCGCTCAAGGAAAGCGGCCTGGCGCCGGAGGCGCTGGTGCTCGAGATCACCGAGTCGGTGATCATGGACGACACCGACTTCGCGGTTCGCCGGCTGCAGGACCTGAAGGCGCTTGGAATCAGGTTGGCGATGGACGACTTCGGGACAGGCTACTCGTCGCTGAGCTACCTCAGCCGTTTCCCGATCGACATCCTGAAGATGGATCGCTCGTTCGTAGGGCTGAATGGAAACGAGGCTCTGGCCTCCGCGATCATCACGCTGGGTGCGAGCCTCGACCTCGAGGTGGTCGTGGAAGGGATCGAGCTACCGGAGGAAGAGGACTCGATGCACCAACTCGGTTGCGAGCTCGGACAGGGCTATCTGTACGGCCACCCGATGACCACCGAGGCGCTGATCGACCTCCTCTCGCGGCGGCCCGACCTAGTAGCCGCCGGTAACGGGAGTCTGGCGTCCGATGTATCACAGCCACGACGCGCTTGACCGCTCCGGGGGCTTCGCCAGAGCCCGCCTGATCGCCCCTCTTGCCCACAGGGATTTCCGCGTGCTCTGGATGGGCATGACGGCGTCGATGATCGGCGACGGCGTCTTCCTCGTCGCGATGGCGTGGGAGACATACCTGCTCTGGAACGCCCCGGTCGCGCTTTCGGTTGTCGCCATCGGCATGACCGTTCCGACCGTCGTCTTCCTCCTCGCCGGTGGAGTGGTCAGCGACCGCTACGACCGCCGCCGCGTGATGTTCTGCGCGGACGTTGTGCGAGCAGTTGCGGTCGGAGCAGTGGCTGCGCTCGCTCTTTCGGGCAGGCTGCAGTTCTGGGAGCTCGTAACTCTCGTGGCGATCTACGGCAGCGGCACCGCATTCTTCACGCCGGCCTTCGAGGCAATCGTCCCCGACCTGGTTCCCAAAGCCGACCTGGCGGCGGCGAACTCGCTCGATCAACTCGTCCGCCCGATCGCTCTCAGGCTCGCCGGACCGCTGTTCGGAGGCGCGCTCGTCGCGCTCAACCCGGGGCTCGCGTTCTCTGTCGACGCAGCGTCGTTCGGCGCTTCGGCAATCGCAGTGTTGCTCGTACGGCCCCGCCTCTCGACGCGAGAGGGGAAGGCTGTCGAATCCAGCTTCGCCGCCGTCAAGGAAGGCTTGAGCTTCGTCCGCCAACGAGTCTGGCTCTGGGGAACGCTCGCCGCGGCCGCCGTTTCCTATCTGATCTTCCTCGGCCCGACCGAGGTGTTGCTTCCCTACGTGGTCAAGAACAACCTGCATGGGTCGGCCGACGCGCTCGGGGCCGTGTTCGCCGCCGGCGGCGTCGGAGCCATCGGGGCCGCGATCTGGGTGGGCCAGCGCGGGCACCCGCGCCGCGATGTGACCGTGATGTACGTGACCTGGACGCTGGCGACACTCGCGATCGCCGGATACGGAATCGCCACGGCCGTCTGGCAGTTGATGCTGGCTTGCCTTGTCTTCAACGCCTTCGAGGCGGCCGGGACGATCGTCTGGGCGACGATCAAGCAACACCATGTGCCCGGCGGGATGCTCGGTCGCGTCTCGAGCCTCGACTGGCTGATCTCGATCGGTCTCGTCCCCATCTCCCTGGCGCTCACAGCGCCGGTTGTGGCGGTTGTCGGCGTCGGCGCCACTCTCGTCGGAGCGGCTTTGATCGGTTCGGCGGTGACCTTCGCCGCGCTGTTCCTTCGGGGCATGCGCGACATCGAGCGTGACCGTGGCGAGCGACGGAAAGGAAATGAGGAGACCGTTCCGACACGCACCCGCCGTCGCGCGACGGCAACGGCCGCAAACTGAGTCGCGAACTACCCGGGAGCAAGTGAGCGGACGCTCGCGTGATCGACTTTCGAGCCCGCGGCGACCGTCGAGAGCTTGACGTTCAGTCTCCGAGCCGGGATTTCGTTTAGTTTTCAGAGCCGGAAGGAAACAGCGCCCGATCGCGGCGGGATCGCCTGGAGGTCGTAGTGGCGGATAGCTCGGATGTTGCACGGAGGGTCACGATCAGTGACATCGCGAAGCGCGCCGGAGTGTCGAAGGGAGCCGTCTCGCTGGCCCTGAACGGACGACGCGGCGTCTCCGACGAGACGAGGAGGCGCATTCTCGCGATAGTGGACGAGCTGGGCTGGTCTCCCAACCGGGCGGCACGCTCTCTTTCCGTCGCCTCCGCGCACGCCTGCGGGCTCGTGCTGGCACGGCCGGCAAGGATGCTGGCGCTCGAGCCGTTCTTCATCGAGCTCATCGCCGGCGTCGAGTCGGAGCTCTCCGAGCGCTCGATCGCGCTCACGATCCAGCTCGTTCACGATCTAGAAGAAGAGGTCGCCATTTACCGCCGCTGGTGGGCGGAACGACTTGTCGACGGCGTTCTGATGGTCGACCTGCGTACCGACGATCCCCGCGTGGGCGAGCTGCGCCGGCTCGGGTTGCCGGCCGTCGTCGTCGGCGGGCCTCTGGACGATCACGCACTTCCGGCCGCCTGGCACGACGAAGCGCTGGTCGTCTCCGAAGTCGTCAACTATCTGTCCGATCTCGGACACGTGAAGATCGCCCGCGTGTCGGGCCTGGGCGAGTTCGTTCACACGGCCATGCGCAAGGCCGCTTTCCTGGCCGTGATGAGTGAGCTCGGCCTCGAGGCGGAGATAGTGGATACCGACTTTGCGCCCGAAAGCGGAGCGAGCGCGACGCGCAAGCTCCTATCCGAGCCCGAACCGCCGACCGCCATCGTCTACGACAGCGACCTGCTCGCGATCACCGGCCTCGGCGTCGCTCAGCAGATGGGCTTCTCGGTACCCGGCGACGTCTCGATCGTCGCCTGGGACGACTCGCTGATGTGCGGAGTCGTGCACCCGCCGCTCACGACCGTGACTCGCGATATCCCGGCTTACGGTGCCGCCGCTACCAAACAGCTGCTGGCGCTGATCGACGGGGCGGAGCCGAGCGATGTCGAGACGCCGCGCGGTAGGCTCACCCCGCGCGGTAGCACCGGCCCGGCGAGAGTGGCCGGCTCGGTAGCCAAGGAAAGCTCGGCGGCGGGCTAGCGAAGCACCTTCTGCCGGCGCGGTGCCGGCGCAGGATGAAGTCCGCGCGGGCCCGATCAGCCGAACAGCCTGCTCAACGCCGACAGCGAGAGGTCGAGACGGTAGCGGCCGCCCTCCCACTCGAATGGCGCAACGAGGCGATAGCTTACGGTCACGGTTCAGGTAGCCGGACGACGCTCGCCCGGACGTGGTTGCGGTGAATGACGATCTTCTTGATGACGATCTTCGAGACAGGCTCGAGGTCGCGCGCGAGCCGAACCTTGGAAACACAACCGACGTTGCCGCCGAGTGCCTTGCGCGCCTTGGCCGTCAGGTCGGTACAGACACTCTTCGCACGGCCCTCGGAATAGCTGCCGACAAGCTGGAGCACAGATTGGCGCGCGAGCTTCTTGGCCTTCGCAACTGTGCGTGGGGCAGATGTCGCGTGGCGCTGATGGACGGCTTTGTTTTTCGCCGCGAGCGCGCCAGTCGGCGCCGACGGTAACGAACTGCCGGCGAGAGCGAAGGCTCCGACAACTAGAAACGCGACGGCAATCGGGAAATTGTGGATCTTCAAGGCTCTTCCGCGGAATTTCCTCACGACGTACAACCGGCTCGCTCCTAGTTAGGAGTGTCGGAAGAAAGAGCTCCCGGCTTTACCCCGGACGAGGTAGGCGAAGCCGCGAGCAAACGAGGGGCTACTCGATCAGGCACAGAAATGCCCCGGCAGAAATCGGAACTGCGCACGTGGTTTATGACGCGACTCGCATGAGGCGACCGGCGTATAGGCACCAGTGCGCTCGGTCCCGTTCGGACACGGCATGGCTTACGTGAAGACGAGCCGCGTCCCTTGGGCTCTATCGGCTCTCGGTAGACCGCTGATAGTTGGGCTAGCGTGCTGTCTCTCGAAGCGTCCCCGCTACCGCTATGACAGGTACGAGCTCGGGGGAAGCTCGCGAGCGCGATCTCACGATGGTGAAGAACAAGACCACGTCTTCGAGTCGTTTCGAGCTCCGTAAACCTGCGAACTCCGGGCTAAGAAACAACGCCCCTTGAGCTAGCTCCGATCGATCGAGCAGCTATCGCCCGGGGTCGAGCACGAGCCGCCCTCCGACGCCGGCTCCGGATCCTTCGGATCAGTCAGGCCGACAGTTGCGGCGGGTTGCCAGAGCGCGTCGTCGCCGAGTGGTGTGCGAATGGCTGCGCCGCTCGCGAGCAGTTCAAGTAGAGCGTTCTCGGCTGCGAGGCGGTCGGCGTCATCATTGCCCTTGACGAGCAGGGCTGCGACTTCCTGGGTCGTGAGGCCGTCGGGAAAGCGCTCCAGCAGCGGCGCAGGGGTCTCGGGGGCGGACCGGCGCTCGAGGCTCGGGTCCAGGTTCGCGATCAGGACGTCGTAGGCCTCGATCGGCTGAAAACCACCCGCGATCAACCGCTGCCCGTCGCGCTCGAAAACGAGCGACGGGGCGGTGAAGCGGACGGGCCCGTCGGTCTGCGCGGTCTTTCCCTGGAGCTCCGCGGCCGAGCCGGCTGCGCTTCGCGCCTCCGCTTTGTCCCGCTCGTAGGCATCGCTGACGCTCCGGTCGTCGAGTCGCGCGACGATCGCATCCGCATCCACCCCGGAAACCAGTCTCAGCGTCTCGGCGATCTGGACGTCATCGTCGAGTAGTAGCGGCGTGGTGAAGTTCGCCAACTGCAGCGCGCGAAACACCCGCCATTCACTGCCGGGCTCGAGCAGCCGCGCCGCGACCACCGCTCGACACGCACGCGCAGTCGCGCTCGCCCGCGCCTTTGGCTGAGGAGCAAACGGCATACCGTATCGGCGGAAGCGAACCTGACTCTGCGCGGCGCGCAAGGGCGTGTAGCCGCGATCCACGTAGTGGCTCGCCTGCTCGGCCAAACCGATCAGCACCAACCTCCAATCGAGCTGCTCGCCGTAGCGCCACTCCAGCACACGTAACGACGGGCTGACCGAATAGGCCCAGGGGCAGGCCGGGTCGCTGAAAACAGTCACCGAGATCGCGGCCATCCGAAGCCAACACTACCAACCCGGTTCGGGACTCCGTCACGGCTCTCGCAGGTCGTGCGCAGCCCGACAGCTGACCCGTCGCGGACGGGAGCGAAGACGCGCTCGCGCTAGTAGCGGTCGATCTCGATCAGCCGCTGGTCGCTGATGCCGAAGTGGTGTGCGACCTCATGCAGCACAACGTGCCTGATCTGCCGGCTGAGCAGCTCCGGGTCATGTCCGTAGTAGCGCTCGAGCGGGCGCCGGTAGATCGTGATCTTGTCCGGGAGCGCCCCGCTGTAGTTACTGCCTCTTCGCGTGAGCGGCACGCCCTTGTAGAGACCGAGCAGTCGCTGACCCGGCGGCGGCTCGTCTTCGACCACGACCTCGACGTTCGAGATCCGTTCGCGGAGATCGGGTGGTAGCGAGTCGAGCGCATCTTGGATCAAGCGCTCGAAGTCCGGCTGCGTGCTATGTGGATCGCTTTCCTGCACTCAAGAGAGCCTAGCCCCGCAGATGCGGGAGGCGCGGCTTCGAGAGCCGCATAGCGAAATGCCCCCCGGCAGGAATCGGACCTGCGCACGTGGTTTAGGAAGCGATCCGGATGAGGCGAACGGTGTTCGGCGCGTACCCACCAGTACGCTCCGTCCTGTTCGGACGCGGCATGGTGTACGTGGCGATCCACGGAGTCCCGTGGGTTACGTCGGCTCCCGGTAGACGGCTGGTAGACGGAGGCGCTTCTCGCTCTCGATTAAGTCTGCGTTCTCCGGCGGCGAGCACGAGCATTGCGATTGAACTCCCCCGCTTTCGTGGACACCTCGCGCTGCCGTCTATCCCTCCATTCGGTCTCTCAAGGCCGGACGCTACGACACACGACTTGGGTCAGATGGAGACGGGTCGGACACTGAGGAGGAGCGATTCTTACAGAAGGATGTCAGCTTTCCCTTCGTCCCGACGGGAGTTAGCGTTCGAGCTGAATACCGCGCTTTTCAAGTGCAGCATAGAGTGCGCGTGCTCCCGTTTCGCTGAAAAGGCGGAACCCGATCTGACGATTCTGATTAAGATAGAAAACAAATAAACGGCCTAAAGGAGTGGGCCTATGTCGGAGTTCGTCGATCTCATCTAACGTGAAGTGCCACGGCGTGAACAACCGCCTTAATAGAGCGAACCGTGGTTGAATTGAGACGCATTCCTTATCGATAACCAGCTCCGCTAACGGCCACGAGACTCCGGGACGATATGGTAGCCAGAGCTTACGCAAAGAGGGCTTGTACCACATCGTGCCGATGAAGCGCTCGCTTGTTGGTTCAGTCATTAGTCTACTCCGAATGCGGCGTTATAAGAGCTTATGAATCTTCGTGTAACTCACTCCGGCGTGAAGTTCCGGACCACCAGCTGTTAATTCTAATGAGCGGCCCGCGCGCTTTGGTCTAGTTTCTTTGTGAGTGACCAACCTTCTCAGTTTCGTCTCTCAACGTCGGACGATGCGACACTCGAGTTGGACCAGCTAACAGGCGGCCGGACAAGGTCACTGTCTCACAGGCTCCTACCTGTACCGTCGGCGACCCGGTAGCTGCTGGAGTTCGAACTCTACGTCGCTCGCACCGTCTACCTCCCTCGTAGTTCGCGAGCGATTGTTAGTAACCTCTTTCTATTCGAAAACGGTATTTCTATAGTAGTAGACGGCGTCACAGAGATACCATTGGGGTCTACACGGTAGTTTATTGTGAATTTCGATATTGCCTTGCCGTTAACCGTGATCGATATATAGATGTCCGTCTTCTTTCGTCTTTCTTCGTGAGCAACTAGTGAGGTAAGTTGCGTGTACCTTCTCGCTCCCACTTTCGTCAGTTGGAAGTCCAATAGAGGGGTTACTTCTCTGGACGTTTGGACGTGCACACTAGAACGATCGATGTCTCGTTCAGTGATAGACACTTGCGAGTGGTATTCATGCGCTCGCCGCTTGGCGTTACACCCACACAACAATACGGTAGTCACTGCTATTAGCGTGCAGCAAACGGCGGTACGATACATTGTGTACGTTTCCTACTCCTTAGTAGAACAACGACAATACTGACCGTCCCCCACGCTTTGGTCCACTTTCTTTGTTGGTAATCAATAGGGCGGCTCCCCAAGAAGAGTCCGGCGCTCTTCCGACCGGCTGACGCGGCTCGGGGAGCGACTGGTCCATTTTCTGTGCGGGAGGGGACTCTCACTTCGGACCCTCTCTACAGTCTTTCGCATATTGGAGCGGTGTGCACATGCCGAGGCCTCGATGAGGACGGCGGTAGAAGGTCTGGTCGGATATCTGAAGGCGCTTACAGGCCTGAGGGATGGTCAGGCCCTGGCCCTGGAGCTTCTCCGCCTCGACCAGCTTGGCGATGATCTGCTCCACCGAGTAGCGCTCACGTGCTGCCATCTCTCCCTCCGTTCGGTTTCTCAAAGTCGGACGCTACGACACACGGGCCTTCCTTATCCATAGGGTGAGCCGCCTGGCTCCCGAAAGGAGGCTGCGTTTCTGCCGTAAACTTGCGCCATGTCAAAGCGAATCGCTCTCGCGGGCGCTCTGCTTGCGGTTTCGCTGCTCGCTCTGAGCGCCGTTGGCTGCGGCAGCAAGAGCACACAGATATCCGCCGACAAGCCACCCTCGCCGAGCAGCTGGCCTCTATATCCGAACTTCTCGCAGCGATCGTGCTGGACGCGCCCGTTCGGGCTCGGAACAGGAGCTAATTCGAGGCCGATGGCCGCCGCACCGAGCTACGCACCCTCACCGCGTTCCCGGCCGTTACCCCCTTCGGAGGTCGTGAAACGGTTGCTTGCCCGCTTCGGCGACCGCCGCTACATCAGCTCGATCCGTATCGGTGCGGTGCCAGTGAAGGTGCGGCGAGGCTACAAGAGCGAGTTCGCGGGCGTCCGGCCGCCGGGCGACGCGCTCTGGGCGACCATTCTCGGTCCGGAGCGGTTCAGGGTACGTAGCGAGAGTAAGCCGCCGATAGACGGGATGATCGCCCAGTGGGAGTCGGGGATTGTCGCAGGCGGGCTTCGGGACGACTTCTGCGCCGCCGGCGGAGGCCCGTTGGTCGGCTGGATGACCCTGGGTATCGAAGGCGGCCTCTCCAACCGGGGCAACGCTCTCGGTCAGCGCTTTCCCAACCCCTCCCCTTCGGCCTTCCGCGCACGCGTGGACCTGATCGGACGGAAGTTCGGCTTCCACGTGGTCTCGCTGAGGCTGCTACGGCCGGAGCAGATCGCGCCGCTGCTCGTCGTCCAGACCGACCGCCCGCGAAAGAACTTCGTCAACGACGTCCCGGCGATCGTCTCCCTACTCAACCCGGAGACGACCGAGGGAAACAAGTCGGCGGCCACTTTCGAAGCGCTCTTCTTCGAGGCGCGCGACTCCAAGGGACCATTTGTGGCGGTGGACAACATCTCCCGGGGCGAGACCGAGGGCGGAGAGTGGTCTTGGAGCCGTAATGTCTACCCCTACTCCCACCTCTAGCCGCCGCGCTCAGACTCTCGGCGGCGGTCGCACTTACACGACGACCTCAGGGTCATTCACCTTGGGGAGCCCGAAGGGGCTGTTTGGTAGCCCTCGATCGGTTCTGGTCGCAGACTAGAAAGGCCCGGCGCTCAGAGACGAACTTCCATTCGGTCTCTCAAGGTCGGACGCTACGACACACGACTTGGGTCAGATGGAGAGGGGTCGGACATGGAAGAAGTAGTTGCCATTTGACTAGCGGCATGCGAGGATTAGCGTGTAGTAAGTGCGCCGCGCCGGTTTCTCGAAGGCATTCGCAATCGGTAATGACCGAAGTCCTCGAATCCAAGATTAGGCGCTGTAAAACCATTACGCCTTGGCGAGCCTTCGTTCTCAAAGCGGTCAGCCGCGATCTAGACGATCTCGCTCTCGTACCGAAGGAGCCGAAGGAGCAGCTGGATCCGCCCGCACAGGAGCGCTGCGCTCTGATCGAGGCGCGCCTACGTGACGCTAGTGACTATGCGAGGGGGAATTGGCGGAGCTATCTCACGAACTGGCTTACCGGCGCGGACATCGAGCGCGCCTGGCTGGCGATTCACGAGGCGGAGGAGCTCCTACTACTCGTTCAAAGCGACGACGTCGTTCGCGCACAGATCGTCGATCTCACCGCGGATGTGAAGAAGCAGTTGCACGACACGAACCCGCTCTACAGCCCCTACCTAGACGAGCTCAAGGCAATGAGCGCCGTGAACGGCACGCTCGATCGAGAAGGGTTGCGCCGCATTCGAGCGACGCTGAACGCGATCTCCGACGATGCCCACAGCCACCTGCGCAACTTTCGCAACCTGATCCTCTGGGCGATACTCTTGCTCTCGATTGGGCTCTTACTGACTTGGCTTTTCGCCCGCGGTGATCCGAACTTCCTGCTCGCGCTCGCCTGCAACAAGCAAGGAAGCTGCTCGACGATTCCCGAGGTCTTTCTCGCCGGCGCGCTCGGAGGACTCCTCGCCGGAGTGGCATCGCTGCGCAATCTCGAGGGCTCGTCCGCTCCCTACTTGCTGCCGATGGTCATGGCTCTACTCAAGGTCCCCGCGGGAGCGCTCACGGGTCTGCTCGGCATCTTGTGGATGCAGCACGGGCTTCTCGGCGCGTTCAAGCCGCAATCCGGAGGCGGGATCCTCGCCTACGCCGCGTTTTTCGGCTTTGCGCAGGAGGCATTCACAATGTTCGCCGACCGTCGCGCCAACGAGTTGCTCGGCGAGGCCAAAGGAAAGAAGACCTCGTCGTAGACGGCGGCCGCGCGCTGCTGAGCGGCCCGCTGGCGCGCGGCGTACGGTCTGTCGCCTCGAGGTAGCGCCGACGAGCGATCATTTCCCGCGCGAGATCTTCTTCTTCGGCTTGGGCTTGGCCTGGATGCCCTTCCCCGCAGCCGCTGCCCGTGCCTTCTGCTTCTTCGTTGCTACGTCAACCCTCTCCTTACGGGGACAAGAAGACCAATGCTAACGGCTGTCCGGTCCGGAAAACCGGATCGCCGGCGGGGTCGCTGCGAGGGCTATGTCCGTTCGAGCACTACCGAGATATTCGATCTGGTTTCCGAGCGGCTACCGACGTGGAGACCGCTACGAGAGGCCAGTTCGATCTCCTCGGTAAATGAATTTTGGCTGACATGGCCCTTCGGCTCGGTCACAAGAACCTTTCCACCGGGCCTGAGCGACTCGTGCAGGTCCGCAAAGAAGCGCTCGACGTCGGGCAGCTCGTGAACGACCCAGAAGGCAATCGCGAAGTCGACCCGGCCCGAGAGGTCTCGAGTAGGGAGCCCCTCCCCCTCGGCCAGCCGAGTCTCGATCCTTTGTCCGAGGCCGGCCCTTCGGGCCCTCCGGCTCAGTCCCTGGAGCATCCTCGGCTGGATGTCCACAGCCACGACCTTGCCGTGATCTCCGACGAGACGTGCCAGCTCGAGCGTGAAGAAGCCCATGCCACAGCCGGGCTCGAGTACGGTCATGCCGGGCGTGACGAAGGGGCGGAGGACCTTCTCAGGGTTCTGCCACAATCGCCGGAGTGGGGAGATGAGGAAGTACCCGAGCCACCACGGACAGACGCACTGTGCCATTCCCACTACCTCCGTATCTCGCTGGGTCGGTACCTGCCTGACCTTACTTCACTGTATCTGGGCTTCCGCCGAGCGAGGCGACGCAACTGTTGTGACGCCTGACATCCCTCGCGAATTCTAGCGTCACGGTCTCGACCACGATGGCACTGCGTCGGGCGCGTGCCCTAACGACGTGGCCGGAGAGGCCTCTCCGAGCCTTCCCGTGAACACACGGGGAGCTAGGGCGGCCGTCGACCCGTCGGCGATGCGTGCTGTCAAGGGAAGCTCGTCCGCGCCTCGCTGAGGAGGCTAACGAAGGCAAGTAGTTGGTACACCCGGACGGCTTGGCGTCCGCAGGGCAGATCGGCCCGGGCTCGACCAGCGTTAAGGAGCCGGCGCCTTCCAGAATCGATCGGGGGCGTATCCGGCGGTTCCCTAGCCGCTATAGACGCGGACGTAGTCGACGAGCAACGTGGCCGGGAAAGCGGAGCTCCCTAGGGGAGGAGATACCGACCCTCTGCCACCGACAGCGAGGTTGAGGAGGAGGAAGAAGGGCTGATTATGATCGACAACCCAGGCTCCGGACGGAAGGCTGCTCGGCGTATACGTGGCGTAGAGAGCGTTGTCGACGTAATAGTCGACTTTTCCCGGAGACCAATCGACCGCATAGAGGTGATAGTCGTCGGCGAACGAGGCGCCGCCTGGGAGCGCGTAGTTTGTGCTGGCCCAACTGTCTACGCAGTCGGGTGTGCACTCGGGGCCGTGAATCGACCCGGCAATCGTTGTCTGATCAGGATCACGTCCAAAGCTCTCCATCACATCGATCTCGCCGTTCATGTACCAATGATCACCCGGGACGTAATTCGTCGGGAGCATCCAGAACGCCGGCCACAACCCCTCGCCGGAGGGGATTTGTATGCGCGCTTCGATGCGTCCGTACTTACAGGAGAAACGCCCCTGCGTGAGGATGCGCCCGGACGTGTAGTCCATGCCATCGTAGGACTCTTCCAGGGCGACTATCTCCAACTGGCCAGTGCCGTTTAGGCGAACGTTTTCCGTCCGATCCGTATAACACTCGAGTTCCTGGTTTACGTCTATCCACCAGCCGGTGGGGCCGGTGTCGTAGGTCCATTTGGCGCCGTCAGGCGGCGCGCTTGGCGGTCCGTCGAACTCGTCCGCCCAGACGAGCGAGGGCAAGGTACCGTCGTTGGCGACTGTCCCGGTTCCGGCCGTCGGATACTGGCTCGATACCGCCTCGGTCGAGCCGAAGGCGTTGGTGGCGGTGACGACAACCTGCAAGATCATGCCAACGTCATTTGCGGTCGCGGTGTAGTCGGAAGAAGTGGCCAGGTAGATATCGTTGCAATACACGCCAGAGCTATCGCAGTGCTGCCATCGATAGGCAAAGGAGGTCGGTGAGTTCGCCCAAGTGCCTGCGGAAGCGTTGAGCGTCTGGCCTTGCTCGGCCATGCCGGAGACGGTGGGAAGCGAGGAGCATTTCGGCGATAGGCCGATGACGAACTCGAGCACGACGCTGTTCGCCCCGGTGGAGATATCGCCGGGGCGACCGAAGCCCAGCAGGCCGGGCGGGTTTCCGTTCGTATCGACAGCGAGCTCGAGGCGGTAGTGGCCGACCTCGATCGGCTTTCCGGCGAAGAGCGTGTCGACGGTCGTCGTATGGGAGCCCTTGAAGCGCCCCTTCTTCGTGGCGCTCTCGACCGTCTGCCACTTGGAGCCCATCTTCAACGCGAGCACGTAGGCGAAGCTCGTGCAGGTGCTAAAGAAGGCGTAGACGAGCTTGACCTTGCTCGCCTGGTCAGGCGTGAAGCTCGTCTTCGTCAGGTGAGCTTGGATCTTCCCGCTTAAGTGTCCCGGGGGGAACGTCACGATCGGCCTCCAGCCTTACCAATGCCGCTGAGTCAGTTTTCGCGCTCGAAACGAGCTTGCTCTTCGACTGTCCGCTCAGCGGTCGGCTCGGCCTCGAGACGCTCGTCCGGGATCGGTTCGCCGCTCTCGATCGACAACCCGTAGGTGCCCGCGGCAAGCCTCTGCTCGGCGCGTTCGACGGCCGCCAACTCGTCGCGTAGTTCGTCGGAGAAACCTTCGTCCAGTTCGGCGTCGTAGAGGTCCGACGCTTGATCGGACATATGTTGATCGGTTGCCGTCGGCTCGTCGCTCTCGCCCGGCGCCAGCTTGTGGATGCCCTCCATGATCCGCTCGCGTTCAATGGAAAGCAGTTTGCGTGCTCGCTCGGGATCCACGCTTCGAGCGTACACCCTGAAGCCGCCGCTGAGTACTGTCCTCCCCGGGCTCATAGCACCGACGGCGCCCCGAGAAAGCGAGAGGCGTCCCGGTTCGAACCCGCCTGGCGCTATCTCGGGTTTCTGGCCGGCTGATGCGCGACGGTGCTGGTTAGGGACGCTCGCCTGAGCTTGAGTCCGACAGACACCCACACGGGATGAGTGCCTTGCCGACGTGACCGGAGAGGCCTCTCGGAGCCCTCCCGTGAACACACGGGGAGCTGAGGCGGCCGCCGACCCGTCCGCGATGCGTGCGGTCAAGAGAGGCTCTTCCACAGAGGTCAAGCGTTGCGAGCGTCGCCCAGGCGAGTATCGGTGCGTTCCGCGCTAACCTCCCGGCAATGAAGAGGCTCTCGCTTGTAGCGGCGGCGGTCGTCGTCGTAGTCGCCGTCACCGCGATCGCCGTGGCTCTGCTCGAAACTCGGAACGGCGGCGGCCTGACGGGCACTCTCGTCTACGCGGACGACGCGATCGGGTCAGGGGCGGTCTGGCGTGCGAACGCCGACGGGACGCATCCGGTCCGGCTTACGAACGGATCCGATCCGAGTATCTCGCCGAACGGACGCCTCGTCGCCCTTGTTCGAGCGACCTGCACTTCAACGCCGCCGGGCGTGTCCTGCCGCAACCCCAAGTTATTCGTGATGACGACGAGCGGCGGGAGGATGGAACGGATCAAGGGTATGACGAGCGCCAACGACCTTGCCTGGGCACCAGATTCGCGACGCCTGGCCGTCGGAGCGGTGCATCGCATTTACGTCTTCGATCTCGCCAGCGGCGCGGAGACGCTCATCGCAAAGGGACGCTTTGTCGGCGGCCCCAGCTTCTCTCCAGACGGCCGTTTCATCGTCTATAACCGTTTCAGGCGCAGCTCCACTAGCCACAGCGGCTCGAGTCTCGCCAGCGATCTCTACGTCTTCGATCTTGCCAGTGGCAAGAGCCAGCGCATAACTCGTTTCGGCGACGCGCGCGACCCCGTCTGGGGACCGAGCAAGATCGCCTTCAGCCACGACCACGAGATCTGGCTGATCGATGGCAACGGCAGTCACCTGCGCCGGCTCGCCAGCACACAGTACGCAGCCTACGTCGCTCCGGCTGTCTGGTCTGCCGACGGCAAGCTACTGCTCCTGTCGATCGTGGCGTGGCGCGGGCCAGGGAAGTTCAGGGCGATCGACGTCCCCAGCGGCAGACTGAGCTTCGCCGGGAGCGGCAACGCGCTCGGGTTGAGCCGCGACGGAAAGGTCGCTCTGATAGACGACTGCACCGCCTCCATTGGGCGGGCTTTCGGACGCGTCGAGACGGTTTCGCTTAAGGGAGGCAGGACGCGGGCGGTTGTTCCACGCGACGGAATCTGCCAGGCGAGCTGGATCGCTAATTCGGCTCGGACTCAATAGCGCGCGTCCCCTCGGGCGTGTATTTCACACAACGTCTCGAGAACTGCTCGGGCTACGTTCCTGAACACTCGCACACCCCACCACTTCGCCCAGGGGGCCAGCCACAACTCGCCTTCCGGATGAAGCCCTGCCTTCGAGGATGTTTTTCTGGGTCTCTCGGAGAGCTTCCCTTGACCGAGAGGGCGTTGGAACGACCTCCGGACCGAACCTCGTGTTCGAAGTCAACACAGACCAGAGAAACGCTCAGGGCGGCTACGAGTGGCGGAGGAGTACTTGGATCGCAGCATGACGGAGCATCGCTTCGCGGTCGTTCTCCCGCGCGACAACGGCCAATTTGTTCCAGCCTCGGAATTCTGGAGTTCCTGGGATGCGGTCGCGGTAGGTTTCGACGCGCATTCCCTCGTAGTAGCTTGGAAGGGGATCACCTGGATTGAACATGCGTTGCCCGCGTGGCCCTCCGGCACCGCGGATGATCGCTATGAGCTCGCTAGTCTGGTCGTAGTCGTCGGCCTCTAAGTACTCACAGATCGGTTGCTTTGACCCATCTCCGGCTCCTAGTCGGAAGACGATGTAGTACTTCCTATCCCTTCCCCACACGCTTGTCCGCTCGCACTCGCCGATCGCCCATCGACTGAGCGTCCCGTTCGGGGAGCGTCCTTCGTAGATGTCGAATGTGCGGTACTCCTCGAGTGCCTTCGGCCAGCTATACGTCTCGCCCTCTTGCGACCTGACGTGGTGCCAGGTGGCCGGAAGCGAATCCGCTCCAGCCTCTTGCCGCTCTTGCGTCAACGAAGTCATGTTTTCTCCGATCATCTCGACCGAGCCAAGGTTGCTCAGCTCGTCGAGCATCGCGTTGAGGTGCCGGCGAATGATCTCTATCGTTTCACCTGTCACCGTAAGCTCCTTTTGTGGGTACCACTTTTTATCTTGTTCTCAAAGTAGTTCAACTACCCAGGACACGTTACCGTAGTTTGTACCGATTCTATATGGCGCCGTGCGTGCTGAGAAAACTCTTCACCCCGTGCCTAGGACTAATGCCGTCCGATCGGGTCATTAGGTTCACTCGTGCCTGCCTCCGTGGGTTGCGAAGCGGTTCCCTACTCCGTCCGGCACTGCTCCTATCGTGGGGTCCCGCGACGCGCGGGCAATCCCGCCCCGCCGGTCGGAAAGGAGGTTCACATGGCAAAGCAACTCTATAAACCCGGGCAGGAGACGCCTGTCAGCGGGCAGTACCCGGTCGTCGGGCCGCATGGCGGTTTGACGGGCGACGAGGTTACCTCGATCAAGGGGCGACCCCTGCCGCCCACGCCGAAGCCCGGCTACGGGTACGGCAAGCCTGACAAGACGAAGTAGTCAGTAACGCGACCAGCAAGGGCCGGGCCTACACTCCCGGTCTTTGTTATCCCAGTAGCCGGACTTCGACGCCTGGATTGTAGGTCCTCTCGACGACGGACGGGTTTTGGAACCGTCGCCTTCGTTTGAGCCCGACTGGCGGGCGGATCTCCGCTAGAGAGTGCGTCCCTGAGGAACTCGGACTTGCGCCGCCGGTAGACGGGTGGTAGACGGCGCGCTTTGCGCAGCTCCGATGTAGTAACTCCAAATCCCCGCAAAACCGCTTCCCGAGCCGTCTCACAAGTAATGCCCCCGGCAGGAATCGGACCTGCGCACGTGGTTTAGGAAACCACTGCTCTATCCACTGAGCTACGGGGGCTCGGCCCGGTCACGATAGCCGCTACCGGACGCGGCGGTAAACCGTGCTCGCGCGGCCAACACGGGCGGGTGGTCGAGTCAGTCGCGGCGTTCTCGATCGTGCCGCCGGCGCACGAGCCAGCCGGCGACGAAGCCGAGCGCTCCGGCGAGGAGTAGCGCGATCAGAAGCGACGACTCGGCCGAGAAGAAGACGAAGCTGATCTTCACGCGCTTGCTGTTCAGGACGACAAACAGGACGCCGTAGACGACTATCGCGGCGATGAGCCAGATGCGCCATTCACGGCCCTGCTTCGCTTCGCTCTCGTGGTTGGACGGTGCGGTCATACCGGCTCTCCTTCTCTGCACTTCCCCTCTCTCTGCCCGATTTCGTAGAGAGCGCACGAATCCTTCCGGGCGCGCGGCACCGACTCCAGCTGAATCACGTCTCTCGCGAGCGCGCCTGAGGCTGCAGCCGTGACGTTACGCCGGGCTGCCCAGCTCGAGCCCGAGCCAGCCCGCCATTGTTTCGAGCTCGCTTGTGAGCGCGGGCTTCACTTCAGCGCGGTCGACGCCGGGCTCGTAGTGCGTCGTCAACACGAGCAGGCGTCCGCCGGTGCGCTCGGCTTTGAGGTCAACACGGGCGACGAGGCGATCTCCGTGCAGGAAGGGAAGCACGTAGCAGCCCCAGCGCCGCTGCTCGCGCGGGGTGAAGATCTCGAAGCGGTAATCGAAGCCGAACAGGCGCTCGCTTCGCTTGCGCGTCCAGATGAGCGGGTCGAAGGGCGAGATGAGCGCGGCGGCGTCAACTCGGCGAGGCAGTTTTGCGTCGCGGTGCAGATACGCGGGACCACGCCAACCTTCGACGGCCAGCTCGCGCAACTCTCCGCTCTCGACCAGCTCGGCGATACGCGGTTGCGCCTCGCCGACGCGCAGGCGGAAGTAGTCGGCGAGGTCGGCGGCGCTGGCGATGCCGTGGGCGCTGGCGGCGATGCGGACAAGCTCGCGCTGGGCTTCGGCGCGGCTGACGGTACGACCGTGGTGCTCGGCCGGAACGACGCGCTCGGAGCGGTCGAAGGCGCGTGCCATGCTCGGCCGGCGCTCGGCGACCGCCAGCACGCCGCGCCCGAACAGGTGCTCGAGCAGAGCCCGCGGCACCGTCCCGAGCCACGATCCGTCGAGGCGCCTGTCCACTCCGTCCGGCACGGGCAGATCCTCGGCGGCAAGCGGACCGCGGCGATCGATCTCCGCCAGCACCCAGTCGACGTAGCCCGAGTGCCTGGCGAGGAAGACGTCGAAGCCGCGGGGACGGATCGGATGTGCCTCGCGGCGGTGAGCCAGGTGTGGCCACAGCTCCATCGGGACGAGCGAGGCTTCGTGTGCCCACTGCTCGGTCAGCTCGCGGCGGCGGTAGGCGAGCCGGTCGAGCAGCGACATGTCGTAAGCGCCGAGACGTGAGAAGAGCACCTGGTAATGAGCGGGCACGACCACGTTGACGAAGTCGAGCTGGAGGAGGCCGAGGCGCCAGATCGCCGCGCGCAGGTGGCGAAAGCCGACCTTTCCGACCGGTCTCGGACGGCCGAATCCCTGCGCAGTGAGCGCGATCCGGCGGGCTTCGGCGTTCGAGAGGCTGTCGCGCGGCACGGGTCGCAGATTAGTCAGCCCGGGCCGGCCGCCGCTCCGGCTGCGCTCCCCGGTGGATCGTCGCGGGAGTTTTCACAAAGTCGACGCATTTCCGCGAGTCGATTCTCGATACCGTGTCTCGCCCCGTGGGAGGGTGGGGGGTGGCGGGTGGTTTAGCGAGGTGCTCGGACCCCGAGAAGTGTCAGCGCAATGGGCGCTGCTAGCCGGATTGACTCGCTGTTTGCAATCTGACGTCGCACGGGGTATGAAACCGGCATGCGCTGCGACGCGGAGGACGCCACCACTTGACCGCGCTCGCTGTCACGACCGTTGGCCTGTCGCGCTGGCAGTTCGCCATCACGATCATCTACCACTTCCTCTTCGTGCCGGTCACGATCGGGATGGGACTCTTCGTCGCGGGCCTACAGACCGCTTGGTACCGAACCAAACAGGAGCGCTACCAGCGTCTGACCAGCTTCTTCGGGAAGATCCTCATCATCAACATCGCGCTCGGCGTCGTCACCGGCATCGTGCAGGAGTTTCAGTTCGGCATGAACTGGGCGACCTATTCGCGCTACGTCGGCGACGTCTTCGGCGCGCCGCTGGCGATCGAGGGGCTCGTCGCCTTCTTCCTCGAGTCGGTCTTCATCGGGCTCTGGATCTTCGGCGCCGGACGGCTGAGCCCGCGGCTGCACCTGGCCACGATCTGGGCAGTCGCGATCGGCTCGATTGCTTCGGCCTACGTCATCCTCGCCGCCAACGCCTGGATGCAGCACCCGGTCGGCTACCGCATCAACCACACCACAGGAAGAGCCGAGATGACCTCGCTGCTTGCGATCATGACGCAGGGGAACCTGCTCGAGGCCTTCGCGCACGTCATCTCGGCCGCGATCGTCACAGCCGGGGCGCTCGTGCTGGCCGTCTCCGCCTACCACCTGCTGCGTAAGAACGAGGTCGAGCTATTCGGTCAGGCGGCGCGCATCTCCCTCGTCGTGCTCCTCGTCGGTGCGATCTCGGTCGTTGGCTGGGGTCACTTCCAGGGGCAACTGGTAGCGCGCGAGCAACCGATGAAGATGGCGGCCGCGGAGGCTCTCTTCAAGACCGAGAAGCCGGCCAGCCTGTCGCTGTTCGCGATTACGCCGTTCGAGAAGTACCCGAGTAAGAACACCGTCGACATCACCGTTCCGCACCTGCTCTCCTTCCTCACCGACTGGCACTGGAACAGCAAGGTCGAGGGCATCAACAACCTGCAGGCGCAGTACCAAGCGCGCTACGGCCCCGGAAACTACAAACCGATCGTGGTCGTCGACTACTGGTCGTTCCGCCTGATGATCGCGATCGGGATGCTCTTCATCGGCTGGGCCATGCTCGGGCTCTGGTTGGTGCGCAAGCGGCGGCTCGAGCGCTCGTCGCTCTTCCTGCGCCTGTCGATCCCGCTGCTGGCGCTCCCGTTCCTCGCCAACACGTTCGGCTGGCTGCTGCGCGAGATGGGGCGGCAACCCTGGATCGTTCAGGGCTTGCTCAAGACATCGAAAGCTTTCTCGCACGCCGTCAGCGTCCAGGCCGTCGCCTTCACGCTGGCCGGGTTCATCCTCGTCTACACGCTGCTGGCCGCGACCGAGATCTGGCTCGTCGTACACGTAGTCAAGGGCGGGCCCGCGCCGCCGGCCGGCAAGGACGAGGAGCCGAAACAGATCGAGCTGGGGTACTGAGATGATTCTCGCCAACAGCTTCGCCGGCTTGCAGGGCTTCTGGTTCGTCGTGCTGGCCGTGCTCTGGGGCGGCTACTTCGTGCTCGAGGGCTTCGATTTCGGAGTCGGGATGCTGATGCGGCTGATCGGGCGCGACGAGGCCGAGCGCAAGGCCGTGATCGGAACGATCGAGCCCGTCTGGGACGGCAACGAGGTCTGGCTGATCGTCGCCGGCGGCGCGACCTTCGCGGCCTTCCCGAGCTGGTACGCGACCCTCTTCTCGGGCTACTACATCGTCTTCTTCCTGATCCTGCTCGGGCTGATCTTCCGTGGCGTCGCTATCGAGTACCGGGCCAAGCGAGCGGAACAGCGCTGGCAGGCGGCCTGGGAGGTGGCGATCGTGCTGGGGAGCGCTCTGCCGGCTTTCCTCTGGGGCGTCGTCTTCGCCAACGTCATCCACGGCGTCCCGATCGGCGCGAGCGGCGAGTACTCGGGCGGGGTGCTCGACCTCTTCGGCGGCTACGCGATCCTGGGCGGCTTCGTCTCGCTGGCTCTGTTCGCCTTCCACGGCGCCGTATTCCTTTCTCTCAGGACTGAGGGAGAGGTGAGACGGCGTGCGCGCCGGATCGCACTCTCTCTCGCTCTGCCGGCGATCCTGCTAACCGGATCGATCCTCCTCTGGAGCTGGGCCGATTCCGGCACAGTCGGCGGGAAGTGGGTTGCCGCCGCGCTGCTGGCGGGTGCCGCCGCGCTGCTGCTTCTGCTCTCGCTCGGGCTCGTCTTTCGCGATCACGACGGCGCCGCTTTCGCCGCGACCGCTCTGGCGATCGTCTCGGCGACCGCGACGCTCTTCGTCTCGCTCTATCCGCGTGTTCTCGTCTCGAGTACGAGCTCGGCCAACAACCTGACCATCTTCTCGACCAGTTCGTCCCACCATACGCTGTGGGTGATGACGATCGTGGCGCTCGTCTTCACGCCGATCGTGCTCGTCTACCAGGGCTGGACCTACTGGGTCTTCCGGGCGCGGCTGCGCGGCGACCCCATCCCGGGCGGAACAACCTCCGGGACGGCAAACCAGCCGACTCCGTAGTGGGGCCGTTCGACCGAAGGCTGCTGCGTGAGGCGCCCGAAAGCGGGCGTTTCCTTGCCGGCGCCTGTGTTCTGGCGGCGCTCTCCGCTCTGTTGGTGATCGTCTGGGCAGAGCTGATCGGCCGGATCGTCGCGCGCGTCTTCCTGAAAGGTGGCGACCTGGCCTCGATATCGCGCCTGCTCGGCGTGCTCGCGGCGGTCAGCTTGGTACGAGCCGCGATCGGCTGGGCGCTCGAGACGAGCGGCCACGCTACCTCTCTTCGCGTGCGCGGCCGACTGCGCCGGCGCGCGCTCGAGCAGATCTTCCGGGCCCGGCCCAGCGGCCTAGGCGATCTGCGCACGGGCGATCTGGCGACAGGCGTCACAAGCGGCCTCGACGCCCTCGATCCGTACTTCTCCCGCTTCCTGCCCCAGCTCGTGCTGGCAGGCATCGTCTCGCCGGCGATTCTCGTCTGGGTCGCTTACCGCGATCCCGTCTCGGCGCTGATCATGGCGATCACGCTGCCGCTCATCCCTCTCTTCGGCGCGCTAATCGGCAAGGCGGCCGAGGAGAGGACGAAACGGAGGCTGCAGGCGCTCTCGCTCATGAGCTCGCACTTCCTCGACGTCGTGCGCGGCCTGGCCACGCTGCGCGCCTACCGGCGCGGCCCGGCGCAGAAGGAGGCGATCGCCCGAACGAGCGAAGAGTTCCGCCTCGAGACGATGGGGACACTCCGCATCGCCTTCCTCTCCGCCCTGGCGCTCGAGCTGATCGCGACGATGTCGATCGCGCTGATCGCCGCGGTGATCGGGATCAGGCTGGTCAACGGGAGCGTCGCGCTGGCGCCGTCGTTCGCCGTGCTCGTACTGGCGCCGGAGCTCTACCTGCCGCTGCGTGCGGTGGCGGCCCAGTTCCACGCCTCCGCCGACGGCCTGGCCGCGGTTCGCCGGATCTTCGAGCTGATCGATCTCGAGCCGGCGGTATCGACGCCCGCTCTCGCCGCGGCGCCGCCCGACCCGAGCTCGGTCTCGCTCCGCTTCGAGCGCGTCAGCTTCGCCTACGAGGGCCGTGGCACTCCCGTCCTGCAGGACTTCGACTGCGAGCTTCGAGCCGGCGAGCGCACGCTGCTCGTCGGCGCCAGCGGCGCCGGTAAGACGACTGCGCTCTCGCTCCTGATGCGCTTCGCCGACCCCGGCCAGGGCCGGATCAGCGTCGGCGGAGTCGATCTGCGCGAGCTCGATCCGGACGAGTGGCGCCGTTGCATCGCCTGGCTGCCGCAGCATCCGCGCCTGCTCGCGGGAACGATCGCCGAGGCGCTCAGGATCGGCAGCACCGGAGGCGAGCGAGGAGAAGCTCCTCGAGGCTCTACGCGCGGCGGACTGCATGGAGCTCGTCATGGCGCTGCCGAACGGGCTCGAGACGAGAGTCGGCGAAGGCGGCCTGCAACTGTCGGCCGGCGAGCTGCGGCGGATCGCGCTGGCGCGGGCGCTCCTACGCGAGGCACCGCTGCTCGTCCTCGACGAGCCAACCGCTCACTTGGATGCCGGGGCGGCGGCGCAGATCCGCCTGGCGCTGGAGCGGCTGGAGCGAAGGCGCACAGTCGTGATCGCAAGCCACGACGCCTCACTTCTCTCGCTGGCCGACCACACGATCGAGCTGGAGGCGATCTCCGCATGACTCGCTCCCCACTCCGTCGCATGCTCGTCGAGGCTCGGCCGCTCCGCAGCCGCCTTGTCCTCTCGATTCTGCTCGGCGCCTGCTCGATCGCGGCCGGAATCGGACTGATGGCGACCGCGGGCTATCTGATCTCGAAGTCGGCGCTCGAGCCTCCCATCCTCTCGCTCGGGGTTGCGATCGGACTGGTGCAGTTCTTCGGCGTCTCGCGGGCGACCTTCCGCTACCTCGAGCGCCTCGTCTCGCACGACGCCGCCTTCCGCTTCCTGGGTCGTCTGCGCGTCTCCTTCTACGAGCGCCTCGAGCCGCTCGTGCCCGGCGGGCTCGGCACGGCGCGAAGCGGAGATCTGCTCAGCCGCTTCGTCGGCGACGTCGAGACGATGCAGTTCCTCTTCCTGCGCGCGCTGGCGCCGCCCCTGGTGGCGCTCGTCGCCTGCGCGGGCGCGGTCTCGGCGGCCGCGGTCGTGCTGCCCGTCGCCGCGCCGGTGCTCGGCGTGGGGCTTGCCGCCGGCGCCCTGATCGCCGCCGCGGCGACCAGGTCGGCGACCAGAGCCAGCGTCCGCCGCGAGGCACCTCTTCGGGCCGAGCTGACGAGCGAGGTCGTCGAGGCGCTCGCGCTCGGCCCGGAGCTGGTCGCCTTCGGCCGGGTCGACTGGGAGCTGACGCGGATCGACGCTGCCGATCGCAGTCTTGCCGGTCTCGCCCGCCGGCACAGGCGAATCGCCGGTCTCGGAGAGGCGCTGGTGCTGCTCGCCTCGGGCCTGACGCTTGTCGCCGTGCTCGCCGTCGCGACCTCCGCGGTGGCCGGCGGCAGGCTTGGCGGCGTCTGGCTGGGAATGCTCGCCCTGCTCGCACTCTCGTCCTTCGAGGCGGTGCGGCCGCTCCCGCTCGCCGCGCAGCAGTCGAGCGCGGTGGCGAACGCAGCCGAGCGCCTGTACGAGCTGGCCGACCGCCCGGCGCCCGTGCGCGAGCCGGCGCACCCTCTCCCTCTCCCCGACACCGGCGTGCTCCGGCTCGAGCAGGCCAGGTTCCGCTACGACGAGCGCGGGCCCTGGATTCTCGACGGCGCCTCGCTCGAGCTCCGCCCCGGGCGGCGCGTGGCGCTGGTCGGCGAGAGCGGCGCCGGAAAGACGACGATCGCCAACATCCTCGTGCGCTTCCTCGAGCTCGACGGCGGCCGCGCGACCCTGAACGACCACGATCTCGGCGACTACGCCCAGGACGACGTGCGCCGCCTGGTCGCGCTCGCCGGCCAGGACGCCCATCTCTTCTCGACGACGATCAGGGAGAACGTCCGCTTCGCCCGCCCGGGCGCGAGCGACGAGGAGATCGCCCAGTCACTCCGCCGCGCGGGCGTCTGGGATTGGATCTCCTCTCTCCCCGCCGGGCTCGACACCTACGTCGGGGAGGTCGGCAGCCAGGTCTCGGGCGGCCAGCGCCGGCGGATCGCGCTCGCCCGCGCCTTCCTCTCGGGCGCCCCGCTTCTCATCCTCGACGAGCCCACCGCCCACCTCGACCGCGCGACCGCCGAGGCGGTGATGAACGACCTGCTCTCCGCCTCCGGTGACGTCGGGCTGCTCGCGATCACGCACGACGAATTGATGCTCGACCGCTTCGACGAGGTGCTTCGGCTCGAGGGTGGGCGCCTGGTCTGAGAGGTCTGGGTCGTGGCGACCGGCGCGAGACCACAGGTAGAGTCTCGCCTTCCGGGGAAACGCCATGCAGAGCTTCCGCTACGTGATCGCCGATGTCTTCACAGACCGGCCACTGGCCGGCAATCAGCTCGCGGTGTTCACGAACGCCCAGGAGATTCCCGAGCAGCTCTTGATGCCGCTGACCCGGGAGATCGGCTTCTCGGAGACGGTGTTCTGCTATCCGGCGAGCGGCGAGGGACATGCCCGGATTCGCATCTTCACGCCGGGGAGCGAGGTGCCCTTCGCCGGTCATCCGACGCTGGGGACGGCGTTCGTTCTCGCAGCGCCCATGCAGCTCGGAGTGATCCGCCTCGAGACCGGCGCCGGCGTTGTCTCGGTCGAGCTGGAGCGCGGGCCGAGCGGGCGGATCGTCTTCGGGCGCATGAGCCAGCCTCTGCCGCAGGTCGAGCGCTTCGAGCGGGCGGACGAACTGCTCACCGCGCTCGGGCTGGAGCGAAGCGAGCTCCCGGTCGAGCTGTACGACAACGGCATCCGCCACGTCTTCATCGCGCTCGCTTCCGAGCAGGAAGTGGCGGCGCTCGCCCCCGACCGGAAAGCGCTTGCTCCTTTCGGCTCGATCGGCGTCAACTGCTTCGCCGGCTCCGGCGCGAGCTGGAAGACGCGCTGCTTCGTGAGCGGGCTCGGGATCGACGAGGATCCCGCTACCGGCTCGGCCGCCGGTCCTCTCGCCCTGCACCTGGCGCGCCACGGCGCCGTCGCCTTCGGCGAGGAGATCGAGATCCGCCAGGGCGAGGAGATCGGACGGCCCTCGACGCTGTTTGCCAGCGCATTCGGTAGTGCCGAGGCCGTCGAGCGGATCGAGGTCGGCGGCTGCGCCGTGGTGGTTGCGCGCGGCGAGTTCGGTCTCCCCGGCGACCTCTGATCGCCCGTTCTCACCGGACCTGCCCCCTTTCTGAACACGGCCGTCTGAACGGGCCATGTCCGTGTACCGGCTTCGAGAGTCCTGTCCCGAGTGGACCGAGCCCCAGTGCTGATCACACGCCCCTGTCCGCTCCGGCCACGGTTTGGTGCCGGGCACCGGGGCGGCGGCGGGACGAGGCTGCGCGGGACTATGTCGCCGGGAGCCGGCGGCTGAGGATCGCCCCGACAAAAGCCGCCGCGCGGCGCGCGGCCAAAACGGGTGAGCGGCCCCGGGCCCTGGCCGCGACATAGATAGCGGCGAACGCGTCACCGGAGCCGGTGGCGGCGGCGTTGGGCACGGGCGGACGGGCCGGTACCTCCGTCAGCTCGCCGCCGGCGAAGACGAGCGCGCCCCGCGAGCCGCGCGTCACGATCACCTCGGGCACGTTCAGGCTGGCGAGACTGTCGGCATCGATCGCCGGGAGCAGCGCCTGCGCCTCCTCCTCGGCGAGCTTGAGCACGGTGACGTGCCGAAGCAGCTCGCGGTCGAAGTCGCCGTCGAGCGCGAGTGGGCCTAGCTTTGGCTGGCGCGCGAGCCCCTGCCCGTCCAGCGAGACGAAGCGATCACGCGCGATCTCGGCCAGCGCCGCAGCCGAGAACTCGTCGCGCAGCAGTGGCGCCACATGCACCCATTCGCATGGCTCGAGCACCTTGCAGGCCCAGTCCCGAACCTCATCGACCGCCCAGCGATCGCCGATCGAGGTGACTGACATGAGCCGGTTGTCGTCGTCTCTGGTCAGCTCGAAGCCCATCGAAGCCTCACCGGGGCGCCAGCTGACCGGGATCCCGAGCGCCAGCAGGGGCCCGAGCAGAAGCCGGCGATGCTCCGCGGCGCACCTGGTGACTATGCGGGACGGGCGCTCGAGCAGGCGCAGCACCCGCGCCGCATGGTACGGGCAGCCGCCCGGAAACGGCTCGCGCCCGGGCGCGCTGTCGAGCGAAAGACTGCCGACTATCGCGATCGGGCGCATCAGCTGACTCTAACCGCTCGAAGGGCGGGCCTAGGCGCTCGGCGCCGGTCTGCGCCCGAGCAAGCTCACGAGCGCGCTCAGCGCGAAGGCGAGGACAAAGGACGGCAGCGAGGCGCCAACGCCCAGACCGTTCGCCTGAAGATGAGCAACCAGGTCGACCCACCAGGTCGGTCCGGTCGGTTGTAGCCACTGGTAAAGGACGAAGCCGGCCAACCAGGCACCGAGCTGGGCCGGACGAAACGACGGTGCGGCAAAGATGGCGTCACGGTCATAACCGCGGCGCAGGAGCCAGTCGGCGGCCAGCACGCCGAAGAGCGGGACGAAGAAGGAGCCCAGCAAGTAGAGGAAGGACTGGTACTGGGCGAGGTCGATCAACAGGGCGCCGAGGGTCGAGACGAAGGCAGCGACGATGATCAACACTCGTTGCGAGGCGCGCGGGATGAGATTCTGGAGCGAGACGGCGGTCGAGTAGACGTTGGCGAACGGCTCCTTGGTCTCGTCGACGCCGAGCGCGAAGAGCGCCAGTCCGCTGGCCAGGCCGCCGGCCGCGATCGCCGTCATGAGCGAGGTCGCGTCGGTGAGGCCGCGCGAGAGAAGAAGAACGGCGCCGAGCCCGTAGAGCCAGACGTTGGGCAGCAGATAGCCGAGCCCCGTACCCCAGAAGGCGCGCTTGCCGTTACGGGAGAACCTCGTGTAGTCGGCCGCGAGCGGGAGCCAGGAGACCGGCATCGCGATCATCAGGTCGACCCCTCCCCAGAAGCCGAGGCCGCCCTTCCCCGGGCGCGACCAGAGCTCGCGCAGGCCCGCATCGTGGAGCGCCCACCAGGTCAGATAGGCGAGCGAGGCAAGCACGACCCAGATCGCGAAGCGCTTGACCCAATGGCGAACGAAGTCCACCGGTCCCAGCAAGGCGAGCGCTGTCGTCCCGGCCGCCGCGATCAGTGTCCAGAGCCAGGTCGCGTGGAAGCCGAAGACGCGTTGCGAGAGCGCAGCGGCGGCGGTCGCGATCACGATCAGCTCGAAGACCGTCCAGCCGACGTTCTGAATCACGTTCAGCGCAGTGGCGAGATAGGAGCCGCGCCGGCCGAGCGGAGCGCGCAGCAGAACCATCGCCGGCACTCGTGCCTGCGCCCCGATCAGCCCGGCGAAACCGAGCATCGCATTACCGATCAGGCCGCCGACGACGATCGCGAGAAGAGCATCGCGCAGGGAGAGCGCCGGCACGAGGTAGGTGCCCGCGACCAGCACGAGCAGGCTGAGCCCGAGGCTGCTCCAGAGCAGGCCGGTGTCGACGAGCCCGAGCACACGCAGCCGCTCGGGCACCGGCTCGATGCCCCAGTTCGGTCTCTCGTGGCTCATCGCTCTCCCTTCGCTGGTATGACCCAGATCAGGTTCGGCGGGTGTGATCTCAGCCCCGTCGTCCGACAACGTCACGGACGGGACACCCCGGCTGTCTCGGCGCCTCTGGAGCTGGCTCGAAGAGGCTCGCCGGCGACTCTAGCCGATGAGGCGCGCGCTGGTGAAGAAGAGGAGATTGAGACCCAAGACGACGAAGAGCGCGCCGCCGACGAGATCAACGGCAGCGAAGAAGCGGGGGCGCAGGAAGCGGCGCCCCCAGGAGATCACGCCGGCCGAGAAGAGTGCGAAGGCGAGACAGGTGAGCATGAAGGTGGCCGAAAAAGCCGTGTAGCCGAAGGCGCCGGAGGATGAGATCCCGTAGCTGGAAAGAGATCCCGAGACCGCGATCCAGAAGGGGATCGCATAGGGGCTGGCGACACTGATCACCGCCCCGGTCGCGAAGGCCTGCTCGACCGCCGCGTTGCCACTTTCGGGAGGGCGCTTGTGCCGAGCGCTCGACAACGCGCGCAGGCCCAGTCCGACGAGGAAAAGGCCCCCGACGGCACCGGCCGCGAGCCGAATACCGCCCGCGCCGGCCAGAGCCGCAGCGCCGGCGAACATCAAGCCGATCCAGAGCGCGTCGCCTGCCATAGAGCCCAGCTCGACCGCCAGCGCGGCGCGGAAACCGCTTTTCAGCCCACGCCGAGCCGCCTCGGCGAGAACCGGCCCGGGCGCCGCGCAGTAGGCGAGCGCAAGTAGCACCGCAATCAAGACGAGCCTCATAGAGATTACTATATCTAGCTCACCTGAGAGCCGCCTAAGCATTGGTACCTAGTCTTCGGTACCGCGAAAAGCGGCTTTTAGAGCCGAGATCTGAGCACGTAGGGCAGGATCCCTCCGTGCCTGACGTACTCGCGCTCGCGCGGCGTGTCGAGGCGCACGCGCAGTCCGAAGACGATCGGCTCGCCGCCGTCGTCGGGCGTTGCCGTGACCGTGGCTTCGGAGGACTGCCCACCGCCGAGCCCGCTGATCGCGTAACGCTCGCGCCCGCTCAGGCCCAGCGTCTTGCGACTCTCGCCGGCCAGGAACTGAAGCGGCACGATGCCCATCATGAGCAGGTTCGAGCGATGGATGCGCTCGTAGCTCTCTGCGATCACCGCCTTAACTCCGAGCAGCAGCGGGCCCTTCGCCGCCCAGTCGCGCGAGGAGCCCGACCCGTACTCCTTGCCGGCCAGGATGATGAGCGGCGTTCGCTCCGCCAGGTAGCGCTCGGAGGCGGCGAAGATCGTCATCTCCTCGCCGTCCGGGAGATGGACTGTCCAACCACCCTCCTTGCCCGCGACAAGAGCGTTACGGAGACGGACGTTGGCGAAGGTGCCGCGCACCATCAGCTCGTGATTGCCGCGCCGCGAGCCGTACGAGTTGAAGCTCGCGCGCTCGACCCCGTGCTCGAGCAGGTAGGCGGCCGCAGGGGAGTCGGCTGCGATCGACCCCGCCGGTGATATGTGATCGGTCGTGACCGAGTCGCCGAGCACCGCCAGGCAACGAGCAGCTTCGATATCGGCAACCTCCGCCGGCTCTGGCGACATACCGCCGAAATAGGGCGGCCGGCGCACGTAGGTCGAGCTCTCCTCCCACTCGAAGAGCTCTCCCTCTGAGACGGGAAGCGCGCGCCAGCGCTCGTCGCCGGCGAAGATCTCGTGATAAGCCTCTTCGTAAGCCTCTCTGCTGACGCAGGAAGCGATCGTGTCGGAGATCTCGCCCGAGCTCGGCCAGATGTCGCGTAGGTACACATCGTCACCGCTCGGGTCGCTGCCGAGCGGCTCGCTGGTCAGATCGAGGTCCATGCGCCCGGCGATCGCATAGGCGACGACGAGCATCGGCGAGGCCAGGTAGTTGGCTTTCACCTCGGCGTGGATCCGCGCTTCGAAGTTGCGGTTACCCGAAAGAACGGCGCAGGTGACCAGCTCGTGCTCGGCGATGGCGCGCGAGACCGGCGCGGGCAAAGGCCCGGAGTTACCTATGCAGGTGGTACAGCCGAAGCCGACGAGGTGGAAGCCCAGCTGCTCGAGGTAAGGAGTCAGGCCCGCGCGCTCGTAGTAGCGCTCGACCGCCCGCGAGCCCGGCGCGAGGCTCGTCTTCACCCACGGCTTGCGGCGCAACCCGAGCTCGACTGCCTTCTTCGCCAGCAGCCCGGCGCCGATCATGACCCGGGGGTTCGAGGTGTTCGTGCAGCTCGTGATGGCGGCGATCACGACGGCGCCGTGAGAAAGCCGAAAGCTCTCTCCGTCGAGCTCGACCTGGGCGCCGTCCGGCCGGGCGGTCGACGTGTGAGACTCGGGCGCGGGATCGGGCAGCCGCTCGTGCCCGGGCGCCTGCTCGGCGGCCGGATCGCTGGCCGGGAAGCTCTCGGCGATCGCCTCGTCGAGCGAGCCGCCCGCGAACTCCGCGTCGAAGCTCTCCAGGCTCTTGCGGAAGGAGTGCTTGGCTCGAGCCAGCGGAACGCGATCCTGCGGCCGGCGCGGACCGGCCAGGCTCGGCTCGACCGCCGCCAGATCGAGCTCGACGATCTGCGAGTAGCGTGGCTCGAGGCCGGGCTCGTGCCAGAGCATGTTCTCCTTGCAGTAGGCCTCGACGAGTCGCACGTGCTCGTCGCCGCGACCGGTCAGGCGCATGAAGCGAAGCGTCTCGGCGTCGACCGGGAAGAAACCGCAGGTCGCTCCGTACTCCGGAGCCATGTTGGCGAGAGTCGCGCGGTCGGCGAGCGCGAGCGCCGGGAGCCCGGGGCCGAAGTACTCGACGAACTTCCCTACGACGCCTGTCCGGCGCAGCAGCTCGGTCGCAGTGAGAACGAGATCGGTCGCGCACGCTCCTTCGCGAAGCTCGCCGCTGAGTCGCACGCCGACGACCTGGGGAACCAGCATCGAGATGGATTCGCCGAGCATCGCGGCCTCGGCCTCGATACCTCCTACGCCCCAGCCGAGCACGCCCAGCCCGTTCACCATCGTGGTGTGCGAGTCGGTCCCGACAAGCGTGTCGGGAAAAGCTGTTCCATCGCGCAATTCCACGACCCGGGCCAGGTGCTCGAGGTTGACTTGATGGACGATGCCCATGCTCGGCGGCACCACCTTCGAGCCCGTGAAAGTGCTCTGGCCCCAACGCAGAAAGACGTAGCGCTCGCGGTTGCGAACGTACTCCAGCTCGGAATTGCGCGCGAAAGCCAGCGGGCTCGCGGACTCGTCTACCTGAACCGAGTGGTCGATCACCAGCTCGACCGGAAGTCGCGGGTTGATCGCAGCGGGATCCGCACCGAGCTCACGCATGGCGTCACGCATGGCGGCCAGGTCGACGATCGCGGGAACGCCCGTCAGATCCTGAAGCAGAACTCTCGCAGGCGTGAAGGAGATCTCCTTGTCGGGCTCGAAGCGGGCGTTCCAGCCTGCGACGGCCTCGACCTCCGCTGCGCTCGTGGCGAAGCCCTCGTGACGAAGCGTGTTCTCGAGCAGAACTCGCAGGGAGTAGGGAAGAGTCGCGATCTCGTGCTCGGCGGCCAGCGCCTCGAGGCGAAAGATCGCGTGCTTGCTGCCGTCGATCTCTAGCTCAGCGCGTGCTCCGAAGGAGTTGGCCATGCCCACGATTCAACCAGAAAGCTCGCACATAGCTGCTGATCGAGACTATTGAAGCGGGCGTGACCGAGCAGGAAGAGCTACGCGCTCGCCGACTGCTTGTGCTCGTCGCCGCTCCCGCTCGGCTCGAGGACGCTACGGATCTTGTTGGCAAGTTCCTGCGGCGTGAACGGCTTACCGATGAACTCGGCCTCCCCATCGAAAACGCCGTGGTGAACGATCGCCTCGTCGGTGTAGCCCGACATGAAAAGGACGCGCGTGGTCGGGCGTGCCTCGACGAGAATCTCCGCCAGCTCACGGCCGCCCATTCCCGGCATCACTACATCCGTGACTAGCAGATCGATCGGTCTGTCGAGAGTGCCGGAGAGCGAGAGGGCTTCGTCCCCGCTCGAGGTCTCGAGCACCTCGTAGCCAAGATCGCGCAAGACGCGCGCCACGAGCCGTCGCACCATCTCTTCGTCCTCTACGAGAAGCAGCGTCTCCGTCCCTCGAGTCTCTCCAAGCGGAGCGGTCGCCAGCTCGGCTTCGGCGCCCTCGGGAACTACGGGAAGCAGAACGCGAAATACGCTTCCTCCGCCGATCTCGCTGAAGACCTGTGTCGCACCGTTCGACTGCTCCACGATGCCATGCACCGTCGCGAGCCCGAGGCCTGTGCCCTCTCCCTGCTCCTTCGTGGTGAAGAAGGGCTCGAAGATGTGCGACAGCGTCTCCTCGTCCATTCCGCTTCCTGTGTCCGAGATCGTCGCCGCGACGTAGTCGCCGACCGGCAGCCCCAGGCGCGTAGCCTCCGTCGAGTCAAGACTGACATTCGTCGTCTCGATTGTGATCTTGCCCCCGTCTGGCATAGCGTCGCGAGCGTTGACGACGAGGTTCATGATCACCTGCTCGAACTGACTGCGATCCGAGCGGATGACGGCGATCTCGGGCTCGAGCTCGGTCACCAGCTCGATGTTCTCGCCGATAAGGCGCTGGAGCATCTTCTCCATGTGCCCGATCACCTTGTTCGGGCTGAGCAGCGTAGGCTGCAGCACCTGGCGCCGGCTGAACGCCAGCAGCTGTTGGGTCATCGCCGCGGCCTGCTCGGCCGCCCGCCTGATCTCCTCTGCGTCGCGAGCCAACGAGCTCGCCGGGTCGAGCTCCGACACGATCAGCTCGGTGTAGCCGATGATCGCCGTCAGCAGGTTGTTGAAGTCGTGCGCGATGCCCCCTGCCAGACGACCGATCGCCTCCATTTTCTGCGAGTGCAAGAGCTCCGCCTCGAGTCGCTGCCGTTCGACCTCGGCCTCGCGCTCGGTGCTGATATCGAGCAGGTAGCCCTGAACGTAAAGCGGCTTGCCCGACAAGTCGCGAACAACCACGGCTTCGTCGCGAACCCAGACTGTGCGCCCGTCCTTCGAGATCAGGCGGTACTCGAGCCCGATTCTCCCCTTCCCTCCGCTGGCGGCCCGCTCGGCAGTGACACGCTCTCGATCCTCGGGGTGGACCGCGTTCACGAAGTTGCCGAACTCCGAGGTCCAGTCGGCCGGCTTGTAACCGAGGATCTCCTCGAGCTGAGGGCTCAGATAGACCCAACGTCCCGACTCGCCCGGGACGTTGATATAGGTGATCAGCGGCAGTTGCTCGACCAGCAGACGGTAACGAGCCTCGGCTTCACGCAACTCCTCCTCGGTGCTACGACGCTCGCTGATATCGCGGAAGCTCATCAGGATCGACTGAAGCCGGCCGTTCTCGTCGAGCACCGACGTCGTCGTTCCCTCCACGAAGACCCAGTTGCCACGCTTGTGGCGCATGCGCAGCTCAACGACGGTCGCGCCTCGGCTGGTCACCGCTTGCCGAAGTGCGTCGCTCGCGCGCTGAACATCCGAGGGATGAACGAGGCTGATCGGCGAGACATCGACGAGCTCTTCGGGCCCATAGCCGAGCGCCTGCTCGTAGGAAGGAGAGGCGAAGACGAAGCGCCCCATCGGGTCGAGCACCGCGATCATGTCGTGCGAGTTCTCGACCACGACGCGGTAGAGCTCGCGGCTGCGTGAGAGCTCTTCCTCGGCCAGCTTGCTCGCGGTCAGGTCGGTGCCGATGCCGATGATGCCGATCGTCTTTCCGTCGGCGTCGCGGTGCGGCGCCAGCGAGATCAGGTAGGGGAAGATCGTTCCGTCGCGCCGTACGCGCTCGGTCTCGTAGTTGTTGATCAGCTCGCCTCCGACGGCCTTCTCGACCAGATCCTCGAATTCGTCCATCAGCTGTTCGGGAATGATGGGCAGGACGGTTCCGATCGCCTCGTCGCTCGACCAACCGAAAATGCTCTCGGCGATCTCGTTCCAAACCGTGACCCGTTGATCGAGAGCGATCTCGATGATCGCCACCGGCGAGGCGTCGATAACAGCGCTCAACCGTTCGTTCAGCTCCGTGGCGGCGGCGCGGCTCGCCCGCAGCGACTGCTCGTACTCCCGCTGCTCGATCGCCGAGCCGAGCACGTTGGCGAGGGAGCTGAAGAGGTCGACGTCTATCTCGCTGAAGACCAGGGGCTCAACGCTTCGAACACCGAGCACTCCCCAGGGATGCTCGCGGCCGGGGATCGCGACGTTGACGGCGCTGACGATCCCCAGCTCGAGCAAGTTCGGGCTCGGAGCGAAACGGGTCTCTCTTGCGAGGTCCGCCACCACGACGGGGCCGTCGGCGAGCAGAGCGTAGGTCGAAAACGAATCCGGCTTAAGAATCGAGTCGCGCTCTACATCCTCCGTCAGCGGTCCGGCCGCCGCGCGTAGTGTCATCGACCCGCTTTCTGAGCGGACGTTCTCGAAGATGACGACGCGATCCAAAGCCATGACCTCGGCGAGGTCGACGGCGGCCTCCTGCATCAGCGCAGTTATGTCGGTCTCGCCCAGCGCGCGTCGCCCTAGTTGGGCAACGACGTGCCGTCCGCGTGCCCTTTTTTGCAGGTCCTCGACGAGCTCATCGAGCGCGCGCCTGGCCTGAAATACCGCGAGAGCGAAGACAGTCAGCGCCGCGCTCACGGCAAACCAGTCCACATACACCCGCGACTCGCCGCCGGCGACGAGCAAGGCCGCGATGAAGGAGCCCGAAGCCACAATCCACTGCAGGACGATGCCGCGTAGCGAAGAGGCGTAGGCCGTGTGCAGAGACGCCAGGATGTAGATGATGAAGCCGAGAGTCCAGTTTCGGGAGTCGGCCCAGACGCAGACCGATCCCAGCGCTGCGACCAGGACTCCGAGCGTTGCGGGCGGTAGCGGCCGGCGCGTCGAGAGAACGAGGTGCAGAAGACCCAGAGCGAACAAGCCGAGTGCGACCCCGAGTGTTACCAGCCGCTTGTCGGCCGGCGCGAGCGCGGTCCAGGAAAGAGCGACGATCCCCGCCGCAATGGCAAGCGCGGCAGAGGAGCGAGGGACGCTCTCGAATCGGTCTTCAGGATTGGGTGTGAAGACCGCATTTCGCATTTGGGAGACTCGATGACCGAGCCGCTCGCTGGTAAAGACCATGTGCATCGCCGACCGCAAGAGGTATCCCCCTCTCTATCGACAAAAGTGGCCCGAAGTCGAATCCGAAGTTGAGTTCGAGCGTTCGCAACAGGTGTTAGCCGATCTAGCGATTGTGCACTCTCACAACCGCTTAACAAAGCCCTAATGCGGGCAAAGCCCTCCCTAACCAGCTGGTGATCCGAGTTGGGTATAAAACGAACTCGGCCGAAAAAACGAGATTTGAGGAGGAGGAATTCGCATGAAGTCGAGGTCAAGAGGGATCGCCGTAGCTCTGAGCGTGCTTCTGGCAGGCGTGGCCGGAGCCGGGATTGCACTTGGCCTGGCATCAGCCTTCGGAGGCCTGACCACCACGACAGTCGTGAACCGGAACGTCGAAACACCGGCTTCGGTCCAGACATCAACCAGCGGCGGCGGTAAAGCACTCACAATCCCCGAGATCTACGAGCGCACCGCTCCAGGCGTCGTACAGATCACGACCAAGTCGATCATCAAGGGTCTATCCAACCCCTTCTTCTCGACTCCGTCACAGACACAAGAAGCGCTCGGATCCGGCTTCGTGATCGACAAGCAGGGTCACATCGTCACCAATTACCACGTCATCCAGGGCGCCAGCTCGATCGAAGTCCAGTTCTCCAACAACGTCACTACCAAGGCGACGGTGGTCGGCAGCGACGTGTCGACCGATCTCGCTGTGCTCAAGGTGAACGTCTCTCCCAGCGCCCTGACTCCGCTTACCTTCGGTGACTCGTCGGCGGTAGAGGTCGGGGATCCCGTGGTGGCCATCGGCAATCCGTTCGGCCTCGACCGGACGGTTACCTCGGGCATAGTCAGCGCCATCTACGACATCGGCGACTGTTCGAGTCACTGTCCACTCGTCTCCCAGAACAACTTCCCGATTGCCGCGATTCAGACCGATGCGGCTATCAACCACGGCAACTCGGGTGGTCCGCTGATCAACAGCCTGGGTCAGGTAATCGGTGTGAACTCGCAGATCGAGACCGGCGGTACCAGCCAGGGCAACGTGGGCATCGGCTTCGCCGTCCAGTCGAACACCGTCAAGCAGGTAGTCGCCCAGATAATCAAGAGCGGAAAGGCGACCCACGCGTTTCTCGGAATCGGCAACATCAGCGGAATCACGCCAGATATCGCGCACCTGTTTCGCTTCCCCGTCGACCACGGCCTGCTTTTCGGCCAAGTGAAGTCGGGCTCCGGCGCGGCCGCGGCCGGGCTCAAGGCCGGAACGCACAAAGTCACCGTCTCCGGGATCAGTTACTGGCTCGGCGGAGACATCATCGTGAGCGCGGATGGAGTGAACATCGGTAGCTCTGTCGGGAAGCTCGAAGACATCATCGCCGCGCACAAGCCCGGCGACAAGATCGCGCTCGAGATCTACCGCGGCAACACGAAGATGACCGTCACGGCCACCCTCGGGAATCGCTAAGAGAAACCAGATCGCCGCTCGGCTCGACATCAAGAGCGCCGAGCGGCGATCATAGGTGTATGGCCGAGATCATCGACGTAAGCGTTACGGTGAGCCCGAGCACGGTCACCTGGGAAAACGAATTGCGCCCGGTGATCGAGCGGGTGAGCTCGATCGAGGCAGGCGACGGCTATAACCTGAGCCGCCTCGACTTCGGCGTTCATACCGGTACCCATGTCGATGCGCCTTCGCACTTCATCGATGGCGCCGGCTCGATCGAGAGCCTTCCACTCGACGCCTTGATAGGTCCCGCGCGCGTGATCGATGCGCGCGGCGTTGCCGACGAGATAGGCGTCGAGCTCGTCGAGCGCGAGCTTGCCGAGGATTGCGAGCGAGTCGTGTTCGCCACACGGAACTCCGAGCTGTGGGATGAGCCGGGCTTCAGAGGTGACTTCGTCGGGCTCTCGCCTCGGGCCGCCTCACTCCTCGTCGAGCGAGGTGTTCGGCTCGTAGCTATCGACTACCTCTCGGTCGGCGTGCCCGAGACACACCGGGAGCTGCTCTCGCACGGTGTCGTCCTCTTGGAAGGCCTCGACCTGCGCGGGGTTGAGGCGGGCCACTACCGGTTGATCTGCCTCCCGCTTAATATCGTCGGCAGCGACGGCGCACCCGCGCGCGCCGTTCTGACCGCACTCTAGGCACGCCGGCCCGCCATGGAACCCGAGCCTCTTCGACCGGCACCAACTCCGATCCTCGCCGATCGCCTGGACGAAGAGGAAGAGCTCTGGAGCGACGAGGACGACAGCGACCACACAGGCTGGTTCTGCGTGGCCACCGATCCCTTCGCGTGCCCCGCGCCGGGCTGCTCCTTCGTCGCCGAGTTCATGACGGCCGCGCATCTGATCCTCGTCTGGCAGGAAAACGACGACCCCAATCTCCTCCGTCACGCTCAGCGCGCCAAAGAGGTCGAGCGCAATCCCCGCATCACCGGGTTCCAGTCATCGTTCGGGCCCAGTGCCTCCTACTACGCCTGGGAAGCGGCGGGCCGCCCGGTGCACGGCATCCGAGAGCGCTGATGGCTCGGCTTCGAATCCGGGTGTTGCGGTGACTGCGCGAGCATCCGGGCGGGAATACGTACGCATGGCTCGGCGTTGGCAAAGAAGTCGACCACAAAGGAAGCGGTCGAGATGAGCGGGCGAGCGCCGGATACGGCGGGGCGCGGGCTCGCGCAGGAAGCGCGCAACAGAGTGAGGTTCGAGGAGGAGGCGCTTGCGTATGCGGAACAGGTCTACCAGGTCGCGCGTCACCTCGCCGGCTCGAAAGAAGAGGCCGAAGAGTTGATGCAAGAGACCTACGCCCGCGCTTTTCGTAGCTGGCGCTCCTACGCGCCGGGCACGAACATGCGCGCCTGGCTGCTTCGCATCCTCACCAATCTCAACATCGACCGAGGCCGGCGAAAACAACGGCAGCCGCCGGCACGATCGCTCGAGGAAGGCGACTACTCGCTCTACGATCGTCTTGAACAGGTAGCCGGCCCCGGCTCGACCGAGGACGAAGAGCGGCTCCTACATCGACTATCTCAATCCGACATCGTCGACGCGCTGACAGCACTGCCGCACGACTTCCGCGACACTCTGGTGCTTGTTGACCTGGGCGAGTTCAGCTACCAGGAGACAGCTCAGATCCTCTCGATACCAGTCGGGACGGTGATGTCGAGACTGCATCGGGCGCGGCGCATACTCAGGCAGTCCCTCGCAAGCTCACTCGCGGAGGGAGCATGACAGAGACTCCTTGCCCCAAGTGCGAACCGTTGCTCCAGCTGTACCTTGACGGGGAACTGGGCGAGACCGAGGCGAGTGAAGCCGAGGTCCATCTCGATGCTTGCGGCTACTGCCGTCGGCAGTATCGCTTCGAGCGAGCGTTCCGTGAGTACTTACGGCAAGCCCTGGCCGCCGAGCCGATGAGCCCGGAGCTCAGGATCAAGCTCGTTGCGCTCAGGAGCGCCGCCCGTCCTGCCGACCACGCGTAGCGGAATAAGCTCTTAACCTAGTGCCAGCGTAGCCGGGCCCGCTATCACGAGCAGATGAAGCGGGCTCTTTCCGTTGGGAAGCGGCAGAAGAGCGGCGCCCAGCTGGCTCGCGAGGCGCTTACCCACCGCTTCCCCGTTTCCGACGTTCGAGTAGAAAATCGTCGTGTGCTTGTAGCTGAAGCGGCTAGCGCGCTTGACAGCTCCGATCTGGTAGCCGAATGAGGCGATGCGCGATGCAACCCGCCGCGTGTAGTTGATGTCGCCGCCCCCGTTCTCAACAACGACATTGATTTTCCATGGGGCCGGCAGGGACGTGTGGTTGCCGCCCGTAGGGAGAATGTGGGTTGCCGATCCGCGTAGGGCGTAGCCGAGCATGACAGCGGCCACGACACCGACGATTGCCAGAGTGGCGGCTGCGGCCAGGCGGCCGCGCGGATTGCGTTGAATCGGTCGCGGCAGAACGGGCAACCCGGCGAGCTCGCGTGCCTCGTAGTTGTCGATCTCGAGGCCGCTCGCCAGCAGCAGCGCGGCCGCGAGAGCGTCCTCGGGACTTCGGAAAGCGTAAACGCGGCCTTCTTCGAGCCAGCTCACCTGCTCGGCCGTTATGCCGGAGCGCTGCGCGACTTCCTCCCGGCTGAGCTGGCGCCGTAGACGGGCGGTCGCGAAGACGGTCGCAGCCGTGCCGCTCTCGAGCGAGGAGACCAGCGCGAGCGCTAGCTGCGGTTGGGTCTTGGAGTCGGTCGATCGCACCCTGGAGATTTTCATCGGTAGATCATCTGCTTCCCTGTATGCGGACTTTTTTCGCCGCGCGAAGCTTCCCGACAAGAGCCGGTTCCGTACGATTCGCGACCGTTGCCCGACGTCCTACGAGCAGCCCACCAGCGTCTGCCAGCGCTGGACTACATCGTCGACGTAGACCCGCGTCTCCTCCGAGGGCGGACCGCCCGCTCTCTCCACCGCGGTCGGGCCGGCGTTGTAAGCGGCGAGCGCGAGCTCTACGGAGTCGTTGAAGCGATCGAGCATGTGCCGAAGGTATCGGGCGCCGGCGAGAACATTCGAGCGCGGACTGTTCAGATCGATCGAGAGTTCCTGAGCGGTCGACGGGAGCACCTGGAGAAGACCGAGCGCTCCCGCACGCGAGACGGCGTTCGGCTGGAAGTTCGACTCCTCCTGAGCAACTGCGGCGAGAAGAGAGAGGGGCACGCCGGACTTGTCCGACGCGAGCTCGAACGCCCGCCTGAAGCGCTTCGGCAGAGGACAGCGTTTTACCTGCGGCGCCCACTTCGTCAGGGCCGGGCGCGAAGCGGCGATCGCAGCCCCGCGACCGCTGGCTCGAGTTACGCCTTTCTCGCCATCGCTCGTTGCGCTTGCTAAAGCGGCCGTCGTCAGGGCCAGCGCTATCGAAAAAAGAAAGAGTAGTGAGAGTCGGCGGCTCACGCGCACAAGATCCTAACGCTCTTGACGAGTTGCTATCACCCCCTTTTGAGATAACGCCGATCGCCGAGCCGAGCCGGATAGCGCTCGCTCAGGCGCCCGAGGTGACCGCGAGGATGTCCGCGAGATGAACGAGCCGGAAGGTGAGCCTGCTGATGCGGACTCGATCGGGCTCGCGCTCCAACTCGGGTAGCGTCCGCCAGAGCTCTCGGGCGCAGGTCAGAAGCTCGCTGATCTGCTCCCGGTCGCGTGTGTGCGTGTCGACTTCGCTGCAGGCGTTCAGTGCCAGTCCGAGCACGCCGACCGTGTCCTGTTGCCTGGTCCACAGGAGCGGAATCGCCATTGACAGGTACTGGTGAATGCGAGCCATGGTCATCGACTGCGAGAAGGTCGCGCTGCCGTGCGGCGCGCTGGGCGGCAGTGGGGCCTCGTGACGGCTGATGCGATCGGCGTTCTCCCAGAGGATCATGCGCAGATCTTGTTCGTCCAAGCCGGCGAGACGAGCCGTCCGAACGGTGATGAGCAGAGAGCTCGGTTGCTGCCCGTAGGGATAGTCGGAGGCGTAGAGGATCTGCTCGGGCGCAACGTGACGGAAGAAATCGAGCAGGTCGATCGGGCTCCAAACGGAGGTGTCGAAGAACGCACCCGCCCTGCCGCCAAGTGCTCGCGCCAAGGCCCCCAGGTCGGCGATTCCGGCATGAGCCACTATCAACTGGGCAAGCGGGTAGCACTCGACCAGGTGCGCCAGATGGTCGGCGATCGGAGGCAGGCCTCGGCCGCCGTGGATGAGTACCGGCACTCCTCGCTCCGCCGCCAGCGCCACGATCGGCTCCAGGCGTGCATCGTTGACGTGAAACCCCTGCGAACGGGGATGGAGCTTGATTCCGGCCGCGCCCAGGTCGAGGCAGCGCTTCGCCTCCTCGAGCGGAGACTCGTCGAGATTGAGGCGCACGAAGGGAATCAGCCTGCCCCGCGCTCGCTCGGCGTAGGCAAGCGTGCGGTCGTTCGGCTTGCGGAAGGCGGGGTGCCTGTCGGGCTCGTCGAGAGAAAAGACGAAGCAGCGCTCGATTCCGTACCGATCGCACACCGCCATCAGCTCGTCGTAGGCGCCGGTCATCCCGTCGAGGTCGGTGCCGAGATGAACGTGCGCGTCGAAAACGGCCGTTCCGGGAGGAAGCTCTTCGCGAAGCCTCGTCTCCCAGGACTCGATCAACGTCTCGGCGCAGACCAGGGCGTCTTCCATATCGAGGAGTCTATTCGCGGCTGCGACGTTTCCGAAACGGCGCTAGGAAAGGTCGCTAGCCGAGCAGGCGCTCGAAGCGCTCGCCGTCGTCGAAAGGACCGATCAGCGCGAGATGCAGGGCACGCTCGCCGATGATTTCCCGGGCCATGCGCTGTACGTCCTCGGCGCTGACCGCATCGAGCCCGGCGAGCACTTCGGCGGGATCGACCGCGCCTCCTTCGATCACCTCGCGCCTGAGACCGAAAGAGATCAAGCCCTGCGGAGTCTCGAGCTGGAGCACGAGCCGACCCTTCGTGTACTCCTTCGCCTTCTTCAACTCCGCGTCGGGCACCGGCTCGTCGACGATACGGCGTAGCTCGGCGACGATCGTCTCGATCGCCTGTTCAACACGGTTGAGGTCGACGCCCGCCTGAGCACACAGTGTCCCCGTCTCGGCATAGGTGCTGTTGTGGCAGAAGATGTAGTAGGCGAGGCCGCGTCGCTCCCGGACCTCGGTGAACAGACGAGAGGACATGCCGCCGCCGAGAACGGCGGCCAGCACCTGCGACACGTAGCGGTCGGGGTGTTGCGTCTCGTGGCTCAGCGTTCCGAGGATGAGGTGAGCCTGGTCGGACGTCTTGTGCTGAACCTTCACTCTCGGCTTGGTCGGCGAGGGAATCTCAGCCGGCGAAGGGCTCCCCGTCTCGCGCGGAGCAAGATCTCCGAGCAGGCTCTCGACCTCGTTCGTCACGTCACCGTTCAGGCATCCGCCGAGCCCGATCACCATCCTCGAAGGCACGTACCAACGTCCCAGGTAGTCGAGGAAGGTGTCACGGGTGGCCGTCCTGACCGTCTCCTTCGTTCCGATCACGTCCCAGCCAAGCGGCTGGTCGCCGAAGAGAAGGCTCTCGTAGATCGCGTCGACGTAGTCCCGCGGCGAGTCGAAGTACATGTTCATCTCCTCGACGATGACGCCCTTCTCGCGCTCGATCTCGCCGGCGTCGAACTTGGAGTGGCGGATCATGTCGACGAGCACATCGAGGGCCAGCGAGCGCGACTCCGACGCGCACCTGACGTAGTAGCCGGTGTACTCCTTGCCCGTAAAGGCGTTGAACTCGCCTCCGATCGCATCCACCTCGGCGGCGATGTCACGCGCAGTCGGGCGCTTCTCGGTGCCCTTGAAGAACATGTGCTCGCTGAAGTGAGCGATGCCGTTCGTCTCGCGCGTCTCGTAGCGGGAGCCGGCCGCGACCATGATCATGCACGTGACCGAGCGGGCTTCAGGCATGGGCGCCGTCACGACGCGGAGCCCGTTGCCGAGGACTGATCGCTCGAAGATCACGCCGCTCATGCTAACGCAGCGACCGCTACGGCGAGCCGGCGTTCGGCCTGCAGAACGAGTCCGATCGACCGTTCTTGACGGTTCCGGTCAAGGCCGAGCCGCGGCGTCCGAAGACACAGGAGGACGACTATGCGAATTCACTCTCAAGCCCGACCGGTTTTTTCCCGATCTAAACCGCGTCTCGGAAGCGGCGGAGTGAGAAAGAGGCACTGATGCGGATCGTGAAGGTGATGGTGCTGGTGGTAGCGATCGCGCTCGTGCCGCTGAGCGTCGGACTGGTGATGCTGAAGCAGCAGCAGAACACCAAGAGCAACCTCGACCGCGCCCTGACCAGCCAGGTGAGCGAGCAGAGCTACCGCTTCCAGAACGTCGAGGCTCAGGCAGACGCGACTCTGAAGATTCTGAGTCAGAATCCCGTTCTCGAGCTTCCTTTCAGCCATTCGACGCTCAGCGAGTCCGATCGGACTCAGATCGACGCCGCTCTCGCATATCTCGGCACGCACATCTACGCGAACCTGATCAGCGCCGCCGGCGTGATCGACAACGCCGGCCACTGCCCGTTAGGCGGCAGCTGCATTTACGACGTTGCGCGCGTCGCATTTTTCAATCAGAGCGCGCAGGGGCTCAACAAAGGCAACAAACTGAGTGTCTACAAGTACACCCAGGCCTTGCTCACCCCGATCAGGTACAACCCGCTGAGCGCGACCGATAAAAAGTGGCTCACGGCGACCAAGAAGCTTCAGCCCGGTCAGGTCTATACGAGTGGCGTTACGAACTCGGGAGACACTCACCGCTTGATCGTGAACTTCTCGACCTTGCTCCCGCCCGTGGCGGGAAAGGATCGAGGGATGCTCTACTTCGAGCTCGACCTCGAGAACTTCCGCGAAGCCGCCGCGGCCACGGTCGCACGAGCCAAGATGCGCGGGCTCGATCTGCTGATCATCGACAGAAAAGGCAGCGTCGTCCTGGATAGCGCGCGCCGGCCGACCGTCGCAACTGTCGGGGCACCGGTTCAGAAGGAGCTCAATGACACGCGCTTCGTGTCCATCAGCAAGAAGAACGCCGCCAGCGGCATCACAACGGTCAATACGAAGAAGGGTCCGCTGCGCGTCGCCTGGCAAAGGATGCCCGTCTCGAAGTACAACAAGAACGGCTGGACTGTCATCTCGGCAGTTTCGGCGCCGTCGGGCAACGTGCTGACGAGCAATCCGATCCCGGTCGGTCTGATGGCGCTCGCGCTGCTCGCGATCGCGTTCGTCATGGGTCGCCGCTGGGTCCGCACCTCGAACCAGGCCATGACCGATCCCCTCACAGGCCTTCACAACCGGCGCAAGCTCGTCGCCGACCTGCAGAAGGCGTTGCCCGATGCAGATGAGACCTCACCTCTTCTGCTGGGGATCTTCGACCTCGACGGCTTCAAGAACTACAACGACAGCTTCGGGCACCCCGCCGGTGACGCGCTGCTGACGAGACTGGGCCGTAACTTGCAGACCGTGATGCACAAGCACGGCGGCGAGGCCTATCGCATGGGCGGCGACGAGTTCTGCATCATCGCGACGATCGGAACAGACGGCCAGGGGCCGATCATCACCGACGCGACCGCTGCTCTCTCGGAGCGCGGCGAGGGCTTTGCGATCGGCAGCTCGTACGGATCGGTGCTGCTGCCGCAGGAAGCCAACGAAGTGACTATCGCGCTTCGCCTCTCCGATCAGCGGCTGTACGCAAACAAGAACAGCGGCCGCCGCTCGGCAGGCCGCCAATCCGCGGACGTTCTGCTGCAGGCTCTGCACGAGCGCAGCCCGGAGCTCGGCGATCACCTGGTCGACGTGGCCCGGCTGGCCGCCGAGGTGGGAAGGCGCCTGGGCATGACCGGCGAGGAGCTCGACCAGCTCGCTCAGGCGGCACAGCTCCACGACGTCGGCAAGATGGCGATTCCCGATGCGATCCTGAAGAAGCCGGGCCCGCTCGATCGCGAGGAGTGGGAGTTCATCCGCGGGCACACCGTCGTCGGCGAGCGGATCATCTCGGCCGCACCGTCGCTGTCCCAGGTGTCACGGATCGTTCGCTCGAGCCACGAACGCTACAACGGCTCCGGTTATCCCGACGGCCTCAAGGGCGACGAGATTCCATTGCCGTCACGCATCATCGCCGTTTGCGACGCTTTCGACGCGATGATCGGCCCACGTCCTTACCGGCTCGGCATGAACACCGATAACGCCGCCTCGGAGCTGCGCCGCTGCGCCAACGCACAGTTCGACCCGGTTGTCATCGAGTTCTTCCTTTCCGTCGTGGATGAGCTGGCAAAAGAAGCGGCCGAGCGAGAGCTCTCGGCCAACCCAAGCTCCTAGCCTCGCTTACTCGGCCGGCGGCCCGTACGGCCGGGCGCGACCGGCCTTCCGGGCCGCCTGACGCTGCTGAGCGCACGAGCCTCTCCGAGGCCGTGGGGGTGTCCACTGTCCTCTCCGGGCTCGCACGCTCAGCAGCGCCCCGAGAAAGCGAGGGACGATTCTCGTTGATCGAGCTCAGCTGAAAGTGGGTTTTCACGCGATCTCGCTACGCTTCGACCGTGTCAGCCGCAGTGGTGAGCCCGACGAAGCCGAAGCGCGCGTCGCGCGACGGTAGTGGGCTCGGCGAGCTCTGGCGCGTGATCGTTCTCAACGACAATCACAACACCTTCGACGGGGTGGCTAGAGCGCTCGCCCTCGTGCTTTCTGGTGTCAGCTTCGAAGATGGCCTGCGACTGGCGAGCGAGATCCACAGAATGGGACAGGCCATTGTTTGGACCGGCCACCGCGAGCTCGCGGAGCTCTACTGGTCGCAGCTCGCAGCCCGCGGACTCACCATGGCGCCACTCGAATCCTGAGCGCCGGGCTACCTGAGCAAGTCGGGGCTAGTCGCGCCAACCGTTCGTGATCGGCGTGCGCCGGTCGCGCCCGAATGCCTTGGGGCGCAGCTTCACCCCGGGCGGAGCCTGGCGGCGCTTGTACTCGGCGCGATCGATCATCGCGATCGCCCGCTCGACTACTTCGGACGGGAATCCGTCTTCGAGCAACTCGTCGCGCGAGCGATCCTCTTCGATGTAGGCCTCGAGCACGCGGTCAAGCTCCGCGTAGGGCGGCAGCGAGTCCTCGTCGAGCTGATTCTCGCGCAGCTCGGCGCTCGGCGGCCGCTCGATGATCGTCACCGGAATCAGCTCTCTGCCAGCCCGCTCGTTGAGGTAGCGCGCGAGCCTGAAGACGTCCGTCTTGAAGACATCCTTGAGTAGCGCAAAGCCGCCGGCCATGTCGCCGTAGAGAGTCGCGTAGCCGACCGAGAGCTCCGACTTGTTGCCGGTGGCGACCAGGAGCCAGCCGAACTTGTTCGAGAGCGCCATCAAGAGCACACCCCGCACGCGCGCCTGCACGTTTTCTTCGGCCAGGTCTGGCTCGCGGCCCGAGAAAGCGGGCGCGAGAGCTCCCTCGAACTCCCGCAACATCGGCTCGATCTCGATCTCACGGAAATCGGTCCCGAGCTTCTCGGCAAGTAAGCGCGCATCGTTCCGAGTTTCCAACGAGGAGAATCGCGACGGCATCGAGACGCAGTGGACGCGAGAGGCTCCCAGCGCCTCGACCGTCAAGACCGCAGTCAGCGCCGAGTCGATGCCGCCCGAGACGCCGATGACAACTTCCGTGAAGCCGTTCTTACGCACGTAGTCGCTCAGGCCCAGAATCAGGGCCTTACGCATCTGCTCGAGATCGTCCGCGAACGGAGCGGCCTTTGTGTCGAGTGCGCCAAGCTTGTTGTGACGCTTGCGCGTCGCGAGCGAGAGTCTCGCGACCTTCGGGGGAGACTGCTCGCGCGCCAGGGCGCGCTTGCGCACGTCGGTCAATCGGCGGGCGAGCGCGGCCGTCGGGTCGATGTCGACTACGAGCAGCTCCTCGGCGAAGCCGGCGGCCCGACCGACTACCTCTCCTTCGTCGTCGATGATCACGGAATGCCCATCGAAGACGAGCTCGTCCTGACCGCCGACGAGATTGCAGAAGGCAACGAAGCAGACCATGTCGCGGGCGCGCGTGCGAAACATCTCCTCGCGCATCCGCTCGCGTCCCACGTGGAACGGCGACGCCGAGACGTTGACGATCAGCTCGGCGCCGGCGAGCGCCAGATCGGTCGCCGGCGGTCCGGGCTGCCACATATCCTCGCAAATCGTCACGCCGATCTTCACTCCGTTCAGCTCGAGCAGAAGCAGGTCGCGGCCCGCGGCGAAGTAGCGCTCCTCGTCGAAGACGCCGTAGTTGGGCAGGAATCTCTTGCGGACGAAGCCCCTCAGCTCGCGCTCGCTGCAGACGGCGCAGGCGTTGTAGAGATCGCCGTCGAGGTACGGTGTCCCGATCAGGGCTACGCAGCCGCGAACCTGGCGCGCTATCTGCTCGAGCGAGCTCGCGGCCGCCTTGAGAAAGCCCGGCCGCAAGAGCAGGTCCTCGGGCGGGTAGCCGGTCACTGCCAGCTCGGGGAAGAGAACCAGATCGGCCTTCTGTGAGCGTGCGTCAGCCAGGGCGGTCAGGATTCGCTTCCGGTTACCGTCGAGGTCGCCGACGACCGTATCGATTTGGGCGAGTGCGATGCGCACCGTTCCTCCGGGTTTACGACTCAAGGTCTAAAACCGAGTCTACCATGCCTGGAGCGGTTTTCCGACCGATGCCCGACCCGACACAGGGATGACAGTATTCATCGCTGTTTTGGCTACTCTCTGATCTCCCGGGAGTCCGCCCGTGCGACAACCGGGCACAACGTCTCTCCGCGTAGAGCCTGCGGCGGAATAGCGGAGGGCCGCTGCCTATCGATCGAGAGGGGACGGAATGCGATTTGTGAGCCAGTCGAATCGCAAGTGGTGGACGCTGGGAGCGGTCGCCTTCGGGCTGTTCATGATCATGCTCGACAACACGATCGTCACGGTCGCGCTACCGACGATCAAGCGTGACCTTGGGCTCGGAATCTCCGAGTTGGAGTGGATCATTACCGCCTACACGCTCACCTTCGCCGCCTTCATTCTCATCGGCGGCAAGCTCGCCGACCTACTCGGGCGCAGGCTCATGTTCAACGTCGGTCTCGGCATCTTCACCGCCTCGTCACTCGTCTGTGGGCTCTCGACATCGTCCGCCTTGCTCATCGGGGCGCGCGCCGTACAGGGCGTGGGCGCGGCGATCATGATCCCTTCGACGCTCTCGATCGTCACGGCAGTCTTTCCTCCACGTCAGCGCGGAACTGCGATCGGCGTTTGGGCCGGAACGGCCGGGATGGCGCTCGCAATAGGTCCGTTGCTCGGCGGTGTCTTGACTCAGCAACTGAGTTGGCATTGGATCTTCTTCGTCAACATTCCAGTTGGTGCGCTGGCGCTGATCGTCTCGCGCATCGTCATCCCTGAATCACGCGACACCTCCCACGAGCAGGGTCTCGACCTACCCGGCTTGCTCACGTCGGGTGCTTCGTTGTTCGCGCTGACCTATGCGCTGATCGAGGGGAACAGCAAGGGATGGTCTTCGCCGCTGATCATCTCTCTGTTCGTGGTCGCGGGCGCGTTGATGTTCGCTTTCATCCTGCTCGAGCTACACCAGAAACTGCCGATGCTCGAGCTGTCACTCTTCAGGATCGGGAACTTCGTGGGCTCGGCGCTGGTCGCGCTGCTCGTGTCCTTGGCGATGTTCGGCGTCTTCTTCTTCATGTCGCTCTACATCCAAAATGTCATCGGCTACTCGCCGACGCGGGCGGGGGCGAGCTTTCTCCCGATGACCATCCTCGTGATCCTCGTGGCGCCGTTCGCCGGCCGTTACTCCGATCGCATCGGCTCGCGCTGGCTGATGGCGAGTGGAATGGCTCTGGTGGCGGTATCGCTCTACCTCTTCGCGAAAGTCGGCTTGCATACGACCTATCCGGAGCTTCTGCCGGCGATGATCGTCGGCGGGATCGGAATGCCTCTGGCGATGTCGCCGACTACCGCCGCTGCGATGGCGACGGTGCCGGTCGACAAGGCCGGCGTCGGTGCGGGCGTTCTGAACAGCTTTCGCCAAGTCGGTGGCTCGCTCGGCATCGCACTTCTCGGTGCGATCATGGCTTCGCGCAGCTCGTCCTTCGCGAACAGAGCGGAGGCGGCCTACCGCGCCAAGGTGCACAAAGCAGCCGCGTTAGGAATCCATCTGCCCACACCGACTGCTCAACAGAAGCAAACGGTTACGTACGAAGCCTTCGTGCACGGGCTGCACAGCGCGCTGCTCGTCTCGGCCATAATCGCGCTCGGCGCCGCGTTCGTCGGTGCGACGTTGGTGCGCAAGCGACACGACGAGCACGCCGAAGAGCCGAGGCTGGCCGACGAACTCGCGTAGTGCCCGCGACCGTTTACCGCCGCGACCGCCCCATCCCGATCGCGGCAGGGTCACGGGGCGCTAGACGCCGGCAACAGAGCCCCGAGAAGGAAAAAGCCCCGGCTGCGGCACCCGGGGCTCAATCCGTTTTGGGGATACCCCCGGCTGCGGCTCCAGGGGGCAATCCCTAGAAGATCGGCCTTGGCGACGAACCGAGAGGGTGACTCTGCGGCCCAGTCACGTCTCCGGACTATCGTCGCTGACCTTTCTTCCCTTCCGGCCGTATCTGGCGTCTGACTCGGTCGGAGTGACCTCACTATATGGCGCCTTTCGGGCTGAGTCAAGTAGCTCAGTCAAGTGATTTTCGGCCCCAAAAGCGGCACAAATAGCCTGCAAACCAACGTTCTGGCGGATGGCTGAGCGAACACCCCGTCCACTTAGGCAAAGTTCGTCCGGATATTCTCCGGCACGGTGATCGGCCAGTACCCGAACAGGTGATTGCGAGCAAATGGGAAGGCGACGAGTATCAGAGAGGGTAGATATGCCGCATACCCACGCCGACATCCATGCCGTTCCGGCAACCGAGCGCCAACGCCCGAAGATCGGGCTCGGTGAGCGTGTACGACAAAGGCGCGTCGCGCTCGGCTTGACACAAACCGATCTCGCCGGCGCCCGTTTCTCGAAGGAGTACATCAGCCAGATCGAGCTCGGGAAAACCCGGCCGACGCCAGACACGATCGAGTACCTCGCTTCGAGGCTCAGCATCGATCCCGGCTATCTCGCGCACGGTGTTTCGACGGAAGATCGCGCCCGCGTCGAAGCCATGCTCGCGCGAGCGGAGGCACACACTCAGGCGCGCGAATACGAGAGCGCGCTCGAGGTTTTCGCCGACATCAAGACCGCGGTCGCGGCATCGGGGTCAACCGATCTCTCCGCTCGCCGACTGCTCGGCGAGGGCTCGGCGTTGCTGGAGATGGGACAAGCCCGCGAGGGGCTCGAGGTGCTGACGAAGGCACGCGAGCTGATCGATGAAGAGCAACTCGATGACGTTCTCCGCGCTGAGGCTCTGTTCAGACTGGGTGTCGCGCGCTGGACGCTTGGCAGTACGCACGTCGCCATCTCGCTACTTACCGAGGCGCACAAGCTGCTCGAGAAACTTCCTCTGGCTGCCGACTCCATGCGCGCCCAGGTGCTCGGTCATCGCTCTGTCTGCTATCAGCGCGTTGGCGATATCGAGGCGGCGCGGGAGGATGCCGAGCGCGCGGTCGAGCTTTCCGAGCAACTCGGGGATCCTCGCGTCATCGGCTACTCCTATATGCAGGCTTCTCTCGTCGCCGAGCGCGAAGGCCGTTTCGTTCTGGCTCGCACCTATGCCGAGAAGGCACGAGCGAAGTACGAAGAGGCCGAGGATCAGTTCCAGCTCGGGAAGGTTCTGAACAATCTCGGTTTGTGCCATGCGCTGCTAGGCAAGCAAGACGAAGCTCTTGCGAGCCTAAAGCGCGCTTTCGGAATATTCCTAGATCTCGGAGCCAACGAGTGGAGCGGCGGCGCGGTCTCGTCGATCGCCAGCCTGTATCTCGAGACCGGCGATCCGGTCAAGGCCGAGGAGCAGGCCAGGTACGCCCTCGAGCTGATCGGCGACGAGGCGGTCGACCTCGAGCAGGTTGGCGAAGCCCGTCTGGTGCTAGGTAAGGCGCTGCTCGCCCAGAACCAGCTCGACGAGGCCGAAGACGTACTTCAAGAGGTCAAGAGCCTCTTCGAGGGTGTGCGTGCAACCAGCAACCTGTCACGCACCTACCTGGCGCTGGGCGACCTCGCCCACGCACGCGGGACCACAGATGAGGCGGCGCATCTTTACCGGCACGCCGCCGAATTGATGCAAGATCTTCGAATTTGAGAGGAAGGAGGTAAGAATGGCCAGACTTCTCCTACTGCTCGCGCTTTGCGCAGTGTTCGCTGCGGCGATCCTCGCAGGTCCGGTAGCCGCAGCAAAGCAGAAGCCCAAGGCGCCGAGCGTTCCTGTACTAACAACGTCGAGCGGACAGAGTTCCGTTCCCGTCGTGAAAGGCTCGGGCAGCGGGCATATGCACAGCTAGCACAGCCGTTCGGCCTTCGGGGGCGTGAGGGAATTGGCGGCACGCCCCTTGCCGCCGCGGCTGCCGGTTTCTGCCAGGCAGATCGTGCTGGTCCGCTCCCCGTATCCGAGGGCCCGCGAGCTCGCCTCCAACCTCCTTCTTTCCTCTTCTCGGCCTGAGCTGTTGAGGCCGCACGCAGATTCGTACACGCCTGTGTGTACCTCGACCGCCGAATAACTCGGCCGCATACACTGTCCAAATGACTGCGCTGAAAATCTCCGCCAGACCGAAGCTCAGGCGACCGGTCCTGATCATGGCCTTCCAGGGCTGGAACGACGGAGGTCAGGGCGCGACCCTGGCCGCCGGTTATCTAGCCCGTTTGTGGGATGCCACGCGATTCGCCGAGATCGATCCCGAGGAATTCTTCGATTTCCAGGCCACACGCCCGCAGGTGTCTCTGGTCGACGGCGAGACTCGCGAGCTCACGTGGCCCGAGAATGCCTTCTTTCACGCGCGGCCCGATGGTCTGAACCACGACGTCGTCCTCCTGATAGGAGTCGAGCCGAACCTCCGCTGGCGTGCTTTCTGCGAGCTCGTCGTGGGGCTCTCGCTCGATCTAGGTGTGAAACAGGTGATCACGCTGGGCTCGCTCCTCGCCGACGTGCCGCACACGCGCCCGGCGCCGGTTACCGCGAGCGGCGACAGTAGCGATCAATTCGGCGATCTCGATGTCGATGCCTCTCACTACGAAGGACCGACGGGGATCGTGGGCGTGATCCAGGACGCATGCCGGAAGGCCGGGATACAGACGCTTAGCTTCTGGGCGGCGGTTCCGCACTACGTGTCACTGACTCCAAGCCCGCGCGCGGCGCTCGCGCTATGTGAGCGGGTTGACCAGTTAATGGGAGCGCAGCTCGACCTGGAGGAGCTCGAGCAGGCCGTCGACAGTTACACCGAGCACGTCAGCGAGGCAGTCGCGGGCGACGAGGAGACAACTGCGTACATCGAGGCACTCGAGCGTCAGAGCGATTCGGGCGAGCCACCTGAAGAGTACGAGCCGGAGCTTCCGAGCGGCGAATCCCTGGCCGCGGAGCTGGCCAAGTACCTGCGCGATCGCGAGAACGACGGCAGCGACTCGGATTCGACTTCCGGCTAAGAGCCGCCTTCTCCGACCGGAACCCCGCTCGGCGTCTGCTGCTTACCGTCTATCTCCACTTCTGTCGCTCGGCTGTCCGCCGGCTCGCTCGCACCAGCACCGGTTGTAACGGCATGCTGCGGCGGCTCCGAAGTCTTTTCGCCGGCAGTCGCCTCCCGGGTGCCATCGCTTCCGGCCTGTTGGGTCGTCGCGGGGCGTCGCTTCCGGCGTCGCCTCCGTTTCGACGACTGAAGCTTGGGCGTCGGCAGATTCTCGGCCAGGGCCGCCGCGATCTCGTCGGTGCCGGCTAGTCGCTCGCGCGCCGCTTCGATCAATTGGGTGGCCCGAGGCGTGTAGCCCTCGGCCGAGGCCAGCAGGGCCGCTCCAACGTGCAGCGGCTGCTCGCGGGCCACGTTGACGAGCCGGGCGACATTCTCTTCGTGGCGCCGGCCACGAGAGTTGGCCACCGCGCCGAGCAGGCGCTTGGCATCGGTGAACTCCGCGCTCGCCTTGCGGTCCTGGGCTTTTCGACTTGCTCGTGCCAAGCGCCAGAGCCAGCGAACGAGAATCTGTTCGGGAGCGACGGCTTTGCCCTCGGCGAGAGCACGCAGAAGCACGCGTATTCCCTGTAAGCGCTCCTTCTCCCAGGTGGGCGCCTGAGTCACGAGCGTGACCAGATCGTCGTAGTCGGCCCTCTCGACGGGCGTGGAGACTCGGTCGACGAGCGCCATCAAGCGCAAGCGGCGATTCGAGTTCTCGGCAGCGCAGGTAAAGAGGAACTGTTCGAGTGCCACCTTGCTCGTGTTGCCTTCGATCAGCTTGCGCACGAAATCCGCCCGCTCCTCATAGCGAATGCTGCGCCCGGCGATCATCGCCCAGAAGCGCTGCTCGTCGGTGTCCAGGTACTTCGGATCGATCCTCTGCCACTCGCGTGCTATGACGGCCAGGCGCCGTTTCACGTCTGGAGTGACCGGTACCAGCCAGGGCGCCGGAGCCAGGCGCCGACGCGCCCGACGTTGCATGCGCCGCCTCGGAGCCGGGGTCACGCGAGCTCCCTCACGATAGAAGTCGGCGCCGAGCAAAGAGTGAAGCGAGATCACCTTCTCGCTGTGCGTTGCCGATTTGGGAACGAAGTCGACGACGACGCCCGCCTCCTTGCGGGCATGGGTACGCATGATGCGACCGATTCTCTGCTGGTAGACGCGCCGTGAAGCCGTCGGCGCCAGGTGCATGCACACCGTCGCGCGGGGTGAGTTCCAGCCTTCGGCCAAGAGCTGGGCGTTGATGAGCACGTTGATCTCACCACGCTCGTAGGCAGCCAGCGTCTCGGCCAGCTTCACCGGCGGCGTGCGCCCGCTGACGGCTTCGGCCTTCAAGCCGGCGGCTCGAAACTCCTGAGCCAGGTTGTAGGCGTGATCAACCCCGGCGGCGTAGACGATCCCCGGCGTGTCGTCGAAGCGATCACGATAGAGACTCGCGGCGGCCTGGTTCAGCGCCGTGTGGTCGAGAACCTGTGCCAGCGCACGCTCGTCGAAATCGCCTCCGACGATCGGCACCGAATGAATCGCGGCAACCGGCGGAACGCGCAAACAGCGAAGCGGCGCGATCAAGCCGCGACGAGCAGCATCCTGCAAGGGAAGGTCGTCGACCGAGGCAGGAAAGACGTCCGAGACCTGCTTGGCGATGAGCTGCTCGGTGGCCGTCATGCCGATGAAAATCGGATCGGGGAAGGCGCGGATGGCGGCGCTCGTCTTTTCGCCCAGCGCCGTATGTGCTTCATCGCAGATCACGAGCTGGTAGGCCGTCGGCTCCACTTCGGCGTGGTGGCGCGCGAACCAGGCGTAGGTCTGAATCGTGATCGGACTCACCTTGCGAACGCGATGTCCGCGCAGGATCACATCCGAAAAGCGTTTGGCGTAGCCGGTCTCGGTGAGATCGTGGCGGAACTGGCTGACGAGCAGACGGCGGTGCGTGAGGATGAGCACGCCGAGCGTCCTGGATGCCTCGACGAACCCGGCCGCGGCGATCGTCTTCCCCGAGGCCGTCGGGTGGCGAAAGCGGAAGCGCCTGACAGCGCCGGGATCCTGCTCGGGCGTCAGCTCGATCAGCTCTTCTTCCTCGCCGAGATGCGTCTCACCAAAGCCGTTCTCCTCCTCCTCTTCCTCCTCCAGCTCCGCTTCTTCGGGGAGATGACCGTTGGAGAAGGCCGCCTCGACCTGCCGCTGACTGGCGGCGATCAACTCGGTCAGCATGCCGGCGAGCGCATCCACCTGATGGCGCCTGAGCTCCAGGCCCGAGGCCAGATGCGGCGGCTTCTCCGAGAGCACTCGCTCGAGCCCGAGCATGAGTGCGTAACGGACCTTCCATTCGGGCGAAGGCGTCTCGTTTCCCTTGTTTATCTCGGCGATCGCGTCGTCGAGAGCGCGCCTGCGAGCCGTGCCGGGCGCCATGACCCGCGCCGGCTCCTCGCCCTCGCGCAGGAACGACTCGCCCGCCCACGCCTCGGCGCGTCGAGCATCGGCGACGATTGCCTCGTCGGAATGATCGAGTTGTGTCGGAAGTTGGTCTGTCGTCTCTGACATGGGAGGGCGGCATGCGTTGCCGCGCCGTGTCCACCAGGAATAGACGGGCCGACGCTCAGAGAGCTACTGAATAAGAGCGCGGCTGGCCAGAAGAATACCTAAAGAGCAGACGTGGAGCGAGAAGTAGACGTTCTCGATGCGATTCGGTTAGCAACGGCGTCCAGGTTAGCCGCGAATCGACCGGTTACGCGTCGTGGAAACCGCATATGAAAAGTTGAGCCAATGGCTCGAAGTTACTCGCTCGTCGCCGGCGGATGGATGAAGGCCGTCAGCACGATCGGCTCCAACTCGGCGTCGTACTCCGACTGAGCCTGACTGAGAGCCTGGCCGATCAGGTCGGAGAGGCGATCCGGATCGATGCGCACGGTGTCGTTGAGGACGCGGAAGCGTCCAGTCTGCGAATACTTGGCCAGTCCGCGCTGCACCTCCTCGAGCATCGCCGAGTGCACGTCGCCCATGACGTTCGCCGAGAGCAACTCAGGCGCAACGGTGATGTGCTTGGCGACGGCCTGGTACGGCTTCTCACGGCGCCCGTAGCTCGCCTCGGCGAGTTGGATCAAGCCGGCCTTCAGCAGCATCCGGACGTGAAAATGCAGGTGGCCGGGGTCGATACCGATCCGAGCCGCCAACTCCCGGTTGGTGAGCGCGTTACCGGGCTCTTCGCCCAGCATTTCGAGCACTCGCAAGCGCAGAGGATGGCCGAGCGCCTTGAGCTGATCGGGCCGGTCTATTGTCAGAACGTCTAGCGTTTCGCGGTTTTCCGATGACGCCGACATATGAGTTGCACTATATGACGGGAATTGAGTGGACGCGCGCCGAACCGGCAGGTTGGTGCGGGCCTCTACTCGTCCTCGCCGCCAAGCTCGCGCGAACGCTCCATCGCGGCCTGAATCGCATTCAGGAAAGCGGCGCGGATACCGGCGCGCTCGAGCTCGCGGATCGCCCTGATCGTCGTGCCGCCCGGCGAAGTGACGTTCTCGCGCAGCTCGACCGGATGTATGTGCTCGTCGCGTAGCAACTTGGCGGTTCCGAACATCGTCTGGACGACGAGCTGAGTGGAGACGTCGCGTGCGAGACCGAGCAGAATGCCGGCCTCGATCATCGCCTCCGCGAGTAGCGCGAAGTAGGCCGGGCCTGAGCCGGAAACGGCGGTGACGGCATCCATCATCTCCTCTTGCACCCGCACGACCGCACCCAGGTGAGCGAGCACTTCTTCCGCCAGCGCCAGATGCTCGTCGCCGGCGTGGGCTCCGGCGCAGATGCCTGCCATGCCCTCCTGCACCGTGGCCGGCGTGTTCGGCATCGCACGAATGACCGGCACGTTTGCGGGAAGGTGCTTCTCGATTGATGCGGTTCGCACGGCCGCCACGACCGAGAGGATCGTCTGCTCGCTCGAGATCAGGTCGCCGATCTCTTTTAAAAGCCCCGGTAGATCTTGGGGCTTGACGGCGATCACGATCACCGCAGCGTCTTTGACCGCATCGCGGTTCGATTCGCTTGTCTCGACATCGCAGCGCTCCTTGATCGCCTGCAGGCGCTCGCTGTGTATGTCGGTGGCGATGATCTCGCTCGGCTTACGCCAGCCTGAAGCGCACAGGCCCATGATCAGCGCCTCGCCGATCTTTCCTGTGCCGATCACCGTAATGCGGCGTCTGTCTACGCTCATCGCGCGGAGTCTATACGTCACTCAGCGCCGGGGGTGGACTGCTGCTCCTGATCGCGAGCGCAGGGCACGAGCGCTAGTTTCGACGTTCACGGCGCCGCGACCGAGTGGAACCAGTCCCCGGCGTGAGCCCCGTAAAAGATAGAGGCATGCGAGCCCTGCCCACTCTCCGTAGCGGGCCAGTAGTTCGCTCGTCTCATTTTCGCCAACCCAGCGACCGGCGAGGACCGAGCAGAGCTTCACCAGCTGGAGATCCCCGCAGAGGCCGTGGCCGTAGCCGCCGAGGCCTTCCAGCGAGAGGACACCCACCGACCAGGGGCCGATCGCACGCTCTCGTGCCAAGCGAGCGAAGACGGAATCCGGCGGCAGGCCGCGTAGCCGTTCCAGGTCGAGCGTGCGGCACAGTCGAACCAGAGTTGCGGCGCGCTTCGGCGCTAGACCGAGCCGGCAAAGCTCGGCCGGCGCGAGCGCGGCCAGCCGCTCCTGCGTCGGCGGCGCGTATAGCCCGCTTTCAGGGTCACGCGGAGAGCTTCTGCGGATCACGCGGGCTTCGATCGCCCGCGCCTCGCGGGCGGTGATCAGCTGTCCGCAGAGCGCGCGTAAAAGGGCGTGGGCAACGGTGGTTAGTCTGACCGGACGCAGCCCCCGAAGCGCACGGAGTGAGGGCCCGAGAAGTGGATCCTCGCCGAAGCGCTCGAGAAAGACGGAATGATCGTCATCGAGCGCCAGTACGAAGCGAAGTCGCTCCAGGCCACGCTCGCTGCCCGCTCGCATCGCGACCGTACCGTCGTGCCCCTGTCGGGCCTGAACGATCTCGGTGCCATTCTCATCCTCCAGAAGAGCGGTGAACACTCCGCCCCGAAAGCGCCTATAGACGTTGCTCGTGCCCCGTGCCGAGAGCGCGAGTGAGTACGGCCCCGCCGGGGCGACCTCGGCGACCAACCCTGCCTCCCGCGGCAGTGCGTCGAGCTCTACGTTGGCGCATCCGTTCAGTTCGCTCACTCCTGGCGGGAGTGTAGGCGCGAGCTAGCGATAGGCGCTCGCCTGCAGGTCATAGAGCTCGGCGTAGAGGCCGCCGAGGCGCAGGAGCTCGGCGTGGCTGCCCGACTCGAGCACCTTCCCGTCGGCGACGACGACGATCAGATCGGCCATGCGCACCGTCGAGAAGCGGTGTGAGACGAACAGAGTTATCGCACCGCTGGCGGCGCCGACGCGCTTGGCGTTCTCGGCGTAGCGCTCGAACAGCTCGTGCTCGGCCTGGGCATCGAGCGCGCTGGTCGGCTCGTCGAGAACGAGCAGAAGCGGCTGCTCGCGCATCATCGCCCGCCCGAGCGCCAGCTTCTGCCACTGCCCGCCGGAGAGCTCGGTGCCTTCGGCGTAGCTCTTGCCCAGCTGGGTCGAGAGACCTTGCTCCAGGCGATCGATCATGTCCGAGGCGTGCGCCCGCTCCAACGCCCCCTCGACCGCGGGCTCGGAGTCGAGGTTGGGCAGGTCACCCACACCGACCGTCTGCCTGGCGACAAGCTCGAAGCGGGCGAAGTCCTGGAACCCGCTCGCGATCCGCTCCCGCCACTCCTTGATCTCGAAACGGCGGATGTCGACTCCATCGAGCAGCATCTGACCGTCTTGCGGCTCGTAAAAACGGCAGAGCAACTTGACCAGCGTCGTCTTGCCGGCGCCGTTCTCGCCCACTATGGCGACGGTCGAGCCCGCCGGGAGCTCCAGGTTGACGCCGCCGAGCACGACTGCATCGGTGCCCGGATAGCGGAAGTTGACGTTCTCGAAGGCGATTCCCTTCTTGATCCTCAACGGCGTCGGCCGGTCCGGCGCGATCCGCCTGTCGCCGGCCACCAACTCCTTGAGCCAGTGGTAACGGCCGATGATCTTCGCCATCCCCTGAAGGTTGTAGACGAGCCCGAGCCCGATCGACACCTGGCTGTTCACCTGGGCGGCCAGCGTGATCGCAAGGACGACGTCGCCCGGCTTGCCATGGTGGTTGATCACGCCCTGGACGACGAGGAGAACCGAGGCCACATAACCGACCGAGAACACGAGCTGGCCGAGCGCGCGGATGACCGTGTTCGAGCGATGGATGCACCAGAGTCGCTTGGTCGCGTTGTCCCAGAGCTCTGCGTGACGGCGGCGGAGCTCGCTCTGTAGCCCGAACAGGCGCAGCTCCTTGGCCGGCCCGGCGCTCGTCGCCTGGCGGAAGAGGTGGCGGCTGAGCCGGATCTCGCCGGCGCTCGCATCGCGCGCGCGGTCGAGGCGATTCTGCGCCCAGCGCCCGGTGAGCAGCGGCGGCAGCGAGAGCAGCGGCAAGAAGAGCAGGATCGGGTTGACGAGCGCCAGCAAGATCCCCGTCTCGACCATCGCGACCGCCAGCCCGAACGCCGTCAGCAGCGCCTCCAACGAGGCCTGAAGCTGGAACAACTCCTCGCGCAGGATGGTGAGCCGGTCGGTGTAGTCCGCCCGCTCCTGATGCTCGATCCCCGGCGAGCCGTTCGCGAGCAAGATCAGATCGGAATCGATCTCGAGCATGTTCGTGTCGGCCAGCTCGAAGTAGGAGATGTGAGCGAAGTGCCCGAGCGTCAGTCCGAAGATGACCAGCAGCGCGGTGACAGCACCGGCTACGCCCGCACGAATTCCATCGCCGGCGAGCGCGTAATCGGTCAGCTGCTTGAGTGAAAGGGCCACGAGCGGCGCAGACGCGTAGGCCGCCAGCATCAGCGTGACCGCGAGCACGGTCTTGGGCTTGTTGTTGCGCCAGGCCAACCCGAGCAGGGTGCGAGCGCCGAGAATCAGCTCTTTCACAGCTCGTCGTCCTCCTCTTCGCCTTCCTCATCGCCGCGGGCGAAGCGCTCGGCCTGGAGCCGGAAGAGCTTCGAGTAGCGGCCTTCCGCGGCCAGCAGCTCCTCATGCGTCCCTTTCTCGACGACACGACCGCCCTGCAGCACGACGATGCCGTCGGCGTGGCGGACGCTAGAGAAGCGGTGCGAGATCAGGATCGTGGTAACGCCGTGCGTCAGCTCGACGAAGCTGTCGAAGAACGCAGCCTCCGCACGAACGTCCAGCGCGGCCGTCGGCTCGTCAAGCACAAGGATCGAAGCGCCGCCCTCGAGCGCGAACAGCGCGCGGGCGATCGCGATCCGCTGCCATTGACCGCCGGAGAGGTCGGCACCGCCTTCGTACTGACGTGAGAGCGGGGTGTCGAAGCCCTTCGGAAGCCGCTCGATCGCCTCGAGAATCCCGGCGTCGCGCGCGGCTTTACGAATTGCCTCACGGTCGCCGAGATGTGGCACCGAGCCGAAGCCGATGTTGTCTGCAGCCGACAGCTCGTAGCAGTTGAAATCCTGGAAGATGATGCCGATCTGCCGGTGCCAGTCATCGATCGGGAAGTGGCGGATGTCGACCCCGTCGGTCGCAATGCAACCGGAATCCGGCTCGTATAGACGACCGAGCAGCTTGACGAGCGTCGTCTTGCCGGCTCCGTTGAGGCCGACGATCGCCGTCGACTTGCCGGCCGGTATCGAGAGCTCGAGCTCGCTCAGCACCTCGCGCTCACTACCCGGGTAGCGGAATGAGACCGTGTCGAAGCGCAGTTCCTTCCTCGGCATCCCCTCCGGATCGCGCACCGGCTCGAGCTGTACGGTGCTTCCCTCGTAACGCTCGACACCCCGCTCGAAGCCGAGCATTCCAGCGTAGGACATCATCCCGAACTGGGTCTGAGTGTCCGACTCCGGGTAGTGGCTACCGAGATTGATCGAGGCGATCGCCGCCTGGAAGGTGAGCGCCAGATCTCTCAGCGTGACACCGCCGCCTGCCGCGGTGTGGCCGAGCGCGGCGAGCGCGCCGGCCGAGACGATCAGTGCGAATGCCGTGATCAAGAGGAAGGGCTTGAGGTAGATGCGCCGCCTCTCCTTCCAGACCGGCCCCATGTACTCGAGGAAGGACTCGCGATAGCGTTCGCGCACCCAGGGAGCCAGGCCGAACACTCGCAGCTCCTTGGCAGCCGGCGGATCGAGGCCGACCCGGCGGAAGTAGAAGTTGCGGCGGCGGATGTTGGCATTGGCACGGAAGACCGCCGAGTACTTGCGCAGGCCGCCGCGCTGGCCATAGCGAAAGAGCATGGTGGCAGTGAGGAGAGCGGCCGCCGCTAGCCAGGAGAAGACGACACCGACTATTACGACAAGTCCGGCAAGCTGGAGATAACGAGCGATCAACGCCACCAGCCCGGCGCAGGCGCGGCCCGGGGTGCGGAAGCCGAACTCCAGCTGTGTCGCCGAGTCGCTCAGGTCGTCGAGCAATTCCTGATCTTCGAGTGGGCCTATGCCGGGAGTTCGAAGTGAGTCGCCGATCAGGCGATCGGCGGCTTTCCCGTCGACCCTCCTCGTGATCAGCTCGCCGAGCGAGGCTTGAAGCGGCGTCAGCAGCTGCAGGAGCACAAAGGCCGAAGCCGCGAGAAGGAAGGCGTAGACGAGCGAGTGCCAGGCGCTCGAGCCGACTCCCGCTGCGGTCGCCGCCGGCACCCGGCCGAGCATAAAGCTGGTACCGACGATGAACAGCACCGGCAGGATGCCGAGCACGATGTTCAGGCCGACCGCCGAAATAGTGACGCCGGTGCCGCTTTTCGGCAGCTCGCGCGCGATCTCCCAGCGCGAGTTGACCGATGCGCGCACGAAGACACTCAGGCGCGCGAGTGCGGACGGTCGTGCTATCTCGTTTGTCTGTGCGGCATCCAGGTCGGTCATATCGGGCCTTTGACTGCGCTTCGGATCGAACTCTCAGCGCCGTAACTCTCTATAATATATTGGTGGTTACCAATCGGGTCAAACGGAGTAACTACGGAAACGTGTGTTCTAAACGAACGTATGTTCCCTGTCAAGCGCGGGACCGGCCCGCGGAAGCAGGTAGTGAGAGACACCACGGCGACGCACAATCACGATAACGGGACTACCTAAACATTCCCTGAGATCGAGTTCCGTGGAGCTCGCCGGTGATGCATCCTTTAGGGGCCTATCCCGATAGAGATGCGCGGTCGAGCTGGTTGAGCCGTGGATGCCAGGTGCCGTACGGACCGTGAAGGCGCACCGGTAGTGCGTCAAGCGGTCTGGGCGGTCGCTGGCGCCGCGGGGCAGCCGCTTCGGGCGTGCAGGCCTGGCGGGATAGGCCCTAAGTCGGAGATCGAGCGAGGGAGGCGTTGAGTCGTGCAAGCTGGGCAGGGACCGGCGGCAAGCCGCTTCCGCGATCGCACCGACGCCGGGCGCCACCTCGGTGCGCTGCTCTCGCGCTACCGCAGAAGAGAAGACGTCGTCGTACTGGCGCTTCCTCGCGGCGGCGTGCCGGTGGGATTCGAGGTCGCGCAAGCGCTCGAAGTACCGCTCGACGTGTTCGTAGTCCGAAAGCTGGGAGTCCCGGGCTACGAGGAGCTTGCGTTCGGCGCGATCGCCACTGGAGATACGCGAATACTCAATCCCGATGTGGTCCGGCATCTCGGCTTGACGAGCGACGTGATCGACGCGGTCAGTGAGCGCGAGCAACGGGAGCTTAAACGGCGCGAGCGCCTTTACCGTGGCGAGCGGCCCAAACTTCGCCTGCAAGGTGAGACGGTGATCCTCGTAGACGACGGCCTTGCCACCGGCGCCAGCATGCGCGCGGCCGTCGTCGCGGTCAAGACGCAGAAGCCGGCCCGGATCATCGTCGCCGTCCCGACTGCAGCTCTCGATACTTGCTCCGACCTGGAGGACGAAGTGGATGAGCTGGTGAGCCCACTCAGGCCCGAGAACTTCCGTGCCGTAAGCCTCTGGTACGACCGCTTCGAGCAGGTCTCCGACGGCGAGGTTAGAAAACTGCTCGAGCGGGCGAAGCAGGCGGGTGGAGCATGACGGTGCGCGAGGTAACGGTGACAATCCCGGTCGGCAAGGTTCAGCTCGCCGGAACGCTTCGTATACCTGAGCATGCCGGCGGCATCGTTCTCTTCGCTCACGGCTCGGGCTCCAGCCGCTTCAGCCCGCGTAACCGCCAAGTCGCCGCCGTCTTGGAGCAAGCCGGGTTGGCGACGCTGCTGATCGATCTGCTGAGCGAGGAGGAGGAGAGGGAGGATTCCCGCACCGGGGCCCTCCGCTTCGATATTCCTCTGCTTGCAGATCGGCTCCTCGGCGCGACGGTCTGGCTACACGCGAATGAGGGCACGACTTCGCTACCGCTCGGTTTGTTCGGAGCCAGCACCGGCGCAGGCGCAGCTCTCCTCGCCGCCGCGGGTAGGCCGGAACTGGTCAAGGCGGTCGTATCACGGGGAGGTCGTCCCGATCTCGCCGCGAAAGCGCTTCGGCATGTGAGCGCACCCACACTGCTGATCGTCGGCGAGCGAGATGCTTTGGTGCTCGAGCTCAATCAGCGCGCCGCGAGCGAGATCGCGACCAAGTGCAAGCTCGAGATCGTCCCCGGCGCGACACACCTGTTCGAGGAGCCCGGAACGCTCGAGCAGGTCGCCGCTCTGGCGCGCGATTGGTTTTCACTTCATCTAGCCGGGCGAACGGCCGGCTAGTCGCTGACGCGCTACTGCGTGAAGTCGCCCTGGCAGCCCCTGCTGACGCGAATTCACCCGTATCGGACGTGCCTGGCGGAGAAGGGTCTGAGTTACGGCATACTCTCAAGCGTGCTAGCCGGGTTTCTCCTAGTCGTCAGCGGCGGCTTGATCGCCTACAGCTCACGGGAAGACTGGCTGGTCGCCCAGCTCGCAAACAACGAGAGCGCCACGCTCAATCTCGCGGGCTCTCGCTACGGAACCGCGCTGCTGGCCTTCGGCATGATCATCGTCGCTCTGGGAATCGCCCGCATCGCCCGCGGATACGCGAGAGACAGCGCCCTTCACCGGATTGCCTCGGTCGCCTCGCTGGCGTCAATTGCGCTGGCCCTCGCTCGCGCCGAGCTCTTCCTCGTCGATCACAACCTCTCCGCCACCTCCACGGCCTCCTATAAGCATCTCGATCTCAAACTGGGCGTCCTCACACTCCTGGGCGGCGTCGCCGTGACCTTCCTCTCCAGGCTGGCCTAGGGCGACTGCCTCGGCGGGGGTAAGTCCGCCTAGTCGTGCCCGAGCTTGGCGAGAAGGGCTGTGAGGCTCTCGATGTTTGGCTCGACCGCCCCCACGCTGTGTAGCTCCCAGCGCTCCTCGTGCTCGGCCTCGGCGCCGGGCTCGAGCCGGGAGAGGGGGGCGAGGGTCTCGAGCTCGAGCAGGCGCGCGTCGCAGTAGACCTCGACGTTGGAGTTGAGATCGGCGTGAGCACGCTCGACCTGCGGATCGAAGTGCTTGCAGAAAAGGACGCCGGCGCAGAGGAAGGCAACCCAGCCGGACCGGTTGAGGTAGCCGACCTTGAAGGTCGCCGGCACGGGCTCGGCGCGGACGAGCACCAGCTCGTCAGCGAGCTCGAGCCGCGAGTCGGAGATCGATCCGTAGGGCCAGAAGGCGAGGGAGCGATTGGGCTCCGAGTCACTTTCCCCGATCGGACCACGCTGTTGGGGGAGCACGGCGACGCCGCCAAGCGGCAGGATTGTGATCGCCCAGGGCGCCTGGACGAGCGCCGTCTCGTTCTCGTTTCGAAGGCTGTGAGTGACCGTGACGGCCGCGCGGTCGGCCGCAAGCTCCAGCTCGATCGCCTTGCGCAAGCCGGTCTCGGGCTCGAACCGCTCCAGCCTGACTCCTCGCGGCCGCTCGTCGACGACCAGAGCGCCCTCTTCGGGCGCCGAGGCAAACGGTGGGCTTTCTGGCGCCACCCAGAGCCGGTGCCCGCCGCGCAGGCGGTAGCGACCCCAGGGCGTTTCCCAGCCGGCATCCGGCACCTCTCCAAGCAGGTTCTCGCTCGAGCCGGCCAGCTGTAGGCGCACGATGCGTGGCCCGGCGTCCGCGAGAACCTCGACTTGCAGATGCTCGTTCTCGAGCACGAGCGTCTCCTCGCCGTGAAAGTCGCCGCGCTTCATCTGCTGCTCTTTCGGGCCGGGCGACACGACTCCTAGGAGAGCGTTACCTCGACCTCGACCTCGCTCTTGTCGCTCGGGAGCGGCGCCACATCCCCTTCCACGGGCGTGCCGTCGACGATGAGCGAGACGTTGTTGCCATCTCCCTCACGTTTGACGGTGATATTGAAGCTGACGCCGCGGAATACCCGCCTGGCGCGGAACCCGGGCCAGTCGCGTGGGATGACGGGAGCGATCCGGAGGCCCTCGTAGCTCGGGCGGATGCCGAGAATCCATTGCGTGCCGGCCACGTAGGTCCAGGACGCCGTGCCGGTGAGCCAGGCGTTTCGTCCCATCCCGAACTGCGGGTGCGCCGGGCCGCAGATGTTCTGACAGTAGACGTAGGGCTCGACCTTGAAGCGATCGGCGTCGTCGCGCGCCAGCGGCAAGATCTGGCGGTAGTACTGATAGGCGCGATCGCCCCAGCCGAGCATTGCGGCGGCGATGATCGCCCAGGTGTTGGCGTGGCAGAAGATGCCGCCGTTCTCCTTGGCGCCGGGCGGGAAGGTGGTGGTTCCGCGCACCCGCTCGCTACCGCGCTCGTACGGCGGCCAGAGCAATGCGATGCCGAACTCGCTGTTCAGCTTCTCGTGCATCGACTGCATCGCCTTCTCGGCCCTCTCCTGCGGAGCGACCCCGCCCAGCACGCTCCAGCTCTGCGGATTGAGGCTGATGGCTTGATTCTCCTCGCCGGCGACACCGATCGGCTTTCCCTCGTCGTCGAAGGAGCGGGCGTACCAGTCACCGTCCCAGGCGCAGGCGTTGACTATCTCGGCCATCTCGTCGCGAAGGGCGCGGAAGCGCTCGACCTCCGGGCGGCCCAGGTGGTCGCAGAGCTCGGCCAGATCGAGCGTCGCCCGGCAGAACTGCATAGCCACGAAGACGCTTTCGGCCGTGCCCGAACCACGGTCGATGTTGTGCGTGTCGTCCCAGTCGGAGAAGCCGATTCGCGGCAGTCCTTGCGGGCCTCGGTGCTCGAGCGTGAACTGGATCGCGCGCATCATGTGGCCCCAGATCGTGTCCTCGCCGCTATCCGCGTAGGGAACCTTCTGATCGAGATAGCTGAGATCGCCGGTCTCGCGCAGGTAGGCGCAAACCGAGATGACCAGCCAGAGATGGTCGTCGGAGAACCACTGCGGCCAGCCCGGGAACTCCTCCGCGTGGCCCGGGCCACCCTCGCCGCTGAGCGGGAAGAACTGGTGCCAGGTGTGCCCGTCCTCGAACTGCATCTCCCAGATCTTGGTCAGCATGCGGCGTGCGTGATCGGGCACGGTGTGCATCGTGCCGAGCGTGTCCTGACCGGAGTCGCGCGTGCCCATTCCGCGTCCGAGGCCCGTTTCATAGGCAGATACGAAACGTGACCAGTAAAGCGTCGTGCGACACTGAACCTGGTTCCAGAAGTTGAGCATCGCGTTCGTTTCCGGATCGGGCGTGTCGACGGTGAAGCGCGAGAGGTACTCGTCCCAGTCGGCCTTGAGGGCGGAGAACGAACGCTCCACCTGCTCCGGATCGCAGTAGCTCGTCAGTACCCGCTCGATCTCTTCGGGGTGGTCGGTGATCCCGAGCACGAAGACGATCTCACGCTCCTCACCCGGCGCCAGCACGAGGTCGTGGCAAAGCGAGCCGACGCTGTTTCCGCGCGGCGAGTCCTGGTTAGAGGGCTCTCCCTGCTCTACGGCGATCGGGCTGCCGAGGTCGCGGCAGCGTCCGACGAAGACTTCGCGGTCGCAGTCATAGCCGTCGGGCTCGACGCTGGAGGAGAAAAACGTCGTCGTGGGTTTGAAGACAGTCTTGGCGCGAATCGTTCCGCCCTCGCACTTGCTGCGGACGATGTGCTGCGACCAGTCGAGGTTGTTCAGGTCGTTGAAGGCATCCGGGAAGCTGAGCTCGATGTAGCTGAAGCTGCGTAGATGACGTGGCCGGTCGCTCGTATTGCGAAGAGTGAGTAGCCACAGCTCGCAGGGGCACTTCTCCTCCTCGGGCAGCGGTGGAACGAAGTAGAGAACCTCGCTGGAAATACCCTTGTACTCGCTTGCGATCTTCGTGTAGGCGGTGCCGTGCCGGCACTCGTAGGAGTCGAGCTCGCGCCGAACCGGCTGCCAGGTCGGGCTCCAGAACTCGCCCGTCTCCTGATCGCGTAGGTAGAGATAGCGACCGGGCTGATCGGCGGGAATAGCGTTGTAGCGGTAGCGACTGACGCGCCGGTTACGCGGGTCGCGGTCGAACGAATAGCCCCCGGCCGTGTTCGAGATGATCCCGCCGTAGTTGCCGGCACCCAGGTAGTTGATCCAGGGCGTGGGCGTGTCGGGGCGCGTGATCACGTACTCGCGCGCCTTTTCGTCGAAGTAGCCGTATGGATTCACTTGAGCCTGACCTGCCTCTGGTCGAGTGACCGAACGGGCGACAGTACGCATCGACCATGTTCGAGCTGACTGGAAACGTTTGCCGACCCTAGCGAACCAGCAGCCTTCCGGTCAATCGACAACGACTCTCCTCAGCCCATGGTGACTTCGACGAGGACCTCGGAGCCACCCGGCTGTGGCGCGATCAAGTTGCCCTCGATCTTCTTGCCGTCAACGGCGACCTGCGCAATGTCCTTGCAAACACCCTTCGGCTTGCTCACGCGAATCCGGTAGGTCGCACCCCGGAACTTGCGGACGGCCTCGAACCGCTCCCACTCCTTGGGGAGGCAGGGATCGATGCGCAGCCCGTCGTACTCGGCGCGGATCCCCAGAATCCACTGGCTGGCGGCGACGAAGTTCCAGGCCGCCGTCCCCGAGAGCCACGAGTTCTTGGCCTCGCCGAAGGACGGCGCATCCTTGCCGGCGATCATCTGCGGATAGACGTAGGGCTCGCAGCGATGCAGCTCGGAGATCTCTTCGCGCGCCGAGGGATTGATGCGCCGGTAGTAGTCGAACGCCACATCGCCACGGCCCACGATCGCCTCCGCGATCATGATCCATGGGTTGGTATGGCAGAACACGCCGGCGTTCTCTTTGTAGCCGGGCGGATAGGAGCTGATCTCGCCCAGATTGACGTAGTAGTGAGAGAAGGCGGGTTGCTGTAACACGATGCCGTGCTCGGTGGCCAGCCTCGCCGCGACAGAGTCCAGCGCCTTCACCGCCTTGCCGTCGTCGAGACCGATGCCGGCGATGACGCACATGCCCTGCGGCTCGATGAAGATCTGGCCTTCCTCGTTCTGCGCCGAGCCGACGACCTCGCCGAAATAGTCGTAGGCGCGGCGGAACCACTCGCCGTCCCAGCCGTGCTCGCGCACGGCCGCAGCCATCTTGGCCGCGTCCGCACGGTAGCTCTTGACCTCGTCGGTGTGACCGCGGAACTCGGCGATCTGAGCCAGCTCCTCGGCGGCGAGCACGAACAGCCCGCCGATAAAGACCGACTCCGCGACGCCGCCCTCTTTGTTCTCGGTCGTCTGGAACGACTCGCCGGGAGTGGTCGAGAAGCAGTTCAGGTTCAGGCAGTCGTTCCAGTCGGCACGCCCGATCAGCGGCAGCTCATGTGGGCCCAGCCGGTGCAGCGTGTAACGAAGCGAGCGCTGCAGGTGCTCGTAAAGGGGTGACTCGGAACCGGGCTCGTTGTCGTAGGTGACCTCCTGATCGAGGATCGAGAAGTCTCCAGTCTCCTTGAGATAGGCGGCCACGCCGAGGATCAGCCAGGCGGGATCGTCGTTGAAACCCGAGCCGACGTCGTTGTTGCCGCGCTTGGTCAGCGGCTGGTACTGGTGGTAGGCGCCGCCCGAAGGAAGCTGGGTGGCTGCGATGTCCAGGATGCGCTCGCGCGCCCGCTCGGGAACCATGTGCACGAAGCCGAGCAGGTCCTGGTTGGAGTCGCGGAAGCCCATCCCGCGCCCGATCCCCGATTCGTAGAACGAGGCCGAACGAGACATGTTGAAGGTGACCATGCACTGGTAGGCATTCCAGGTGTTGACCATTCGATCGATATGCTCGTCGGGCGTCGAGACCTGCAGGATCCCGAGCAGTTCCGACCAGTAGTCGCGCAGGCGCTGGAAAGCGCGCCCGGCCTCCTCGGGGTGCAGGTAGCGCTCGATCACAGGTTTGACCAGCCTCTTGTTCACGGTCTGCGAGCCGGGAGGATCGAACTTGGCATCGACCGGGTTCTCCCAGTAGCCGAGCAGGAAGACAATCTCCTTGGTCTCGCCCGGAGCCAGAGTGAGCTCGACGTGGTGAGAACCGCAAGGCGCCCAGCCGTGGGCGATCGAGTCAAATGACTCGCCCCGCTCGACCGCGGCCGGGTTGTCCCAGCCTCGGTAAGCGCCGAGGAACGTCTCGCGCTGGGTGTCGAAGCCGGCGAGCGGCTCGGAGCAGGCGAAGTAGGCGAAGTGATCGCGGCGCTCGCGGTACTCGGTCTTGTGGTAGATGACGCCGTCCTCGACCTCGACCTGGCCGGTGGAGAAGTTGCGCTGGAAGTTGGTCTGGTCGTCCCAGGCGTCCCAGAGACAGAACTCGACCGCTGAGAAGAGCGACAGCTTCGCCTCGCTGTCGCGCTTGTTGGTAACGGACGTGCGCCAGATCTCGAGATTCTCGCCCGTCGGGACAAAGTAGAGGGTCTCGGCCTCGATACCGTTACGGCGAGAGGCGATGATCGAGTAGCCCATACCGTGACGACACTCATAGTCCTCGAGCTCGGCCTTGGCCGGTTGCCAGGAGGGCGACCAGAACTCGCCCGAGACCACGTCGCGCAGGTAGAGGTAGCGTCCGCCCAGATCAAAAGGAACGTTGTTGTAGCGGTAGCGAGTTAGCCGACGAAGGCGGGCGTCGCGATAGAACGAGTAGCCGCCGGCCGTGTTCGAGATGATCCCGAAATAGGCCTCGCTTCCCAGATAGTTGATCCAGGGAAGCGGCGTGTCCGGGCGTGTGATGACGTACTCACGCCGCTCATCGTCGAAATGTCCGTAGCGCATGCTTTTCCTAAACCTCCGAGAGAGCTCCGCAAAGGGTCACGGCAAGATACACGCACCGATCCTACAAGGAGGCATTGAGGCGGCTCGCGCGCAGAGGACCGCTGCTTCTACCGTCGCGGTGTCACGCATCGATCAGCTCGCCGGCGCAGCGACGGAGATCAGGCGTGCAAAGACGATCCAGCGATGGGAAGCGCTGTAGAGCGGGTGGCAGGCCGAGAGAACAAGTGTGTCGAAGCCGCGCTTGTGCAGGATCCCCCAGTCGTTCGAAGGCACGACCTCGTGCGCGAAAACGCGGTAGATGAAAGTCCCGTAGGGCATCAGGAGCCGGATCCGATTGCCGCGCGCCAGTTCGTTGATATTGCGAAATGGAGCGCCGAAGGTAGTGCGGTGCCCGGCAATCGCCGTCACTTTGTCCAGTCCCGGCCAGGAGCTCTGCGGATAGCGTCCGGGCCCACGGCTGAGATCACTAGCCCAGTCAGTGCCGTTCACGACGATCTTGTTGACGCCGATGCGAGGTATCTCGATTCGGCCTATCGGCTGCCCGGCGCGCGCCTGGCGCGAGAAACTCAGAGCGGCGGCACGGATCGCGGCAGTCGTGGGCCCCCGGTTCTTCGAGCTCGAAAGGGGAATCGGCGGCTTGAACTGTCTGAACTCCTTGTCCAGTTGACCCGTCATCTGATGCTGGCGCCAGTCTTGGTAGAGCGCAGTGATCGGGTCGCCGAAGAAGTAGATGAAGATCGCCCACGCGACCAGGAGGACTCCGAACACCGCTATCGCCAGCCCGAGCCGGCGGAAGAAACGGCGCGCTCGGCCGCCGTGGCCGGTATCGGGCGCGTCCTTTGGCGATTCGCTCTGCGCCGCCAGGTCTGCACCGGTCCGGGGTTTGTCGCGGCCGAGTCTCATCGATCCAGATCGTACTTGCGCCCAGTCGTCCTCGGCGCGACCGAACAATCCTTCGAGCTCGGCCGTCGACAGACTCCGAAGCAAAGAATGGCTCGATCTTCTAGGATCGAATACTCACTCGGTTGGTTCGAAGAGCGGCGCTCCCGGGGGGAGGCGAAATGCGCACCGATCTCGAGACGGTAGCGACAGTCGATAAACGCGGCGGGCACCGCTTGGTCTCCTTCAGGGTCTCGACGGTGCTGACGCTCACGCTGCTCATCACTCTCCTGTCGGCACAAGGCGCTGTTGCCCGCTCACAGGCGAGGCTCGCCAAGGAGGCCTCCGTAACCGTCATGACCAGTTACGAGAGGCAGCTTGCGGCATCGATCAACGCCACCCGTGTGCATCACGGCTTACGCTCCCTCCGGCTCGTGCCCGGACTGATGCGCTCAGCGAGCAAGCACTCCCTGCAAATGGCCTGTAACGGCTATTTCGCACATTCTTCGCCAGACGGCGCCAGCTTCATCACTCGCGTCAAGGACTTCTACGGCGTCGGCACCGCGAGCTACTTCTCGGTGGGTGAGAACCTCTTCTGGGCGGAGCCGCGGGTATCGCCGGGCCAGGTCGTCGAGCACTGGCTGGCCAGCCCGGAGCACCGACGGATACTACTCTCGACGCAGTGGCGTGTTTTCGGCGTTGGCGTGGTCAGCTCGACTCACGGCGCCGGCATCTTCGAGGGTCGCACGGTGATGCTCGTGACCGCCGATTTCGCCGTCAAGCACTGACCGACGCAGCTGTACCTCGGTTGACTGCACTGATCAGCGCTCGCAGCGAGGCGACGACAATGCTCTCGTCGATGCCCACTCCCCAGAGCACCTCCTCGTCGATCGCCGCCTCGACGTAGGCGGCCGCCGAGGCGTCGGCGCCCGAGCGCATCGCATGCTCGCTGTAGTCGAGGATGCGCGCGTCGATTCCGAGCTCCTCGCCCAGAGCCGAGACGAAAGCGTCAACCGGACCGTGCCCGGTGCCCACAACTGCCCGCTCCTCTCCGTCCACGCGCAACATCGCCTCGATACGATCGTGACCGGGCTCGCCCTCGAGGTGCCTGAGCGAGATCAGCTCGAGCGGGCGTGTCGTCGTCAGGTACTCGTCCGAGAACGCTTGCCAGATCTCCCCGGGGGTGACTTCACCGCCCTCGCTGTCGGCGATTTGCTGGATCGCCTTCGAGAACTCGATCTGCAGTCGCCGCGGCAGCTCCAGGCTGTGCTCGGTCTTGAGCACATAGGCCACGCCGCCCTTGCCCGACTGGCTGTTGACGCGGATGATCGCCTCGTAGGAGCGACCGACGTCCTTGGGATCGATCGGCAGGTATGGGACCTCCCAGGCACCGCCCTCGGTCTTCGCCCGCGCCACCATGCCCTTGTTGATCGCGTCCTGGTGTGAGCCCGAGAAGGACGTGTAGACGAGATCGCCGACGTAGGGGTGACGCGGATGAACCGACAGCTGGTTGGAGTACTCGAACACGCGCCGCACCTCGTCGATATCGGAGAAGTCGAGATTCGGGTCGACGCCCTGGCTGAACAGGTTCAGCGCCAGGGTGACGAGATCGACGTTGCCGGTGCGCTCGCCGTTGCCGAAGAGCGTGCCCTCGACGCGCTCGGCGCCGGCCATCAGCGCCAGCTCCGCGGCGGCGACCGCGGTGCCGCGATCGTTGTGCGGATGGATCGAGATGATCGCTCGCTCGCGCCCGCTCAGGTTGCGGCAGAACCGCTCTATCTGATCGGCGTGGACGTTGGGGGTGGACATCTCGACGGTGGCCGGAAGATTGAGGATCGCCTTCCGCTCGAGCGTCGGCTGCCAGACATCGAGCACGGCCTCGCAGACTTCGACCGCATAGTCCAGCTCAGTCCCGGTGAAGCTCTCGGGCGAATACTCGAAGCGAATGTCGGTGTCGGGCAGCGTCTCGACCCCGCTCAGGCACCACTTGGCGCCGTCGACGGCGATCTTCTTCACGCCCTCGCGGTCGGCACGAAAGACGATGCGGCGCTGTAGCTCGGAGGTCGAGTTGTAGAGATGAACGATCGCCGCCCGCGCCCCGCGAATGCTTTCGAAGGTGCGCTCGATCAGCTCTTCACGCGCCTGAGTCAGCACCATAATCGTGACGTCGTCGGGAATCAGATCCTTCTCGATCAGCTGGCGCAGGAAGTCATAGTCGGTCTGCGATGCCGCCGGGAAGCCGACCTCGATCTCCTTGAAGCCGATCTCGACGAGGAGGTCGAAGAGCCGCTGCTTGCGCGCCGGGTCCATCGGATCGATCAGCGCCTGGTTACCGTCGCGAAGGTCGACCGAGCACCAGATCGGCGCTTCTCTGATCGTCTTCGAGGGCCAGGTTCGATCCGGCAGCTCGACCGGCGGATAAGGCCGGTACTTTTGAATTGGCATTCCGCTCATCTCGTTTCCTCGTTTGTACTCTTTTCGGCCACAAAAAAGCCTCCAGGCCCGAGGGCAGTGGAGGCGAAGGGCGGCCGGACCGGGGTTTATCTACCCGGCGGCCGCCAAGCTAAGCAGGAGGGTCTGGTTCTTCGTTCGGGCAAACATCGACATTGAGAGGGTATCTACGCTGCGCTCGGCACGCAAGGAAGCGCAGGAACGGCGCCGGCCGGGCACTCTTTTCGGGACGGTTCTTTCAGCCGCGCCGCGGCGCTGTCTGATACGACTCTGCTATGAGGACGCCTCCCCGGGCGGGCGGTGTCTTTCGAACAACCGTCGAGCTGTGACCATGGCAGGAGACATGAGCGCCGAAGCGCTTCGCTCGCGCGCCGCCGCAGGGCGGTTGGCGCGCTGCACTTATATCGGCAACTTTCGGGACGAGCGCCCGCGCTGCCGAACCACGGGGCTAGTGAACCAGATGGACAGGCTTCTCCACGAATGCCGTAGCCGAAGGCTCGACGTCGGCGCGTAATACACGAGAAAGGAAAAGATAGATGCGCTACGTCTGGGATTTCGACGAGCCGTCGGAGGGCGGGAAAGCTCTTCTCGGCGGCAAGGGCGCCGGTCTGGCAGAGATGACTCAGATCGGGATGCCCGTTTGCGGCGGCTTCACCGTGTCGACCGATGCCTGCCGCGCGTACATGCGCGAGAGCAAGGTGCCCGAAGGGCTCGACAAGGAAGTGGACGAGGCCATCGTTCGCCTGGAGCAGAAGTCGGGCAAGAAGTTCGGCGACCTGAAAGACCCGCTGCTCGTCTCGGTGCGCTCCGGCGCAGCCGTCTCGATGCCGGGGATGATGGACACCGTCCTCAACCTGGGCTTGAACGACGCCGCCGCGGCCGGGCTGGCCGAGACGACAGGCAACCCCCGCTTCGCCTACGACTGTTACCGCCGCCTGGTTCAGATGTACGGCGAGGTGGTTGACGGGATCGAGCCGAACATGTTCGAGGACGCGCTGACCGAGCTCAAGGAGAAGCGCGGCGTCAAGAACGACGCCGAGCTCAACGCCGACGACCTCAGGCAGCTGGCCGACACCTTCGTCGCCATCTACGAGAAGGAGAAGGGCCACAAGTTCCCGCAGGATCCGCGCGAGCAGTTGATGCGCGCGATCGAGGCCGTCTTCGACTCCTGGGAGACTCCGCGCGCCCGCGTCTACCGCGACCACGCCGGCATCCCGCACGACCTCGGCACCGCCGTGAACGTCTGCCAGATGGTGTTCGGCAACCGCGGCGACAACTGTGGTACCGGCGTCTGCTTCACCCGCAACCCCTCCACCGGCGAGCAGGGCCTGTACGGCGAGTTCCTGCTCAACGCTCAGGGCGAGGACGTAGTGGCGGGCATCCGCACGCCGCAGCCGCTCGAGCAGATGGAGAAGCCCTTCCCGCAGGCCTTCAAGGAGCTGGTCGAGTCGATGAAGACACTCGAGCAGCACTACCACGACATGCAGGACATGGAGTTCACGGTCGAGGAAGGCAAGCTCTACCTGCTTCAGACCCGCTCGGCCAAGCGCACCGCCCGCGCTGCTCTGCGGGCCGCCGTCTCGATGGTCGAAGAGGGCCTGATCGACAAGGAAGAGGCCGTCAAGCGGATCAACCCCGACCAGCTCGACCAGCTCTTGCACCCCATGATCGACCCCAAGGCCAAGATCGAAGTTGCCGCCAAGGGACTGAACGCATCGCCCGGCGCTGCCAGCGGCAAGGCCGTCTTCGATGCCGACACCGCCGCCGAGCTCGGCAAGACGGAGAGCGTCATCCTGATCCGTCCCGAGACGACACCTGACGACATCCACGGCATGCTCCAGTCCAAGGGCGTACTGACGACGCGCGGCGGCATGACGTCGCACGCCTCAGTCGTCGCCCGCGGCCTCGGCATTCCCTGCGTCGCCGGTTGCGAGGCGCTCGTGCTCGACCTCGACGCCAAGACGGCAAGCCTGAACGGCAAGACCGTCAGCGAGGGCGACATCATCACCATCGACGGCGGCAATGGCAGCGTCATCATCGGCGAGGTGCCGCTGGTTCCGCCCTCGATCAACGACGACTTCCGCGTCATCCTGGAGTGGGCCGACGGTTTCCGCCGGCTTGGCGTCCGCGCCAACGGCGACACCCCCGACGACGCCACCAAGGCGCGCGAGTTCGGCGCCGAGGGCATCGGCCTGTGCCGCACCGAGCACATGTTCATGGCCCAGGACCGGCTCCCGGTCGTGCAGGAGATGATCCTGGCGACAACGACCGAAGATCGCAAGAAGGCGCTCGCCAAGCTCCTGCCCTTCCAGCAGTCCGACTTCGAGGGCATCTTCGAGGCGATGGAAGGCCTGCCGGTCACCATCCGGCTGCTCGACCCGCCGCTGCACGAGTTCCTGCCCAAGCTGGAGGAGACCGACGACCCGGTCGTGCGCGAGCGGATCGTGGCCCTGCACGAGTTCAACCCGATGCTCGGCACCCGCGGCTCGCGCCTCGGCATCCTCTATCCGGAGATCTACGAGATGCAGGTGCGGGCAATCGTGCGGGCGAGTAAGGCCGTCGAGAAGCGCACCGGCAAGCATCCGCAGGCCGAGATCATGCATCCGCTGATCGGCTTCGCCGAGGAGCTAAAGCGCATGCGCGATCTGACCGAGAGGGTCATCGCCGAGGAAGAGGCCGGCGAGTTCCCGATCGGCACGATGATCGAGCTACCGCGGGCCTGCGTGCGCGCGGACGAGATCGCCGAGTACGCCGACTTCTTCTCTTTCGGCACCAACGACCTGACCCAGACGACGATGGGTATCTCCCGCGACGACGCCGAGGGCAAGTTCCTCACCAAGTACATCGAGGACGGCGTCATTGCGCAAAACCCGTTTGCCTCGCTCGACCAGGGCGGCGTCGGCGACCTGATGAAGCTCGGCCTGAAGCGCGGCCGCGGCGTCAAGGAGAACCTCAAGGCCGGCATCTGCGGCGAGCACGGAGGCGACCCGGTCTCGGTCACCTTCTGCCACGGGATCGGCCTGAACTACGTGTCCTGCTCGCCCTTCCGCGTTCCGCTGGCGCGGCTGGCCGCGGCGCAGGCGGCGCTGAACGAAGCGGCTCTGGCTGCTGCCGAGGGCCGCTCGATTCGCGAGGCTCAGGCGCTGGCGTTCGAGTAACCGAGTAGAAGCACAGAGGTAGTACCTGGGGCGCCGCCGAGAGGCGGCGCCCCTCTCGTAGCGATAAACAAGCGTTGAGTGGGGGTACCGCTCGCGTAATCACGCCGACTGAATCAGCCCGATCGAGTTTCCGTCCGCGTCCTTGACGTACCCGACCAGCATGCCGCCGCCGACGTCTCTCGCCTCCTGCTGCGCTTGCGCGCCGGCGTCCAGCAGCGATTGCAGACTCTCCCTGATGTCGCTCACTTGAAAGAAGCCGACGGGCCCGCTCATGCCCAGTTTGTGGCCGTTGGGATCGAGCCCGATCTCCTGGTCGCCGATCCTGAAGCCTACGTAGTACGGCTCGTCCACGTACGGCTCGACGCCCAGAAGCGTGCCGTACAGCGCCGTCGCTCGGACAATGTCCTCGACGGGATAGTTGAAATGGCTGATTCCCTTGTTCATGGACGGCTCCTTGCTCGGTTCGTGCCCTTGTTCCCGCTGCTCGGGGATCGACACGTCCTGTGCGCGAAAAGCCGCAGGTCCGGCACGGCACAGGCTTTACAGGGCGGTGTGCGTGCCGAAATAGTCACGGAAGTGCGACGATATTCACCCCGGTGTCAGAGGCGGAGCAGAAGAGGTGCTCCGCGTCAAGACGCGGGCGCGCCGAAAGTGTGACTTCTCGGAGCGCCGACTCAGCCGAGCGCGATCTCGACGTCCTCTAGCACGACGCCCTGAGCGTTGGGATCGGCCAGATCCTCGGACAGCTCGGCCTCGATCTTGCAGCCCTCGGCGATGGTGCCGGCGGCGGCGTCGATCCAGTGCTCCTCGAAATGTTCTGCCGTGAAGTGCGATAGAGCGCCCAGGCGCACCTTGATGCGGACGACGCGCTTGGCGTCGTTCTCGTCGGCGACGCGGAGAACGGTGGCGACGAGGTCGCGTATCGTGGCCTGCTCGTGCATCACGACTTCCCGAGTAGCGCTTCGACTTCCCGGGCGATCTCCTCGACGACAGCGGGAACCGCCTCGGCAACAGGCGGCGACAGCGGCTCGCCGGGGCTGAAGCGCTCGCCCTCGATGCCGAAGAAGAGCGCCTTCGCCGGCAGTCGCCTGAGCGCACGCGCCAGCTCGATCGCGTCACCGAGCGAGAAGTGGTGGGTCGAGCCCTGCAGCACGGCGTGCGGGACGACCTTGGCGTTGAGATCGACGTGGTGGATCGTGCCCGGCACCGCGCCGGAGTGCGCCGCGTCCACTATGAAGACCGCGTCGCAGCCCTCCCACTCGTCGATCAGGCTCGATTGCTCGGCCTCGGTTGCCAGGACGCGGACAGACTGCGGAAGCCGCGCTCGCAATGCTTGCGCGGCTTCCAGTCCTACCGCATCGTCGCCGCGCCAGCTGTTGCCGGTGCCTACGACGAGTATTTCGCTCACGTTCGTTCGATCTCGAGTGTCAGGAAGTGCGTGGCGCAGGAGATGCAGGGGTCGTAGTTCCGGATCGCCTGCTCGCAGCGGAGCGTCAGCTCCTCGTTCGAGAGATCCATGAACTGGCCCACGAAGCCGCGTAAGTCGGCCTCGATCTGGGGCTGGTTCTGTGCCGTCGGCGGCGTGATCGTGGCGTCGAGGATGATCCCCTCGGCGTCGATCTCGTAGCGGTGGCAGAGCGTCCCGCGCGGAGCCTCGCTGGCGCCGCAGGCCTTTCCGGCCCTGGGCACGACCTCGAGGCTCGCCTCGGCGGGCGGCTCGTACTCGCGGATCAGCCGCAGCGCCTCGACGCAGGCCTCGACCAGCTCGACCGCGCGCACGAGGATGCTCTTGAACGGGTTCTTGACCTCCTTCGGCAGCCCGATTCCCTCGGCCGCCGCCTTGGCCTCGTCGGAGAGCAGGTCGTACCAGAGCGCGTAGCGAGCCAGCGGCCCTACCAGGAAAGAGCCGCGCTCCTTCATGTGCCCCTGCAGCGCGTTCGCGTGCTTGACGTGCTCCTCGATCACGTGCTCGTAGAACTCGTCGATCGGGATATCGAGCCCTCGGTTCGAGACGAAACGCTCGCCGCCCTCGATCGGGTAGACGCCACCGGCATCCAGCGCGGCGAACTCGTAGTCCATCTCGAAGTCGGGGAAGTCGAGCGTGTTGGCCCACTTCACGGTCTCGAGCGCGGTCTCGAGCGCCCACTCCAGATCGGGCACCATCGCCTCCAGGTCGGCTTTCGAGGGCACCTTGTAGAAGCCGCCGACCTTGACGTTGATCGGGTGGATCTCACGGCCGCCGATGACGCTCATGACGTGATTGCCGATCTTCTTCAGGCGCAGCGCCGTCTCGACCACCTCGGGCGCGTCCGCGGCGATCTCGATCGCGCTCGGATAGCCGAGGAAGTCGGGGGCGTGAAGCATGTAGATGTGGAGCGCGTGGCTCTCGATCCACTCGCCGCAGTAGAGCAGGCGGCGTAGTGCCCGGAGCTGGCCGTCCACCTTGACGCCGCAGATCGACTCCATCGAGTTGACGGCCGCCGTCTGGTAGGCGACCGGGCAGATACCGCAGATGCGGGCGGTGATGTCGGGCGCCTCGGTGAAGTAGCGGCCGCGCAGGAAGGCCTCGAAGAAGCGCGGCGGCTCGAATATGTTGAGCTTGACCTCTTCGATCTCGTTGCCCTTGAGGCGGATGAGCATCCCACCCTCGCCCTCGACTCGGGCCAGGTAATCGGTCTTGATGGTGCGGGTCTCATCAGCCATGACGGGCACTCTCCTCGCGGAAGGCAGGCTTGTAGCCGTTGAAGGTACGGTAGGCGCGCAGCAGGGCATCCTCGCCGACGCCCATCTCGCTCCAGCGCTTGGCCAGCGAGACGGTGTTCGTCGACTCCTTGGGGCCGAAGCAGCCGTAACAGCCGCGGGCGTAGGAGGGACAGATGGCACCGCAACCGGCCTGAGTCACCGGGCCGAGGCACGGTGTGCCCAGCACCTGCACGCATGGCGTCTGGCGCCGCTTGCACTCGACGCAAACTGCCGAGGTGGGCACGTTCGGTCGCCTGCCCGAGAGCACGGCCAGCAGCGCGTCCACGAGCTGGGCCTTGGAGATCGGACAGCCCTGAAGCTCCAGGTCGACCTCGATGTGATCGGAGTGGGGAGTCGAGGTCTCGAGCGTCTCCAGATACTCGGGATGGGCGTAGACGATGTTCGCATACTCCTTGACGTTGGCCCAGTTGCGCAACGCCTGGATGCCACCGGCGGTGGCGCAGGCGCCGATCGCCACGACGAGACCGGACTTCTCGCGGATCTCCTTGATCCGCTCGGCCTCTTCGGGCGTGGTGACGGAGCCTTCGACCAGCGAGACGTCCCAGGGGCCCTCGATCTCGGCCCGTGTGGCCTCAGGGAAGTAGGCGATCTGGACGCGGCCGAGGATCCCCAGCAGCTCGTCTTCGCAGTCGAGCAGCGTGAGCTGGCAGCCGTCGCATGACGAGAACTTCCAGATTGCGATAGTCGGTAGATCGGCCATCTAGAGCTCCTTCACGGCTATGAGGTTCTCGACCTCGGCCCATGTGTAGACAGCGCCGTCACGGCAGATGAGCGTCGGGCCGACCTGACAGTGTCCACAGAGACCGACACCACAGCGCATCGTGCGCTCCATCGAGACGTAGATCGACTCGGCCGGCAGGTCGCGATTGATCAGCTCCTGGGCGACGAACTTCATCATGATCTCCGGCCCGACCACGAATGCTCTCGCATCGTCGGCGTCGAACTCGGCGGGCGGGATCAGCTTGGTGACCAGGCCGACCTTGCCCTTCCAGTCGGTGTCGCCGGCGTCGACCGTGATGTCGAGATCGACGTCGTAGTCGCGCGCCCAGCCCTTGACCTCGTCGAGGAAGAGCAGGTCGGACGGGGTGCGCGCTCCGTAGAGAAGAACGAAGCGGCCGTAGTCCTTGCGGTTCTTGAGCACGTGGTAGATGGCCGGGCGCAGCGGCGGAAGGCCGATGCCACCGGCGACGACGACCACGTCCTTTCCCTTCGCAGCCTCGATCGGCCAGGTGTTGCCGTAGGGACCGCGGATGCCGACGACAGAGCCGACCTCTGAGGCGCAGAGCGCTTTGGTGACGGCGCCGACCGCGCGGATCGTGTGCACGAGCCGTTCGTCGGTCGCGAAGTTGCCCGCGTTCGAGATCGGCACCTCGCCGACGCCGAAGGCGTAGAGCATGTTGAACTGACCGGGCCCCGGGACGATTGGAGTGCCGTTCTGCGGCTCCAGCTCGAGCGTCCAGGTGTCGTACGTGTCTTGCCGCTTGGCCGCCACCGCATAGGGGACGGGGGTCATGGCCTCGAGCGAGCCGGCGGTCTCAGTGAGAGTCTGTGCCATAGAAATCAAGGAGTCGGAAGCGGGTCGCCTGCAGGCGCCCGACGAGGACTTGGGCAAAACGAGAGAGAAGCTCGTAGCCGAGCGCGCGGTCGGTGTCGCACTTCCCGCGCAGGCAAGCGCCGTCGAAGGCGACCGCACGAACCAGTTCGGTGGCGGTTACGTCGTACTTCCACTCGTAGGGCGGAATCAGCCACGACCAGCCGAGCACTTGGCCGGCTTCGACCGTGTCGATCCGCACTTTTTTCTTGTTGGGAACGTCGAGATCGAGCGCGACCTCGCCCATGCGGATGAGATAGAAGACATCGGCGGGATCGCCTGCCTTGGCGATCTTCTGACCCTCTTCGAAGTGAACGTTCTGGGCGCAGCCGACGATGAACTCGAGCTGCTCTTGCGTGAGCCCTGCAAAGACCGGGCTCTCGGCTATTACGGCATCCAACTTTTTCACGACTTCGCCTCCTGAGTCGCTCGGATAGCGGCAACTTCTTCGCGAATGTCTATTCCCACCGGGCACCAGGTGATACACCGGCCGCAGCCGACGCAGCCCTGTGTGTCGAACTGATCGTTCCAGGTCGCGAGCTTGTGGATCAGCCACTGGCGGTAGCGAGACTGCAGCGAGCGACGCGTGCCGCCACCGTGCATCTCTGAGTACTGAGCTGTGAAGCAGGAATCCCACACGCGCGTGCGCTCGCTGCCAGCGCCCGAGAGATCGTTCGCGTCGTCGATCGTGGTGCAGAAGCAGGTCGGGCAGGCGAGCGTGCAGTTGGTGCAGGCCAGGCAGCGAGTGGCGACGTCGTCGTAGCGTGGGTGCTCGAGGTTGGCAAGCAGGAGGTCGTGCACGTCGCTGCGATCGAGCGTGATCCCCATCTTCTCGCGAGCCGCCTCGGTGACCCTGTCGGCGGCCGCAAGATCGCCGTCCTCGGCCGCCTGCTGCGGGAGCTCGGCGAGTAGCTCGGCGCCCTCGTCGGTACCGGCTTCGGCCAGAAAGCGGTGCGTGCCGTCGAGGATCTCGGTCAGGACGAGGTCGTAGCCGTCCTCGGCCTTGGGGCCGGTGCCCATCGAGGCGCAGAAGCAATTCGCCGCCGGCTCGCCGCAGTTGACGGCGATGACGAACGATCTCTTGCGTCGCGCCAGATAGTCCTCGTCGACGTAGGGGCCGCCGACGAGTACGCGATCCTGGATCTTGATCGCGGCGACCTCACAGGGCCGAACACCGAAAAAGGCCGTCCGCTTGGTCTCGGCGGCGTCTTTGGCCACCTTGAAGCTCCCGTTCGTGCGCTCTATCTGGAGCAGGCGCACACTCGGAGCGAGTAGCTCGCGCTTCCACGACTGCGGTCCGACCGCATAGCCGAAGCGGGCCTCGTCGTCGCGGCGCTCGAGCTTGTACGAGCCCGGGGCCTGAACGTCTTTCCATCCGACTGGAAGCTCGGCGGCAGAAGCGATCTCGTCGTAGACGATCGCCTTGTCGCGAACTGTCGGCGCGACCACGCGCCAGTCACGACGGCGAAGTACCTCAACGATCGCTTCGAGCGCCTCGGGCGCGAGAACGGCCCGCATGGCTTGCTCCTTTCGTTCGCTCGTCAGCGCAAATCCCTTTCTCTAGGGCGACACGCGAACTTTCACGGGCCGCCTTCGCTCTCGCATCGGTACCCCGGCCCGATGAGCTTGCGGAAAGCCCGCACGCCCCCGGCGACCGCACCGATGCCCGCGCCTGCAGCGTACATCTACGCTGAAGCGGTGACGACTTTATCTGAGAGTGGTGAGAGCGTGGCGCAGCGAAGGCGCCTGCGTGTGAGTGGGATCGTGCAGGGGGTTGGCTTTCGGCCGTTCGTGTACGGCCTGGCGCGCGCGCAAGAGCTCGGCGGTTTCGTTCGCAACGACGCCCGCGGTGTCGTCATAGAGGTGGAAGGAGCACAGGAGAAGCTCGATCTCTTCGCGGCCGCGCTGGTCGAGCAGGCGCCGCCTCTGGCCCGTATCGCTGCCGTCGAAGCGAGCGTGATCGAGCCACTTGGCGAGCACGAGTTCGTGATCGCGCCGAGCGATAGAGAGGGCGAGCGAACGGCACTCGTACCGGCCGATGTCGCCACCTGCGACGACTGTCTGCGCGAGCTGTTCGACCCTGCCGACCGCCGCTACCGGTACCCGTTCATCAACTGCACCAACTGCGGCCCGCGCTTCACGATCGTGCGCTCGGTTCCCTACGACCGCGCCAACACGACCATGGCCTCGTTCGAGCTGTGCGCCGAGTGCCGGCGCGAGTACGAGGACCCGGCCGATCGCCGCTTCCACGCCGAGCCCACCTGCTGCCCCGACTGCGGCCCCAAGCTCTCGCTCGGGCTGGACGAGGTCGTAGCGCTCCTGCGCGAGGGAAAGATCGTGGCGATCAAGGGGCTCGGCGGCTATCACCTGGCCTGCGACGCGGCGAGCGAGCGAGGCGGTCGCCCGGCTGAGGGAGAGGAAGCGCCGCGAGGAGAAACCGCTGGCGGTCATGACCTCCGAGCCCGAGCTACTGGTCGAGCTCATGCCCGAGGAGGAGGCACTGCTCTACTCGGCCGAGCGACCGATCGTGCTTGCACGACGCCGTCCCGAAGCACCCCTGGCGCTGTCCGTGGCGCCGGGCACCGAGTGGCTCGGCGTGATGCTTCCCTACACACCGCTTCATCACCTGCTCTGCGCCGACTTCGGCGGCGCGCTGGTGATGACGAGCGGGAACCTCTCCGACGAGCCGATCGCCTTCGACGACGCCGAGGCGAAGCGGCGCCTGGGCGAGGTCGCCGATGCTTTTCTCTCGCACGACCGCCCGATCGAGCGCCGCTGCGAGGACTCGGTGCTGCGTGCGGAGTTCCCGGTCCGCCGCTCCCGCGGCTACGCGCCGGCGGCTCTTCCACTTCCGATTCCTGCGCGGGCACCTCTGGTCGCAACCGGGGCCGAGCTGAAGAGCACCTTCTGCGTCGTGCGCGGCGACGAAGCCTTTCTCTCGCCGCACCTCGGCGATCTCGACAGCGAGCTCGCCTACAGGGCCTTCCGCACCGACCTCGAGCTCTACCTGCAGATGCTCGCGATCGAGCCGGAGCTGTTCGCCTGCGACCTGCATCCCGACTACCTGAACAGCAAGTGGGCGCGAGAGCAGGAGCTCGAGCTGCTCGAGGTTCAGCACCATCACGCCCATGCCGCCGCCTGCCTGGCCGAGAACGGCGAGAGCGGCCCGGCGCTGGCGCTCGTTCTCGACGGAACCGGCTACGGCACGGACGGGACGATCTGGGGCGGTGAGCTACTGCGCTGCGACCTGGGCGGGTTCGAGCGGGTCGCGCATCTCGATCCCGTGCCGCTGCCCGGTGGTGAGGCCGCCGTGCGCGAGCCCTGGCGTATGGCCGCGGCCTATCTCGAGCGCGCCGGTCGACCGGTTCCTTTCCCCGATTGGCCGCGCGTGCGCGAGAGCCTGAAGCTGAACGCGCCTCTTTCCTCGGGCGCCGGCAGGCTGTTCGACGCCGCCTCGGCGCTGCTGGGGGTGCACGAGCGGGTCAGCTACGAAGGACAGGCGGCGATCGAGCTGGAGCAACTGGCCGGGCACGTCGAGGCCGAGCCCTACCTCTGCCGTGCGGAGGACGGGCGCATCCTCGGTGCCGATTTGATCGCCTGTGCGCACGACGACCTCCAGGCCGGGCGCGATCGCGCGGAGATCGCCGCCGCCTTCCACGAGGGAGTCGCCCTGGCCTTCGCCGAGGCCTGTGCACGCGCCGCCGAGCCGGAGACGGTCGTTCTCTCGGGCGGCTGCTTCCAGAACCTGCGCCTACTCGCATCGACGAGGCGCAGACTGGAAGAGCGGGACTTCCGCGTCCTCGTCCACTCCCTGCTTCCGCCCAACGACGCCTGCATCTCCTTCGGCCAGGCGGCGATCGCTGCATACGCTATGGGCGTGAGCTCAAAGCGGAATGAAGACCCGTCGACTGGGTGTGATCGGTGAGTGCGATGCTAGGACGCAGCGCCTCGTTCGTAGCCGGAGGCTACGGGCGAGGCCGAGGACAACGCAGCGTGCTTGCCGAGCGCGGCCGGGCGATGGAGTGCTTCGTTTCGATTGGAGCTCCTTAAATGTGCTTAGGAATCCCAGCCCAGCTCGTCGAGATCGTCGACCCGAAAGCAAAGACGGCCAAGGCCGAGATCGGCGGCGTGCGCCGCATCGTCTCCTGCGCGCTGCTCGAAGGCGAGGCGCGGGTGGGCGAGTGGGTGCTCGTGCACGTCGGCTTCGCGCTCGACCGTATCGACGAGGAGCAGGCGGCCGAGACGCTGCAGCTCCTTAGCGACATGGGCGAGGCCTACGAGCGCGAGCTGGCCGAGATCCGCAAGACGGCGGAAGGCGCGACGTGAGATACATCGACGAGTTTCGCTCGGGCGAGCTGGCGCGTGCGCTCACGAGCGAGCTCGCCGAGACGATGCCGCCCGGTCGCGAGCTGGCGCTGATGGAGGTCTGCGGAGGGCACACGCACGCGATCTACAAGCACGGCCTGGACGAGCTGCTTCCGCCCGGGCTGGAGCTGGTGCACGGCCCCGGCTGCCCCGTCTGCGTGATCCCGGTCGGGCGCATCGACGACGCCGTGTCGCTGGCGCTCGAGCCGAACGTCATCTTCAGCACCTTCGGCGACATGATGCGCGTGCCCGGGAGCAAGGGCTCGCTGCTGGATGCCCGCTCGCGTGGCGCCGACGTGCGCATGGTCTACTCGCCGCTGGACGCGCTCGAGCTGGCTCGCGCCAATCCGGAGCGCGAGGTGATCTTCTTCGCCATCGGCTTCGAGACGACGGCGCCCTCCACTGCCGTGACGCTTCTCCAGGCCCGGGCGCAGCGGGTCGCGAACTTCTCCGTCTTCTGTAACCACGTCACGATCGCGCCGCCGCTGAAGGCGATTCTCGATGCCCCCGAGCTGCGCCTCGATGGGCTGATCGCACCCGGCCACGTCTCGGCGGTGACCGGCTCGCGCGTCTACGACTTCATTGCCTCGGAGTACGGGCGCCCGGTCGTGGTGGCCGGCTTCGAGCCGCTCGACATCCTGCAGTCGGTGCTGATGCTGGTGCGCCAGCTCGCCGCCGGCCGATCCGAGGTCGAGAACCAGTACACGCGCGTCGTGCGCAGGGGCGGAAACCCACGCGCCCTGGAGGCGATCGAGCAGGCGATGGAGCTGCGCGACAGCTTCGAGTGGCGCGGGCTGGGCTCGATTCCGCGCAGTGGCCTGCGCCTGCGCGGGGGGCTCGCCGACTGGGACGCCGAGCGCCGCTACGAGGTGCCCGGGCTGAGCGTCCTCGACCACAAGGCCTGCCAGTGCGGTCAGGTGCTGCGCGGCCTGGTCAAGCCCTGGGAGTGCAAGGTCTTCGGTACGGCCTGCACGCCGGAGAGCCCGATCGGAACCTGCATGGTGTCCTCTGAGGGTGCGTGCGCCGCGTTTTACCACTACGGGCGGAATAGACCGAAGCGCGTGACAGCCCGCTAAGACGAGAGCCGGGCACGCGGCTTCAGTTCGACGCGCTTCCAGGTGCGGCCGCCGTCGCTTGTGGTGAAAACCCAGTTGCTGATGATCGTCACCTGCCCCTGCTTCTCGAAGCGGCTGCTCGTCGTAGCGACTGCCCAAGCGTCGCTGGCGCTTACAGCGCTGATGTCGGTCACCGAACAGGTCAGGGGCGGAAGGCCGGTAGCGGTGATTGAGCTCCAATGGCGACCAGCATCCTTCGTCAGCTGAACAGTTGTTTGCTTCGAGCCGCTGCTCACGACCCACCACACGGGAGGGGAGGCGATCGACTCCGGCCAGAACGTCTGGTAGAAGCCACCGTTGGTCCTCAACGGGCAAGGAGCAATCGGACGAAGTTCTCGCTGTGTCCAGGTCCCGCCGCCATCGCTACTCGTGAAGAAGGCAGTATTGCTCGCCCTCTTCCGGCCAAGAACCGCGGCCATAGCACCCACTTCGCCGCTGAGCTTGGGTGTGTCGAAACTATGCGCCGTATCCGGTTTAACATCAACGTCGACTCCGTTCCAATGTACGCCAGCGTCGTGCGAGACGAGGAGATGCCCGTCGCAGCGAGCGGCCCAGCCTGAAGAGGGCGAGATGAAGCTCATGGGACCGATGCAGAAATAGCGGCTCGAGGGGAAGTCGTTGATCGGCTTGATGATCGTCCTCCAGCTCGAACCGCCGTCATTCGTCTGTAACAGCCCGCCCGCCGGGGCATTCGGCTGCAACGGCTCCATCCAGCCGTGCTCCGAATCGACGAAGCTGAGGAACGTGGGGCCGCCGCCGCAACTACGGATCGTCGGCTTGCCGAGGAAGTGCCAGGTGTGCCCGCCGTTCACGGTGCGATACACATAGTCCGTGTTGGGGCCGCAGTTGTACTCGGCGACCCAGCCGTGCTGCGGATCGCTGAATGAGACATCGTCGATCGTGTTGACGCCGCGGGCGACCGGCGGCGTCGCGTCGCGCCAGCGACCGTGGTCGTAGAGGAAAAGACCGAAGGTATTACTCAGGGTATGGCTCGTGAAGGCTGTCCGGTACGCGACGACGTAGCCGAAATCGGGCGAGACGAATCGCATCGGGCCGATCAGCGTCTGCGTGTACGCCTTCGCGGTGGTCGCACGGCTCGAAGCGACCGCTCCCAGGCACACGGTTACGGCGACTATCACGATGGTCGCGAGCAGGCGCGTCGCGGTTCTAGCCACGTGTCAATCCTATGACACCCTGCTCTCCGAAGCGCGTGTGACTTCTTCGCGGTACCGTGCCCGCGTGAGCGAACGAGCGCCACGGCGAAAACCGAAGCTCCGTGACGAGCGCATCACGCTGGTGCACGGCGCCGGTGGCAAGGCGACCCACGACCTGATCGAGGCACTCTTCCTGGAGGAGCTTGGGAACCCCCTGCTGGATCCGCTCGGCGACTCGGCGCTGATCGAGGCGGGCGGTACGAAACTCGCCTTCACCACCGATGCTCACGTGGTGCAGCCGCTCTTCTACTCGGGCGGGGACATCGGCTCGTTGGCGGTGAACGGCACCGTCAACGACCTGGCGGTTTCCGGGGCGCGACCACTGGCGCTTTCCGCCGCCTTCGTGCTCGAGGAGGGACTGGCGATGGACGATCTGCGCCGGGTCGTCGCCTCGATGGCCGAGGCGGCACGGGTTGCGGGCGTCCCGGTGGCGGCCGGCGACACCAAGGTCGTCGAGCGCGGCCGCGGTGACGGAATGACAGTGACCACGGCGGCGATCGGGCTAGTGGACGAGCGCGTCTCGCTCGGTTCCGAGAGGGTTCGCGCGGGCGACAAGGTGATCGTCTCGGGCACGCTAGGCGACCACGGCATGGCGGTGATGATCGCGCGCGGAAACCTGGAGCTGGAGGTGGAGATCGAGAGCGACAGCGCCTCGATTTACCCGCTCGTCGAATCTCTCTTCGCGCTCGGAGAGGATCTGCGCTGGCTGCGCGACCCCACCCGCGGCGGCCTGGCGACCACCCTCAACGAGCTGACCGAGGCCTGCGGACTGTGCGTGGTGCTGGACGAGAAAGCTCTGCCGGTGCACGAGCAGGTCGCGGCCGCCTGCGAGATTCTGGGGCTCGACCCGCTCTACGTTGCCAATGAAGGGAAGCTGGTCGCGGTCGTCGCTCCCGCCCGGGCCGAGGAGGCGCTGGCGCTGCTGAGTGCGCACCCGCTCGGAGCGGACGCGCAGATCGTCGGGGAGATCGAGCCCGAGCCGCAAGGTCTCGTGCTTCTGCAGACGGCGTTCGGCGGCAGCCGTGTCGTCGACATGCTGGCCGGCGACCCGCTGCCACGCATCTGCTGAGCGGTGCCCGACCCGCTGCTCCGGCGAGAAGGACGAACCGGCACCGAGTTTCGCTCTGAAACCCCGCGGGCAAACCGAAGCGGTGCCGATGAGGATCTTTCCCGCCGCCCTGCTCGCAGTCGTCTTTCTCATTGCCGCGTCCAGCGGCTCGGCGACCTCGGCCGGCTCGTCGCGCTTCAGCGCAGCAGCGAAGACCGCCGCCGGTAACGACTGGACGCGCTTCGACTGGAACGCGCAACGGAGCGGCTCGCCGACGTTCTCGACCGGCATAACCGCGGCGAACGTCGCCGCGCTGACGCGACAGCAGGTACAGCTGCCCGGCACAGCTGACTCGTCGGCGATCTACCTGCACGGCGTCACGATCCGCGGCAAGACGCACGACGCCTTCTTCGTCACGACCACTTACGGGATCACGCTGGCGATCGACGCCGCGAACGGATCGATCCTCTGGAAGTGGACGCCCCCCGGATACAGCGGCTGGACCGGCACCTACCAGATCACGACGGCGACCCCGGTCGCCGACCCGAGCCGGCTCTGGATCTACGCTTCCTCTCCCGACGGCCGGATCCAGAAGTTGTCCGTCGCGAACGGGCACGCAGCCTGGCGCGTCTCGATCACCAAGCTTCCCCAGCGCGAGAAGATCGCCTCCTCGCTCAACTACGCGAACGGAGACGTGATCGCCACGACCGACGGCTATATCGGCGACCAGCCTCCCTACGTGGGTCATGTCGCGGTCATCAACTCGGCGAACGGGCGGCTTCTGCACGTGTGGAACTCGCTCTGCTCCAACCGCCACGGTCTGATCACGCCCAGCTCGTGCGCGTCCAGTGACTCCGGGATCTGGGGCCGCGCCGGCGCTGTCGTCGTCCCCGGCAGCGGCGATCTGCTCGTCGCGACCGGTAACGCGAACTGGAACGGCAGCACCGACTGGGGCGACTCGACGCTCCTGCTGACACCGTCGGCGACGAAGTTGCTCGGTAACTACACGCCGACGAACACCGCGCAGCTGAACGCGAGCGATCTCGATCTCGGTTCGACCTCGCCCGTCTACCTCAGTTCGAGCCGGATCGCGCAGGGCGGCAAGGACGGGAAGATCCGGCTACTCAGCATGAAGCGGTTATTAGGGACGGCGCCGCACAAGGGCGGCGAGCTTCAGACGATGTCGACTCCGTCGGGCACCGATCTGTTCACGGCTCCGGCGGTGTGGCTGGCAAACAGCCGCACCTGGATGTTCGCAGCCGACAACGGCGCCACCGCGGCCTGGACGCTGAGCGGAAGCTCGCTGCATCAGGTCTGGCGTAACACGACTGGTGGAACGAGCCCGATCGTCGCCGGCGGCCTGCTCTGGGTCTACGACCCGAGCGGCGGCCTGTACGTCTACCTGCCGGCGACGGGAAAGCTCGTGACGACGCTGCAGGCCGGGCCCGGCCACTGGAACAGCCCGATCGTCGTCGACGGCCGAGTCGCGCTCCCCGAGGGCAACGCCAACGACCACCTGACGAGCGGCGTACTCGACATCTGGCGCTAGAAGCGCCCGCTTCAATTGACTTCCTGCCGATCGGTCGCACGGGCCGACCGGAATTGCCTCTAAAGTGCGCCCGTGCCATCACGTCGGCGGCAGCACGGACTCCAGCGGGTGCTCGGCTCGCCCGCTCTCTCTTCGACCGCCTACGGCGATGTCGGCTCCTCGATCTACTACGCGCTCGGTGTCACCGCGGCGCTGGCTCTGGGTCTGACGCCCGTTGTCTTCGTCATCGCCGGCATCTTCTTCGTCACCACCTCGATGACCTACGCCGAGGGCACGGTGCGCTTCCCCGAGGCGGGCGGTTCGTCTAGCTTCGCGCGCCACGCCTTCAACGAAGTGGCGAGCTTCTTCGCCGGCTGGGGTCAGATGCTCAACTACATGGTCACGATCTCGATCTCGGCCTACTTCGTGCCCCACTACCTGTCGGTGTTCTGGAGCCCGCTGAGGGCTCGACCATGGGACGTGATCGCCGGCGGCGCGCTCGTGGCCATTCTCGTGACACTGAACGTCCTCGGCATTCGTGAGGCGGTGAAGCTGAACATCACCCTGGCGGTGCTGGACTTCTCGACTCAGGTCTTGCTGGTCATCATCGGCGGTGTCCTGATCTTCCGTCCCCACATCCTCGTCTCCAACGTGCACTGGGGCGTGGCGCCGACCTGGTCGGGCTTCTTGCTCGCGGTTCCGATCGCGATGATCGCCTACACGGGGATGGAGACCATCTCCAATCTGGCCGAGGAGACACGCGACCCGCCGCGCGACGTGCCTCGCGCCTACACGATCCTCCGCAGCGCGGTTTTCGCCATCTACCTCACGCTGCCGGTGATCGCCCTGATGGCGCTGCCCGTGCGCAAGACGCCTCACGGCTATTCGACGCTGCTCGGAACCAGGTACAAGGGCGACCCGGTGCTGGGCATCGTCAACAACCTGGGGCTGCACGGCGCGTTCCACCAGGGGCTCAGGTACTACGTCGGCGTCCTGGCCGGGACGATCCTGATCATCGCCACCAATGCCGGCATCATCGGTTCCTCGCGCATCAGCTACTCGATGTCGAGCTACCGACAGATCCCCAACTTCTTCCGGCGGCTGCACCCGCGCCTGCACACACCCTGGCTGTCGCTGATCTTCTTCTCGTCGCTCTTCCCGGTCGTGTTGATGCTGCCGGGCCTCGCGATCGGCGATCGCGAGGTGAACTTCCTCGGGACTATGTACTCGTTCGGGGCGATGCTGTCGTTCGCGATCGCGAACATTTCGTTGATTGCCCTCCGCTACCGCTACCCCGACGCCGAACTGGCCTACAAGGCCTGGCCTAACTTGCGCTTCAGAGGGATCGACTGGCCGCTCTTCGCCATCATCGGCCTGTTCGGGACGGCCGCCGCTTGGTTCTCCATCACCATCCAGGAATCGAACACGCGCCTCGCCGGTGGAGGCTGGCTGGTGGCCGGCTTCGTGCTCTTCATCGTCTACCGTAAGCGCATCCTGCACATGCCGCTCACGCGGACGGAGCACGCCCCTGCCGAGATCCTGCCCTGGCAGCTCGAGTACCGGCAGATCGTGGTGCCGGTCTTCGCCGAGGCCGACGTCGCCACCGCCATGAACTTCGCCTGCGGCCTCGCCGCCGAGAAGCGCTCCCGCATCACCATTGTCGCGCCGCTGGAAGTGCCGCTCGGACTGCCGATCGGCGAGCGGATACCGGAGGAGGAAGTCGCACTCGACGATCTTCTCGACGAGGCCGAGGCGATCGCCAACTCCTACGGCATCCGCACTCTCTCGCGCCTGGTGCGCACGCGCAATGCCGCCGAGGCGATCGTCGCCGAGGCTCGGCACCACCACGCGGAGATCATCGTCCTGCCGACGAGCCGGCCTCCGTTCCGGCGCCAGAGCAGGCACATGCCTCTGGACTCGACGACGGAGCTCGTACTGCGCCGGGCGCCCTGTCGCGTGCTGCTGGCGATCGATCAGAGCGAAGACCGAGGACCGGGCTACCCGCCCGAGATCGCGCAGTCCGAGGCCTCGCGCGCGTTCTCCAGGGCTTGAGTAACGCTTCCTGCCGGTTATCGGCTCAGCGCTCTAGGGCGCGGTTATCGGCTCGAAGGTAAGCGGATCTTCGCTCGTTTGCTTCCCGCCGCCGCATGACTCCCGCACCACCAGATCGACCGGCAAGGTCAAGCGCGGAGGAACCGTCGTTCGCTCCTCGATGAGATCGATCAGGGCCTCGCAGGCCAGCTCGCCGATCTTCTCCTTGTGCTGGCGAATCGTCGTCAGAGCCGGGACGGAGAGCGAAGCGAAATGGATGTCGTCGAAGCCCACGACGGCCACGTCTTCCGGCGTTTGCAGACCGACATCGTGCACCGCTCGCATCGCTCCGAGAGCCATCATGTCGCCGGCGACGAAGACCGCATCGGGAGGCTCGGGTAGCGAGAGTAGTTTTCGCATCGCCGTGCATCCCTGCTCGTACGTGAAATCGCCCTCCACGACGTACTCCTCTCTGAACGGGAGCCCCTCGCTGTCGAGGCCGTTTCTGTACCCCGCCAGTCTCCTCATCCCCGGCGCGGTGTGAAGCGTGCCGGCGATGTGCGCGATCCTCTTCCGGCCCAGGGAGTGGAGATGAGCCACGGCCAGTTCGCCGCCAGTGAAGTTGTCCGACTGCACTACGCCGACCTGCTTCTCCAGCTTCCCGGTCGGCTCGAAGTCGACCGTCATGACCGGGATCTTCAGCTTGACGAGTTCCTCGACGTCCCTTTCCCGGACGCCCATGACAACGGCGCCGTCCACCTGGTGGCGTCGGGCTCGCGAGACGAAGTAGTTGCTGTCCTCGCCGTAGGTCTCACCCGCGTGACTGAGGATGTAGAGGTCGTAGCCGCGCTTCGTCGCCTGGTGCTTGATGCCGTCGAGGACGACCTGGTAGTAGGGATGCTCGAACTCCCGGTCGTCGCCGGTGCGAATGACGACCGTGAGCAAGTGCGAGCGTTTGAGGACGAGAGTTCTGGCCGCGGCGTTGGGCGTGTAGTCGAGCTCGGTCGCAACCTTCAGTACGCGCTCGCGCACATCGGCGCTCACGCCGGAGTGTTCGTTCAACACTCGCGAGACGGTCGAGACAGACACGCCGGTTCGCTTCGATATCTCTCTTAGGGTCGCTGCCAACTCTTTGCCACTTTCTTGGCGCGCAGTTCGCTGATCAGATCTTCACAGGGGCATTCTGAGTGTAACGATCGATACCAGCGTACAGACCGCCTTCCGGCCACTTTCCGCCGGGAGCACGGGTCTTCCTCACGCGGTCGCTCTACCGGCTCCGGTGTATGGTCGTCAGCGAATTCGCTTCTTCAGCTCGTCCTCGACCTGCACCGGATCGAGCCCGCGCGAGGCCAGCAGAACGTAGCTGTGGAACCAGAGATCGGCGATCTCCTCGACCAGGCGCTGGTCGCTTTCCGATACGGCAGCCAGTGCCGCCTCTACACCCTCCTCGGCCACCTTGCGCGCAGCGGCGGCCGGGCCCTGCTCGAGCAGGCTGACCACGTATGAGCCTTCCGGCCGCTCCTTCGCCCGCTCGGCCACGCGCCGCCAGAGCCACGGCGCGAAGCAAGACTCGGCACCGGTGTGACAGGCCGGGCCCTCGGCCCTCACCTTGAGCAGGACGGCGTCGCCATCACAATCTTCGTTCAGCTCCTCGACGTTGAGGAAGGAGCCGGAAGTCGCGCCCTTGTGCCAGAGCTCTGCGCGCGAGCGGCTCCAGAACCAGGCCTGGCCGCTCTCGCGCGTGCGCCGGAGCGCCTCCTCGTTCATCCAGGCCAGCATCAGAACCCGCCCGGACTCCGAGTCCTGGACGATCGCCGCTTTCAGATCCTCACCGGCCATCCTGCCTCCTCGAGCTCGCGTTTCATCTCCGGAATCCTCTCCGGCGCCTCGTGCACGATCGAAGCGACCAGCGCCGCCTCGGCACCCACTTCGAAGGCCTCGGCCAGATGCCTGACCGTGCCGGCGCCGCCCGATGCGATCACGGGAACGCTGACTGCGTCGCAGACCAGGCCGGTGATCTCGAGGTCGTAGCCTTCGCGGGTGCCGTCGGCGTCGATCGAGGTGAGCATGATCTCACCGGCGCCGCGCGCGACCACTTCGCAGGCCCAATCGACCGTGTCCAGTCCGCGGGGCCGGCGAGCGCCATGCGTCACAACCTCGCCCTTGCCGGGGCCGACCTTCTTCGAGTCGATCGCGCAAACGACGGCCTGAGCGCCGAATTCCTCGGCCAGCTCGGTCAACAGCTCGGGCCGTTCGACCGCGGCGCGGTTGACCGCCACCTTGTCGGCGCCGAGGCGCAGTAACCTGCGGGCATGTTCGAGCGTCGAGACTCCGCCGCCGACAGTAAAGGGGATCTCGAGCTCGACGGCCGCCCGCTCGACCAGCTCGACGATCGGGTCGTGACCGAAGACGGTGGCGGTGATATCGAGGAAGACGAGCTCGTCGGCGCCGTACTCCGAGTAGCGAGTGGCCATCTCGACCGGGTCGCCGATATCGCGCAGCTCGACGAAGCGCACGCCCTTGACCACGCGCCCCTCGGTGACATCGAGGCAGGGGATCAGGCGCTTCTTGACCACGCGATCACATTCTTCAGCAGGCGCGCGCCGGCCTTGCCACTACGTTCGGGGTGGAACTGAACGCCGGCTAGAGCTCCGCGCTCGACCGCAGCCACGACCGGGCCGCCGTGATCGACCTCGGCGCCGGCGAGCTGCTCCTCAGGACGGGCCGTGTAGCTGTGCGCGAAGTAGACGTCCTCTCCATCAAGCCCTTCCATGATCTTCGCCTCGCCGCGCAGGCCGAGCGTGTTCCAGCCCATGTGCGGCACGCGCCGCGCCTGCAGCCGAACGACCGGCCCTCGAAAGAAGCCCAGCCCGTGGCCGCCCTCCTCGCTCTGCTCGAACAGAAGCTGCAGGCCGACACAGATTCCCAGAACTGGGCGGTTCAACTCGACGCGCTCGCGCAGCACCTCCGTCAGCCCCTCGCGCTCGAGCCCGTCCGCGCAGGCGGCCAGGTGCCCGACACCGGCTATCACGGCCAGGTCGGCCTCGCGCACGATCTTCGCCTCGGATGAGACGACGGCCTCGGCGCCGGCCCGCTCCAGCGCCGAGCAGACGCTGCGCGGGTTACCCGCGCCGTAGTCGGCTAGAACGATCTTCATGCCTCGCCCTTGGTCGACGAGACCGCCTGCGTTCCGGAGCTCGCAGATGCTTGCGCCAGCGCTCGGCCGAGCGCCTTGAAGGCCGCCTCGGCGACGTGGTGGTCGTCGCTTCCCGAAGCCTCGACGTGAAGCGTGAAGCGCCCTTGCATGGCAAAGCGCTCGAGCGCGTGGGCGAGCAGGCTGGTCGCCAGCGTGCCGACCCGGTCGGCGGAGAACGCGAGCGTCACCTCGGCGTGCGGCCGGGTACCGAGATCGATTGCGGCGCTGGCGCGTGCCTCGTCCATCGGCACGGTCGCCGAGCCGTAGCGAGCGAGCCCGGCGCGAGCCCCGAGCGCCTGCGCGATCGCCTCACCGAGCGCCGCCAGCACATCCTCGACGAGGTGGTGCTCGTCGACCTCGAGATCGCCGCCGGCCAACAGCTCGAGGTCGATCCGGCCGTGGAAGGCGAGCAGAGTCAGGAGGTGATCGAGAAAGCCGATGCCGGTGTCGACCCTCGCCCTGCCCTGCCCGTCCAGAACGAGCGAAACACGAACCGACGTCTCGGTCGTGGTACGGATCACCAGCCCCGACCGTCTGGCGCTCTCCGGCGCCGTGGCACCCAGCGCCTCGAGCAGCCGATCGTTCTCGGCCGGCAGGCGCACGGTGAAACGAAGGCCGCTGGGGTAGCGGCGTAACACCAGGCCTTGCGACTCCAATTCGTCGGCTAGCAAGTCAGCGTCGTCGACCTGGAGCAGAAGGAAGTTCCCGGCCGAAGGCGGGCAGTCGTAGCCGGCGGCGAGCAGCGCGGCTCGAACGCGCTCGCGCTCTTGCACGGTCTCCTCGACGTCCAGCCGCGGATCGCGCAGCGCCGCCGCGGCGATCCTGGCCGAGGGCGCGGAGATCGGCGCGGGCTCGCTGCGCTTGCGCAGTTCCGTCGCCACCTCCGCCGCGCAAACGGCGTAGCCGACGCGCAGCGCCGCGAAGCCGAACGCCTTGGAGAGAGTCCGCAATACGACGCAATTCGGCGCCTGCTCGAGAAACGGCACCATGGTCGTGGCGCCGTACTCGACGTAGGCCTCGTCGATCACGACCAGCGCCTCGGGACATCGCTTCGCCAGGGCGACGATCTGCTCGCAGGCGTAGACGTTGCCGACCGGATTGTGCGGGTTGCAGATCCAGATGACCGACGCCTCGGGAGTGTCTTCCAGCGAACAGCCCACGACCTCGCCCCCTTCGATCTGGCTGGCGATCCCGTAAAGCGAGTAGGTGGGCATGTCTACCACTGCAGCGCGGCGACCGGCGCCGAGGTAGGTGCGCGCGATAAGGTGGATGAGCGAGTCCGAGCCGGCGCCGAGCACGATCTGCTCGGGGCTCACTCCGACGTAACCGGCCGCCGCCTCGTGTAGCTCTTTATAACCGCCGGGCGGGTACTCGTTCAGACGCGTAAAGCTCTCGCCGATGGGAATCCGCGGCACGCCCGGGAGCGGCGGTACGTTGGCGTCGAAGCGGATCACGCTTGCCCGGTCGAGCCCGCGCCGGCGTGCGACGTCCTCCGCGCTGGCGGCCCATCTATAGGCGACGAAGCCGTCGGGCAGCGCTCGGGGCTCGGGACTCATTGCCCTTGCTCTCGCAGACGAGCCTCGACCGCGGCCGCGTGCCCGGTCAGGCCCTCGACTCTTGCCAGTGTCGCGACGATCGGAGCCAGGCGCTCGATTCCCTGGCGGTCGATGCGCACGATCTCGATCGGCTTGAGAAAGGACTCGAGCCCGAGGCCGCCGCACGACTTCGCCAGCCCGCCCGTCGGAAGCACGTGATTGGTGCCGACCGCGTAGTCGCCGGCCACTGCCGGCGCATAGGGACCGAGAAAGACCGCGCCCGCGTGCCGAATGCCGGCAAGCGCGGTCTCCGGATCGACAACCATCAGCTCCAGGTGCTCGGGCGCGTAGTCGTTCGAGCGCTCGAGCGCCTGCTCGAGCGAGTCGACCAGCTCGATCCGGATCTGCTCGTCGGCGCCGACCAGCTCGCGCACCTTCACCGCGAGCTCCGCGCTGGTCGTCACGAGCAGCGACTCCGAGCCGGGGCCATGCTCGGCTTGCGCTCTCAGATCGACAGCGCACAGTCTCGCGTCGGCGCTCTCGTCGGCCACGATCAATACTTCGCTCGGACCGGCCGGCAGATCGATCCCGACCACACCCGAGACGAGCAGCTTGGCCGCCGTCGTCCAGCTCTGGCCCGGGCCCACGATCTTGTCTACGCGCTGAACGGTCTCGGTTCCGTAGGCCAACGCCGCAATTGCCTGCGCACCGCCCATGCAGTAGACCTCGTCGAGCCCCAGCTCGCGCGCGGTGGCAAGGATGGTCGGGTCGGGCTTCGGCGTGGCCAGCGCGATCCTGCGCACGCCGGCGGCCTGGGCCGGAACGGCGCCCATTATCAGCGAGCTGGGCAGCGGCGCCAGCCCACCCGGGACGTAGACACCCACCGAGTCGAGCGGCACGAAGCGGCGCTCGGCCTCCACACCGCGGTAGGTCGAGTAGCGGAAGTTTCTCGGCCGCTGCCGCTCGTGAAAGCTGCGCACGGCTCGGATGCACTCGCGCAGCGCGGCGAGCGTCTGTTCCTCGATCGGCGCCTGCTCGATCGCCTCGCGCGGAACGCGCAGAAAATCGGGCCGGGCGCCGTCGAAGCGCTCCGCCAACTCCAGCAGCGCCTCGTCACCGCGTAGGCGCACGTCCTCGACGATCTCGAGTGTGCGCGGAAGTATCTCTGCCAGCCCCGCAGCTCTCACGGAACGACTCTCTCCAGGTGCATCACCAGGATCGAAGAGGCGCCGGCCGCCTTGAGCCGCGGCAGCAGATCCCAGATCTCGTCCACGTCGACCGCCGCGTGCAGGGCGAGTTGACCTTTCTCGGCCAGCTCTACTACCGACGGTGCGCCCATGCTCGGGAGCAGAGCCTCGAGCTCGGCTACGCGCTCGGCGGGAGCGTTCAACATCAGATAGCGCCGGTGCCGGGCCGCGACGACACCGCGGAGCATCATCTCCAGGCGCTCGAGCATCTCGCCCTTCTCAGCGAGTTCTCGTCCGCTACCGATCAAGACCGCCTGCGACTCGAGCAGCGTCCCGATTCGGCGCAGGCCGTTCGCCGAGGCAGTCGAACCGGTCGAGACCAGATCGATCACGGCATCGGAGAGCCCCAGCCGCGGCGCTGCTTCAACGGAGCCCGAGAGCAGCACGAGCTCGGCTTTTACACCGAGCCGAGCGAGTGCGCTCTTTGTCGAGATGGGATATGCGGTGGCAACGCGCAGACCGTCGAGATCCTCGACGCGCTGAAGGTCCGATTCCTCGGGCACGGCGGCCTCGAGCGTGCAGCGCCCGAAGCCCAGCTCGAGCAACGTCTCGACCTTGGAGCCCGTCTCGGCGATCAGGTTGGCGCCGGTGACGCCGGCGTCGACAACGCCGTCCTGGACGTACTCGGGAATGTCGTGGGGACGTACGAGCAGCAGCTCGACCGGCGCGTTCGCGCAGGGAACGTGTAAAGCGCGCTCACCGAGCTCGAAGGCGAGACCGGCGGCTTCCAGGAGCTCGAGCGACGACTGCGCGAGTCGCCCCTTCGAGGGGATGGCCAGCACCAGGCGCCCGTCGGTGCCCGCAATGTGAAAGCCGGTTTCTTTCACTACTTGCCCGACTTCCTGGAGCTCGGCGTCTTCGGCTGAACGCGATCGAGCGCGAGACGGTAGCCCCCGGCACCGTGGTGTAGCCACTGCGAGACGCGAGTGACGGTTGTCGTTGACGCTTCGGCCTGGTCGGCGACCGCCAGGTACGAAAGCCCCTGTTCGAGCAGCCTGGCGATCAGCCAGCGATGGGCGAGTGCCTCAAGCTCGGCGCGCGTACAGAGATCGCGCAGAAAGCGCTTGACTTCGTCGCCGCTCTTCAGGCTGACGATCGCTTCGGCCAGCGCATCCAGCTCGCGGATATCCTCGCCTTCGCTGGGGAGAGTTGTCTCTGTCTCACTCAATTCGGTTGTCATGTTACCATATTAACATGCCATTCACCGTCTATCCCACACTGGACGTTCTCGAGGGCCGTTGTGTTCGCCTCTCCGAAGGGCGACGCGAGAACGTCACCATCGAGGGTGGGAGCCCCGCTGCGGCGGCCCGGCACTTCGTCAGTGAGGGGGCGAGCTTTCTCCACCTCGTCGATCTTGACGGCGCCTTCTCTGGGCAGCCTTCCGCCGCGCTCGTGCGTCTGATCGCAGAGACTGCAGGCGACGTCCCGTTTCAGGTCGGAGGCGGTTACCGCTCGCTCGATGCGATTGAGATGGCCCTCGACGCCGGGGCGGCGCGCGTGATGGTCGGAACAGCAGCCACTTCCCCCGATTTCCTGGCAGAAGCGGCGGCCCGCTTCGCGGAGCACCTGATCGTCGCGATCGACGCCCGTGACGGAAAGGTCGCCTTACGCGGTTGGACAGAGCTTACGGATCTCGACGCGGCCGACCTGGCTCGCGCCTGCGCCGACGCCGGTGTCCGCCGCTTGCTCGTGACGAGCACGCGGCGGGACGGCTCCCTCGCCGGGCCGGATCTCGACCTCATCGCCACTCTGCTCGAGGCAGCGCAGTTACCCGTTATCGCCGCCGGAGGCGTGGCCACGCTCGACGATCTTCGTGCGCTCCGCGCCGCCGGTTGCGAGGGCGCCGTCGCCGGTAGCGCGATCTGGGCGGGACGGTTCACGCTCGCCGAGGCCGTCCGAGCGCTTTCCGATCAGGCAGCGGGCGAGAACTCGTAGTTCCGTAGATACGGCCGCCAGTTGGCCGGGACCGTGATTGCGGCGAGGCGGATGAAAACCACCGGAGCCGGCGGCCGGGGCAACACCCTAAGCGCCATCTCGGTCTCGGTGAGCAAGCGGTCTCCCTTACGACGGTTGCACGGTGCGCAGGAAGCGACCACGTTCTCCCAGACCGATTCGCCCCCACGACTTCGCGGGACGATGTGATCGAGCGTCAACTTGCCGGTGCTCGAGCCGCAGTAGCCGCAGCGCCAGCCGTCACGCGCGAACAACACAGAGCGCGAAATCTTCCGCTTCGCCATTCTCGGTATGTGCACATAGGCGAGCAAACGTATGACGTGCGGGCGAGGATAGGTGTCGCTGGCCGAGCGAAGCGGGCGTGCATCCTCCTCGATCAACTCCGCACGACCCTTCATGACGAGGACATACGCTCGCCGCACGGTGCACACGTTCAGGGGTTCGTAGCCGGAGTTGAGCACGAGAACCTGTTGCACCTTGGATGAAATGTAGCAGCGGCCCCTGCGTGTCCAAACCTCACCAACCAGCCGTAACCGCTTTAGACCCTATTCCGGTAGGAATGTGCGTTCGAGGCGGTCAAGCCGTGGATGCCAGTGGCCGTAGGGCTGTAAAAGCGCACTGGTAGTGCGGTGAACGGCTCTTCGGTTGCTGGCGCCGCGGATCGGCCGCGTCGGGCGTGCAAGCCTAGTGGAATAGGCTCTTAGGTCAGGGTCGCGAAAAGCCGCTCCGATGTGCTCTCAGCGCGCCATCGCTCGCCGGATAGCCTCTTCCTCTTCCGGCGAGAGCGTGATGGCGCAGTTACCCCGATCGAGCTCCTTCACGTAGATGCGCGCATAGTCGCGTCCCTGGATGGCACTCAGCACGATGCCGCTGCGATCGCTGTCCAGTATCGCCACCGACGCCGACTGCTGCCCGCCCCGGTCTCCGTAGGCGTCGTAGCGGATCAGCGCCACGTTCGAGAGTGCGCTGTCGAATCTCTTGTCTACGCGCGTGAGCGCCGAGGCGATCTCGTCGACCGCCTTGTAGAGATCGTCGATCCGCGCTTGCAGCGAGACCGCAAATTCGACCAGATCGGCTTTCCCGTCCGCAAGCACAGTCAGCTGACCGACCCGAAGCTTGCGCATGACCAGCAAGCAGAGGAGGGTGAGGATCAACGCCGTCATCGCAAGCGCTGCCGCCGCAACGGCGAGAACGGCCGTATTGCTCATCGCCGACTTCTGCCCCGCGCTTCGTTGTTGATCATCGCCTGCGCCTCTTCAAGTAGTGCTTCGTGCCTCCGGTCGAACGAACGAATGAGGCTGGAAGGCGAGAGTTGCTCATATCCCGCGCTAAAGGGTGAAGCGAACCTCGTAGGTGTAGTGGTTGTTGGCAGTGTTCGTCTCGCCGGTAACCGGGGCCACGTCAACCGAGACCGGAATCTTGTTTATCAGATCGGTGAGACTGAACGGGCCTTTGAAGATGACTTCCTTCTGCGTCTGGTTGTATATCTGCCCGATCGTCAGAACCCGACGGATCGGTGTCGGGTGTTGATCGATGACAAGCGTGACCTTGATGTTCTGCTCCATGAAGTCGCCCCCGTTCTCGACCCCGACGACGAAAGCTAGCTTGTCGGGATTGGTGGGGACATTGATCAACTTGGTCAGGCCCGGTGTGAGCGTATCTCCGCTGGGCAGCACCTTGACGTACGCGATGTCAGTGCCGTGCACGGCTCCGCTCGTCGTAGTCGACACCTGCACTCCGTGGAACCGCTGCCAGACGACGCTCATCGAGTTGTAAGTGGCGCGCACAGTGTCGGCCACGAAGACGGAAGCGGGTGGCGAAACGCCGGTTATTCCGTCGCGCTTGAGCAAGGCTCGTGCCGGCGCCGCGAAAAAGTCTTCCCAGATGACGTCGCTTGCCACACCACGCTGCATTTGATCCGAAAGGGCCACTCCGGCTTTGGTCGCCTCGACACTTCCGCGCTTGGCTGCCGTCTTCTCGAACACATTGAGCAACCCGCTCAGCGAGTTGCGTCTCAACTGAAGCGCCTCGATCATCTGCCCGTTCGCCTGTCGCAAGGATCCGGGCGGCGACAGTTTCGACGCCTTCTGAATATCGATCGTCTGCTGGCCGATCAATCCCTTCAAGTTGGTCTCGACCAGCTTCTCCGTCAAGTCCTGCCTGTCCAGTAACTTGCTCAGGTTTTGTCCGACGCTCTGCGAATCGGCCGCGATCGTGGCGACGGCGCTCATGTAGCTCTTGTAGGCGGCGGTCTCGCTCGACGACTCGCAGCTTCTCACCGCGAAGATGAGGATGAGGATCATCACGATCGCAAAAGCGATCAGCGATACGAGCCGTACGATCGGGGGTGAACCGTGCGGCGGGCCGGGAGGCCGCTTGGGCGCGGTAGGGCCGCCGCCGGGCCGCGGGCCGCTCGGGCGTCGAACGAGACGCTTCTTAGGCGGCTCGGGTGTCGAGTCCCCGAAGAAATCGAAGTCGATGTCGTCGTCGTGCTCGCTCATAGACAGGCGAGACGTTCACTGTACAAGGTTTCGCTCGAGCGCGAGTTTGGCTATCGCAGGAGTTTCTCCTGTAACGGCTAACGACGAGAGCTGATGGCTGACGCGACTGCAGCGATTACGGGCGAGCTCGTTCTCGGCCGTTATCGACCCTTGAGCCCGATCGGCAGCGGCGGCTCCGGTTCGGTCTGGCTCGCACGCGACGAGAGGACCGGTCGCGAGCTCGCGCTGAAGATCGTCGCGCGCGAGGGTAAGGCCGGGTCGCGCGCGGAGCGGGAAGCAGAGGCGGCGGCGAGGCTTCGGCACAGGCGTTGCCTGAGGCCGCTCGACTTTGGCTCCGACGATCAGCACGTCTATATCGCCTACGAGCACGTGCCCGGAAAAACTCTGCGCCAGGCACTCCGCGACGGCGAGGTCGACGATCGACGGGCAATCGAGATCTGCGCCCAGGTTCTCGAGGCGCTCGAGCACGCGCATTCGCTCGGCATCGTCCACCGCGATGTCAAGCCGGCGAACATCTTGCTCGCCGACGATACGGAGACCGACGTTCGGTTGGTCGACTTCGGTCTGGCGCAGTTCGCCGAGGCCGAGACGCTCACCGAGCTCGGAGACATTCCCGGGACGCTCGCCTATATCTCGCCCGAGCGGCTGTCCGGTGAAGCGTCTACCACGGCGACAGACATCTGGTCGGTTGGCGTGGCGCTCTGGGAAGCGCTCGTGGGCTGGCACCCGTTCTGGGCAGGGTCGATGCTCGAGACCGCACGCCGCATCGAGGCCGGGGCACCTTCGCTCCAGGCTATGCGACCGGACTTGCCGCGCTCGCTTCTGGCGGCCGTCGAGGGCGCTCTCGCTCACGACCCGAAGGATCGACCCGCTGCCGGTGATCTCGCTCGCACACTTCGCCGCTCGCTCATTCGGCGAGAGGAGAGGAGTCAGAAGCGTAAGGCGCCGCTGATAGGCGGCCTGCGCCGTCCCGATCCGGCCCGCCTCGGTCACGCGCTGGCAAGCGCCGTCTTCGTCGCCTGGGGTACGAGCCTGTTCCCCTTCTACCCGGCCCACACCCAAATACCGCTCGCGGTGCTGGCCGGCTTCGTCTCTCTGGCCAAGCCGCTTCGCGGTAGCGCTTTCGCCTTTTCCCTGCTCTTGCTGCCGCTGGGCAACTACTCACTCGGTCTGGCTCTCGCCTTTGCGCTCGCCGCGACCTGCTGGCTGATCATCACACGTAGTGAGCCCCTTACCGCACAGCTCCCGCTGTTGGGCCCGATCGCGGCAGCGGTTGGCGGTCTCTTCTTGCTTCCGCTGGCGCTCTTGCCGATTCGCGGAGCCGGCCGTAGAGCACTGATCGCCTTCGCCGCCTTCTCGCTCTCGCTGATCGTCGCCGGCTTGAACGGCGGTCCACTCCCACTTACGGGCGAGGTCTCGCCCCACGGGCTTGGTATCGCGAGCAGCACCAGCGTTATCGGTGTCACGGGAATGCTCGCTCGGGCGCTCGTCGACAGGCCTGCGCTACTCGCGCAAGGGCTCGTGCTCACGCTCGCTGCGGCTTCACTCCCCTTGGCTCGACGGAGAGGTCGCTGGGGAAGCGCCGTATTCGGGGCGGGCATGATCACGCTTGCGCTCCTGCCTTTCCCCAGCGTCGCCGCCACGCCAGTCATTGCCAGCGCGTGGCTCACTGCGCTGGCGCTCTTGGTGCTTCCTGCACCGATAAGCTCCGCGCGTCAGATTGTCGCGGCAGCCGCCGAGACACCGTCACTCGCAGCACGACGAATCGCCGTTTAGCAAGAGGGGGGGCCGACTCCAGCTCAGCGGTTACGCTTAGGGCGGGAAATCGCAGCCTATGGCCGTACTACGTAGCATCGAAAGACGGATCGAGGCCCTCTTCGAAGGAGCCTTCGGAAGAGCCTTCCGAGCCCACGTCCAGCCGGTCGAGCTGGCGCGCAAGCTCGCCAAGGAAATGGACGAGCACCGGACGGCTTCGGTTACGCGCGTCTACGTCCCGAACGAGTACACGGTCTATCTCTCGCCGCAAGATCGAGATCAGTTCTCGAGCTACGAGGAGGCACTCTGTAACGAGCTCCAGGAGTACCTGAGCGAGCACGCGCAGCGCGAGCGTTACGTGCTGACAGCGGCTCCACGCGTGGTGATCGAATCCGATGAGGATCTCGAGATCGGCGTATTCGGTATTGCCGCGAAAATGGCACGCCCAGCTCAGGGCACCCCCGTTCAGATGCCTCTTCCCAAGCCCGCTGTCCCCCCGCTCGAGACGCAGGCCTATGCCCCGAGCGTCCCCCCGCTCGAGACACGCGTACCAACCTTTGCGCTTCTGCTCGAGGACCGACGCATTCCGCTTCGAGGCGAAACGGTAGTTCTCGGGCGCTCCCGCGAGTGCGACATTCACCTGGCCGACCCGAACGTATCTCGCCGGCACGCGGAAGTGCGCCCGGAGGGTCCCGGCTCGTACACGCTGATCGACCTCGGCTCCACGAACGGCACCGAGCTGAACGGTAGGCGCGTCAGTCACGCCCACCTTTCCGAGGGAGATTCGATCGTGATCGGACAGGCAGAGCTGACCTTCGTCCGGGAGTGAGGATGGCGGCCGCTTCAACGTCGGTCGACAGCGTTCTACTGGCGCTGAAGATCGCGTTCTTGTTCTTGCTCTATCTGTTCATCTGGCGCATCGTCCGCGCCGCCAGCCGCGAGATGCGTGCACCGCAGGAAAGCTTCGAGCTCGCGCCTCTGACAGAGCGTCACGAAAAGCGGGCGCCGCGACCGGGTGCGCTCGTCGTCGTCTCCAGCCCCGACCTCGAGGAGGGCGAGCGGCTAGAGCTCACGCATGAGCCTCTGACCATCGGGCGCGGGCCGCTCAACGATCTTCAGCTCGACCAGGACGACTTCGCCTCGGGGCGGCATGCGCTCATCGATCCGCGCCGCGACGGCGTCTGGGTCGAGGACCTCGGCTCGACCAACGGCACCTTTGTCAACGGCGTACGCTTGACCTCCAACCGGCGCCTGGCGCCCGGAGATGTCTTGCGTATCGGCGAAACGGACTTCCGTTACGAGCGATGAGCGTGCTTGCTTCAAGCGCCCGCACCGATACCGGCCGCAGAAGGCGGAGAAACGAGGACGCCTTCGTTTGCGAGCCGCCGCTCTTCGCCATCGCCGACGGAATGGGCGGGGCGCAGGCAGGGGAGGTCGCCTCTCGGCTTGCGGCCGAATCGCTGCGCGAGAGCGAGCAAGGGGAGCTGTCCTCGCTCGAGCAGGCCGTCGAGCTGATCCAGGAAGCAAACCGGCGCGTCTATGCCTATTCGAGCGAGAACGCCTCGGCACGTGGCATGGGCACGACGATGACCGTCGCGCTGGTCGACGGGGACAGGGTGACGATCGGCCACGTCGGTGACTCGCGCGCCTATCTTCTCCGCGACGACGAGCTCACGCAGCTGACTCAGGATCACTCGCTCGTGGCCGAGCTCGTTCGTAGTGGACGCCTCACCCCGGAGGAGGCCGAGACTCATCCGCGGCGCTCGGTCATCACGCGTGCCCTCGGCACCGATTCCGAGGTCGAGGTCGACGTCTTTTCGCTCCGCGCCCAAGACCGCGATCTTTTCCTACTCTGCTCCGACGGGTTGACCTCGATGGTCACCGACAGCGCGATCGAGCGCCTCCTCGCCGGCGCGCGGGCCGATCTCGACGACGCGGCGAAGAAGTTGATCGCAGCCGCCAATCACGCGGGTGGCGAGGACAACATCACCGTCGTTCTGTTCGAGCTGGCGGGCGGCGGGCCGAAGCCCGCGGAGGGATCAGAGAATGCGAAGACGCTCACAGAGAGTGACGCGGTACCTGTGCTCAAGCTCGAGCCGGAGCCCGTCTCGCGAGCGCATCGTTCGAAGCGAGCGATGCTGCTCGCGCCGGCGCTCGTGTTTCTGCTCGCGCTCCTGGGTCTCGGCGTATTCACCGTCTCGGCTGCGCACTTCATCGGCGTCGAGTCCGATGGGCGCGTCGCCGTTTACCAGGGCTTGCCCTATGAGCTTCCCGGCGGCATTCATCTCTACCGCCCTGTGCACGTGAGCCCCCGCCTGTACGCCTCAGAGCTCACCGCCAGCGAGCGGCGGCGATTCTTCGATCACGACCTGCACAGCTACGGCGATGCGACACGCGAGCTGAGCAAGTTGGAGGGGGACGTTTTCCCGTGAGCGCCCGTACGCGGGAGCTCACGACCCTCATCCTGGTCGGGCTGATCACGGCGACCGGCTTTGCCAGCGTCTATATCGCGCGCCAGAACGAGCTTTCTCCCGGGTCGCTCTCCTACGCCGGCATCTTCTTCGCGCTTTTCCTGACCGCCCACCTGGTTGCCCGCTACGCGGTTCCTGATGCCGATCCGTATCTCTTGCCGATGACCGCGCTCCTGACCGCTCTCGGGCTGACCGAGATCTACCGCCTCGATCCCACCGATGCTCTTCGCCAGGGACTTTGGGTGGTGATCGGCGTAGCCGCTTTCACCTTCACGTTGATCACGCTTCGTCACGACTATCGCCGACTCGAGTCGTACAAGTACCTGTTCGGATTGTCGGCGCTCGTCTTGCTCTTCCTGCCTGCGCTACCGAAGATCGGCCAATCGGTCAACGGCGCTCGCCTTTGGGTGCGTATAGGACCGCTTCAATTCCAGCCCGGCGAGCTCGGCAAGATCGCGATGATCGTTTTCCTCGCCGCTTATCTGCATTCCAAGCAGGAGGTGCTTGCGCAAGGACGCCCCAAGGACTTCGGGCCGCTGCTGGCCATCTGGGGCTGCGCCATGCTCGTTCTCGTCGCTACTCACGACCTAGGTAGCGCGCTCCTCTTCTTCGGGATCTTCCTGGCAATCCTCTATATGGCCACCAGCCGACTGCTCTATGTGGGCGTTGGGCTGGCGCTGTTCCTGGCCGGATCCGCCGGCGTCTACGAGACGACGGCGCACGTGCGTAGCCGCGTGACCATCTGGCTTCATCCCTGGACGACTCAAAAGCTCCCCTGCCACACCCCGCACGGCATCGAGCTGATGACACGCCAGCAGTGCGAGAGCTACCAGCTCGTCAAGTCGCTCTACTCCATCGCCGAGGGCGGCTTCTCGGGCACCGGCCTGGGCAAGGGCACCTTCACCTTCCCCGGTGGGGGCAGCATGATTCCCGACCTGAAGACCGACTTCATCTTCTCGGCGCTGGCCCAGGAGCTGGGCCTCGATGGGGGTCGCGGCACTCTTACTCGTGCTCATGCTTTTCGTGATGCGTGGCTTCCACATCGCCCTCCTTGCCCCTGACGGCTTCTCGAAGCTGGTCTGTGCCGGGCTGACCTTCGGCTTCGCTCTGCAGACCTTCATCATCATCGGCGGCATTCTCCGCCTCATCCCGCTGACCGGCATCACGCTTCCGTTCATCAGCTACGGAGGCTCGAGCGTGGTTGCCAACTTCATCCTGCTCGCGGGCCTGTTACTCGTTTCACAGAGAGCGAACGAGACGCCATGAACGCTCGCGTACGAATCGTCGCCTTGGCTTCGCTCGTCATGCTCGTGGCGCTGATCGTCGCCTCCACTTACTGGCAGGCCTGGGCGGCACCAGATCTCGCCAACAAGAACGACAACGCGATTCAGCTGGTCTCCCAGTTCACCATCGATCGGGGGCGGATCTTCGCCGCAGACGGGACTGTCCTGGCGAAGAACTACATCGTCCACTCTGGCGGCCGTACCTACTACTACCGCCGCTACCCGCTCGGGCCGCTGACTGCGGCGGCGGTCGGCTATGCGACGCAGAGCCGGTCTCGAGTGGGGCTCGAGCGCTCGGCGAACGACTATCTGACCGGCGCCGACCAGAGCCTCGCCGGCGCGTTTCGGCAGATCGGCGATCGCCTGCTCGGCAACACGATCCACGGAAGCGACGTCCACCTGTCTCTAAACCTGAAGGCTCAGGGCGTCGCCATGGATGCGCTCGGAACGAATTGCGGCGCCGCGGTGGCCCTCGATCCGTCGACCGGACAGGTGCTCGTGCTCGCATCCAAGCCGACCTACAACCCCAACGACGTCGAAGGCCACTTCAATCGCATCCAAGAGATCACGTCGCCGTCTTGCAAGCCGGCATCGCCGCTGCTCGACCGGGCCACCCAGGGCCTCTATCCACCGGGCTCGTCCTTCAAGGTGGTCACCGCCGCGGCCGCTCTCGATACAGGCCGCTTCACGCCCGACTCGAGCTTCTACGACCCCGGCTACTGCACCGAGTACGGCCAGGAGGTGAGGAACTTCAGCGATCAGAGCGGCCCGGAGCACTTCGGCAACATCACTTTCGCGCACGCGCTCGAGTTCTCGGTCAACTCGGTCTTCTGCAACATCGGCAAGGCGCTCGGGGTGCACACGCTGATGGACTATGCGCGCCGCTTCGGCTTCGACAGCAAGCCTCCCATCGACCTGCCCAGTGACGCCCTGGCGGCCAGCGGCCTGTATCAGCATGGACGACTGCTCAGCCCCAGCGAGGGGGACAGACTGGGCGACCCGGGCCGCATCGCCTTCGGTCAGGACAAGCTGCTCGTCACGCCGCTGCAAATGGCGATGGTCGCCGCCACCGTGGCCAACAACGGCAAGGAGATGGAGCCGCAGCTCGTCGATTTCGTCCGCCGTAGCAACGGCGATATCGTGCGGATCGACTCCCAGCCGCTCGGACAGGCGATCAAGCCCGTGACGGCGATGGAGCTGACGCAGATGATGGAGTCGGTGGTGACCGGCGGCACCGGCACGGCGGCGCAGATTCCAGGCGTGAAAGTCGCGGGCAAGACGGGCACGGCGGAAAACGGGCCAGGCCAACCGAACACGACCTGGTTCATCGCCTTCGCGCCCGCCGACGCGCCGCGCGTCGCGGTGGCGGTCGTGCTCCAGAATCAGACGGGCACCGGCGGCACGACCGCGGCGCCGATTGCGCGTGAAATCATGCAGGCGATTCTGTCTACCACGCCGAACTCCAACTCCTGACCTAACCTTTACTGACGATGACACCTCCTGACCCACTCATCGGCGCACTCTTCGACGGGCGCTACAAGATCCTCAAGAGGCTCGGCTCCGGGGGAATGGCGACCGTCTACCTGGCCGAGGATCAGGAGCTGGGACGGCGCATCGCGATCAAGATCCTCAACGCCAAGCACGCCTCCGACAAGCAGTTCGTCGAGCGCTTCCGCCGCGAGGCCTCCAGCGCCGCCGGTCTCTCGCACCCCAACATCGTGCAGATCTACGACCGCGGCAACGCCGAGGGCACCTACTACATCGCCATGGAGGTGATCGAGGGCCGCTCGCTCAAGGAGCTCATCCTCGAGCGCGGGCCGTCGCCGATTCCGGTCGCCGTCAACTACGCCCGCCAGATCCTGGCGGCGCTCCGGTTCGCGCACCGAAACGGTGTCGTGCACCGTGACATCAAGCCGCACAACGTGCTCGTCGACGACGAAGGGCGGGTGAAGGTCACGGACTTCGGTATCGCCCGTGCCGGCGCCAGCGAGATGACCGAGGCCGGCTCGATCATCGGCACGGCTCAGTATCTGTCGCCCGAACAGGCCCGCGGCGCCCCGGTTGACGACCGTTCCGATCTCTATTCGGTCGGGGTCCTCCTCTACGAGCTGCTCACCGGCGTGGCGCCGTACAACGGCGAAACCCCGGTCGAGATTGCCATGAAGCACCTCTCGGCCGTGCCCGAGCCGCCGTCGACGAAGCGACCCGAGATATCACCCGAGCTCGATGCGGTAGTGCTTCGCTCACTGGCCAAGAATCCCGAGGATCGTTATCAGAGCTCTGACGAGATGGACGCCGACCTGAGCGCGATCTCGAAGGGCATGGGGATCAGCGGCACGACGACCGAAGCCGCCACGACTGTGCTCGCCGGGGCCGGCCTGTCGGCGCCGACGATGATCTCCAAGGCGCCGACGCGATTGACGCCTCCGGCGAGATCGGGTGCTGCCGTTCCTCCGCTGGCGCCGCCCGGCTACTACGACCTCCAGAGCGCCACCATCCGGCGCCCACTCTGGCCCTGGCTGCTCACCTTCATCCTGATAGCTGCCGTGGGTGTTGCCTTCTGGATCGTCTACCGGCAGCTCTCCAGTTCCTCGCCCGTGTCGGTTCCTGCCGTGACTCAGATCCGCAGGGACCTCGCGAAAAAGCAGATCAGCGACGCCGGGCTCGTGCCCAAGGTGCTCTGGCAAGTATCCAACAACGTCTCGCCGGGCCTCGTGATCAAACAGATGCCGCTCGAGGGTGCGCACGCCTCACCGAACAGCACGGTGACAATCTGGGTATCCAGCGGGACTGGGACGATTCGCGTCACTTCTGTCGTCGGGATGTCGTATTACAAGGCGAGTGCCGCGTTGCAGGCGATCGGCTTCAAGACCGACGCGAGACCGGCTTATAACGACGCGGCGAGCGGAACCGTCTTCAAGCAAGATCCGACCGGCAACGACAAGGCACGCCCGGGTTCGACAGTGACGCTCTGGGTGTCGAAAGGGCCCGCTCCGATTGCCGTTCCCAACGTCGTCGGCTCGCTCTACAACACTGCCTATTACCAGCTCAAGGGCGCGGGGTTCAAGATCGCCAAGCAGCCCGTCGTGTCGTCCGAGCCCAAGGGCACGGTGATGGGAGAGGATCCTTCCGGATCTCAGGCGCCCGGCACCACGATCACGCTCACGGTCTCGACCGGGTCGGGGCTCGTCACCGTCCCCGATGTCACCAGTTTCAACGCCGCAACGGCCGAGGCGACTCTCGCTAGCCAGGGTTTCACCTACAACCCCGTCCAGCAGAACACCTCTGATCCCAACCAGGATGGGATCGTCATCAAGCAGACTCCGCCCGGGAAAAAGCAGGCCGCGTCGGGCTCAACCGTGACGATCTATGTCGGCAACTACGTCTCGTCTACAACCACCACAACTACCACCACTACGACCACCCCGTGAACCGGCTACGTGTTGCAGTGTTGATGGGCGGCCGCTCGAGTGAGCACGACATCTCGCTCGCTTCGGCCAACTCGGTGCTCGAGGCTTTGCGCGACCGCTACGAGACCGTCGCCGTCGAGATCGACCGGGAAGGTCGCTGGGCTCTTCCGGCCGCAGTCCCGCCTGCGCTGGAGAAGGGCGAGCACGCCGAGCGGCCGCTGGAGACGCTTCCGGTCCTGGCCGACTCTTCCGTGCCGGCCACTCTGGCAGCAGTGGACGTCGTCTTTCCGGTGTTGCACGGCCCCTTCGGCGAGGACGGCACCGTCCAGGGACTGCTCGAGCTGGCGGGAGTTCCTTACGTGGGCGCCGGGGTGCTGGCCTCGGCGTTGTGCATGGACAAGGACGTCTTCAAAGCGGTGCTGCGCGACCGCGGCATCCCGGTAACGCCGAGCGTCACGCTGCGTCACGGCGACCTGCCGGAGCATCCCTTCTCGTACCCGGTGTTCGTCAAGCCGGCCCGGCTCGGCTCCTCGGTCGGTATCAGCAAGGTGCACGACCCGAGCGAGCTCGGACCGGCCCTCGAGCTTGCCTTCCGCCACGACGAGAAGGTGCTGATAGAGGAGTTCGTGGACGGGCTCGAGGTCGAGTGCAGCGTGCTCGGCAACCGCCGGCCGATCGCCTCGCTACCGGGCCAGATCGTGGCCCACGCCGAGTGGTACGACTTCGCCGCCAAGTACGAAGAGGGCGGCATGGAGCTGGTCGTGCCGCCGCCGATCTCTGCCGCCGCGGTCGAGCGGGTTCAGAAGCTGGCAATCGAGGCCTTCGCCGCCGGCGAGTGCGAGGGAATGGCTCGCGTCGACTTCTTCGTCCGCGGCGACGAGGTGCTCGTTAACGAGCTGAACACTATTCCCGGTTTCACGGCGACGAGCGTCTACGCCAAGTTGTTCGCGGCCTCGGGAATCTCGTATCCGGAGTTGCTCGATCGTCTGGTCGAGCTCGCGCTCGAGCGGCACGAGCGGCAGCGGCGCTACGCGTACTAGAACCTCCGACGGAGTGCGTTTTACTGAGGGTTCTTAACCGGCGAGGGCGGAGTCGAGCGCCGCTTCCCAGACGTCCAGCGCCTCGACCAGCTCGTCGTCCGTGATCACCAGCGGCGTCAGCACACGTACACAGTTGGAGTAGAGCCCGGCCTTGAGTAGCAGCAGGCCGCGTTGCAGGGCCTCCTCGATCACCCGGCTCGCGAGCTCCGGTGCGGGCATCTTGCTCTCCCGATCCCGCACGAGCTCGATCGCCAGCATCGCGCCTCGACCGCGCACGTCGCCGATCTGCTCGAATCGACCCTGCCAGATCTTCATCCGCTCGAGCAACACCTCACCGAGCGCCTTGGCCCGCTCGATCAGATTCTCGCTCTCGATCACATCGAGAACGGCGTTCGCCGCGGCCAATGCGACCGGGTTTCCGCTGTACGTGCCCCCGATGGCGCCCTCGTGCGGCGCATCCATGAGCTCGGCCTTGCCCAGCACTCCCGAGAGCGGAAGCCCAGATGCCAGCGCCTTTGCAACAACGATCAGGTCGGGCTCGATGCCGTAGTGCTCGATCGCGAACATGGCGCCGGTGCGGCCGAAGCCGGTCTGCACCTCGTCGGCCACGAAGACGATCCCGTGCTCATCGCAGATCCGGCGCAAGCCGTGCAGGAACTCCTCCGGCGCAGGGACGAAGCCGCCCTCACCCTGGATCGGCTCGACCACGATCGCCGCCACTTCCTCGGGCGGCACCTGCGTCACGAGCACCCGCTCTAGAGTGGCCAGCGCCTCGGCGCTGGACGGCCCCCGGTAATCCTGGGCGAAGGGAAGGTGATACACCGCCGGCGCGAACGGACCGAGGCCGGCCTTGTAAGGATTGGCTTTCGAGGTCATCGTCAAGGCCAGAAGCGTGCGGCCGTGGAAGCCGCCCTCGAAAGCGATGACGGCGGGGCGCCCGGTTGCCAGGCGCGCAATCTTGATCGCGTTCTCGACCGCCTCGGCGCCGGAATTGAAGAAGGCTGCTCTCGCCGGTCCCGTAAACGGGGCGGCTGCGACCAACCGTTCGGCGACGGTCAGATAGATCTCGTAGGGCACAACGGCGAAGTCGGTGTGCAGAAACCGGCTCGCCTGCTCCTGAACCGCTTCCACGACGTGTGGGTGCGCATGTCCGACGGCGAGACAGCCGATCCCTCCGGTGAAGTCGAGAAGCTGGTTACCGTCCACGTCCATTACGACCGCACCTCGGCCCGAATCGACGATGATCGGCGCCTGGACGGTCATCGGCGCGGCGACCACGCGCTCCTTCCGGGCCAGGATCTCGCGCGAGCGAGGGCCCGGGATATCGGTGACGAGGTTGATCGCAGGCGAAGGCATCTACGTCCGGACGATAGCGGAGCGCTGGCGAAGCCCGCCGGAGCTAACTCACTCCGGGCGAAGAGCGCCGGGGGTGTAGTCGCAATTCGCGTTCCAGAGCAGGTACCCGCGCACCTTGGCGCGGCGAACGGCGAGTATCTCGTCCTGGATATCGCCAAGCGTGAAGGGGCGCCCGAGCGAGAAGTCCTGGATCCATGGGAGCAGCTCGGCGTGGCTGCCACGCATGGCAGCCTGGAAGTCACTCAAGGCGTAGCCGACTGTAGTTCCCGGAACAGCTTGCGGATCGGCCAGCCCGTACTGCCCGGCACCGAAGTGCGAGGGATAGACCATCGGCGAGATAGCGTCGACGACTTGGGCTATCTGCTTCGGTGACTGCCCAACACCAAGGTCATGGGTCGCCGCCAATCCGAAAACGTCGGCCGAGACGCGCACACCGAGCGGCTTGAGCTGACTGGACGCATAGCTGAGGAAGTGCGTGATCGTCGTAGATTCCGGCTCGTTCACCTTGCCCGGCCAAACCGCGCTCGCCACCGGGCCGTCCGTCGGGAAACGAACATAGTCGAACTGAATCTCGTCGAAGCCGGCCTTGGCCGCAGCCTTGGCGATCGAGACGTTGTACTCCCAGACCCTCTTGTCGTACTCGTTCGACCAGCCGAGACCTCGATTGTCGAGCCAGATCGAGCCATTAGCTTGCTGGATCGCCATATCGGGCCTGCGCGCCGTCAGCACAGGGTCTTCGAAGACCGCTATACGGCCGATCAGGTAGATGCCGTCGGCGTGCAGCTGCCTGGCCACGCTGACCGGGTTGTAGTAGTCCCCCGCGGCTCCTATCTCGCTGGCCAGAGGCGCCTCGGGCGAGGAGAAAGCAACTGTGCCGCTCTCGTCCTTGACGTCGAGAACGATCGTGTTCAGACCCTCATTCTTCAGGCTTGCGTACTCCGCGAGCTTGCCCTTCAGCGAGGCGAGCGTCATGGTGAGGTGAATACCGCGGATTTCCGTCGGCAGGAAGGGATCCTTTTGAGCCGATGCGCCGGTCCCCGTTGTGCCGAGCTTCGCGGCCTCACTGACGTGACCCGTGCCAAGCCCGGTGACCCAGACGGCGAGCCCGCCCAGAATTGCCGAAATCACAAGCGTGAGCAGAAAAGCGGTACGGCGCAGCTTGCGCCGCCGGCGCGCACTTGCACGTCGCTTGTGGAAGCGAGCGTTTGGGTCAACGGGCTCGAGTACCACGCAAAAAGCACCCTATCGGACCCGCCGCGACGTGTAAGCAGTGTGGCGATCATAAGAAGCGCAGTTTGCACGGAAAGCATGGTCGCTCGCGGCTGCGCCGGACAACGCCAGCGGCCCGAGGGCGTAGGATCTCGAAGGTGGCGCCCAGCGCCGCTGGCGCGCCTTCAGCCTGTGATTCTCGTAACCGGAGCCACTGGTTTCATCGGACGGCATCTCGTGGCCGTCCTTCGCTCTCAAGGCCAAGCGACCCGCTGTCTCGTGCGCTCCGAAGAGCGAGGGCGCCCGCTCGAGCAGCTTGGTTGCACGCTGACTCGCGGCGATATCGGCGATCCGGCAAGCCTGCATGCGGCCTGTACAGGCGCAGATGCCCTCATCCACCTGGTCGCCATCATTCGCGGTAGGCCGCGCGACTACGAGCAACTCATGAGCGAGGGAACCCGGTCGTTGATCGAGGCCGCAGGTTTCGCCGGCGTGCACCGTTTCGTCCTCGTGAGCGCGCTCGGGCTCTCCGAGAGTACGCGCGAACTGACGCCCTATTACCAGGCGAAGTGGCACGAAGAGGAGGCGCTAAAGGCCTCCGGGCTCGAGTACGTCATCTTCCGCCCCAGTTTCGTTTTCGGGACTGACGGCGGCGTTCTTCCTACCTTTCTTCGCCTGGTTCGCTACTCACCGTTCACACCGGTGCTCGGCCCGGGCACGCAACTCGTCCAGCCCATCGCGGTTGAAGACGTCGCCTCTTACCTGGCTCGCGCGGTCGATCTTGGCGCGGCGCGCAACAAGACCTTCGATCTCGCCGGCCCCGACCGCGTGAGCTGGAACGAGCTCTATGAGCTGATCGCTCGGGTGCTCGGAAAACGCCGTCGTCGAGTTCATGTTCCCTTCGGGCTCGCTCACCTCCAGGCCTCGCTTCTCGAGCGCCTCCCGGGTTTTCCGTTCACGCGCAATCAGCTTAGGATGCTCGCCGCCGGCGACAACGTCGGCGACGCCGAGGCGACCTCAAAGGTCTTCGGGCTTCCGCTCGTACCGCTCGAAGAGCAGATCCGTCGCGCCGCCTGAGGCGGCTGAGATCTCCCAGCCGGGCGATATTGCCGGTTCCGAATCCGGCGGGACCCACCTCTCCAACCCTCATCCTCCTACGGGGCGTAACACGGTAGCGAGGAAGAACGCATGGATATGTGCCGATTCCGAGCCAAGTCAGCGCCGAATCGGCTCCTGTCCCCGGCTGACGGGTTGCCTCATTTCGAACGAAGCTCGAAAGAGAAGGAGGGCCGCTCTCGGCGGCCCTCGATCCGGTTACCAGCGTTGGATTTGGTAGAGGCGCTTCCAACGACCTTCGGTCGCGGCGCGGCTCGCGAGCCCCCTACGCTGGCTAGGCGATTCCCGGTGGTCCCGGGGACACGCCTCTACCCGCTGGTACCTCCGCTGCCAGTACTACAGGAATCTTCCACTGGACCACCTCCTTTCCGCGATACAGCCATGATAGGCACGCGGTCAAGACGGCCGCCGATTCTGCGCTCAGACGAAAGCTACGCTCGGCTCGAGATCGATGCCGGTTACTCGAACTCGACCTCCTCGATGCCCGCCCACTCCTCGGGGAGCGGCGTGCCGGCAACCTTGTGCAGGGCAACCTTGAGCACGCCCAGGCCGAGCAGGGCGCACTTGAGCCGGATGGGAGTAAGCGGCGTGCCACTTTCGATCATCATCGCCACCAGGGGAGATTCGTCGGTACCGATCGCGGCAACCTCGGTCGCCTTGCGTCCGATGACCTCCTCGCTCAGCATCGAGGCCGCGGCCTGGCTGATTGCGCAACCGTGGCCCTCGAAAGCGAGATTCTCGATCGTCTCGTCGTCGTCGAGGCGAAGCGTGACCGTGAGCTCGTCGCCGCAAAGCGGGTTCTGCCCTTCGGCCGAAGCGTCGGCGGGATCGAGACGGCCGTGATGGCGCGGGCTCTTGTAGTGATCGAGAATCAGCTCGCGGTAGAGGTCGTCGACACTCATCAGTGCCCCTTCCAGTGATGCTTCCGAGCGCCCGGGTCGCTAGCACCAAGCGATGGAAGGACGCGGGGAGCATTCGTACTTGAACGTACGGATGCGACTGAGGACGCAGCAGCGTACCGCTTGATAGCGGGCCGGTAGCCGGAGGGTATTGCTGGATGGGGCACTATGCGAAGATCTCCTGCACTCGCTGGAGCCCGGTGACGAGACGATCGACCTCTTCAGGCAGCGAATAGAGATAGAAGCTGGCGCGGCTCGTTGCGCTGACCCCGAGCTTGTGCATCAGCGGCTGGTTGCAGTGGTGCCCCGCCCGTACGCAAACGCCGTCGGCGTCGAGGATCTGAGCGACATCGTGGGGGTGGATACCCTCGAGGTTGAAGGAGACGATTCCGGCGCGGCGCTCGAGCGGGGGGCCGTATAGCGTCAGGCCCGGCAGCTTGCCCAGTCGCTCCAGCGCGTAGGCCGTGAGCTCGTGCTCGTGGGCGGCGATCGCCTCGAGGCCGATTCCTTCCAGGTAGTCGATCGCCGCTCCGAGCGCCACCGCTTCGGCAACCGGCGGCGTGCCGGCCTCGAACTTGTGCGGCAGCTCGGCCCAGGTCGTCTTCTCGACCGAGACGCGCCGGATCATGCCGCCGCCCGTCAGGAACGGGCTCATACGCTTGAGCAGATCGCTGCGTCCGTAAAGCACGCCGACGCCGCTCGGGCCGCACATCTTGTGGCCCGACAAGGCGAGGAAGTCACAGTCGAGGGCCTGCACGTCGACCTTACGGTGCGGCACCGCCTGCGCCGCATCGATCACGGCGAGCGCCTCCTGCTCATGCGCGAAGCGAATCAACGTCTCGACCGGCACGATCGTTCCAAGCGAGTTCGAGATAGCCGTGACGGCGACTATCTTCAGGCGGCCTCCACTAGCGAGCTGCTCCAGAGCATCCAGCTGCAGCTCGCCGTCGCCGTCTACCGGGACGACCCGGAAATCCGCGCCGGTGCGCCTGGCAACCTCCTGCCAGGGCACGAAGTTCGAGTGATGCTCGAGCTCTGTCGCCAACACGATGTCGCCAGGGCCGAGGTTGTCGAGACCCCAGGCGTAGGCGACGAGGTTCAAGCCCTCGGTCGTATTGCGCGTGAAGATGATCTCTCGCGGCGAGCGGGCGTTGATGAACACTCGTGCCTTCTCGCGTGCTTCCTCGTACGCCTCATTAGCGCGCTCCGCCAGTGCGTAGACACCGCGACCGACGTTGCTGTAGGAGTGCTCGTAAAAATCCTCCAGCGCCTCGAGCACCTGCCGTGGCTTGTGAGCGCTGACGGCCGAATCGAGAAAAGCAAGCGGCTTCCCGTCGACCAGTTGCTCGAAGATCGGGAAGTCGGCGCGAATGCGCCGCGCGTCCAGCTTCTTGGTTTGCCCCACGGCCATGGACCTATCGTACCGAGCCGACTATTGCTCTCCGACCGGCCCGCTTCGAACGTCGCCTATCGGCGTAACCCAGTGGCCGGCCGACTCGAGGGCGTGCACAGCGCGCCCGAGCTCGAGCTCCTGGACGAGCAGGTAATCGGTGTCGAACGTGGAGAGCGCAAAGATCGCGATGCCCGCTTGTGCCAGAACGCCCGCCAGCGCCGCGAGAATTCCGACCAGCGAGAAATCGAGTTGCCCCGCGATCCGCAACACGCGCCAGCCGGGCTCACTCCGGATTTGCTCAGGCACCGATTCGGCTCTCGAGACAACGGTCAGCTCGGCGGGCGTCCGGATCAAAGCCAGCAGCTCTCCTCGCGCCCATTCAGGTATGGGCTCGCCGGGCGAAAGCCGGCTCACGGCATAGCTGCCGGCGAGTAGTTGAAGATCGAGCTCGTTCACGTTTAGTTACGTGGCCGCGGTACTGAATCAGTTGCCACGCGAAGCGCTGCGCAGAGAAAAAGGACGTGCAGACCGGTGCTACCGCGCCAGCACGTCCTTTTCGCAACGGAGCTTAGGACGACGAGGGCGCTCGTGCAACCCGGCCTCAGCGGTCACGCAGGCGAATGATGATCTTGTCGCCGGGGACCGCACCGAACATGTTCGTCGCGTCACCGCCAGAGATGGCGACCGCGAGATTCTGGAACGAATCCTCGTAGAGCATGATGTCCCCGCGCCTGGCGTCGGAGAAGGTGCGTGCGGTGATCGCGTAGTAGCGCTCGCCGGCGTGCTCGATCTCGATTCTCGTTCCGACCGAGAACCCGAGCGCTTCGAGACGCTCGTGGCGAAGGTTCAGTTGCATGTTCCCGAAACGATCGGTGTCGACGACTACCGCCTTGATCCGCCCACGACGCGTCTCCGGCCTCGGGATGTCCAGCCGAACGAGATCATCGACCTCGAGGCTCGGGCCGATCTCCTCGAGTGGTACGCCGAGCGCGAGATGGGCAGCTGCCGGAGAGAAGACGTCACGGCCGTGGAAGGTCGGCGATATCTCCTTCATCGCATAAGCGGTATTGGTGATCTGATGCGCTCGCACGATGCCGCCCATGCGCTCGGCTGCCGGCAGCAGGAGTCCGTTGTCGGGGCCTACGTAGAGGCGCCCGCTCTTGTCCTCGAGCGCGATAGCTCGCCGATCGGTGCCGACCCCCGGATCGACAACGTTGAGATGCACGCCGACCGGCATGTAGGTGACCGTGTCGGCGAGGATCAGGGCTCCCTGGAGAACACGCCGAGGCTCGATGCCATGCGTGATATCGATTATCTCGGCGTCGGGGGCAATGCTCTTGATCACTCCGTGGCAGGTGCCGACGAAGTCGTCCTGGAGGCCGAAATCGGTGAGAAAGGTGATGAAGCGGAAACGCATGGCCTGCTCCATTCTCACCGCTTCGGCAGTTATTACCAAAGCCCTGTCGAGACAACTGCGAAACCGGCGATGCGATCGCTCGCCGGGCTCGGATCAGACAAGAGCGTCGAGCAGGGCAAAGACGAGAAACATGACAGCGATGACACCGTTGGTGGTGAAGAAGGCCGCGTCCAACCTACGCAGATCTTTCGGCGATACGATCAGATGCTCGTAGAGGAGTAGCGCGGCGACCGCGGCGACGCCGAGCCCCCAGATGAATCCGACTTCGCCCGAGATGCCGGCGACAGCGAGAGCTGCAACGGTTACGAGATGGAGGGCACGCGCGGCCCAAAAAGTCGCGGGCAAGCCGAAGCTCACTGCGAAGGAGTGAAGTCCCTGCTCACGATCGACCTCGAGGTCGAACAGCCCGTAAAGGAGATCGAAACCGGCAACCCAGCAGGCGACAGCAATCCAGAGCGCCAGCGGCGCCAGAGCTACCGCTCGGCCCACCGCCAGCCAGGCAGCGAGCGGCGCCAGGCCGATGGTCGTGCCCAGCCAAAAGTGACAGAGCCAGGTCGCCCGCTTGAGGTAGGGGTAGATGACGAACGCCGCGACCGGAATCGGCCACAGGTAACGGACGATCGGCGCCAGCTGGAACGTCGCCAGCACCAGCAGCGCGAGAGAGGCGAGACAGAAGACGATCACCTGTTGCGCCGTGAGGCCACCGCTCGGAAGCTCGCGCCCGACCGTGCGGGGATTTCGGGCGTCGATCTCTCGATCGATCAGACGGTTGATCCCCATCGCCAGCGAGCGAGCACCGACCATGGCAAGCGTTATCCAGAGCAGCTCTCGCCAACCGGGGAACGAGTCCGTCGAACGATAGGCGAGTAGTGCGCCGGCATATGCGAAGGGCAGCGCAAAGAGGGTGTGCTCGAGCTTTACTAGTGATACGAGGCGCCGGACGATCGATGTTCGAGCTCGCTCTCTGCTTGCGGTCATGCGCCTATCGTGACTCGGTTGGCAAGCCGGGCCTTTCGGGCCTTTCCGCCAGGCAGCTGTCTAGATCGTGAAGTAGGCCGCGTATCCACCAGGCGAGGTCGTGCTCGCGAACGCACGAGCGTATGCCCTCGATCCAGCGCCGCCGCTCGCTCGCCGGCATCGTCAGCGCCTCGTAGATCGCCTCCGCCTGGGCTCGGACGTCGAAGGGATCGATCGTCAGCGAGAAAGGGCCGAGCTCCTCATGCGCCCCGGTGTTCTTCGAGAGGATCAGGACGCCATCACGCTCGTTCGCCAGCGGGGCTTCCTTGGCAACCAGATTGAGCCCGTCGTAGATCGCGTTCACGAACAGAGCGTCGTACTGCTTATAGGCGGCGATCGACTGGTGGACGTCGTCTTCGATCTGCAGATCGACGGGAGTCCAACCGGGTCGCTGGAAGCGCTCGTTCACACGCTGCGCCTCGTGCTGAATCGCCTGGAGGTAGTCCTCGTACTCGGGGATGTCCAGGCGCGACGGATCCAGGAACGAGAGCATGGTGACGCGCCCCTGCAGCTCGGGATGCGTTTCGAGAAAGAGCTCGAAGGCTCGGAAGCCGCGCACGATGTTCTTGGAGGGATCGGTGCGGTCGACACGTACGACCAGGAACTCGGGTCGCGTCTCGGCGATACGGCGCTCGTGCTCGACAACCCGCGGGTGCTCGGACAACGTCGCGAGCTCGCCCGTGTCGATTGAGACGGCCCGGGCGCTCAGACAGGTCCTGGCGCCCGAGTAGGTGATCGCGTTCTTGCCCGCCACGGCCTTGGCGTTCGCAATCGATTCGGCCGAAGAGACGAAGTTCTTCCGCCAGCGTGTCGTATGGAAGCCGACCACGTCGTTCGCAAGGAGCCCGTCGTGAATGGCGGCGGCGATCTCCACAGGAAGGACGTGCCAGCAATCCAGCCCCGGCCAGGGAATGTGGACGAAGTGAAGTAGCGACGCCCCGGGAATTCGCTCGCGCACGAGCCGAGGAGCCAGGTAGAGGTGGTAGTCGTTGAAGAAGACGAGCGCCTCCGGTCGTCGTGACAGCTCCTCGATGGCGGCTTCCGCAAAGGCCGCGTTGATCGGCACGTACCCTTCTCGCCAGGCTCGATCGAGCCCGCGTTGCTCGTTGTCAGGCTCACGAACGAGCTTCCACAGGCAGTGCTGAACAAACCAGAGCGTTGGATTGGCGACAACGTTGTAGTAACGGTCGTATGCAGAGCGTTCATGCGCCAGGAAACGAAGGCGGCAACGCACACCGCTCGCTAGACACTCCTCGAACGCCTGGCCCTTGCTCTCTTCGGCGATCTCGCGATCGACGTCGGACATCGCACTGGCAATCCAGGTCACGTCGTAGTGCATCGCCAGGCTCCCGAGCGCCGTCACGAGGCCGCCACCACCGCGTTTGGCCTCGCGAGCTTGCTCAGGTCCACGCTGATACGTGACCGGGCCCCGGTTCGAGACAATGATGATCTCTCGCCGCTTGTCCACTCGTGCGAAAGCCTACTCGCTCGGCTTCCGCGTCTTCGCCGCGCCGGGCGCGCAGAACTAGTGGATTAGGCTTCTAGACGCTGGCGATCAGCTCGTTCTCGACGCCGGCGGTGTCGTTACCGAGCAGGTGGTTGTAAAGCACGAGCCAGTCGCGAAGAAGACGCGGGGTGAGAAACAAGCGCCTTACGTCTTCTTTCCCTCGCAGTGCCCGAGCGTGTGCCTGCGCCGGATCACGTAAAGCCTCCAAGCACGCCTCCGCACATTCCTCTGGCGAGGACACCAGCCGGCCAGTCTCGCCGTCGCGAATCTGAGTCACGATGCCGCCCACGCGTCCGGCGACGGTCGGGCGCCCCTTCCACAGCGCCTCCGAGACCGTGAGCCCGAAACCCTCGCGGATCGATTTCTGGATCACGACGGAGGAGAAAACCTGAAAGGCATTCACCTCCACCGAGCCGACGTTGTTCAGATTCGAGAGGATGTAGATGTCGGGATCGTCGCCCGCGTACGCGACGGTCCGGTTGTAGTAGTCCCATCCTTCGGGATCGTCGTGCGCCATCGACCCGACGAGCGCGAGCTGTATCCCGGGAACCTCTCGCTTGACCAGCCGATAAGCGTCGATCACCCCGAGCGGATCCTTCCAAGGGTCGTAGCGAGAGACCTGGGTTAGCAGAGGACGCTCGACGTCGATCCCGAACTGGTCGAGGATATACGCGGCGTCCTCCTTCGACAGTGCCATGTTCTTCGGAGCCAGCGGATCGATCGCCGGCGGCCAGATGAAGGCGGGGGGCAGGTCGGCGCGTGCGGGAACGTACTGCTTGAGGTGAAAGATGATCGCGTCGTAATTCGCGATCGACGGTGCCAGGAAATCGAGCGTGTCGAGGTTCGGCTCCGACACGTCGATGTGACAGCGCCAGACCCACTTCGCCTTCGAGGAAGCGAAGTGGTCGATCACGCCTACCGGCTGTGGATCGTGAACGACGATCACGTCGTAGTCCGTGTCGTCTAGCTGCGCGGCGTTCAGCTGGTTGTAGCGGCGAAAGATTTCGCGGTCCTCTTGCGTCAGGCCGCGGCGATCGCCCTGCAGCGAATTGTGAACGACCTTCGTAACGTTGAAGAACTCTTCTTGCCCGTGGATGATTCGCCATTCGACGTCGAGCCCGGCGTCACGCATGAGCGGAATGAGCGTGTACTGAATCTCCGCGACGCCTCCACCGAACGCCGTCGCCGAAAGGTGCAGGACGCGGAGATCGCGAACCGACTCGGCAAGCCGCCTGATCTCGTCCATCAAGCCCCGCGAGACAATCGAGGCGTAGTCGGCGAGCGACTTGTGCCCCGTGTTCACGAGCTGCAACATCGTCCCGGAGCGGGCGCTTCGGGATCTTCGTCGTTCGCTCGGGCGAACTTCTCTTAGGAGTCGAGCTTTTTTTCGAATCGGAGACGTGATCCGCCGCCCATTTTCTCGCTGATCTCGAGGTCGTCGGCGATAGCGCGAATAATCGCGATCCCGAGCCCCCCCTCTCCGAAGTCGATCTCTTCGAGGCCGCTTGGGGGGACGAAACCGCGGCCTTGGTCGCAGACCTCAACGATCAACCGATCGGATTGGAGCTCGTAGAGAATCTCCACTGTCCCTTCACCGCTGCTATAGGCATGTCGAACCGCATTCGAGCAGGCCTCGGTTAGTGCCAGCTTGAGATCGGCGAGCGTCTCCTCGGGAAAATCGCGCACGCGCGCGAGCGCTGTCAGCGCCAACCGCCCAAGCGTGATGTACTCGGCCTTCGCCGGGATCGTCAGGTTGATGACCGCACTATCTGAGCTCATCGCAAGTACCGCGTCTCTGTTCTATCCCGCGCAATTCAGTTTTCAGGATACGACAGTCGCCGGCAGTGTATTCCCTCGCCGCCCAGAATCATGCAGCTGTGGCGCAGGGCGGCGGCGTCCGAGCCCCGAGATAGCTACCGCTCACCACTGTTGAGGTAGCAGCTCGTCTGCTCCTCGTGCTTCGTTTCCACGTGAAAACGGTGGCGCCTCACGTAGCATCTCCGCTTTTCGCGAGCGGTAGCGAGAGCACGAACCTCGTCACACCCGGATGCGAATCCAGCGTCAGATCGCCGTTCATCCGTCGCGCCCACTCGCGGGCTATCGCCAGCCCCAGGCCGCTGCCCGACGACTTCTCGCCCTCGAGACGGAAGAAGCGCTCGAACACCCGCTCTTGCTCGTCGCTCGGGATCCCCTGACCACCGTCCTCGACGATCAGCAAGCCGCGGCCGGCCTCCGCCGCCGAACCGATCGACACCGAAACGCCTCGCGGAGTGTGAATCAGCGCGTTCTCTAGCAGAATCCGGCCGATTTGAAGCGTTCTTTGCTCGTCGGCTTCCACGATCGCCTCGGCTCGGTCCGAAATCGAGAGTGGGTGACCGGCAAGCTCGGCTGCAGCTTCGAACTCGCGTTCCAGCGAGACGGCCAGTGGCGGGAGAGTCAGTGGCTCCAGAGCCAGATCGATCTTGCCCGCATCGAGTCGCGAGAGGTCGAGCAGAGCCGTCGCCAGCTTCTTTAGCCGTTCCACCTGACCGCGCATCGTCTCCACGAAATCGCGCCTTTCGGCCTTGTTCATCTCTTCTTCGGCCAAGAGCTCCAGAGAGCCCGACAGGGCGAAAATAGGCGTTCGGAGCTCATGAGAAGCGTTGGCGATGAACTCACGGCGCGCCTCGTCCAGTTGGGCAAGGCGTTGGCGCATGCGCTCGAAGCTCCGAGCGAGCTGTCCGACCTCGTCTTCGCCTTCCTGCTCGATCGGCTGGTCGAACGAGCCGGCGGCGATCCGATCGGCGCCGCGCTCCAGGCGCCGGATACGTGACGTGAGCCGGCGAGCGCCCAGCAAGCCGATCAGGAGCGCGATCAACAGAGACGGAATGGCTGCGATGAGGAGCTGCCTGCGTACGGCCGTAACGCTCTGATTAGCCTCGCGGAGCGAGCCCGAGAGGAGAACTATCTCGGATGTCCCCTCAACGGGAGCTGCAACCTCGGCGAGCTCCGTACCTCTTCGCTTCACGGTTCCACGCGCGATTCGCCCGCTCCTCGCTACATCAAGCGCGATTCGATCCCGGCCGATCGTGCTGGAGCCGGCGCGTAGCGAATCGGCGATCTCGCGGAGCTGGATAGGAGGGCCGAGCTCCTGAAAGACCACGATTCGGACATTGAGCGCCGAGGCACTGTTCTCGACGCGGGGTTGTAGGAAGTAACCCTCCGCGCTGGCGACACCTGCAGCAATCCCACTTGCTGACCGCTGGAGCTCGTCCAGGCGGTTCGAAACGAGTTGATTGTTCAGCGTCGGGACAACGACCAGATAGCTCGTCGTCAGCGCGACGAGGACGATCACGACCAGTGCCGTTATCAGCTGTCCGCTGACGCTACGTAACGCTCTCATGGCTCGCGAAAGCGATAGCCGACGCCGCGGACAGTGAGAATAAGCTTGGGTTTGCCTGGATTACTTTCGAGCTTCTCGCGCAGATGGCGTATGTGAACGTCTACCGTCCTCGGATCGCGGTATTCCGAGCTGCCCCAGATCCTTTCGAGCAGATCGGAACGGGAGAACACCCGTCCGGGCTGCTCCGCGAGAATCTGCACCAACTCGAACTCCACATAGGTGAGCTCCGGAGTCCGGCCGTCGATCTCGACACGCCGGCGGGATCGGTCGACGCGTAAGGGCCCCGCTGTGATCTCGACATCAGTGCCGGCGGTCGGCGTCAGTGAGGCTCGTCTGAGCAGTGCGCGTACGCGGCTGCGAAACTCTCGAATCGAGAACGGCTTGGTGATGTAGTCGTCGGCGCCGATCTCGAGGCCGATGACCTTGTCGATCTCCTCGTCGCGAGCCGTCAACATGATGATCGGTACGGCACTCTGCGCTCGCAAGCGGCGGCAGACCTCGAGACCATCGAGCTTTGGTAGCGCGAGATCGAGAACTACGAGATCGATCACCTCCTCATCGAAGCGACTCAGGGCGGCTTCCCCGTCCCGCGCCTCGATGACTCGGTAGCCATCCTTTTGCAGCGGAAAGGAGAGCAGTTTCTGGATCGCGTCCTCGTCGTCGACGAGAAGGATCGTAGGAGAGTCCTGCATACCTAGTCCCAGCCTGATGCCTACTATAGCCGCACGGTGAGAGTCTCAATGCGGCCCAGACCCCGGCCGGCGAGGCCGCGACCGGGTTCGCTCGAGCGCCCGCTCAGCGCCCGGATCTATCGCGGCGCCTGGGTTGTGGTGGTGATCCCTTTACTGGTCGTCGCGTTCAGCGGCGCTCGGCAGCAAGCGCTCGCGGTACCGTCCCTCTCTTCCTCTTTCGATAGCGACGCGGTCCTCCAGACTGCGAGAGACGACCTCGCCGCCCTCTACGCGAATCGCAGCCCCGGCGCCCCCGACAGTGGGCCCCTGCGCAACTGGATCGAAGATCAATTCAGCGGGCTCGGGCTCACGCCGCACGTAGACCGCTTCGACGCTCGTATCCCGGGTCTCGGCGAAGTCGCGCTTTCCAACATAAGCGCCACAGTGCACGGCAGCTCCTCCACGGAGATAGTCGTCCTGGCACATCGCGACAACAGTGGCCAGAGCACGAGCGGGGGGGTCAACGACAACGCCTCCGGCACGGCTGCGATGCTCGAGCTGGCGCGGGCGTACCAGAATCAGCCCGGGTTCGTTCGCCCGCCCGAGCCGGCACACACGATCGTCTTTCTTTCCACCGACGGAGGAGCCTTCGGTGCTATCGGAGCCGAGCACTTCGCCCGGGTTTACGGAAACGCGCAGCCTATTGCCGCAGTGATCGTGCTCGACTCGATCGCTGGCCCCGGGAAGCCGCGCGTGCTCTTCAACGGCGATACGCCTAGTTCGCCTTCTCCGTTGCTTGTCGCGACTGCAAACGAGATCCTCGGCGATCAGCCGGGCGCCGTCATCACACGTCCGAGCGCCGGCGATCAACTACTCGACCTCGCATTCCCGTTCAGCCTCTACGAGCAGGCGCCGTTCGTAGATCGTGGGATCCCCGCCGTAACGCTCACCACGGCCGGTGACAGGTACCCCAACCCTCTCACCGATACGCCTAATAACATCTCTAAGGCGCACCTCACCCAGATCGGGCAAGCCGGCGAGCAGCTTCTGGCCGCGCTCGATCAGGGCGCCCCGGAACCTCGCGTAAGCAGCGCCTCGTATATCTACCTGGGCGGGCGCTTTGTTCACGGCTGGTCTATTCAGCTTCTTTTGATTGCCTGTCTCGTCCCTGCCTTGGTCGCTATCGTCGATCTCTTCGCCCGCTGCCGGCGACGCCGTATTGCCTTCCGACCGGCGCTGCGCAGCCTCGGCCGACGGCTCGGTTTCTGGCTTTTTCTGCTCGCGCTCTTCTGGCTTTTCGCGCTGATCGGTCTCTGGCCCAAAGGCGACGGTCGGCCACTCTCGCCCGACAGTCATGCCGCCACGTCTGCGCCTCTCACAGCCGTCGTCATCTTCGGCTTTCTCGCTTTCGGCGCCTGGCTGGTATCCCGCAGTCGCCTGCTACCACGGAAGGAGGCAAGCACGGAACAGGAGTTGGCCGGCTACGCCTCCGCGCTGCTCATAGTCGCCGTCGCATCGCTGGCTGTCGCGTGGCTCAACAGCTATGCGCTTCTCTTTTTACTGCCGCCGCTTCACGCCTGGATCTGGATGCCCCAGCTACGCCGCTATCGACCTTGGGCCGCCCTGGCGCTACTCGTCGCCGGGCTTCTCGGGCCTCTTCTCGTCTATTGGGAGCTGGCAGTACGCCTGCATCTCGGTCTGAACGTGTTCTGGTACGTCTCCGAGCTCGCTGCAGTTGGCTACATCAAGTTCTCTTTCTTGATCGTTACGACGGTTCTCGCTGCCGCAACCGCGCAGCTCGCAACTCTCAGCGTCGGTCGTTATGCGCCTTACCCGCCCACCGACGAGCTTCCGGAGGCGGCTCTACCACGGCGAATAGCTCGCCGCGCCGGTCTCCTTTCGCAGCGCTGGAGCGAAAGAGCAGCTCGCTAGGCGCACGGCGACTGAATCAGTCTGTCAGGGACTCGGCGCTTCCGGCACGTAGGTCGTCGTGCCCGGCGGTGGAACCGAGGTCGTCGTCGGCGGTACGTAGGTCGTCGTGCCCGGTGGTGGAGCCGAGGTCGTCGTCGGCGGCAGATAGGTCGTCGTGCCCGGTGGTGGAGCCGAGGTCGTCGCAGTTGTTGCTCGCGTCGTCGTCTGGGCGGTTGTCGTAGTCGTAGTCGTCGGAGCGGTAGTTATCGAGCCCAGGTAGCCGTAACGCCCCTGTGACCAGCTGGTGAACTTGGCCGGAGTGCTCGGAGGAGCGAAATCGAGCTCCGGAGCGCTCGCAAGTGCCGGTGCCATGAAGTCGTGCCAGATCGACGCCGGAATGTTGCCTCCGGCAATCGCGACTCCGTGTACGTAGACCGGCCTCTCCGAATCCGCGTATCCGACCCACACGGCCGTCGCCAGCTGAGGCGTGTAACCGCAAAGCCAGCCGTCGTCGTGGTTGTCGGTCGTCCCCGTCTTGGCGGCCGCTATGCGGCCGAAATAGGCCCCGACCGCGGTTCCGCTAAGCATGTTCTGCTCGAGGATTTTCGTTACCTCGTAGGCGACCCAATCCGGGATCACGCGCTGGCGCTTCGGCTTACCCCAGCCGGCACTCTTGTCTACCGTGCCGTCGGGTAGAACGACCTTCGTAATCGCAAGCGGTTCCGAGTAAATGCCGCCTGCCGCGAGCGTCGCGTAGACACTGGCCATTTCCAGTGGCGTGACGGACTCGGTACCAAGCACCATCGACGGGTAAGGTTTTAACTCCGTCTGGCGGATCCCAAGCTTGTAGGCCATGTCGACGGCGTTCTGAACACCTGCATCGAGTATGAGTTGCGCATACACGGTGTTGTCGGATTGCAAGGTCGCGGTGGCTACCGAGATCGAACCGGCGTACGTGTTGCTGTAGGTGTGAACAGGCCACGGCGGGCTATTTGGATCGGGCTGGTAGGTGAACGGCGCCGAGGTGTAGTAGGTGTCGTAGGGGTTCATGCCCTGAGCGATAGCCGTGGTCAAGACAATCACCTTGAAGGTCGAGCCGGGCTGACGCACGGCCTGCGAGGCGAGATTGAACTGATTGTTCGGCTTGCCCGGGATGATGCCGGTCATCGCCTTGATCGCACCGGTCCGGGGATCGATGGCGACAATCGCCGAGGCAGGATCGTTGCTGTAATAAAGATTCTTCCGTATCGCCTGCCGCGCCAGTCGCTGCATGCGCGGGTTGATCGTCGTGTAGACCTTGAGGCCGCCGGATCGCACCGTCTCGGCGCCGTACTGCTTGACGAGTTGATCGGTGACGTAGCTGAAGAAGTACGGCTCTTTGATGTTCGTGTAGATCCGCCCGGGCTTGAGGCTGATCGGCGTGGCAAGCGCCTGCTCATACTGAGTACGGGTGATGTCGTTGTTGTTGAGCATCGCCTTGAGCACTTCGTTCCGCCGTATCAGCGCGTCCGGCTTGGCATAGAACGGGTCGTAATCGCTCGGCGCTTGCGGTAGACCGGCGAGAAGCGCCGCTTGTGGCAGCGTCAGCTCGCTTGCGTGCTCGGAGAAGTAGGTCTCGGCCGCGGCCTCGACGCCGTAGGCGTTCGAGCCGTAGAAGACCTGGTTCATATAGGCCGTCAGGATCTTCTGCTTCGACCAGGCCTGATCGAGCTTGCGCGCCAGGCAGACCTCCTTCAGCTTCCGGCTCACGGTGCGCCTGCTATTCGAGATGTAGAGATTGCGAACGAGTTGTTGAGTGATCGTCGACGCGCCCTGAACGGGCTTTCGCGCACGTAGGTCGGCGATCGCGGCGCGAATTATCCCGACGTAATCGACGCCGCCGTGCTCGTAGAAGCGCCTGTCCTCGATCGCGACAACGGCCTTGGGCATCCAGGGCGAAATCTCATTCCAACCTACGACTTGCCGGTTCTGGGCCGTCGGAATCGCGCCGAGAAGCGAGCCGTCGGCCGCGTAGACGAAGGAGTTCTCGCCGATCGCCGCAGGCTGCAGCGAGGAGAGGCTGCATCTCGTGAAGATGATGCCGCCCCCCGTGATGACACCTACGGCGAGCAGAACCACCACAGCGCCGAAAACACCGAGAATCATCTTCTTGGTGCGCTGGCGACGCATGAGACGGGCGCGATGCCGTCGGCGACGGCGCTGCGCATCGGTGTACGCGTCGCTCGCGCGGGGTCGCCGGGGCGAGCCGGGTCGTCTTCGTCGCGTAGGCGGGCTCACACGAGCACTCCCCCAGCGCGGAGCCGTTCGTGTATACGGAGTCTCAGAGCCCTCTCGAGGGCATCTGCGGCAGCGGCATCGTGAGCGATCGCCCGCACACGAATCGTCGCCTTCTCGGACAGGTCACTCACGTAGACCTCGAGCCCCCTCTCGGCTGCAAGCGACCCCTCCAGATCGGCAATGACCTTCGCGAGATCGAGCCCGATCGGAACCTGCACACTGACTTCGGCAAGCGTCTCATGCCCTCGGATCGAGAAGTTCTTAATGGTATCGGAGGCGAGCTTCTCGTTGGGGATCACAAACCTCGAGCCGTCGCCCAAACGGATGAAGGTGTAGTTGAGAGTGATCTCCTCGACGACTCCTCGCTCGCCGCCGGTTTCGATTACGTCTCCGAGCCTTAGCGGCTGGGTCGTGGCAATCATCAGGCCGGCGATCACGTTCGCGATCGTCGTCCGTGCCGCGAAGCCGAAGACGATGCCGATAATCGCCGACGAAGCGAGAATCCCCCCGGCGACAGCTCTCACCTGAGGAATGACGAGAAGCGCCGAGAGCAGGCCTACGAAGACAATGCCCGCACGCACACTGCGACGAAGAATTCGATAGCGAGTGATAGCGCTGAGATCGAGCTTTCGCCGCGCAAGTGCGCGATCGACGAGCTCCGAGAGGAGAAGCGTGAGCAGAACTACAGCGCCGAGAACGGCCAGTCGCTGCCAGTTGGGCATGGCCTCCTATTCAACGAAGGCGGGCGACTTCCTCAGAGCTCCCCAATAGTCGTGTAGGAAGGACACGACGGAATCCCTCGATATCATCCGGGCGCAGTGCGAACGCTTCGTGCAGCCCGTCGTCGACCCTCTAGCGCGAGGCTTTCGCGTCGACTCTTGGTGCTAGTCGTCGCACTCGCCCTCGCCGCGCTCTTCTTTTTGAGCGCCTGCGGTGAGAAGTCCGAGCCGACGGGCGCGAACGTCCCCATCTACCCGGTGTCGGTACATGACGCAGACGGTCGGCTCGTGGCCATGAAAAGCAGGCCCAAATCGATCGCGGTTGCTGGCAACGCGGCGGAAAACCTCGCCGCGGCGCTTGCGCTTCAGGTGACTCGAGTCGGCACAGGTAGTGGCGTTCTGGATCTCGCCCTGATACGCGCCGCGAAGCCTCAGCTCATTCTCGTCAGCTCGGAGATCGAGAAGATATCTATCAGCCACGCGAGGGCTCTCGGCTTCACCGTCTATGTCGTGCCCGATCGAACGCTCGACGGTATCGAGCAGGCGCTTTCGGATGTCAGCCTGCTCGTCGGGGTGCCACTTCGCGGCCGAGCGGAGCGCGCGAAAATGGCCGAAGAGCGCGAGCGAGTACAGGCTGCGCTCACTCCCGTGCCGCCGGTCCGCGTGTTTATCGATCTCGGGCACTTCACCACCGTCTCGGACAGCTCTTTCGTCGGCAGCTTGATCAACGAAGCCGGAGGGACCAACGTGGCCGGGCTCGACGCACAGGAAGGGCCTTTCCCACTCAAGCACCTGCGCCGGCTTCGTCCAGACGTGTTCGTCATCGGCAGCGATTCGCACCTCACTCTCGCCGCCTTGCGCCGCAATCCCGCTACGCGATGGCTTCCCGCCGTTCGCTCCGGCCGCCTCGTGCGCGTGAGCCTGGAGCTACTCGAGCCCGGTCCCGAGGCCGTGGCTGGTTTGCGCGATCTCGCCGCGGCCTTCCATCCCGATGCGTTTCGTTGACCTCGACTGCGTCAGTGAGACGAGACCGAACGGCGCGGCACCACCGAGGACGTACTTCGAGTGAGTGAGCGACCGGATGTTGGTCGCCTTGCGATCTGGCTGCTCTTCGCGGCATCCATAAGCGCTCTCAATTTCGCGGCTTACGCCTCCACGAGCGCGGTGAACTCTGCGAGCGAGTCGCTCTTTCGCTGGTCGTTCGCCGCGGGAAACGCGGTCTTCCTCTGCATCTGGATTGCCATCTCGCTCGCCATCTCGAACCGGCGCCCCGAGATCCGCGCCTTTCGCCGGCCGCGAATAGCTCCGATGGCTATTCTCGGGCTCGGTCTCCTAGCCGTCGCAGCAAGTTACTTGGCGAATCTCTTCGTAACCAGCCTCGGCGGTAGGCCGGCACGTGAGCAGGGACTCCTGAACGAGCACTGGCAGTCGGGAAGAGTCGCACCCTTCATCGCCAGTGTGATCGTCCTGACCGCACTCACCCCGATCGCCGAAGAGCTATTCGTGCGCGGACTCGGCTTCGCTCTCTTTCAGCCTTTCGGACAGGCCGCGGCGATGACTATCCCCGCGCTCGGCTGGGCTCTCATGCACGGGCTACCGGCCGCGATCTTCCCTCTATTCGTCTTCGGGATCGGGCTCGGCTATCTGCGCCAACGCTCGGACAGCGTCATCCCCGGGATGATCGTGCACGGGCTCTACAACGGAATTGCGGTAGCGCTCGCTTATATCCACTGACGCTCCCGCTGCTCGACCCCCACTGCGACGGTTATTCTGCGCTCCGATGCGCACCCCCATCTTCCTGATCGCCGCCGTTTTCGTCGCTACGACCGGCGCGATGATCCCGGCGGACGCAAGCGCTCGCTCCGGCTCGCTCGGAAGCTCTGTGGCCAACGCCACGGACACGCTTTCGCTTTCGCGGCCGAGCGTGAAGCGGTACGACGCGTCGGGCTGGATCAAGGGAACGCTGGCTCCCGCACGAGCCGGCGTGAGCGTCGAGTTGATTCGCGGCGGCACCGTGGTGGCGCAGGCACAAACCTCGAGCGACGGCGGCTTCGGTTTCGACCTCCGCTTCGCGAGCCCCGGCCCGTACGTCGCACGCTCGGGCCCGGTGGAATCGACTCCGATGACCGCGCGCGTACGCCCGAGCATCACTGCCTCTCTGCGCGGTGATCACCTCGTTGGCCAACAGCTCCAACTTCGAGCCCGGGTCCGGCCCGCCACGGCCGGCAAGCTGCGCCTGATCGTCCAACGGGGCCACCGTCGTGTCTTGAGTCGCTACGTCGCGTCCGGTAAGCCGTTCGCGCTCACCCTGTCAAAAGCGGCGCGGTACGTGGCCTGGGTAGAGGTGAGCCCGAACGTCGGTTACACACAGATCGCTCGGAAGTTTCGCTTCGGGGCAAGCGCACCTGCACTCCACCTGGGCTCTAACGGCCCCGCCGTTCGCTTGCTCGACGACGAGTTGATCGCCCATCATTTCGCTCTCCTTCACGCCGACTCGAGCTTCGGCGCCGACACGCTCGAGGCCGTCTACGCGCTTCAGAAATTCGCCGGGCTCTCGCGCAGCGGCAGGATGAGCGCCGCCGCCTGGCTTGCGCTCGGGCGCTCCTCGCCACCGCAGCCACGCTTACGGGGAACCTATATCGACGTCGACAAGACCAAGCAGGTTCTCTATGTCGTTCGTGACGGCACGGTGATATTGATCGTGCCCGTTTCGACCGGAGCGACGGGGAACACGCCGGTCGGCCTTTTCCATGTCTACAGCAAAATCCCAGGCGGCGCGGTCATGTACTACTCGAACTACTTCACGGGAGGGTTCGCCATACACGGCTACGTCGACGTACCTCCTTATCCGGCCTCGCACGGCTGTGTGCGAGTACCGATGTGGATCGCGCCACATCTCTACGGCCTGATCTCGCTCGGCGAGCGCGTCTACATCCACTACTAAACCGGCGAAAGTCGGCCCGCTCAAGCGGGCCTAGACTTCCGTCGGTATGGCCTCGTAGTGCGAATCACCGCGCCTGCGGCGCGTTTACCTCGCCTGCTCCTATACGCGGGGCTGGCTGACCGTTACGGAAGCGGAGCTCGGAGCGAAAGTTGGGGACGGCGTGTGGTGGGCCGCGCCCGCGCAGGTCAGTCGCGGCGGCCAAAAACTTCTCCGCTCGGCGCGCGCTCTTGCCCGCTTGCAGCCGTGATCCAATCGTTCATGGGCTACGATCTGCGACCCATGGAGTCGAGAAATCACGACCCGGTGCTCCTGGCCTTGCGAGAAGAGATCGCGGCCGCCGATCGCGATCTGCTCGCCGCTTTTGCTCGGCGCCTCCGGGTCGCGCTGAAGATCAGGGGTCACAAGGCTGAGCGCGGTTACGACTTCGTCGATCCAGAGCGCGAACAGCAGCTACTGGAAACGTGGCGTCGCGCAAACGACGGGACAGTCTCCGACGAGGCGCTGTTGGAGCTGTTCGAGACGGTACTCAGACTGAGCAAGCGCGAGACCGGGCGCGAGGCCTAGTTCCCTTCGTCGCCCTCGTCGCCCTCGTCGCCCTCGTCGCCGAGAGCGAACTCCTCGGGCGAGACGGTCTCGAGGAACTGCCTGAACTGGTCGACCATCTCCTCCTCGCTCACGTCCTCACCCTCGAACTCGACGGCCGATTCTGCCATCACCTCGTCCGCGACGTAGATCTCGGCGTCGACGCGCATGGCGATCGCGATGGCGTCGGAGGGACGCGAGTCTATCTCGATCTCGCCGCCGTTCTGGCGCACGGTGATGGACGCGTAGAAGGTGCTGTCGCGTAGCTCGGTCACGGTGATCGAGACCACTTCGCCGCCTAGGTGCTGAACGATGTCGGCGACCAGATCGTGCGTCATCGGTCGCGGGGCGGGAGTCTCTTGCAGCTTCATCAATATCGCCGCCGCCTCCGGATGTCCGATCCAGATAGGGAGGAACTTGTTCCCCTCGACCATCTTCAGCAGAACGATCGGCGTCTTGCCGACGAGATCGAAGCTCACACCGTAGATCTCCATCCTGACCATCGTTCGGCCCTGTCTCCGATTGTAGCCTCGGGGTTGTCGAAGGAAACCCCCAACTCTTCGCCGCCTGCTCGCGCCCGGTTGTCGAGCGAGCTATTATCCGCAGCCGCGCGGGCGATTAGCTCAGTCGGTTAGAGCGCCGCTCTGATAAGGCGGAGGTCGGTGGTTCGAATCCACCATCGCCCATCTCGCGTTCTCGGCCGGCGGCTTCCCGTGCGGCCAGGCGCGACTGGCCCGCCGGAGCCCCTGACACCACTGAGCGCACGATTCTCTCCGAGGCCGTGTGAGTCGACACTGTCCTCTCCGGGCTCGCACGCTCAGTGGCGCCCCGAGAGCGCGAGAGACACCTGGTTCGAATCCACCATCGCCCATTCTCGCGCCACTGGGCGGCGGCACCGACCGCCCCGGCGCGACGGGTCGCCCGATGCCGCCTCGCCTCGCTGACCGCACATCGCTCTCCGGGCCCGTGTGCTCGACACTGTTCCCTACGGCGCTGCACGGCCAGCGAGGCGCCAGAGCCGCGAGAAGGCAGCGGGTTCGAATCCGCCTAGCTCCAACCCCACCCTCTCGGTCGGCGGGATATGCACTGGCTGGAAGCGGTCGTGTGGACCGCCTGCCACCGCTGCCGGCAGGATCCTGTGCGAGGCCGTGCGGCGTGCACTGTCCGCGCACCGCTCCCACCGGCAGCGGCGTCCCGAGGAACCGAGAGGCGAAGACGTGAGAACTCGGCTTTGCCGCTAGCTCCTCTTGGCGCCCGCTCCCATCAACACTGCCCTCTCCGGGCTCGCGCGCTTAGTGGCGCCCCGAGAGCGCGAGAGGCGCCTCGTTCTGATCAGGCGCCGGAACGACAACCATGTCGAGGCTGCTGCGCCAGAAGATGCGAGCACCTATTCTGTTGCGCGCTCGAGCGCCTCGGCGAGCTCGGCCAGCTCGGTCTCACCTGCGAAGCGAATCTCGAGCTTGCCCGGGCTCACGCGGGCGCGGAGGCCGGTCAGCTTCTCCGCTGCCGCGGCCGCGCGTGAGGCAAGAGTGGGGTCGACTGGGTCGTGCTTCCGGCGGCGCTGGCGTGGAGCACCGCTGTCGCGGGTGGCTTGCTCGACCTGGCGCACGGACATTCCCGTCTTCGCGGCGCGGCGGGCCAGAGCCCTGCGGTCGTCGTGACCGGGGAGGGCGAGGATTGCGCGAGCATGGCCTTCACTCAGCTCACCGGCGGAGAGCATCTCCAGCACCTCGTCCGGGAGCTCGAGCAGCCGCAGCCGGTTCGAGACCGATGGTTTAGAGCGGCCGACCCGGTCGGCGATCTCGCCGAGCGAGAGCCCGAACTCGTCCAACAGAACGGCGTAAGCGCGAGATTCCTCCAGCGGCGACAGCTGTTCCCGGGCGACGTTCTCGACCAAGCCGAGGACGAGACTCTCGCGGTCGTCGGCCTTCCGCACCACGGCCGGTACCGTGGCGAGCCCGGCTCCGCGGGCAGCACGCAGTCGCCTCTCGCCGGCAATCAGCTCGTAGCCACCCTCCTCACGCAAGCGCACGATCAGCGGCTGCAGTAGACCCTGGGCCTTGATCGAAGAGGTGAGACCGGCGGCCGCGTCGGAATCGAATGCCTGACGCGGCTGGCGTGGGCTGGCGTGGATCATCTCCAGCGGCAGATGAACCAGCTCGGACTCGCCGGCCCCGCCGACCAGCACCTCGAGCCCCCGTCCCAGGCCTCTTCGTCTGCTATCAACCACGCTCGACAAGCTCCATCGCCACCTTCCAGTAGGCCTCGGCGCCCGACGAGCGCCGGTCGTGAACTATCGCCGGTAGCCCGAAGCTGGGCGCTTCGGCCAATCGCACCGAGCGCGGCACAGTGGTCTTGAACACGAGCTCGCCGAAGTGCCGCCGCACCTCCGCGGCGACATCGGCCGAAAGCCTCGTCCGCCCATCCACCATCGTCAGCAGCACCCCGCCGATTGCCAGGCGAGGGTTGAGGCTGCGGCGGACGAGCTCGATCGAGCGCATCAGCTGCGAGAGACCCTCCAGTGCGTAGTACTCGGCCTGTACCGGCACCAGCACCCGATCGGCTGCTGCAAGGGCGTTGACCGTCAGCGGACCGAGCGAGGGAGGGCAGTCGAGAAAGACGAAGCGATAGCGAGTGGTTGCCTCGTTCAGCGAATCGGCCAGATAGCGGTCGCCGCCTGTGTGCTGAGCGAGCTCGACCGCGGCGCCCGCGAGGTCCGGCTTGGCCGGCACCAGGTCGAGGTTCGCGAAACGGGTGCGCCTGACGAGAGTGTCGAGCGAGGCACCGTCGAGCAGGTCGTACGACGACGTGCCGTTGGCGCGCTCACCGAGGCCTGAAGTCGCGTTCGCCTGCGGGTCGAGATCGACAACCAAGGCGGGCTCCCCGGCCTCGGCCAGACAGGCCGCCAGATTGATCGCGGTCGTCGTCTTGCCGACGCCGCCCTTCTGGTTTGCGACTGCGTAGATAAAGCCTGCCATGCCGCCCCACTCTAGCCGCGAGCGCGGACAAGCCCGGGAGTCAGGCCAGCGGTTTTTTCCTCGCCATTCCGGGCCTGCGCGGAAACCCGGAGGGTGTCGGCTCGAGCTTCGGAACGACTACCAGCAGGCGCTCGCTCGAGCCCTCGACCGAGTGCGGCTCGGGCGCTCCCCCGCCGAGCAGGCGAGCCGTCGAGGCGAGATCCAGCTGGAGCGAGCCCGTGAACAGGATCGCGGCGCCGCCGGGCTCGACAAGCGGAAGGCACCACTCCAGCGCGACCAAAGGCGGGGCGAGCGCCTTGGCCACGACTACGCCGTAGGTGTCGACCGCCTGCTCCTCGGCGCGGCCGCAGACGACTCTCAGATTCGGGAAGTCACGCTCGAAACGCTCGAGGAAGCGACACTTGCGCCTCTGCGACTCGATCAGCGTCACCTCGCGCTCGGGGAAAGCCGCCGCGAGCGGTATCCCCGGCGCTCCCCCGCCCGAGCCGACGTCGGCTATAGAGCCCGCGTACAGGTCGATGAGCGGAACCGCCTGCAGGCTGTCGAGAACGTGCTCGCGCCAGGCCTGGCCACGGTCACGGATCGAGCTGAGCCCGGGCGTGTCGAGTAGGGCGTCCAGCCAGCGTTCGAGCCGTGGATCAAGCTCAGTCGGCATCCGCCGGCAGCACCACTACGTAGCGGCCCGGGTCGTTGCCTTCGCTCGTCGTGGTCACTCCCGCGTAGTCCTTCAGACGTTCGTGCACCAGGCGCCGTTCGTACGCGCTCATCGGCTCCAGTGCCTGCGGCTCGCCGCTCGCTATCACTCTTTTGGCGGCCTGCAGCGCCGCATAGCTGAGAGCCGCTTTCTGCCGTTCGCGATACCCGCCCGCGTCGACCGCGATCCGCTTCGAGTCCAAGCCGTCCCGGTTGTGAGCGATCGCGTTCGCGAGCTGCTCGATAGCGTCGACCGTCTGCCCTCGCCGTCCGATCAGGATGCCGAGGTCGCCGCCGCTGAAGCGAATGTTGATCGCCTCCTCCTCCTCGCTCAGCTCGACGTGTGAGTCCTGCGCTATACAGCGAACAATCAGCTCGGCGTAGGCACGGAGTAAGGCTGCAAGCTCGCTTTCCTCACGGGCCGGGCGCTCGGATACTCGTGCGAAAGCAACGGCTCGGGCCGGGCGCGAGCCGATGCCCAGCAATCCACGCTCGCCTTCCTCCACCAGTTGCACCGAGACCGATTCCTCGTCTATCCAGGGCGCCTGGCGCCTTATCTCAGCCAGCGCACGCGAGCGTGCCTCTTCGGCGTCGGCTCCCTCTGCCTCGGCGTGAAGCTCCTCGATCACCTGCGGCCACCCTTCTTCTTGCGCTTGACCCGCCGCGGAGGTTGCGGCGGACGTGTCTGAGCTTCCGACTGCCTCGCCTCGGCGGCCGGCGTCCGTGACGACCGTTTCGCCGGAGCCGCGGGCTTGGGAATCAGCGTCCGTGTGATCAGGCCTTGCCCGACCGTCCAGAGGTTCGTCGTCACCCAGTAGATGAGAAGACCGGTGTAGAACCTCGCGATGAACGGCACAATGACGAAGGGCAGAACCATCATCATCACGCGCTGCGACTTCTGCGCCGAGCCCGACATGAAGTAGGTCGATGCGAGCTGGCTGCCGATATAGACAACGAGCAGCAGGTAGCCGCTCCAATGAGCTGTGATGTGGCTGGTGATGTCGGGGAAGAAGTTGTGGCCGAGCCAGGAGAAATCGCCCCGTGCCACGCAAGCGTGGGCCGGCTTGATATCGCACGGCGGGTGCTTCGAGAAGGCCTTCAGGACGAAGTAGAGCGCGATGAAGACCGGGAACTGCACCAGCATCGGCAGGCAGGAGGCCATCGGGTTGATGTTGTTCTCCTTGTAGAAGCGCATCAGCTCCTGCTGCTGGCGCTGCTTGTCGTGCTTGTAGCGCTGCTGGAGCTCCTTCATCTGGGGCGCATGAACCTGCAGGCTCTGCATCGAGTGAATCTGCTTGACCGTCAGCGGAACGATCACGATGCGGACGATCACGGTCAGCGCCACGATCGCCCAGGCCCAGGGCAGGTGGCCGCTGTTGTGCAGCCAGACGAGGATGGATCGGAAGATGTCCTCGATCGGGCTGAGGATGCTGAGCAGGATCATGCGAGCTGCCCTTTGTGCACGTGGCGGCACGGCCGTCCGAACAGGCGCGCGTCTTCGGGCAGGTCCACTCCGCCCGCGCTCCAGGGGTTACAGCGCAACAGGCGCCAGCCGGCGAGGAGCGTTCCGCGGACGAAGCCGTAGCGCTCGAGCACGCCGATGGCATAGCTCGAGCAGGACGGGTAGTACTTGCAGCTCGGGCGCAGGAACAGGCCGATCGTGTAGCGATACAGGTAGATAAGCGCAATCGCCGGGTATTTCACGAGCCCTTCTTCTCCATCACTTCATCAACGCGCTCGCTCAGCCAGGCGAAGCCGCGCGCCTCGGCCGCCTCGGCCAAGCCAGGTCGCGCAACCAGCACGTAGTCGAACCCCTTGCCGCGATCTTTCATCGGCCAGGCCTCGCGAAGCATGCGCTTGAGCCGATTTCGTTTGACGGCCGTGCCGACGCTCTTCGGTATCGCCAGTCCCAACCGTGGCTCACCGTCTTCATCTTCGCGTGGGAAAGCATGCAACGTGAAGAAGCGAGTCGAGGTCGAGCGTCCATGGCGGTAGACATTGTCAAAATCTCGCGACCGCGAGAGACGGTACCGGCGCTCCACCTAGCACGCCTCGCTCAGACTACGCCGATAGCCGTTTGCGACCACGGGCTCGGCGGCGCTTCAAGACCAGCCGCCCGGCTCGGGTTTTCATGCGCGCGCGAAAGCCGTGCTTGCGCTTTCGGCGGCGTACGTTTGGCTGGTATGTCCGCTTCACGGTGTTGCTGATCCTGGAGAGGTCAATGCCCGTTTATCGAGCGTGCGCCAGTATAGACGAGGCCCGTGAGGTCGAAGTTATCCACAGTCCGTTGCGGCGCCGCGCATTCTGCTCAATGCCCGCAAAAAGACCGTAAGTGGCGCCCTGTCAGGGCGGTTCTCCACACCTGTGGATTACTGTGTGGACGCATTGTTTAGCCTGCAAAACGAGTGCTTTCGCGGCTTCCGCTCTGTGGAAATATGCCCGTTGTTCGGCCGCGGCGACGCTGATATGCTCGCACTTCCGCCGCAGCCGGCGGGTGGACGGTCAAACACTTGGAATCTTCGCTCCTAGACAACGCTGAGAATCTCTGGGCCGCGGTTGCCGAGCGGCTTCGTGAGGCGCTCAGCGAGGCGACTTTCCAGACCTGGTTCGGTGCCGCCGCAGGGGGAGAGCTGAGCGACGACTTCTTCGTCGTTTCGGTTCCGAACGAGTTCACTCGCGAGTGGATCGAGGGGCACTTCCTCGATCTTCTCCGCGCCACCGTCCGAGATCTGATCGGGCGCGAGTGTGGAGTTGTGCTCTCGGTGGTCGATCCGCTCGAAGCTCTGGTCGCCGAGGTCGCGGCGCCCGGGCCCGAGCGACGTGAAGTGGAAGTGGGCCCGGTTAGCACCTCGCCGACCGGTGTCAACCCGAAATACACCTTCGACCTCTTCATCATCGGCTCGTCGAACCGCTTTGCGCATGCCGCCGCGCTAGCGGTCGCCGAGCGGCCTGCCCGAGCCTATAACCCGCTCTTCATCTACGGCGGCACCGGCCTTGGCAAGACCCATCTCCTGCACGCGATCGCCCACTATGTCTCTCAGCACTCGCGCAACTCGAGCGTCTTCTATGTCACCAGCGAGAGCTTCATGAACGACTTCATCGACTCGCTCCGGGACAAGCGCATCGACAGCTTCAAGCAGCGCTACCGGCATTACGACGTGCTGCTCGTCGACGATCTCCAGTTCTTCGAGGGAAAAGAGCGGATCCAGGAGGAGTTCTTCCACACCTTCAACGCCCTTTTCGAGGCCGGCAGCCAAGTGGTGCTCAGCTCCGACAGACCGCCGCGAGAGCTTGCGACGCTAGAGCCTCGCCTCCGCTCGCGCTTCGAGTGGGGATTGATCACGGACATTCAGCCTCCCGACCTCGAGACGCGGATAGCGATTCTGCGCAAGAAGGTCCACACCGAGGGTATTCATGTCCCCGATCCTCAGGTCTTGACCTTCATCGCCAGCCTCATTTCATCGAACATCCGCGAGCTCGAGGGTGCGCTGACGAGAGTAGTGGCGTTTTCGTCCTTGACCGGGCGCCTGATGACCGTAGAGCTGGCGCAAGAGGTATTGAAGGACGTCTTCCCACCAGAGGCAGCCGAGGTGAGCATTCACCATATCCAGGAAGAAGTGGCCAGCCGCTTCGGCCTTTCACTGACGGAGCTTTGTAGCGACAGGCGGTCTCAGAACATCGTCTATCCACGCCAAGTCGCCATGTACCTCTCGCGTGAGTTGACAGACTCGTCCCTTCCCACGATTGGCAAGAAGTTCGGTGGTCGAGATCACACTACGGTCATTCACGCAACGTCGAAGATCGCCCGCTTGATTAAAGAGGATCGCTCGGTCTACAACCTCGTTCAGGAACTCACAGCGCGTATAAAGCAGGTGCGTTGAACTGTGGAGTGGCTGCGGACAGATATGAACAGAAAACGTTCCTTCATTGAGGAAGTCGTTGTTTGTTCATCTTCTTCTTGCCTTCTCCCCAGACGTCATCCTCATGCGAACCGCGCGCCTGAAGCGGGATTAACGGTGCTTTCCTCGCTTCCCACAGGCTCTACTACGACTACGAGGATATAAATCTCATGATTGAAACAGACACCAGCCTAAGTTCGGGAATAAAACTGAAGTGCTCGCGAGAGCGACTCGTCGAGACGGTGGCTCTGGTTGCTCGCGCAGTGTCAGCACGAACGTCGGTGCAGGTGCTTGCCGGAATACTTCTAAGGGCGGAGAAAGGACGCCTTCATCTAGCGGCAACCGATATGGAGCTTTCAATCACATCGTCGCTTGAAGCAGACGTCGAGGGTGAAGGTGAGAGTGTCGTTCCAGGCCGAGTCTTTGTAGATGCGTGTAGGTCGCTCCCGGTGAACGAGGCTGATGTGACAATCGAGCAGGCGAGTGGATCTCGGATGGTGAGTCTGACGTGCGGTGGAGCCTCATATCGTCTCAACGTCTCAACGCCCGAAGACTTTCCACGCCTCCCGAAGATGACGGAGGAAGGTGTCTTCAAAGTCAACCGCGATACGTTCCTCGACACCGTCGGCCGAGTCGCGCGTGCTGCGTCACGAGATGAATCGAGGCCGGTCCTTACAGGGATACTCGTTCAGTTTGAAAAGGGCACGTCTTCTTCGTCGCGCAGGTTGCTTATGGCGGCAACCGACTCCTACCGACTGGCGGTAAAGGAGACCGAGTTTGACGGAGATACCCCCGAGCTCGAGGCGATCGTGCCGGCCCGCGCGATGACAGAGCTCGCGCGCATCCCGGCGTCCGGCGCCGAGCTCGAGCTCGCGATACAGGACAATCACGCGATCTTCGTGCATGGCGATACGACTCTGAGCAGTCGCCGGATCGATGGACAGTTTCCGAACCACCGCCAGCTTCTTCCCGAGAGCTTCACGCACACTGTCAAGTTGGCGAGATCGGAGTTCCTCGATGTTGTGCGGCGCGTTGCGGTGATGGCGCAGCGGACGAGCCCGATCAAGCTCAGCTTCGAGGAGGGAGCGCTGACCGTATCGGCGCAGACACAGGATGTCGGTGAGGCGAGCGAGACACTTCCGGTCGCCTTCAGTGGCGAGCCGATTCAGATCGGTTTCAACGCCGAGTTCCTGCGCGAGGGAATCGAATCGGTCATCGGCGACGAGCTGGAGCTGAACCTGATCAACCCGATCAGGCCCGGGCTCCTGCGCGCGAAGGGCGACAGCTTCTGGTATCTGATCATGCCGATCCGCCTCGCGGGCTGAGCGTTCGCCACCTCACGCTGCGCGACTTTCGCTCCTACGAGCGACTCGAGCTGGAGCTGGAGGACGGCCTCGTGCTCGTCGCGGGGCCGAATGGGGCCGGCAAGACGAATCTCGTCGAGGCGATTCACGTCGGAACTCAGGCGTTCTCGCCGCGAACAAGAGCCGACGCGCAGCTGATCCGTTTCGGCTCGGCTGCCGCTCGAGTCGCGCTACAGGCGAGGCGCCGGGGCAATGACGTTTCGGTCGAGATCGCGATCGTTCGCGGTGAAGGAAAGCGCACTCGTCTGAACGGCGCCGCGCTTCCGGCAGCCGATCAGCTGAGAAGCGAGCTCCCCACACTCGTCTTCACGCCTGATCGCCTTGTGGTAGTCAAGGGCGGGCCGGCCGTTCGCCGCGCTTACATCGACCGGACGCTAACCCGACTTCTCCCTGCGCGGACGGATCTCCCGCGTGCCTACGGCGAAGCGCTGGGCCAGCGGAACGCCAGCCTACGAAAGATCGCGCTCGGACTGTCTACGAAGGAGGCACTCTCGCCCTGGAATGAGCAAGTCGCGACGCTGGGAGCTTCGCTGCAAGAGGCGCGAACGCGGTCTATCGAGCTGCTCTCGCCGCGCTTCGCGGAGGTCGGCGCGGCACTCGGACTGCTCGATTGCAGGCTCGAGTACTCGGCCGAGCCGTTGACCGTGCAACTGCTGGAGCAGCGATTGGCGCGTGACCTGGAGAGGGGCACGACCGGCGCCGGTCCGCACCTGGACGAGATCGTTGTTCTGGCGAAGGGACGCGAGCTTCGCTCCTTCGGCTCCCAAGGAGAGCAGAGAACGGCGGTGCTCTCACTCTTGCTCGCGGAAGCGGAGCTGCTGACGGAACGAAATAGCGGCCCGCCGCTTCTGTTGCTCGACGACGTACTCTCGGAGCTCGACATGAGAAGGCGGGAATCGTTGCTCGAGCGATTACGGGAGCTAGGGCAGACAATCGTCACTGCGACCAGCGAGAGCACGCTACCGGCGCCCGCAGATCAGATTATTCGGGTCAGTGAAGGGAGAGCGAGGGCAGCGTGATGGAGCGGCTCGGAGATGAGATCAAGAAGACAGCAAGACGCGTCGGGCTCCCGGCCGCGAGTGAGGTGGTGCGTGTCTGGCCGCTCGTCGTAGGCGAGACGATCGCCGTCAATGCCTGGCCGGCACGGCTGACCCGCAAGGGAGTGCTCCAGGTCAACACCAGCTCGGCGACCTGGGCTTTCGAGCTCAAGCACCTGGCACCGCAGATACTCTCGAAGCTCGAGCAAGTGCTGGCCGAGGAATGCCCCAGCGAGCTCCGCTTCCTGCCGGGCCCGGTGCCCGGCGAGGGGCGAGAGACGAGCGAGACACTTGCCCAGATTCCGCCCTCGGTTACGGCGAGAGAGCTCGAACGGGGCGAAGAGTTAGCGGCCGTGATCGACAACGAAGAACTGCGAGCGCTGGTTGCTCGAGCGGCAGCGGCGAGCCTCGCCCAGAACGCAAAAAGCGGCGCACCTTAGGCACACTTCCGACCGCTCTTTCTGATAGACTGCTGATAGCCCGCAAGTACGCTTTTTGCAGGGCTTTTTTCATGACGGAACAATCCTACACAGCGAAGGACATTACTGTCCTCGAAGGTCTCGAGCCGGTCCGGCTCCGGCCCGGTATGTACATCGGCTCGACCGGCTCACGCGGGCTGCACCACCTCATTTACGAGGTCGTAGACAACTCCGTAGATGAGGCTCTGGCAGGCCGAAACGATCGCATCGAAGTCATCCTCAAGCCCGATAACTCGGTTGTCGTCAAGGACTATGGCTCGGGCATCCCCGTCGACGTCATGCCCGACCAGGGCATGTCGGCGTTGACGGTCGTGCTGACCAAGCTTCACGCCGGCGGTAAGTTCGGCGGAGAGGGATACAAGGTCTCCGGCGGGCTGCATGGGGTCGGCGTCTCGGTTGTCAACGCGCTTTCGGAGTCGCTCGTAGCCGAGGTGCGACGAGGAGGGAAGCTGTACAGGCAGGAGTTCGCGCGCGGCGTCCCCAGCGGTGAGGTGGAGGTTGTCGGCAAGGCCTCGGATACCGGGACGACGATCACCTTCCTACCCGACTCGGAGGTATTCGACGAGCTCGAGTACTCAACGCAGTTACTCGTTCAGCGCCTGCGTGAGACCGCATTTCTCACCCGCGGCTTGAGGATCGTCCTGATCGACGAGCGAGCCGGCGAGGAGACCTTCGAGTTTCACTACGAAGGCGGGATCAAAGACTTCGTGAGCTACGTGAACCAGGCAAAGGATCCCGTTCACAAGCACATCATCTATTTCGAAGGCGGCGACGACCGGGGCGCGGTCGAGGTGGCGATGCAGTGGAACGCCTCCTACGTCGAGTCAGTCTTCTCGTTCGCCAACAACATCAATACGCACGAGGGCGGCTCACACCTGACGGGCTTCAAATCGGCGCTGACCGCAAGCCTGAACAAGTACGCGCGCGACAAAGGACTGCTGAAAGAGAAAGAGACGAATCTCGATGGGGAAGACGTGCGCGAGGGCCTGGCCGCGGTCATCTCGGTCAAGCTCCGCGACCCCCAGTTCGAGGGCCAGACGAAGACCAAGCTCGGCAATCCATGGGTCGAAGGCCTCGTCAAGCAAACCGTCAACCAGAGGCTCTCGGAGTTTCTGGAAGAGAACCCGAACGACGCGCGCCAGATCGTCCAGAAAGCGATCTCGGCCTCGCGCGCTCGCCAAGCCGCCCGTAAGGCGCGCGAGCTCACCCGGCGTAAGAGCGCGCTCGAGGGCTCGTCGCTTCCGGGCAAGCTGGCCGACTGCACGATCCGCGACCCGGAGACGGCGGAGCTCTTCATCGTCGAGGGCGACTCCGCCGGCGGCTCGGCCAAGGCCGGTCGCGACCGCACTTATCAGGCGATTCTTCCCTTGCGCGGCAAGATCATCAACTCCGAGAAGAACCGGATCAACAAGGTTCTCTCAAACAACGAGATCCAGGCGATGATCACCGCGATCGGCACGAGCATCGGCGACGAGTTCGACATCTCGAAGCTCCGCTATCACCGCGTGATCGTGATGACCGACGCCGATGTCGACGGCTCGCACATCCGCACTCTCATCCTCACGTTTCTGTACCGGCACATGCCGGAGCTCTTCGACCGCGGCCACGTCTACATCGCCATCCCTCCGCTCTACCGGATCAAGCTCGACAGTCGCGAGTTCTACTTCGAGAAGGACGCCCAACTCGAGGAGCTACTCGTGCGCGAGCGCATCGGCGGTCTGGAGATTCGCGATCGAACCGACGAGGAGCTGAAGCTGAGCGAGGGTCGCTGGAAGAAGCTGACAGGAGGCCTGCGCTCGCTCGATGGTCTCGTTGCTCGCCTACGGGCCGATTTCGGAACGCCGGCGGCAGATTTCGTCGTAGCGCACCGCCTGATCGAGGTGCCGGACGAGGCGGCCCAGGACTTCGCCCGCGCGATCAAGGCGGTGGGAGAGAACGGCTACGAGATCGAGATCGAGTCTTCCGACGCGGAGGGTCACCAGATCAAAGTGACCGAGAAGGAGACGGGCGCGGCTCAGCGCCTGACCGTACCGCGGCAGCTGTTCCTCTCGCAGACCTACCGCGACGCCCGCCGCGCCTACGCGAGGCTCGCCGAGCTCGGTCTGCCGCCGTTCGGGCTCGCGCAGGGCCGCAAGACACGCAGCGCGGAAACTTTCCACGCACTTCGAAGCGAAGCTCTGGAGCTGGCCAAGGAAGGTGTGCAACTCTCTCGCTTCAAGGGCCTGGGCGAAATGAACCCCGAGCAGCTCTGGGAGACGACGATGGATCCCGAGCGGCGCCTGCTCGTGCGGGTCGACGTGGATGACGCCTCAACGGCCGACAGCCTCTTCTCGATGTTGATGGGCGATCAGGTCGAGCCGAGGCGCGCATTCATCGAGCAGAACGCCAAGGACGTCAGGTTCCTGGATGTTTGAGCCGATGACCCCCGACGAAACGACGCACTCCGCCGCCGGCGTTCGTAGCGAAGAAGGTGTCCGATGTCTGAAGTAGACACCGGCGCTCTCGGTCCCGGGCGGATCGAGCCGCGCGAGCTGGAAGACGAGATGCGCTCGAGCTTCCTCGATTACGCGATGAGCGTGATCGTAAGCCGCGCGCTCCCCGACGTGCGAGACGGGCTCAAGCCGGTTCACCGCCGCGTGCTCTTCGGGATGCACGAGGCCGGCATGCAGCCGAACCGGCCGTACAAGAAATCGGCCCGTGTCGTCGGCGAGGTGATGGGCTCCTTCCACCCGCACGGCGATTCGGCGATCTACGACACCCTGGTGCGGATGGCGCAACCGTTCTCGCTGCGCTACCCGCTCGTCGACGGACAGGGCAACTTCGGCTCGATCGACGACGATCCGGCGGCAGCGATGAGGTACACCGAATGCCGCCTGGCGAAGATCGCCACCGAGATGCTCAGGGACATCGAGGCCGACACGGTCGACTTCGTCCCCAACTACGACGAGTCACGGCGCGAGCCGATCGTCCTTCCCAGCCGCTTCCCCAACCTGCTCGTCAACGGATCGGCCGGGATCGCCGTCGGCATGGCGACGAACATGCCGCCGCACCGGCTCTCCGAGGTGGTAGACGCGGTGCTGGCGATGATCGACGATCCGGGCATCTCGGTCGACGAGCTCGCCCGGCACATAAAGGGACCGGACTTCCCGACCGGCGGCATCATCGTCGGGCGCCAGGGGATTCGCGAGGCCTACAGGTCGGGCCGCGGTCGCATCATCATGCGTGCGCGGGCTCATATCGAGGAGCTGCGCGGAGGCAAGACTGCGGTTGTAGTCACCGAGCTCCCTTACGGAGTGAAGAAGGGCGGAGACGGCGGCGTGATCAAGAAGATCGCCGACCTGGTGCACGAGAAGGTGCTCTCGGAAGTCTCGGATCTTCAGGACCACTCCGATCGGACGGGAATGCGGATTCAGATCGATCTGAAGCGAGATGCCGTACCCCAGGTCGCTCTGAACAAGCTTTTCAAGCACACCGCTCTACAGACGACGTTCGGCTACAACGCGGTTGCGCTCGTGCGCGGAGTTCCCCGCACGCTCTCGCTGCTCGAGCTGATTCGCGAGTACCTCGACTTCCAGCGCGAGGTCATCGTTCGCCGCTCGAAGTTCGAGCTGCGCCAGGCCGAGCGCCGCGCGCACGTACTCGCGGGCTATCTGATCGCGCTCGACAATCTCGATGCCGTGATCGACCTGATTCGCTCCTCGAGCGACGCCGAGAAGGCGCGCGTCGGCCTGATGAAGAAGTTCAAGCTCTCCGAGATCCAAGCTCAGGCGATCCTCGACCTCCGACTCGCCCGCCTTACTCAGCTCGAGCGCCAGAAGATCGAGTCGGAGTACGCCGATCTACAGGAGCTGATCGGCGAGCTGAGGACGATTCTCGGCGACCAGGCCCGCGTCGACGGGCTGATCCGAGAAGAGCTTCTGGAGCTGCGGTCGGTCTACGGCAAGAAGGACGACCGGCGCACGGAGATCGTCGCCGGCGAGACGGACCTCGAGCTGGAAGACCTGATCGCGGAGGAAGACATGGTGATCGCGATCACACGCTCCGGCTATATCAAGCGGCTGCCGGTCACCGCCTACCGCGAGCAAAGGCGCGGCGGCGTCGGCGTGATGGGGATGGAGCTGAAGGAAGACGACTACATCGAGCATCTCTTCGTCGCCTCGACCCACGACTACATCCTCTTCTTCACCAATGTCGGCAAGGTCTACCGGTTAAAAGTGCACGAGCTGCCACTCGGATCGAGGCAGTCGAAGGGCCGGGCAATCGTGAATCTTCTGCCCTTCCGCCAGGACGAGCAGGTGCGCGCGGTGATTCAGACACGTGACTTCAAGGAGGCCGAGTACCTGGTCTTTGCGACCCGAAACGGTCTCGCCAAGAAGAGCCGCTTCATCGAGTACAACACGCCGCTCAAGGCCGACGGGATCATCGCGATCAACCTGCGTGAGGACGACGAGCTGGTCGGAGTTCGTCACTCCACGGGAGAAGACGACATTCTGCTCGTCTCTCGCAAGGGGCAGGCGATCCGCTTTCACGAGACGAACGTACGCTCGATGGGCCGGCCGGCTTCGGGTGTCAAGGGCATGCGCCTACGAGTCGGCGACGAGGTGATCGCGATCGAGATCGCCCGCCCGGACATGGACCTGCTGGTCGTGACCGAGAACGGCTACGGCAAGCGAACGCGAATCACCGACTACCCGGCGAAGGGCCGCGGTGGTCTCGGCGTGAAGACGATCAAGCTCACGGAGGCGCGCGGCCGGCTGATCGGCGCCAAGGCTGTACGGGACGGCTATCAGGTGATGCTGATCTCGACCACCGGCACGATGATCAAGATCCCCGTCGAGGACGTGCGCAGAATGGGTCGCTCGACGCAAGGCGTGATCGTGATGCGCCTGCGTGGAGATGAGGAGCGCGTCTCGAGCCTGGCGCCGGTAGTAGAGCCGGAAGAGGATGCCGAGGATGAGTCCCCGGGTGCCAATGCCGTGCCTACTGGCGAGGAGACTTCCGACGCTGAGCCTGAAAGCCCGGAGCCCGGCGACGAAAGCTAGGGCAAGGCTCCGCGCAACCGCGCGGCGGCTTCACCGGGAAGCAGTGTGTTGATGAAGACCCCGGCGCCTAGCTCGAGGCCCGAGAAGAAGCTCAGTCGCGGCACCAACTCGAGGTGCCAGTGGCCGTCGTCCTGGAAGTTGTGCAGCCAGAGGTTGAAGGGCGAAGGGCCCTCCACTGCGCTCAGCCGCCGGGCTCCCTCGGCCGCGAGCTCCAGCGCGGCGGCGAGCAGGGTGGTGCCGCCGAACGAGTCGGGCAGGTGCTCGTTAGGAGCGATGAGAAGCTCGTAAGGCGCTCTGCCGGAAGGCGAGACGGCGAGTGAGACGGTTCCTTCGCCGAGCTCGCGCTCGGCCAGTTTCAGGCTCGGATCGAGCCCGCCGAGCAGAGCGCAGAGCGCGCAATGATCTCGCTGTAACTGCGGCGCCTCCGTCGCGACCTCCGCCGGCGGTTGTTTGAGCCAAACGAGCTGAGAGTGTGAGTGCCGGAGGCTGGCCCCGGCCGAGGTGCCTTCGTTGACGAAGGCGAAGAGGTGGTCGAATCCCTGCGCCCAGGCGCGCTCGGCGACCTCGGCCCAGGCCTCGGCAACGAGCTCGAGCTGATCGTCGGAGATCTCCCCCAGTGAGCTCGCATGAGCCGGCGCGTGGATGACGACCTGCTGACACTCGACCGCGGGGAAGAGATTCGGTACGACACGTACCTTCCAGCCCGGAGCATCGGGCTCGCGGTCATCGCTGCCGCCGAGTGCGAACAGCTCCGGCGGGGTATCTCGCTCGTGCCCCTCGCAGAAGGGACAGGTCTCGGCCTTGTCCGGAGTGCCCGCTCCCAGCTGGGCGCCATAGCTACCGGGGCGCTTTGCGCGCCCCGGCGCGAAGATCACTTCGCGCCCGGAGAGAGGATCGAAGACAACGTGCGGGCCCGAAGCACGGACCTCTTCGCCACGCTCTTCAGCCCCGCCGCCGGGGTTATTTCGATCCACCGTCTTCTTTCCCGAGTAGCGGCTTGAGCAGATCGATCGGCGCCGGGAAGACGATCGTCGTCGCCTGGTTGTTACTGATCTCGAGCAGAGTCTGGAGGTAGCGCAGTTGAAGCGCGATCGGCGTGGCCTCCATCACTTTCGCGGCGTCGTGCAGACGCTCGGAAGCCTGGAACTCGCCTTCGGCGTTGATCACCTTCGCCCGCCGCTCGCGCTCGGCCTCGGCCTGGCGAGCCATCGCCCGCTGCATGCCCGACGGTATCTCGACGTCTTTCACCTCGACGACCGAGACCTTGATTCCCCAGGGCTGAGTCTGCTCGTCGATGATTCCCTGCAGGATCGTGTTGATCTTCTCGCGCTCGGAGAGCAGCTCGTCGAGCACGTGCTGGCCGAGGACGGAGCGAAGAGTCGTCTGGGCGATCTGTGAGGTCGCCATCAGGAAGTTCTCGATCTGCACGATCGCCGCCGAGGGATCGACGATGCGGAAGTAGGCGACGGCGTTAACGCGCGCCGGCACGTTGTCCTTGGTGATCACTTCCTGAGGCGGGATGTTGAGCGTGATCGTGCGCAGGTCGACCTTGACCATGCGATCGATGATCGGGATCAAGAGGAAAAGTCCGGGCCCTTTGGGCTGGGGGAGCAGGCGGCCGAGACGGAAGATTACGCCGCGCTCGTACTCGCGAGCGATCCTGATTGCGGCCGCGACGAGAATCAGCAGGATGACCCCGATTACGATGAGGAGAATGAGAAGCGGCTGCATGAAAAGGAGCTCCTTTCGAAAGATCGTCGCTCGTGATCCTACGCCGGAGCGGGGTCGTCGATGCCGCCCGCCTCGGTCGGCGGATCACCATCGCGAGGAGAGCTCGCGGCTCGCACGATCAGCTTCATGTCCTCGATCGTCTCGATGCTGACTCGACTTCCCGGCGTGGGGGCGCTGCCGTCTGCCAGCTGCGCGCGCCAGAGCTCGCCGTTGACGAACACCATCCCGCTCGAGCGTACGAATCCCGTCTGACCGATCAGCGAGACGACGCCGGTGGTGACCGGGCGACGTCTCACCTGGACGACCTTGGCGAAGGCAAAACCGAGGACGAGAGCGAGCGTTGCCGCGACGCCGATCAGAACCGGTAGCGAGACGCTGTAGGTTGACCCGGCCGGCTCGAAGAGAAGCGCGCCGCCGAGCACCAGACAGGCGGCGCCGGCAAGCGTCAGCGCTCCGTGCGTGGGCACGATCAGGTCGCCGCCGAAGAAGCCGAAGGCGAGCAGCATGAGCGCAAGCCCGGCCCAGCTGATCGGCAGCACCGACAGGCCGAAGAGCGCGAGGATGAGGGAGATAGCTCCCACGGCACCGGGCAGGATGTGACCGGGCGCGAACAGCTCGATCATGATCCCGAGCATCCCGAGCGAGAGCAAGACAGTGATCAGCGTCGGGTTGATGAGAGTGTTGAGGAAGTTCTGCCAGGCTGACATGTGCACGCTCTCGATCGAGGCGCCGGCAGTGTGAAGAACGAAATGCCTCGGGATGGTGCGGGTTCCGTCGATCTTCACGAGCAGAGCCGGTAGCGACGGGGCGACGACGTCGATCACGTGGCGCCTGAGCGCCTCCTCGGCGGTCAGGTTGGAGGCCTCGCGCACGGCAGCGTTCGCCCAGGCGACGTTGCGGCCGTGGTACTTGGCAAGTGCCCGGAGCGAAGCCGCGGCGTCGTTAATTACCTTGCGGCGCTCGTCGGAGGGGATGTTCCCGCCGCTGATGTCTATAGGCGTCGAGGAGCCGATGTTCGACACCGGCGCCATGGCCAGGAGGTCCGCCGCCTGCCCGATCCAGACGCCGGCGGAGGCGGCTCTGGCGCCGCTCGGCACGTAGACGATCACAGGGATCGTCGTCCTGAGCTCGGCCTGGACGATCTCGCGCATCGAGTCGGAGAGACCGCCGGGGGTGTCGAGAACGATGACGGCGGCGGAAGCTCCGTCCTTCTCCGCGCTCCTCAGTGCGCCCTTTACATAATCGGCCGAGACGGGGTTGACGTCGGTGGAGAACTCGATCGCGCGGACGAAAGGGCGCGCCGCGAGCGCCGGCGCCGCGCCGAGCAGGATGATCGCGGCGCCGAGCACGAGCATACGCACGAATCGCTCGGCCACGCCTCGAAATCTAGCGCGCTATTCCTGCGTCAGGGGGTACGCCGATCAGGCGGGCGCCTCGGCCAGCCAGCGCTCGTAATGGCGCTCGAGCTGAAGCAGGATGCGCACGAGCAGCTCGACGCGATCGATCGATCTACCGAGCTCGAGCGCGAGCGAACCGGCCGGGAAGATCGGGCGCGCGGGCAAATCGCCCGCTTCCTGATCGACGTTGACGCCGACGCCGAGCACGATCCGTCCGCCGCTCGACTCGGCGAGTATCCCGGCCACCTTCTTAGCGGCGATCAGGACGTCATTGGGGTGCTTGACGGTCGCTTCGCCGCCGAAGGCGGCTAGTGCCTCTACGATCGCTTCGGCCGCGACAGGCGTGAGCGAGGCGAATCGCGCTGTCTCGACAGCGGGGCGCAGGCAAAGCGAGAAGAGCAGGTCTTTCCCCGTCGTCCCTTGCCAATCGCGCCCTCTTCGCCCTCTTCCGCAGGTCTGCTCCTCGGCCACCGCGAGCGCACCCTCGGGTGCGTCGGCGGGGAGCAGGTCCTGTGTGGAGGAGCAACGCTCTGCGTATAGGTAGAGAGGTGAGCCGAAGCGCCCTTCGAGGCGCGGCCTGACGGATCTAGGCGCGAGCGCAATGGCCACGATCTCTACACTAATGCAGCCGTGAAACCCAGGTCAGCCGATAGCCGTCGAATCATCAGCCCACTTCGGGCCGACCCTGCTATCCGTTACGAAAGGCTGAGCGATCCCATCTTGATCAAGCGGGCGAAAGACGGCGACGCCAAGGCGCTCGAGACGCTTTGTGAGCGCTATAGCGAGCGGGTCGGGCGCATCGCTCGACGCGAGCTCTCCGATCCTCGCGATGCCCAGGACGCAGCTCAGGACTCGATGCTCAAGCTCTGTCAGAGAATAGGCCAGTACCGGGGCGAGGCACAGTTCGCGACCTGGCTCCACCGGCTGGTCGTCAACACCTGCCACGACACGGCAATCCGCGAGCGCCTGCGTCGTGCGGCGCCTCTCCCGGATGAGCTCGAGCTCGAGCCGGCCAGGGACTGTGACCCGGTTGCCGAGACGCTGGGCAGCGAGCTACGCGCCGAGCTCTCGCGCCATCTGAGCGAGCTGTCGCCTGAGCAGGCTCGTGTGGTCGTGCTCAAGGACGCGCTCGGGTTCTCGTTCGAGCAGATCGCCGGCGCGGCGCGAATGCCTGTCGGCACGGCCAAGTGTTACGCGCACCGAGCCCGCAAGCGGCTTCGCGAGCGGATCGCAAAGGAGGTAGCGGCATGACGCTGACGCTCCCGTTGGGGAAGGCGGAGATCGAGGCGATACTTCCACACCGCGATCCCTTCCTACTCATCGACGAGGTGATCGAGCTCGAGCCCGGCAAGCGGGCCGTTGCGCGCAAGACCGTACGTGCGGACGAGTGGTTTCTGGCCGGTCATTTCCCCGACCGCCCGATCATGCCCGGCGTGCTGATGGTCGAGGGCATGGCGCAAACCGGCGCCGTCGCGGCTCTGACGCTGGAGGAAAACAAGGGCAAGATGGTGCTCTTCGGCGGTATCGACGACGTGCGCTTCAAGCGAATCGTTCAGCCCGGCGACACGCTCGAGTACGTCTGCGAGATAGAGGCCGTTCGTGGCCCGCTTGGGAGGGGCAAGGTCAGAGCGACTGTCGACGGCCAGCTCGCCGTCCGCGGCACACTGACGTTTGCGGTGGAGCAGTGATCGGCGTTTGCGACGGTAAGCCCGTCTCGATAACCGGTCTTGGCTGTTACGCCCCCGAACGGGTACTCGGAAACGCCGAGCTGGCCGGGATGGTCGATACGAGCGACGAGTGGATTCAAGCTCGCACCGGAATCAGAGAACGGCGAATCGCGGCGCCGGACGAAGCGACCTCCGACCTCTCGCTGCCTGCGGCCGAAGCGGCTCTAGTCGATGCCGGCGTGAAGGGCTCCGAGCTCGACCTCGTGATCGTCGCGACGATCACCTCGGACATGCTCTTCCCCTCCACGGCGGCCATTCTCGCCGACCGCCTCGGAGCCGATCGAGCGGCCGCATACGACCTTTCGGCCGGCTGCACGGGCTTCGTCTACGCGCTCACCCAGGGCTACGGCGCGATCTCCGCCGGCCTGGCCAGACGAGTGCTCGTCGTCGGTGCCGACACGCTCTCGCGCATCGTCGATTGGAGCGATCGCTCGACCTGTGTCCTGTTCGGTGACGGTGCGGGCGCGGTGGTGCTTGAGTCGGTCGAGCGCGGCGGCTTTCACGCCTTCGAGCTGGGCGCCGACGGTGCCGGCGGCATGGAGCTGTTCTTGCCCGCCGGTGGCTCACGGCGGCCGACAAGCGCCGAAACGGTTGCGGCGCGCGATCACTATGTGAAGATGAACGGACGCGAGGTGTACAAGTTCGCCACGAGAGTGCTACTGAGCTCGGCCGAGGCCGTGCTCGAGATCGCCGGCAAGGACGTCGGAGAGGTAGATCTCTACGTGCCACATCAGGCGAACCTTCGTATCATCGAGCACGCCGCGAAGAAACTGAAAATCGAAGAGGAGCGCGTTTTCGTCAACGTCGATCGTTATGGCAACACCTCGTCCGCCTCGATCCCGCTGGCGCTCGGAGATGCGCGAGCCGCTGGGCGCCTGAAGGACGGGATGCTCGTGCTCATGACCGGAATGGGTGCGGGGCTGACCTGGGGGTCGAACCTGATGACGTGGACGGAAGGGAGAGACGATGAGCACAACAGCTAGCAAGGGTCGAGCGAAGGGAAAGGTCGCCTTTTGCTTCCCCGGTCAGGGGTCGCTCGAGGCCGGGATGGGTCGGGAGGTCGCCGAGGCTGTGCCCGAGGCGATGGCTGTGTACGAGCGTGGCAGTGAGAGCTGTGGTCTCGACCTGCGCAAGCTTTGCTTCTCGAGCCCGTTGGAGGACATCGTCGACACGTCGATTCAGCAGCCGGCCTTGCTGGCAACCAGCTTGGCGATCCTGGCAGCGATCGAAACGCTCGGCTTCCGGCCGGACTACGTAGTCGGCCACTCGGTCGGCGAGTTCGCCGCGCTGGCAGCCGGCGGGGCGCTCGAAGCCGAGGACGCCATCGGCCTGGTGCGCGAGCGCGGGCTGGCGATGGCGGAGGTCGCCAGGCAGAATCCGGGCGCGATGGCGGCGATCCTCGGGCTCGAGGACGAAGTCGTGGAGGAGATCTGCCGCGAGATTCACTGCGTTTGGCCGGCGAACTACAACTGCCCGGGCCAGGTAGTCATCTCCGGACAGACCGAGGCGGTCGACGAATGCTGCGAAGAGGCCGAGCGCGAGGGCGCCAGGCGAACGGTCAAGCTGCCTATCTCGGGCGCGTTCCACAGTCCGCTGGTGGCGCGTGCCGCCGAGCGTTTCCGCCCGGTGATCGAGCGCGTCCGCTTCGCCGAGATCCAGGTTCCCTTCATGTCGACGGTCAGCGCCCGGTTAGAGACCAGCCAGAAGCTCGCGGGCCTGCTCGTCGATCAGCTAACCGCGCCGGTGCGCTTCACTCAGGCGACGAGGGGCTTGATCTCGAACGGCGTGCGCACCTTCGTAGAGATCGGCCCCGGCAACGTGCTGTCGGGACTCGTCAAGCGCATCGACCGCAGCGTGGAGACCATCTCGGTAAACAGCATGGCCACGCTCAAGAAGGCCGAGGAGGTGCTCTCGATTGCCTGACGGCTTCGGTTCCCTGGCGGGGAAGCGCGCTCTCGTCACCGGCGCTGCCCGCGGCATCGGGCGTGCGATCGCAAACGAGCTGGCGTCGGCCGGCGCCGAGGTTCTCTGCTGCGACCTCCCCGGCACGAGCGAGAACGAAGAGGTCGCCGGCGAGATCGGAGGGCGGGCTCTCTATGCCGATGTCACCAAGCCGGATGAGGTCGAGAAGCTGATCGCCGACGCAGGGGAGATCGACATCCTGGTCAACAACGCCGGCATCACCCGCGACGGGCTGCTGGTGCGGATGACGGAGGAAGACTGGCGCGCGGTCATCGACATCAACCTCACCAGCGTCTATCTGATGTGCCACGCCGCGATTCGCGGCATGATGAAGCGCCGGACGGGCGCGATCGTCAACCTCTCGAGCGTGGTCGGGATACACGGGAACCTCGGCCAGACCAACTACGCGGCCTCCAAGGCCGGCATCATCGGATTCACCAAGTCGCTCGCGCGCGAGGCCGGCAGCCGCGGTGTCCGGGTCAACGCGATTGCACCGGGCTACATAGAGACTCGCCTGACCGAGGTGTTGCCCGACGAGGTCAAGCAAGCGATGCTCAAGGCGACCTCGCTGGGCCGGTTCGGCCAGCCGCTGGACATCGCCCGCGCGGTGCACTTCCTCTGCTCTGACGAGGCGGCCTTCATCACCGGAGAAGTGCTCGTCGTCGACGGCGGGATGGGAATGTGACCATGCAGAACGGACGCACGAGAGTTGTCGTCACCGGGCTCGGGATGGTCAATTCGCTGGGAAACGACGTCGAGACGGCCTGGCGCAACCTGGTTGCGGGTGAGTCCGGAGCGGGCCCGATCACCCTCTTCGACACGACCGGCTATGCGGTCGACTTCGCCTGCGAGCTGAAGGACTTCGATCCGACGGTCTGGATCGACCGTAAGCAAGCCCGCCGCATGGATCGCTTCGCGACAATGGGGCTGGCGGCCGCACGCCAGGCCGAGGCTGACAGCGGTATCGAGATCGCCAAGGAGCGCGACCGCATCGGCGCGGCGATCGCGACCGGAATCGGCGGGCTCCTCTCCTTCCAGGACTGCACGCTGACTCTCTTCAACCGTGGCGCCGATCGCGTCAGCCCGTTCTCGATCCCGTCGATCATCCCGAACATGGGCGCCGCCTGGGTCTCGATGGAGCTGGGGACACGTGGGCCGCTGCTGGCGGAGTGCGCCGCCTGCGCCGCCTCGAACATGGCGATCGGCGACGCTACCGACGCGATCCGGCTCGGTCGCGCCGACGTGATGCTCGCGGGCGGCACCGAGGCGGGAGTTACTCCGGTCGGTATCGCCGGCTTCGCGGCGATGCGGGCTATCTCTCGGCGCATAGACGACCCAAAGCGTGCCAGTCGTCCCTTCGACCGCGACCGCGACGGGTTCGTGATGGGCGAGGGTGCGGCCGTGCTGGTTCTTGAGTCGCTCGAGCATGCACGAGCGCGCGGCGCCAAGATCTACGCCGAGGTTGCGGGCTACGGCGTGTCCTCGGACGCGCTTCACATCACCGAGCCCGACTCGACCGGCGAAAACCCCGCCCGCGCCATGAAGATGGCCTTCGCCGACGCCGCGATCGACCCGTCGGAGATCGACTACATCAACGCGCACGGTACCTCGACGCCGCTCGGAGACACGAGCGAGACGAAGGTGATCAAGATCGCGCTCGGCGAGGAGGCGGCCTACAAGACGCCGATCTCGTCGACGAAGGGAGCGACCGGGCATTGCCTCGGCGGCGCCGGGGCGGTCGAGGCGACCTTCTCGATCCTGGCAATCAGAGACGGCATGCTCCCTCCGACGATCAACCAGGAGAACGCCGATCCGGAGTGCGATCTGGACTACATTCCAAACACAGCAAGAAAGGCCGACGTACGTGTGACGGTGTCGAACTCGTTCGGGTTCGGCGGGCACAACGCCTCGGTCGTATTGCGGCGGTTCGAGGATTGAGGCCCGGAGCGGCCACCGTCCAACCAAGAGAGGGCTACACTTCCGAGGCTCCATGGCTAGTCGTATAGACGTCTCAATCGAGCACAAGCACTCGCCTCCCGACGCTGGGGCTTCGAAGAAGCATCCCAACACCTGCCCGAAGTGCAATTCGCACTATCGCGAGGACGAGCTGGCGGCGAATCTACGCGTCTGCGCCCAGTGCGGCTACCACTACCCGGTCGGCGCGCTGGAGCGAATCGAGCAGCTACTCGATCCGGGCAGCTTCATCGAGGAGGCTGCCGAGTTACGCTCGGCCGACCCGCTCAACTTCTTCGACCTCCGCTCATACAAGGAGCGAATCGCCGAAGCGGAGCTGAAGACGGGGCTCGGTGACGCAATGTTGATGGGCCAGGGGAAGATCGAGGACAACGACTGCCAGCTCACGGTCATGGATTTCTCCTTCATGGCGGGCTCGATGGGCAGCGTCGTGGGCGAGAAGTTCACCCGAGCCTGCGAGCGCGCGATCGAGCGCGGCGTTCCGCTCATCTCCGTGAACGCGTCGGGCGGCGCCCGGATGCAGGAGGGGATCCTCTCGCTGATGCAGGTGCCGAAGACCGTTTGCGCAGTCGAGAACATGCGCGACGCCGGTATTCCCTTTATCAGCGTGCTCACCCATCCCACGACCGCCGGGCTGCTGGCCAGCTTCGCCACGCTGGGCGACGTCACGATCGCCGAGCCGGGCACGTTGATGTGCTTCACCGGCCCTCGCGTCGTGCAGCAAACGGTCCGCGAGGATCTCCCCGAAGACTTCGGCCGCGCCGAGTCGAACTACCGCTTCGGCCACCTGGACGCGATCGTCCAGCGGCGTGAGCTCAGGTCGACGCTCGCCAAGTTATTGAGGCTCTTCGACCATGGCCGGTGAGCTCGAGCTGAGACTCCGTGATCGCCTGGCGAAGCTGAAGGGGCTACGTCTTCCGGGCGCAGGTGTCTCGGAAGAGGTGCGCCGGATCGAGCAGCAGCTCGCTGAAGTGGATACGGGCGACGAGCGCAACGAGGACGAGATCTGGCGCTCGGTGGAGTTCGCCCGGCATCCTGACCGCCCATACACGCTCGATTACGTCGAGCGCCTCGTCTCCGACTGGATCGAGCTCCACGGCGACCGCGCCCGCATGGACGACCCCGCCATCGTCTCGGGCCTGGGCAGCTTCGCCGGGCGCACCGTAGCGGTAATCGGCCACCAGAAGGGTCGCGGCGACGCGGTGCAGAGAGTGAAACGTAATTTCGGCATGTCCAATCCGGAGGGCTACCGGAAAGCCATGCGGGTGATGGAGATTGCCGATCGCCACGGTTTCCCGGTGATCACGCTGGTGGATACGCCGGGTGCCTATCCGGGCGTCGCGGCCGAGCAGCACGGTCAGGGCGGCGCCTTGGCGGCCTCGCAGGCGGCAATGGCGCGCCTGACGGTACCGACGGTGGCCTGCGTGATCGGCGAGGGCGGCTCGGGAGGCGCGATCGCCTTCGCGCTGGCGAACCGCGTGCTCATGCAGCAGTTCGCCATCTACTCGGTGATCTCTCCGGAGGGTTGCGCCTCGATCCTCTGGCGTGACGCCAGCCAGGCTCGCAAGGCGGCGGCGGCCTTCAGGCCCGACGCGGTTCACTGCCTCGAGCTGGGTGTGATCGACACCATCGTTCCCGAGCCGGAAGGCGGCGCGCACACCGACTTCGACGAAGCGGCGAAGCTGCTCGGACAGTCGATAAGGGCAGCGCTGGACGAGCTCGCGAAGATGAGCGGAGCGGAGCTCCGCCGCGATCGCCGTAACCGCTTCCGCTCCCACGGCGTGATCGCATCCTGACGCGCGAAATCGGGTAGAGCTGCCGCCGGTCGGAGCGTCTCGGAGCCGGGCGTTCCACAGTATCCACAGCTTCATGCCCAACCTGTGCCCAGCGGTTTTCTACAGCAGTGGAAAACCTAGCGCTGTTCGGAAAAGCACGTATTACCAGCGCTTTCGCTCGTGGTTTCGCGAACCGTAGTGGCTTGAAGCCGAACTGAGTCAGAGCGTTCTCCTCAGGCGATCGAACCGCGTGGAACCAGCAACGAGGTGCGCCGAAGAGGTTCGTCTACGCGCTATTTGCGGTGAAACGCGAGCTCGAAGCTTTAGCTCTCGGTCGGGCTGGCGTTTCCGTTCTCGGACTCGCTCGGCCGGTCTTGCTCATCGGCGACGTTCTTGGCGATCGGGTCGAGCTTGTAACCGACTCCGAAGCGCGTCTGGATGAAGGTGTGGCTCGACGCGCGCCTGTCGATCTTGTCGCGCAGGCGCTTGACGCAGACATCGACTGTTCGGTCGCGGAAGGAGCGCCGGCGTCCCCAGATCTTCTGCAGAAGCTCGTCGCGACTGACTACACGGCCGGCGTCCAGAGCAAGTGCGTAGAGCACCTTGAACTCCGTGGGCGTGAGCTCGGCGTTCGTTCCGTCGACGTAGGCCTGAACCTCGCGCGGATCAATGCGCAGCTCTTCGAACTCGAGCAGCTCTCCGTCCTGGCGCGGTAGGGCGCTGTAGCCGCGCCGGGCGGCGGCACGGACGCGGGCCACCAGTTCCTTCATCGAAACGGGCTTGACGAGATAGTCGTCGGCCCCGATCTCCAGCGCGTGGATGCGATCGTGCTCGGTACCGCGGGCGCTGACGACAACGATCGGCGTCCCGATGCCCTCGGCCCGCGCCAGCTCGATCAGCCGCCAGCCGTCGAGGCCGGGCAGCATCAGGTCGAGCACACACACGTCGTGGTTGCCGTAGCGCAGGCGCGCCAGCGCGACATCCCCCTTCGTCACGAGGATCGGGTCGAGGCCTGCATCGGTGAGAGACTCGGCCATTCCGCGGCCCAGCAGTTCGTCATCCTCGACGATCAGGACCTTCGCCATGCTCTTAACGGTACTGTGCGGCGGGTGAGTTTAGGGTTGATCGCCTGTAACGATTTGGTGAAAGCCGTGTGGCCGGGCGCTCGGATCGACGCAGCGCCGGTCGAGCTACCGCCGGTTCTACGCGGCCGCCGCCGGCAGCATCACTGCTTGCTCTCTCGCTAACGCGCGGACATCGCACGCGCTCAGGCTGCCCGCTTCTCCGGTGCCCGAGCCAGGCACGAGCGGCAGATTCGCGTGAAGCGACCGGACCGGTTGAGCTGCTCGATCTCCTGCCCGCAGATCTCGCACCTCGTCGTCTCCGGGCGTCGCTCGATGGGAAGGCACCAGACGTTCATGCAGCCCTCCCGAGTTGAGGTTGAATCCAACGGGCCGCCCCGCACATCGGACAGCGCCCGGGTGACCTGTATACGGCGATCCCATAGCCGCAAACCGCGCAGGCCCGATCGCGCTCGCGCCTCGAAACAGCGCTTGTCTCTTTCGTTTTTTCTCTCATGCCTCGAACCTAGCGTGTCCTGGGCGCTAGGCGGGTAGCGGTTTGGTTACATCCGCGTTCCGTCCTGGAGAGATGCCGTCTCGATACCCTCCGTGCGATGCGACTCGCGCGTAGAGTCAGAGACGTGGACAGCGCCCGTGAAGTCGAGCAGAAAACCGACGCTGTACAGGCGCTGCTCGAGTACGGGGAGCTGGTCGCGCTGGTGCTCGACGACGACGGGAAGCTCGTACAGGCGAGCAGCCGCGCCCGCGAGCTCTTCCCGGCGCTCGAGCCGGGCCGGGAGGTACCCGATTCGGTCGAGCTGGCGAATGCGCGGCGCGTTCGCTACAGGCAGGGCGAAGAGCGACGAACGCTGATCGTCGCCCCCTTGGTCGACCAGAAGGCTTACGAGGAGCTTCGCATCGGCTTCACTGCGGCCGTCTCGCACGAGTTGCGTACGCCACTGGCTCGTTTGCTGATGTTGCTCGAGACGATCGAACGTAAGCCGGCCGAAGCGGCCAAGCTGTCCGTGCAAGCACGACACGAGGTCGAAGAGATGGACGAGCTTTTAAACGATGTTCTGTTCTTGAGCGAGCTGGAGAGCGGACGAGAGGTCGTGTCGCTCGGCACGACGGCTGCGGTTCCCGTCCTCGAAGAGGTCGTGAGCGAGTTGAGCGAACGGGCCGATCTGGCCGGCGTGTCGCTTCGCGTCGAAGGCGATGGCGAGCTCGAGTTGCCTCTACGACCACGAATGCTTGCCGTAGTGGCTCGGAACCTGGCGACGAACGCGATTCGATACGCGGGCGAAGGCACGACCTGCATCCTCTCGGTCGGGACGGCACCTCTCGGAGGCCTCGAGCTGGTAGTGGCCGACAACGGAGCCGGGGTTAGAGCGCAGCACCTGTCCCGTCTCTTCGAGCGTTTTTACCGTGCCGACAGAGCGCGAACGAGCCGGGGCACCGGGCTCGGCCTGGCGATCGTCAAGCACGTAGTGGTTTCCGCCGGCGGGAGTGTCAGCGCCAGCAGCACGCCCGGCAAGGGCCTTACCGTTCGCTGCACTTTCCCTACATAAGAAAACGGGCGCCGCGTAGATAGCCGGCGCCCGTTTTCGAGTAAGTGGAAGATGCTAGCTCGCCTGCTGGATCTGATTGACGAGCTGGAGCGACACTTTCTGAACGACCTTCGGAATCGGAATGAAGTAGAGGCTCGCGCCGTAGGTCTGTCCTTTTTGGAGAGCCCAGCTGAGGAACTGCTTCAGCACGCTCGCCTGCTTTGCCGCTTCCGGTACGACCACGTAGGTGAACGTACAGATCGGGTAGGCGATGGTCAGCTGCTTGTTCTTCGCCTTGGCCTGCGCCAGCAGCTTCTGGTGGCTCTTGAGAATCTTCGCTCTGAGCTTCGCGTTCGTCGTCGTGATGGGCTTGAACTTCGGTAGCGACGGCTTCGGCGGGTCGACGACGTTGAGAATGAGGTCGTTGCCGGTCGCCTTGGCCGTAGTGATCAAATTGGCCGTGGCCTGGATCGGCCCCGGCGTGGGCGCCTCGAACTTGCCGGCGCGGTTCTGGATCTCGAAGACGTCGAAGTGATTCGTCAGTGCATAGGCGACGTCGACGTAGCAGATGCCTCCGTCGGTCTTGGCCAAAAGGGCCGAGACGCCGGCACTCTTGGAGCCGCCGACGCCGACCGGGAAGCTCGGCTGTGTACCGACACCGACCTTGGCCGCGAAAGTCCCGCTTTGAGTCGATAGGTACTGAGTGAAGTTGAAGCTCGTACCGCTCGCGTCGCTACGGAAGATCGGCGTGATCGGCTTGTCCGGGAGGGTGACTTTCGGGTTCAGCTTTTGGAGCGCGGGATCCGACCAGTTCTTGATCTGGCCGAGATAGATCTGGGCCAGGACGGGTCCGGTGATGTGTAAATCGTTGGGGAGGCCTGTGCCCCGATACGAGACCGAGGTTGCCGAGAACGCCCAGGGGATAGTGCTGCAGTTGTTACATGCGGTCTCCTGATTGGGAGTTAGCGGTGCGTCACTGGCGCCGAAGTCCACCGAGCGGCTCGTTATGGCCGCGATTCCGGCGCCGCTACCGATTGCCTGGTAGTTGACCGTGATGCCGCTGGCGGTCTTGAATGGCGGCTCCCAGGTCGAAACGAGCGGATATACGAAGGAGCTGCCGGCGCCGCTCAGCGTGGCGGCCGTACTCCGTTTCGCAGAGCCCTGTGCTGTGCTTACGGCCGTCGCCAGAGCAGCTACGACGGCGAGAGTGCTGATGAGGAACCCACGTCGGGTCATGTGATCTCTGTCTCCTTGAGTTTCGCTTCAGGTGTCTGTATCGAGCCTGCCATCGGTATTCCCACCCGTGGGCAAGGGTGTGGTGGCGATGTGGTTACAACCTGGTGAAACGCGCCTCCGAGCGCCTGGTTCCGCGTCTAGGCTGGACTCGCTGTGGCGGACTCAGACACAGACAGACGCCCTGCTCTAGAGCGGACGCGCGGGTGGCTCGACCGGATCGGAGATCCGGCACTCAAGGCGATCACATTTTCCGCGGCCGCTCTCGCCGTCACGATCCTCGGCCTGATCGCCTACGAGCTCATCAGGGGATCGCGCCTGGCCTTTGACCGTTTCGGTCTGGGCTTTCTGATCTCGCAGACGTGGGACGCCGTCCACAATCATTTCGGCGCTCTCTCGCTGATCTTCGGGACAGCCGTGACATCGGTGCTGGCAATTCTGATCGCAACACCGCTCGCTATCGCCATCGCTCTCTTTCTGACGGAATTGGCGCCAAAACCGGTACGTGCTCTCTTGGGAGCGTTGGTCGAGATGCTGGCGGCGATCCCGAGCGTCATTCTCGGCCTCTGGGGCATCCTCATTCTCGGTCCGGTTGTGCAAAACCAGATCGAGCCCTTCCTCAACTCGACGCTTGGATTTCTCCCCTTCTTCCGCGGTCCGCATTCAGGCACCGGCATCCTGACGGCGATCCTGGTTCTGACGATCATGGTCGTGCCGATCGTCGCCAGCGTGACCCGCGAGCTCTTCACGACCGTGCCGACGGAGCTTCGTGAAGGCGCGCTCGCGCTCGGTGCGACGCGCTGGGAGATGGTGCGCGGCGTCCTGATCCCTGCCGCGCGCCCGGGAATTCTTGCGGCTGTCGCACTCGGCTTCGGTCGGGCCGTGGGCGAGGCGATGGCGGTCCTGATGGTGAGCGGCGGTCAGATCGGGATCCACCTTTCGCTGTTCAGCCATACCGATACGCTCGCCGCCCAGATAGCCGGGCAATACAACGGCGCATCGACGTACCTGCAGACCTCGTCGCTCGTCTATCTGGCGGCGATCCTGCTCGTGATCTCGCTGGCCGTGAATATCGGCGCCCAGTTCTTGATCAAGCCGATCGACGGGCGCCCGCGACGGCGCAGGATCGCCCTCGACAGGGCCTTCGAAGCACAGGGACTGAGCGCCGACTGATGAGCGAGCCCGCCTTCTCTCTTCGCGCAAGCGGTCGCCTTCGCCGGCGCCAGCTCCTCAACCGCAGCATGGGTGCGCTCGCTGTCGCCGCCGCTCTGCTCGCCGTGGCGGTGCTCGCCGTCGTCGTGATCTCGGTCGCGAGTCGCGGTGCCGGCGCCCTAAATCTCGACTTCTTCACCAAGAGCCAGGCGCAGGGGTACAACCCCGCGGGCGGTGGTGTTCTATTCGCGATCGTCGGCAGCGCTGTGCTGGTCGGGATTGCGACCCTGATCGCTCTCCCGCTTGGCGTGCTGGTCGCCGTCTACGTCAGCGAGCTGGCGCCTCCGCGTTTGGCGCGCGTTGCCCGTATGGCGCTCGACATCACCAACGGAATCCCCACGATCGTGATCGGGATCTTCGTTTTCACGATGCTCGTCGCTGCGCACGGCCAGAGCGCCTTCGCCGGCTCGATCGCGCTGGCGATCATCATGGTTCCTCTCGTTGCCCGGGCGACCGAGGAAGTGCTGCTGCTAGTTCCCTCTTCGCAGCGAGAGGCCAGCCTTGCCCTCGGTGTCAGCCGCTGGCGCACGACAGTGCAGGTGGTCATTCCCTCGGCATTCGGGGGCATTCTCACCGGTACGACGCTGGCGATCGCGCGTGTGGCCGGAGAGACCGCGCCGCTGCTCTTTCTCACCTCGCTCGGTACGAGCAGCCAAGCCGATGCAAACCCGTTTCACCCACTTCAATCTCTGACGCTCGTGATCTTCGAGTACTCCGACGAGCCCAGCCCTGCCGCTCAGGCGAAGGCCTGGGCGGCCGCCTTCGTGCTGATGTGCTTCGTTCTCCTCACGAGCCTGGCTGCAAAACTTGCCCTTGCCCGCTACCGGAAGAAGCTTGGAGGATAGAAGCGTGGAGGCGATCAGGACCAAGATCGAAGTTGCCGGCTCGGGGGCGTTTCCCGCGGCAGGGGAGCGCGAAGCCGTGTTCGAGGCGCGCGATCTCACCGTTTTCTACGGCGACCAGCGGGCGATCGACTCGGTCAACATCGATATCTACCAGCGGCTGATCACAGCGATCATCGGCCCCTCGGGCTGCGGAAAGAGCACCTTCATCCGCACGCTCAACCGCATGACCGACCTGGTCCCGAGCGCCCATCTCAGCGGCGAGCTGCGCTTTCGCGGGATCGACCTCTACGGTCCGGGCGTCGACGCCGTCGAGGTGCGCCGTCGAGTCGGCATGGTCTTTCAGAAGCCCAACCCGTTTCACAGCTCGATCTACAACAACGTCGCCTACGGAATGCGGATTCTCGGCATGAAGAAAGGCCTCGACGGACGGGTGGAGAAGGCGCTGCGCTCGGCCGCGCTCTGGGACGAGGTCAAGGACCGGCTCGGAGACAGCGCGCTCGGACTCTCGGGAGGACAGCAACAGCGACTCTGCATCGCGCGCGCGATCGCCGTCGAGCCCGAGGTCATCCTGCTGGATGAGCCCGCTTCCGCGCTCGACCCGATCGCCACCTCGGCGATCGAGGACCTGATGCACGAGCTGAAGCGCGACTACACGCTCGTCATAGTCACTCACAACATGCAACAGGCAGCCCGTGTCGCCGACATGACGGCCTTTTTCGGGCTCGACGTAAAGCCCGACGGAAGCCGGCACGGCGTTCTGGTCGAGTACGACCAGACCGCGAAGATCTTCACCAACCCCTCTGACCCACGGACGGAGGGCTACGTAACGGGGCGGTTCGGATGAGAGAGCTTTACGCAAGCGAGCTCGAAGAGCTCGAGAACTTGCTTCAGGAAGAAGGCACGCTGGTCGATCGGGCGATTCGCGGAGCGCTCAACGCGCTCGCGCGAGACGATCTGGAGCTGGCCGATGAGCTGGTCGCTTTCGACGACGAGATCGATCGCCGCTACCTGACGATCGAACAGGGGATTCCGTCGCTGCTGGCGCGCCAGACGCCGGTGGCGGGAGATCTGCGCCTGGTGCTCGCGATTCTCTACGTCAACCTCCACCTGGAGCGGATCGCGGACTACTGCGTCACGGTCGCCAAGCTGGCCAAGCTCGCGCACGGTCTGCCCAGAGACGCCGGAGTGCTCGAGGCTCTCGAGGAGATGGGCGAGCGCTGCCGTGAGATGCTCAGCATGGGGCTCGAGAACTTTCGCGTTCGCGACGTTCGTAATCCCGAAGCACTGGTCGACATGGACAAGCCGATCGACCGGGCCAACCGCAAGCTGATCGACCGCCTCGTCGCTCTCGGCTCGGGCGAGCCGCAGCGCGAGTGGGCGATGCGGATGATGCTCGCCTCGCGCTGCCTGGAACGGATCGGCGACCACGCTGTCGACATCGGCGAGCAGACCGCGTACCTGGTTCGCGGCCAGTTCGAGGAGTTCACCGACGCCTCTCACCCCACACCGCCGGTAGCCTCGTAGCCGAGGCCGCACTCGGCGCTAAGAGGCGGCGGCTCAGAGTCCGCGCGGCTTGGCGCGGGACTCTTCTACCGTCTGCATTTCAGACTCTTCGATCCACCACTTCTCGTGGACCCGGCTATCGCCCACCGAAGTGATCGGTGAGCCAGGGCCGACTGGATTCTCCTGGGATCTGTTCACCGGCCTGTCCTGTCGTCGCTTGCGTTCTACCTGCCTCCCCCGCGAGAGAATCTCGCTGGAGGCGTGTCGATCGAGAGGCGCAGCCATCGAGAACAGGCTCCGCTCACGCAACCCGTGCTCGAGCTGCACCTATCATCAGAAGGAGCTCGCGCGCCAGGTCGGGGTCGAACTGCGTACCCGCATTGAGCGCGATCTCGCGCAGGGCTTCTTCCTCGCTCATAGCCGGTCGATAGGGTCGCGACGAGGTCATGGCCACGAACGCGTCGCAGACGGCGATGATGCGACTCTCGAGTGGTATAGCCTCGCCCCTGAGCCGGCTTGGGTAGCCGCGCCCGTCCCAGCGCTCGTGCGTGCTACGAACCGGCCGTGCGAGGTGAGCCGTATCGACACTGGCCATGAGCATGCGGGCACCGATCTCCGGATGCTCACGGACGACCTCCCGCTCGCTCTCATCGAGCGCAGCAGGCTTGTCAAGGATCCGGGAAGGAATCGCGCACTTACCGATGTCGTGGTAATGAGCGACATCTCGTAGCGTTCGAAGACGACTCGGTTTCAAGCCGATTCGCACACCCAGCTCGAGCGCGACTGGATAAAGGTCTTCGAATAATGGTTGCCGCGAGCTTGTGAATCGGTCCGGCTTAGTGGCTCTCATCTCGGTCTTGCTGGAAGTAGGGGGGGTGTACTTCAAGAGATACGTGGGCCGAGGGCTTCTGTGGGTCACGGTTTGGTGTCGGTTTGGTCTCAATGTGACGGCGGAGTCGCGCGCCGTGCGGTCAGCAGTGGCGAGGCTCACACCGCTCCACGGATGCTTCCACTCATAGGAATCGGGAAATACCCGCGGGATCTACTCCGTTTGAATAGAGATGGCTCTACTTCTTCTGATCGGGTTCGTCGCCGGAGTCATTACCGCGGTCTCGCCCTGCGTGCTGCCGGTGCTGCCGATAGTGCTGGCCGGCGGGGCGGCCGGCGGGCGGCGGCGGCCGTACGCGATCATCGCGGGCCTGGTCGCCAGCTTCACAGTCTTCACGCTCACCGCGACGGTGCTGCTGTCGGCGCTGGGACTGCCGCAGGACTTGCTCCGCAATATCGCCATCGCGCTGCTCTTCATCGTCGCCGCCTCGCTGATGGTGCCGCGGCTCGGAATGCTGATCGAGGCGCCGCTCTCGCGCCTCAGCCGGCGCCGCGGCGGCGAACTGGGCGGCGGCTTCCTGCTCGGCGCCAGCCTGGGGCTCGTCTTCGTGCCCTGCGCGGGGCCGGTGCTGGCGACCGTGACGGTGCTGGCGGCCCAGCACCGGGTGGGAGTCGACACCGTTCTGCTCACGCTCTTCTACGCGCTTGGCGCCGGCATGGTGCTACTGCTCGTGGCGATTGGTGGCCAGCGGGTGTCACGGCGCCTGCGCACGGGCACGCGCTGGTTCCGCCCGGCGCTCGGAGTGATCATGGCCGCATCCGCCTTCGCGATCGTCTTCAATCTCGACCAGACTCTGCAGACCGATCTGGGCTCCTACACGAGCGCCCTTCAGCGTCACACGGAGCAGTCCGCCTCCGCCGAGCGCCAGCTTGCGCGATTGCGCGGTAGCGGCAAGCTGCCAAAGGCGGGGCCCACGAAGCAGCCGGGCGTCAAGCTCCCCGACATCGGAACCGCTCCGAACTTCAGCGGGATCGCGGACTGGCTGAACACGCCGCAAGACCGACCGCTGTCGATCGGAAGTCTGCGCGGCAAGGTCGTGCTGGTGGACTTCTGGACCTACTCCTGCATCAACTGCCTGCGCACGCTGCCACACCTACGAGCCTGGTACGCGGCCTATCACCGGGACGGCTTCACGATCGTCGGTGTGCACACACCGGAGTTCGCTTTCGAGCACGTGCTCTCGAATGTTCGTGCTGCCGTTCACCGGCTGGGCGTGACCTGGCCGGTGGCGCTCGACAACAACTACTCGACCTGGACTGCGTACTCGAACCAGTACTGGCCCGCGGACTACCTGGTCGACAAGACCGGGCAGATACGCGAGGTTCAGCTCGGCGAGGGCAATTACATCGGGACCGAAGCCGATATCCGCGCACTCCTCGGCCTCAGCGGCAACTTCACCCCCGTCGCCGACAACACCCCCAGCGAGGAGACAACGCCGGAGACCTACCTCGGTCCCGATCGGCTCGACCCCGGGGCCTACGTCGGCTCACCGGTAGTAAAGGGAAAGGCGGCCGAGTACGAACTTGCCGGCAAGGTTCCGCTGAACGCGATCTCCTACGGCGGGCAGTGGACCCTCTCGGGACAGACGGCTCGCGCGGGTGCGGGCGCCCGTCTTGAGCTCCACTTCGAGGCGCGTGACGTGTACATCGTGCTCGGCGGAAGAGGGCGCGTCACGACGCTGCTGAACGGCAAGCCACTCGGCGCGATCGACGTCAACTCCGACCGCCTCTACACCGCCTTCCAGACGGGCGTGCCGCGCACCGGACTGCTCGAGTTGCGCTTCTCGCCCGGGGTTGAGGCTTTCAGCTTCACCTTCGGCTAGCTATCGACGAAACGGCTTCGGCCTTGGCAGCGGCGGCTCAGATCGTCTATCGATGCTGCGGCGGCGGGACAAGCTGTCCGTCATGCACTCGCCACCCGTCGCGCCCGAGTTGAGTGATGGTCTTGTCGAGCGCCCGGAAGATCCGCCGCGCCCACCAGAAGCAGAGGATGCTGATCGGGATCTCGCCCACTACGGCTAGAACGATCGCGCTCACCTGGGCTTCGCGCCCCTGCGACGTGAGCACGTCGAACCAGGCGTCGATCATCGTGATCGTGCCTGTCATCGTGGCCCAGAACGCCGTCAACACGGAGCGCTTCAACGACAGGAGCGCTGTGAAGAAGAGCGCGACGAGCATGCCGACGTCGAAGCCCGTCCAGGCGAGCGCCCAGTGATTCGCCTCCGCATCGTGGGGTAGCGTCAACAGTAAGTAGGTCGACCAGGGTACGAGGAAAGCCGCCGCGGCGAAGAACCCGAGCGGTAACCAGCGCGGGACGAACCGAAGTCCACTTGCGGGCAAGAGAAGGCGCTGGAGAGAGGACGTGAGCGACCGCATCAGATGTTCGCTCACAGACTACAAACCACGTCCGCCGGCAGATTGCGACCGCCACTCTCGATTCACGAGACGATCTCTGTGCGGTTACTCGGGATCCCCGGAACGGAGCACTCGCCGCGCGCTTCGCTGGAGCCGGAAGAGGTCGATTACCGGCGCACTGGTCTCCTCGATCGGAGCGTAGGTTGCAGGGTTGGAAACGGTCTTTCTGGCGTGTCTACCTCGCCTTTGGAGCAGTCGCGGTGGCGACCTATCCGCTCGTCCCCGCCGGGGCCGGTCGCGACTGGCTCGACTTCGAGCTGATCGGTATCAGCGCCGTGCTCGTGATGGCGCTCGGCGTCTACATCCACCGTCCTCGTGCTGCGTACGCCTGGATCCTGCTCCTCGCAGGCCAATCGGCGTTCCTCGTCGGTGACTTCCTGTTCGGCTATCAGGAGTACGTCGAGCACGCGAGCCCGTTCCCGTCGATTGCGGACGCTTGCTACCTGAGCGGCTACCTACTTTTCTGGGCAGGGCTCGTGCTCCTCCTCCGTGCCCGCGCTCCTCGTAGGAACTGGACGGCATGCATCGACGCGGCAGCGATCACGACAAGTCTCGCGCTCGCCTCCTGGCTCTTCGTCATGAGCCCGGTCGCGCACGACCAGACAATGACCCTGACGGGGAAGCTGATCTCGCTGGCCTACCCGCTGGGGGATGTGCTCCTGCTTGCGACCGCGCTTCGCATCTCGATGGGCTCGAGCAGGCGCTCGCCTTCGTACTGGCTGCTCGGCGGTGGCATCGCGTTGCTGCTCGCGGCCGACTCCGTATACCTCGTAGCTCTCCAGACCGGCAGTTACACGAACGGTGGTATCGTCGATCTCGGCTGGCTTGCGAGCTATGTGCTCTGTGGCGTGGCGGCGCTTCATCCGTCGATGAAGACGCTCTCGATGCCGGTCTCCGAGCGTCTGCCGAGACTGACCCCACTGCGGCTGATGCTACTCACCTGCGCGGCGCTGGCTACACCGGCGATGCTTGCCGTCCAGTATTTACGCGGCGCCAACCTCGAGATTCCGATCGTGACCGGCTCGAGTGCTCTGCTCTTCCTTCTGGTGATCGCCCGCATGACCTTGCTCGTTCGCAGTCACGAGACTCACGGCAGCGAGCTCGAGGAGCACGAGGCCGAGCTGGCCGGCGAGCTTGAGCGCTACTCGAGCTCCGATCAGATCACGGGTCTTCCCAATCGCTCGGTCTTTCTGAGTCGGCTGGATGACGCTCTATCTGCCGAAGGGCCCACGCCGCCTGCGATTCTCTTGCTCGGCGTCGAGGGCTTGCGGCTCGTCAACGAGAGCATCGGTCGAGCGGCTGGCGACGAGCTCCTACGCGCGGTAGCGGAAAGGCTCCAGCGACTGCTTCGCCAGGGCGACACGTGTGCCTGGGCAGATGGGAACTTCGCGGTCCTTGTCGAGGATGTCACGGTCGAGTCGCCGGTCGCAGTCGCAGCCCGTCTGGTGAAGGCGCTCCGACTCTCCTTCCAGCTCTCGAGCGAGCACGAGACGACGATCGGCGTGATCGCCGGGGTTGCGATAGCTCGAGACGACGCGCGCGCCGAGACCTTGTTGCAGAACGCCGAGATCGCACTCTCTCGAGCGAAACAGATCGGAAACGGAGCGGTCGAGCTGTTCGAGCCGGGAATGCACACCGAGGTCTTCGAGCGGATCGTGCTCAAAGGCCAGCTGGAGCGAGCGCTGAGCGAGGGCCAGTTCCTGCTCAACTACCAGCCGATCGTCGAGATGGAGAGCGGCGGCTTGTGGGGCGCGGAGGCACTCATTCGTTGGCAGCACCCCGAGCGAGGGCTCGTTCGGCCGGATGACTTCATCCCAATGGCGGAGGAGACGGGGCTGATCGTGCCGATCGGCGAGTGGGTTCTGGAAGAGGCGTTACGGCAAGCAGCGGCGTGGAATTCGACGACGCCGGCGACGACGTTTGCCGTCACGGTCAATCTCTCGGGGAGGCAGCTGCGCTCGTCCGACCTCGCCGACACGGTCAGGCGCGTCATCGGTAAGACGGGTGTGAGGCCCGCCGGGATCGTGCTCGAGATCACTGAGTCCGAATTGATCGAGGACCTCGATGCCGCCCTTCAAACGCTTTCGGAGCTGAAGAAACTCGGCGTTCGGCTCGCTATCGACGACTTCGGCACGGGCTACTCGTCACTCCAGTACTTGCAACAGATCCCTGCGGACATCATCAAGATCGCGAAGCCGTTCGTGGACGGCGTCCTCACCCGCGGTAGCGACGCGTACCGTGTGGCGCACGCGATCGTGCACCTCGGCGAGGCGTTCGACTTGCAGACACTGGCCGAGGGGATCGAGGCGCGCGAGCAACTCGACCGGATGCGCGAGCTGGGGTGCGAGCTCGGTCAGGGCTACTACTTCGCCCGGCCACTTCCGGTGGACGAAGTCACTCGGCTGCTCGATTTCGATCGCGACGCGCTGGCAGCCTAAACGCCGCCCTCAGCCGACCGAAATCGTCATGGTGACGATAAAGCCGGCGCCATATTCCATTCGGCCTTTACTCCTCCCGCTTACTAGTACCGCCGCCGGCGTCAGACGGCTCCGTAGGCCGGTCGCGGCTCGCCAAACGTTGTCCTCAACAACGCACCACGAGCTCCGCTTCCGCTCGAGGCCAACCCGCCGCCCAGCTGGGGACGGACGAGGCACACGCGCCATATGCGCGGTGACTCGTACGAAAGGCCGGCCACCGAAAGTCGTAGCCCGCGTAGCGGGCGGACTTTCTGTGGAGAAGGTGGGCCGTGAAGGATTCGAACCTTCGACCTTGGGATTAAGAGTCCCCTGCTCTACCAGCTGAGCTAACGGCCCGCGGATGAGTACTGTAGCGCCTGACCGCAACAAGCTTCTCGTAGAAGGAGACGATCGATGCGGGCTCTCTCCGTCGTCGGCAACAGACCTCAGTTCATCAAGTCCGCCCCGCTGTCAGCTGCGCTGAAGGAGGCCGGGATCGAGGAGGTCGTGCTGCACACCGGGCAGCACTACGACCGCGAGCTCTCGGAGCTTTTCTTCGAGGAGCTCGGGCTGGGCGAGCCGACCTACAGGCTGGAAGGCGGCGCGCTGCCGCGCGAAGAGATGATCGAGCGAATGAGGCCCGGCATCCGGGCGGCGATCGAGGCCGAAAGGCCCGACTGGGTGCTCGTCTACGGTGACACCAACTCGACCCTGGCCGGGGCGCTCGCGGCGCATGACGCCGGCGTTCGAATCGCCCACGTCGAGGCCGGGTTACGCTCGGGCGACTGGGCGATGCCCGAGGAGCGAAACCGGGTCGAGGTCGATCGAATGGCGCAGCTCCTACTCTGCCCGGACGAGCGCTCGCGAGGCATTCTCCTGGCCGAGCAGGTGGCCGGCGAGGCGGAGGTTGTGGGCGATGTGATGGCCGATGCCGCCAGGCTCTTCGGACCGCTTGCACGCGAGCGTTCGGATGTGCTTGAACGCCTGTCGCTGAAGCCGGGTGGGTTCGTCCTCGTCACCGTTCACCGAGAGGCGAACACGAGCCAGCCCCGCCTCGGTCGCATTGCCGAGGGGCTCAACGCGCTCAGCGAGAGAGTCGTCTTTCCGATCCACCCGCGCACGCGCGCCGCGCTCGAGCGCGAGGGGCTAGAGCTCGGTCCGCAGGTGAGCGTGCTCCCGCCGCTCGGCTATCTCGATCTGATCGCTCTTGCCTCGCAGGCGCGAGTGATCGCCACCGATTCGGGCGGGCTGCAGAAGGAGGCTTACTGGTACGGAGTGCCCTGCGTGACCATGCGCCCCTCGACGGAGTGGGCGGACACCGTCGAGCTGGGAGCGAACGTGCTCGTGGACGACGATCCGGGGAAGATCGCTCAGGCCATCACCGAGGCTCAACTGCCGGCGGGGCTGTCCGCCCTGTACGGAGACGGGCACGCTTCGGAAAAGGTCGCGGCTGCCCTTCTATCTCGACCCTGAACGAACCTAGTGCTTATCGATCGTCTGCGGCCCGCTAGGGTATTGCGGCGCATGCCTAGAAAGATCGCAATCGTCGGCGCCGGCTATGTCGGTGTTCCACTTGCCCAGGTTTTCGCCGAGGCCGGCCACGATGTACTGCTCGTCGACATCAGCTCCGAGCGGGTCGCTCGCATCAACAAGGGCGACAGCTACATAGAAGACGTCCCCTCGCCGATTTTGAGTGCGCTGGTCGAGTCCGGGCGTCTGCGGGCGAGCACCGACTACGACGAGCTGAAAGGTGTCGAGGCGATCTTGATCGCGCTGCCGACGCCGCTGTCGAAACAGCGTGAGCCCGATCTGACGATCGTGATGTCGGCGGTGGAGCAGATCGCGGCCCGCCTGCAGCCCGGCCAGATGGTGGTGCTGGAATCGACTACCTACCCGGGTACCACGCGTGATCGCCTGCGCCCCGTGCTGGAGCAGGGTAGTGGGCTCGAGGTCGGCAAGGACTTCTTCCTCGCCTTCTCGCCCGAGCGCGTCGACCCCGGCCGTGAGGACTTCACCACCAAGACGACGCCCAAGGTCGTCGGCGGGCTGGACCAGGCTTCGACGAAGAAGGTCGCGGATCTCTACCGCAGCGCGGTCGACACGGTGATCGAGGTTTCCTCGCCCGAGTCGGCCGAGATGACGAAGCTGCTCGAGAACATCTTTCGTTCGGTCAATATCGCGCTCGTCAACGAGCTCGCTCAGCTTTGCGACCGCATGGGCCTGGACGTCTGGGAGATCATAGAGGCCGCCGCGAGCAAGCCGTTCGGCTTCATGAAGTTCGTGCCGGGGCCCGGGCTCGGCGGACACTGCATCCCGATCGACCCCTTCTACCTCACCTGGAAGGCGCGCGAGCACAACTTCTCGACCGAGTTCATCGAGCTGGCCGGCAAGATCAACGAGAGCATGCCCTACTTCTGCCGGGGCAAGATCATGCGGGCGCTCAACTCGCAGCGCAAGCCGATCCGGGGCTCGAAGATCCTCGTGCTCGGGGTGGCCTACAAGAAGGACATCTCCGACATGCGCGAGTCGCCGGCGCTGAAGGTGATAAAGCTCCTGCTCCAGCAGGGCGCGCTCGTCTCCTACCACGACCCGTTCGTGGCCGAGCTGCCCGAGTTCGAGCTGAAGTCGGTCGAGCTGGTACCCGAGGACTACGACTGCGTCGTCGTCGTCACCGATCACTCCGAGATCGACTACGAGGATGTCGTCGCCCGCGCCGAGCTGGTCGTCGACTTTCGCAATGCGACCAGGGCGCAGGCGCCGCGCGAAGGAAAGGTCTGGAAGCTGTGACGAAGATCGGCGTCGCCGGCCTCGGCTACTGGGGCCCGAACCTGGCCCGCAACTTCGATCTGCTGGCCGATTTGAGCTGGATCTGCGACTCCTCGCCGGAGCTGCTCGAGCGCCAGGCGAAGCGCTACCCGGGTGCCCGCGCAACCACCCGCTTCGAAGACTTGCTCGAGGATCCGGAGCTGGACGCGGTCGTGATCGCCACCCCGGTGCCGACCCATGCGCCGCTGGCCAAGCAGGCGCTCGAAGCGGGCAAGAACGTCTTCGTCGAGAAGCCGATGGCGATGGACGCTGCCGACGCCGAGGAGATGGTCGCGCTGGCCGAGGCGCGCGAGCTCGTGCTGATGCCCGGCCATCTGCTGCTCTACCACCCCGGCGTGCTGATGCTCAAGCAGATCGTCGATTCCGGTCAGCTGGGCGAGGTCCTCTACCTGTACGGGAACCGTCAGAACCTGGGCAAGATCCGGCGCGACGAGAACGCGCTCTGGTCGCTCGGTGTCCACGACCTCTCGGTGATCCTCTACCTGATCGGCGAGGAACCGAGCGAGGCCTGGGCGCACGGTCAGTCCTTCCTCACCGCGGGCGTCCAGGATGTCGTCTTCTGCTACCTGCGCTTCCCTTCCGGGAAGGTGGCGCACATGCACCTCTCCTGGCTCGACCCGCAGAAGATGCGCAGGATGACCGTCGTCGGGCGCGAGAAGATGGTCGTCTTCGACGACATGGAGCTCGATCACAAGATCACCGTCTACGACAAGGCGCCCGAGCAGCCGACCGACACCTACGGCGAGTGGCAGACGCGCACCGGCGACAAGTACTCGCCGAAGCTTCCCAACGACGAGCCATTGCGCCTCGAGTGCCGCTCCTTCCTCGATCTCCTCGAGGGCAAGGGCGACGCGCACGCCGTGGCCCACAGCGGGCTAGTGGTCTCGCGCACACTCGATCAGCTGCAGCAGTCGCTCGTTGCCGAGAGCAAGTAATGGCCGAGAACTGCGAGATCGCGGCCAGTGCCATCGTCTACCCGGGCACCGTGCTCGGCGACGGCTGCAGGATCCTCGACAACGCCGTGGTCGGCAAGCAGCCCTCGCTGGGTAAGCGCTCGACGGCCAAGCGCGAGCCGCTTTCGCCCGCGGTCATCGGTGCCGGGGCGACCATCTCGACGGGCGCCATCGTCTTCGCCGGCGCCACGGTCGGTGAGGACGCGATCGTCGGCGACCAGGCCTGCGTGCGCGAGCGGGTGACCCTGGGCGCGAACACCGTCGTCGGCCGTGGCTCGCTGGTCGAGAACGACAGCACGATCGGCGACCGCACCCGAGTTCAAGCCAACGCCTACATCACCGCCTACACGACGATCGAAGAAGACGTCTTCATCGCGCCCTGCGTGCAGACGACCAACGACAACTTCATGGGGCGCACCGAGAAGCGCCTGGCGCTGATGAACGGCCCGACCATTCGTCGTCGCGCCCGTGTCGGCGGCGGAGCGGTTCTCTGCCCGGGCGTCGAGATCGGCGAGGAGGCCTTCGTCGGGGCGGGAGCGGTGGTCACCAAGGATGTGCCGCCGCGCACCGTCGTCGTCGGCAATCCCGCCCGGCGCCTGCGCGACGTGCCCGACGAAGAGCTGTTCGAGAACCAGTAGGGCGCTAAGAAAGACCGTTTCGAAGGCGGCCTCCACCGCCGCTTTGACAGATTAGAGACGCACGATCACGCAGCCGAGCCTGACTCGCGCAATGTGCCGAGACAGTGTCGGATGTGAGCCAGAACACCCCTCTTCGTCAGACGCGGAGCAGAAGGGGGCGTATCGCGTCAAGACAAATCTGTAACAAAGGTGAATCTTCCACTCGGAGGACCTGTTCGTCACGAAAACACGCGCGTAGGGTGGAGAGATGGCAAGCCCGCGCCGCATCTTCGTCCCTGACGGGATCTACCACGTTGCCTCACGAGGAAGCGATAGAAGGCCGATCTTCCGGCGCGATCCCGACCGCGAGCTGTTTCTCGATCAACTCGAGAAGACGCTCGATCGCTACCGGCTCCCGTGCCTCGCGTACTGCCTGATGACCAACCACTACCATCTCGTGGTGCTGACGCCAGATCAGGGCCTCTCGAAGGCGATGCAGGAACTGAATGGCGGCTACTCGAGGCGATTCAACTCGCTTCACGGGAGAAGCGCACACCTCTTTCGCAATCGGTTCATGGCGCAGCTGATCGATAGCGACTCGTACCTGCTGACCGCCTGCAGATACATCGCGCACAACCCCGTCCGGGCCGGCTTGTGCAAGACGCCTCCGGAATGGAAGTGGAGCAGTTATCGCGCCAGCGCCGGAATCTGGCCGACTCCGCGATTCCTGGATGAGCGACTACTTCGCGATGCAATCGGAGGCGGCGATGGCTGGCGCCGCCGCTATCGGGAGTTTGTCGAAATAGAAGAGGAGGTTGCGCCGCCGAGTGGCTTCGCGAAGCTTGCCGCCTAGCCGGGAATCTTCAGCGGACCGCGCGCGTAGTAAGCCTTCGCCTGGTGGCGGAAGTAGCCTCCGTCGTCGTCGGCGGAGTACGAGCTCTGCGTGTTGCCGTCGATCGGCGCCGGGTTGGTGACTCCGTCGTGGGCCGCGTCGCAGGCGCAGGTCGGCCCGTCCGCTCCGCGGCCGAAGAGGAAAGCGACGAAGCCGGCTTTCACGTAGGCGCGCAGGTGCTTGCGCGAGTCGGCACCGAGTAGCCACTGCACGCGGTTGTCCTGGTAGTGATCCCAGGTGTTGTTCTCGGCGCGCATGATCGTGTTGCCGTAGGGGATCTGCCAGGCGACCATGCGCAGGTGCGTGAGAGCCACGAAAGTCTTCGCGTAGAGCATGTGGCGGCGGAAATCGGCGGGCTTGAACCAGGTCTTCGGATTGCCCTGGACGACCTGGTAGTAGCCGGCGTCGCGGTCGGAGAAGTCTTCGAAGGAGATGTCGAACTTGGCTCCGAGCGAGCGCTCGAAGTTCGCCGAGCTAGTTGCATAGGCGCGCACGACGGCGTTGGACGGCTTCTCGTAGACGATGTCGTGCATCGTCCCCCAGCCGCTCATGTGGTAGGCGAGGATGACGTTAGGCGCCAACTCGTCGCGCAGTCGCACGATCGCCTGGGCGAAGCCCGCGACCGTGTTCGGGAGCCCGGCGAGCTCGGCGAGCCCGGTCGAGGCGACGGCGGCCGGCACCGTCGAGGCATCGTCGTTCTTGGAGTTTTGCTCGGCGTAGCCCCAGAAGTCCGGCTCGACATGGAGGACGATGGGGCCTTTGCTGGCCTGGTGCGCTTTCTGGAAGAAGAGCGTCAGATCGGCGTAGTAAGCACGCATCACCTCGACGTTGTCGACGTGAGCGAGATCGGTCTGGGCCTCGTCGCTACCGGTCGGATTTGACTGCAGCAGCGTGTAGTAGGAAAAGACCGGAATCATCTTGCCGGCGACAGACTCCTGGACGTAGCGGGTGACGAAGGTGCCGTTTTCGTTCCAGGTCGCCCAGCCCTTGCCGGTGTTCACTCCACCGGCGAGGTACTGGTAGCGAAAGCCGAAGTGGGTCGTGCGCCGCATTGCCTTCGCGTCGCCCGGCTCGCTGGCCATGCCGAGCTGGAGCGTGTGCGGCCACGCTTTCGGAAGCGGCGGCAGGGTAGCGGTAGTTCGCGCGCCCGCTCCCCCCGCCGCCCCCGCGAGAAGCAGGAGCGGAATCACCAGAAGGCGCTTGATGCGAGAAGCGTAATGCGGCTCGCCGCGCCCTGCATCGCCTTAACGGGGAGGGGTCGCTGCTCTTCGAAGAGCCGCCCGCTCAGCTTGCGGGCGTCACCTTGATCCGCACCGGGGCGCCTGTCGCATCTTCAGTTGCAAGGCGGTAGTAAGCGGTAGCACTTGGCCTGAGTGTCACCTTGAAGAGGCCGGACGAGTCGGGGCTGAGATTGCGTAGCGTCTGCCAGGCCTCGCCCGGCAGACGCGTCTCGAGCGTCGGTGATGTCGCATTTCGAGCTCGGCCCAGGAGCCGCAGCTTGGCTCCGGAGGCAACGGCCTGGCTGGGATGCTGGAGCGCGAGCACGGTCGCCTTGAACCAGGTCGAGCGCAGGCCGAGAGCCTGCTGGATGCTCGCGCCGGTCACCTGCCAGGTCTCGTCGCCGGCGCCGGTGACCGTGGCAGTTGCCACTCGTTTGGAGGGATTCGCCTTGGTTGTCAGATCGGAGATCGGGCCGCTGACGCCGAGGCGCTTGGCAAGCTTCCGCGACGAGACCGTCACGGGCCCCCAATTGTGGTAGGGAGAAATGTTGTCGTAGGGGTCACTGACCGAGATCAGATACGGCTCGGGCTCGGCATTCGGCCAGGCGTCCTGGATCGCGGATGTACGTCCGCCGGAGGTCGAGAAGAAGTACGTCCGCGCTATCTGGCCGTTGTAATACACGGCCTCACCGGCGGTGTCTTTGACCGCCTGGGTCGATTCCGGAAACTCGTGGGAGATGCCGAGATAGACCTGGCTTCGGGTATCCGCGTAGACGTCGAAGTTCGAGCTCGGGTTGATCGAGGCGAGTGCGTAGGTGCGCGAGACCACGGCCTGCGCCTTGAGCGCCTCGGCCGGCCAGTCGTGGGGCGACTCGCACGGGACGACGCCGTAGAGGTAGCTCTCGAGGCTGACGTCGTTGACGAGGCGCAGCTTGTTTCCGACAACGATGACGCGAAGCTTGCCCCGGTAGGAGCGGCCGGCGTAGACGAGTGGCGCGCTGTCGGCCGTGAAGGTGAGCGGCCCGGCCAGAGCGGTCGTGCCGCTCCCGTCGGCGAGATCGAGCTTTAGCGAGGAGGTCAACTTCACCGAGAGATCGGGCAAGACAGAGGTGGCCCCGCTCGAGTCGGTGACCGAGAACGGGGCGGTCGACGAGATGGTGAGGCTCGGCGCCCCGCCTGCGAGCAGAACTCTGATCGTCTTGGAGTCGGCGCTCTCCAGGTCGGTGCCCGGGAAGTAATGGGCGATGATCTGGTCGTAGGTGTAGCCGTGTTGTGCGTAGCCGTAGGCGCCGTACTGGCTCATCCCGACCCCGTGACCCCAGCCGTGCCCCGAGATGGCCAGCGTCGCCGGTGACCAGACGAGCTCCGGTGTTAGCGTGCTTACTCGCTTGGAGCCGGCGTCAGCACTCAGCGGAACGAGCGCAAGCACGAGCCCGGCGGCGCCGATGACGAGAGCTGCATGAGCACGATGGAGCATCAGAACGAGCTTCGAGGCTAGCTAATCCGTCCCCGGGCCGGTCGCGCCTCGCGCGGCTCGATACAGGAAACATCGCGTTGGAGACATCATCAACAACTCGCAGACGACTTCGCCGCCCGGGCTCCGAGACCTACTCGGCGCCGGCGAGGCGCTCGGCGTACTGCCGCTCGTAGTAGGCGCGGTAGTGCTCGCCCGACTTGATCGGCTCCCACCAGGGACGGTTCTCGCGGTACCACGCCACCGTCTGCGTCAGCCCCTCCGCGAAGGGAACGATCGGCTCCCAACCCAGCTCCCGCTTCGCCTTCTCGCAGTTGAGCGAGTAGCGGCGATCGTGGCCCGGCCGGTCCTCGACGTGCTGAAGCAGCGCCGGATTGGCGCCGGTCAGCTCGATGATCCGCTCGACGACCTCGATGTTCTCCACCTCGTGGCCGCCGCCGATGTTGTAGATCTCGCCCGGACGGCCGCGCCGGAGCACCGCCTCGACACCGGCGCAGTGATCTTCGACGTAGAGCCAATCGCGAATTTGCTTGCCGTCGCCGTAGAGCGGCAGCGGCTCGCCGTCGAGCGCATTGGTGGTGAAGAGCGGGATCAGTTTCTCGGGATATTGATTTGGCCCGTAGGTGTTCGAGCCGCGGGAGATGCAGGCTTCGATGCCGAAGGTGCGTACGTAGGCCGGAATGTGAAGATCGCCGGCGGCCTTGGCGACGCTGTAGGGGCTGGAAGGGCTCAGCGGATCGCTCTCGCGTGACGAGCCGCCCGCCTCGAGATCGCCGTAGACCTCGTCGGTGGAGACCTGGACGTAGCGCGCCCCGGTCTTTCGCACCCACTCGAGCAGCGTCTGCGTACCGACGAACTCCGTCCGCCCGAAGTCGGTGGCACCCAGGATCGAGCGGTCGACGTGCGTCTCGGCGGCGAAGTTGACGATTGCCTCGCACCCCTTCGCGGCGCGCTCCACCGCCTGCGGATCGCAGATGTCGCCGCTGACGAGCTCGATTCCGGTTCCCGCGAGATTGGCGGGATTGCCCGAATAGGTGAGCTTGTCGAGCACGACGACATCGTCACCGGAGCGCTGTAGGCGCTTGGCGAAATGGGAGCCGATGAAGCCCGCGCCGCCTGTGACGAGTACACGCATTCCGGGGAAGCCTAATCACCTTATGCGCGTTGGGCGGCAACCGATGATCACAACGTGGCCCGTAGGCTGTTCCATCCGACTCTGATCGCTCTCTATGTCGTCGCGGCGCTCTCTCTCTGCGCTGTCGGCTACGGGCTCTCGGCGCCGCGTCAGGCAACCCAGCTCCTCTACGCGATTCTCGGAATCACCTGCGCGCTGTGTACGCTGACGGGAGCCGAGCTCCTGCGCCGGCGGCCGGCTCAAAAGCGGTCGGCGGGGGAGGATCTCACCGGCCTGCCCGGTCGTGCGCGACTTCTCGCAGATCTCGATCTAGCCCTTGACACGGCCTCACCCGAGCGTCCTGTCGCGCTCGTCCTGCTCGATCTCGTCGGTTTCAAGGAGTACAACGACACCTTCGGCTATCCGGCCGGCGACGCTCTGCTCAACCGCCTGGCGGGCAAGCTCTCGCGTGTCGTGGCGACGCGGGGCAGCGCCTATCGCCTGGACGGCGACGAATTCGCCGCGCTGCTCGCGGTCGAGGACGAGATCGGCCAGCTCGCCGATCTGGTCGCCTCCGCGCTGGTCGAGGAAGGCGACGGCTTCGCCGTGGCGCCCTGCTACGGGACGGCGCTGCTTCCGCACGAGGGGAGCACAGCGTCGGATGCGCTGCGGGTGGCCAACGAGCGCATGTACGCGCTCAAGTACTCGTTGCGCCCGTCGGCGGGCGCGCTCCAGTCGAGCGAAGTGTTGATGGACGCGCTGGCAAAGCGCGGGCCCGAGTGCGGCGATCACCTGCACGGGCTGGCCGAGCTCGTGGAGGCTGTCGCGCGCAAGCTGGGCGTGGGTATCGAGGAGCTCGAGCAGGTGAAGCTGGCAGCGGAGCTGCACGACGTCGGCAAGACGGCGCTGCCGACGACGATTCTGCAGAAGAGCTTCCCGCTCGATCTCGAGGAGCGGAAGTTCGTCGAGCGCCATTCCATGATCGGCGAGCGGATCTTGCACGCGGCCCCGGCGCTGCACAAGGTCGCGCGGATCATCCGCTGGACGCACGAGCGCTACGACGGAACCGGCTATCCCGATCATCTGGTCGGTACCGAGATCCCGCTCGCTGCCCGTATCATCGGCGTCTGCGACGCCTTCGACGCGATGATCTCGAGACGCGCCTACCGTCAGGCGATGAGCATCGAGGAGGCTATGACCGAGCTGCGCGAGAACGCCGGGAGCCAGTTCGATCCGCTTGTAGTCAACGCCTTCTGCACCGTGATGGAAGAGCGCGAGCGCTTCTTCCTGGCCGCCTGACCGGTCCCGTTCGTCCAGTCGGTAGATCTCCACGTCGCTCGCTCTACCTGACACAGGCACGCGCCTACGGCGCGGTGCCAGGAGCTCCTTTCAAAATGACCTCCCGAGACGACGCCAGCAGATGACGGCGCAGCCGAGCAGGAGAAAGGCGAGATAGAGGTCGTCGCGGCGCTCCCAGCGAGTAGCGAGCCGGCGGAGATAGGAAAGCCAGGCAAAGGAGCGCTCTATCACGCTTCGCTCTCTGGCCTGCGAATCTCGCTTCTTACCCTCTCCCGGCCGGTTTCGGCGGGAGATCCGGGGCTCACATCCGCGCTCGGAGATCCCGTCTCTTACTGCCTTGGCGTCATAGCCCCGATCCGCCAGGACCTCCTGTCCGGAGCCAGGGGTCTCGCCTAGGAATCGGTCGAGCAGGGGCAGGAGCTGTCCGTAGTCGTTGATGTTGGCCGCTGTGATGTGAGCCGCCAGGGGAGTGCCCTCTCCGTCTGTGATCAGGTGCCGCTTGGTCGCGGTGCGGCCACGATCCACCGGGCTTCGCCCCGTCTTTTGGCCCCTTTTTTGGCAGGTGCGATCGACGAGTCGACGATCAGGCGTACTTCGTCGAGCGCCTGACGCTCTTCGAGCTCGGCACGCAACAAGGAAAGCAGTCTCTGCCAGACCCCGCTCCGCTGCCATTCCTCGAGCCGCCGCCAGCATGTGACTCCCGAGACTTGAAGCTCGGTCGGCACCGCCTCCCAGGGAAGCCCGGAGAAGAGCACAAACAGGATCCCCTCCAGACACTGGCGATCGTTGATTCTCTGTCTGCCCGGATAGCGAAAGCGTCGTTCTGTAACGGGCAGGAGTGATTGCACCCTTTCCCAGAGACCATCAGACACCCGCCAAGGCTCCCAAGTCATCGTCGACCTCCAGTCTCGCCAGCTCAGATGACGGACTGATTCGCCTTGCATGGACGGGTCCCTTCTTTTTGAAAGGAGTTCCTGGCACCGGGCTGGCGGGGCGCGAAAAGGTACCAAGAGAGCGCGCACGGGATTGTGCCGTCTTCGTGTCGGCTCCGCGCGCGACCCACAAGTGGGGATGCCGCCCGGGGTCGATCCGTATAGTCCGGTCGTGACCGCGCCGCCGAATGGCCTGATCGAACAGACCCCCGAACAGGTCTCGGCCGCGGCGCTCAGCGTGCGCGGACTGGTCAAGAGCTTCGGCAAGACGGACGCGCTGGCTGGCGTGGACATCGAGGTGCAGTCGGGCCAGCTCGTCGGCTTGCTGGGCCCGAACGGCGCCGGGAAATCCACCCTGACCAAGATCGCCTGCGGGCTCGTGCATCCCACTCGTGGCGAGGTCGAGGTATTCGGCGCGGGTGCGGGCTCGCGGCGGGCCTGTCGCGCCATCGGCTACCTGGCCGAGTTGTTTCGCTATCCGGCCTGGCTCACCGCCAACGAAGTGCTCAGGTTGCATCAGCGGCTCGCCGGCTCGGGTGGCGGCGCGGGCGAGCGCGGCCGCCTGCTCGAACGGGTCGGGCTGGGCGCGGCCGCGGGCAAGCGTGTAGGAGCGATGTCGAAGGGGATGCAGCAGCGCCTCGGCGTCGCGCAAGCGCTGGTCGGCTCGCCGCAACTTCTCCTTCTGGACGAGCCGACGAGCGCCCTTGACCCGGGCGGCCGGCGCGACATGCGCGTCCTGCTCGAAGAGCTCCGCTCCGAGGGCATCGCCGTTCTGCTCAACTCGCACCTGCTGAGCGAGGTCGAGCTCGTTTGCGACCACATCGTCATCATCGATCGCGGCCACGTGGTCGAGGCCGGGCCGCTGGAGGAGCTGGCGCGCCCGCGTGGCGTAGAGGTCGAGCTGGCCGGCGGCGTGCGTCTCTTCGAGAGCATGCGCCGCGAGGAGGTGCCCGAGCTCGTCGAGCGGCTCGTGGGCGAGGGCGAGCGGATCTTCGGCGTGCGAGTTCGCTCGGCCACGCTCGAGGAGGTCTACCTGGACGTCGTGACGGAGGACGGCGAGTGAGGGGCAGCTGGGTCGTCTTCGGCTACGCGTTCCGCGAGAGCCTGCGCCGCCGCGTCTTCCATGCGGGGCTCCTCTTGACCATGGTCTTCCTCGGCCTCTACGGGCTGGGCTGCTCCTTCGTGAACGTCTCCGAGGTGCAGATCGGCCCCGCTGCGAGGGTCGTGAAGCTGGACGTGTTCGCAGCGGCAAACATTCTCGGCCTGGCCGTTTTCGCCACCTACTTCTTCGGCGTCTCGCTGGCGATTTTCCTGACCATCTCGGCGGTGCGCGGCGACGCGGAGCAGGGCGTTCTGCAGGCGCTCATCGTACGGCCGCTCACCCGCTGGCAGTTCCTGCTCGGCCGCCTGCTGGCGGCGATCACGGTCGCCGTCATCTACGTGGCGATTGTCTTTGCGGCCGCGATCGCGATCACCAACGCGACGCTCGGCTGGACACCGCACCATGCGCTCGCGGCCGGCTTCGAGATAAGCGCCGCGATCGCCGTTGTCGCTGTCGTCTCGATGCTCAGCTCCGTCTATCTGAGCGGAGTCGCCAATGGTATCGGCGTCTTCATGCTCTTCGGCGCCGGCCTTTTCGGCGGGCTGCTGGGTGAGATCGGCGGTGCCGTCAACTCTCACAAGCTGGAGCAAACCGCGACAGTTATTCGCTACGTCACGCCGTTCGAATGGCTCTACCAGAGCGCGCTCGGCCGCCTGATCCAGGGCGAGCGCGGCGTCACCGAGATAGTGATCAGGCTCGGGCCGTTCGGCGGCTCGGTTCAGGGCGGCTCGGCGGTCTGGCTCTGGTCCGCCGTCTACGTGCTGGCTGTCGGGAGCGCGACGGTGCTCGCCTTCGCTCGCCGCGATCTCTAGGCCGATCTCGTCGCTGAAGGGAACGAAGCCTGGAGCGAGAGAGCGAATCTGGACCGCTAGAGTGAAAAGGCCGGCGCCGGCTCAAATGGCGAGTCTCCGGAACGGAAGGCGCCATAAGGAATGGCACTACTCGAGATAAAAAACCTTCGCGTCGCGCTGAATGACGGCAGCGAGATCGTCAAGGGCATCGACCTCTCGGTCGAAGCCGGCCAGGTGCACGCGATCATGGGCCCGAACGGCTCGGGCAAGTCCACCCTCGCCTATGCGCTGATGGGCCACCCTGCCTACCGGATCACGGACGGCGACGTATGCCTGGACGGAGAGAGCTTGCTTCCGCTGGGCGCCGACGAGCGAGCCCAGCGCGGTCTCTTCCTCGCCTTCCAGTATCCGCACGCCGTCCCCGGTGTGACGGTGACGAGCTTTCTGCGCTCTTCGATGAACGCTCTGCGCAAGGCGCGCGCCGGCGGCGAAGACGATCCGATCCCGATTCCCGATTTCCGGAAAGAGCTGGCGGCGGCGACAGAGAGGCTGAAGGTGCCGCGCGAGCTGCTCGGCCGCTATCTCAACGACGGCTTCTCGGGTGGAGAGAAGAAGCGAATCGAGATCCTCCAACTGGCGCTGCTCAAGCCGCGGATAGCCGTGCTCGACGAGACCGATTCCGGCCTCGACATAGACGCCCTGAAGACGATCGCGAGCGGCGTCAGCGATCAGGTCGGTCCCGAGCTGGGCGCCGTGGTCATCACCCACTACCAGCGCATCCTCAACTACATCCGCCCCGACTTCGTGCACGTGTTCGCTGGCGGCCGCTTCGTTGCCGAAGGCGGCCCCGAGCTGGCCGAGCAGCTGGAGTCGGAAGGCTACGACGCCTACGCCTCCAAGGGGCAGTAGTGGCAAAGCACGAGACAGACGTCTCGCAGATCGGGCGTGACTACAAGTACGGCTTTCACACCGACGAAAAGCCGACCTTCAGCACCGGGCGCGGGCTCACGCGCGAGGTGGTCGAGACGATCTCGGCGCAGAAAGGCGAGCCGGATTGGATGCTGAAGCGGCGCCTCGAGGCATACGAGCACTTTCTCAACCGGCCCGTGCCCACCTGGGGCGGCGATCTCTCGGCCATCGACTTCGATTCGATCTTCTACTACGTCAAGCCGATCGAGAACCAGGCCGAATCCTGGGAGGAGCTGCCGCCCGACATCAAGCAGACCTGGGACCGGCTCGGCATCCCCGAGGCCGAGAAGAAGTACCTGGCCGGAGTGGGCGCCCAGTACGAGTCGGAGGTCGTCTACCACCGGCTGCAGGAGGAGTTGACGCGCCAGGGCGTCGTCTTCCTCGACATGGACAGCGCCCTGCGCAAGAACGAGGAGATCGTGCGCGAGCACTTCGGCACGGTCGTCCCCTTCCGTGACAACAAGTTCGCCGCCCTGAACACCGCTGTCTGGTCGGGCGGCTCCTTCATCTACGTGCCGCCCGGCGTCAAGGTCGAGATGCCGCTGCAGGCCTATTTCCGCATCAACGCCGAGAACATGGGCCAGTTCGAGCGCACCATGATCGTCGTCGACGAGGGCGCCTTCGTGCACTACGTCGAGGGCTGTGGCCTGGCGGGCTCGATGGTGCGCGTGCGCGGCGGCGAGAAACCGATCGAGGAGATCGAGATCGGAGAGGAAGTGTTGACCCACCGTGGCCGTTTCCGCCGCGTGCGCGACACGATGCAGAGGCACTTCGAGGGGCCGATCTTCCACATCACTTTTGCGGGCGAGTCGTACCGCTCGCTGGCAGTCACCCCCAGGCACCCGTTCCTCGTCTCCAAACGGAGGCGCCCGCGCGACCACAACCGCGAGTTCGCATCGGAATGGAAGGAGGCCTGGGAGCTCGAGCCCGGTGACTATCTGGCGGTACCCGCGTCGATCGAGACCGAAGAGACGCCGATCGTGCTCGCGGAAGAAGTCGTCGTCGGGCGAGGTCGTCACGCTCCCGTAGCCGAGCAGGTTGAGGTCGCGTTATCGGTGCCGATGTGCCGCGTGATGGGGCTCTATGTAGGCGAGGGCACAGTCAGCGCCAACACGTCGTATCTCGTTTTCGACAGCGCCGACTACGAGGAAGATGCGCGGGAGCTCGTACGCGGCGTGATCGCGGACACGTTCGGGATCGAACCCTGGGATTACGCCTACGAAGGGCGCGACGGGCGCTCGCTCCGCTACTCGTCGGTACGCGCGGCGCGGTTCTTCGCGCAGACATTCGGACGGACAACGGAAGAGCTACGCGTCCCCGAGTGGATGTTCGGGCTCCCCGACGAGCACAGGGCGGCCTTTGTGCGCGGTCTCTACGACGGCGAAGGGCACCACGACGAGACCTCGGACCTCTACCGGATCAACCAGACCAACCGAGAAGTCGCGCAGCGTTTGCGTGAGCTTTTGCTCTCACTTGGTATCCGTGCCTCGCTCAGCCGCAGCGATCGGCCAGAACCTCGGCGGGCAATGTGGCAGCTGGCGATCTGCAAGGCGGACAATCCTCGTTTCGAGCACAAGGTGCTCTGGCAAGAGGAGCGGGAGTCGACGGTCAGGAAAGCCGATGTCGTGCTTGCAGACGGCTACTGCTGGATGCCGATCCGCTCGGTCGAGCACCTTCCCGCGAGCTGCAGCGTCTACAACCTGAGCGTCGAGGACGACGAGAGCTACGTGATGGAGGGCGCTGCCTCGCACAACTGCACGGCGCCGATCTACTCCAGCGACTCGCTGCACGCGGCGGTGGTTGAGATCCTGGTCAAGCCCGGCGGACGCTGCCGCTACACCACCATCCAGAACTGGTCTACCAACGTCTACAACCTGGTCACCAAGCGCGCCGTGGCGCAGGAGAACGCGACCGTCGAATGGGTTGACGGCAACCTCGGCTCCAAGCTGACGATGAAGTACCCGGCGATCGTGCTGAGCGGAGAGGGCGCACACGGCGAGGTGCTCTCGATCGCCTTCGCCGGCGCTGGCCAGCATCAGGATACGGGTGCCAAGGCCATTCACCTGGCAGCGAACACGACAAGCGTGATCACCTCCAAGTCGATCTCGCGCGGCGGCGGCCGGGCCGGCTACCGGGGACTCGTTCATGTGGCTAACGGCGCGCGCGGAACGAAGTCGAAGGTGGTCTGCGACGCGCTCATCCTCGACGAGCAGTCGCGCTCCGACACCTACCCGACGATCCGCGTGCACGAGGCGGACGCCGAGGTGGCGCACGAGGCGACGGTCTCGAAGATCGGCGAGGAGCAGCTCTTCTACCTGATGAGCCGAGGCCTGTCGGAGTCGGAGGCCAGCTCGATGATCGTCTCGGGCTTCGTCGAGCCGATCACCAAGGAGCTGCCGCTCGAGTATGCGGTGGAGATGAACCGCCTGATCCAGCTACAGATGGAAGGGAGCGTGGGCTGAGCATGAAGATCGAGAGAATCGATTTCGTAGCCATACCGTCTCGCGACGTGGAGCGCTCGCGCCGCTTCTACGGTGAGCTGCTCGGCCTTCGTGCCGACGCGCACTCGAAGCACGAGTTCTGGGCCGGGGACACCTGCCTCGCCATCTGGGAGCCCGAGGCTCAGGGTGTGACCTTCCAGCCCCAGAAGAACGCGCAGCTCGCGTTGCACGTCGCCGACGTCGAACAGGCCCGAGCCGAGCTGGAGGCGAAGGGAGTCGAGTTCTTCGGCGATACCTTCGACTCGAGCGTCTGCAAGATGGCGTTCTTCAACGATCCCGACGGCAACGACCTGATGCTCCACTGCCGCTACGCCATCGTATGAGTAGAGCGGCCGCCAAGAAGGCCTACCGAGAACTGCCGCTCCCGACGACCTCCGAGGAGGGTTGGCGCTTCACCGACCTGGCCGGCTTCGACCCCGACGCTTACGAGCTCGCGGACGAAGCGCGACCGGCCGCGATCGCGCCGCTGTTCGAGCTCGAGCTTTCGGGGAGCGCGCGGATCGACGAGAGCGGCGTCGAGATACTCGGGGCGCCCGAGGGAGTCGTCTTCGCGCCGCTCAAGCAGAGCGACAAGCGCATCGGCAGCATTGGTCAAGGCGGACGACAAGATCGCGGCCGCCAATGCCGCCTTCTGGAAGCACGGCCTGCTGGTCGAGGTTCCGGCCGGAGTCGAGCTGGCCCAGCCGCTGCACGTGCGGATCGAGAGCACGGTCCCGAACGGCTCGCTGCCGACCCGGCTGCTCGTCGTCGCCGGGGAGAACAGCCGCTTCACGCTGATCGAGGAGCACGTCTCGGCGAGCGACGACCTCGATGCCCTGACGAACTGCGCGGTCGAGATTCACGTCGGCGCCGGCGCCAAGCCGGCGCTCGTGTCGGTACAGAGGCTCTCGCGCCAGGGCTGGCACTTCGCCCGTCAGCACGCTCGCCTGGAGCATGACTCCGAGCTGGACTGGATCTATGCCGGGCTCGGCTCGAAGAAGAGCAAGACCTGGATCTCGAACGATCTCGCGGGTGCGGGCGCCGTCTCGCGCGTGACCGGCGTCTACGCGGCGGACGGCTCGCAGCACCTCGACTTCGACACCTATCAGGAGCACGCCGCCCCGCGTACCAACTCCGACTTCCTCTTCCGCGGCGCCCTGCGCGACGAGGCGACTACCGTCTGGCGCGGCATGATCCGCGTCGAGCCCGAGGCGCAGGGAACGGACGCCTACCAGGAGAACCGCAACCTTCTGCTCTCGCGCCAGGCTCATGCCAACTCGATCCCCGGGCTCGAGATCCTGGCCAACGACGTTCGCTGCAGTCACGGCGCCACGGTCGGTCAGGTCGACCGCGAGCAGCTCTTCTACCTGATGAGCCGCGGTCTGGTCGAGCGCGAAGCCGAGCGCCTGATCGTGCACGGCTTCTTCGCCGAGGCGCTCGACCGGATCGAGCTCGAGCCGATTCGCGAGGCTCTGGGTAAAGCGCTTGAGGCGCGCATACCTTAGCGGCGACATTTCACTCGAGCGGGTGATGGCGAGAGCTCGGACTCATACCGAGTATCCCTAGGTATGAGCAACGAGTCGAAGAAGTCGCCGACACCGCAGGAACGCGAGATGCTGAAAGGCCATCTCGAGCCGCTGCTGCTGGCGGTCGTCGCCAAGGGCCCGGCTCACGGCTACGCGATCATCGAGGCGCTCAAGGCGGCCAGCTCGGGTGAGTTCGATCTGCCCGAGGGCAGCGTATATCCTGCCCTGCACCGGCTCGAGGAGGCCGGGCTGCTGGTCAGCCGCTGGATCACTGGCGAGGGGCGCAAGCGCCGCGTCTACGAGCTGAGCGACCGCGGCATGCGGGCGCTGGGCGAGAGCCGCAAGCGCTGGTCGAGCTTCTCGCGTGCCGTCACCGCGGTGCTTGGGAGCACCGCTTTGCTCGAGGGAACGGCATGAGCAACGAAAACCCGCGCCGCCAGCCGCTCTGGACCGGAGCGAGCCTGTTCACCGTCAGCGCGACCTCGCTCCTACTGATGATCGCCGCGATCGTGCCGGCCGAAGAGTCGGCGGCGAACGCGTCGCACAACTGGTTCACGGCCTCATTGGTGATAACGCTGGTCGCGGTTGCGCTTGCCGCCTCGATCGTGGGCTGGTCGCTCAACTCGAGCGGCCGGCCTGCGATCGGTGTTCGCATCTACTTCGTGGCTGAGGTGCTGCTGCTGGCCGCGGCCGGGGTCGCGCTCGCGCAGCGCTCGGCCTGGCACGACGCGGCGCCGGACATGCCCGTCGTCTTCTTCGTCCCCTTTGTGCTGATCGGGCTGGCCGCCTGCGGCGCCCCTTCGGTTCTTTCCGGGCTGCGGACGATCCGCCGCACACTGGCCGAGCACCGGGCTGCCGACACCTCAACCATCGAAGGTTATCTCCTGCGCTTGAACGCGCGGCTTCGCACGACTCCTGCCTCCCGACGCCGCATCATGCACGAGGCCGAGGACCATCTCCGCAGCGCTGCCGTCGCGGTGGGCGAAGCCAAGGCGATCGAGCGCTTCGGTACGCCCGAGCGGCTCGCCGACGCCTTCGCCGACGAGTCGTACCAGGCACGCGTTCGCACGGTCGCCTGGGCGAACTTGCTGGCGGTCTCGTTCGGGCTGGCGGTGTTGATGTATGAGGCGCGGCGGGTGTTCTACGGCGCGGTCGCATCGCTCAACCAGATCGGCGCGGTCTGGTGGACAGGATCGAGTCGCTATCCCCGCATCGAACCCGTGAACTCGTGGTTGACCCTTGTACTTCCGCCGTTTCGAGGCGGTCTGGCGATCGCACTGGCGGTCGCTTCGCTTTCTCCGGTGGCAGCGGCGCTACTCGCTGTGGCGGCGGCCAGGCGGAGGCCGAGTCTGGCGTTGAAGGCGACGCTGCTATCGCTGATCGAAGGAGTCGCCGGTTTCTCGCTGGCGCTTGTGCTCTGGAAGCGGTTGTCTGAGGGATCCTGGCTAACCGGGGGGTCTTATCCGTCGATACCGCAGCATTCGATCTGGGCGGCCATCGCGGTGGGCGCTGCCTTTGCTGCAGCTTGCTGGTGTGCGGTCGAGCTGGCTCCCTGGCGCCGTCCCGGTCTGGGCTCTACGGCGGCGCTCTGCGCTCTTATCGTTCTTCCGCTCGGAGTCGGGTTTGTCTGGAAGGCTCCGCAACCTCCAAGCGACGGCCGCCTCGGCCTACCGCCGCAGGCCTGGTTGACGACGAGTCTTACGACCTACGGTCGGGAGAGCGCCGCCGGTCCGCTGGAGGAGTCGGCAGGGAAGGAGCGGCTCAGCATAGCCTGGCTCGGCTGGGCCGACGAGCGCCCGGGGCAACTTATGCCTGGAAAGACAAGAGCGCCGGAGCTCGCCGGTTACACCTTCTTCGGGGGCAGGTCTCGAAGTAAGCCGCACGAGCCGATCCCGTTCGAGCTCCCGCTCAAGATCAAGGACTCGGTGCGTGCGTTGGCGGTGACTCCCGAAGTTCGGCCCACCGCCGCTTGGGGAAGCAACCACGGTCTCTGGCTGAGGACGAACTCGGGGCGCGTGCTCCGGCTCACGAATGCGCCGACCGCGGCTCTGCAGCTGCTCGAAACCGGGAACGGCGCGGTGCTCTACGGCATCTCCGGAGGTGCCCTCGTCGTTGCGCGTTCGCCGCTCTGGCGCCCGCGACGACTCGAGACGGTGAAGGGCGATCTTCTCTCGGCGGCGGTGACGGCGCGCGGTGTTGCCGTCTTGATCGGCTCCGGCTCCGGCCTTCGTCTCGATCTGCGTACTCCGAACGGGAGCCTGCTCGGCTCCTGGCGGGTTGCGGAGGCGACGAACGGTGTGGCCGGGCGCCTCGCCGATGGCCGGCCCGCGGTCGCCTTCAACGGCCTGGTTTCCGGATCGCATGTTCTGGCCTTCGCCACGCTTTCGCCGGGCGGATTGAAAACGCAGGTCGTCTCGAACGAGTACCCCTGCGCGGTGCCGGTGGCTGTCGGGTCGATTGGACGTTCGCCGGCGCTACTCACCAGATCGCGCTGCCTGCGACCGAAGACGGCAGCCGGAGATCCGGGCGGCGAGGTTCTCAGCACTTTCGAGTTTCTTGAACAGAGCTCGGGCTGGGACCGCTACGTCTTTCCGGGTTGGGTCTTCCAAGTGGGCGCCTACGTCGAGGGTTCGCCGGTCGGTGCCACTGCGGGACTGGATCACAGTGTCGTGGTTGCCGGGGACGGCAGCGCCGTCTTCCCAGGCTGAATCGCGTGGGCCACCCGCAGTAACTGACAGAGAGCGGAGAATTCCGCTGCTGAGATAAGCAATACTAATTTGACTTACAAGTGAGAGCTATCGATAATTCCCGCCGGCACTCACGCGCGAGAGAGGCGACCCTGATGGCACCAACGACTCCGGACATCCCGCCCGTAACCGGCGGTGTCCAGATTTTTCGCAGCTGCTTGATCTCGACCGAGTATCCGGGCGTCGAGTCGGCGACGAAATGGCTGTTCGAGCGCTTCGACGTGGAGTACATCGTCAACACCGACCAGACCTGCTGCACCGGGCTCGGCTACTACACCGACATGATGCCCTTCCCGACCACGATGGCCATCTCGGCCCGAAACTCCTGTGTCGCGGTCGAGGCCGGGCATCCGATCCAGAGCTATCTCTGCTCGACCTGCTACGCGGTCAACAAGAAGTCCCAGCACGTGCTGGCGGTGCCCGAATACCGCAAGCAGGCAAACGAGGTGCTGGCCAAGATCGGTCGCGAGTACTCCGACACGGTCGACAGGACGATCCAGCACATGCACACGCTGGAGATTCTCTGGAGCCGCCATCACTCGATTCCCGGATTGATCAAGCGCCGCCTGGACGGGATCAAGGTCGCCACCCATCCCGCCTGCCACTACTGCAAGGTCTTTCCCGATGAAGTGGTGGGCGACAGCGAGAACTTCATGATCCCGGAGGATCTTCTCGAGCCGGCCGGGGTGATCAAGACTGGCAACTACAACGAGAAGACGACCCACTGCGGCGCCGGCTTCCGCCAGCGCTTCGTCAATCCGGCCATGGCGCAAGCTGTAACTCGTCAGAAGCTCAAGCGCCTGGCCCAGGAGGGCGTGGACGTCTGCGTGCACATGTGCCCCAACTGCGCCATCCAGTTCGACCGGCACCACTCGATCATCGAGGAGAGTGCGAACGAGAAGTACCCGTTCGTGCACCTGCACACCCAGCAGCTGGTCGCGCTCGCGCTCGGCGCCGATCCCGACAAGGTCTGCGGCGTCGTCTCGCACTCCCAGGACGTCGAGCCGATTCTGCAACGGATCGGTGCACGCGAAGGAGTGACGGTCTGATGCGCTGCGGCGTCTTCCTCTGCGAGTGCGGAGGCAACATCTCCGGCGTGCTCGACCTGGCGTCGTTGAGCGAGTCGGCGAAGGTGAACGACGGCGTCGTCTCAGTGGCCGTGAATCAGTTCATGTGCGGCACCGAGGGCCGCAGGCTGATCGAAGAGGCGGTCGAGGAGCGCGGGCTCGATCACATCGTGATCGGGTCGTGCTCGCGCCGCTTCCAGGGCCCCACCTTCGAGCGGATCGCGCGCGAGCTGAGGCTGGGCGAGAACGCGGTCGCCTTCGCCAACCTGCGCGAGGGCTGCTCCTACGTTCACCAGCACGAGCCCGAGAAGGCCCAGAAGAAGGCCGAGCGGATCGTCGCGGCGGCGGTCGCGCGCGCTCATCATCAGTCCGATCTCTCGCAGCAGCGAACCTTCCTGCACCGCTCGGCGCTGGTAGTCGGCGGCGGCATCGCCGGGCTCTCCGCGGCCGAGGAGCTGGCCGACGCGGGCATCGAGGTGCATCTGGTCGAGCGCCAGCAGTCGATCGGCGGCTACATGGCGCGCCTCTCCAAGACCTTCCCGACCGAGGACTGCGCCATGTGCTCGCTGGCGCCGCGGCTCACCAACGCCGCCACCGACTCGCGCATCCGCATCCACGCCCTCTCGAATGTGACCAAGATCACGGGGCCGCCCGGAGAGTTCCGGGTCACCGTCCGGCACGAGCCGCGCTACGTGAGCGAGAAGTGTGTCGGCTGCGGCCAGTGCGCCGAGGCCTGCCCGGTCGTGCTCTCGAACGAGTTCGACTTCGGCGTCTCCGAGCGCAAGGCGATCTCGCGTCCCTTCCCCAACGCCGTTCCCTCCAGCTTCGCCATCGATCATCGCGGCTGGGCTCCCTGCAAGTCGGCCTGCCCGGTTCACACCTCGGTGCAGGGCTACGTCGCCCTGGTCGGGCAGGAGCGCTTCGACGATGCCTACCGCGTCGCCTCCGAGCCCAACCCCTTCCCCTCGGTTTGCGGGCGCATCTGTACGCACGTGTGCGAGAGCGCCTGCACACGCGGGCGGCTGGACGAGCCGATTGCGATCGCGGGGCTCAAGCGCTTCGTCGCCGACCAGGTCGGTGACGCGGCTCCGGTGCAGGCCATGCCCGTCCTTTACGACGAGCGCGTGGCGATCGTGGGCGGTGGCCCGGCCGGGCTGAGCGCGGCGCGAGAGCTGGCGCTGAACGGCTACAAGACGACCGTCTTCGAGGCGCTGCCGGTCGCCGGCGGCATGCTGCGTGTCGGCATTCCGGAGTACCGGCTGCCGCGCGAGGTGCTGGCCGGTGAGGTCGAGCGGATCGCCCAGCACGGAGTCGAGCTGCGCCTGAACCAGCGCCTGGGTAGCGACTTCACGCTCGACTCGTTGCTGGAAGAGGGCTATGGCGCCGTTCTGCTCGCCACCGGTTTGCAGAAGTCGAAGACGTTGCCGCTGCCGGGCGCCGAGCTGGACGGCGTGATCAGGGCGATCGAGTTCCTGCGCGAGCGGGCGCTCGGCGAGACGCCGAAGGTCGGTAAGCGCGTGGTCGTGATCGGCGGCGGCGACGTTGCCTACGACGCCGGGCGGAGCGCGCTTCGCCTCGGCGCCGGGCAGGTCACGCTTGCCTGCATCGAGGACGAGGCGACGGTTCCGGCCAGCGCCGATGAGATCCGCGAGGGCGCCGAGGAGGGAGTCGAGCTCCTGACCTCGCTGATGCCGGTGGAGATCCTCGGTTCGGGCGCTGCCTCGGGAATCAAGTTCCAGCGCTGCACCCTGGACGAGCCGAACGAGCGCGGCTGGCGCCCGCCGGTTCCGGTCGAGGGTGAGCTCGTCGAGCTGGAGTGCGACACCGTCATCTTCGCGGTGGGCCAGGCGCTCGACGAGGAGCTGCTCTCCGGGGCGAGCGGCGTCGAGCTCGCGGGCGGTCAGATCGGCTTCGACAGGGAGACGATGATGACCGCGCGCGAGGGTGTGTTCGCGGCCGGCGACGCCGCGGCCGTGGCGCCCTGGACGGCGATCGAGGCGATCGCAGCAGGCCGCCGCGCCGCCCGCTCGATCCACAACTTCCTGCGCGGCGAGACGCTGGCCGATGTCTGGGAGAACGAGCGCCCGCGCGCCGAGATCGCCGACTCGGCGCTCGCTTCGCTCGAACCGCAGGCGCGCACGTTGATGCCCGGGCTCGCCGCCGCAGAGCGGCGCGCGGGCTGGCAAGAGGTGCAGCTCGGTTTCTCCGCGGAGCAGGCGGTCGCCGAGGCGAGGCGCTGCCTCAACTGCGGCGGTTGCTCGGAGTGCCGCTCCTGCGAGACTGCCTGCCCGGCCGGAGCGATCGACTTCGGCCAGGAGCCCGACGAGGAGGAGATCACGGTCGGCGCGATCGTCATCGCCACCGGGCACAAGGAGTTCGACGTCTCGCGCAAGAAGCCGCTCGGCTGGGATCGCTTCGCCAATGTCATCACCCAGAGCCAGCTGGCCCGCCTGGTCTCCGCCTCCGGACCGACCGACGGCGAGCTCAAGCGTCCCTCCGACGGCGCGGTCCCGAAGAAGATCTTCATGCTCCAGTGCGTCGGCTCGCGCGACTGCACTTCGAGCGGCAACGAGCACTGCTCGGCGATCTGCTGCCTGTTCGCGACGCTGCACGCCTCGCTGATCAAGCAGCACCACCCCGAGGCCGAGATCACGATCGGCTACACCGACCTGCGCGCTCCGGGCAAGGCGCACGAGGAGTACTACCGGCTCGTCCAGGATCGCGGCGTGCGCTACGTGCGCGGCCGAACGGGCGAGGTGCTCGAGGAGTCGGACGGCAGCTTGCGCGTGCGCGTCGAGGACTCCTTCACCGGCCGCAAGACCGAGGAGCTGTACGACCTGGTCGTGCTCTCGGCCGGGCTCGAGGCCTCGGACGGCACTACCGACATCGCCCGCGTGGCCGGGCTGCAGCAGGGCTCGGCCGGCTTCATCAAGGAGTACCACCCCAAGCTGAAGCCGGTCGACACGCAGCGGACGGGGATCTTCGTGGCCGGTACGGCGCAAGGGCCCAAGTCGATACCCGACACGATCGCCCAGGGCAAGGCCGCCGCTGCGCGTGTGATGTCGATGCTCTCGAGCGGTTTCACGATGACGCCGGCGCAGGTCGCCTACTCCGACCCCGAGGTCTGCATCGGCTGCGGCGTCTGCGAGACCGTCTGCCCGCAGAGTGCGGTGCGGCTCAGCGCCGGCGAGAGTCCGCGCGCCGTGGTTGAGATCAACTCCTGCCGCGGCTGCGGGATCTGCGTGGCCGAGTGCCCGTCGGGAGCGATGACGCTCGGCGGCTTCTCGGACGAGGAGATCCTGGCGGAGGCGACGGCGTGACCGAGACGCTGAAGGAAGAGATAGCGGCAGCAGTCGAGACGGCGAGCGCCGATCGCACCATCGTGGGTTTCTTCTGCCGCGAGTGTGCCTACGCGGCCGCCGACGCTGCCGGCAACGCCCGCGTCTCGATTCCGACGACGATCCGCAGCGTGCTCGTGCCCTGCACCGGCCGGGTCAGTCCGCTTCATCTGCTGAGCGCGCTCGCCGAAGGCGCCGACGGCGTCTACATCGCCGGCTGCCTGGAGGGGCAGTGCCACTACCGCGAGGGCAACTTCCACGCGCTCGACCGGGTGGAGTTCGTGCAGAACCTGCTCGAGTCGGTCGGCGTCGAGCGAGGTCGGGTGCGGATGTTCACGATGAGCGCGGCCGACTCGCCCCGGTTCGTCGCCGCCGCGCATGAGATGCACGAGACGATCTCCAACCTGCCGCCGCTCGGGAGGAAGTGATCCGGTCATGCCGCTGACGGCCAGAGGCGAGGCGATCTTCGAGCGGCTTCCGGGAGCGGCGCCGCGTATCAGCACGGGCGCGATCGGTTGCCGCATCGTCAGGCATGAGGAGCTCTGCATCGGCTGCGGCCGTTGCGCCTCGGCCTGCCCGTCGGGCGCCACTTCGAAGGGAACGCTGTTCGACCCGATGCAGCTCTACGCGGCACCGCCGGAGAGCCGCCGTGGTGCCATCGGCGCCGCGTTGCGCACGATCGCGCAGCATCAGCCTGCGGGCTCGATCGAGGTGCCCGAGCGGATAGCGGCCTTTCGCACGATCGTCTTCGACGCTTCCAGATGCATCGGCTGCGGCGCCTGTGCGCGGGCCTGTCCGACCGGGGCGGCCGAGGCGCTGCCCGTTCTGGCCGACGAGATCGGCGCCGCCGCCGAGGTGAGCGGATGAGCCCCGAGAACGGCAACGGCACCCAGCCCCGCATCCTGCTCTGCGAGTGCGCCGGGACGATGGCCGCCAATCTCGACTTCGACCGGCTCGAGCAGGCGGCTTCGCAGCAGGGCGAAGTGCTGCGCAGCCCGACCTGGTGCAGCCGCGAGGGTCAAGCGCGCCTACGGGAGATGATAGAGGAGGCCGACGGGCGCCCGCTCGTCTTCGCCGGTTGCTCGCAGGACTTCGCCGCGCGGCGCTTCCAGCGCCTCTACGCGCGCGGCCTGGAGCTGGAGGTCGCCGACATCCGCGAGGGTTGCTCGTGGGTGCACGACGAAGACGTTGAGGCCGTGACCGACAAGGCGGCGCGGATCATCGAGGCGGCTGTCCGCTTTCCCGGGGCGCATTCGAACAAGCTCGTGCGCGAGCGTAAGGTCGACTCGGTGCTGGTGATCGGCGGCGGCGTCTCGGGCACCCAGGCCGCGGCCGAGCTGGCGCAGATGGGGCACCGCGTCGAGCTGGTCGAGCGCCGGCCCTTCCTCGGCGGTCGCGCCGCCCGTATCGGCACCGTCTTCCCCACCAACGACTGCGGCCAGTGCCTACCGACGACCGATGCCCAGGCGGGAGTACGCAAGTGCTTCCACCGCAACATCGCGATCGACAACCCGAACATGAACATCTGGCGCCGGACCACGGTCGAGTCGGTCAGCGGCGGCCCGGGTGACTTCGAGGTCTCGCTGCGCCAGTTGCCGAATTTCGTCACGCAGGACTGCGTCAACTGCGGCGCCTGTGAGGAGGTCTGTCAGGTCGCGAGTGAGGAGGCGGGCGGCAAGGCGATCTTCACCGAGTTCTACGACGGCCGCGTTCAACGTACCATCGACCTCGAGGCCTGCACTTTCTGCGGCGCCTGTGCCGAGGCTTGCCCGATGGACGCGATCGACTTCAGCCAGTCGCCCGAGCTGGCGACCGTGCACGCCGGCGCGATCCTGACCGCGGTCGGTTGCGAGCCCGCGCCCGCCAGGCTGATCGACCATCTCGGCTACGGGCACGAGCACGTCGTAACGCAGAGCGAGCTGGCCGAGCTGATGGACGACTGGGAGGAGGCCTCCTGGCTCGGCCAGCAGCCGGCCAAGGAGATCGTGATGATCCAGTGCGCCGGCTCGCGCGACCGGCGGCGCCTACCTTACTGCTCGCGCATCTGCTGCATGATCGCGCTCAAGCACGCGATCAAGATGCGCACCCTCTTCCCGGAGATGAAGGTGACCATCTGCTACCTGGAGATGCGCGCCGCCGGAGTGGGCTACGAGAACTGGTTCCTGGCCGCTCGCCGGGCGGGAGTCGAGTTTCTGCGCGGAACGCCGCCGCGGGTCGAGTTCGACGACGCGGGCAAGCCGGTGATCGAGGTCGAGGATGTGACCGCGGCCGAGAAGAAGATCCTGCGCCCCGACCTGGTCGTGCTCTCGACCGGGATGGTGCCGGCCGGCGACGCCGCCCGGATCGCCGAGGTGCTCGCCGTCGATCTGGACGAGGACGGCTTCATCGACATCCTCGACCGCAAGAACCGCGCCACCGAGACAACCTCCGAGGGCGTCTTCGTCTGCGGCTCGGCGGCCGGGCCGAAGACCCTGGTTGAGTGCAACACCGAGGCCTCGGCGGTGGCGAGCGAGATCCACAACTTCCTCGCCTCGGCCGGGCGCAGGACTGCGCCCGCCTCGGTGGTCGACGCGGCCAAGTGCGTCGGCTGCGACACCTGCCAGGACGCCTGTCCCTTCGGCGCCATCAGCCTGGTCGAGCGCCCCGCCGATGTGCCGCGCCCGAGCGAGGTGCGCGACGATGGCAAGCTGGCCGTGATCGACGAGGAGGCCTGCCGCGGCTGCGGTATCTGCGCGGCCAACTGCCCGGAGCTGGCGATCACGCACAACCTCGGCGACGACTCCCTGTTCGGGCGCCTGTGCACGATGACCTCCGGCGTGGAGCGACCCGTGGTCGGGTTCTACTGCAAGGAGTGCGCCGGCGCCGCGATAAGCCTGAGCGGGCTGCGCCACGACCGCTACCCCGACAACGTGCGCCTGATCGAGCTGCCCTGCCTGGGCCGGATCAGCGCCCTGCACATAGTCGAGGCGGCTCGGCTCGGCGCCGCCGGAGTCTTCCTGGCCGGTTGCGCGGAGGATCGCTGCCAGTACCGCACCGGCGACCTCTCGGCCGAAGAGCAGATCGAGCTGGCGCGCGAGCTGCTGGAGGAGGGCGGAATGCCGATTCCGCTCGAGCTCTGGCATCTCTGCGCCGTCGACCGGCACACGGTCGGCCGGCGGATTCGCCTCTTCTGCGCCCGCGCCGAGGGGAACGAGGAAGCCTACAAGGCCGGATTCGAGCTCGAGCGGGCGGGAAGCCTTCCCTGCGAAGGGGGTGAGGGCTGTGTCCGCGCAGGTGTCTGAGCAGGCGCGCGAGGTCGTCAAGGAGCTCGCCGTGGAGTGCCGGCAGTGCCTCCAGTGCGGGCAGTGCCGCGGCGCCTGCCCGAACGGCTTCGAGCTCGAGATCGGCCCGCGCCGGGTGGTGAGGCTGATCCTCTCGCAGGATGTCGAGAAGCTGCTGGCCTGCGAGGACGTCTGGCGCTGCAGCGAGTGCCGCGCCTGTACGGATGCCTGCCCGATGGAGGTCGACGTGGCCGGAATGATGGCCGCGGTGCGCCGGCTGCAGACCGATTTCGGCGGCGTTCGCTGCCCCGAGCGCAAGGCGGCCGACATCGCGACCAGGCGGCTGTCGCGCAAGAGCTCGATCGACAACATGCTCTTCGGCACGGCGATGGCCTCGCGCGGCTTCATCCCGAAGGATCTGCTGGCGACCGCGGCGATGGGCTACAAGATGGCCTCGGGCAAGCTGCGCCGGAGCCCGCGCCTGGGCGAGAAAGGCGCCGTCGAGCCGAAGCCCTTCTACGCCGGTTGCGCCCTGCAGCAGGACAAGAGCGCTCTGCAGGCCACCGCCAGGGTCGTTCGTGAGCTCGGCTTCCCGGCCTTCGAGCTGAAAGGGGCGGGCTGCTGCGGTCACGCCACGCGCGGCAAGGTGGCGGCCAAGGCCGAATCGGAAGAGACTGTTCTCACCGCCTGCCCGGCCTGCGACCACGGCCTGCAGGAGTCGGAGATCGAGACGGTGCCGATCTGGCAGGCTCTGGTCGAGCACGCGCGTCGCGAGGAGCGGAAGCTCACGGCGAAGGCGCCGCGCTTCGTCCCCTATGTCGGCTGCCTGACCGACCGCGACACCGCTCTGGCTTCGTTGGCCGGCGCGGCCGAGCTGGCGGGCGCCGAGATGGTCAGCGCCTACCCCTCGTTGCACGCCGGCTGCTGCGGTGCGCTCGGCGGGATGTACCGCGGCGCGACCGAGGCCGTGGGCAAGCTGGTCGCCTTCGCCGAGGAGGAGGACGCTCCGATCGTGACTCCCTGCCTGCTCTGTCGCGACAACGTCCACTCGGCCGCGCGCAAGCATGGTATCGAGGTGTACTTCTGGCCCGAGTTCTTCCAGGCCGCCGCGGCGGCCGTGACCACTGCCGACGGAGAAAGCCGATGAGCGACAAGAACGAGACAGGTAAGAACCACGAGGCCGTCGAGGGCGAGCGGAGCGGCGAGGCCCGGGCCAACCCGTACTCGTTCATCGCCGACAGCGCCTTCAGCGAACGACCCGAGGCGCACAATGACCTCTTCGAGCGGATCATCAACGACCCGCGCATGCACGACCACGTCGACGGCTTCCTCTCCTGCATTCAGTGTGGTATCTGTACCTCGGGCTGCCCGGCGGCGCGTTTCAGCGACTTCTCGCCACGCGAGGTAGCGCGACGCGCGCTCGAAGGCGACCCCACCCTGCTCACCGACGACTCGCTCTGGTACTGCTTCTACTGCTACACCTGCCAGAGCCGCTGCCCGCGGCACAACTCGGTCGCCGTGATCAACCAGGTCATCCGCGGCATGCAGGTCGAGCAGGGTTATGGCGTCAAGCACGTGGAGATGTTCTCGGCCTGGGGAGAGCAGTTCTACGAGAAAGGCATGGGCGGGACACCGCAGATCTTCTTCGCCGACATCGCCGAGGCCTGCGGCGACAAGTGGAAGCACTTCATCGAGCACCGCGAGGAGATCCGCGAGGAGCTCGAGCTGGGCGACATGTACCCGTCGAAGCAGGCGGCCGAGGAGATGCAGACGATCATGGACGAGACCGGTTTCCGCGAGCGCCTCGTCTCGATCGGCGCCTGGGGCGGGAAAGACCCGAAGCAGAAGTAGCCCGTCACGCTCCGGTGTCAGACACCGCTCAGGGGACGCGTTCGGTATCAAGGGCCGTTCGTGCCGAATGCGTCTCAATGATCAAGGACGAGCCCGGCGTCCGCGTGCGCTGGTGTGCGATTTTCTACCTGAGCGGGTGAGCAGCTAGCCCGTTTTTACGTATTGCCTGCCTGAACCCGCGGACGATCACAGCGGTATGACGGCGGCTCCACATTCGATCGCGACGGCGCATTCCTGGCGAAGCATCCCCGTCTCTCCGCTCGTTGCCTTCGAGACCGCGGCCATCATGGTCTTCGCCCTGATCGTGATCGGGGTTGCGGCGGTGCGCGCGCGTGCGGCGATCGAGACCGCGCGGATGAGCTCGGCCGCTGCCGAGATCAAGATCCTCGATCCCATCGTCGACGCCTATGCGCTCGACCACTCGGGCTATGCGGGGATGACCTCGGCGGCTCTGGAAAACGACTACGGCGTCCGGCTCGATGCTGGCATCGTGCGCACGCTCAAGATCACGGGCACCGGCACGAGCAGCTACTGCGTCCAGATACGAGACGGCGCCTGGTACGCAGCGCAGCGCGGGCCTCAGGCCGCGATCGAGACCTCGCAAGCCCCGATCTGCCGCTAGGCGGCGCCTTTCCGCCCGTCGTCGGCGAGCCTGCACTCGCCGAACCTACCCACTCGAGGCCGGCGGGCTTGGTATTGTGCGGCATCTCCTTCGGGGAGGTTCGTCCTCAGAGCTAGTCGGACTCGATCCGGTTCTGGGAGCGGTCTTAGGAGACACACTCGCTCATCTGGGTACACGCCCTCGTCTGGGGCTTTCGCTCGCGTTCTGGTCGGTGCCTCGAGGATGAGGAGAGAGAGATGAAGCTGGTAATCGGGATCGTTCGTCCCGAGAAGGCAAACGACGTGCTGGAGGCGCTCTATCGCGCCGAGGTGCGCGGCCTCTCGGTGAGCAGGATCCAGGGGCACGGAGGCGAGACGGACTCCGTCGAGACCTACCGCGGCACCACTGTGAAGATGGAGCTGAACGAGAAGGTGCGCTTCGAGGTGGGAGTCTCGGACAACTTCGTCGATACGACCGTCAACGCGATCGTCAAGGCGGGCTGCACCGGCGAGGTCGGCGACGGAAAGATCTTCGTCGTCCCGGTCGAGAAGGTCGTTCGCATTCGCACCGGAGAGGAGGACACCGCCGCGGTCACACCCGTGTTCTAGGCGGTGACGAGACCATGCACGATCTCACCTCTCTTCCCGTGGTTCTCGCCGCGGTGAAAAACAACGGCATCGACAGCGGCGACACGGCCTGGATGATGGTCGCGACGGCGCTGGTGCTGATGATGACGCCGGCGCTGGGGCTCTTCTACGCCGGGCTGGTGCGCTCCAAGAACGCCCTCAACACCTTCATGATGAGCCTGGGCGCGATGGCGGTGGTCAGCATCACCTGGGTCGTGATCGCCTACTCGCTGGCCTTCGACAAGGGCAACGGTTTCATCGGCGACCTGCACAACGTCTTTCTGAGACATGTGACCAGCGGGCCACGTGCCGGCCTGCACATCCCCGAGCTCGTCTTCGTCTGCTTCCAGGCGTCCTTCTGCATCATCACCGCGGCTCTGATCTCGGGCGCCGTGGTCGAACGCATGCGCTTCGGCTCGTATCTGGTGTTTGCCGCACTCTGGGCTTGCCTGGTCTACGCGCCGATGGCGCACTGGGTCTGGGGCGGCGGCTGGCTGCAACAGCATCACGTGATGGACTTCGCGGGCGGCGTACCGGTGGAGATGGCCTCGGGCTTCTCGGCCCTGGCGGCGGCCCTGGTGGTCGGGGCGCGCAAGGATTTCGGCCGGCAGGCGCTTCTGCCGCACAACGGCGTCTACGCGCTGCTCGGAGCGAGCCTGCTCTGGTTCGGTTGGTTCGGCTTCAACGCAGGTAGCGCGCTCACGACCGGTAAGCAGGCGCCGCTTGCCTTCACCAACACGCTGCTGGCTCCGGCCACGACGCTCGGAGTCTGGATGCTGATCGACTACCTGCGCGGGCGCAAGGCAACGGCGATCGGGGCGGCGACCGCGATCGTGGTCGGTGCCGTCGGGATCACCCCGGCGGCCGGCTTCGTCAGCCCGATGAGCGCCATTCTGCTCGGCGGGCTGGTGGCGATACCGTCGTACGCGCTGATCGTCTGGCGGCCGCGCACGCGCCTGGACGAGACGCTCGATGTGCTGGCCGCGCACGGACTGGCCGGCTTCACGGGGATCCTGTTCATCGGCTTCTTCGCCGAGGCGAGCTGGAACCTGACCGGCAACGGGCTGCTGTTCGGTTCGCCGATCCAGCTCGGGCGGCAGGCCGTGGCGGCATTCGCGGCGCCGGTGTATGCCTTCTGCGGGACGTTCATCCTGCTCAAGCTGATGGGGCTGGTGGCGCGGATACGCGTGCACGAGCACGACGAGGGGAAGGGCCTCGACCTCAGTCAGCACGGCGAGGAGGCCTACACCCGCGGCGAGGGCGCCATCCTGATCCGTCCCGAGCACCTCTTCGAGCTCGAGCACTCGGCTAGCGCCGAGCACGAAGTCCCGGAAATCGGTTAACGAAGGAATCTAGAGACAGCCGCGCCTGCCACTAGCGGGCGCGGCTGTCTCCTGCTCGAGAGCACCGTCGCCGGGCAGCTGTCTGCGCTCGTGCACCGAGACGTTTTGTTTTTGCCGTCTAGTCAAAAAGAACCATCTGCGTTGTTTCATCGAGAGACGGAAGGAGAAGGGGTCATGGCTGTATCACAGCAGACCGAGCACAAGAGTTTCAGGAATCCCGAAGAGACCCGCGAGTTCCCGCACGGACGAGCCGAAATCCTCGACATCGGGGGCAGCGAGGTGGGGCGATACGTCTTCGAGCCGGGCTGGCGCTGGTCGAACGACGTGAAGCCGATCGCCGGAACCGAGAGCTGCGAGGCGCCGCACTTCCAGTACCACGTCAGCGGACGACTGGGGATCCGGATGGACGACGGCACCGAGCTGATCGCCGAGCCGGGGGACATCACCTCGATACCGAGCGGGCACGACGGCTGGGTCATCGGTGACGAGCCGGTGGTCATCGTCGACTGGTACGGGGCGAGCAACTACGCAAAGAGGACCGGCTGATCGTGGTACCGAGGCGGATTCACGGATCAACACACGACTTAGTAGAGGAATCATGGATAACGGATCGTCTCGAAAGATCTTCGTCAATCTCGCCGTCGAGAATCTCGCCAGGGCCGTGGATTTCTTCACACGACTCGGCTTCACGTTCGATCCTCGCTTCACTGATGAAACGGCCACTTGCATGATCGTCAGCGACGAGGGCTTCGTGATGCTGCTCGAGAAGAACCGCTTCAAGGACTTCACCTGGAAGGAGCTCGTCGACACGAGGACGCACACGGAGGCCATCGTCTCGCTCTCGGTCGAGAGTAGAGAGCAGGTCGACGAGTTCGTGCAGAAGGCGCTCGCGGCGGGAGGTCAGGAGGCCAACGAGCCTATGGACATGGGTGAAATGTACGGCTGGAGCTTCCAGGACCCGGACGGGCATCTCTGGGAGATCATCTGGGTCAGTCCGAGCATGCTGCAGGAAGGAGCGCGCGAGAAGCAAGTTGCGACGTCCGGTTAGCCGACCGGTATTACGATCCCGAAACGAAGCCGCTTGCGGCGCGAAATTCTCATCTCCAGCTCATCGAGGGCGTCGATCATATGGGCATGGACAGCCTCGATCGCTCGATTGGCTTTCGCGTCATCTCGGCCGACGGCTACGTGGGGACGGTCGAAGAGATCGTCTACGACGCCAAGAATTCCCCCAGCGGTCTGGTCATCAGGACGCGTCTTGCGGAGAGGTCGCCGGTTCTGGTCGGAGTGGAGGAAGTGCTCGGCTGCTTCGAGGATGCGGGCTCGCTGATCCTCTCGCCGTCGTGGCGCGCCAGTGCCGTGGAGATATTGGACGGCGCGCGCGTGGTCGCCTGACGACGCGCTCGGACGATCTCTTCCGGCGACTACGATGCCCGCATGGCTGTCTGCGCCGTCTGCGGCCAGGAGATGCTCAGCGCCTCGTCCTGCACGGAGCGCTTCGCCGAGCTGGTGGACGGACGCTACGAGCGCATCCGCTGGGGTGCGCTGGAGGGTGAGCCGACCGACCAGTCCTGCGCCGACTGCGGAGTCGAGCCGGGCGGACTGCACCACGTCGGCTGCGACCAGGAGACCTGCCCGCGCTGCGGTGAGGCGCTGGCGCTGTGCGACTGCTGGCCGGAGTGGGAGGACGAGGAGCTCTAGGCTCGGTCTTCGCTCCAGATGAAGGTGTCGTTGCGCAGGTCTTCGAGCGCCTGCTCGATCTCCTCGCGCGTGTTCATGACGAACGGGCCGTAGCGGGCGATCGGCTCGCCGAGCGGAGCGCCCGAGACGAGCAGGAAGCGCAGCGGGCTCTCGTAGGCGTGCGCATGCACCTCGTCGCCGTCGCCGAAGACGACCAGGCCGGGCGCCTGAACCAGCGAGCCTTCGAGGTCGCCGCGGTAGCCGAGATCTCCCTCGGAGCCGAACTCGCCCTCGCCGCGGAAGACGTAGGCGAAAGCGGCGTGTCCGCGCGGAACGGGCTGGACGAAGTCGGAGCCGGCGGCCAGCTCGACGTCCAGGTACTCGGGGTCGGCGTAGATCTCGGTGACCGGCCCTTGCACCTCGTCGCAGCGGCCCGCCACGACGCGCACTCGTGTCCCGTCCGGTCGTTCCACAACGGGGATCGCGGCGTCGGCCAGCTCCCGGTAGCGCGGCTTCGACAGCTTCAGCTTCGCCGGCATGTTGACCCAGAGCTGGAAGCCGCCCATCTTGCCCTCGCGCGGGCGCGGCATCTCCTCGTGCAGGAGGCCGCCGCCGGCGGTCATCCACTGCACATCGCCGGGGCCGATCGTGCCGGCGTTGCCGATCGTGTCCTTGTGGTCGACCTCGCCGGCGAGCATGTAGGTGACCGTCTCGATGCCGCGGTGCGGATGGAGCGGAAAGCCGGCGAGATAGTCGTTCGGGTCGTCCGACTCGAAGTGATCGAGCAGCAGGAAGGGGTCGAGGTAGTCGAGAGCCCGGCCGCCGATGCTACGCCTGAGACGCACACCGGCGCCTTCCACGACGGGCTGGGGCTCGATCACCCGTGCGACGCGTCTCGTCTGAGCCTCCACGACTCCCCCCTGGCTAGCTGTCGGCGCCGAGAGCCACCGAGATCTCCCCGATCGCGGCTCGCTCGGCGTCGCTGACGCTGACACCGCCCTCTCGGTGCGCGTTCGCGACCTTGTCGGCGACCGCGAGGACGAAGCGCCTGTAGTCGGCGACCTCCTCCGGCGTCGCCTTCTGCTGGAGTACGGCGACCGCGTCGCGCAGGTGCTGCAAGCCGCCTTGCTTGAGCTCCTCGGGCGAGTGGTAGTGCGTGTGGTCGCGCCCGGGCTTCGTCCCGACGATCTCGTCGAGCAGCTGGCTCTCGCCGTGTTGCCGGCGCGCCTCGTTGTAGGCCTTCGCGATCGCGAGCGTCTCGCGGAAGACTCCGCCGCGCTGCGCCGTGACCACGATCAGGCCGGCGCTCGGCGGTCCCTCCGAGACCAGCTCCCACTCCTCTTTGCTGAAGTCGGCCTTCCCTGTCATCGCTTCTCTCCTCTCGCGTTCGACAACCGATTCGTCCTCCATCGCGATGAAGTCGCGGATGACGAGTCGAGCCCTGTGAGTATGTCCAGCCCGCCGCGGGAGTAACCGTAGGCGGGCGAAAAGCGGCTTCGGATGATGTGCTGCAATCGTCGCTTTCCCTGTCTGGGCGGCGAAGTAGGGCGTTATGATCGCCCCTCTGCGAGCGCGGGTTCTTTCAGAGTCGTGAGAGGAGTCGAAGATGTCGAGCACCGTCGAGGCGATCGCGCCGTTTCAGGGCTCCCGGGCGCGGCGTTTCATCAAGATCTCCGTCTGGCTCGTGGCGATCGCGCTCGTTGTCGCGGCGCTCAACCTGCTCGGCGTCAACGTGATCGGCTGGCTGAGGCGGTTCTGGGACGCGCTCTCGACGATCTCGTTCGCGTCGATCGTCGCCGCCTACTCCGTCGAGACTCTGGAGACGTCGCTCTCGGCGCTGGCCTGGTTCTTCATTCTGCGTGCCGCCTATCCGCGGGCGGAGATGCAGTACCGCGCGATTCTGGCGGCCTACGCCGTGGGTGTAGCCATGAACGGCTTCCTTCCCGCGAGCACCGGCACGATCGTGACGCTGCTGATGTTCGCGGCGCTGATCCAGGGAGCGACCTTCCCCGGCGTGCTCGCCGGCATGGTTGTCCAGAAGGTCTTCTTCACCATCCTGAGCGTGTTCGTATACGTCTATCTCTTCCTCACGGTGAAGCGCTCGGCGTCGATCGAGCTGGGCGGAGCGGCCTCCCACTGGGGGCTGACGGTCCTCTCCGCGTCCGGCGCGATCGTGCTGGTCGTCCTGCTCTGCCGCGTGTTCTGGAGAAAGCTCGCCGCGCTCTGGCAGAGAGCGAAAGCGGGCGGGGCGATCCTTGCCCATCCGCGTGACTACCTCCTTCGCGTCGTTCTGCCCTCGCTGGGAGCCTGGCTGGCGAAGCTGACGGTGATCGGCATCTTCCTCTCGGCGTACGCGATCCCGGTCACCTTCCACACGCTGATGGCCATCATCGGCGGCAACTCCCTTGCGGGCATCGTCGCCGTGACGCCGGGTGGTGCCGGTGTGAACCAGGCCATCAACACCGCCTCGCTGCGGAACGTGACGGGCCACTCGAGCGCGGCCGCTTACTCCGTCGGCCAGCAGCTGACCCTCACCGTCTGGAGCGTCACGCTGGCGATCGCGCTCGTCATCTGGGCCTTCGGCTGGTCGGGCGGCAAGGCGCTCGTGCGGGACTCCTACGAGGATGCGAAGGTCAAAGTCGCCGAGCAGAGGGAGGAGCGGGCGAAGAAGAAGGACGCCAAGCGCAGGCTGCGGAAGCGCAACGAGCGCGCCGGCCGCTGAGAGCCTATCCCGCTAGGCGCCCACGCCCGATGCGGCCGCTTCGCGGCGCCAGTGACCGCCCGAACCGCTCGTCGCACTACCAGTGCGCCTTCACGGCCCGTCCGGCCCCTGGCATCCACGCATCGACCACCTCAACCGCGGCTTCCTAACGGGATAGGCTCTGAGGCCTATCGCACGGTCTCGCCGGGATCGCGCGCCGGGAAGGTCATCGCAAGCGCAGGCGGCGGCGGGCTCTTATACGTAGGACTAACGGTTTTCGCTCGGAGTCTGAGATACTCAACCGAAGCGAAAGGAGGGAACGTGAGGAAAAAGGTTGTGCTCTTTGCCCTGTTCGCGGTCGTGGTCGCCGTTGTACTGGTGGGCTGCGGCTCGAGCGGGAAGAAAAGCTCGGCAAGCAGTACATTCGTGTTCGCCAGCTCGGCCGACCCGGTGCTGCTCGATCCGGCGCTGGTGTCCGACGGTGAATCGCTCCGGATCACGAACCAGATCTTCCAGAGCCTGGTCGGCTTCAAGCTGGGCGGCTCGGAGGTAGTACCGCAGCTGGCGACTAGCTGGACGCCGAGCAAGGACGCGTTGTCGTGGACGTTCAAGCTCAAGACCGGCGTGAAGTTCTCCGACGGCACGCCGTTCAATGCGGCGGCTGTCTGTTACAACTACGACCGCTGGTACAACTTCCCGGCGGCGCTTCAGAACCCGGCCGTCAGCTACTACTGGAACACGGTGTTCGGGGGCTTCGCGCATCCGGCGAAGGGCAACCCGGGGCCGGACAAGAGCCTCTTCAAGAGCTGCACGACCAACGGAACCGACTCGGTCACGCTGAATCTGACCCGTCGTTCGTCGTCGTTCATCTCGGCCATCGGCCTGCCGAACTTCGGTATCGCCAGCCCGACGGCACTGAAGAAGTACAAGGCAGATGCCGGCAGCACCGACTCGACCGGCGTCTTCCACCCGACCGGCACATTCGCGACTGCGCATCCGGTGGGCACCGGTCCGTACATGCTCAAGCAGTGGACGCCGAACGTGAAGCTCACGCTGGTCGCCAACCCGGACTACTGGGGGTCGAAGCCTGCGCTCACGACGGTCATCTACAAGCCGATCCCGGACAACACCGCCCGTCTGCAGGCACTGCAGACCGGTGAGATCCAGGGTATGGACTACGTGGCACCGGCCGACTACGCGACCGTGCAGAAGGACAGCAACCTGCAGCTCCTGAAGCGACCGGTCTCCTCGGTCGGCTACATCGGTCTCAACCAGGCCAAGCCTCCGATGGACAAGCTGCTCGTTCGCGAGGCCGTCGCGCACGCGATCGACAAGGCGGCGATCATCAAGGCGATCTACGGCCAGACAGGGGAAGCGGCGAACCAGTTCCTGCCGCCCTCGCTGTTCGGCTTTGCCAAGAGCGGCATTCCGGACTACGCCTACGATCCGGCCCAGTCGAAGAAACTGCTGCAACAGGCCGGCCTCAAGCTGCCTGTGAAGATCGACTTCTGGTATCCGACGGACGTTGTCCGCTCGTACATGCCTGATCCGCAGCGGATCTTCCAGGCCATGCAGGCGAACCTGAACGCTGCCGGCTTCCAGGTAGTGCCTCACAGCGCTCCCTGGCGGCCGGATTATCTGGGCGGGGCTCAGTCCGGCCAGTACCAGATGTTCCTGCTGGGTTGGATTGCCGATTACTACGATCCGCAGGACTTCCTGAACGTGCACTTCGGGTCGAAGACACCGCTCTTCGGCTTCAACAACCCGTCGCTCTTCAAGGAGCTCGCAACGGCGGATGCTGAGCCGAACCCGGCAACTCGCACCAAGGACTACGTACAGGCAAGCATCAACGTGATGAAGTTCCTGCCCGTGGTGCCGTATGCGTGGGGCTCCTCCGCGCTGGCACTGGACAAGGATGTCCACGGCTACGTGCCCGGTCCGATCGGGCCGATCAACGAGCCCTGGGCAGATCTCACAATCTCCAAATAAGGAACTAGCAGCCAGCCGGCGGACGAACAAAAATGCTTCGCTTCATCGTCCGCCGGCTGTTGCTACTGATCCCCATCCTGCTCGGGCTCTCGATCCTGGTCTTCGGCTGGATCCGGGCGCTGCCGGGCTCGGTGGCCACCTCACAGCTGGGTGAGCGCGCCACCCCGGCCCTGGTCAAGCAGATCAACCATCAGTACGGGCTCGACAAGCCGCTGCCGGTCCAGTACTGGGACTACCTGAAGAACCTGCTCGAAGGCAATCTCGGCACCAGCATCAGCAGCTTTCGCCCGGTCACCTACGAGATCGAGCAGCGCTTCCCGGCCACGGTCGAGCTGGCGCTGGGGGCGATGATCTTCGCGATCGCGCTGGGCATTCCGCTCGGCTTCTGGGCGGCGAAGAAATACGGCTCCTGGTTCGACCAGACGAGCCTGGTCGCGTCGCTCTTGGGCATCTCGATACCGATCTTCGTGCTGGGCATCGTCCTCAAGTACATCTTCGCCGTGCGCCTGCACTGGCTGCCGTCGCTCGGCCGCGAGGACATCACGGCGGTGCGATCGCACCCGACCAACTTCTACGTCCTCGACGCGATCATCAATGGCGACCCCGGTGCGCTCTGGGACGCGATCAAACACCTGATCCTGCCCTCGATCGCGCTCGGCTCGATCCCGCTCGCGATCGTGATGCGCATCACCCGCGCCTCGGTGCTGGACGTCCAGCACGAGGACTACGTGCGCACCGCCCGAGCCAAGGGCATGCCGCCGCGCATCGTCGACCGCCGCCACGTGCTGCGAAACGCGCTGCTGCCGATCTCGACCATCATCGGCCTGCAAACCGGCCTGCTGCTCTCGGGCGCTGTGCTCACCGAGACCGTCTTCGACTGGCCGGGGGTGGGTAGCTGGCTCGCGCAGGCGATCTTCAACCGCGACTACCCGGTGCTACAGGGAGGGATCCTCTTCCTTGCGGTCATCTTCGTGCTTGTCAACCTGGTCGTGGACATCTCGTACGCGATCATCAACCCGCGGATCAGGCTCTCATGAGCGTCGCCGAGATCGAAGCTGCCGACATCCAGCTCGAAGGGGCGCCGAGCGGGCTCTGGCGGGAGGCCTGGAGCCGGTTGAGACGGAATCCCGTCGCCATCATCGGTTTCTGCCTGGTCGCCTTCTTTGTGCTGGTGGCGATCCTGGCGCCCTGGATCGCTCGCTACAACCCCAACCCGGCTCACCCGGATCTCGCGCAGGTCTCACCCGGGCACGCTCCCGGTCCTTCGGCGGCTCACTGGTTGGGGCTCGATCTGAACGGGCGCGACGAATGGGCCCGCCTCGTCTACGGAACCCGCTTCTCGCTGCTGATCGGCTTCGTGGCGGCGAGCTCCGGGCTCTCGATCGGGCTCATCCTGGGCTCGATCGCCGGCTACGCGGGCGGTCTCATCGACACGATCGTCATGCGCTGCATGGACATCATGCTGGCGATCCCAGGGCTGCTGCTGGCGATCGGGATCGTGGCCATGCTCGGGCCCGGGCTCTGGCAGATCATGGTGGCGGTCGGGATCACCAACGTGCCGATCTTCGCCCGACTCCTGCGAGGCTCCGTGATGGCGCAGAGAGAGCAAGACTTCGTGCTGGCGGCAAGGTCGATCGGGGTGCGGCGGCGCGGGATTCTCTTCTCGCACATCCTGCCGAACGCGATCTCGCCGGTGATCGTGCAGGGCACACTGGCGATGGCGACCGCGATCATCGACGTGGCCGGGCTCGGCTTCCTGGGGCTGGGGCCGCAGGATCCCAGCACGCCGGAGTGGGGAACGATGCTCACGCAGGTGAACCAGTACCTGCAGAGCGACCCGCTGCTGGCGATCGCACCCTGCGTGGCGATCGTGCTGGCCGTGCTCGGCTTCAACCTGATCGGAGACGGTTTGCGCGAGGCACTCGACCCGAAGCTGCGTGGCCGTGTCTGAGCGTCAGGCACCGATTCTCGAGGTGAACGGGCTGCGGGTGGAGTTCTGGACTTCGCGCGGGACGATCTACGCGGTCAACGACATCTCCTTCAAAGTGGCGCCGGGGGAGATGATGGGCATCGTCGGTGAGTCGGGTTGCGGTAAGAGCGTGACCGCGCTGGCGCTGCTCGGCATCCTGCCGCGGGCGGGACGCGCGGTCGCCGGGACCGCCATGTTCGACGGGCAGGATCTGTTGCAGCTCTCCGACCACGAGCTGCGCCGGATCCGCGGCAAGGAGATCGCGATGATCTTCCAGGACCCGATGACGAGCCTGAACCCGGTGATGACGATCGGACGCCAGATCATCGAGCCGCTCGAGACCCACTTCGGGCTCGGCCGCCACGAGGCGAAGAGGCGCGCGGTCGAGCTGCTCGACCAGGTCGGAATTCCGGGCGCCAAGGCGCGCGTGGACGACTACCCGCATCAGTTCTCGGGCGGCATGCGGCAACGCGCGATGATCGCGATGGCGCTGGCCTGCGAGCCCAAGCTGCTGATCGCGGACGAGCCGACCACGGCGCTCGACGTCACCATCCAGGCGCAGATCCTCGACTTGCTGCGAACGCTCGTGAGCGAGACGGGGACGGCGCTGATCCTGATCACGCACGACCTGGGCGTGGTCGCGGGACTGTGCACCGGCATCGACGTGATGTACGGCGGGATGTTCATGGAGAGGGGGACGGCCGAGCACATCTTCAAGCGGCCGCGGCATCCGTACACGCTCGGACTGCTGGAGAGCGTGCCCCGGCTCGACTACACGCAACGCGTCGCGCTTCGCCCGATCTTGGGCTCTCCGCGCGACATGTTGAGCTTCCCCAGCGCCTGCCCGTTCCAGCCGCGTTGCCGCTTCGAGGTCGAGCAGTCGCGGCAAGAGGTGCCCCAACTCGTCGAGATCGAGCCCGGCCACCTCGTCGCCTGCTTCAATCCCGTACCGGCCGACGCGTGGCAGCGCAGTCGCAAGGAGGCGGCGGGTTGAACGGGGACGGCAACCTGGTCGAGGTCGAGCGCCTCAAGGTCTACTTCCCGATCAAGAGCGGCATCGTGCTCGACCGCCACGTCGGCGACATCAAGGCGGTGGACGACGTCTCCTTCGTGATCCGCCGCGGCGAGACGCTGGGGCTGGTGGGCGAGTCGGGCTGCGGCAAGTCGACGGTGGGCCGGACACTGCTGCGCCTGTACAAGCCCACCGCCGGCCGGATCGTCTTCGACGGAGAGGACATCTCGGACCTGGGCGCCGAGGGCATGCGAACGCTCAGGCGCCGCATGCAGATGGTCTTCCAGGATCCGTTCGCCTCGCTCAACCCGCGCCACAGCATCTCGCGCATCATCGGCGAGCCGCTGCGGGCGCACAGGCTGGCCAGTCGCCGAGCGGCGGCGCGGCGAGCCAGAGAGCTGCTGGAGATCGTGGGCTTGCCCCGGGACGCGGCCAGCCGCTATCCGCATGAGTTCTCGGGCGGGCAGCGGCAAAGAATCGGGCTGGCCCGGGCACTGGCCCTGAACCCCGACTTCATCGTGGCCGACGAGCCGGTGTCGGCGCTCGATGTCTCGATCCAGGCCCAGATCATCAACCTGCTCGAGCAGCTGCAGAAGGAGTTCTCGCTCACGTATCTGTTCATCGCGCACGACCTGGCGGTCGTCCGCCACATCTCCGACCGTATCGCCGTGATGTACCTGGGCTCGATCGTGGAGATCTCGCCGGCCGCCGAGCTGTATGCGAATCCGCTGCATCCCTACACGATCTCGTTGCTCTCGGCGGTGCCGATCCCCGACCCCGAGGTCGAGCACGCGCGCAAGCCGATCCTGCTCGCCGGCGACATACCGAGCCCGGCCAACCCGCCCCCGGCCTGCCGCTTCCACACCCGCTGCCCGTTCGTGCAGGAAACGCGCTGCCGCGAAGATGTGCCGGAGCTGCGCGAGCTCGAGCCCGGGCACCTGGTCGCCTGCCACTGGGCCGAGCAGATCAAGTCCGGCGAGATCCAGCCGCACGAGGTCGAAGCCGTGTTCGTGGAGGCCGAGGCCACTCGCGGCTGGGAGCCGTCGCCGGACTAGAGGCTCTGCCCGGTCGTGAACCGCCCGGTGGGTCGAGATCGGGCCTGGCGGCCTATTATCTGTGCGATCGAGACGGCGACCGGGACGTGCGTCGCACGGACGAGCCGCCGCCGGGGGGAGCGCCGATGACCGAAACGCTGCCGACGAGATTTCAGGAGATGCGCTGCCGGACCTGTCAGAGGTCGATCAAGCCGAACGCGTCGCTGGCCGCGAGCCTCGGTAGGCGCTCGACCATCGCCTCGCGCGACGACTGCATCTACCGCTGCGAATGCGGCGTGGCGTACTCCAACGCGAGGAACGAGGACGAGCGCGTTCTGATCACGGCGAGCCCCGAGCTGAACGTGCCGCGGGAGGTGCGCCCCGGGCTGGTCGAGGCGCTCGGCCAGGCCGCCAATCGCGGCAACCGGCGCAACAAGCTGATGAAGTTCTGCTTCGAGACATCGGAGGACGCGGTCGGCTGGACGGTCTTCTGCGGCCTCGCACAGCAGGGGCGCCTGGACGCGCTGGTCGCGCCGCAGCGCCCGCCGGGCGAGCCGGCGCTACTCATCTGGGGCGTATCGATCGGCGGTGCCCGCGGTTCCGCGATCGCCTCGGCGCTGGCGGAGGTCTGCGGCTCGCTGGGAGAGTCGGCGAGCGCGTACACGGAGCCGGATGTGATCGTCGCCTGGGCCGACCTGCTCGTGCTCGTCGAGGCGAAGTTCCAGAGCGGGAACGAGCGCCGCCCGAACTATCACGGCTTCGAGCGCTACCTCGACCGCCTCGACCTGTTCGCGGTCTCGCCCGCGGAGGTCGCGGCCGACGGCTACTACGAGCTGACCCGCAACTGGCGCATCGGCACGGCGCTCGCCGAGAGCCTCGGGATACCCGCCTTCCTGCTGCTCAACCTCGGCCCGCCCGAGAAGATCGAGGTGGACGCCGACCTGTTCGGAACGCTCGTAGCCCGCTCGCCGGCGCACGACTTCGCCTCCTGCAGCTGGAGCGACATCCTGGAGGCGGCGCAGCCGATCGAGCCCTGGCTGGATCGCTATGCCTCGGAGCGGCACCGGTTGTTGTACTGGCGTTAAGACGACTTCATTTCGCCGGCGTCTGTCCGGGGTGAGATTCGGTTCGGTTTTGGCACAACCCGGGGGTAGCACGGCCATGCTCAAAGGCTAGGTTCGAGCGGTGCCACGTAAACGGAACCCAATCAGCCTGGAGCCGAAGCGTCGCTGGCGTGACTACCGCACGGCTCAGGGGCATCGTCCGGTGAAGAAGTTTCTCGACGGCCTGAACGACGAAGACGTTGCCGACGTTATCGCAGCGATGAAGATGGTGGCGAAAATCGGTACTCGCGCGGCCAAGCACGTCGAGGGCGAGATCTACGAGGTAAAGGCCGAAGGCGATAGACAGACGTTCCGCGTTCTCTTTGCCCAGGAGGGCGAGCGCGATCAGGTGCTCCTGGCGCTCGAAGCGTTCTCGAAGAAGCAGCAGCGACTGCCCCGCGAGACGATCGAGCTGGCGATACGCCGACTTCGCGATTGGCGAGCTCGCGGTCGAAGAGCGAGGTGAGAGTGTGAGCCGTGTTTGCGCGTAACCAATAAATGAGATACCGTATGTGGTGTAAGCGAGGATAGGAGTCAGATGGAGCGAGACTTTCTCGCCGAAGTGATCCACGAGCGAAGCGCCAGGAACCCCAGCTTTCCGGCGCTAGTGAAGGCGGCTGAAGAACGCCGGGAACTTCTTCTTGCCCTGGCCAGAGAACGCGAAGCGTCCGGTCTTACGCAGACCGAAGTCGCGGCCGCGATGGGCACCTCCCAATCGCAGGTGGCCCGCCTCGAGTCTGCGAGTGTCGACACGAAGCTCTCGACCATCGAGAAGCTCGCCGCGGTGCTCGGTAAACGGATCGAATGGCGGATCAGCGATGCGCCCGGGACTGAACGGCGAGCGAGTGCCTGAAGAAACCGCTCGGGTAGATCCTCGCGCGCACGCCTTCGAGTCGGGCAGGGCAGAACTTGAGATGCCAAGCTGGCACCTCAAGTCGCGAACGCGACGCCGCGTGATCTTGCGCTGAATCGGCACATTTCCTCGCTGCGTCCTCGGGTAGGTTCGCCAAGGTGAGCCTCGAGCTCAGCCCTGGAGAAGTTGCCGCTGCGGCGTCCCCTCGCGAGGCGATCGAGCGCCGGATTCTCGTCGGTCGTGGGCTTCGTGTGATGCTCGATCACGATCTAGCGAATCTCTACGGAGTCGAAACGAGAATGCTCGTTCGGGCCGTCAAGAGGAACGCTGCTCGTTTTCCGGAGGACTTCGCCTTCCGACTCACGGAAGAGGAGGATGGCCGTTTGAGATCACAGATTGTGATCTCAAACACGGTGAGGGAAGGTAGTCACTTGAGGTCACAAACTGTGACCTCAAACGAGGGGCGCGGCGGTCGGCGCTACCCGCCGTACGCTTTCACCGAGCAGACCTTCCGAGCCTAATCGAGCCTGCCGCGACCGGCCGTCACGCCTCGGGAATGAAGCGGAAAGCCTGGACGACGATCTCGACGCTTCGTCCGTCGGAAGGCGGCTTACCGTCCACGAGCCAGAGGTTGATTCTGGCGTGAGCGGCGCCCGCGGGCGGGACATCGGCGCCGCTGTAGGCCCAGGTCTGGAGGGCACCGCTCGACTTGGGAGTGCGGCCCCGGCTGCTGGAGAAGAGAACTCGCTCGGCGCTCCACTGAAAGCTGTGAACGGAAAAGACGCTGCTCAGTGCCAGCTTGAAGCGGTGCTCGTTGCCGGCGTGCTGCCATGGCTGCACGACGTACTGCGCGTTCGGAGCCTCCCGCTCGCCCCACTTCGAGAACTCGATGTCGATCTCGCGATAGGCGTGGGCGGGCGCGTCGCCGCCCCAGGTGAACAGGCCCAGGACGGCGTTCCTGTCGAGCCGGTCGACGCGGCCGGCGAGGGTGAAGATGTAGGTGCCGTAGGCGAAGGATCTGGCCGAGAAGATCTCCGCGCAGTACCAGCGGCCGTCTCGCTTGACGGCCTCGAGGTGCAGCCGGCCGCGCCCGTCCAGCCAGACGTTCTCGCGTCGGCTGGAGAAGTAGTTCGGCCCCGGGCCGCTGCGACTGATCGCGCTGTTTCTGACATGCCAGGTGTAGCCGGAGAAGCGGATCGTCCTCGAGCCCGCCTTGCGTGCGTTCGCGGAGATCGCGGCGGCCGTGAGGTGAGCCGGTACCGAATCCCGGCCCTGAGCTCCGCCGGCGCCGATGAAGCTCGAGCAGGCGAGAGCGCCGAGCAACAAGCCGGCGACTCCGAGACGAGCAAGGGAGCGGGACATCACGGCGATCATAGGACGGTAATCGCCCGAAACGTCGCCGGCGTGACGGTGGCTACCGCTGTTGTTCGAGCCTGCCCTGGGCGGCCGTCACGCCACCGGTGTCGCCGCCCGGCCCGCGCAGGATCCAGGCGAAGCCGGCCGCTATCACGGCGCCCGCGAGCGGCCCGACCAGGTAGACCCAGTAGTGACTGAAGTCGGCGAGCGCGAGGTCGGGGCCGAAGGAGCGGGCGGGGTTCATCGAGGCGCCCGAGAGCGGGCTCGACCAGAGTCCGGCCAGGATGATGTAGCCGCCGACGGCGATCGCGGAGAGCGGGCCGACGTTCTGAGCGCGCGAGGCCGTGCCGAGAATCGTGCTGACCAGACCGACGGTGAGGGCGAGCTCGGTCAACATCGCCTGCCAGTCGGCCATGCCGGCGCCGGGCACGGTCGCGCCGAGCGCCCCGACCTTCCCGTAGACGGCCCAGAGAAAGAGGCAGGCCAGCGTTGCCCCGGCCAGCTGGGCGAGCACGTAGCCGGGCACGCGGCGCCAGAGGAAGTCGCGGCGCAGGGTGAAGGCGAGCGTGACGGCAGGGTTCAGGTGGGCACCCGAGACGGCGCCCATGAAGAGGATGATCGCCATCACCATCAGGCCGGGCGCCGCGACCGCGGCCGGGCGGCTGATCGCCCCGTGGCTGAGCGCGCCCACAACGGCGCCGCCGGCACCGGCGAGCACCAGCAGGAAGGTTCCGAACAGCTCCGCGAACAGGCGCCGCCACTCGACGAGCGGCTCGTCGAAGCCCTTGAGGCTCGGCGGCTCGAGGGCCAGGAGGGCGGTCCAGCGGCGGCCGGGCGGGGCGGTTGGGTGGTCGGGCGTTGCGGGGTGGTTGCGTGTGCGTGGGTGGTTTGGCATTAAAGGGAGTTTTTCATAATGGTGAGGGGGTTCGCGAGACCGCGAACTCGACTCACGAGGGCGGGAACAATCTCGCGATTCGGCGCGCTTGAACCGAGTAGATAAATGGACCGGTGCCGGCACACGCTGCCTCGATCCGCTTGGCGTTGTCGAGGAAACGGCGTATCTGCTCGGCGGCCTTCAGGTTGGCACTCGACAGAACGAAGGCCTTAAGTCTGTATTTCTTGATCACCGCGATCTCGCTCGGTCTGTAGCGGAGCCTCCGGTCCTTGGCCAGCACGATCAAACCTTCACGGACGCAGTACTCGAGCCATTCGACGTCTGCGACTCTCTCGTCGCGGATCGTGAACACCTCGGCGTGCGCTCGAAGCTTCCATCCGGCCTGGCGCAAAGCAACGGCGATCTGATGCCGACCGAGGCTCCGATCCACAAAGAACTCGGGCTGAGAGTGGAGACGCGAGGACGGCACGGCCTAGTTCAGGTGGTAGCCGCAAGAACGCGGGAGTAAGCACTTAGGCTGCGAGCGGGAGCCTGACACGCAGGGCCTCCTCGACATCCTCAAGCGGTACGCCGAAGTCCTCGGCCACCTCCGCCAGAGGATCGCCCGCGTGCCAGCGATCGATCACATCCTCAACGCGGCTGGCGCCATGTATGAAGATCGGCTGTCCAAATCCGCGAGTCGGGTCGATTTCCACCACGGGTCGCGTCGTCGCTGGCGATACGAGAGTGATAGCCCAGCCGTCGTCGCCGTAGCGAACTCGTTTCAGATACTCAGCGACGACTGGAGAGAAAACCCGCTGTTGAGAGACGACCTCGGTCAATTCGGCGAGCTCCTGATCTTTGCGCTCGGCGTAGTCGTAGAGGATCACGGCCCCGTCGGTGTAGAGCTTGCTCGACGCGAGGGCGTAGTCGATGCCGATCTCTCTGTCGAGTACGGCAACCGCCTTGCGGATGTGTTGGAGGCTGACGCCGGTGCGCCTGAATGCCGCCAGCACCATGCCCTCGGCCAGGCCGATGAAAGGAATCGCAGGGAAGCCGCGAGGTGCATCGACGCTGGTGACGATCGCTTCCCCTCGCACTTCAGCTCGCCCGCTCGGTCGCCGAACGTAGCCATGCGACCAGGTTGAGAATGTCGACTGTGGGACGCCGAGGAACTGCGCGGCCTCGACCACCGTGTAAAGCGGCACGGAAAATCGGGTGTCTTTATCGGTCTTCATCGGCTCCTTTCTTCGATCTCAGATCGTACTCTCCGCCCTACCTGGCGGCGAGTGGCCGGAAGGGACAGGTCTTTGAGGTGCCAGATTGGCACCTCAAGTCGCGGTTTACCGGATTACGCATCTCGCTCCTAGCCGTCCTGCGATGGAAGCGTGCGCCTGATGTTGACTCAAGGCGCGAAGGGAAATCACCGATTGCTGCACCATGCGGCTTCGGTACAAGGCGATCTGCTCGGTCTGCGGCATCGACCTACCGCCCGGCACAAAGGCTGTTTGGGACCGCGAAGCGAAGAAGGCAACGTGCCTTGGCTGTGCTGGGTCGGGCGGGGCAAGCGCCGAGCCTGCCGTAAGTATCGAGCCCGTCGTACTTGCCGATCCCGCCGAGGAGAACGCTGCGGAGGCAGTCGTTTCGGACCGAACGCCGCTTGATCGCGGGAAGCCAGGCGCATCTGCTGATCGCCAGTACGAGCGCCTCCATGACAAGCGCGAGAAGCGAATTCGCGACACGTACGGGCGCCTTGGTGGCGTCGTTCTAGCGTTGTCCAATGAACCACAATCGACTCTCGCGTGGGGCGTGGGTGGAAGCGGTGAGCGGAGGCTTGGAGCGTTCCTCGAGGCGCTGAACAATGGCGAGACGATCATCGCTCTTCACGACCGGCGAATCCCTGGCTCGCGCGCGAACATCGATCACATCGTGGTGTCCAGGAGCGGTATCTGCGTAGTTGACGCCAAGAACTACACGGGCCAGGTGCGTAAGGGCGATAAGGGCGGGTTCTTCTCCGTTGACTACCGCCTGTATGTCGGTCGCCGTGACTGCACACGTCTCGTCGCTGGGATGGCGAAGCAGGTCGAGGCGATTCGAGGAGCCCTAGGTCAACCTGTGATCGAAGAGTTCGAGCTCTCGATAACGCCCGTGCTGTGTTTCGTTGATGCCGAGTGGAAGTGGTTCGCACGGCCGTTTCAACTGGATGGCGTGTGGGTTGAGTGGCCACAGAGTCTTCGTGAGCGGGTTGAGCAGGAAGGGCCACTGCAAGGAGAACATGTGCGCTCACTCGCCAGGCGTCTTATTTCGGCGTTGCCGAGCGCGTAGCTGACGCGAGACGCGACCCTGAGTCGAGATCCTCTGGTCGATTATCGAGCCGTCTCACAAAACCAATCGAGCACGGCTTCGAACTCACTCAGCATCTCTCGACTTCGTCCGAACTCGGCGAGATCGAGTGCCGGTATTCGCGTAATCGCGTCCTCGGGGATATCCACGCCTGGAATACGGTTCAGGCGCTTGAGCAAATCTCTCCGAAGCTTGATCGCGTCGAACGGTGGTTGCCTCATAAAGTAGAACGGTATTTCTACGCGCCCGCTTGAGTAGACGGTAACGGGGTAGTAACGGCGCTCAGCAACCACCAGCACGGGAGTGAAAGAGCCATGAACTCTTCCATGACCCCACGCGATCTGAAGATCTCGTTTCGTGGCCCACGCAAATAGTTCCCTAGCTGCGCTCACCGCGTCCTCTCCCGCCTTCTCTGCAAGAAGCGAGAAGAAAGACTCTTCGTCCCACCGCCGCCCTGGGCCTCCCGCTCGTTTCTTCGTCTCGGCCTCGGCCGTCTGGCCGATGATGCGAGGGACAAGCGTCTTTACTCCCTCACCCACGTACTGCTTGACCTCGATGGCGATTACCTCGGCGGGAGTCATCTGTTCATTCAGGAACTCGACGACTCGCCGCAGCTCTCGTGGAATCTGATCGGCGACGAAGACGAGGCGGACACGCCCGGCCTGGAGGTTCACCGCGGCGCGTTTCCAGAACTCCTCTGGATCGGTGTCGGAGCCGATCAAGTTCGTGACCTCGGTTTCCGGGTCGAGGCTCTCCTTCTCACAGCGCCGCTCGAGCGCCAGCTGGATCTCCTCGATCGGCCAGTAGACGACCGCGTTCGCCGCGTAGTCGAGCATCTGTCCGACTACCTCGCGGCGGATGCGGGTGTCGGAGCTGCGCTTGGTCTCGACCAGTGTCGGCACTGCGTCCTGGTCGAGGAAGAGGTGATCGATTGACCACCTCGTCGCACCCGAATCATCCGAGCCAAGCGGCGCCTCGCGGCGGATGAGCAACCATCGTCGCGGCTCGGATCCAGGGAGTTGGTCGCCGGCTAGGAGGTCCGGGTACTTGGCAAGCAGCGACTGGAGTACGTCCTCGCTATCGTATGGCGCCTCGGTCATGGCGATGAGGCTGTCATCACTCTGGAGGAGGTACATGCCGCCGGTCATGGCTGCATCCTAGATGGCGATGCTTCTACTCGATCGCACGAGAGCGGCTTTCGCGTGATGATGTGCGAAACATGGCCGGCCCCGAGATATACCTCACCCCCGAAGCCAAAGCCCGCCTCAAGATCGACGAGATGCTCAAGGCCGCCGGCTGGGCGGTGCAGGACGCGAAACGGGTCAATCTCTCGGCTTCGCGCGGCGTCGCCGTGCGTAAGTTCGTTCTCAAGCCGCCGCACGGAGAAGCGGACTACCTGCTCTTCGTGGATCGCGCGGCCGTCGGCGTGCTCGAGGCGAAGAAGGAGGGAGTGACTCTCACCGGCGTCGAATGGCAGAGCGCCAAGTATGTCGACGGGCTTCCGGACGAGATTCCCTCGGCGTTAGAAGGACCGCTTCCCTTCGCGTATGAGTCGACCGGCATCGAGACGCGCTTCACGAACGCGCTCGACCCGGACGCGCGCAGCCGCGAGATCTTCAGCTTCCACCGCCCGGAGACGCTCGGCGAGTGGATTGACGAGGTAAGCAAGAACCCGAGTGCGCCCACGCTACGCCACCGCCTGCGCGTGCTCCCGGCGCTCGACTCGACCGATCTCTGGCCGGCTCAGACGCGAGCGATCGAGAATCTCGAGCTGTCGCTCGCCGATAACCGCCCGCGGGCGTTGATCCAGATGGCGACCGGCGCGGGCAAGACCTTCACCGCCGCCAACGTCGCCTACCGGCTGGTTCGCTTCGCGGATGCGCGGCGGGTGCTCTTCCTGGTCGACCGCGCTAACCTCGGTAGGCAGACCCTGGCCGAGTTCCAGAAATTCGCCACGCCCGGCGACGGGCGCAAGTTCAGCGATCTCTACAACATCCAGCGCCTCACCTCGCAGCGGATCGATCCGGTTGCGCGCGTGACCATCTCGACCGTTCAACGCCTCTACTCAGTGCTGCGCGGCGACGTCGAGTTCGACGAGGAGCTGGACGAGCACTCCGCCGACTCGGTCGCCCCGTCCGAGCCGGTGCCGGTCGTCTACAACCCGCTCGTCCCGCCCGAGACCTTCGACGTTGTCATCGTCGATGAGTGCCATCGCTCGATCTACGGCGTCTGGCGCCAGGTGCTCGACTACTTCGACGCCTTCGTGATCGGGCTCACGGCGACGCCGAACAAGCAGGCCTTCGGCTTCTTCGACCAGAACCTGGTCATGGAGTACACGCACGAGCAGGCGGTGGTCGACAAGGTCAACGTGCCCTTCGACGTCTACCGCATTCGCACAGAGGTCTCAGAGCAAGGAGGCGAGGTCGAGGCCGGTATTGTCACCCAGTTCCGAAACCGCGAGACGCGCGCCCACCGCCTCGAGCGCCTCGACGAGGACATCGCCTACGCCGCGAGCGACCTCGACCGCGCGGTCGTCGCCAAGGACCAGATCAGGACCGTCATCCGCGCCTTCCGCGACCGGCTCTTCACAGAGATCTTCCCCGGCCGGCTCGACGTGCCGAAGACGCTGATCTTCGCCAAGGACGACTCGCACGCCGACGACATCGTCCAGATCGTGCGCGAGGAGTTCGGCAAAGGCAGTGACTTCGCCGCCAAGATCACCTACCGCTCGACCGGCCAGAAAACCGACGAGCTGATTTCCGCCTTCCGCAACACCTACAACCCGCGCATCGCGGTGACGGTGGACATGATCGCCACCGGCACCGATATCAAGCCGCTGGAGTGCGTCTTCTTCATGCGCTCGGTCAAGAGCCGCACCTACTTCGAGCAGATGAAGGGCCGTGGCGTGCGGGTGATAGATCCGGACACTTTCCACACGGTGACCGCCGATGCGCTCGCCAAGGACCGCTACGTGATCGTCGATGCGGTCGGCGTCACCGAGAGCGACCTGATGGACACCCAGCCGCTCGAGCGCGAGCCGACCGTGCCGCTCGAGAAGCTCCTACGCCAGATCTCCTACGGCGTGCGCGAGCCGGAAGTCGCCTCGAGCGTGGCGAGCCGGCTGGTGGCGATCGATCGCCAGCTACCGGCCGCCGAGCGGGAGAAGATCGAGGAACTGGCCGGAATGCCAATCGCCGAGCTGGCGCGCGGCATCGTCGAGGCGCTCGACCCCGACCGCCAGGCCGACGCGGCCGGCAAGCCCGACCCGACCGACGAAGAGCTGGCGCAGGCACGAAAGACCCTGCTCGACGCGGCGGTCGCTCCGATCGCAACCAGCCCGGAGCTGCGCAAGCGCCTGGTCGAGGCGCGGCGCCTGGTCGAGCAGCTGATCGACGAGTTCACGCGCGACAAGGTGATCGCTGCCGGCTACTCACTCGAGGGCGCCGACCGCGCGCGCGAGACGGTCGAGTCCTTCCGCCGCTTCCTCGACGAGCACAAAGACGAGATCACGGCGCTGCAGGTGCTCTACTCGCGCCCCTACCGCCGCCGCCTCTCCTTCGCCGAGATCAGGGAGCTGGCCCGCGCGATCGAGCTGCCGCCGAACAGCTTCACGCCCGAGCGGCTCTGGCGGGCCTACGCCCAGCTCGAGCGCTCCCGCGTGCGCGGATCGGGAAGGCGCGTGCTCACCGACATCGTCTCGCTCGTCCGCTTCGCGCTCGAGCAGGAAGACGAGCTGGTGCCCTACCCCGACCTGGTCGAAGAGCGCTTCGAGGCCTGGCTCGCCGCCCAGCGCGCCGCCGGCCGCGAGTTCACACCCGAGCAGCTGCGCTGGCTGGACGAGATCGCCGACCACGTCGCCGCCTCGCTCGCCATCACGCCCGACGACTTCCAGTACGCCCCCTTCGTCCAGCAGGGCGGCCTCGGCAAGGCGTACGAGCTGTTCGGCGACGAGCTGCCGACGCTCCTCGACGAGCTGAACGAGGCGCTGGCGGCGTGAGTGAGATTCCAAGTGGGTGGGAGAAGGTCGCGCTCGGCGAGATGAATGTCGGAGTTCAATCTGGCTTTCCGAGTGGTCGCCACAACTCGATAGGAAACGGTGTTCCACATCTCCGCCCGATGAACATCGACCGCCTCGGGCGCATCGACCTTGCCGAGGTGAAATACGTCGAGACGGATAAGGGCGCACGAATCGTTGCGGGCGATGTCCTGTTCAACAACACGAATAGCCCGGTCTTGATTGGGAAAACGGCCTATTTCGATCGATCTGGTGAATGGGCGTTCTCGAACCACATGACGCGGCTTCGCCCCCCAACCGGATTAGACGCGAAGTTCCTGGCGACTCAACTTCACTTCTTCTGGAGTCGTGGTTACTTCCAGGAGCTAGCCAGTCACCACGTGAACCAGGCAAGTGTCTCCTCGAAAACCCTAGTTCGAGCCGTTTCCATCGCTCTCCCGCCGCTAGCCGAGCAGCGGCGGATCGTGGCGGCGATCGAGGAGCACTTCTCCCGCCTCGACGCCGCCGAGGAGTCCCTGCGCCGAGGACGGACTAGATTTGGCGCGTTAACGCTTGCCGCTCTCGGAAAAGCAATTGAAGGGGATTGGCCAATAAAGGGACTCGGTGAGGTTTGCGAGATAGTCTCGGGTTCAACGCCGCGCACAACCGTACGTGAGTACTGGGGCGGCGACATTCCTTGGATAACTCCGGATGATCTCTCGGGTTACGCGGAGAAGACAATCGCGCGCGGTGCGCGCTCGCTCACTCCTGCCGGTTACGAATCGTGCTCAACGCATCTAGTACCAGCAGGAACGGCGCTGTATACGTCGAGAGCACCGATCGGTTATGTAGCTATCGCCGCCCAGCCCGTTTGCACGAATCAGGGATTCAAGAGCTTCGTTCCCTCATCCGCCCTCGATAGCGACTTCCTCTACTGGTTCCTCCGATTCTCGACGCCACGAATACGGAAGCTTGGAAGCGGAACGACGTTTCCCGAGTTATCTAAGACCACGGCCCGAGAAATCCCAATTCCGGTTCCGCCCCTCGCCGACCAGCGCCGCATCGTCGCCGAGGTCGAGCGCCGGCTCTCTCTCGTCGACGCCCTCGCCGCCGCAACCACCGCCGCACTCAAACGCTCCACCGCCCTCCGCCGCTCCATCCTCGAACGCGCCTTCACCGGCCAACTCGTCCCTCAGGACCCCCGCGACGAGCCCGCCTCCGCCCTGCTCGAGCGGATTAAGGTGGAGCGAGAGACTCAGGTCAAACTCGGAAAGAGCCACGGTAGCGTGGTCAAGCCGACCTCGGATTCGTAATGGGTCTTCCACTTCGGCGTACGCCCCACGCCACCGTGATCTCCTCGGGCTCGCCTTCTTTCTCAAGAATCACTTTCGCGAGAGAAACAGGGCCCGGTACGGTCTCACTAGTCGCAAACACGTCTTTCACCGTGTAACCGACGAGAGTCCTTAGGTCGTCGTGGCTCCCCCAGCCCCGAGCAGTAGAGAATCTGACTAACAACTCCTGAAGCTTGCCAACAGCCTTCGGAGTTAACCCCAGCACGCGATTCGGTTTCACGATGCCGCGAGAAAGGAGTGTTGTGCTCGCGAATGCGACAGCGCTCTCCGGCCATTCAACTTCGAGCCCTAGAGCATCCGCCTGCTCTTCCGAAAGCCCAGGGAGATGAAAGAAGCTAGGTAGTTGGTTTTGAGCGATCGTGCCCCAGTGTCTTCCGGGCCACATCGACTTACTGATGATCGGGGCGACGAGCACTCTCGAATCGTTCTCGTCAGCGTACTTCAGCTCGCAGTTCTGATGAATAACCATGCCAAGACCTGTCCAGACCCGAAGAACCCGCTGCACTTGCGTACCGCTTTCCGGACGCGTAACGGTTAAGGCGTAATCGCAGAACGGGCCGAGATACGGAAGATCTTCGTTGGCGAGAATCTCATCCCCTGGCCCCGGCGGCTCGCCACCGCTCGATCGAAGCTGATGGAACTCACAGACCGCGATGTCGCCTTGGCGAATAGCTCGCTTCGAGACGGACGCGTAGAACGGTTCAGCTTCCACGTCAGTCTTCGACCACGTCGTCCTCTGCGATACCAGTCACCTCTCGGGATTGCCAGCCCGATCGCGGTGTCGGCTTTCGCACCGAGATGTTGGCGAATGCAAGTAGAGCCGCCATCCGAACTTCTTCTGAATGCCCGGCTTCCGTCGATGACGCCTCGGATTCGCCTTGCACCGGCTCAAGCGGGCGGAGTTGCTCGCCTATCAGCGGTTCGAACTCGTCCCAACGTTCCGCACTCGCAAGATCTCCGGGGCTCGGTTCTCCGCGCGAGAGCCAGGCTCGAATCAACAATGGGTCGCGACTCTCGCGCAACGGCTTGAGCGCAGAGTGAAGCCGCGTGATCCGCGTTGAAGCCTGTCTACCGATCGTCCCCGTAGAGAGCCAGTGATAGATCGAGCGCCGGCTAGCGCCAATGAGAGGGGCGAGTTCCGTAGGCGACATGCGCGTCCAATCCTGAAGCTCGCGCAAGCGCGCGCGTTCCTCGCTCGGTGGGGTTTCGCTCGAAACCGCTTGGGCTGTGAAACCGCGGCGAGCTTGGTCGAGTTCGTTACTCGTGGCGACGAACAGACGCGGATCACTCAGAACATCATGTACTCCGAAATAACCGCGAATGATGTCTAGCGCTGTTCCAGCGTCGGCGTAGCACAGAAGGCCTAGCGCCGATGGATCCACGGTCCCAATAGAAACAGGCTGGCATGGAAGCGCCCTCGCAGGGCCGGTAGCCTTGGGCGAATCCACAAGTAGCCACCGAAGCCAGCGAGACGGGCTTGCACCTTCGATCGTTACGCTCGACGGTAGGCGTTGCGAGAATTCTCCATACGACGGCCCTGGGCCAGTAGCTTCTACGTCGGCAACATAATCAAGACCGGTGAGTACCGGCCAGTCTTCGACGAGTTCAGGCATCTAGCACCTCCTCGACGACTAGGTGGCTTCGCATCTCATCTGTGATGCTTATCTCGAAGAAGTTCTTCAATCTCTCGTGGTAGCTATCTACGAGCTCGAGAGTTCCATCGCGGTCGAACTCGGCGGGACGTTCGTCGAAGCAATCGATGTCGATCAGATAGTGAGCACCTTCGCTTCCGGCCGCTTCTTCGCTCAGGTAGCCGTGGTGAACGACCATGAGCCCATCGGGCTCTTTAAGCTTGATCTGTTCGAGTGCCTGCACGACGTCGTCTCCGAGTTCCTCGCCGCCCACGACGCCTAGGAGCTGGGGACGAATAAACGGCTTCCAGTCACTGACCTGTCGGGCTTGAGGATGAGATAGACGGTTTACATAGCGAAGGCCTATGCGCTCGCGAACACGTACGTCAAGCGCCGGAAGGATGTCGAGGATCTCTTCGAGGCACGCGCGAAGGTCTTCGTAGCGGCGATAGGACTGGGTCTCAAGCGTGATGAAGTCGCGTGCAAGAGCGACGCTCCACGGGCCGGCGAGTTGGTTAAATCGCCAGATCGTGGCCGTAGGCATCTGAGCCATACCTTGCGCACCGAGTGCGAAGCCGAGCTGTTGCTCCTGAGATACACGAGGAAATCTCGTCAACAACGCCGCTTGAATCGGCGCTAGAAACCCCGGTTGATCGAACGCTGAGAGCAACGGGAACTTGATCTGGCAGATGACTAGCTTAATGGGATTCTCTTCGTACAGCCGCCTGGGCTGATGGGCGAGAGCCAGTGGCACAGGAGAGCCTCCTTGGTCGGGACATGCACTATCATAGCACTAATTAAGATTCGACGCTAGAGGCTGTGCAAAAAGTGTGCCGACTTCGTGTACAATCTGTGCCAAACCGCACAACCGGATGCGGACGGCGATACACGAAGGAGAAGCATGGCTAGAAGCCGCAAGACCTCAGCCCGGGCCGCGAAGGCTGCGTCGAAGGTGCTACGCAGCCCGAGCTCGGGCAAAGCAGCAAAAATCGCGGCCGGTAGCGCTCTCTCTCAGAGGGCTCCGAAGCGCGGACGCTGAGATGTATGCAGTCGACGTCAGGGGCTGGCGGACGTAGCGCAATCAGCCCCTGAAGCCTTTCTGCCTCATAGGCGAGGCTTTTCATCCCGCGAGCGATTGCGAAGGATGATGGGTTCGTCTCGCACTATCGAGCAGACTTCGCGCGGTGGCCGGCAGGCGCGATACGAATAGATACAAACATCTTGCACACTCAGGTGCGAGAATCGGGCCATATGAGCACCGACAACGGTCTCGTCCAGCGGCTCTGGAACTACTGCAATGTCCTTCGCGACGATGGACTCTCCTACCAGGACTACCTAGAGCAGCTCACCTTCCTTCTATTCCTCAAAATGGCCGATGAGCAGACGCAACCGCCGTTCAACCGCGCGCCGATCGTTCCGGACGAGCTCAGCTGGCACAGCCTGCTCGCACGCGACGGCGACGATCTCGAGGTGCACTACCGTCACATACTCGAAGAACTCGGCAAGCGCGGCGGCATGCTCGGCATCGTCTTCCGCAAGGCGCAGAACCGGATCCAGGATCCCGCCAAGCTCAGGCGCTTGATCGTCGATCTGATCGACCGAGAGGGCTGGATGACGCTTGGCGTGGACGTCAAAGGCGACGCCTACGAGGGGCTCCTGCAGAAGAACGCCGAGGACGTGAAGTCCGGCGCCGGCCAGTACTTCACCCCTCGCCCGCTGATCAAGGCGATCGTCGAGGTTATGCGACCCGAGCCGGCGATGCGGATCTGCGACCCGGCTTGCGGCACCGGCGGCTTCCTTCTCGCTTCGCATAGCTTCATCTCGACCACCTATCCGTACCTCGACCCCGACGAGAAGAAGCACCTGCAGTTCAACGCGCTTCACGGCTGGGAGATCGTTGATGTGGCGGCCCGTCTCTGCGTCATGAACTTACTCCTGCACGGAATCGGTGCCGAGGATGCCGATTCCCCAATCCGAGTCGAGGATGCGCTCAAAGCCGACCCGGGCGATCGCTTCGAGATGGTGCTCACTAATCCGCCTTTCGGGCGCAAGTCCTCGATCGCCTACGTCAACGAGGAAGGCGACGCCGAGCGTGACGATCTCGTGGTCGTCCGCGACGACTTCTGGGCTTCGACCTCGAACAAGCAGCTCAACTTTCTCCAGCACGTGAAAACACTTCTCAAGCCTGGGGGTCGCGCTGCGATCGTCGTTCCCGACAACGTTCTCTTCGAGGGCGGCGCCGGCGAGACGGTGCGCCGTAAGCTCCTACACGAGTGCGACGCGCATACGCTCCTCCGCCTGCCGACCGGCGTCTTCTACGCCCAGGGCGTGAAGGCGAACGTCCTCTTCTTCGACCGCAAGCCTGCCGCCGAGACGCCTTGGACACGCGAGCTTTGGATCTACGACCTGAGAACGAATATGCACTTCACGCTTAAGCAGAATCCGCTCCGGGAGGAGCACCTGAGCGACTTCGTGAGCGCGTACGCGACCGGCGATCGCTCGGCTCGTGCCGAGAGCGAGCGCTTCCATCGCTTCAGCTACGACGAGCTGATCCACCGTGACAAGGCCAGCCTCGACATCACCTGGCTCCGCGACGAATCGCTCGAAGACATGGACAATCTACCCGCGCCCGAGGTGATTGCGCAGGAGATCGTCGAGGATCTCGAGGCGGCGCTGGCGGAGTTCTCAGCCATCGCGGAGGGTCTTTTGCAACCAACAACCGAGGAGTCAGACACGTAGCCGACCGCCGCAACCGACAAGCACGGGTACGGCCAACTAACGCCGTGAAGACCACTACTTCAGCGCCTCGTCCGTCAAACCGGTTAACCTCTTCGCCGCACTCCCCCGGCCCTGATCCCGACACGGAGGCAGGTCATACCGCTGCAGGTAAGACAACGGCGAAAGCTCCTCGTGGTTGCGTTCATGAGCGCGGTCTGCGCCGCTACCTTCGCCATCGCCGCCTTCCCGGCTCAGTCCGGGGCGAGCGGGAGCATGCCGGGCCGCTACCCGAAGGACGGCGATCGTCTCAGGTGCATCTCGGAGGGCTACAAGTGCGCGGGCGCGGGTTACCGCTACGCGACCGTAAGGGCCTCGGGCTGGCCCTGGCAGAAATACGGCGGCGCCCAGGCCAGCTATGACTCGTTCGGGCCGCACAACTGCACGCTCTATGTCGCCTACCGGCTGGAGAAGAACGGCTGGAAAAATCCCCGGGGCTGGTCGGACAACGCCGGCAGCTGGTACCGGCACGTCTCGCGCCGGCGCGTGAACGAGCGGCCGGCGATCGGCGCGATTGCGGAGTGGCCCGGGCACGTCGCCTACGTCGAGTCGGTCAGTGCTTCGGGCATCACGACCAGCGACGACAACTACGGCTACGACCGAACGACCACGCAGACGATCGCCTGGGGAAGCGCTCACTGGCCGAGTCACTTCATCCACCTCGCCGACAAGGGACCGCAGTGGCCGCGCGACGTCAGAAACGCTTCTTCTCGTCGAGAACCTCGAGCCGGTCGGGCGCGAGCTGGTTGGTGAAGCCAGGCGGATTCGAACCGGTGTCTCTCGCGTCTCTGGCGGGTCGCTTGTCGTGCAGCGCCGGAGGGGATAGTGCTTCACAGCACAGACCCGGAGAGCGATGTGCGGTCAGCGACTCGAGGCGGTTCCGGCGGCCGGTCGCGCCCGGCCAGAGGAACCGCCGACCAGTGGCGCGAGATGGACTCGAGCGGGAACCGGCACTTGACCCTAGCCGATCGACCTACCGCTGCCTGAGGAGGCACGGGGTTGAGAACTACGGGCTACAGCCCGATCGCATAGAGAAGTTGCTGCCCAGGCCCGCGAAGCGCCCGGCCTCTTGCCGCTGACGCTTCAGCCCCTCGCCAGTCAAACCGGCCGGCGGCGCCAGGGTCTGTCGCGGGGCCGATCGCCGGCTTCGGCCGGCTAGTCTTGGCAACCGCTATGAGCTCTCAGACGATGGAAACTTCCAGGCTGTCGATACGACGATTCGAGCCCGGCGATTGGAGCGATCTCCACGAGTACCTCTCTCGAGCCTCGGTGCTCGAGTTCGAGCCGGGTGGCCCGAGTAGTGAGGCGGAATGTCGGGAGATGGCCGCCGAACGCTCCCGGGGCGACAGCTTCTGGGCGGTCTGCCTGAAGCCGAGCGGGAAGATGATCGGTCACGTCTATTTCAGCCGTGCCGAGCCCGCCGAGCTCTCGACCTGGGAGCTCGGCTACATCTTCAATCCCGCTTATTCCGGCCACGGGTACGCGACCGAGGCGTGCCGGGAGATCCTGCGCTACGGCTTCGGCGAGCTGGGAGCCCACCGCATCTTCGCCAAGTGCAACCCGAAGAATCCGCCGTCGTGGAAGTTGCTGGAACGACTTTCGATGCGCAGAGAAGGCCGGCTCAGGAAAGCCGCCTTCTTTCGCCGATCAGATGACGGCGAGCCGCTCTGGCATGACGCGTTTCAGTACGCGCTTCTGGCCGAAGAGTGGCGGGCGAAGAACTGAGAGCCTATTCCACTAGGCCTGCACGCTCGATGCGGCCGATCCGCGGCGCCGGCGTCCGCAGGGCTGCTCTCCGCACTACCAGTGCGCCTTTACAGCCCTCCGGACACCGGCATCCACGGCTTGACCGCCTCGAACGCACATCCCTACCGGAATGGGCTCTGAGCCAGGCGGAGTCGAGCCGGGGCTTCTCGCGCCTCGGACGGGCGTGACACCTAGCCTGGCGTCGCGATCTGTGATCGATCGCGGCGAACTTCGCTCAGGCGGATTCGCTTTCGATGGCGTTGAGCAGGTCGAGAAGGCCTGTTGCTTCCCAGGAGCGGTTTCGTCTCGCGTCCGATAGTGGGTCGAGCACGCCGGCTTCGCTCAAACGGCGGATCGCCAGATCGACCTGAGGCTTGCTACGGCCGGTTGCCGCTACCGCTACGGGTGAGGTGATGATCGGGTGCGCCGGGAGGACGTCGATCACCGCCCAGGTCGCGGAGTCGGCGCGGGGTCTGCCGGTCGCGCTGAGTCTCTCGCGCCAGCGCTCCTCGAGGGCGACGACGCCGGCCAGGTAGCGGCCGGCGAGGTCGGCAGCGCGGGCGGCGGCGACCGCGAAGAGCGTCAGCCACTCAGCGTCCCGTTCCTCGCGGAACGCCGTCAGTCCGCGAATGTAGGCAGCTCGATCGCGGGCGAGCACGACGCTGATCGGCGGAACGTACGACGGCGCGATACCGCGCCGGCGCAGGATGACCTGGACAAGCGCGCGACCGGTGCGACCGTTTCCGTCGTCGAATGGATGCACGGTCTCGAACTGGGCGTGAGCCACGGCGGCCTGGACGAGAGGCGGCAGCGTCTCCTCGGCGCAGAAGGCGATCAGGTCGCCGAGCAAATCGGCGAGGTACTCGGGCGGCGGAGGAACGTAATCGGCACCGCAGGGGTTGTAGTCGTTTCCGCCGATCCAGTTCTGACCGGTGCGAAGCTTGCCGGCTCCGGCAAAGCGAGGCGTGCGCTCGAGCAATGCCCGGTGTATCGCCAGGATCTGCTCGAGCGAGAGCTCGTGTTCAGCCGAAGCCTGCTCTATCGCGAGCTGCATGGCATCGATGTTCGCGAGCATCTCGAGTGTTTCCGGACCGGCACGCCCACCTGTCTCGAGCTTCGCTTCCGCGCGAGCGAGCGAGCGAGCGTCAGCCTGCATTCCTTCGATCTTCGAGGAGGCGATCGACTCGGTGCGAAGGAGCAGGCGAGCGAGCGGCGCGAGGGTCGCTCGCGGGGCGGCGTTCAATGCAACGATCTTCGCCTCCGCGTCGGAGATCACGCCGGCAAGCGAGGCATCGAGGCGCGGCGCATCCCCGGCAAGCGGCCTCGGAACGAATGCCTCGTACGAGCACGGGCGTCTGTAGCGAGCAGGCGCGTAGAGCGTCGGATTCGCCTCCCAGGTTTGTGAGATCAGCCTTCCTCTCATGCGCCAAGCCTTCCCGATCGCTTCCTGTCGTAAGGATTATTGCGTAAGCCTTACTAAGACCGGAGGTTCGGTAAGGGTTAGCGGCTTCCTGCCCGGGGTTGGCTTCTTGTCTCGTGACGCTACATCTGCCGCCGCGACCGACAAGCGCGGGCGCGGCCAACCAACGCTCTCGGACGACCGTTACTTCAGCCTCTAGCCCGAAAAACCGGTCTCTTCGCTCATACCCCACCCCTGCGCCTCTCGCTTTCTCGGAGTGTCGCTGGCCGTGCGGCACCGGAGGGGATAGTGCACACGCGCACAGCCCCGGAGAGTGACGTGCGGCCAGCGGCGCTAGGGTCTTCGTCCTCGGGCGAAGACCCGCCCGAGAAAAGCGAGATGGCGAGGGCCGGAATTGAACCGGCGACACCACGGTTTTCAGCCGTGTGCTCTACCAACTGAGCTACCTCGCCAAGCGGAAGAGGATTCTACTCACTCCACGAACGCGATAGAACCGTCCCCGGCTCAACACCCAACCTGCGCCACAACTCAAACAACTCCAACACACCGCTTCCCTTCGCACCCCGAACAAGGAGGTCGCTATCGTACTCACCGCCTGACCATCGCACTGGGACCGCCACCGACAATCCACGGCGCTGCGTCTTGGGGCGGGAACCCTCGGCGTCTGGGTGGTTTCCCATAAGGCCTCTTTGAGCTCCTGCTCGAGGCCGGGCTCCGTTGCTAAGAGACGAACGCTTTCCGCACACTCTTGGCCGACCACGTGGCGCTACCATGTGGCGGTTTTATCCCCTTGAGGTTCAGGTTCTCGGCGATCTCCTCGAGTGACATCTTTTTCTCGAGCATCGTTCTGATCCTCACACGCCAGCCATAGTCCATTTTGTTGCAGTGCACGTGTGAGAGCCGGACGTTCCAGGGGACAAGATGTCCACCATCCTTCTTGAGCCTGGGGTAGTGATCAGGCGAGGGTGCCCAATCCGGCAGAGGAGTGGACCTCTTCTCGAAATGGCCCCGCCCCTTGGGGCAATAACACATCGGCATCTCGCAGCGGAGTTCGATGATCTGGCCACGTTGCGCCATCTGAACGAGGACACCGCGTGTGCCGAGCTCTCGTAGTTGGCCGGCGACCGCGTCTCCCGTGATCGTTTCAGGGCTTGTCGTTTTTACCGTCACGCCTGTTCTCCTTGATTCTGGTTGGCAGACTCATATCGGCTCGGACGCGGAGAAATCGTAGAGACCCGAAAAAGGATCGATCCTGCGTCCAAGACCGCCGGACGGTAGACCCGAGCGAGGGCCCAAGGGCAAGCGCGACGGTATAGAGCTAGCCGATCATGGCCGGCGCGGTAAAGACATCGCGACCTGCTACTTCCGGCACTGTCCCTCGAATTGCGCCTAATCTCACCCAACTCCAACACGGCACTTCCCCTCTCGCCCCTTCTCAGGCACAATACGGATGTACGTACAAAACGACGTACATTGTCAGTCAAGCCGAGGAGCGAATCTCGTGCCCGTCGTCGGTATCCGGCAGCTAGCCCGTAACGCCAGCGCGATCATCCGTGACGTCAGCAAGACGCGAATGCCGACCGTCGTGACCGACCGCGGCAAGCCCGTCGGCGTCATCTACCCCTTCGACGAGGAAGACCTCGAGGATTATGTCCTCGCTAACGCACCCGAGTACATTGCGCGGCGCGCGCAAGCCGATCGCGACATCACCGAAGGGAAGACGATCCCGCTTGAAGACCTGCTCGAGCGTTTCGGGGTCGAGAGCGCTAGCTCAGCCTCCTCGCGACCCGACGAAGCTCGCTCCGCTTGACGACGGACTCAACGTAATAGCCGCGCGTCTCAGTACGGCCGGGCCGGCGGCGAAGTGCTTCCAGCTCACTACGAGAGAGAGGGCGGAAGACGATGCGCCAGTCTCCGACTCTCAGGCGAAGCCACGGTGGGGATCCCTTCAGCGCTTTAATGCCGAGATTCGGCGGTAGCGGCTCGAATGGAAGAACGTCTCGAAGCAACGCTAGTACCCGCTGCCGATCGCGAGCGGGGAGGCGTCTGAGGTCACCCTCGAAGTGAGTGCTGGTAACGACGTGATTCACGGTGGTGGTTTGAGGCGCGGCCTGAGAAAGGTGGATCGCTGTCGCCTAGAAGGTCGTTCGCGACCGTAGCGGCAAGCACTCGCCGAATCCGTCCTCGTCACGCAATTGACTTCGTTTTGTCGCAACTGCGCGATACTTCCAGCGTGGCCTCCACCGAAACCCAGCCCGTAGTAGTAATCGGAGCGCCGCTCGACCTCGGTGCCGGCCGCCGCGGCGTCGACATGGGCCCCTCTGCCATCCGCTACGCCGGGCTCGACAGGAGACTGGCCGCGATGGGGCTGGAGGTCGAGGACTGGGGCAACATCCAGACCCCGGTCGTCGAGGCGACCAGCTTGAGCGACGTGCACGCGCGCTTCCTGCCCGAGGTGAAGGCGATCTGCGAGGAGGTCGCCAGGCTCGTGCGCAAGGCGCTCGAGCAGAACGCCTTCCCGCTCGTGCTGGGCGGCGACCACTCGATCGCGCTCGGCTCGCTGGGGGCGCTGGCCTCCGTTAATGGACCGGGCGGCGTCGTCTACATCGACGCCCACGGCGATCTCAATCGCCCCGAGACGAGCCCGACCGGGAACGTGCACGGGATGGTGCTGGCCGCCTCGCTGGGGCTGGCAGGCAGCGAGTTCGAGAGCCCCGAGTGGCCGCTGCCGATGGTCGAGCCCGGTCGTATCGCCATCGTCGGCGTGCGCTCGCTCGACGATCCCGAGCGCGAGCTCGTCGCCGAGCTGGGTGTGAAGGTCTACACGATGAGCGACATCGACCGGCTCGGGCTGGAGCGGGTGATGGAGCGGGCGCTGGACGACGTCGCCGGCGAGGGCTTCGTGCACGTCTCCTTCGACATGGACGCGGTCGATCCCGACACGGCGCCGGGGGTCGGGACTCCCGTGCGGGGCGGGCTCTCCTACCGCGAGGCGCACCTGGCGCTCGAGATCGTGGCCGAGTCGGGCCTGGCCGGCTCGCTCGACATCGTCGAGGTCAACCCGATTCTCGACCGCGAGAACGCGACCGCGAAATTGGCCGTCGAGCTGGTTGCGAGCGCGCTCGGGGCTCGGATTCTCTGACGTCTCGCCCGGGCGTCACTCAGTTTCGAAGCTGTGACAGTTTCACTTCCGGTCGCTCGCTAGACTCGTCGTATGGCGAGAGATAAGGAACTGCGCAGACGGGCTGGGCAAACCGGTGGCGACGTCATAGATCGGCTCATCGCTGAGGGTCGGATGTGTCGAGGCCGTGGTGGTCTGCTCGCGGTGCGACCGCTTCAGCGCGCGGTCTCGCGCGCCGGCAGCGAGTCGCTTCTGGAAGAGCGTGGGGAGCGAACGTGAGCTCCGGGACGCCGGCCAGCTAGCCTGATTCGTCCGCGCTTGGCTTCGGCTCCTCGCCGATGCCCTTGGGCTGCCAGTAGCGCCGCCCGCGCAGTTCCTCGGGCCGGTAGTCGAGCTCGAAGCCGCGCGGGTCGTCGTGCGGGTAGATGTAGCCCTCGCCGCTTCCCAGCGCCTTCGCTCCGCGGTAGCCCGAGCCGCGCAGCATCTTGGGCGGGCGCACGTTGCCGTGCTCGCGCACGTCCTCGCGGGCGGCGTCGATGGCCCGCTTGACGGCGTTCGACTTGGGCGCGGTGGCGAGGTAGATCGCCGCCTCGGCCAGGTTGAGCTGCACCTCGGGCAGGCCCACGTACTCGACCGCGTCGGCCGCCGCAACGGCGACCTGCAGCGCTCTGGGGTCGGCCAGGCCGATGTCCTCGGAGGCGAAGATCACCATCCGCCGGGCGACGAAGCGGGGATCCTCGCCCGCCTCGATCATCGCGGCCAGGTAGTAGACGGCGGCGTCGGCGTCCGAGCCGCGCATCGACTTGATGAAGGCCGAGGCGAAGTCGAAGTGGGCATCGCCGGCGCGGTCGTAGACGAGCGGGCGCTTGCTCGAGGCGTCCTCGATGTGACGTTCGGCCAGCTGCGTTTTCTCGGAGCTCGACGGTCTGAGCGGCGATCTCGAGGATGTTGAGCGCGTTCCGGGCATCGCCGCCGGCCTTCTGCGCGATCAGGCTCACCAGCGCGTCGGAGAGCTCGATCTTCAGCTCGGCGGCGCCGCGGCGGACGATCACTTCCAGCTCCGGCTGCGAGAGCGGCTCGAGCGAGTAGAGCTGGCAGCGCGAGAGCAGGGCCGAGTTGACCTGGAAGTAGGGGTTCTCGGTGGTGGCCCCGATCAGCGTGATCAGCCTGGCCTCGACCGCCGGCAGGAGCGCGTCCTGCTGGCCGCGGTTGAAGCGGTGGATCTCGTCCAGGAAGAGGATCGTGCGCTGCCCGTGCGCGCCCAGGCGTTCCCGAGCCCGGGCGATCACTGCGCGCACGTCGGCGACCGAGGCCGAGACGGCGGACTGCTCCTCGAAGGCGGCGCCGGTCGTCTCGGCGACGATGCGGGCGAGCGTGGTCTTGCCGGTGCCGGGCGGGCCGAAGAGGATCATCGAGCCGACCCGGTCTTCCGCGATCGCCTTCCGCAGCGCCGAGTCGGGCCCGAGCACCTGCTCCTGGCCCACGAACTCCTCCAGCGTGCGCGGGCGCAGCCGGTAGGCGAGCGGCGCCAGGCTCGCCAGCCGCTTTTCCGCCGCGTCCGCGAAGAGATCGGACATGTCCCGAAGTATGCTGTCTGGAGTGGCCCTGTAGGCGACACCCTCTCGGAGGGAGGAGCCGAAATGAGACGTTGCTACGCGCTGCTCGCTACCGCGCTGGTGTTCGGGCTCGCAGTCGCGGTTTCCAGCGCCGGCTCGACACCACCCGGCGCGACCGCTCGCTGCAGGGACGGCACCTACAGCTATTCGAAGCATCACCAGGGAACCTGCTCTCATCACGGCGGCGTCGCCAAGTGGCTGGACGGAAGCTCTTCCAGCTCGGGATCGTCGAGCTCGGGCGGGAGCGGCCAGACGATCGACGTCGGTCGAACGGTGCTGCTCGAGCCGCGAACGAAGAGCTCGGATTGCCGGCTCGGCGCAAACCCCGACCGGCGCTGCTCGCCGGGCGCCTACTACTCGAAGCTGACAGAGGCGGTCATCTGCTCGTCGAGCTTCCGCACCGGCGAGGTGCGAGACGTGCCGCAGTCCGAGAAGTACGCGGTCGAAGAGGAATACGGAATGGCGCCTCGTCTCTACGGCCGCACGCTCGAGATCGACCACATCGTCTCGCTCGAGCTCGGCGGCTCGAACGAGATCGCGAACCTCTATCCGGAAAAGGCGGACGCCAACCCTGGCTACCACGTCAAGGATGTGCTCGAGAACAGGCTCCACGCCCTCGTCTGCTCGGGCCAGATGAGCCTGAGAAGCGCCCAGATCGGAATCGCCTCGAACTGGCAGACGCTTTACAGAAAGGTGTTCGGAACGGCGCCCAGCGGCTAACAGTTAGAAGTGGCGTAACCTTTCTCTACTCGACGATGAGACTCGCAGAATCGAAGCGGTTGCGATGTTCGGGATAGGCGCATCCGTGCGTCGTCGTGCTGTTCTCGTTCTCGCCCTCGTGGTTCTGTTCGGCGTGGTCGTCGTGCTCGTCGCCTGGGCAGCCGATGGTCGCAGCCAGCATCAGGCGAGCGCTTGCAAGTCGCAGGTGGTACGCGGGGTGCTTCCGGTCTGGGCGCGCGCAGGGTTCAGTGAGCCGAAGCCGCGTATGCCGCACGTTTTCAGCGCGGCAGGGAAGCTCACCGCGATCCTCTGGGCGGATCCCCTTCTTTCACCCCGGCCGAAGAATCACAACAACAAGATCCTCTGGGTCGCTCGAGTCGCTGACTCTTCCGGCTCCGACCTGATCATCAGCGCCCAGCGGATGATCGGATCGACCGACGTGGGCTCGCCGGTGGCGCGCAAGCTGATAGGTGGGCCGGGCCCGTCGATCATCAACATGCCCGCGGCGGGATGCTGGCGCTTCACCCTGCGCTGGGCCGGCCAGCGCGACAGCATGGATCTCACCTACGCCGCAAATCGCTGAAACGCGACGGCTGGTGGGTCCGAGTAGTCCAGCGGCCGCGCTCCGGTCTCGTATCTGGCTGGGCCGAGGCGCGGAGAGCTGCGGCGCCGGCTCGCTCGGCTCCGCGTCAACCCAGGTGGTGCTCCAGCAACCAGCTGAAGACATCCGGCTTGTAGAGATCGTAGGCCGGGTCGCCCAGGTTCGAATCGGAGCGGAAAAGTACCTCCAAGGGGCTGTGCCCGCCGCTCGGAAACAGAGTGAAGCGAGCCCGTTCGGACAGGCAGCCCTTGGGCGATTTGTTGATCACGTTCACGGTGGAGAGCGTGTCTTGCCAGGGAACGATGGGGTCGTCCTTGTCCTGGAAGGCCCACACCGGCGTCTTGATGAAGCACCCGTAGTACCCGCTGTTCAGGTAGCCGGCGATCGGAACCGCCGCAGCAATCTGGTTTGGATAGAGGGTGAGGTATCTCCACGTGAAGTACGCGCCGTTGCTGAATCCGGCCATGTAGATGCGCGAGATATCGACGTTGTAGGTGCGAACGGCGTAAGCGATGAAGGCCTTCATCTGTGAATAGCCCTTCAAACCGAAGACGTCCTCGGAGTTGCGCTGCGGCATGAGGACGATGAACGGGAGGGAGTCGTCCCAGCTGCCGGTCCCTATCAGCCCGAAGATGTCGAGACCGTTGAGGAGCTGGAGCTGGTAGCCGGGCGCACCTGCCGAGCGAGACCGGCCCGCGCCGTGAACCCAGATCAGGAGCGGAAACCTCTTTGACGGAGCCGTGCCGTAATCGATCGGCAGATGCTCGTAGTAGCCCATGCCGGCGGCGGTCGTGCCTAAAGGACGCGCGGTCGCGGTAGCAAACGCGCGCTTACTCACACGGACGATCCGCACGCCGCGTATCGACTTTCCGCGCGAGTTGGTGACGCTGTAGCGGATGAGGTAGTCGCCCACCGCGTTGACGTCCAGCCCCTTCAGGCCGCGCACTCTGATCCTGGCGTTGATGTCACCGTCTCCCGCATCCTCCGCGGTCGCGCCGGCGTCGACGTACTTCGTCCCCTTGAGCAGGTCGACGACAGCGGGCCCACGCAACGTCAGTACCGGCGAGCCCGATGTATGCCACGACTTCTCGGCGTGCCCGCCGCCGCAGGCGGCGCTCAGGAGCAGAAGGCAGACGACCGGAAGTATCCGAAACGGAAGCCGGTGCGCGGAGCCCAGAAACATGACCGCATCTGAAATTCGCTCCGAGGTTTTCATCGCGTTTGTCTGGTGTTGGCGCGGAGTTAATCCCCTGGATATAAAGCCTCGCTAAAGGCCGGCCGGCCGTTTGCGGATGATTCGAACTGACTCCTTCGCCCGGTAGCCGCGCCGCGAGCTGCCGATCGCCTCGCGGGTCTACCGGCGAATCGAGCACTCCGCCGCCGCGCATGCAAGGATGACGCTCATGACAACGCTCGCTCTGGCCGTGCTCGGACGCGGCCTCGTCGATCCCGCCCAGCCGGTGCTACGCGCCGACGACGAGGCGCTGCTGCGCGGGCGGGCGGCCTTCGAGACAACCCGCGTCTACGGCGGCAAGCCCTTCCGCCTTGACGCTCATCTCGCCCGCCTGGCCACCTCGTCGGCGCGGATCGATCTTCCCGTGCCCGACCGTGATGCCTTCCGTGATCTGGTTGCGCAGGCGCTGGCGGGGATCGGGGACGCCTCGTTGCGCCTGGTCTGGACGCCGGGCGCGAGCGAGGGGGGAAGCCCGGTCGGGTTCGCGCTCGTGGGGGCGATCCCCGCGGGCTACGACGAGCTGCGCGAGCGCGGCATGAAGGCGATCTCGCTGCCGATAGGCGTGCCCTACGAGCTACGGGCCAAGGCGCCCTGGATTCTCGGCGGCGTCAAGTCCACCAGCTACGCGGCCAACATGGCGGCGATCGCGGAGGCAAAACGGCGCGGCGGAGACGACGCGATCTTCCTGGCCGAGGGCGAGATCGTGCTCGAGGGCCCGAAGACGAACGTCTGGTGGCGGCGCGGGCAGACACTGTTCACGCCCTCGCTCGAGACGGGCATCCTGGCCGGAATCACGCGCGACTTCGTGCTCGAGGCGGCGCCGGCGCTCGGCTACACGATCGAGCAGGGCGTCTACGGGCGAGCGGAGCTGGCCGCGGCCGAGGAGGCCTTCACCTCCTCGTCGGTGCGCGAGCTGATGCCGGTCGTCTCGCTGGACGGCGCTGCGATCGGTGACGGGCGCCCGGGCCCGGCCGCCGCGGCGCTGCAGGACGCGATCAGGCGCGAGGCAAGCGGCGGGCGCTAAGCCGTCGTCTCTTGAAGAAGCGCTGCACCTGACCGCGCGTAACCGCGGCGCGAAACGCGACACGAAATCGGCACGTTCCCGTGCGTCCGTTCTCTTTACTGTGTTCCGCTCGTCCGCGCGGTGCCAGGAACTCCTTTCAAAAAGAAGGGACCCGTCCATGCAAGGCGAATCAGTCCGTCATCTGAGCTGGCGAGACTGGAGGTCGACGATGACTTGGGAGCCTTGGCGGGTGTCTGATGGTCTCTGGGAAAGGGTGCAATCACTCCTGCCCGTTACAGAACGACGCTTTCGCTATCCGGGCAGACAGAGAATCAACGATCGCCAGTGTCTGGAGGGGATCCTGTTTGTGCTCTTCTCCGGGCTTCCCTGGGAGGCGGTGCCGACCGAGCTTCAAGTCTCGGGAGTCACATGCTGGCGGCGGCTCGAGGAATGGCAGCGGAGCGGGGTCTGGCAGAGACTGCTTTCCTTGTTGCGTGCCGAGCTCGAAGAGCGTCAGGCGCTCGACGAAGTACGCCTGATCGTCGACTCGTCGATCGCACCTGCCAAAAAAGGGGCCAAAAGACGGGGCGAAGCCCGGTGGATCGTGGCCGCACCGCGACCAAGCGGCACCTGATCACAGACGGAGAGGGCACTCCCCTGGCGGCTCACATCACAGCGGCCAACATCAACGACTACGGACAGCTCCTGCCCCTGCTCGACCGATTCCTAGGCGAGACCCCTGGCTCCGGACAGGAGGTCCTGGCGGATCGGGGCTATGACGCCAAGGCAGTAAGAGACGGGATCTCCGAGCGCGGATGTGAGCCCCGGATCTCCCGCCGAAACCGGCCGGGAGAGGGTAAGAAGCGAGATTCGCAGGCCAGAGAGCGAAGCGTGATAGAGCGCTCCTTTGCCTGGCTTTCCTATCTCCGCCGGCTCGCTACTCGCTGGGAGCGCCGCGACGACCTCTATCTCGCCTTTCTCCTGCTCGGCTGCGCCGTCATCTGCTGGCGTCGTCTCGGGAGGTCATTTTGAAAGGAGCTCCTGGCACCGCGCGGAGCACCTCTGCCCGAAAGGTGGGCTCCGTTCAATTCCGCTTGGCGCTCGCAGGCGGGGGGCGGCGGAACGCGGTGCCACCGGTCCGACGGCAACGCTGAGGTTCAATCGACGCGACGACGCGGAGATACGACCCTTGCTCGCGTCTGATCCTTCCCCAGACCACCTCGCTCAGCTACAACCTGACTATGGGGATCGAGGAGAAGGTTCGTCTCGGCGGCATGGCGCTCGAGAACGGGGTGCTCGTGCAGGGGCCGACCTCCTGGGCCTGCGCCGTGCGCCTGCCGAACGGGGAGCTGCGAGTGGCCGCGCAGAAGAAGCGCTTCCAGTCCTCACGCGTTCGCTCGCCGTTCCTGCGCGGGCCGGCGCGGCTGGCCGAGGCGTTCGCGGTCTTGCCGGGCGTTCGGCGCGCGCTGCCCGAGGCCCGTCTTCCCTTCACGCGACCGCGCGTGCGGGCGGCCTTTCTCGCCAGCTCGCTGGCCGTGCGCGTGATGCGCAGCTCGCCCCGCGCCGGCTCGGTCGGTAACGAGCTCTCCACTATGGCGCTGGCGATGTTGCCGGTCGCCGCTTCCTTCCGCGGCTCCGAGCTGACCGCCTACCACGGCGCCGAGCACGCGACGATCGGCACCTACGAGCACGACGAGCCGCGCAGCCGCATCCACGAGCGCTGCGGCTCGAACCTGATCGTTCCGCTGCTCGCCGGCTCGGTCGTGGCCAGTGTGCTTGCCGAGCACCTTCCCCGGCGAACCAGGCACCTCGGCCGCGTTGGCGGGCAGGTGGCCGCGGTCGCGCTGGCAAGCGAGCTTCTGAGCTGGGCGCTCGCCCATCCCGACGAGCCGCTCTCCCGCGCGATCCGTCGCCCGGGGCTGGAGCTGCAGCTCCACTTTTCGACCGCCGAGCCGAGCCCCGAGCAGCTCGAGGTGGCGCGAGCGGCGCTCGATGCCTGCCTGGAGCTCGAGGGCGAGCCGGGCGAGCGAGACTGAGGCCCGCGCCAGCCGCTAGCATCCCGTTCGTGCAGGCCAAGAGCACCCACCACATCGCGGTCGCCGTGAACGACGTGGACGAGGCGCTCGCCACCTACCAGGAGCTGTTCGGCGCCGTGCTCGATCACCGCGAGACGGTTCCCGACCAGGGTGTCGACGCGGCCATGGTGATCCTGGGCGGAAACCGGATCGAGCTTCTGGGTGCGACCGGCCCCGATACGCCGGTGGGGAAGTTCCTGGCCAAGCGCGGGCAGGGCATTCATCACATCGCCTTCGAGGTGGACGACATCCGCGCCTCGCTCGCCGAGCTCGAGGCCAAGGGCGCACAGCTGATCGACACTGAGCCGCGGCGCGGACTGCACGGGCTCGAGGTCGCCTTCATCCATCCCGAGACGTCGTTCGGCGTCCTCTACGAGTTGGTGGCATATGCCTGAGAGCAAAGACGTTCGCATCGAGATCGGCTTCGACGGGGGCCAGATGATGAGCAGCATGGTCACGGGCAAGTCGGCGGCCGCGCTCGACGAGGCCCTTGACAAGTCGGCGCCGACCACCATGACGCTGACACTCGAGAGCAGCGAGGGCCCGCTCACCGTGGTGCTCGCGCATGTGGTCTACGTCAAGCGCTTCCCGCCCGAAGGCCGGATCGGCTTCCTCGCTTCGTAGCTGATTCGCCGGTGAGCCGAGCCAGGCGCGCCCGACGACGCAACCTCGGCACGAAGCCGGCGCATTTTCGTATGTCTTTTCTCGTTACTCTGTTTCGCCTCACCAACGCGGTGCCAGGCACCGCGCGGAGCGCGTGTGCCAGGACGGAGGTTTCCGCGGAGCGATCAGCACGTGCCTTTGTGTCGTAAGCAGCGGTCGGCGACTCAACCGTTCGCACGACCCGCTCAAGCCGGGCCCGTTGCCGGTCGATCTACGTGGATATGACCGGCATGGTGGCGGCATGAAAGGCTCGATGACGATGACCGGCATGGTCATCGGCTCGACACTCGGCGGCGTCGCGCCGATGCTGATCGGCGGCGGGATCGGTATGTCGACGCTCGGCAGCATCATCGGCGGCATCGCCGGTATCTGGGCCGGGCTGCGCTTCAACGAGTGGATCGCCTGAGCGCTACACGATAAGCGCGGCGATGAGCCGGTTATCCTAGGCGCGATGGCGCCGCGTGCGGTGATCTTCGATCTCTGGGGCACACTCGTTCCCTTCGAGAGCGCACGCGCGGCGAGCATGTACGGGGCGATGGCGGATGTGCTCGAGCTGCCCCGCGAACAGTTCGAGCCGGCCTGGCGTCGCGCTTACTCACAGCGCGTCGTCTCCGATCTGCGCGAGAACATCGAGTACGTCTGCGACTCGCTCGGAGTGACGCGACCCGATGCGATCGGCGAGGCATACAGACTGCGGGTCGAGATGCACCGCATGAACTTCAGGCCCCGTGCGGATGCCGTTTCCACCCTTCTGGAGCTCCGCGCCCGCGGTTATGGGACCGCTCTGCTCACGAACTGCACCTCTGAGGTCCCCGGGCTCGTCGCCGAGTCGCCGCTCGCCGGTCTCTTCGACGTCGAGATCTACTCCTGCAGCGTGGGTCTGAGAAAGCCCGATCGCGACATCTTCGAGCTGGCCGTAACGCGCCTCGGTCTCGATCCGGGACTCTGCCTCTACGTAGGGGACGGAGGCGATGACGAGCTCACCGGCGCGAGCAAGGCCGGTCTGCAGGCGGTACTGCTCAGGCCCGGCGACACCGAGCCACCCGAAGACTGGCAGGGGCCGGAGCTCAACCGGCTCGCTCAGGTGCTCGAGCTCGTTCCCCGGGAGCCGTAAGCTACCGGCATGGCACTGGAGGTCGGCATCGTGGGCTTGCCCGGGGCGGGCAAGACGACCATCTTCAACGCTCTGACCAGGGCGGGCGCGCAGGTTGGCGCCTACTCCGGCCCCTCCGGCAAGGAGCACGTGGGCATGGCCGAGATCGCCGACGAGCGCCTGCAGAAGCTGGCCGAGACGGTCAAGGCCAAGAAGGTCACGCAGGCGGCGATCCGGGTGGTGGACGTGCCCGGAACCGGTCCGGCGCTACTCGGCAACCTGCGCCAGGTCGACGCGATCCTGGCCGTGCTGGACGGCTTCTCGCCCGGCGCCGACCCCGCCCGCGACCTGGAGACGCTCGAGCTGGAGCTGCTCGTGGCCGACCGCGATCATGTCGAGCGCCGGCTCGAGCGCGTGCAGAAACAGGCCAAGTCGGGCGACGCCGTGCTGAAAAAGGAGGCGGCGACCCTGGAGCGCCTGCTCGCCCACCTCGACGAGGGCAAGACCATGCGCGACTGGCCGGAGGAGCTGCCCGCCGAGCTCGACCCGCTCACGACCAAGCTGCTGATCCCACTCGAGAACGGCCCCAACGGGATCGACGGGCAGCTCGAGCTGGAGCTGGCCGAGCTCTCCGACGAGGAGGCCGAGGAGTTCCGCGAGGGCAAGCCCTCGGCGCTGGGTGAGGTCGTGCAGCGCTTGTTCGAGGCGCTCGACCTGATCGTCTTCTTCACCGCCGGCGAGAAGGAGACGCGGGCCTGGACGCTCAGGCGTGGCCAGAGCGCGATCGAGGCGGCCGGCACCATCCACTCCGACATCGCCCGCGGCTTCATCCGTTGCGAGATCATCCGCTGGGACGACCTCGTCGCTTCGGGCTCCCATACCGAGGCCGCGCGCAAGGGCCTGCAGCGCCTGGAGGGGAAGGAGTACGTCGTCCGGGACGGCGACGTGCTCAACATTCGCTTCAACGTCTAACCGGGGCTCTCACGGAGAGAAGCAGTCCGCCGCCCGACGAGCCCCCTTACGGTCACACGGCAAAGGAGGCTTGAGATGAAGGCAGCACCCGCAGCGAGACCGCCGAGAAACCATCGGCGCTTCCTGGAGGAGTTCGACATCGTGGCGGCTCCGTTCGGCTCCAGCTCGTTCGGCGCTCGAGCGGAGGCGTTCGCGCGCTTCTTCGGTACGCCGAAGTTCCTGATCGGTCAGACGCTGATCGTAGGCGCCTGGATCCTCATCAACGCCACCGGTGTCGTCACCTTCGACCTCTACCCGTTCATCCTGCTCAACCTGGCCTTCAGCCTTCAGGCCGCCTACGCCGCGCCGCTGATCCTGCTTGCGCAGACCCGCCAGGCCGACCGCGACAAGGCGCACGCGGACGCAGACGCGAAACACCGCGAGGACGTCGCCCAGGACAGCGTGCAGCGACAGAAGCAGGCCGAGGAAGGGATCACGCTGATCAGGCGGCTGATCGACGAGAACACGGAGCTCACCAGGCAGGTCAACACGCTCACGCGCGAGATTCACGGCAAGGTTCTCGCGGGCTAGTCGAGCCCTTGCAGAGGCGGATCGCTTTCGCGTGCGCCCCGCTAACTGTTACATTCAGATCTATCGATGAACGAGCATCTCAGCAAGGTCTGCTGCCGGCCGGGAGCGACGCCGCAGGAAGCGAGTGACTTCCGCGAGCACGCGCAGCGCTTCAGGGCGCTCTCGGAACCGGCGCGGGTCGCGATCGTCAACCGGCTTGCCTCGTCCGGCGAGGCCTGCGTCTGCGAGCTGGTCGAGGTGCTCGAACTGGCGCAGCCGACGGTCTCCCATCACTTACGTGTCCTGCGCGAAGCCGGGCTGATCGAGCACGAGCGGCGCGGAACCTGGATGTTCTACCGCCTCGTTCCGGCCGCGATCGACGAGCTGCGCGCGACGCTGGCGCCATAGCCTTGGTGCCCGACACCGTATTTCGTCAAGAGCCGCGGCGTGACGGAGGGGTGAATCTCTTTCCCCAAGAGGGACGCCCACCCTCGCTGCCATGCGATAAGACTCGTTGGGTTGTGGACAAAGAAGCGCACCTTTTTCTTCAAGATCGCTTGACAGGATTCGGTGCCCGGCACCGGAGGTGCCCGGGTCACCCGGAGTTCTGGCGGAACTCGGAGTAGCGACAGGCGGTACTAGCGCAGCGAGATCAGCGCCACTCCCGCGAGCGCGGCGACGATCCCTACCCTCTGATGCCTTGAGACGTGCTCGCGCAGCAGCGCCTGTGCCAGCAGGACGGTCGTAAGCGGGTAGAGCGAGCCGAGCACGCTGACCAGGCTGAGCAGACCGTGATCGGTTGCCAGCGCATAGAGAGTATTGGCGCCGCTGTCGAGCACGCCCACGAGCACGAGCCAGCGCAGGTTGCGGGGCGGGATCCTGAGCGGCTGGCGCATCAGCAGAAGTGCGATCAGGACGATCGGCGCGGTCGTCAGGCGGAGCATGAAACTGGCCGCGAGCGCCTGGTGATGCTCGCTCGCCTTGGCCACGAAGAGGAAGAAGACGCCGAAGCCGACCGCGGCCGCGAGCGCCAGCGGAACGCCCGCGGCGAGGCTGGGGCTTTCGCCGGGCTCCCGCTCGGCCGAGGCCAGAATCACTCCGATCAGCGCCGACGCGATCCCGACCAGCGCCAGGCTCCCCGGCTTCTCGCCCTGCGCGAGCCCGACCGCGACCGGAAGCACGACCCCTGTCGCCGAGACCGGCGCGACGATGCTGATCCTGCCGACGGCCATGCCTCGATAGAAGGCGCCGACCGCGACCACGCCCGCCGCTCCACCGAGCGCGGCATAGAGGGCTGTTCTCGCGTTGGGGAAGGAGCCCGTCGAGCCGGCGATTACCGCCGTGAGCGCGAGCCCCGCCAGCTGCGAAACGGCGATCAGCGTCAGTAGCGGAACGATGTGGCTCTTGACGCCGCCGAGGTAGTCGGAAAGACCCCAGGAGATGCTCGCCGCGAGTGCGAGTACGAGACCGAGCATGTCCCCGTCTACGTCTCTTCGACCGGTCGCAGCTGGGCGACTGTGTCGAGCTGGTTGGCGTGATAGAGGGCGGCCGCCTCGGCGGTGCGGGCCGAGCGCAGATCGTGGTGCACGGCGACGGCGTGCAGCAGCTCGGCGCGGAGCTCCGGGGCGAGCGAGCCCGAGCGCTGCTCGATCACGCGCAGACCGAGCTGCACGTGGCCGAGCAGGCGCCCCTCCGGCGTCGGGGCGAAAACCGGCGCCGGCCCCAGCTCGAGCGTGCGCCCGAGATCGTGCACGAGCGCGGCGGAGAGAATCAGATCGGAGCGCAGGCGGGGATGGAGCTGGCAGAGATCGCGGCAGATGGTGGCCACGCCGACGCTGTGCTCGAGCAGCCCGCCCGAGTAGCTGTGGTGACCTTCCACCGTCGCCGGAAGTGTGCGCAGGCGCTGCCTCTCGTCGCCCGCCAGCAGCGCCTCGACGCTCGCGCGCAGAGCCGGGTGGCCGATCTCGGCGATGAGGAAGTCGAGAAACCCCTCCAGCTCGTCGGGGTCGCGGCGGCCAGCCGGTGCGAGCGTCGTGGCGTCGACGCCGGGCGCCGGCTCCAGTGTGCGCACCTGGATCTGCAGCCTGTCGCGGAAGCTCTCGACCCGTCCCAGGACGCGCACGGCTTCACCTTCCGAGAAGCGGGCGTCGAGCAGGTCGACGTCGTTCCAGACGCGTGCCTCCACGCGACCGCTCCCGTCTGTCAGCTCGAGCGCGAGGTAGGAGGCCCCGGTCCGCGTGCGCAACCTTTCCTTGCGAGCAACGGCGTAGATGCCCTCGACGGCGCTGTCGGCTACGAGCTCGGCGAGGAGGGTCATGGTCTCGGGGTTCGCTTCAATTGACGATCCATCAGCTGCTCACGACGGCACCACGTTTCTCCGCCCTCCGCCAATTCCACCCACCCGCGGGGTCGTGAAACGGTAACGAAAAACGGCTCTCGATTCGTGCCATCTTCGTGCCGAAACAACATCCTGCCGTGGAGCACGGCCGGATGAAAAATAACGGTGTTTTCACGGTCGCTCGAGACCGTATTTTCCGCGGAGCCCACTAGTCGAGTCTAGTCACCGGGCGGTTGTTACGCTCCCTGCCGTGGCCGACGTTCGCCCTTTCCAGGCGCTGATCTACGACACCGCGGTGGCGGGTCCGCTGGCGCAGCTGGTCGCGCCGCCCTACGACGTGATCGACGCGAAGGAGCGCGCCCGCTACCAAGCCCGCTCGCCGCACAACATCGTCAACCTGACCCTGCCCGAGGACGAGCGGGAGTCCGGTCCGCTGCTCGCCGCCTGGCGTGAGCAAGGGGCCCTGCGCCGCGACCCCGAACCGGCGCTCTGGTGGCTCGAGCAGTCCTATGTCGGGCCCGACGGCCGTGCCCGCACGCGCGAGGGTTTCCTGGCCTCGATCAAGCTCGAGCCCTACGAGAACAAGGTCGTGCTGCCGCACGAGCGCACCCACGCGGGCCCGAAGCAGGGCCGCCTGCGCCTGCTGGCGGCGACGCGCACCCAGATCGAGCCGATCTTCCTGCTCTACGACGATCCCGCTCGCTGCGAGCAGGCACTGCGCGAGCAGGTGGCCGGGCGCGAGCCCGATCTCGACGCCGAGGAGCTCGCTGTGCGCAGCCGCCTCTGGCGGGTGGAGGACGCGGCGGCGCTGGAGCAGGTTCGGGCCGCTCTCGCCGACAAGCAGCTGTTGATCGCCGACGGGCACCATCGCTACGAGACGGCGGTCGCCTTTCACCAGCAGGACGGGACACCGGCCAGCGCCTACAGCTTCGCCGCGCTCGTGAACACCCGCGGCGAGGGGCTTGCCATCTTCCCGACCCATCGCGTCTTCGCCGCCACGCCCGAGCTCGGCGCCCTGGCCGGCGGCGAGCCGAGAGAAGACGTCGAGGCGGCGCTGGCGGAGCTGGAGCAACTGCCCTATGAGACCGCGGCGGTAGTCGCCTACGACGGGTCCGGTGCTCGCCTGGTCGTCACGGGCGAGCCGATCCTCGACGTCGAGCTGGTCGACCGGCTCGGGCACGAGGGCATCTCCTACACGTCCGAGTGGAAGGAAGCGGTCGCGGCGGTCGACTCCGGCACGGCCGAGCTGAGCGTGCTGATGCGTCCTTCCGGGATCGACCAGGTATTCGCGGCGGCGCGCGAAGGTCGCCTGATGCCCCAGAAGAGCACCTACTTCTATCCCAAGCTCCTCTCGGGCCTCGTGCTATACCCGCTCTGATGCCCTGGCTGGATCTCTGCCGCGCCATCGTCGGGGACATCCGCGCCGAGCTGGAGCGGATGCCGACACGCGCGGAGCGCGAGCAGGTGCTCGGCCGCGGCCGCGGCGGCGACGAGACGACCCGGATCGATGACGCCGCCGAGCGGGCCGCCGTGCGCCGGCTCGAGGCGCTCGAGCTGCCCGGCTTCACGCTCGTCTCGGAGGAATTGGGCGAGAAGGTCTTCGGCGAGGGGGGACGGATGCGCGTGGTGCTCGATCCGATCGACGGCTCGATCAACGCCAAGCGCGGCATCCCCTTCTTCTCGGTCTCGCTCGCGGTTGCCGACGGCGGGCGGATGAGTGACGTCTTCTTCGGCTACGTCTACGACTTCGGCAGCGGCGAGGAATGGACGGCCCGGCGCGGCGAGGGCGCCTGGCTGAACGGCGAGCCGCTCGGCGCGGAAAAGCCCAAGAACGAGATCGAGCTGCTGGCCTTCGAGGCGACCGAGACGACGAAGATCGCCGAGATGACGCCGAACGTGGTCGGGCTGGCGAAGCGGCTGCGCATCATGGGCTCGCTCGCGCTCTCGCTCTGCCATTTGGCGGCCGGTCGTGTCGATGCCGTCTGCTCGCTCAAGCCGGCGCGCTCGATCGACGTTGCCGCCGGTCAGCTGCTGGTGCGCGAGGTCGGGCTGGCGGTCGAATTCGTCGATGGCGGCTCCTTCATCGACTCGGAGCTCGATCTCGAGTCGCGCTCGCGCATCGCCGCGGCGGGCACGGAAGAGCTGTGCCGGGCGCTGAGCGACCGCCTGAAGAGCTGAAGCGCGAACGACGATCGCACTTTCACCCGGGAGGGCGCCCGGGATGGATACGAGCGCCCGCCTAGAATGACGCCGAAGTGCGCATAGACGAGATCATCAGCCGAAACGAGGAGCCGGTCTTCTCGTTCGAATTCTTCCCGCCGACGAGCGAGGAGGGCGAGCGCAACCTGCGCGAGGCGATCGAGAAGCTGGCGCCGCTGGAGCCCTCCTTCGTGTCGATCACCCGGCGCGCCACGGTCGCGGGCGAGCGCACGGTCGAGCTGACGCGCTGGATGAAGCAGGAGCTGGGGCTGGAGGCGATGTCGCACCTGACCGGCTACGGCTCGACGCTCGAGCAGCTGCGCGCGACGCTCGACTGCATCGGCGAGGCCGGGATCGAGAACGTGCTCGCGCTGCGCGGCGACGCGCCGCTGGAACAGCCCGGTTGGACGGCCGAGAGCGAGGCGATCCATTACGCCAGCGAGCTGATCGAGCTGATCGCACGGGAGTATTCGTTCTGCATCGGAGCGGCCTGCTATCCCGAGCTGCACGTCGAGTCGCCCGATCTGGCCAGCGAGATAGGCGTGCTCGAGAAGAAGGCGGAGGCCGGTGCCAGCTTCTTCATCAGCCAGCTCTTCTTCGACAACGACGTCTACTTCCGATTCGTCGAGACCGCGCGGTCGGCTGGAATCGAGCAGCCGATCATCCCGGGCCTGATGCCGATCACCAGCGCCGACCAGATCAAGCGCATGACCGCTCTCTCCGGCGCCGCTATTCCGCTCGAGCTGATGAACCAGCTCGAGCTGCGCGCCAACGACCCCGACACCGTGCTCGAGCTCGGCGTCGCCCACGCCTCGCTCCAGGCCGCCGACCTGCTCGCCCGCGGCGCCCCCGGCATCCACTTCTACACGCTCAACCGCTCGCCCTCGACGCGCGCCATCCTGTCGGCGCTCAAGGTCAGCCGGCCCTGGGATAGTCGCTAGGCGACAAGTAGCCCCGGCGCCTGAAGCTGCCCGGGACTGCGGCTCGGAGGCAGCCGCTTTATCTAGAGTTAGGAATCCGATGCTCTATCGCCTCGATAAAGAGCTTTCTGCGGCGCGACGGCGAGACTATTCGTGTTAGGAAGAGACTGAGTGTCGGCGCTCTCGCCGTCTGCTGACGGCGCCTCAGGGCGAAACGGAGCGGGCTCGCTGCCGACCGTGGTTGCGGCGTCGGATCTGGTGCGCCGCTTCGGCGACGTGGTCGCAGTCAGTGGGATCTCGTTCGAAGTGGGCGAGGGTGAGATCTTCGGCTTTCTCGGGCCGAACGGCGCCGGCAAGTCGACCACGATCAACATGCTCTGCACGCTGCTGCAGCCGACCTCCGGTAGCGCCCAGATCGCCGGCTTCGACGTCGTGCGGGAGCCGCTCCGGGTACGCAGCCACATCGGCCTCGTCTTTCAGGAGACGACGCTCGACGACTACCTGACGGCTTCCGAGAACCTCCAGTTTCACGCCGAGCTCTACGGCGTCGAGCCCGAGATCCGTGCCGAGCGGCTCGAGCTGGTGCTCTCGATGGTCGGCCTCGCCGACCGCAGAGACCATCTCGTCGGAACCTTCTCGGGCGGCATGAAGCGACGCCTGGAGATAGCGCGCGGGCTGATCCACTCGCCGCGCGTCCTCTTCCTCGACGAGCCGACCGTGGGCCTCGATCCGCAGACGCGGGCGCACATCTGGGAGTACATCCACGAGCTCAGGGACCGCGAGGCGATCACCATCTTCCTGACCACGCACTACATGGACGAGGCGGAGCACTGCAGCCGGATCGCGATCGTGGACAACGGGGCGCTGGTCGTGGTGGACACGCCCGACGCGCTAAAGGCGCTAATCGGCAAGGACCGGATCGAGCTGCAGGTGCCCGACCGGGAGGCGACGATCGCGGCGCTCAGCGAGCAGTTCTCGCTCGAGGCGACCGTCAGCGAGGACGCGGTCACCTTCCACGTCGCCGACGGCGAGCAGTTCGTGCCCAAGCTCTTCGCCGGGCTCGGGCAGCCGATCAGCTCGATCCGCGTCTCGCGGCCGACGCTCGACGACGTCTTCATGACCTACACCGGCCGCACGATCCGAGACGCCGAGGCCTCGGCGGGAGAACGGATGCGAAGCAACCCGCGAATTCGCCGCAGGAGATAGCCATAGCCGCGAACGCAACAGCCATCGCTCCGGCCCGCCTCGCGGGCGGCGATCTCGGCTCCGACCTGAGGGCGGCGAAGGTCGTCTGGCGCCGGGAGCTGCTCCGCTTCTTCCGCAACCGCCTGCGCCTGGTCACCTCGTTCGTCCAGCCGATTCTCTTCCTGCTCGTGATCGGTACCGGCTTCGGCGCCCTCGCACCCTCCAGCGGCAGCGTCAACTTCAAGACCTTCATGTTCCCGGGCATCCTCGCCATGACCGTCCTCTTCACCTCGCTCTTCTCGGCCATCTCGATCGTCTGGGACCGCGAGTTCGGCTTTCTGCGCGAGATGCTCGTCGCTCCGGTGCGGCGTGGCGCGATCGTCGTAGGCAAGTGCGCGGGCGGCGCCACGACAGCCGTCATCCAGGGTGCGCTGATGCTGCTCCTGGCCGGGCTGGTCGGCGTTCCCTACTCGCCGGTTCTGCTCCTGACGCTGCTCGGCGAGATGATCATCGTCGCGATCGCGCTGACCGCGCTGGGCGTGCTGCTCGCCAGCCGGATGAGCGAGATTCAGTCCTTCCAGGCGGTGATGCAGTTCATCGTCATGCCGATGTTCTTCCTCTCCGGCGCCATCTTCCCGCCCAGCAACCTGCCCCAGTGGCTTGCGGTGCTGACGCGCCTCGATCCTCTCTCCTATGCGGTCGACCCGATGCGCCGCGCCGTCTTCACTCACGTCAGCGCGACCCCGGCCCTGCAGGCGCGCCTGAATGCGGGCATCACCTGGGACGGCTGGCGGCTGCCGATCGGGCTCGAGCTCGGCATCGTCGTGGCGGTGGCGGTCGTCTCTCTGGCCCTGGCCGTCTGGCAGTTCAGCAAGTCGGAGTAGGCCGCCCGGGGTCTCGTTTACGGACGATCCGCCTGACGGCGAGGCTTGCATTGCCTATAGGCACTTGGCATTCTTGCCTTCTTGTCCGCCTGTCGCATCGCCGTCCGCACGAGACGCGTGAATGTACGCGTACTTCTCGCTCTCCTACTGATCGCGTGTTTCGCTGCAGCGGGCTGCGGTTCGAGTCGGGTATCGATCGATAAGAGAAACGAGCAGCAGATCGCCGCAGCGTGGTTGGGCGGTAGCCCTCCACAAGTTGACTGCCGGCGACATGTCTGCGAGATAGGCGTGAGGCAGCCGTTCGTCGATATTGCCGAGGCCTGGTTCCTCGCCGTCCCGGTTACGACCTACTACAGAGGCCTGGATACTCGAGGGGTGAATCGGATCGTCCTGAGGATCACGGACGAGCGCCGCGGGCAGGTAGCGGTATTCCGCTGCTTGCTTCGTAAAGCGCCGCCAACTACCGAGAACTGGACCGCGGCGACCAGCGTCAAGGACGCTCGCACGATGTGCCGGGCAAGTGTCCTGCAGACGAACGCGTAGCAGGGCTCGCGAGTGCTCGGCGCAGACCGAGGTCTAACCACGCCCCGCCGCTAGGCTGTAGCAGGTGGCTCTCTCGCGCGCACAGATAGAGATGGCGCTCCGCAACGTCGTCGACCCGGAGCTGGGCAAGCCCGTGACGATGCTCGGCATGGTGCGCGGGATCGAGCTCGATGGTGGAGCGGTGCGGATCGTGCTCGCATTGACGACCGCGGGCTGCCCGCTCAAGGACAGCTTCCAGGAGCAGGTCGCCCGCCACGTCGGCGCCGTACCGGGGGTCGAGTCGGTCGAGCTCTCCTTCGAGGAGATGACCGCCGAGCAGAAGGAGAAGCTGAGGAAGCGCCTCGGTATCCCCGAGAAGCGGGGGATCTCGCTGCAGGAGCGGACGCGCGTGCTCGCAGTCACCTCGGGCAAGGGCGGGGTCGGCAAGTCCTCGCTCAGCGTCAACCTGGCCGCGGCGCTGGCCGGGCTCGGCGAGCAGGTCGGGGTGCTCGACGCCGACATCTACGGCCACTCGGTGCCGCAGCTGCTCGGCGTCTCGCAGCATCCGGTGGCGGTGGACGAGATGATCGTGCCGCCGCTCGGGCACGGGCTCAAGCTGATGTCGATCGGCTTCTTCCTGGACGAGAACAAGCCGGTGGTCTGGCGCGGACCGATGCTGCACCGCGCGCTCGAGCAGTTTCTCTCGGACGTGCACTGGGGCGACATCGACACACTCGTGGTGGACATGCCGCCGGGCACCGGCGACGTCGCCATCTCGCTTGCTCAGCTGCTTCCGCACGCCGAGGCGATAGTCGTCACCACGCCGCAGCCGCTCGCCCAGGAGGTTGCCGCTCGAGCGGCCCTGATGGCCAACGAGACTGGCATGAGCCTGCTCGGCGTGGTCGAGAACATGTCCTACCTGGTCGGAACGGGCCAGGAGGTGTTCGGCTCGGGCGGCGGCGAGCGCCTGGCCAAGGAGCTCGGCGTGCCGCTGCTGGGTCGGGTGCCGCTCGACCCTGTTCTGCGCGAGTGCGGTGAGCGCGGTGAGCCGGTCACCCTCGGCGCCCCGGAGAGCGAGGCGACGGCTGCGATCGTCTCGATCGCGAAGGCGGTTGCGGCCGGGCGTACCTGAGCGCCGGTATCGAGACGACTGCCCGCGCTGCTAGGGGCTCTCCGCCGGCGGCTCGGAGATCGACTCCGGACGCGCGAGCAGCGCCGCGCCGGCGATCACCACGGCGAAGGCGGCGATTCGCAATGTTCCCGCAGCCCCGCTGGGGACGTCTTCGCCGAAAACGAAGAAACCGGCCGCGATCGGCACCGAATTCGTGAACAACGTCGCCACGCCGGCGGTGGCGATAGCGCTGCCGCGCTGAAAGCCAAACTGCAGCCAGACGAAGCCGAGTACCTGGCAGCTGAGGAGCACGGGTATGAAAGCCAACCTCATGCCGCCGCCGACCGCGGCCTTGGTGGCGATGTCTCCCGCCGCGAAGAGAAGACCGGCTGCGACGCCGAGACCGGCGCCGGGGGCAAGCACAGCGCGGCCGGCACCGGCGGCGAGACAGGCGACCGCCCCGATCACGGCCACCCACAAGAGCACGACTATCCAATCTCCCCGACCACCCTCTTCTGAGCCGCCGATCAGCGAGACGCCGAGCAGCGCCAAGCCCCCGATCGCGAGCCCGACGCCGAGCCACTCGTGCCACGCCAGCCGCACGTGAGCGACTCGTTGCACCAGCAGCGCAAGCAGGCCGATGCCACCGGCCGAGACCGCCTGCACGAGCGAAAGCGGCCCGAAGCGCAACGCCGCGACGTAGAAGACCCAGCCGCCGACCATCACGAGGAAGCCAAACAGCCAGCGTCGATCGGCGAACAGAAGAGTGAGCGACCGTAGCGGCTGTCTTAGCGAAAGTGGCGGCGTGGACGCGGCCGCTCCGTGCTGGGCGAAGTAGCCCCAGTTGAGAGCACCGGCCGAGGCGAGCGCGAGAACTAGCGCGAGCGCCAGCGAGAGGTGCGAGCTCACGACCGAGCCCTCGGAAGCGACGGATAGCTCGCCGCCGCTGGTCGCGCGATACCGGCAGCGGGCAGATCGGTGCCGCGCTCACAGCAAATGAAGCGCTCGTGCCCCCGGGCCCGGATCACGGTATCGCGGACAAGTCCGACCACTCATTTACCTCCCAGGAGAGGTGTTCCAGGAATCGACTGCGTTGACAAGCGAAATGCGGCGCGGGCTTGCGCGCTGTCGAGAATACCCGGCGCGTCGGTGCGCGGTCGTTCTAGGACGGTATTACGAGTCAAGAGGAGGAGAAAACGCAGGACTAAATCTTGGGCGAGCGAAGGTTCCACTTCATGGGCGCTCGCGTTTCCGCACTCTCTGTTCTGATCGCCGCCTCACTGGCCGACAGCTCGGGTGCCCACTCGGCGGCCTTTTACTTTCTGCTCGCGGCCGTGCCGGTGACAGGCGTGGGCGGGCTGATGGCATGCGGGGATCTGGTAGTAGCCCGCGGGCTTGGCGGAAAGATCGTGGCCGGGTCGCAGGCGCTTCTTTCCTTCCTCGCGCTGGCGCTGGTCATCGTTGTGGTCGGCTCGAGCTCCGGGCCTCTTCTCGACGTGCCGGTGCCGGCGCTGGGCATCTCGGCGCTCGGCGCGTGCCTGGGCGTCCTTGCGGCTCAGGTTGCCGTGGGTGTGTTCGGGCGAACGCATCGCCGTCCGCTCCAGCTCTACGCCCGCGTCGGCGAGGACTTCGTCACCGCCGATCACATCGGGCTCTAGACCTCCCCGTCGAGAGGTGTGCCTCTATGCGTTGCTCGAGGCGGAGACCCGTGTCGTCTGCCTGACGGTCGGGCTCGATCCCACGCTCGGGATCGTCCATGCGGACTATCGCTCGCGCAACTCGCTTGCACTCGATCTGATGGAAGCCGTGAGGCCGAGGGTGGATGCCTACGTGCTCGAGCTCCTTCGACATAGGACGTTTTCCAGGGGAGACTTCTTCGAGACCCGGCGCGGCGTTTGCCGGATTCTCTCGCCGCTCACCCGCGAGCTGTCGCAGACGTTGCCTGTCTGGGCCGAGCTCGTGGCGCCCGTCTGCGAGCGGGTCGCGAAGACACTCGCCGAAGCGCCCGGATCGAAGATCGAGCGGCTCTCGACACCGCTCACACGGGCGAACTACACGGAGGCTAGAGACGCGGCGCGGCGCCGGCCGCCTCGCGAGCAACTCCGGTTGCAGCTAACGGAGAAGCGCTGCAAGCGCTGCGGTGGGGAACTTCCCCGGCGCGACCGGGTCTACTGCGACGCTTGTTTCTCGAAGCTCGACTTCCGTACGAAGAAACGCTGCAAGCAGTGTGGTGGCAGGCTCCCGCACCGAAAGCGGGTGTACTGCGACGAGTGCCTTAGTCGGGAGGTTCTAGCTCAGCAATGATCTCGTAAAGCTGCTCGAGGTCGAATGGGACTGATGGACCGGTTTCATGTCGCAGGCGAGCAAGATCGGCTCGCAATTCCGGTAGCGCTGACCTGATTTTGAACTTGCTGATCATCGCGAGGGCATCGAATCGCTGATTCGGGTTTCCCTCTAACACCCAAGCGCGGAATACGTCATTAGCGACATTCCGGTCGTCGCTATCCAGCGCTTCATAGAAAGCCGTGAGCCTCAGCAATGTCTCCTCGAGCATCTTTGCTCTGTCAGCCTCGATGAACAAATCGTTCCAGAGATCTTCCAGCTCCTCCTTGGTTAGGCCGGTCAACGTTTAATCACCTCGATAAACTTCGGTGCTATTCGATACGAGAATTTCATCTTGACCGGCCCCCATGCTTTGGTCCAGTTTCTTTGTGAGTAATCAACCGAGCAGCTCTCCAAGCAGAGTCCAGCACTAGTCCGACCAGGAGGTCTAGCCTGCGGGGCGACTGGTCCATAGGTTGTGCGGGAGGTCACTCTCACTTGCTGCCCTCTCTACAGTCTTTCGCATATTCGAGCGGCGCGCGCGGCGGGTGTTGTACTCCTCGAGCCAGGCGTGTAAGACCACGCAGGCTTCGAGCACGCTTGTGAATTCCTCGCCGGAGGGCTCGTAGCCGCCACTGTCTCTGAGCCCGCCCGCGGGGCCGGTGTCGGCCCTGATCGAGCCGAGCTGGTCGGTCGTGTAGTAGCGGTAGGCGCCTGTTGCATCGATCATCGCTAGCGGGCCTACTCCGTAGATGTAGCTGGCGAGAGTGGTGCCGGAGGCGTCCTGTGTGCCTGCGAGCTGGGGCAGGCCGAATTGCAAGTTGCTTGCTCGCCCTCAAGTGAGGCAATAGCCACAAAACAAAGAGGTCCGAGCAAGTCGGCGACTAGGAAAACCCGGCTTCATACCTGACGCGGCCAGCTTCCTGTTGCTCCGTCAAGTAATCGACGATCATCTGAGCTTGGTCAAGGTCGGCGGCATCGACGGCTAGGAGATTGGCTGACGACCACTCGAGCAACGCACCGAGACGCGTCAGTTCTCTCGCCACTTCGTCCTGCCAAGAATCGGAGGATTCACCAAACCACACTCGGTACGAGAAGCGCCCAGAGCGTTCGACAACCCGCACTATGTCGCAGTTAACGTCGATCTCAACAACGTCGCCGAGCGAGAGATCGTACGTGAAAAACGGGATGCAACATATCTCGAATCGATCATCGGAGAGCTTTCGCGCCCAAAGCTGTTCGGCGCGGTCCTTCTCCGGCAGAGGCGCTCTGATAATGAAATCAGCTCGCTCGCGCCATACTGGTTCGGAGTGAATCGAATAGATACGCTCGCTCACTTTAGCCACCAATCGGGAGGCCAAGGTCCACTGTAGTCCGGCGGAGGGTTGACGGGAAAGTCCCTTGGGCCTTTAGAAGCATTACACCAGGCGCACGTGGTTTGAGCGTTATCGGGCGTAGCGTCGCCTCCGTTAGCTCTCGAAATCGCGTGGTCAACCTGAGGTTCGTCCGTCTTCATATGGCAGTACACGCACGTATCAGGGTTCTCATCTAGCGCTCCTTGACGTACCGATTGCGGGAAAGCGTTTCCCGCCGACGGGCCGCCTGACGAGCCCGGTTTGATAAGCGGAGCCTCGTCTCCGCCTTCGCCGGCTCCTAGTAGAGTTTCACCCGCAAGAGACACACCACCAACTATCGCTATAGTGCCCGTCACGCCGATCCCGGCGCAGAGGCCAGTCGACCACAAACTGTGGAAGCAATACGCCTCTATCGAGTCATCCGTGTTCCCGATCGCTCCCATCCCGCTCGGATCTACGAAGGAGGTCGGGTCGTTTCGGGCGTAGCCGTACTGGGAGGCTTCGGGTGAGTCGATCGCACCTAGCGGATCCGAACTCTGGAATCGACCGGTCGAGGAGTCGTAATTGCGAGCCCGCATGTCGTACAGCCCGGTAGTTGGATCCAGGTACTGCCCGGCGAAGGCAAGCGGGTTGCCGTCGTTGGTGATCGCTCCGCCGCCGTTTGCGAGCGCCTCGCCGAAGGGCATGTAGCTGCCCCGGTCTCTGACTCCGCCAGCGGGGCCTGTGGTCGCGTGTATTGAACCGACGCGCGATTGAGATCACTGAGATGTCTCTGTCGCCCTGATCGCCCGGGCCACGAAACGCGAGAGAATCCCATCAACGATGAGTCCTACTCCAATAAACAGGAGCGCCCACGGTCGTGCTTCTGATAATCCGGCGGCGACCAGCGAAGCCGTCCCGGTGACGCCTTTGATCGCCGCTCGAGCGAGTAACAGATGAGTGGACCCCGTCTTACGATAGAGAACGACCTGAAGGAAACTGGTTGCGAATATGCCTAGCGCAAACAAAAGAAAAAGAAGACCGGCAACGCTCATCACAGGCCGCAACCACCTAGTTGAAGTGATCCGATAGTCATCACGCCAGAGACGGTCCCTAACCTTGAGCCGCTCACTGCTGCCTCTGCGGTGAGTTTGCCAATCGCTAGTGCATTACGCACTTCTATTACTTCCACAACGGCACCGCCAGTGAAAGCGACCCCGGCACCGGCAAGTAAGCCACAAGAGATCGAATTCCGACCTTCCGGGCTCTTCAGCCAGCACCAGACACTCCCACACGTGTTCCCGATCGCCCCCATCCCGCTCGGATCGACAAACGAGGTCGGGCCGTTTCTGCCGTACCCATATTCCGACGCCTCTGGCGCGTCTTTGTAGCCAAGCGGATCGATGCTCGTAAACCTCCCCACGCTCGGATCGTAGTTGCGAGCCCGCATGTCGTATAGCCCCGTAGTTGGATCCAGGTACTGCCCGGCGAAGGCCAGCGGGTTACCGTCGTTGGTGATCGCTCCTCCGCCGTTTGCAAGAGTTTCGCCGAAGGGCATGTAGCTGCCCCGGTCTCTGACTCCGCCGGCGGGACCGGTGTCGGCCCTGATCGAGCCGAGCTGGTCGGTCGTGTAGTAGCGGTAGGCGCCTGTTGCATCGATCATCGCTAGCGGGCCTACTCCGTAGATGTAGCTGGCGAGAGTGGTGCCGGATGAGTCCTGTGTACCTGCTAGTTCGGGCAGGGAAAAGTTCTGGTCCCAGATGTAGCTGGTGCTCGAGCTGTTCGAGCCCGTGACCTGCTCTGTCAGGCGGTTTCCGTCTCCGTCGTAGGAGTAGGCGGCTGTCGTTGAGCCGTTACTTGCAGAGACGAGCTCGTTTGCCAGGTTGTAGGCGTAGCTCCAGGGGCCTGCCCCGGTCTCGTTTCCGTTTTGGTCGTAGGAGTAGGGAATCTTCGTACCGTCGGGGAGAGTCTGGGAGAGAAGCTCACCCGATGCGTCGTAGGCGTAGCGGCTCACCTGCTTCCCGATTGTCTCGGTCAGGCGGTCTCCGGCCTGGTCGTATGAGTAGGCGATCTTGTTCTCGCCCTTGCAGCCCGCCGTGACGCAGTAGCCGGTCAGGCGACCGAGCGAGTCGTAGGAGTAGCTCTCCAGGCGCTCTGCTCCGGAGGGCTTGTCGAAGTCGGCCTGGGTCGGGTTTCCGGCCGGATCGAGCGTGTAGTCGACACCGAAGACATCGACGCCGTTTGGGTTGGTGGCGTGGATGGAGGTGAGGCGGCCGGCGCGGTCGTAGGTGCGCGCCTCGACGACACCGTTCGGAAGCGTCGTTCCGATGAGATTGCCGGCGGCGTCGTAGGAGTAGTCGGTCTCGAGTACCGTGGCCTTCTTGCCGGGCTTGGTCGTCTTCACCGAGGCCAGATTCCCGTCGGCGTTGTAGGAGTAGGAGACCTTCGTGCCGGCGATGCCTCTGCTCGTGACGTTGCCGGAGGCGTCGTAGGCGTAGCTCGCGCCCGAGTCGGCGGCGCCTCGTTGCCTGTGGGCGCTGGCATCGACCGAGATGAGCCGGTTCAGCTTGTCGTAGGCGTAGCGGACGGTGCCCGAGCCGTCCGTCATCGAGACGCGGTTGCCGTCGGCGTCGTAGCTGTAGGAGACCGAGGGCGTTCCGTCCGAGTAGCTGACCTGAGTGACGCGGCCGAGCGAGTCGTGCAGGTAGCCGATCGTGCCGCCGCTCGGAGTTTGCACTAAGGCCAGGTTCCCGTCGACGTCGTAGCCGAGCGTCCAGATCTTGCCCGTGGGCGAGGTGACGACGACGGGGCGGTTCTCGGCGTCGTAGGCGTAGGTCGTCGTCTGAGTGAGCCCGTCGGTTCGAGCGATCAGGTTGCCGACCTCGTCGTATACGTAGTTGATCGTCGAGCCGTCCGGCTCCGTGACCGTCACCAGCCGGTTTGCCGCGTCGTAGGCATAGCTAGTCGGGTGCCCGTCGGCGTCGGTGCGGCTGACGAGGTTGCCGACCGCGTCATAGCTGAAGCTGGTCGTGTCGCCGAGCGGGTCGGTCAGGCTCGTCAGGTCGCCGGCGTCGTCGTAGGTCTCGTGCCAGCGGTAGTCGGCCGGGTTCGCGCCGGGCACGTTGCCGCGCGGGTCGACGAACGAGGTCACGTTGCCCGCGGCGTTGTAGCCGTAGCTACTGATCTCGCCGAGCGGGCTGGTTGAGGCTGTGAGATTGCCCAGAGCGTCGTAGGAGAAGCTGGTCGTCGCTCCGCTCGGGTTCGTGTAGGAGACGGGGAGACCCTGGCTGTTGTAGCTGTAGGAGGCCTTCGAGCCGTCGGCGCGGGTGACGAGCGTCGGGTTTCCCTGCGCGTCGTAGGCGACGGTGCTCGTGTTGCCGAGGCCGTCCGTGAGCGAGGTCGGGTCGCCGAGAGCATTGTAGGCGGCGCTGCTCGTCGCGCCACCGGGAAGGCTGAGGCTGGTCGGGTTCGAGCTTCCGTCGTAGCCGATGTTGAGGACGTTTCCGAGCGCGTCTGTGACCGAGGTCGTATTACCGGCGTCGTCGTTTGCGTAGGAGGTCGTCTCCCCGTCCGGGTTGGTCTCGCTTGCGAGGTTGCCGTTATGGTCATAGGCGTAGCGCCAGGTGTGCCCGCGGGCGTCCGTGATCGACGTGCTGTAGTCGTCTCCGTAAGAGAAGGTCGTCGTGTGCCCGAGCGCGTCTGTTTGCGAGGCCACGCGGCCTTGATCGTCGTAGCTGTTTGTTACTTCGGTGTGCCCGTTCGCATCGACGATGGAGGCCAGCTCTCCTTGAGCGTCATAGGTGTAGGTGGTCGTGTCGCCGCGGGGGTTGGTCACCGAGGTGAGAAGTCCGGATGTGTAGGCATAGCTGACGCTTCTTCCGTCGGGGAGCTCGAGCTTGGTCAGCAGGCCGGCGTCGTCGTGCGTGAGGCGGATGACCCGGCCAACCGAGTCGGTGATCTGCGAGCGAAGCCCGTTCGAGTCGTAGCCGATCGAGATCGTGTTTCCGTTCGCGTCGGCGATCGAGAGCAGCCGCCCGTTCTGATCGAAGGAGAGCGCCGACTGGTCTGGGTAGTCGAGCTCGTAGCCGCCACTCGTTTGTTTGAGAGTCACGAGCGCATCTGCAGGGCTCTTGAAAGTCCCGTCGCCGTTTGTGGTGAAGAGGACTTGCTGCCCGCCCCCGGAGCGCGCTATCGCGTCGCCGTTAGGTTGAATCTGAATCGAAGCGGAATAGGAGTCAGTCCAACCGGGTCAGAGATCACCCGCGGATGGATCGCCGGAATCGTACGAGCGCGTGAAGGCGAAGGGGAGACCGGGCGCCGGTAACTTCGCGTCGATCAGGCTCGTAGAGTAATCGCCGGCTGCGGTGTTGACCGGTTCGGCGGCACAGGCTGCGCGCACCCGCGCGTATTTCTCGAACTTCAGGTTGAACCCAGGCGAGCCCGGGCACGGCGGGTAATTGATGCTCGATTCGACCAACGGCGGCAGGCCGACGTAGCAGGTGCCGGCGTCGTAACTCCCCGGATTGCAAACGATCTTCCCGCTGTGCCAGAGCGCGTAAAAGGCGCTATCGGTGAGAATGCGGTAGTAGCAGTTCGTCGTGGTCGGTGGATCGACGTTGTAGCCAGAACACCCGGCACCCGTGCGCGTGAACACCCAATCTCCTGGTTCCACGCTGCCGATCGCCCACGCCGCGTCGTAGAAAGGCTTGCCTTCGAGGCAACCGGAATCGCGTGGATCGCAGTCTCTCTTTATCTCTCGGATAAAGCCGTTGTCCCAGAATGCGAGGACCCAGTAATTGGTGTTTCCGTCGATCTTGCAGTCGGGCTCGCCTTCAGGGTTGCAGAGACTGGACCCAGGGGCTTCCTGCCAGTCGAGCATGCTGATGAGTTGCGTTTGCGTACCTCCGCTGCTACTCGATGAAGACGAGTCTCCGCTCGCGGACGGAACGGCAAACGCAAGACCGAGCAGGAGAAGCAGGACTAAGAAGTGCTTCTTAGGGATGCGCCGGCCGCGCTTACCTCGTGACGCGTCGCTCATCGCGGAAACTGCGTCCTCATCGGAGCACGCGTCGGAAGCGGCGGGCCTAAAGAGATCCGAGGCGGCGGTCATTTCGACTCCTTAGGTGGGGGAGGTCTCCGCACGAGGCGGCGGAGGAATGTCGGCGAGCGTAACCCGGTCGCGCCATTAGTGTCAAGCGACAAGTCTTAAAGGACCAAGGGTTGACGCGATTCGAGCGCTCGAGCGATTACCCGTTCTCGTAAGCGAAGCGTGAGGGCCGGCCCTCATCCCGAGACAGTGCTGTCATAGATCGTCCGGTTTCGGGAGGACCTATCTCCTCTCCCCCGGTAACGAGAAAACGCGTAGGGAATGTGCCGGTTTCGTGCCAAATGCAAATCGCGCCCGACGAAGCGCACTCTCCGTTAGCGAAGCGCCTCGCTAACGGACATCAAGCGAGCTGGCTCTTTCTAGAGTGGCAGCTGGCTCGCCGCATGCCTGACCAGATCGATCAGCGGCTGGGCGGCGAAGAACGACCCTACTGTCACGACGGTCGCCGCGAAAACAGCTGTCGAGAGCAGACGATCGAGCATGGGCAGCTCGGCCTCCGCTTCCTTCTCCTCGCCGGGGCCGGGGCGCATGTAGATGGCGCGGACGACCGCCAGGTAATAGCCGAGGCTGACCAGCGTCGCGAGGGCGCCGACGACGATCAGCCAGGTCCAGCCCGCCTCGTAGGCGGCCGCGAAGACGTAGACCTTGCCCACGAAACCGCCCGTGAGCGGGAAGCCGGCGAAGGAGAGCATGAAGATCCAGAGGGCGATCCCGTGCAGCGGCCGGCGCCAGCCGAAGCCGACCAGGTTGTCGAGCGTGGCCGGCTCGCCCAGCTCGCGCTCGTGCAGGGCGACCAGCGCGAAGACTCCGACCGAGGCGGCGCCGTAGGGGATCAGGTAGTAGAGCAGCGCCCGCGTGCCGAGCGAGCTCGCGGCGGTCACGGCGAGGAGCAGGAAGCCGGCATGCGAGATCGAGGAGTAGGCGAGCATGCGCTTGAGATCGCGTTGCGCCAGGGCGCCCAGGTTGCCGATGACCAGCGAGGCGACCGCCAACGCCGCCGCCGCGCTCGTCCAGAGGTGCTCCTGGCCGGGGAAGGACAGGCTGAGCACGCGCAGCGCCACCAGCAGGGCCACCGCCTTGGTCGCTCCGGCCATGAAGCCCGAGACGGGCGTCGGCGCTCCCTGGTAGACGTCGGGCGTCCAGGTGTGGAAGGGCGCGGCCGAGGCCTTGAAGGCGAAGCCGGTCAGGAGCATCGCCAGCCCGGTGAGCAGCAGCAGATCGCCGCTCGGCGCCTTGCCGGCGATCTGGGCGAGGTTGAGCGTGCCGGTCGCTCCGTAGACGAAGGCGGCGCCGAAGACGAAGATGGCCGAGCTGAATCCGCCCACGATCAGGTACTTGAAGCCGGCCTCGATCGCCTCCGGCCGCTCGCGCTCGAGCGCGCAGAGCACGTAGAGCGAGATCGACATCCACTCCAGGCCGAGGAACAGCGTCAGCAGGTTGGCCGACTGGGCGAAGAAGATCATGCCGCCGCCGGCCGAGGCGAGCAGGGCGAAGCGCTCGCCGAAGCGATCGGTCGCCGATCGCTCGCCGTAGTAGACGAGCGCCGTCAACAGCCCGACCCCGGCCACGACCATCGCCGCCAGGGCTCCGTAGCGGTCGCGGAAGAGAGAGCTCGCGATCACCGCGTGGGCTTTACCGCTCCGCTCGAAGAGAAGAGCCGCCGCCGCGAAGGCGCCCGCGTAGCCCGGCCAGGCAGAAGGCCCAGGAGACGTTCTTGCGCCAGCGCTCGGGGACGAGCACCGCGGACATCAGCGCCGCGATCGTCGCCGCCAGCAGCGCGAGCGAGGGCGCCAGCGTGAGCCAGTCGATGGCGGGCGTCCTGATCACTTGGCCTGCTCCGTGCTCGACGGGCGCGGCACGCAGGCAAGCCCGAACTGCGCCGGGGTCGGGCTGCTGGGCGAGGTCACCTGGACCGGCTCGAGGCAGGCGAAGGAGTGCTTGCTGATCGCCGCCGGCCAGACCGAGAGAGCGAGCATGGCGGCGAGCAGGGCCCCGATCACGCAGAGCTCGGCGGGCCGAACGTCGGGCGCCTTCTTCGGCACTGCCTCGCCCGGCTCACGGTGCAGCACGGCCGAGACGAGCCGCAGCATGTACATCGCCGCCAGCACCATCGCCACCAGGCCGGGGATCGCCCAGCCCCAGCCGCGCTGGAACACGCCGGCCAGGATCATGAACTCGCCCGCGAAGGCATTCGAGCCGGGGACGGCGAGCGAGATGACGCCGATCGAGACGATCAGGCTGGCCAGGATCGGGCGACCTCGCGCCATGCCGCCGAGGCGTGCCAGCGCTCCGGTCCGGGCGCGCAGCTCGATCACCCCGGCGAGCAGGAAGAGCGCCGCCGAGATCAGGCCGTGGTTGACCATCTGCAGCACCGAGCCGCTCAGCGACAGCTCGTTCTGGGAGAAGACCCCGAGCCCGATCAGGCTCATCTGGGCCAGGCTCGAGTAGGCGACGATGCCGCGCACGTCGGGGGCCCGGAAGGCGAGCAGCGAGCCGTAGACCAGCCCGATCGCCGAGAGGGCGAGGAAGAGCGAGCGCAGGTCGTGCGTGGGGCCGGGGAACTGGGTCAGCCCGATGCGCAGGAAGCCGAACAGGGCCACCTTCGAGATCACGCCGGAGAGCACCGCGGCGACCTCCGGCGGCGACTCCCGGTAGGCGTCGGCGAGCCAGCCGTGCAGCGGGAAGAGCGGTGCCTTGACGGTGAAGGCGGCGGCGAAGCCGAGGAACAGCCAGACGCTGCCGCTGGTCTGGGCGGTGGTCAGGTCGAAGCCGTGCGAGAGCCCGTAGACGACGATCGTGGCGAACATCAGGAGCGAGCCCGCCATCGTGTAGGCGATGAACTTGAAGGTCGCCTGCATGCGCCTTTCGCCGCCCCAGACGCCGATCAGCAGGTAGAGCGGAATCATCATCGCCTCGTAGGCGATGTAGAAGAGGATCAGGTCCTGCGCCGCGAAGACGCAGACGATCGCGCCGGTGAGGAAGAGCATCAGCGCGTAGTAGGCGTTCGCCCGCTCGCGCCCGCTCCAGAGCGCGTAGGCGATCGCCGCCGTCATGACCACGACGGTCAGGCCGACGAGCCAGAGCGAGAAGGAGAACAGGCCGACGTGGTAGCTGATGCCGAGATCCGAGATCCAGGGCCGCTGCTGCTCGAACTGGATGCTGGCGCTGCCGAAGTCGAAGCGGCTGAGGCCCGAGCACCAGAGCGCGAGCTCGGTCAGGCAGAAGAAGAGAGCGAGCGACCCCACCCAGCGCGACGGCGCCGGTAGCAAGAGCACGGCCAGCGCGCCGAACAGGGGCAGACAGATAAGCGCTGTCGTGAGCATCAGCGAAGCACCAGGAAGAGCAGGACGATTACGGAGACTCCGAGCGCCACCAGCAGTACGTAGGTGCGGGCGAGGCCGTTCTGGACGGCGGCGGCAAGCCGGCCGCCGGCGAGCGTGCCCGCGCCTACTTCCTCACCCGAGCGCTCGATCACCGGCCGCTCGAACCAGGCCGCGAGCCGCTGCGCGAGCGAGACGGCCGGGCGGTAGAAGAGCAGGTCGTAGAGGCGGTCGAAGTACAGCTTCTCGAGCAGCGCCCTGGGCGCTCTCGGCGCCTGCTGCGTGTGCGCCGCATAGATCGACCAGGCGATCCAGGCCCCGCCCAGGGCCACGCCGAGGGAGACCCCGCTCAGCAGCCACTCGCGCGTCGCCGTGAGCGACGCGCCATGGCCGAGGAAGCCGGAGAAGAGGTGCCAGGCCCCGGGGATCTGGAGCCAGCCGCCGACGACGGCGAGCACGGCGAGAACCGCTACCGGCCAGGTCATCCAGCGTGGCCCTTCAACGCCCTTGTGCTTGGCAAGCTGCTTGCGCCCCGGCTCGCTCTCCTCACCCAGGAAGACGAGGAAGAGCATGCGGAAGGAGTAGAGCGCGGTCAGCAGCACGCCGACGAGCGCGGCCGCGAAGAGAACCTTGTCGTAGCTGCCGCCGGAGAACGCCAGAGCGAGGATGGCGTCCTTGGAGAAGAAGCCCGCCAGCGGCGGCAGCCCGGCCAGCGCGCCGACGCCGACCAGCATGGCGATGAAGGTGCGCGGCATCCTTTTTCGCAAGCCGCCCATCTTGCGCATGTCCTGCTCGCCGCCGAGCGCGTGAATGACGACGCCCGCGGCGAGGAAGAGCAGCGCCTTGAAGAAGGCGTGCGTGACCAGGTGGAACATCGCCGCGCCGTAGGCGCCGATGCCGGCCGCCAGGAACATGTAGCCGATCTGCGACATGGTCGAGTAGGCGATCACGCGCTTGATGTCGGTCTGCACCAGCGCGATCGCGCCGGTGGCGAGCAGCGTCACGGCGCCGATGCCCGGCGACCGTCTGCTGTACGTGCGGCGCCTGCTCGAAGAGCGGGTGCGTGCGCACGACCAGGTAGACGCCGGCGGTGACCATGGTCGCCGCGTGGATCAGGGCGCTGACCGGAGTCGGGCCCTCCATGGCGTCGGGAAGCCAGGTGTGCAGCGGGATCTGCGCCGACTTGGCGATCGCGCCGACGAGCAGCCCGGCGGTGACGAGGTTGATCACCCAGGCGTTCGTGCCGAGCAGCCCGGCCTGGCTGAAGACGGAGGCGAACTCGAGCGTGCCGGTGTGCTGGATCAGCAGGAAGAGCGCCAGCGCCATGGCGGCGTCGCCGACGGCGTTCATGATGAAGGCCTTCTTGGCGGCGGCGATCGCGCTCGGCCGGTCCTGCCAGAAGCCGATCAGCAGGTAGGAGGAGAGCCCGACGAGGCCCCAGCCGACGAGCAGGATGAGGAAGTTGGCCGCCTCGACCAGCAGCAGCATCGAGAAGACGAAGAAGGCGATATAGGCGAAGTAGCGCCTTTCTTCGTCCTCGCCGTCCATGTAGCCGATCGAGTAGGCGACGATCAGCGTGCCGACGCCCGTGACGACGAGCATCATCACCAGCGAGAGTGGATCGACGAGCAGATCGAGCCTGACGTTGAGCGCGTGCGTCTGGATCCAGCTGAAGGCCGCCGTGGTCGTCTGCCGCTTGCCCGGCGAACGGCTCAGGGTCTCGGCGAAGGCGACGATGGCGGCGACGAAGGCAAGCGCCGTCGAGCTGGTTGCCAGGTAGCCGGCCGCGCGCCGAGAAAGGCGATTACCGCCCAGCGCGATCACGAGCACCGCGGCCAGCGGGGCGAGCAGGCAGGCCCAGGCAGCCGCGGCGATCACTTGCGCAACCTCGAGAGCAGGTCGGCGTCGATCTCGATCTTCCGCCGAGCCATGGCAACGACGAGCCCGAGCCCGACCACCACCTCGGCGGCCGCGACGGCCATCACCGCCAGCGCGAACACCTGGCCGTCGAGCGAGCCGTGCCGGCGTGCGAAGGCGATCAGCACGAGGTTGGCGCCGTTCAGCATCAGCTCCAGCGAGAGCAGCATGATCAGCGGGTTACGGCGCAGCATCACGCCGGCCATGCCGATGGCGAAGACGGCGCTCCCGGCCGCGACGTACCAGGCGATTCCGGGCCCGAGCATCAGCGCCTGCCTCCTATGCGGCGCCGGCGGTGCCTCTGGGCGCCGAGGATCACGCCGCCGATGGCGGCGACGAGCAGCACGACCGAGATCACCTCGAAGGCGAGCAGGTGGTTGCTCATGAAGAGGCGCCCGATCGAGGCGGGACTGCCGAAATCGGCCGAGACGTGGTTGCTGTGCGCCAGCTCGTTCGAGGCTCCGAGTGCGATCACGACCAGCAACTCGCTCAACAGCGCCGTCGCGGCGACCGCGCCGCCCAGCGTCTGCCAGCTCGGTCCGCCGGTCCAGGCGATGTCCTTGTCCCAGCCGACGTAGGCGATGACGAACAGGAACATGACCATCACCGCGCCGGCGTAGATCAGCACCTGGGCGGCGGCGACGAACTCGGCCGAGAGCAGCAGGTAGAAGACCGCCAGCGAGATCAGGTTGCCGATCAGCGCCAGCGCGGAGAAGAGGGCGTTGCGGAAGGCGACCACGGCCAGCGCCGAGCCGATGCAACCGGCGGCTGCGGCGAACCAGACGATCCAGACCAGGATGTTTCCGGCGCTCAACTGTCTGTCCTGTAGTAGGGGACGGGAGTGTCGTACAGCTCCGGGTCGGCGACCGGAGTGCGCTTGATCGGCGCTGCCAGGAGCATCTCCTTGCTGTAGATCAGGTCGGCGCGCGAATACTCGCTGAACTCGTAGTCGTTGCCCAGCGTGATCGCGTCGAAGGGGCAGGCCAGCTCGCAGTAGCCGCAGAGGATGCAGCGGCTGAGGTTGATCTCGTAGATGCGGGCATAGCGCTCTCCGGCCGAGACGCGGTTCTCGGGCGTGTTCTCGGCCGCCACGACGCGGATGCAGTCGACCGGGCAGGCGGCGGCGCAGAGCGAGCAGCCGACGCACTTCTCGAGCCCGTTCTCGTGCCGGTTCAGGCGGTGGCGGCCGCGGAAGCGCGGATAGACCGGGCGCTTGTACTCCGGGTACTGCTCGGTCACCGTGCCGCGGAAGATCTGCTTCAGCGTCACCGCGAAGCCGCGCATCGTTCCGATCACCGTTCTACCGATCATTTGAGCACCACGAAGAAGGCCGTAGCCACCGCGTTCACGGTCGCCACGGGCAGGAGCACCTTCCAGCCCAGGTTCATCAGCTGGTCGTAGCGGAGTCGCGGCAGCGTCGCCCGCGCCCAGATGAAGCAGAAGAGCACGATCGCCAGCTTGAGCAGGAACCAGACCGGCCCGAAGCGGTGCAGGACGGGGAACAGCCAGCCGCCGAAGAAGAGCGTCACGATCAGCGCGGAGATGGTGATCATGTGGACGTACTCGGCGATCTGGAACAGCCCCCAGCGCATTCCCGAGTACTCGGTGTGGTAGCCGGCGACCAGCTCCTGCTCGGCTTCGGGCAGGTCGAAGGGCGCGCGCCCGACCTCCGCCACACCGGCCACGGTGAAGCAGGCGAAGCCGACGATCTGCGGCACGACGTACCAGATCGTGCGCTGCTGCGCGGCGACGATCCCGGTCAGCGAGAGCGACCTCGCCATCAGCACGACGCCGAGCACCGACAGTGCGAGGGCCACCTCGTAGGAGACGAGTTGGGCGCCCGTACGCATCGCTCCGAGAAGTGCGTACTTCGACTCCGAGACCCAGCCGCCGATCAACACTCCGTAGCTCGAGATCGAGCCGATGGCGAAGATCACGATCAGCGAGATGGGGACATTCACGACCTGGCCGTTGATCTGGTAGCCGAACAGCTCCCAGCCGCCGCCCCAGGGGATGACCGAGAAGGCGAGGAAGGCCATCGTCGCCGAGAGGGCCGGCGCGCCCAGGTAGAGGACGGGATGGATGATCCGGTCGGGCTGGAAGGGCGCCTTGCGCACTAGCTTGATCAGGTCCGCGAAGGGCTGCAAGACACCGAACGGGCCGGCCCGGTTGGGGCCGAAGCGACGCTGGAAGCGGCCGAGCACTTTGCGCTCGATCAGTGTCATGAAGGCAAAGGTGAGGAGCAGGATCATGATCACCACGAAGGCCTCGATCGCCCCGATCCACCACAGCTCGGTTGCCGCCAGCGGGCTCACGGCCTGCTCACCTCCACGCCTCGCGCCAGCTCGGAGCAGTGCTCCGCGGCGACCCTGACGGCGCCTGGCAAGAGCGAGGGATTGATCCGCGCGCGCAGCTTCACCGAGGTTCCATTGGAGCGCACGACAACCTCTTCGCCATCAGCGATACCGCGCCGGTCAGCGTCCTCGCTGGATATCTCGACCTCCGGCGCCGGGCGCTGGAAGCAGAGCTCCGGAACGTGCTCGACCTCCGGCCCCGAGAAGAGTGCGCGGTAGCGGATCAGCTCCAGCGGGCCGCCGCGAACGGTGGGCGGCGCCTCGGCAGCGGGCGCCTGCACGGCCTTGGTCTCGGCGCGCGGCGGCAGTGGCGCCCGCTCTGCCAGCGACGAGAGCGAGACGCTGTCGAGCGCCTTCGCGGACAGCTCCGCGAATACGGCGGCGGCTGTGTCAGGCAGCTTCACGTCCAGGCGCTCGGCCAGCTCGGACAGCCAGGCGAGCTCCGGGCGCACGGGCGCGGCGGCGGCGGCGCGCAAACGTTGCAGACGGCCCTCGAGATTGCGCATCGTCCCGTCTCGCTCCAGGTAGCTGGTCGTGGGCAGCACCAGATCGGCCCACTCGCTGCTGTCGCCGGCGAACAGAGTCAGGGCCACGGTCGCGCGGGCGTGCTCGGCCAGCTGGCGCACCTGCGAATCGCTCGCGGCCTCGTCGCCGGAGACGATGAGCAACCCGATCTGCGGCGCGCGGCGATCTTCTTCTCCGGCGGCGGCCCAGGCTTCGGCGACGCCGCGGGCGTTCGGGGTGCTGGGCAGATGGAGCGCTCCCGACCCCTCCTTCTCGTGCAGCCCGAGAGCATGCGCGAGCGCGGCGAGGTGAGCGCCCCCGGCGCTGCCTCTTCCCGACCAGAGCAGGACAACGCGGCCGGCTGCGCGCAACCGCTGCCCGAGCTCGCTTCCCTTCGCGGCCAGCTCCCGGCAGGCGAGTGCCGCCTCCCCGGGCGCTCGCGGGACGTCGCCGGACGGCCCGATGCGCGTCACGCGCGCGCCGGCGCGCCGCGCCTGCTTGAGCCATAGCTCGAGCAGCGGCGCCCGGTCGAGCACGGGGCACTCCTCGAAGATGACGATCTCCTCGGCTTCGGCGAGCGCCGAGATCGGTACCCGGAAGGGATCGAGCACGTCCAGCGACTGCTCCGGCAAGACGACCTTGTCGGACCCGGCGCCCTGGCGCACGACCTTCGCCAGCGAGTAGGCCAGCTCGAGCGTCTCGCTGCCCGAGAGAGCGAGCACGACCTCTCCCTGCGCCCGCTCGATCATGCCGTGCAGCTCGTCGAGGGCTTCCTGCCAGCCCAGCTCCTCGAGCGCTTGGGCTCCGCGGCGACGCGGGGCGAGGATCCGTTCTTCGGAGTAGAGGTGGGAGTAGCTGAAGCGACCTTTGTCGCAGAGCCAGCCCCGGTCGATCTCGGGGTGGTTGCGTGAGAGGACGCGCTGAACCCGGCCCTCGCGACTCTGTACGGTCAGGTTGCAGCCGACCGGGCAGAGGCCGCAGACGCTCGACGTGCGCTCGTACTCCCAGGGCCGCGCTCGGAAGCGGTACTGGGTCGAGGTCAGGGCGCCGACCGGGCAAAGCTCGACCACGTTGCCCGAGAACGGCCCTCGGTAGGGCTCCTCCTCGAAGGTCGTGATCATCGACAGCGCGCCGCGGTTGACGGTGACCAGCTCCTCGTCTTCGGCCACCTCCTGCGAGAAGCGCGTGCAGCGGTAGCAGAGGATGCAGCGCTCGCGGTCGAGGGCGATCGTGGGGGAGACCGGGACCGGCTTCTCGAGCGAGCGCTTGCGGAAGGTCATGCGCGTCTTTCCATCCCCGTAGCGGAAGCTCAGGTCCTGCAGCGCGCACTCGCCGCCCTTGTCGCAGACGGGGCAGTCGAGCGGATGGTTGAGCAGCAGAAACTCCATCGTGGCGCTCTGGCCCTTGGCGGCCAGCTCGGAGGTTCGCGCCGTGTGCACGACCATGCCCTCCTGAACCTGCGTGCTGCAGCCGGTCTGGAGCTTGGGCTGACCCTCGATCTCGACCAGGCACATGCGGCAGGCGCCGACCGGCGGGCCGAGTCGCGGCTCGTAGCAAAACACCGGAATCTCTATTCCGGCCGCGGCTGCCGCTTCGACCAGGCCGGTCCCCTTCGGCACCTGCACCTGGCGCCCGTCGATGGTGACGGTGACGAGCTCGGGGCTGCTCACAGCGCCGCCTCCTGGCCGACCCGGCCGCGGTAGATCTCGTCCACGGGCGAGCGCACCCCGGCGAGCGAGCCGGCCTCGCCGAAGGGGCAGCCGCCCTGCTCGACGTGGGCCTCGAACTCCTCGCGGAAATGCTCGACGTAGCTGGCCACGACCATCGCGTCGGAGTCGCCCAGCGGGCAGAGGCACTTGCCGAGCACCCGATCGCAGACGTCGAGCAGGAGATCGAGCTCGGCCCGGCTGGCGCGCCCCTCTTCGAGCTTGCGCAGGATCATCTCGATCCAGCGCGTGCCCTCGCGGCAGGGCGTGCACTTGCCGCACGACTCGTTCATGTAGAACTGCGTGACCCGCAGGGCGAGCTGCACCATGCAGGCGCGCTCGTCGATCACGATCACCGAGGCCGAGCCCAGGAACGAGCCCGCCTTCTGCAGCGAGGCGTAATCCATCGGCGTGTCGATCAGATCGGCCGTGAGGATCGGGGTCGAGGAGCCGCCGGGGATGATCGCCTTCAGCTTGCGACCCTCGGGGACGCCGCCGCCGCAGCCTTCGATCAGCTCGCGGAAGCTGGCGCCGTGCGCCAGCTCGTAGTTGCCGCCGCGCACGACGTTGCCCGAGAGCGAGAAGAGCCTGGTGCCGGTCGAGCCCTCGACGCCGATCTCGGCGTAGGCCTTGCCGCCCAGCTCGATGATCTTCGGCACGGTCGCCACCGTCTCGACGTTGTTGATCAGGGTCGGGTCGTTGTAGAGGCCGGAGATGGCCGGGAAGGGCGGCTTCGAGCGCGGCTGGCCGCGCTTGCCCTCGAGCGACTCGAGCAGGGCGGTCTCCTCGCCGCAGATGTAGGCGCCGGCGCCGCGGTGGATGAGCGTCGGGACGCTCACCAGCCCGGCAGTCTCGGCCTCGGCGAGCGCGGCCGAGAGGATCTCGTACTCGCTCAGGTACTCGCCGCGGAGGTAGACGAAGCAGGCGTCGGCTTGGATGGCGAGCGCGGCGATCTGGATGCCCTCGATCAGGCGGTGCGGCACGCGATCGATGATCTCGCGATCCTTGAAGGCGCCCGGCTCCGACTCGTCGGCGTTCACGACCAGATAGATCGAGCCCGCGACCTGCCCCGGCGCCGGGATGAAGGATGCCTTCTGGCCCATCGGGAAGCCGGCCCCGCCGCGTCCGCGGATGCCCGACTGCTTGAGCTCCTCGAGCACGGCGGCCGCGCCCAGCTTCCGCGCCTGCTCGAGCGAGGCGTAACCGCCAACACGCCGGTAATCGTCCAGCGCGCGCAGGTCGCCGCTCTCCGTCCCGGCGAGTACGAGCAGCGGGCTAGCCACGGCGCAGCTCCTCGACGATCGCCGGCACGTCCTCGGGCCCGACCGGCTCGCGGTAGCGGTGGTCGATCGAGACGACGGTGCCGCGACCGCAGCCGCCCAGGCACTCGGCGCTGCGCAGCGTGATCGCTCCGTCGGGCGTCGTCTCTCCGGCCGTGATCCCGAGCTCGCGCTCGAAGGCCTCGAGCACCTGCGCCGCCCCGACGAGCGCGCAGGAGGCGTTGGTGCAGACCTCGATCGTGTGCTCGCCCACGGGCGCCAGCTGGAACATGTCGTAGAAGCTGGCGATCGAGCGGCAGTAGGCCGGCGTCGTGCCCAGGGCGCCCGCGACCTCCCGCAGCGCCTCGGGCGTGCAGGTAGCCGTACTGCTCCTGCGCCAGCCTCAGCGCCGGGATCAGCGCCGAGCGGCCGTTCGGATAGCGGCCTGCCAGCTCGCGCACCGCTCCGGTGAGAGACTCTGTGTTGCGCCCGGCGCTCATCGGTCGGAATCTCCCATCAGCGTGTCGAGCGAGGCCGAGATCGCGATCAGGTCGGCGATCAGATGCTGCTGGCAGAGCGTCGGGGCGGCGGCGATCGTGGGGAAGCTGGGCGCTCGGAAGTGCACCCGCCAGGGCCTCGCGCCCCCGTCCGAGACGACGTAGCAGCCCTGCTCGCCGCGCGGCCCCTCGATCGTCACGTAGACCTCGCCCGCGGGAACGCGGTAGCCCTCGCGTGACGAGCTTGAAGTGGTGGATCAGCGCCTCCATCGAGGTCTGTAGCTCCTCGCGCGGCGGCAGCACGACCTTGCGCTCGTCCGCGATCCAGGGCTCGCCGTCCATCTGCTCGATCCGCTCGAGGCACTGCTCGGCGATGCGCAGCGACTGGCGCATCTCGTCGATGCGGACGCGCGCCCGGTCGTAGCAGTCGCCGCGCTCGTAAACCGGAACCTCGAAGTCGACCTGGTCGTAGAAGAGGTAGGGCTGGCGCTTGCGCAGGTCCCAGTTCACGCCCGAGCCGCGCAGGTTGGGGCCAGAAAGCCCCAGGCGGATGGCGTCCTCGGCCGAGACGACACCGATTCCCTGGGTCCGCTTCTGCCACATCTTGTTCTGCTTGGTCATCTGCTCGTACTCGTCGATCGCCTTGGGCATGCGGCCGCAGAAGGCGCGGGCGTCGGCGACGAAGCCGGGCGGAATATCCTCGGCCAGCCCGCCGGCCTGGCAGTAGCGCCCGTGGACGCGGACGCCGGTCACCATCTCGAACAGATCCAGCACCCGCTCGCGCTGGACGAAGCAGTAGAAGTAGAGCGACTGGATGCCCAGCTCGAGCCCCATCGTCCCCAGCCAGACGAGATGAGAGTGGAGGCGGTTGAGCTCGGCGAGCGCCGTCCTGATCCAGGTCGCCTTGGCCGGCACCTCGATCCCCAGCAGCTTCTCGATCGCGAGCACGAACAGCAGCTCGTTCTGGAAGCTGGCCAGGTAGTCGATCCGGCTCGGGTAGTTGATCGCCTTCCACCAGCTCTTCTGCTCCATGCTCTTCTCGAAGCCGGTGTGCAGGTAGCCGATCACGGCGCGCATGCCGACGATCTCCTCGCCGTCCAGATCGACGACCAGGCGCAGGACGCCGTGCGTCGAGGGATGGTTGGGCCCGAAGTTGACCTGCAGGACGTTCCCCTCCTCGCGGCGGGCGGGATCGACCTGAACCCAGCTCGGCACCGGCGCGGGGATCCGCGTTCCCTCGTAGAGGACCGGCCCGCCGAACACCGATTCGGTGCCGGCGGCCATCACACTTCCTCCGAGAAACGAACGGGCTCGCCGCCGATCGGGTAGTCCTTGCGCAGCGGGTGCCCCTGCCAGTCCTCGGGCATCAGCACGCGCACGAGATTGGGGTGACCCTCGAAGACGATCCCGATCAGATCCCAGACCTCGCGCTCGAGCCAGTCGGCTACCGGCCAGATCTCGACCACGCTGGCGACCGTCTCACCCTCGTCGAGCCAGGTCTGCAGGCGCACGCGCAGCGGGCCGTCGCGCAGCGCCAGCAGGTGATAGCTGAGCGAGAAGCGCTTCGGCCTGGGCTCCGGAACCAACTCGGGCCCAAGCGTGTAAGGGACGTTGATGTCGCGGCCGCCGGCCGAGCCCCAGGAGCCCGCCGCCTCTCCGCCCCAGCCGAGGTAGTCGGCGCCGGCGATGTCCGAGAGGAAGTTGAAGCCGAGCTCGTCGCGCAGATAGAGGGCGGCCTCGCTCAGCCGTTCCCGCTCCACCAGCAGCGTTGTCTCGCCCAATGCCTCGCTCACACTGGCCAGGCCCGGGACTCGCTCGTAGCCCGTCAACAGATGCCCTCACTCATCTCGGCGGCGGGCGGCACCCCGGCGACGACGCGCTCGTGCAGTCGCACGATGCCCTCCATCAGCCCTTCCGGCCGGGGCGGGCAGCCCGGAACGTAGATGTCCACCGGGACGATGCGATCGACTCCCTGCAGCACCGCGTAGTTGGCGAACATCCCGCCCGAGCTGGCGCAGACGCCCATCGCGATCACCCACTTGGGCTCCAGCATCTGGTCGTAGATCTGGCGCAGCGGCGGCGCCATCTTGTGCGAGACGCGGCCCGAGACGATCAGCAAATCGGCCTGGCGCGGCGAGTTGCGGAAGGCCTCCATGCCGAAGCGCGCGAGGTCGTAGCGCGGCCCGGTCACGGCCATCATCTCGATCGCGCAACAGGCCAGCCCGAAGGTGTCGGGCCACATGGAGTGCGTCTGCGCCCAGGAGACCGCCTTGTCGAGCGTGGTCGCCAGCACCGCCTGCTCCAGCCCGGCGACCTCCTGCTCGAAGACGCCCGGGCCCCTGTCCTGCATGAGCAGGCGCTCGCTCTTGAGACCGTAGTCGGCGAGGCGCTTCCCGTCGGCTATTCCCACTCCAGAGCCCCCTTGCGCCAGACGTAGACGTAGGCCACGGCGAGCAGGCCGACGAAGACCACCAGCTCGACGAAGCCGAACCAGGCCAGCTTGTGGAGAACGAGGGCCAGCGGGTAGAGAAAGACGATCTCGATATCGAAGAGGATGAAGAGCATCGCCGTCAGGTAGAAGCCGATCGTGAAGCGCTGGCGCTCCGGCACCCCGGTCGAGACGCCCGACTCGAACGGCAGGCCTCGCTGCGCCGGCTTCGACCGCGCTCGCGCTGATAAAGCAAAGCTTATAAAGAGCATCAGCCCTGACATGCCTGCCGCGAACAGGCCGTAGATCAGGAAGGGAAGCCAGTTTCTCAGCATTGATGCGCCTTTACGGCTCGGCCGGAGGCGGGCTCCGACCTCTGTACAGGGCAACTCTACAGGCCTTCGAAACGTGAATATAGACGGAATCGGCTAAGCCTGTCGCCGCTCGGCCGGAGAAGTGCCTGCTGCTACCATGCCGCCTCATGTCGACGACCGAGACACCACTGCTGACGCTGACCGAGAAAGCGGCCGCGAAGGTGAAAGAGCTCATGGCCGAGGAGCCCGACGGTGACGCCGGGGTGCTGCGCGTAGCCATCCAGGGTGGTAGCTGCTCGGGCCTGGATTACGCGCTCGGCTTCGACCGCGAGGCGCTCGAGAGCGATCTCGTGGCGGCACAGCACGGTGTTCGGATCGCCGTCGATCCCTTCAGCGCGCCGTATCTCGAAGGTGCCACGATCGACTACGTCAGCGTCGACGGCGAAGAGGGGTTCGCGATCGAGAACCCGAAGGCGCTCAGCACCTGCGGCTGCGGATCCTCCCTGCGCTCCGAGGACGAGAGTTGTGGCTCGAACGGTTCGGGCTGCGGCGGCGGCTGCGGCTGTTAGAGCAAGAAACGCTTGCACGGGAGGGTGGGACAGTGCGATGCCCTCACGCGGTGAGAGCGATCGTTCCAGCCGGCGAGTTTTCATCCCGAAGCGATCTCTGGCGCGGCGCCTTTCTCCAAGCTCCCGCTCGGGGCACTCTAGGATCTCCAGCGTGACCGCTTCGGAACGAGAGGAGATCGACGTCGGCGGTCCCGTCGATGTGACCGTCCTCGGCGCCGGCCCGGCCGGGCTGGCGGCCGCCTACTACGCCGGGCACAGGCACGCGACTGTGCGCATCGTCGAAGCGCTCGAGGAAGTCGGCGGCCAGCTGGTCGCGATCTACCCCGAGAAGCACATGGGTGACGTCGCCGGCTTTCCGAGCGTGGTCGCGCACGAGCTCGCAGCCCGGCTTGCCGAGCAGGCGCTCCAGTTCCAGCCCGACCTGTGCCTAGCCGAGGAGGCGTGCTCACTCCAGACGGTCGAGCAGGACGGCGAAGAGTTGATCCGGCTCGGCACCGACACAGGCAACGCCTATCTCAGCCGCAGCCTGATCGTCACCACCGGTCATGGCGCGTTCGCTCCGCGCAAGCTCCCGCTCGACGGTATCGACGGGTGGGAGGGCAAAGGCTTGCACTACCTCGTGCGCGAGAAGGCGGAGTTCGCGGGCAAGCGCTGTGTGATCGTGGGTGGTGGCGATTCCGCGCTCGATTGGACGCTGGGGCTGGCGGACGTGGCAAAGGCGCCGATCGTGCTCGTGCACCGGCGCGAGCGCTTCCGCGCGCTGGAACACACGCTCGCCCGAGCCCGGACGCTCGAGCAGGCGGGCAAAGCGCGGATCATGACGCCCTGCGAGGTGCGCGAGATCCACGGAAGCGACCGGATCGAAGCGGTGACGATCGAGAACACCGCCACGGGCGAGCTCGAGCAGGTGCCCTGTGATGCTCTGATCACGCTGCTCGGCTTCTCCACCCATCTTGGCGCGATCGCGGGCTGGGGACTGGAGCACTTCGGTCGCAGGCAGCTCCGGGTCGACCCGGCCACGATGCGCACTTCCCGCCCGCGCATCTACGCCGCCGGCGATGTCGCCGGCTACGAGGGCAAGATCACTCTGATCACGATCGCGCTGGCCGAGGCCGCGATGGCCGCCAACAACGCCGTCGCCGAGATCCGTGGAGAGAAGGCCCAGCCGGAGTACTCGAGCGAGTAACGCTCCAACGGCGATTGAGTCTTCCGCCGGAAGGCTCGAAGCGCCGAGCCGGTGCGTGACGGAATCGGCGCTGATTTGGCACGCCGAGGAGCGTTACTCGTCGCTGAAAGACGGTAAGTTCGGATAACCCCGCGGGCGGGTGGCTTGGTGGCGGGCGACGAGAGAAGTGCCCTGGAGAGAACCGAGGTAGCCCGGCACCAATCCGCCGCGACCGTCAAACTGAGCGCGTGCCTTCCACCGATCTCGAATTCGCCGCGCGCCTCGCCGACATCGCCGACGAGCTTGCGCTGGCACGCTTCGGCGCGCTCGACCTACGCGTCGAGACCAAGCCCGATCTCTCGCCGGTCACCGAGGCCGACAAGGCGATCGAGAAAGCCTTGCGCGAGCGGATCGCCGCGGAACAGCCGGGCGACTCGGTTCTGGGCGAGGAGGAGGGCCTGAGCGGCGAGGGCGGCCGGCGCTGGATCCTCGATCCGATCGACGGCACGCGCAACTACAGCCGCGGCATCCCGATCTTCGCCACGCTGATCGCGCTGGAAGTTGATGGCGAGGTCGAGCTCGGCTTCGTCTCGGCTCCGGCGCTCGGGCGCCGCTGGTGGGCTGAGCGCCGCAAGGGCGCTTTCCACAGCGGCGGCGCGATCCACGTCTCCGGCGTGAAGAAGCTGGCAGACGCGACCCTGTCGATCGGCTTCGGCCATCGCATGAAGGTCTCGAGTGTGGCGCGCCTCGAGGACTCCGTCGTCTCCTTCGAGCTGGGCGAGGGTATCGAGCGCCTGGCACCGCTCGCGGCCCGGGCCTGGCACACGCGCTCCTTCGGCGATTTCTGGCAGCACATGCTCGTCGCCGAGGGCTCCGTTGACGTGGCGATCGACCCGGCTGTGAAGATCTGGGACTGCGCGCCGCTCAAGTTGATCGTCGAGGAAGCCGGCGGTAAGTTCACCGACATGGCCGGGCGTTCGACGATTGACGGCGGCAGCGGCGTCTCCAGCAACGGGCTGCTCCACGCCGAGACACTGGGCGTGCTCGGCGCGAAGTAGACCTGAAGGCTTACGGCTACGGCTCGGCGAACGGGCGCCACCAGGAAGCGCGACGCTCGATCGCATCGTCGACCGTCCATGCCGGCCTGGCGGTCGAGGATGAGTCGAGCCCATACAGCGCGGCAAAGACAAGCGCGTAGATGATGCCGGTGGCGATATCGGTCGAGCTCATCGAATAGGGCCCGCCGAATCCCTCGGGGATGGCCCAGATCGCCATGCTGAAGATGAAACCGAGGATGTAGCCGCTACGCCTGGCGAAGCCGAACAGGAGCGAGAGGCCGAACAACGTCTCGAGCACGATCGTGATGTAGGCGAAAGTGGAGGGGCTCGTGTTGATCACGCGAGTCCAGAAGTGGAACCACCAGTGGAGCCAACCGGGCTGGCCGGCGGCGCCCTCGGTGAAGTCGGCCTTGAACTCGTTGACGAAGACGTGATTCATCTTCAGTCCCGCGTCGACCAACCAGATCACGCCGAAGACGATGCGAAGCGTCGCAATACGCTTGGGAAGATCGAATCTCTGGTTCATTGGGCGAAGTTACCCGGATCTTTGAAAAGCTCAAACGGAGGCGAGCTACTCGAAGGGGTCTGACCCCGCGGGGTCAGACCCTGACCCTGACACCAGCTGCTCGTCGGCGCGGTAGCTAGAGCGGACGAGTGGAGCCAGAGAAGACCGAGCGGAAGCCGAGCTCGCGGCCCAGCTCGCCGAAGGAGCGGAACTCATCCGGGTGCACCCAGCGGTCGATCGGGACGTGCTTGGGTGTCGGCTGCAGGTACTGGCCGACGGTGACGATCTCGACGCCGTGCTCGCGCAGGTCGCGCAGCGTCTCGACTACCTCCTCGTTCGTCTCGCCGAGGCCGACCATCAGCCCGGACTTGGTCGTGAGCGGATAGTCGGCGACCTCCCTGGCCCGCGCCAGCAGCTGCAACGAGCCGACGTAGCTGGCCTTGCCGCCGCGCATGCTCCGGTGCAACCGCCGCACCGTCTCGATGTTGTGGTTGAAGACCTCGGGCCGCTCGGCCAGCAAGAGGGATAGAGCCTGCTCCTCGTAACCGGCGAAATCGGGCGTGAGCACCTCGACCGAGGCGTCCGGAACGTGCTCCTCGAGCGCCCTGATCGTCGCCGCGAACTGGCCGGCGCCGCGGTCGGGCAGGTCGTCGCGGTCGACCGAGGTGACGACGACGTGACGCAACTTCATCTGGGCGGCGGCCTCGGCCAGGCGCCTCGGCTCGTCCGGGTCGGGCGGGCCCTGCGGCTTGCCGGAGCGCACGTTGCAGTAGCGGCAGGCTCGAGTGCAGGTGTCGCCGAGGATCTGGAAGGCGGCAGTTCCTCGTCCCCAGCACTCGCCCACGTTCGGGCAGTGCGCCTCCTCGCAGACCGTGTGCAGGTGTTGACCTCGCACGAGCTTGCGCACGTCACCGTAGAGCGAATCGGCGCTCGGGGCTCGCACCTTCATCCACTCGGGGCGGCGCGGTCTTCTGGAGACAGGCACTGACTTCTGCATGAATTCACCAGTCTAGATAGCGCTTCGCAGTAGTTGCCCTCATGTCTTCAAACAGGCAGGTGACGCACCATAGGGCGGACGCTCACTAGCAACTAACACTAATCACTGTTACTATCGCTAATGTGGCAACAGTTGATTTGGATCTGTCTGGTCGTCCGCTGCTCGGTTCGGCTGCCGACCTAACACTCTTCGTGAATCGCGATGAAGAGCTCGAGATGGCTCTCGAAAGTGTCGAACGTCGCGCTAACACGCTCGTATTGGGAGAGCGAGGCTCAGGCCGAACAAGCTTCCTGTGGCAAGTCGCCCGTCATCTTGGCGACCGTGATATCCCATATATCTTCGTCACAGGCTCGCTCGCGAAGGATGCCAACGACGTGCTAGAGCTCATCCATTATCGGATCGCACGTACTCGACCGCCGCGCTTCGGCCGAACGTGGGAATATGAGCGTGCCCCTGCGTCCATACGATCGCTTGAATGGGTCCGCGATCTTGAGCAACTCCTCTTGAGAAAGACTGCGCCCCGCGTGGTCCTCGTGGATGAACTAACGTCCTCAGAAGTCGCACACACGCTGTTTGGTCGCCTTCGAGACGAACTTTGGCAACTTCCACTCACGTGGGTTGTGGCTGGCGATTCTCGAGACCGGATGACGTTTCTGAGGCCTCCGGCGGATGCCTTCTTTTCGTCCGAGATCACGCTGAAACCACTGTCAACGCCAGAATCAGTTGAATTACTCCGGCGTCGTATCCCTAAGCGAACTCTGAAAGAAAACGATGTCAGGAACATCGTTGAGACAGCAAAGGGGAATCCCAGGCGTCTTCTTCTTCTCGCATCGCAAGCCGTTGTTCATGGGCAGGCGCCGGATGAGATACGACAGGAAGAGGAATCGAGAGCGTTTCTTCTCGAATCGTTGGGTGATTCGGCGCGACGCGTTGTGTTGGAAATCGAATCGAGCGGTTCGGTGAGCGCATCAGATGACGAATTCCTTAGGAGAACTGGGTTAACACGCAGTCGCGCTGCCCAAATACTTCGGCAGTTGGAGCTCTTAGGAGTCGTCAGCGGTTCGAGTGAACCCGCTCAAGGCAGGCGCCCTCGGAAACTCTACGCGTTAGTGAAATGAGCCGAGTTCTTCTCGACACACTGTTAAACGCGAATGCTTTCCTGCCATCGGCGCTATCTGATGACCTACTGGCGTGTCACGTTCCATTCGACGAGCTTTTAGATAGCGCCGGCGTCGAAAACGAGCTAGAGGCTTGCACGCGACGTGGAGTGGCCACGGCGTTGATAGGACACTCGGGGTCAGGGAAATCGGCTGTCTTTGCCTGGGTCTACGATCGTATTAACTCAGACTTCGCCCCCATCCGGGCACCAGTTTTTTACGAAGCTGAGTCGACGATCGCAGAGCCTCGAGATTTCGCGAGATACGTTCTCCTTCGCCTCCTTGGGGATGCGCGCTCAGTCGATAGTCTCACGAGAAAGGACCGCGAATCATTACTTCAATTAGTGAACGAACGACAGGCGATGCCAACGAGAACAATCGGCCACACCGCCAAAGGGACAGTTGGACTACCTTGGCTTCTCAAGGCCGAAGCCGCCAGAGAAGTGGCAATGACTCTCTCTGGAGCAGAGTACGCCACCGCCACGGAAGATGTGCTTCAGGCGATTGATAAGGTCATCGACGCAATCACTAAACAAGGACTCACTCCGATCCTCGTGCTAGACGATACCGACCGATGGCTCCAGGTCGGGACGGTCGATCGCCGGTATCTAGTGGGGCGGTTCTTCGGAACCATCGTTCGTATGTTGGCCGAGAGAGGGTGCGGTCTCGCTGTTGCGGTCCACGAGTCGTATCTCGATTTCGAGGAGTATCAGATAGGAACGCGCGGTTTCTTGACCGATTCGATTCACATACCGGCTCTCCAGAATCCTGAGTCCCTTCGAAATATCGTCCTACACCGTATTCGGATTCAAGAGTCGAACGCATGCCTAGATGATGCCTTCGAGGCGTCTGCACTCGAGCGCTTGTTTGACTATTACGAAAGTGCCGGTAATCGCAGCCTTCGGTGGACACTTCAGGTACTGCACAGTTCCCTCTGTAGTGCGGCTAGGGATGGAGCTGAGCTAATCGGTAGTACAACGATTGATTACGCCGCAGCCGCATAACTCGTTACCACGAAACCGTCACACTGATAACTGTTATGAGAGTTAGCTGCGAGTGGCGCCCAGCCTGGCATGGACAGGCTGTGGCCAGAGCCCGGTACTGCCGTTCTCCACCGGCAGCTCCTCTAGGTCGAGCCCGAACACCTCGGCGAGCGCGGCGGCGGCGAGCGGGCGAACCTCCTCGACCGTCACGGCGCGCCCCAACTCGCGGGCGACGGTGGTGAAGGCCGCGTCTTCCAGCCCGCAGGCCGTGATCCAGCTGCTGAAGGGCGCCGGGTCGAGGTCGACGTTGAGCGCGTAGCCGTGCGTGGTGATCCAGCGACCGATGTGGACTCCGATCGAGGCGATCTTGCGCGGCGGGCTCTGGAGCCAGACGCCCGTCAGCCCCTCGATCCTCGTTCCCTCGATCCCGAGCGGCGCGAGCGTGCGGATGATCGCCTCCTCGAGCCGGCGCACGTACAGCTTCACGTCCTTGCCGTGGCGGTGCAGGTCGAGGATCGGGTAGCAGACGAGCTGCCCGGGGCCGTGGTAGGTGGACTTGCCGCCGCGGTCGGTCTCGACAACCTCGACCTCGGCGCCGGGCGGTACGTGCAGCTCACTTTCCGCGGTGCGCCGCCCAACCGTGATAACCGGCGGGTGCTCGCAGAGGATCACAGTATCGGGGATCGCGCCCTGCGACACGGCGGCCGCCAGCGAGCGCTGCAGGTCCCAGGTCTCCCGGTACGGGACCGTGCCGAGCTGCATCAGGTAGGCGCGCATCGCGCTCAGATCCTGCCACCGTGCTTACCTGCGGCCGGCGCGCCGAAGGCGACGTAGCGCAGTCCGTCCGGGCCGGGAGGGATGTGGCGCCTGGACTCCGGTGTGACGAAGACGTAGCGGCCGGGCACGAGCTCGAAGCTCTCACCGTCGACCGTCATCGTTCTGCTTCCCTCGAGCACGACGAAGAGCTCGTCCTGCCCGGTCTTGAGCTCGTCGTGCTCGGGATAGCTGGTCGAGCCCGCCGCCAGATCGAACTCGTTGACACCGAAGGACTCGATCTCGAGCGCCTTCCGCACCGCTCGAACACGGCCGTTGAACATGGGCTCCAGCTCGCTTGCGTCGACAAAGCGGTAGGTCATGTGTCCTTCCTCCCTCGCTTGCTTTCAGCCTAGTTGCCGGACACGTTCTTGAGCGCCTCTCGCCTGCTGAGAGGGCTCAGCCGGCCTTCGTTCTCCCGTACGTAGCGAACTACCTCATCCGGGTCGATGTAGGCGAACGCCCTCAGCGCCCAGCCGATCGCCTTGCGGATGAAGAAGTCCTTGTCGCCCATGTTGGGTTCGATACAGGCGTAGAGGAGCTGACAGTCGGTCTTCTTCTTCAAGGTCATCTGGCAGATGATCGAGCTGCGCCGCTTCCAGAGCGAATCGTCGCGGCTCCAGGCGAGCATCGCCTCTTTCATCTCGGTGGGATAGCAGAGGAGAAGCGGGCCGAGCCGGTGCGTGGCGATGTCATCTACCAGGTCCCACCAGGCGCCCCGCACGATCAGCTCCTCGTACAGTGGTAAAGAGGCGAATGTCTGAAACTCGCGGTAGCGGCGCTGCCCGGCGAGAAAGCCGGCGCAGCTACATTCCTCGCGGTGTGTGGCACCACACCGGAGTTCGAGCACCGTGTCGCGCCAGTCGGCGAAGCTGCCGATCGGGAACTCTGCCGCGGCGCGCGCGACGATCTTGCGCTGGAGCGGCACCGTCACGCCCAGGCAAGGCAGCTCCGATTTGAGATAGGCCTGCGCTCGAGGCGCGCGCACCGGGTCGGCGTGCGCGGCGAGATCACTGCGGACGGCGGCGACGAGCTCCAGGTTGGCGCTCATTCCTCGATCAGTTTCTCGTACTGGAAGAGCCGGAAGCCCTCGTCGGTGTCGACCTCGCCGATCTTCACGTAGCCGCCTGTCTCGTAGAAATGCTGTGTCCTCAGGTTCCAGGCCGGCGTGTCGAGGACGAGGCGCCGGGTCTCGGGGAAGACACCCTCCGCGAAGCGGAGCAGCTCGCCGCCGATGCCCCTGTTCTGGCACTCGGGCTCGATGAAGGCGCGGCCGAGCTCCACCGTCCCGTCCTCGAGCCGGAAGAGAACGAGCCCACCGATGACTCGACCGGCCTCTGTGACCTTGAAGAAGCGGCCCTGCCTCATCGCACGCCGGTGCCACGGCGCCGAGTCGTAGCCGGGCGGGCCGCCGGGGCCGGGCGCTCCATAGTTGAGGTCGTGCTCGAAGGCGCGGCGCGAAACCGCTGCTAAAACCTCGGCGTCGCTCTCCGCTGCCGGCTCGATTCGGATCGAATCTGCGCGCGCGCCGTTAATAGCGCTCTTCGCCCCAGCTCTCGAGGCTCTTGCGAATCTCGGCCATGAACTGGACGGCGTAGGCCCCGTCGATCAGGCGGTGGTCGAAGGAAAGGCAGAGGTTCATGATCGGCCGCACCGAGATGGCGTCCACGCCCTTGTCGTCGGAGATCACGACCGGCCGTTTCACCAGCGCCTCGGTGTCGAGGATCGCGACCTGGGGCTGATTGATGATCGGCGTGCCGACAATCGAGCCGTGCCCGCCGGGGTTGGTGATCGTGAAGGTACCGCCCCGAACGTCCTCGGGGGTGAGGCGCTTGGCGCGAGCCCGGTCGCCGACGTCCTGGATCGCCCGCGCCATGCCGAGCAGGTTGAGCCCCTCGGCGTTGCGGATGGCGGGAACGACCAGGCCCTTGCCGCCGTCGACGGCGACGGCGATGCAGAGGTTGATGAAGTTGTGGGTGACGATCTCGTCGCCGCGGATCTCGGCGTTCAGCCAGGGCCAGTTGCGCAGCGCCTCGACGGCGGCCCGGGCAACGAAGGAGAGGTAGGTGAGGCGCACGCCGTGGCGCTTGAGGAACTCGGGCTTGAGCCGGGTGCGGATCGCGACCACCCCGGACATGTCGACTTCGAAGACGGTGGTGGCGTGAGCCGCGGTGTCGAGCGAGCGGCGCATGTGCTCTGCGATCGAGCGCCGCATCTGCGACATCGGCTCGAGCCGGTCGCCGTCAGGCGCGGATGAATTCGCCGAGGAGGGCTGGGAATCGGCCGCAACCGTCTCGCTCGCCGGCGCGGTCTCCGGCGCCGAGATCTGCGTCTCGTCCGTCCCGGCGATGTGGGCCAGGATGTCCTTCTTCGTCACCCGCCCGCCCTGGCCGCTGCCGGCGATCCGCGTGACATCGACGGAGTGCTCGGCGGCGATCCGTGCCACGACCGGCGAGACGAAGGCACGATTTTCCTTTCCGTCCGCCTGGCTCGGCATGGCGGCGACGGCGCTCTGGACTTCCGGGGCAAGAGCGGCTTCCGGCTCTTCGGGGCCGCGCTCGACTGTGGCCGCTTCGCCTGACAGCGCGACCAGCGCGATCGTCGCGCCGACGGCGATGGTCTCGCCTTCGAGCGAGACGATACGCTCGAGCACACCGTCGGCCGGGCAGGGCACCTCGGTGTCGACCTTGTCGGTCGAGATCTCGAGCAACGGCTCGTCGGCCTGAACCGCCTCGCCCTCGCTCTTCAGCCACTTGAGGATCGTTCCCTCCGAAACGGAGACGCCCATCTGCGGCATAACGACCTCGACGTGCGTCCGGGTCGCCATCAGTACGCCGCCAGCTCTCGCAGCGCCGCGGCCACGTTCTCGACCTGCGGGATGAAGGCCTTCTCCAGCACCGGCGAGAAGGGCACGGGGGTGTCGGGCGCCGCGATACGCCTGATCGGCGCGTCGAGTTGCTCGAAGGCCTCCTCGACCACCTGCGCCGCGATCTCGGCGCCGAAGCCCGAGGTGCGTGTGTCCTCGTGCAGGATCAGCAGCTTCGAGGTCTTGGCCACGCTCTCCAGCACCGCCTGCTTGTCCCAGGGCTGAAGGGTGCGCAGGTCGATGATCTCCACCGAGACGCCCTCGGCGCTCAGCTGATCGGCGGCCTCTTCGGCGGTGTAGAGCATCGCGCCCCAGGTCACGACCGTGATGTCGTCGCCCGCTCGGTGAATGCGCGCCTGGCCGAAGGGGATGGTGTAGCGCTCGTCGGGCACCTCGGCCTTGATCCGGCGGTAGAGGTGCTTGTGCTCGAAGTAGAGAACGGGGTTCGGGTCTTCGATCGCGCTCGCCAGCAGTCCCTTGGCGTCGTGCGGCGTCGCCGGGCAGACGACCTTGAGACCGGGCACGTGCGTGAACGAGCTCTCCGGGCTCTGCGAGTGGAAGGGACCACCCGAGAAGCCACCGCCGCAGGGCAGCCGCAGCACCAGCGGAACCGGAGTCCCGGCGCGGTAGTGTTGCTTGGCCGCGACCGTCACCACCTGATCCCAGGCGCAGGAGACGAAGTCGGAGAACTGCAGCTCGGCGACCGGACGGAGCCCCATCAGAGCCGTGCCCGTCGCGCTGCCGGCGATGGCGATCTCGGACAGCGGTGCATCGATCACCCGCCAGGGCCCGAACTCCTCCAGGAACCCGACCGTCACCTTGAAGGCGCCTCCATACACGCCGACGTCCTCGCCGAGCACGAAGACGCGCTCGTCGCGTCGCATCTCCTGTCGCAGACCGTCCGCGATCGCCTGCAGGTAGGTCTTCTCAGGCATCCGCGCTTCCTCGAAGCTCCTCGGGCTCGGCGTAGACGCCCTGCTCGAGCTCGGCCGGGTCGGGCTGGGGAGAGCTTTCCGCCCGCTTCTGGGCCTCGACGCAGCTGCGTCTTGACCTCCTCTTCCAACGCGCTCAGCTCGGCCTCTCCGACCTGGGCCTGCTCGCTCAGCCAGAGACGTAATCGGGCGAGCGGGTCGCGCTTGGCCCATTCCTCGAGCAGCTCGCGCGGTACATAGGAGGCGTCGTCGTGGACGGCGTGACCCTCCATGCGCAGAGTCACGCACTCGACCAGGGTCGGGCCGCCGCCTTCCCGCGCCTTCTCGATCGCGCGCCTCGCCTCGCTGTAGACGGCGAGGACATCGGTGCCGTCGACGACGACCCCCTCGAAGCCGTAGGCGGCGGCGCGGTCGGCCAGGTGCGCACAGGCGTACTCGAGCTGCGGCGGCGTCGAGTAGGCGTACTGGTTGTTGTCGCAGACGAACACCACCGGCAAGCGGCGAACTCCCGCGAAGTTCATGGCCTCGTGCGCGTCGCCGCGAGCCGCGGCTCCGTCGCCGTACCAGCAAACCGACACGCGCCGCTCGTTTCGAATCCGGAAGGCCAGGCCCAACCCGACCGCCACCGGCATCATCGCCGGCAGGTGGCTGACCATGGAGATCAGGTTCTGCTCGATCTGAGCCAGGTGGACGTTGCCGTCGCGGCCGCGCGCCGGGCCGTCTTCCCGGCCCATGTACTGCGCGAAAATGCGCCAGGGCTCGACGCCGCGCACCACGTGGACACCCATGTCGCGGTGGAGAGGCGTTCCGGCATCCTCGGGGCGCATCGCGGTCGCCACTCCCACCGCGGCCGCCTCGTTGCCTCGACCGGTGTAGAAGGAGCCGGGGATCTTGCCCTGCTTGTAGAGGATGTGGCCGCGCTCTTCGATCCCGCGCGTGACGAGCATGTTGCGATAGACGCCGAGCAGCTCCGCCCGACCCAATCCGAGCTCTTCGATCTCGGACAACGGGACGAGCGACTCGGTGTCCCCGGCTATTGCCATCTCTCCTCCGCCGTTCGCTTGCGGGAACGAGGGCACGCAGTCTAGACGAGCCCTGCTAGCATCGCCCTCGCCGTGGAGACGATCTTCTCCGCCGATTGGTTGCTTCCGATCGAAGGGGAGCCGATCGCGGATGGCGCGATCGCCTTCGAGAACGGGCGCATTACCAGGGTTGGCACGAGCGCCGAGCTGGGCGCCGGGCGCCGTTTTCCCGGAGCCGCGATCATGCCGGGCTTCGTCAACGCCCACGCGCACCTCGAGTACGCCGGTTACACGGGCTTCGGCGACGGTCTCGACTTCGGCGGCTGGATCGCTCTGCATCTGGAGCGAAAGCTACGCCTCTCCTTCGAGGACATCGTTGCGCTGGCGCGGCTCGGCGCGGCCGAGTGCCTGGCCTCGGGCATCACCACGGTCGTGGACGCCAGCTTCAGCGCCGCTTCGCCGCGAGCCTGCTGCGAGCTCGGCTTGAAGGCGATCGTCGGCCTGGAGGTATTCGGGGACGATCCCGAGGCCGCTCTCCAGCGCTTCGAGGAGCTGAAGGAGGTCGCCGGCCCGGCTCTCTCCGAGCAGGTGCGCTTGGCGATCTCGCCGCATGCGCCCTACACGGTCACGGCGGAGGTGTACGCCGCTGCCCGCGAGCTGGGGCTACCGGTCGTGACCCATCTGGCCGAGAGCGCGGCCGAGCGCGCCTGGCTCACGCGGGGCGAGGGGCCGCTCGCCGCCTTGAGCTACATTCTTCCTCCGCCCGGCGAGACCGGCATCCGGCTGCTCGCCCGCGCCGGCGCGATCGGCCCGGAGACGATCGCCGCGCACTGCGTCGACCTCGAGCCCGATGAGATCGCCCTCCTCGCCTCGCTCGATGTTGCCGTCGCGCACTGCCCGCGCTCGAACGGCTACCTCGGCTGCGGCATCGCGCCGCTCGCCGACCTGCTCGACGCGGGGATCAGAGTCGGGATCGGAACGGACAGCCCCGCCTCGGCTCCCTCCTTCGACATGTTCGAGGAGCTTCGCTTCGTTGTCGCCTGCGCGCGCGCGCGTGAGCGCAGGCCGGCGGTGCTCACGTGCGCTCAGGCGCTCGAGCTGGCGACGCTCGGATCGGCGCGGGCGCTCGGCCTAGCGAGCGAGGTTGGCTCGCTCCTCCCCGCCAAGCGCGCAGATATCGTTATCGTGGCGCTGGATAGGACGTCGCTTCTACCATGGGACGATCCAGAAGCCGCCGTTGTTCTCGGCGGTAGTCCGGATCGGGTGGTGTTGACCGTCGTAGACGGCGAGACGAGGTATGAGAAGGGAGAGTTTGAGTGGGACGTTCTTCGCAGCGCAAGCGCAACCGCCAGAGGTCGAATGCTCGGAAGCAGCAGCGACCCGGCGCGCGCGGCCGGGCAGTAGCGAAAACTCCGCCTCGCTCCTCGAAGAGCGGGTACTCTCCCGCACTCGAGAACACGATGTTCTTCATGCGCCTGCGCCGGGGCGCGAAGTGGGCATTCATCGTTCTCATCTTCGTCTTTGCCTTCAGCTTTCTCTTCGCCGGCGTCGGTACCGGCACCGGCGGTAGTGACCTCATCCAGGAGTTGCTCGGCATGCGCGGAGGCAATCCGCTCAAGTCGGCGCAGAGCGGCGTCGCCCAGCACCCCAAAGATCCGACCGCCTGGGTCACGCTCGCTCAGGCCTACAGCAGCCAGAACAATCGGGGCGGGGCTATCAAAGCCTGGAAGAAGTACTTGGAATTGAAGCCGAACGATACGACTGGGCTTTCCCAACTCGGAAATCTCCAGGAAGAGGCCACGAATCTGCGCTGGGCCCGCTACTCGGACTTGCAAGCTGAGTTGAGGCTCAGCAGCGGCCCGCTCGGCTCCAATCCAATTCAGTCACTCACCGGCACCGACTCGCTGTTGACGACGTATGAGACTTTACTGAGCACGAAATTGAACAGCGCCTACAGCTCGTATATAGAGGCAGCCGGCGCCTGGGAGAGCACCTTCAAGTCGTACGCCAAGGCCGTTCCGAAGACAAACGCTATCCAGCGGGCGCAGATCGAGCTTCAACTGGCACAGGCGGCCAGCAGCGCCACCGACTACGCGACCGCAATCAAGTCCTACAAGACCTTCCTGCGGCTGACCCCGAAGAGCCCTTACGCGTCACAGGTCAAGAAGGTGCTGGCCGAGCTACAGAAAGCCAGCCCGAGTAGTTAGAGTGAAGACGACCGCCACGGGCAGCGAAGAGAGGCGACGAGATGGACTTCGACATAGCGATCGAAAGGCCCAGTGAAGGTGTCTTCGTCATCGCGCTCAGCGGCGAGGTTGATCTCTACACCGCTCCGGAGTTCAAGCAGCAGTTGATCGATGCGGTCTCCGACGGTGCCCGGCATGTCGTGGTCGATCTGAGCAAGACGACCTTCATCGACTCGACCACGCTGGGTGTGCTCGTCGGTGGAGTGAGACGCCTACGTGAGCACGACGGCGACCTCTCGCTCGTTTGCAGTGATCGCAACATCACCAAGATCTTCGAGATCACGGGGCTGAACCAGGTCTTCTCGATCGCGACCAGCCGCGAAGAGGCGCTGGCGCGCCTGTCGGCCGAGTAGCGCCGCGAGCGCGGTTCGGCGCCGTTGACATGCCGTCGAACCGCTTTCATAGTCGCACCCGTTGAGCGTCTGGCCACCGTCTGGCCACCCGTACCGGGATCCTGCGGGTCCTAAAGGAAGAGAACAAAGAGAGGAGGTGAGAAGACATGACAACGCTCACTCAGGAGCCGTCGGTTTCCGCCGAGAGGCGCTGGTCGTGGCTGAAGCTCGAGACGATGTGGGCTTCGCTCGCAATCATCGTGATCTGGCTCGCGGTTCTGTTCGACGCCGTCTTCGGCCGCGACATGACGTTCATGAACGGCGCCGGCACCCAGGTAACGAATATCCCGTCGGCAATCGTGGTCGCATTGTTCGCGGTCATTGCGACGAGCGCGATCGCGAGTCGAGTGTTCGGGAGACGTGGACGCGAGGACTAGTCCACGACCCGACCCCGACCACGATGACCATGCCGAATAGCAGGAAGGGATGCGTACGGCGGCGGCCGCATCCTTGGTCAAGAGATGCTTGCCGTCGCTGAGCCATCCGGATCGCCCTCGAGGCTGTTTGCTTGACGGTACCAGCCTCCGAGGGCCCGGATCGAACGAAGCCGTCGAGCGCCGTGCCTAGCCGGTTCCGCGCGTGAATGCGTAGAAGCGCCCGATCGGGCTGAAGCCGAGCTTCGCGTACAGCGCCTTGGGCCAGTCGTCCTCCTTGGCCAGCAGCCAGACCAGGTCGTGGCCGGAAGCGAACGCCTCCGAGACGGCGCGGCGGACGACCGAGCTGGCGAGGCCCCGGTTTCGGTAGTCGGGCAGCGTGCCCACCGTCTCGACCTGAGCGGTGCCGCCCCGCGAGTACAGCTGGCAACCACTCACGGCCCGGCCGTCGAGGCGGCGCGCGAAGTACTGGCAATCGATGCAGCGCTCGATCAGCAAGTTCTCCCTGGTGAGCTGGTCGATCAGCTGCTCGTTCTCGGGATGGCGCTCACGGTTCTCCTCCTCCCAGAAGGGAACCATCTCCTCGCTCGCGACCTCGGCGACGAGCGGCAGCTGCTCTTCTTCGACCGGCCCCGAGTGAACCATCACGACCGTTCGCTCGATCTTCCAGCCCAGGCTCTCGAACTGGGGCGCCAGCTGCTCGCCGGCTTCGCTCGAGTCGGCAAAGACCCTGCGGTGAGACAAGCCGGATCCGCCGAGAATCCGGTCGGCGAGCGCCCCGAGCTCGCTCGCGCTCGCGCCCTCGTCCTCGACGCGCAGATAGTTGCGGTCGTGCACGAGCGGCAGCGACTCGCACAGGAGCGCGGTCGCCAGGAAGGAGGAGAAGATCCGCTCCGAGCAACGCTCCTCGAGGTAGCGGCTGAAGCCGACGATGCGCTCGAGGTAGCTTGTCCGAGCCGTCTCTTGCCCGCGCTCGCTTTCTGACATACACGTCTTCTACCATCGCTGGAGTGAGAGCGACGCAAATATCGGTGGTCGGCAGCGGCGGCGAGTGGGAGACAAAGGCCGAGGAAGTCGGGCGCCTGCTCGCCGAGCGCGGCTGCACGGTCGTCACCGGGGGCGGCGCCGAGGTGATGGCGGCCGCCGCACGGGGAGCTAAAAAGGCCGGTGGCCGGACGATCGGGATTCTGCCCGGGGAGTCGCCGGATGAGGCCAACGAATGGATCGATCACGCCGTCGCGACCGGTAGCGGGCACGCGCGCAACCTGGCCGTCGCCGCCTCGGGCGATGCGCTGATCGCCGTCGGTGGCAGCTGGGGGACGCTGAGTGAGATCGCCTTCGCGCGCCGGCTCGGCCGCCCGACGGTCGTGCTCGACGGTGGCGTGGCGGTCGAGGGCGAGGGGATCATGCGGGCAGCCACGCCCGAGCAGGCGGTCGAGTTGGCACTAGGGGCGCTGGAGGCCTGAGCTCGGATGTCGAAACCACGGCCAGTGATCTGGAAGCGCAGCAGCTCGACCCGTGCGATGCGTGAGCGGGCCTTTGCCCGGCGCTCGTTGGCGCGCGAGCAGGCGCTGGCGCCCGAGCGGGAGCTGGCGAAGGCGCAGCGGATATCGCTACGCGAGCGGTTGCGGCGGCTGCTCAAGCGCTAGCCAGCATCCGCCCCAGTAGCTTCAGCGCGCCGGCCTTGTTCAGTGGCTCGTTCAAATTCCCGCACTTCGGTGACTGCACGCAGGATGGGCAGCCGCGCTCGCAGGGGCAGCCCCCCAGCAGGCGCACGGTATCGGCGACCCAATCCTCGAAAACCTCGAAGCCGCGCTCACTGATGCCGATGCCGCCGGCGTGGCCGTCGTAGACGAAGATCGTCGCCCGCTCGGTCTGGGCGTGCAGGTTTGTGGAAAGCCCGCCGATGTCCCAGCGATCGCACATCGCGCGCAGCGGCAGAAGCGCGATCAGGGTGTGCTCGGCGGCGTGCAGGGAGCCGAGCAGAAGCGGTAGCTCCTCCAGTCCGTCCAGCTGTTCGGGAGTGGGGCAAAACCAGATCGCCTCGGTCTCGAAGGAGGTGGCCGGCAGCTCCAGCGGAGTCAGGTCGAGCGCCCGCTGCGTCTGGATCGAGCGGCGCTGGAAGGCGACCACCTGCTCGGTCACCGAGACGCGGCCGAAGCGGAGCTCGACGCCGAGGCGCTCCTCGCGGCGAAGCTCCTCTCTGATCTCGGTCTCGGTCTCGCGCTTGGCCTGGGTGTAGTAGTCGCCGGAGAAGGGCTCGATCAGGGCGCGGGAGGTCTCCAGGTCGAGCGATCGCACCAGATAGGCCTCGCCGAGGTGCAGATAGATCGCACCCTCGTGGATGGTCGAGAAGGCGCGGGCGCTCTCGACCAGTCCCAGCACCGAGCCGGTATCCGCCTCGATCACGGTGAAGCTCTCCATGTCGGTCGAGCGGAGCGGAACGCGTCCCGCCGGAAAGTCGCGCCCCTGCCAGACGAAGCCGGCCGCTGTCTTCTGCAAGCCCGCGACGACCGGCGCACGCTCCAGCGCCTCCGGGCCGAGCGTGTCGGCGTCCTCGGGCCCGATCGGCGCCTCGTAGGCGGCCGCGCGCAGGTGACCGTCGAGGATGCGCGGGCTGGCGTGGTCGAGAATGGCCGCCTCGACGCGGCGTCCGATCAGCGCCTCGGGGTCGCGCATGAAGAACTGGTCGAGCGCGTCCTCGCTGGCGATCATCAGGGCAAGGCCGTGCTCGCGTCGCCCGGCGCGGCCCCACTGCTGCCTGAGGCTGGCGACCGTGCCCGGAAAGCCCACCGAGATCGCGCAGTCGAGCGTGCCGATGTCGATGCCCAGCTCGAGCGCGTCGGTGGCGGTCACCGCCAGCAACTCGCCTGAGACCAGCCGCTGCTCGATCTCGCGCCGCTGCTCGGGCGTGTAGCCGGCGCGGTAGGGCGCGATCCTGGCGGCCAGCTCGCTCGGAAGGCGGTCGCTGGTGAAGCGGTGGATCAGCTCGACGGCCTTGCGGCTCTTGGCGAAGCAGATCGTGCGCTCGCCGCGCTCGACCAGCGAGGCGAGCAGCTTCGAGGCCTCGCCCAGCGGGCTCGCGCGCAGCCCCAGATCGGGGTCGATCAGCTCCGGATTCCAGAGCGCCAGCGTCCGCTCGGGCCGCGGCGCGCCGTCCTCCGCCACGACCGCGAAATCGAGCCCGGTCAGGGCGCTCGCCAGCTCGCCGGGGTTGGCGATGGTCGCCGAGGCGAGAAGGAACTGCGGCTCGGCACCGTAGATCCGGGCCAGCCGCCGCAGTCTGCGCAGCACGTTGGCCACGTGCGAGCCGAAGACGCCGCGGTAGACGTGCGCCTCGTCCACCACGACGTAGCGCAGGTTGGCCAGCACGTCGCCCCAGCGGTCGTGGTGGGGCAGCACACCGACGTGGAGCATGTCGGGGTTGGAGAGGATCACGTTCGCCCACTTGCGGATCTGCCAGCGCTGCTCGCTCGGCGTGTCGCCGTCGTAGATCGCCGCGTGCACCTTCGGAACGCGAAGCGTCGCCAGGGCGCGGGCCTGATCCTGCGCCAGCGCCTTGGTCGGGTAGAGGTAGAGAGCCCGCCGCTTGGGCTCGCGGGCGAGCGCGTCGAGCACCGGCAGGTTGAAGGCGAGCGTCTTGCCGCTGGCCGTGCCGGTCGTGACGATCAGGTGCGCGCCGTCTCCGGCCAGGCGCCAGGCCTCGGCCTGGTGCGAGTAGAGCGTGGTGATCCCGAGCCCGACCAGCGCCTCGCGCAGCCGCGGCTCCAGCCCGTCGGGAAGCTGCTCCTCCCGGGAGCGTCGCGCCGGCTCCTCGCCACGGTAGGCGAGCTCCTCGCCGCTAAGCAGCGAAGTCCAACTCTCCTTCCGCGGAATTGAGCTCATATCCCCGAATGAGCCGGTTCGGCTCCCCTTTCACCCTCGAGGGCGATGGTACCCTGTGCCCGCCGGGGTGCCCCAACGGGCTGAGAGCAAACCCGCGAACCTGACCTGGGTAATTCCAGCGGAGGAAGCGAATGACCGTACGGAGATGTCTGACCATTGCCGGCTCCGACTCGGGCGGCGGCGCCGGGATCCAGGCCGACCTGAAGGCTTTCGCCGCCGCCGGCTGCTACGGGACGAGCGCAATCGTCGCCTTGACGGCGCAGAACACCGCCGGCGTGACCGCCGTGCACGAGGCGCCACCGGAGTTCGTGCTGGCCGAGCTGGAAGCCGTCTTCTCGGATATCGGCGTGGATGCGGCCAAGACGGGGATGCTCTTCTCGCGCCCGATCATCGAGACGGTCGCCGACTTCCTCGCGGATCATCCCGTTCCGCTGGTCGTCGATCCGGTGATGATCGCCACCTCGGGAGCGAGGCTGCTGAGGCCGGAGGCGTTCGAGTCGCTCGTGACCAGGCTCCTGCCGCTGGCGACGGTGACGACCCCGAATCTCGACGAAGCAGTAGTGCTGGCGGGGAAACCGGGCTCGCGCAGGGAGCTGGCGGAGCGCATTCAGGCGCTCGGCGTGGCGGCGGTGATCGTCACCGGCGGGCACGGAGAGAAAGCCGTAGACCACCTCTTCGACGGCCGCGAGCACTTCGAGATTCCCGTCCCCCGGCACGTGAAGCCGGCGACGCACGGCGCCGGTTGCACCCACTCGGCGACTCTGGCGGCACTGCTCGCCAAGGGAGTGCCCCTGCTCGAAGCGGCGCAAGAGGCTGCCCGGATCGCCGCGCAGGCGGTTGCGAACGGGCTGGAGTGGCTCGGTGGCGGCGAGGGGCCGGTGGACGTGCTCGGATTGGAGGCAAGGCGATGAGCCTGTCAGCGGGAGCGAGCCTGCGCCTGATTCGCGAGCGCCGGCCGCTCATCCATCAGATCACCAACTACGTGGTGATGAACGAGACGGCCAATGCGACGCTCGCGCTCGGGGCGCTGCCGGTGATGGCGCACGCCCGCGAGGAGGTCGAGGAGATGGCCGCCGCCGCCTCGGCGCTGGTGCTCAACATCGGCACCCTCTCGGAGCCGTGGATCGAGTCGATGATCCTGGCCGGGAAGGCGGCAAACTACGCCGGCGTGCCGGTGGTGCTCGACCCGGTCGGCGCCGGCGCGACGCGCTATCGCACCGCCGCGATCGAGCGGATCATCGGCGAAGTCCGCGTCGCGATCGTACGCGGGAACGCGGGCGAGGTGGCGACGCTGATCGGGCACGAGGCGGAGGTGCGCGGCGTCGACTCGATCGGCGTAGTCTCGCCGGCCGAGGAGATCGTCCGCTCGGCGGCCCTCTCGCTCGGCTGTGTTGTCGCCGTCACCGGGCCGTTTGACTACGTCTCGGATGGAAGAGAGGTGCACACGGTGAAGAACGGACATCCGTTGATGGGTGTAGTCACCGGCACCGGCTGCATCGCCACTGCCGTCACCGCCTGCTTCGTCGCCGTCAAGCGCGACGATCCTCTTGCCGCGGCGACCGAAGCCCTCGCTGCATACGGTCTCGCCGGCGAGGACGCCGCCTCCGATGCGAAGGGCCCCGGCACGTTCCACGCCGCTCTCTACGACGCGCTCTTCAACCTCGACCCGGACACCCTCGACGGCCGGGCGAAGATCTCGTGAAGTTACACGCCATCGTCGAGGATCTCGAGACCGCCCGGATCGCGGTCGAAGGTGGCGCCACGGTTGTACAGCTGCGGCTGAAAGGCGCTTCGACCGCGGAGATCGTCGAGCGAGGCGCGCCCTTTCGCGAGCTCCCGGCCAGCTTCATCGTCAACGACGACGTGCAGGCCGCGATCGCTCTCGCGGCCGATGGCGTTCACCTGGGGCGGAGTGATTCGGGCGCCGAGCTGGCGCTGGCGGCCGGGCTGATGCTCGGGCTCTCCGCTTCGACGGTCGAGGAGGCGATCGAGGCGCAACTGCTCGGCGCGTCCTATATCGGCGCCGGGCCGGTCTGGGCGACTCCATCCAAGACCGACGCCGCCCCTGCAATCGGGCTCGACGGGCTGGCAGAGATCTGCGAAGCGGTGTCGATCCCGGTCGTGGCGATCGGCAGCGTCGACGCTTCCAACGCCGCCGACTGCATCCGGGCGGGCGTCCGCGGTGTGGCCGTGATCCGCGCCGCCCGCGACTCGCGGGCGATCATCGAGGCGATCGATGCGGCTCTCTGATCTGGGCGAGTTCGGTCTGCTCGGCGAGCTCGAGCGCCGCGGCTTGGCGCAGCGGATCCAGAACGACGCCGCCCGCTTTCCGCCCGACCTGGTCGTCACCCAGGACGCGCTGATCGAGGGCGTCCACTTCCGCCTCGACTGGACGGGCTGGCGCGATCTCGGCTACAAGGCCGCCGCCGTCAACATCTCCGACCTGGCCGCCTCGGGCGCCGAGCCGGAGGCGCTGATCGTCTCGCTCGGGCTGCCCGGCGAAAGTGAGACAGACGACGTGATCGAGCTCTACGAAGGCATCGCCGAGGCCGGAGTGCCGGTGCTCGGCGGCGACACGACCGCGGCCGACCGGCTCTACCTCAGCGTCACGGCCCTGGGCCGGGCCGAACGGGTGCCCGGGCGCGAAGGCGCCCGTCCTGGCGATCTGCTCGTCGTCACCGGTCCGCTCGGCGCATCCGGCGCCGGCTTCCACTGCCTGCAGCAAGGCTTCGAGAGCCCGCTCGTGCGCGCCCACCTGCGCCCGCCGCCGCGAGTCTCCGAAGGGAAGGAGCTGGCCCGTACCGCCCACGCGATGCTCGACATCTCGGACGGGCTCGCCTCCGACGCCCAGCGCATCGCCGAGCGCTCGCACTGCCGCCTGCTGATCGAGCTCGAGCGCGTGCCCGTCGCCGACGGCGTCGCCGAGCTGGCCCGCAAGCTCGACCTCGACGTCTGGTCGCTCGCCTGCGGCTTCGGCGAGGACTACGAGCTGCTGGCCGCCGTCCCGGAGCCCGGCCGCTTCACCGTCGTCGGCCGCTGCGAGGAAGGTGAAGGCGTGGTGCTTCTTTCAGCCGGGGAGCCGATGGAGCTACGGGGCTGGGATCATTTCCGCTAGGAACACTCTACGGTTCTATACCGCCAAGCGCATAACCCGCGCCGCGAAGCGGCATCGTGGTTGATGCGCATGTTAGGTGCGCGCAGCGTCGTCGTCGGCAAGTAGCTTGACTACCGCATCTTCTAGAGCCTTGGCGATTCTTGCTCCGTCCACCCGATCGCGCGAGTCAAGTTCCAGCACGATTTCCTCCTCAAAGGGACCGGCGCGCCGGACGCGACGGACTTTGAGCCTCAAAGGCCCACGCTTTTCGTCCCCACGTCGTATCCCTTCCGACCGAGCCTTGAGAATGGTCAGGATCAAGTTGACCACGTTGCTGGTGAGCGAGGCACCAGCAACGAGGTAGACGAGTATCTCGGGCCCGCTTTCGTGCTCCTCGAACCCGAACTCCTGCGAGCGCACGTCAAGGGCGGCTAGCTCCTTATCAATCAAGGAGTACGCGTGAGGAGAATGGTCCCGGTGGAAGCAATCCGAAGTGACTCCGATTTTGATGGAGACGGCGATCTCACCGGGCGCTGGAGGACGGACCAGCTCGAACTCGCGCATCTTCAACCACCCCCCCTTAACTCAATCAGACCTGACTATATCGACCGAGATCTCCACCGCCGGAATCGTTCCTTTGTTCTCGAGCCAGTGTGTGGTGTTCCGATCCTCGGGCCAGCCCACTCCCGGCCCATAGTCCGTCGCGACTCCATTTCGATGGTCGGTGATCGTTCCTTGCAATATGTAGACGGTGCCTGGTCTGCCTTTATGGTCGTGAATCGGGCCGAAGACGCTGCCAGGCTCGAAGGTCACCATACGCATTCGAAGTTGGCGTCCTGCCATGCCCTCGATCTCAGGGCCAAGGTCAACCGTTGCAAGTAACTTCGCCGTGACACCTTTCGTCTCAGGTGCGACCTGTTCGTTGCTCATCGTGCTCTCCTCTCTGTAGTTCCAGGGCCTTACAGTGCTTGGACGGATCCGCGGAGCATCAAACTCACGCTTGGGTCCGCATACCACGCGTCATGGGTCGGGGTTGCGTGCAGCACCTTGGAGATGACCGGCCGAGATCACTTCAGATAGCGGTAGCGCCAGCCTCTAGCGGCGATCCTTGGCCAGTTCCGCGAACGGGATCTCTTTCAGCTCCTCGCCCGGGCCGGTGATGCCGTAGAGAACGTCTCTCTGAAGTTGCGGACGGATCTCGTCGAACTTCTTGAGCGCGGCCCGCGGGACGGCGGGCCGTGGAGCCGCGCCGAACAAGCGAGCCATCGGCCCCTGTTCAACGGCATGCCCACTGTCTGTGAAATCGCGGCAGAACCACTCGTCCGCCTTGAAGCCCTTGGGACTGAGCTCCACGGCGAGCGAGAGACCGTGGAGAGAGCAGCGTGAAACTCGCTCGCTGTCCGGCCACGTCGGGGGGCCGGCGAAATACGCGCAGTCCGCGCAATCGAGAGCGACCGAGCCCCAGCGAGTGCGCGGGAAGGTGTCCCGCGTCACGAGCTCTCCTTTCTCGGATCGCCCGTCGGCCGCCAGCGCCCCAGCTTCAGCGCCGGCACCTTCCAGAACGCCTCGAGCACGATGCTCTTGCCCATCTTGGAGCCGCCGGCGACCCGGTCGGAGAAGACGATCGGGATCTCCTTGACGCGGAAGCCGGCGCGCAGCGTGCGATAAGTGGTCTCGATCTGGAAGGCGTAGCCGCGCGCCGAGATGGTGTCCAGCTCGATCGTCTCCAGCACCTTGCGCCGGTAGCACTTGAAGCCGCCGGTCAGGTCGCGGATCGGAACTTGTAGCAACGTTCGCGCGTAGAAGGAGCCGCCGGTCGAGATGAGGCGCCTGACCCGGCTCCAGTTGACGGTGCCGCCGCCGGCGACGTAGCGCGAGCCGAGCACCAGGTCGGCGTCGGCCGCCGCCTCGATCAGGCGCGGCACGTCGGCCGGATTGTGCGAGAAGTCGCAGTCCACCTCCAGCACCAGCTCGGCTCCGTGCTCCAGCGCCCAGGCAAACCCGGCCAGGTAGGCGCGGCCGAGCCCTTCCTTGCGCTCGCGGTGGAGGACGTCGACGAAACCCAGCTCCTCCTTCAGTCGCTCGGCGATCTCGCCCGTCCCGTCCGGGGAGTCGTCGTCGATCACCAGGACGCGGTCGTCGGGGCCGAGCACGTCGCCGAGGGCGCGGAGCATCGGCTCCAGGTTCTCGCGCTCGTTGTAAGTGGGAAGGCAGACGCAGGCGCGCACGCCTGAATCATTCCTCATCTGCCGTCTCGTTGCCCGCGTCGGCCTCCTCGGCGGTCAGCGGAATGCGTGCCAAAAGGCGCGTTCCCTTCCCTACCTCGCTCTCGACGGCGAGCGTTCCGTCGAGCGCGCGCAGCCGCTCTTCCAGGCCGTGCAGCCCGGTTCCCTTGGTGGGGTCGGCGCCGCCACAGCCGTCGTCCGTCACCTCGACCTCCAGCTCTCCGTCTCGCTCGCGCACGGACACCGTCGCCAGCTCGGCGCCGGCGTACTTGCCGATGTTGGTCAGGCCCTCGGCGATGACGAAGTAGGCGGTCGCCTCGACGGTCGGATCCAGCTTGCGCCCGACCGTGAACTCGATCTCGGTCGGCAGAGGCTGCCGCTCGGCCAGAGACTTGACGGCGGCGTCGAGCCCGCGGTCGCTGAGAATGGCCGGGTGGATTCCCCGCGCCAGCTCCCGCAGCTCCGAGAGCGCCTGATCGAGCTGCTCCATTGCGCCGTCGAGTAGCTTGGCGCCTTCGGGATCGGTCGTCTTGCCGCGGGCGAGGCGCAGCTGCAGGGCGAGCGCCACCAGCTGCTGCTGGGCGCCGTCGTGGAGGTTCCGCTCCAGCCGCCTGCGCTCGGCGTCGGAGACCTCGACGATGCGGGCGCGCGAATCGCGCAGCTCGTCGAGCCGGGCGCGCAGGTCGGCCCGCAGGCGCTCGTTCTCGAGCTGCAGCACGGCGGCGGTGCCGGCCGTCTGGACGATGTCGGTGTTGGCCAGGTCGGGGCGGTGGATGATGGCCGCGATCAGCTTGCCGTCGTGCTCGACCGGCGTCCAGACCCGGCCCGCTGCCGTTGCGGCGGCTATCTGCACCTCGTGCCCCTCGCCGTCGACGAAGATCTCGCGCTCGGGCAGCCAGTAGACGATGGTCAGCGACTCGTCGCCGAGCCCCGCGGCCAGCGAGTCGCGCACCAGCTGGTCGGCGCGCGGCGGTGAGGAGAGAAGGAAGGTCGTGATGCGCCTGAGCACGGATCGGATTCCGTCGAGCACTCCGATCGTGACGATCAGCGAGGGAATCGCCATCAGGCCGGTGATCCAGGAACCGCGAGAGGTCAGATCGACGCTCCAGCCCGCGTTGAAGTAGCCGAGCAGCGGCGCCAGCGCGAAGCCGATCGTGAGCGTTGTGGGAATCAGCGCCAGCACGAGCGCCACGACGATCAGCGGCAGCTTGACCACCAGCAACACCAGGCCCTTCCACAGCGCCGTGCTCGAGAGGTACTCCTTGATCACTCCCAAGAACGCGCTTCGGCTCCGCTCGACGCGGCCGCGCTCAACCACCTCGTCGACTCGGACTCGACGCAGGTTGAGCGGCGGAATCTGGGCCGAGAGCAGGTGAATCGCGAGCCATCGCTCCAGCCGCATCGCCAGCGTGCTGCCGACGACGACGAAGGCGAGGATCACGAAGCCGACAAAAAGGACGAGCAGGCCGAAGCCGAGGCCGATTCCGGTCGAGAAGAAAATGATGTAAGCGATCGAAAGCGGGAAGCCGAGCAGGATGTAGATGCCGGTCTTGACGGCGTCGAACAAGACGCGACCGAGCGACCTCTGCGCTCCGCCCGGCGGCTGGGCGGGCCTGCTTGTGGGAACGCTCACGGGCTCACTCCCTTGATCCGCACGGTGCCGCCCCAGCTGATGACGACGTCGAGCTTGTTCGGCGAGGCCGGGTCTTCGATCAGGTTCGCGAAGGGTCGTTTCACGCCGTTTCCGTGGTGAGTCTCGGCATTCACGTCGTAGCGGCCGGCGGGCACGGAGAGAACGACGTCGCCGACCGTCATCCTGACCCGGACGAGAGCCGGCGTGCAGGTGTCGTCAACCTCTACATGGCCGAGGCCCAACGAGAGGCGGGCGCTCTTACTGCAGCCGGTGTCGACGAATTCGCCGACGTCGGATTTATAGGCGAGCGGGCCCTGGATGCCGCTTACGGTGGTTTGCCCGAAGTGCACGCGCAGCGAGAGCGCAATCCGCTTCGGCACGCGCAGCCGGTAGTGGAGGTCGCAGCGCCGCAGCACACCGAGCCGGCTACCGGTACAGGAAGCGTGGAACACGAGCGTCTTCCCTTTGACCTCGTATCGCTCGATCAGGCGCGAGTCTCGCGAGATCGACGACGTGCGCTGGATGTGAACGCGGCCGTCGTTGCTCGGCGAGATATCGAGGTCGGTCGTGCCCTTGGCGTCGAACGCCAGACGCCTGATCGGCGTCCTGATCTCGAACGAGCGCTTGCCGTGCTTGACGTCGAAGACTCCGGGAAGCACGAGCGCGAGAAAGACGATCACGATGCCCGCGCAGAGGAGAACAAGCCGGACCCGTCCGGAAAGTCGTGCTCGCCGAGGCGCCGAGGTTTCGCCGGCCATGCGCGAACCGTACCGCCTACCGGCGGGGATCTCCGATCGAGTCAACACCCGAGCGCCGGTGCGGCTAGCCCCCTGAGCAGACCAGGAAGGAAATGACACAAAGTCGGCACAGTACGGCGCGGAATTCCTCGATACCGTATTCCGCCCCGTGGGAGGGTGGGGGGTGGCGGGTGGTCAATGAGGCGCCCGTACCCTGGAAGAGTGCCCCGAGCGAAATAGTGGCTTCCTCTCACCGCGTTGGAGTGTCCCGGCGAAACAGGGCATAACATCGATTCCATGCCCGCGCGCACGCCGCCGAACAACGACGTCGCCGCTCAGTTCGAGCTGCTGGCCGATCTGATCGAGCTCGAAGGAGGCGACAGCTTCCGCATCAACGCCTACCGGCGCGCGGCGAAGCAGATCCGCGATAGCTCGGGCTCGGTGGTCGAGCTGGCGCTGGCCGGGCGGGCGACCGATCTGCCCGGGATCGGCAAGACGATCGAGGGCAAGATCCGCGAGATCGCGCGGGACGGCAAGATCCATGCTCTGGCGGAGCGCGAGCAGCGTGTTCCGGCCGGTGTCATCTCGTTCCTGCGCCTGCCCGGGATCGGCCCCAAGACCGCCGCGCGCTTCTGGATCGAGCTGGGGCTGACGACGCCGGAGGAGCTACGCCGGGCGGCAGAGCAGGAGCGATTGCGAACGCTGCCCGGGCTGGGCGCCTCGATCGAGGCGAAGGTACTGAAGGCGCTCGCGCACGCCGCCGTGCCGGTCGAGCGACGCGTCTCGCTGGGTGAGGCTCTCGGCGCCGCGCAAGAGGTTCTGGCCGAGCTGGCCGCCCTTCCCGGCGCGATTCGGGTCTCGGAGGCGGGCAGCCTCAGGCGCCGGCGCGAGACGGTGCACGACGTGGACCTGGTCGCCACGGCGGCCGAGCCGGCGCTACTGATCGAGAGGTTCACGGCCATGGACTGGGTGGCCGAGGTCGTCGGAGCCGGCGAGACCAAGGCCGAGGTCGTAGGGCAGAGCGGCCTGCACTTCGACCTGCGCGTCGTGCCTCCCGAGGCCTACGGCAACCTGCTCCAGCACTTCACCGGCTCCAAGCAGCACAACGTCGAGTTGCGCGAGGACGCCGTTCGGCGCGGCCTGTCGGTCTCGGAGTACGGCGTCACCCGGGTCGAGACGGGCGAGATCGTGAGCTTCGCGAGCGAAGAGGAGCTGTACGAGTTCCTCGGCTACTCCTACATTCCACCCGAGCTGAGAGAAGGGGCGGGCGAGCTCGCGGCGGCACGCGAAGGCAGGCTGCCCCTGTTGGTCGAGCGGGGCGATCTGCGCGGCGATCTGCACGTCCACTCGACCTGGTCGGACGGGCGGGCCTCGATCGAGGAGATGGCGCTGGCGGCGATCGAGCGCGGCTACGAGTACATCGCGCTGACCGACCACGGCGACCGGCTGCGCGACGGACGGCTCGAGGCCCAGCTGGAGGAGATCGAGGCGCTCAACGCCCGGCTCGCTCCCTTCCACATCCTCACGGGTGTCGAGTCGGCCGTCCGCGCCGACGGCTCGATGGATCTTCCCGACGAGCAGCTGGCGCGGCTGGACTGGGTGATCGGCGCGCTGCACAGCTCCTTCGAGCGCAACCCGACCGAGCGCATCCTCGGAGCGATGGAAAACCCGCACGTGGACTGCATCGCGCATCCGACCGCGCGCAAGATCGGCGGGCGCGAGCCGGCGGTCGCGATCGAGCCTCTCGTGACCAAAGCGGTCGAGACGGGAACGGCCCTGGAGATGAACGGCCAGCCCGACCGGCTCGACCTGCGCGACACACATGCGCGCCTCGCCGGTGAGGCAGGGGCTAAGATCGTGATCTCAAGCGACGGGCACCGGACGGTGACTCTGATGAGCATCGAACTGGCCCTGGCACAAGCGAGGAGAGCATGGCTGACGAGCGAGCAGATACTGAACACCCGACCGTGGGACCAGATTCTGCGCGCCAGGAAGAGCTGCTGAGCTTCCGCGAGAGTGCGCAGGCCGCCAGCGAGTGGGTCGCGAGCTATCTCGAGCGCCTGCCGGATCTGCCGGTGCTCGCCCAGGTCGAGCCCGGCGAGGTGCGCTCGCAGCTTCCCGCGCAGGCGCCGGAGCAGGGCGAGCCGTTCGCGGCGGTGCTCGACGATCTGGAGCGGATCTTGCTGCCCGGCCTGACACACTGGAACCACCCTCGTTTCTTTGCCTACTTCCCCAACACCGCCTCGGAGCCGGGGATCCTGGCCGAGCTGCTGATCGCCGCCATGAACGTGAACGGCATGCTCTGGCGCTCCTCCCCGGCCGCGACCGAGATCGAGCTACTGGCCTGCGACTGGATCAAGGAGCTGCTCGGACTGCCCTCGACCTGGTTCGGCCACATCGAGGACACCGCCTCGACCTCGACGCTCTCGGCTCTGGCCGCCGCCCGCGAGGTGGGGAAGGGACGCCGCGCCGTGCTCTGCTCCGAGGAGGCGCACTCGTCTGTGCAGAAGGCCTGCCACCTGCTCGAGCTGGAGCTGCGCAAGATACCGACCGACGACGACTTCCGGATGCGCGTGGACGTGCTCAAGCAGGAGCTGGCCAGGGGCGAGGTCTGCGCCGTGGTCGCCACCGTTGGCACGACCTCGACCACCTCGGTCGATCCGGTCGCTCGGATCGCGCCACTCGTCCACCAGCACGGCGCCTGGCTCCACGTCGACGCCGCCTACGCCGGCTCGGCCTCCGTCTGCCCCGAGTTCCGCTGGGCGATGGAGGGAGTCGAGCAGGCCGACTCGCTGGTCGTCAACGCCCACAAGTGGCTCTGCACGCCGATGGATTGCTCTTGCCTCTTCACCGCTCGCCCGAACGACCTGGAGTCGGCCTTCAGCCTCGTCCCCGAGTATCTGCGCACGCCGGAGGACGCGCTCAACCTGATGGAGTACGGGCCGGCGCTGGGCCGGCGCATGCGCGGGCTCAAGCTCTGGGCAGTGCTGCGCTGGTACGGCCGCCGCGGCCTGCAGGAGCACATCCGCAAGTCCGTGCGCCTGGCCGGACTGGTCGAGCAACTGGTTCGCTCCGATGATCGCTTCGAGCTCTGCGCGCCGCGCCCCTTCTCGACCGTCTGTTTCCGCCTCGTGGGCTCGGACGAGACGAACGAGGCCCTGCTCGAGCACGTCAACACGAGCGGCGTCGCCTTTCTCTCGCACACTCGTTTGCGCGACCGCTACGTGATCCGCTGGGCGATCGCCAACGTGCGCACGAGCGAAGAGGACATTCGCCTCACCTGGCAAGCGATCGAGCAGGCAGTCGGAGATCTAGAGAGCTCGAAGTAGCTCGGCCAGCTCTTCCGGCCCCGAGACGACGATGTCGGCCGCCTCGATCAGGCCGGCCGGCGCCTCGCTCGAGCTGAGCGCCACGCAGACTCCCAGCTCCAGGCCCTCGAGCGCGCGAAAGGCGTCTAGGTCGGTCGCGTCGTCGCCCGCGTAGAGCGCCCGGGTGAGCCCGCGCTCGTCGAGCAGCAGGCGGATGGCGGTGCCCTTGTCGGCCTCGATCGGCGGCAGGATCTCGAGCGTCATGCGCCCGAAGCGCGTATACAGCCCGACCTCCTCCGCCGACTCGGCGATCCGCTCGAGCGCGAGCCGTGACTGCTCGGGCTCCGGTGCCTGGCGGTAATGAAACGAGAGCGAAAGACCTTTGTTCTCGACCCACTCGGGCGGCCACTCGACGGTCGCGGCGAAGCGTTCGATCTGCTCGCGCCAGACGGCCGCTCCGGGCGCCAGCTCGAGCCCGTGCGTCCCGACGTAGAGAAGCTCTTCGACCCCGACGATGCGCCGAGCCTCGGCACTGGAGCGCCCGCTGACGCAGGCGACCAGGGCGTAGCGGGCGGCCAGCTCGCGTAGGAGCGAGCGCGTCATGTCCGGAACTCGCGCCTCCTCGGGGCGGCTCACGATCGGCGCCAGCGTCCCGTCGACGTCGAGCAGGAGCGCGGCGCGCCCGGGGTCGGCGGCGAGTTCGGCGAGTAGGCGGTTCGATTCCATCGCTATCTGATCTCCGCGACAGTCGCTTCCTTTGCGGAAGGCGCTCGTCGCGCTCTCTGGAAGATTCGGGGCGTCTCTAGGATACGACGACAGTGGTCGTTCTCATTGGTCTCTTCGCCGGTTTCTACGGTGCTCTATTCGGAGTCGGCGGCGGCACGATCATCGTCCCGGGCCTGATCTGGCTCGGTTACCGGGCGAAGGTCGCCGCCGCGACCTCACTGGCGGCGATAGGAATCACGGCCGCCGCCGGCGCGATCTTCTATGCCTGGTACGGCGAGGTGCGCGTTCTCTACGCCCTGCTCGTCGGCATCCCCGCCGCCGCGGGCGCACTTCTCGGCACGACCTTTCAGCAGCGATTACAAAGCCGCGTTCTGACAGGGCTTTTCGCCCTGCTCCTGGCCGGAATAGGGCTGAGGCTCGTGATCGGATGACGATCGTCCTGGCGATAGCGGCCGGTGCTGCCGCCGGCGTTCTGGCCGGGCTCTTCGGCGTCGGTGGAGGGATTCTCTTCGTTCCCGCGCTGCTGATGCTCGGCCTTGCCCAGCACCAGGCCGAAGCAACGTCGCTGCTTGCGATCATTCCCGTGGTGCTCGCCGGCAGCTGGCGCCAGAACCGCTACGGGAACATCCGCTGGCGCACCGTCTGGAAGCTCGGGCTCGGCTCGCTCGCCGGCGTTGTCGCCGGCGGCCTGCTGGCCGAGCGACTGGCCCCCGGCTCGCTTCAGCGCCTCTTCGGCGTGCTGGTGATCCTGATCGCGCTCGGGCTTGGCTGGCGGGCGCTGCGTGGCGACAGAGCCAGCGAGCCCCGGCCAGGCTGATCACAAACGGATGCCGAGCCGTCTCAGCCTTGTGACAGGTCGGTAGCCGGCGTCTCAACAGCCTCGACTGGGCCGAGCCTCGATGCGCGGGACGCCGCTGGACGTGTTGCATCGATGACGCGGGCGATCAGATAGATCGCGAAGGAGATCGTGGCGATGAAGAAACTCGTGGGCCAGGGCTTCTCGAGCGCGAGAAGGATGCCGCCCTCGGTTGAGACGAGAGCGATACCGATACTCAGGAGCATGGCGACGCCCGGATTTCCCGTCAGGCGCTGGGCCGCCGCCGCCGGAGTGATGACGAGCGTGAGAACGAGCAGGACGCCGACGACCTGGATCGCCTCCGCCGTCGTCAGGGCGATCAGCAGGAAGATCAGGACCGACAGCACTCGCAGCGGCACGCCGCGCGATTCGGCGACCTCGGGATCAACGCTCGAGAAGAGCAAAGGGCGATAGGCGATGGCGAGCCCGGCGGCGACGATCAGAGCCACGATAGCCAGACTGCGCAGTTGGCTGTCGCTGACGCCGACGATGCTGCCAAAGAGCAGGTTGGTGGCCTCGGTCGCGTAGCCCTGGTAGAGGGAGAGAAGCAGAACGCCGACGCCGAGTCCGAACGCGAGAACGGCACCGATGGCACTGTCTCGCTCGCGCCCGCGTAGCGAGAGGAATCCGAGCGCGAAGCCGACCGAGAGTGATCCGCCGATCATTCCGATCACCGGATCGATGCCGGCGACGAGGGCGGCGGCGGCGCCGGTGAAGCCGAGCTCCGAGATCGCGTGAACGGCGAAGCTGGCACCGCGCGTGACGACGAAGATCCCGATCGCGCCAGAGATGACGGCGACGACCGCGCCGGCCAGAAAGGCCGTGTGAACGAAGTGCTGAGCCAGAAGCTGTGTGAGCATCAGTAGTGCGCCTGCCCGTGCTCGTGGACGTGATGGGTGTTGTGATCCTCCGGCGTACCGACGACGATCACGCGGCCGCGCACCCGCAGGACGTCAACCTCCGTCTCGTACAGGGAAGAGAGCGTCTCGGAAGTCAGCACCTCGTCGGCCGATCCAATCGCCCAGCGCCCGGGAGCGAGATAGAGCACGCGGTCTACGATCGGCAGGATCGGGTTGATGTCGTGGGTCACGAAGAGCACGGGTGTGCCGAAACGCCGGCGGTGAGCGTCGATGAGCTCGGTGATGACCCGCTGATAAGAGAGGTCGAGTGAGAGCAGGGGCTCGTCCGCCAGGAGCACGGCCGGATCCGATACGAGTGCCTGAGCGACTCTGAGCCGTTGCTGCTCGCCACCCGAAAGGCGCCCGACGGCGGCGTCAGCGAACTCCGACGCACCGACCTCAGCGAGCGCACGGTCTACCCGCTCCCGCTTGGCGCGAGTGAGGACACTCATCCCCCACTGATGTCCGTCGAGCCCGAGCCGAACGAGATCGCGGGCGCGAAGCGACACGTCGCGGTCGAAGACGCGTTGTTGCGGGATATATCCGATAGCGGCGCAGCACCTAGGCGGCTTTCCCCCCACCGCGACCCGGCCGGTGTTTGGCTTCAGGATCCCGAGCAGGATCCTCAGCAACGACGTCTTACCGGTGCCGTTGGGGCCGAGAATGGCGAGAAACTCACCGCTGCCGAGCTGGAAGCTCAGTTTTTCCCAGAGCGTGCGCTCGCCGAAGCGCAGCGTCAGGTCTTCAACCGAGACGATGTTTTGCCCTTCGCCGGTCATCGCGACAGCGCCGCGCGCAAGGTCTGCGCCTCGCCCAGTAGCCAGGACTGGAAAGTCAGCTTGGGAGGCATGGTCTCGCTCACTCCGACGACGGGAATTCCCGCCTGCGCCGCGGCCGATCGGATACGCGAGGTGATAGGGGAAACGGCCTGACTGTTGTAGAGGAGCACCTTCACCTGCCTCTTGGTCATCAACGCGGTCATCTGCGCGACATCCTGCGGGCTCGGCTCGCTGCCGTCCTCGATCGCGCGGGTGAACGAAGCGGGCGCGAGATTGCGTAGCCCGGCCGCAGCGATGAGATATCCGGGCACGGGCTCGGTGTAGGCGACGGGCTCTCCAGCGAAACGAGCCCTGATCTGGCCAATCTCGCGCTGGAGAGGGCGCAGGCTCTCGTCGAAGCGGCTGAGCCCGGCCCGGTAGGCAGCGGCATGGGGAGGATCCGCGCGCTCGAGTCCCGAGGCGATCGCTGAGGCGATCACACCAAGCTTCGTCACGTCGTACCAGAGGTGCGGGTTCGTGTCGGCGCCGCGTAAACCGAGGGCGTCGGAGATCGTGACCACGATCCGGTGCTTGCTCGGCGCCGCGCTCTCGAGCTTCTGAATGAAGGCGTCGTAGCCGAGCCCGTTCTGAATGACGAGGTCGGCGGTCGCGACAGAAAGGCCGTTGCTCGTTCCCGGCTCGAAGAGATGCGGGTCGGCGTTCGGGTTGGAGAGGATGGACGTCACCGCGACGTGGGAGCCGCCGATCTGCCCGGCGATGTCGCCGTAGAAGTTCTCGGCCGCGACGACACTCAGTTTCGTCGTCGTCCTGTTGCTCTGGCCTCCGGTTGCGAAGACATAGGCAACGAGTCCGGCGAGGGAGAGTGATATCATAGATATGAGAATGATTCTCATTTTCACATCGGGTATTGTACGCTCAGCGTGAAACAGGCGCAAGCAACCGAGCGCGATCTCGCCGATTTGCTGGTTTGTAACGGCGTCCAGGTGACGCGGCAGCGATTGGAAGTGCTCTCCGAGCTGGCGGTCGAGCCCAACGATGCGACCGCGCAGACGCTGTGGAAGCGCCTTCGCGAACAGAGAGGATCGACGATCGGTCTAGCGACGATCTACCGAACACTCTCGCTGCTGAGCGAAAAAGGGGTTGTCGATCAGCTTGCTCACCAGGAAGGAGAGCTCTGCTACCGGCTTTGCGGCGAATCGCATCACCACCATCTGGTCTGCTCGAAATGTCACCGCGTGGTGGAGGTAGACGAGCACGGGCTGACAGACTGGCTCGACCGGGTGTTCGCGAAGCACGATTTCATCGCAATGGCGCATACGGTCGAGCTGACCGGCCTTTGCTCGACCTGTCGCAAGTGAAGCATCGATCGATGCGTCAACTTGCGCGTGGGCGCTTCGTCCGGCAGGGTTCCACCGTTTTGCCAATAATGGGTGGCTGTGCTGCGACGCTGGCCCATCTGGATCCTGCTCGCCGGGGCCCTACTCGCCGCCACGGCGGCTCGTGCGGTAACAGGCACTTCCGAGGCGGGCGCCTCGGCAAGCGCCTACGCTATCGAGATCTTCCTACCGGGCCAGGGCGTTATCGGGACAACTGAAGCGGATGCGCCCCCTGACGCAACGGTTCCGAGCGCGGCCTATATCTATCCGGCCGACGGCTCGGTAGTTCATATCGACTCGACCTCGGCGAGCGCGAATTCGACCTCCACAGGCGGGCTGGCGAGTGGAATGGCGATGGCCGAGCTCGACAACATTCAGCTTTTTGGCGGCGAGATCTCGATCCAGCACTTAGTTGCCTCTTCGATTGCCGCCGCCAACTCCGCGCAGGCAAGCGGGACGACTTCCCAGACAGACGTGACCGGGACCACCTACCTGGGCCAGCCGGTCGCGGTCACGCCGAACGGCCGCATCGAGCTGGGCGACTGGGGCTATATGAGCACGATGGAGACGGTCGTGAGCGAGGGTGATCCAGGCAGCAAAGGCCTGCACGAATCTATACGAGCTCTCGATCTGCACGTCGTCGCCGCTCACGGCGGGCTCCCGGCCGGGAGCGAGATAGTTATCGGCTCGGCGGAAGCCTTCGCCCAGGCCGAGGTCCAGACGACGACGGTCACGATTCCGAAGAGCGGCTCTCAGCCGGAGACCTCGGAGACGACCAGCGAAACGACTGCGAAGACCCCCCACAAGAGCCCCAAACCGAAGAAAAGCAAGGTGCAGCAGATCCCGTCCGGCTTGCAGCCCAAGCTCAGTCACAAAGGCTACGTTTTTCCCGTTTACGGCCAGGCCTGGTTCTCGGATTCGTTTGGAGCGCCTCGAGCCGATACCGGCTGGCATCACGGGATCGACATCTTCGCGCCGGTCGGGACGCCGGTACTGGCGGTCGCGAAGGGAACGGTGTTCTCGGTCGGCTGGAACGACCTGGGCGGAAACCGGCTCTGGCTGCGCGATACGGACGGCAACGAGTTCTACTACGCGCACCTCTCTGCCTACTCGCCGCTGGCCGTGAACGGGATGAAGGTGAAGGCGGGCGCGGTGCTCGGCTTTGTCGGCAACTCCGGGGACGCCATCTCCACGCCTTCCCACCTCCACTTCGAGGCTCACCCCGCGGCGCTGATCTCTCTGGGATACGACGCGAGCGCCGTCGATCCCTATAAGTGGTTGGTCGGCCTCGACCACCTCCGCGACGTCGCCTTCCCGGAGGGAACCGCCTCCTGGGCTGAGCAGATCGCGGCCGGCGTGAGCGCGCAGCAACCGGGCGCCGTGTTGCTGCACTCGACCGATATCTCGGCGCTACCGCGCCTGAACAGCGGCTCGCTTGCGACCGTGCTCAGCTCACCGAGCTCGGGAAAGAGGATCCTGGCTCGCGATTAACTACCCCGCCGGCTGGACCTACACCTTCTAGGCGGCCGAATCCTCGTCGCTCGGCGTGTACTCGATCTCGTCCGACGAGCCCAGCACGTTCTCGCGCAGCCAGGCTCGGGCCTGTGGCCCGGTCGCCGGGTTGAACAGGATCCCGAGCGCTATCCCGGTCAGGAGCAACGTCGTGTTCCTGCCACGGTGAGGCGTCTCTTCTTCGCGACCTTGCATGCGCGCGGCCGCGTGTCGCAGCTCGTCGACCGCCGTGCGCAGGTTCTCCTGAACCTCGCGATCGGTTACCGCGTGCGTCGCGGCTTTCGAGACTTGCCCCTTGGAGGCGAGCTCTCCGTACACCTCTTTCGCGGCCTGGAACGCCTGGCGTACGTTGTCTCGAAGCTCCTCGTCCTTGAGCGCGCGCTCGACATAGGGGCGCACGTTCGTCGCAGCGTCCGAAAGCTTTTCGGTCTTCTTGTTCATCGCTTTCCCCCCGCATCGTTCGCACATGATTTCTGACCAATCCCGCGCCTCGTCGCACCGTACAGGATCGGCGTTCCGAAGTCGCTATCCATAGTGTCGTCCATTCATCTCTTCTTTACAGGCCCGGATCGTAAGGTCCTGCCGAAGCCGCCTCGCGCTCGATCCGTGCGACGGTACCGACGCTCGCTTCGCTCTTCGCCTCGAGTGCGGCCGCCAGGACCTCGCCCACGTTGTCGGCCAGCACCAGCGTCAGCGCCTGCCTGGTTTCCGCGGGCAGATCTTCCAGGTCGGGCTCGTTCTCGCGCGGCACGATCACGCGCTTGATCTCGGCTCGCTGTGCCGCGAGAAGCTTCTCGCGCAGTCCCCCGATCGGGAGCACCTGTCCGGTGATCGTGATCTCGCCGGTCATGGCCAGGTCGCCGGCGACCGGTCGCTGCGTCGCCAGCGAGACGATCGAGGTGGCCATGGTTATTCCGGCCGAGGGCCCGTCCTTGGGAACGGCGCCGGAGGGGACGTGGAGATGCAGGTCGTGACTCGAGAACCAACCGTCGGCGATACCGAGCTCGCTCGCATGGGCGCGCGCGTAGGAGAGCGCGGCCTGAGCCGACTCCTGCATGACGTCGCCGAGTTGGCCGGTGAGCGTGAGACGCCCCTTGCCCTCGTACGCCGTCGACTCGATGAAGAGGATCTCGCCGCCGACCGGCGTCCAGGCGAGCCCGGTCGCGACGCCCGGCTCGGCCGTGCGCCTGCGCACCTCACCGGAGAAACGGCGCGTTCCCAGCCATTCGCGCACGTTCTTCTCGCCGACAGAGATCTTCTTTGCCTTGCCTTCGGCTATCTGACGGGCACCCTTGCGGCAGAGCGTCGCGAGCTGGCGCTCGAGGTTGCGCACCCCGGCCTCGCGCGTGTATTCGCGGATCACCAGCCGGAGCGCCTCGTCGGAGAACGAGACCTGCTTGAGCTCGAGCCCATGAGCGGCTATCTGCTTCGGAACCAGATAGCGCTTGGCGATGCCCAGCTTCTCTTCCTCCGTGTAGCCGGAGAGCTGGATCGTGTCCATGCGGTCGAGCAGCGGCGGCGGGATCGTCTCGGCCTGGTTCGCGGTGCAGATGAAGAGCACTCGTGAGAGGTCGAAAGGCAGGTCGAGGTAGTGGTCTCGGAAGCTCGAGTGCTGCTCTGGATCGAGCACTTCGAGCATGGCGCTGGCGGGGTCGCCACGGAAGTCCGCCCCCATCTTGTCGATCTCGTCGATCAGGAAGACGGGGTTGCGCGTCTCGGCGTCCCGGAGCGCGCGGATGATCGTTCCGGGCATGGCGCCGATGTAGGTGCGGCGATGCCCGCGGATCTCGGCCTCGTCGCGCACCCCGCCGACCGAGATGCGAACCAGCTTCCGCCCCAACGCCCGCGCGATCGACTGTCCGAGGGAGGTCTTGCCGACTCCGGGCGGGCCGACGAAGCAGAGTATCGGGCCCGAGACGTCGCCCTTCAGCTTCGAGACGGCCAGGTACTCGACGATCCGCTCCTTGACCTTCTCGAGGTCGTAGTGGTCCTCGTCGAGTATCTGCCTGGCGCGCTCGAGGTCGAGATGGTCCTCGCTCTCGGTCTTCCAGGGCAGCGAGACGATCCACTCCAGGTAGGTGCGGATGACGCCGTACTCGGCGGCGGCACTCGGCAGCCGCTCGAGCCTGCCCAGCTCGCGCTCGGCGGCCTTGCGCGCCTCCTCGGGCAGGTCGGCGGCCTCGACTCGCTCGCGCAGCTCCTTCAGCTCGGCCTGCTCGGGGTCGCCCTCGCCTAGCTCCTCCTGAATCGCCTTCAACTGCTGGCGCAGGATGAACTCGCGCTGGCCCTGGTCGAGCTCCGACTGGACCTGCGTCTGAATCTTCGACTCGAGCTCACCGACCTCGACCTCGCGGGCGAGGATGCGCGAGAGCGTGCGCAGGCGCTCGGCAGCGTTGGTCTGCTCGAGTAGCTGCTGGCGCTCGGCCACGGTCAGGCGCCGCAGGTTGGAGCCGACGAGGTAGGAGAGCAGGCCCGGGTCGTCGATGTTGGCGACCGCGATCGCCAGCTCGTCGGGGAGATAGGGCTCCATCTGGATGACGCGGGCGAACTGTGACTGGACGTTGCGGGTGAGCGCCTCGATCTCGTCGGAGGCATCCACGACGTCTGCGACCTCTTCGAAGCGCCCGACCAGATAGGGCCGGTCACGTACACGATCGAGCAGGCGCACGCGGCGCACGCCCTGCACCAGCAGGCGCAGCGTTCCGTCGGGCATCTTGAGCATCCGTGAGACGACCGCCTCGACGCCCACCGAGTAGATGTCGTCCCAACTCGGCTCCTCGATTCCTTCGTCTCGGGCGGCGATGAGCGCCATGCGCCCCTCGCCGCTGACGGCGTCGTCCACGAGCTTGATCGAGCGCTCCTGCCCGACGGCGAGCGGCATCACCGAATCGGGAAAGACGACGGTCTCTTTCAGCGGCAGCAGCGGCAGCTCGAAGCGAGTGCCCGCGGCGGGGACTTCGATCGAGCCTGCGTGGTCGCTTCCGCCGATGCTCATGGTTTCGACCTCAGCTCGATCGGCACCCGTACTGCGCCGGAAGGCCGCTTGGCGATCGGCAACATGATCTGCAGCAGTCCGCGCTCGTAGGTGGCGCTGGCCGCCTCGGCATCGACCTGCTCGTGAATCTGGATCCGCCGCTGGAAGGGACCGTAATCGATCTCCATCTGGTGGTAGCGACGGTTGCACTTCGTCGGCCGAGGCCGCTCACCGGCGATGATCAGCGCGCGATCGTGCAGCACGATCTGCACCTGCTCGGGGTCGATCCCGGGGAGCTCGACGACAACCACGAGCTGCGGCGGATCGTCGCTGCGGTAGCTGTCGACGGCCGGCCAGACGCCGCGGTGATGGCCTCCGAACTGCCCCCGCCACAGCTCGGCGACAAGCTGGCCGAACTGGTCGGTCGCTTCGCCGGTCGGATCTCTCTTGCCGTGCTCACTCACGTCTTGGTTCTACCCCCCAGAGGCGACTTTGCAAGCGTAGCGATCCTCCGCGGGCAGGACGCCGTCGCGGCAAGCTGGACGCGACTCATGATTCGCTTTCGTTGGCCTCGAGCCGTCTCGACAGCTAGAGACGAGAAAGGATCCGCTGGGGGAAGCGAACCCTTTCTCTCCAATAAAGTCGGTAGCAGGCACCGATAACACAAGTGTCTTGTGACACGCTCGTACTACTGGCGTCACGTCACTCTCACTTTGTCTAGTGCGCCTTCCCGGTGGCTGTGTGGCGGGAACGCACTTTTTAGCGCGTGCGCTGGAACGTTCGAGCACGTAGCATCCAATTCCATGGCAGACGGTCTGAAGGGCGTGATCCTGGCCGGGGGTTCCGGTACCCGGCTGCACCCGCTCACCCGCATCACCAACAAGCACCTGCTTCCGATCTACGACCGGCCGATGGTCTCCTACGCCATCGAGGCGCTGGTTCAGTCGGGCGTGACCGATCTGATGCTCGTCAGCGGCGGCACGCACGCGGGCGAGTTCTTCCGCCTGCTGGGAAACGGGCGCGAGTTCGGGATCTCGCGGCTCGAGTACGGCTACCAGGAGCGCCCGGGCGGCATCGCCGAGGCGCTCGGGCTGGCCGAGCACTTCGTCGGCGGTGACCGCATGGTCGTGATGCTGGCCGACAACGTGCTCGAGCATCTCTTCTCCGCCTCGGTCGAGCGCTTCTGCGCGCAGGAGAAGGGCGCCCGCGTTCTACTGGCGCGCGAGAGCGACCCCGAGCACCTGCGCCATCTCGGCGTCCCCGAGCTCGACGGTAACGATCGCATCGTGCGTATCGTCGAGAAACCGCAGGATCCCCCCAGCGACCTGGTCGTGACGGGGATCTACTTCTACGATTCCGACGTCTTCGAGGTGATCCCCAAGCTCGAGCCCTCGGGGCGCGGCGAGCTCGAGATCACCGACGTGAACAACTGGTACGTCGAGCAGGGCGTGATGGAGTACGACCTGATCGAAGGCTTCTGGGGCGATGCCGGCGAGTCGATCGACGCCTACTACGCGGTGAACGACTTCGTGCGCAAGAACGGAGCCAACAAGAGATGACCGATCCAGCCAGTCAATTACTGACAGGGATGCAGCTGATTCCGCTGCGCCGCTTCGCCGATGAGCGCGGCTGGTTCTGCGAGATCCGGCGTGACAGCCTGTTGCCCCGGCCGGTCAGCCAGACGAATGTCTCCTTCTCGCGTCAGGGCGTCATTCGCGGTCTCCACTACCACGAGCGCGGCCAGGACGACCTCTTCGTGTGCGTGCGGGGAACGGCACGCGTCGTTCTGCTCGATCGCGAATCCGGTGAGACCTTCTCGCTCGATATCGGCGACGAGAACCCGGTCGCGGTCTGGGTGCCCGGATACCACGCGCACGGTTTCGAAGCCCTGACCGACGTCCTTTTCTGTTACCACGTGAGTGAGGAGTACGACCCGGAAAACCCCGATGAGCAGGGAATCTCGTGGGCCGACCCGCGCGTCAAGCATCTGTGGAGCACGCAAGCACCCATCCTCTCGCCGCGCGACCTCGCCGCGTCCTGATCACCGGCTCGGCCGGGCAGCTCGGCCGCGCGCTGGCCGACTCCTTCGCCGCGGACGAGCTAACCGGTGTCGACCTGGCCGAGTGGGATGTCGCAGGTCCGGCGCCGTCCTGGCTCGAAGCACCCGATCTCGCTTTACACGCAGCTGCCTGGACCGATGTGGACGGCGCCGAGGCCGATCCGGACGGCGCCGAGCGGGCGAACGTGGGCGGAACCCGTAACGTCGCCGCGCTGGGCGCTCCGCTCGTCTACTACTCGAGCGACTACGTCTTCAGCGGCGAGAAGCGCGATCCCTACCTGGAGTCCGACCCGCCCGGCCCGCTCTCGGTCTACGGACGCACGAAGCTCGCCGGGGAGCAGGTCGCCGGGGAGCGCGCCTGGATCGTGCGCAGCTCCTGGCTCTTCGGCGCCAGTGGGCACAACTTCCTGCGCACGATGCTCAGGCTCGGCGCCGAGCGCGACGAGGTGGCTGTGGTGGACGACCAGCGCGGCTGCCCGACCTACGTCGGCCATCTGGCCGAGGCCACGCGCCAGATCGTCGAGCTCCCCTTCGGCCTCTACCACGTCGCGGCCGACGGGGACTGCAGCTGGAAGGAGTTCACCGAGGCGATCTTCGCCGAGGCAGGTCTCAGCTGCCGGGTGCGCGCGATCACGACCGCCGAGCTGGGGCGCCCGGCTCCTCGCCCGGCTCACTCCGTTCTCCGCAGCGAAAAGCTCGAGACGCCACGGCTGCCGCACTGGCGCGAGGGTTTGCGGGCTTGTCTGAAAGAGATCGAGCGGCTGGGGCAGTGAGCGCGCGCAGCCCTGCCGTCCTGATGCAAGGCGTGGGCCTGCGTCGGGGTGAGAAATGGCTGCTCTCGGGGATCGACTGGCGGGTCGAGCCCGGCGAGCAGTGGGCGCTGCTGGGCCCGAACGGGGCCGGTAAGAGCACTCTGCTGACGCTGGCCGCCGCGGTCATGCACCCGACCGAGGGCCGGGTCGAGCTGCTCGGCGAGCGGATGGGCCGCACCGATGTACGACGCCTGAGGGAGCGGATCGGCGTCGTCGAAGCGCGGCTCGATCGCAAGCTCAACGAGAGTTACGACGTCTCGACGATCGTGCTCACCGGCGCGACCGGCACGCGCATTCCGCTCTGGGATCGCTACGACGACGAAACACGAGACCGCGCCGGCGAGCTGATCGAGCTGTTCGGCTGCGCCGACCTGGCCGAGCGCCCGTTCGGGATCTGCTCGCAGGGCGAGCGCCAGCGCATCCTTCTCGCCCGGGCGTTGATGAGCTCGCCGCGCCTGATGCTCCTGGACGAGCCGGCCTCGGCGCTCGACTTGCCCGCGCGCGAGGCGTTGCTGGCGGCGCTCGAGGCGCTTGCCGGAAGCGATTCCGGGCTCACGACCGTGCTCGCCACGCACCATCTCGAGGAGCTGCCGCGCACGACCAGCCATGCGCTGCTCCTGCACGGCGGCGAGCTCGTCGCCTCCGGCCCGGTCGAGGAGACTCTGAACGGAGAGGTGCTCTCGCGCTGCTTCGCCATGCCGATCGAAGTCAGTCGCCGCGACGGGCGCTGGTGGGCTCATGCGCCAGCAGGGTGGCGGCGCGGTTAGGTCGGTAGATTCGCGGCGTTCACTCGCTCAGCTCACTCCGGCCAGTACTCCGAGCACCTCTTCGCCGTAGCGCTCCAGCTTGTGCTCGCCGACTCCCGGCACCTGCGACAACTCCTCCAGCGAGCCGGGGCGGCGCGAGGCGATCGCCTCCAGGGTGCGGTTCGAGAAGACGACGAAGGCCGGCACACTGTCGCTCTGGGCGCGCGCTCGGCGCCAGGCGCGAAGCGGCTCGAAGCCGGGCGAGCGGGCGAAAGCCTCGACGCCACTGCGCTCGAAGGGCTCGTACTTGGTCAGGCCCAGCTCGATCAGGAAGCGGCTCGGCGGCGCCTTCTCCGTCCAGCTGAGGAAGAGATGCGTCTTGGCCCGAGTCAGCCCGACGTAGAGCAGGCGCCTCTCCTCGGCCAGCTCCTCGTTTCGGGCGGACGACAGCTTGCAGGGAAGCTCCTTCTCCTCCAACCGGGGCAGGAAGACGGCCGTGAACTCGAGCCCCTTGGCGCGATGGTAGGTGAGGAGGTGAACTCCTCTTCCGGCGGCGCGCGGATCGAAACGGCGGCGGATCTCGGCCGCGAAGGCTCCGCCGTCCAGCTCCCTGTCCTCGAGCTCCTCGGCCAGGCGGACGAGCCGGCTCATGTCGGCCAACCTGGTCATCTCCCTGTCGCCGAGGCGCTTGGGCGGCTTTTCGACCCAGCCCTGAGCATGGGCGATGCGGCGAACCCCGCGTGCGAGCCCGTGTGCGGGAAGCGAGGCTGCGCGCTGGAGCAGGTAGCGAGCCGCTTCGCGCTCGAGCAGCGAGGAGCCCTGAAAGGGGATCCTCGCTTCGGCCAGCGCCTCCTCGAAGTCGGCGGCACGCGCGTTCGAGCGGACGAGAATCGCCATCTGCTCGAAGTCGACCTTCTCCTTGCGCAAGCGCTCGATGCGCTCGACCAAGAAGAGCTTCTCCTCGTCGGGCCCGTCCAGCACGCGGCACTCTGGCTCGGCGCCGTCGGCATGGCTGGTCCGTAGCGACTTGGTTGCGCCGCCGAGGCGGGGTACGAGCCGGTTTGCCAGCTCGAGCACCTGTGGCGTCGAGCGGTAGTTCGACTCCAGCGTCACGACCACCGCGTTGGGGAAGCGCTCGGGCAGGGCCAGCAGGTAGTCGGGCGTGGCGCCGGTGAAGCCGTAGATCGCCTGGTAGTCGTCGCCTACCGCGCAGAGCTCGTCGCGCTCCCCGAGCCAGAGATCGAGCAGCGACTGCTGCAGCAGGTTCACGTCCTGGTATTCGTCGACGGTGAAGGTGCGGAAGCGCTCGCGCAGCAGCATCGTCGCCTGCTCGTCCTCCTCGTAGAGGCGGATCGCCAGCTCCAGCAAGTCCTCGAAGTCGATCAGGCCGGCGTCTTGCTTGTCGCGCTCGTAAGCCTGGTAGACCTGCAACATCAGATCGGCCGGGAGGGGCGGCTCGTGCCCGTCGAGGCTGGAGAGGTAGCGATTCGGCGGGACGCGACGGTTCTTGGCCCGCTCGATCTCGGAGGCCAGGTCGGAGGCCGTCCGGTAGCAATAGGGGCGGGGCAGGCTGTTGGCGATCCGGCGCAGGAGCAGGCCCTTGCTGGGAAGGATCTCGCCGACCCGGCCCGGGGCGAGCCAGCGCAGCTGCCCGAGTGCCGCGGAGTGAAAGGTTCGCGCGCTCACGTTCTCGATCCCGAGCTTCTTCAGGCGCGAGCGCATCTCGGCCGCCGCCTTCTCGGTGAAGGTGACCGCCAGGATCTGATCGGCCGGGAAGGCCGCGCTTGCCACCTGCCAGGCGACGCGGCGCGTGATCGTGGTCGTCTTGCCCGAGCCTGCGCCGGCGAGGATGCAAACCGGTCCACGAACCTGCAACACCGCCCGTCGCTGCTCGGGGTTGAGACCGTCGAGTATCTCCTGCGCCTTCACGACGCCAAACTAGCCGGCGATCTGTGACGGATCAGGAAACCGGCTGTTCCGAGACTGTGTCAGTCTCTCCCGGAGCGGCCATGGGCTCAGTCGCTTTTTTCGCCTGCAGTCGCTGCGCACCGCGCGCGGCCTTGGCCAGTCGCTTGACGACGCCGTTCGCGTCGCCCGCGTCGACCAGCTCGGTGAGTGCCGCAAGCTCGTCTTCGAGCCACTTGGGGTCGATCGCCGGGCGGGTCAGCCGGCGGATCTTCGGGTGCTCGGTCGCCGATACCGTCTCGTGCTCGCCCCAGAGCTCCTCGTACAGCTTCTCTCCCGGTCGTATGCCGGAGTAGACGATCTCGATATCACGCCCGGGCTCCTTGCCCGAGAGCCGGATCATGTTCTGGGCCAGCTCGAGGATCTTCACCGGCTTGCCCATGTCGAGCACGAACACCTGGCCGCTCGTGCCCATGCCGCCGGCCTGCACGACCAGAGAGACCGCCTCGGGAATGGTCATGAAATAGCGCGTCATCTCGGGGTCGGTGACCGTGACCGGGCCGCCCCTCTCGATCTGGCGCCTGAAGATCGGGATCACGCTGCCCGACGAGCCGAGCACGTTGCCGAAGCGAACCGCGATGAACTTCGTCCCGTTCCCCTCGCGCGAGCCCAGTGCCTCCACAATCCACTCGCACAGCGCCTTCGACTGCCCCATCACCGTCTGTGGCTCGACCGCCTTGTCGGTGGAGATGAGCACGAAGCGCTCGACGCCGGTCTCGTGCGCGACCCTGGCCAGCGAGCGGGTGACGAGCGGGTTGTTGAGCACCGACTCGAGCGGGTTCGCCTCCATCAGCGGAACGTGCTTGAAGGCGGCCGCATGGAACACGACCTGCGGTCGGTACTGCTCGAACAGCGGCCGTATCTTCTCGCTGTCTCCGGCGTCGGCGAGCACTGCCACGCAGTTCTCGAAGCCGCGCTCCTGTCTCAGCTCGCGGTCGATCTCGAACAGCGGGTTCTCGCCCCGCTCGACCAGCAGCAGCTTCTCCGGCCCGACCCGTGCGATCTGGCGGCAGAGCTCCGAGCCGATCGAGCCGCCGGCGCCGGTGACGACCACGGTCTGCCCGGCGAGGTAGCCGGCGACCTGCTCGAAATCGACGTCCACCTGCTCGCGACCGAGCACGTCCTCGACCTGGACGGGGCGGATCTGCGTGGTCAGCTCGCCCGAGAAGAGCTCGTAGAGCCCCGGCAGCGTATTGACCGGCACCCCTACCTCACGGCAGATCTCCACGATCCGCTGCCTCGCCTGGCCCGAGGCCGACGGCATGGCGATCAGAACCTCGTCGGGCCGGTTCTCGCGCAGAAGCCGTGGAAGCTCGGCGATCGTGCCCAACACCCGGATCCCGTGCAGGCGCACGTGCTGCTTGCGCGGGTCGTCGTCAACCAGGCCGATCGGCGTGTAGCCGAGGTGGCGGTACTTGTAGAGCTCCCTCAGGGTCACGCTGGCCGCATCGCCCGCGCCGGCGATGATGATCTCCTTGCCACGCGCCAGTCGCTCGCCCGCCTTGGGTCGCTCCAGCAGCGTTCTGGTAAGAGCGCGCGAGCCGGTTACGAGCGCCAGCAGCAGAACCCAATCGATGACAGCGGCCGAGCGCGGGAAGGAGAAGCCGCGAGGCGGAATGCGGGCAAAGTAGACGACCAGGTCGGTGACCAAGCAGGCGATCGTCACTCCCCTGGCTGCCGCCCAGATGTCGCGCGTCGAGACGTAGCGCCACCAGCGCGTGTAGAAGCCGAGCAGCACGAAGACCGCCAGCGTGAGGAAGATGACGAGCACGAACACCCGTAGCTGAATGAAGCGGTCGTAGGGCCTGTTTACCGGCCAGCCGAGGCGCAGCAAGAAGGCCGCGAACCACGCGAAGGCAACGAAGACACCGTCGACGCCGACCTGCCAGAGGCGGTGCCGGCTGAGCAGGTTCACGCGACCGGCGTGGCGACAGCGTCCTGCAACGTCGCCACCACGCGCTCCTGTTGCTCCCGGGTGATTCCCGCCCAGAGTGGCACGCAGAGGTTCTCGCGGGCGGCCTGCTCGGTCTCGGGCAGGTCGCCTTCCTTGTAGCCCAGGTGCGCCAGCGAAGGCTGCAGGTGCAGCGGCACGACGTAATGGCAGGCGTGCCCGATGCCGGCGGTGGCCAGCGCATCACGGAACCTGTCGCGCTCGGGGCTGCGGGTGCAGAAGAGGTGGTAGACGTGGCCGGGCTCGTCCTTCGGCAGCTCGACCAAATCGCCGAGCCCGAGCTCCGCGTAGCGCGCGGCCGCCTCGCGGCGCAGCTCGTTCCAGCGCTTGATCTGGCCCAGGAAGACGCGCAGCATCGCCGCCTGCAGCTCGTCGAGGCGGGAGTTGTAGCCCACGTACTCGAAGGTCTTCTTGTCGCGCGAGCCGTGGAAGCGGAGCATGCGCACGCGATCGGCGAGCGCCTCGTCGTTGGTGGCGACGAGCCCTCCGTCTCCGAGGCAGAAGAGGTTCTTGGTCGGGAAGAAGCTGAAGGTCGCGGCGATGCCCTTCTTGGCGACCTCGCCGCCTCCGAAGGCCTGGGCGGCGTCCTCGATCACCGGCAGCCCGTGCAGCTTCAGCTCGTCGACCTTGGCCGGGCGGCCGAAGAGGTGCACCGGCATGATCGCCTTGGTGCGCGGCGTGACCTTGCGCGCGACGTCGGCGGGGTCGATGTTCATCGTCTCGCGCTCGATGTCGGCGAAGACGGGCGTCGCACCGAGCAGGGCGATCGGCTCGGCGGTGGCGTAGAAGGTGAAGGCGGGGCAGATGACCTCGTCGCCCGGCCCGACTCCGAGTGCGCTCAGCACCAGCGAGATGGCGTCGGTGCCGTTGCCGACCCCGACCGCCTGCGCGACGCCGAGGTGGGCGGCCGCCTCGCTCTCGAACGCCTTGACGTTGGGGCCGAGGATGAACTGCCCCGACTCGAGCACCTCGTCGAAGCGCGCCTTCAGCTCGTCCACCAGGGGCGCGAACTGGGCTTTGACGTCAATCAGCGGGATCTTGGGCATCTCGGCCAGCCAGTCTAGTCGAGCGCCAGCGGCGAAGAATGACCAAGGCGACGAAGGCGACGATCAGGAGGACGACGCCGATGTCGACGTAGCGGAAGCTCCGCTCGACTTCGCGCCAGTTCGTGCCGAGCGCAAAGCCGATCGAAGCGAAGCAGAAGCACCAGAGGATCGAGGCGAGCGTGGTGAGAACGGCGAAGAAGGTGAAACGCACCCGGAACACGCCGGCCGGAACGGAGATCAGCGAGCGTGCGAACGGAGTGATCCTCCCGAGCGGCACCGCGATCGAGCCGAAGCGCTCGAACCAGTGCTCGGCCCGCTCGAGGCGTTCGTGCGAGAGGTGGAGCCAGCGCCCGTGGCGCTCGAGCAGCGGCCGCCCGCCGAAGATCCCGATCGCCCAGCCGAAGAGCGAGCCGAGCGTGTCTCCGGCGATACCCGCGGCGACAACCGTCAGGTACGCCGACGACCTCGTGTCGACGTGGTGGCCGAAGACCACGACCGACTGCGAGAAGGCACCGGCCGCGAGCGCTCCGGCATAGAGCATCACCAGCTCGCCGCCGGTCGGGAGGATGGCAGCGAGCGCCGTCAGCCCGAACACGGCCTCGACGCCGTGATTGCCGATCAGGGACGTGATCTGGTCGGTGAGCGAGCCGGTGATCGAAGCGATGAGCACGGCAGGGCAGTCTAGATGCCCGCTAGGCGCCGGGACTACTCGTTAGCAGGCTCGATCGCCTCGAGGTAGCAGCCCAGCTCGGTCTCGGTGTCGAAGTAGGCAAACGCCCCCGAGCCGTCGGCGCCGAAGCCGTAGCCGTGCTGCACGCACTTGAATCCGTCCGCTTCCATCTGCTCGATCGTCTCGTCGACCGAGGCGACCATCACGCCCATGTGGTGCAGGCCCTCGCCGCGGCGCTCGAGCCAGTCGGCCAGGATCGAGGGACCCTCGAGCGGCTGCAGCAGTTCGAGCTGGGGATCGGAGCCGGTCAGCGCCAGGCGCATCGAGAAGTCGGCCGGCTCGCCCATGTAGTGCAGACCGTGCATGTTCTGGGGCCCGTTCTCGACGATCATCCAGTCCTCGATGCCCCAAAGCTTCGTGTAGCGGGCAGCCGCCTCGCGCACGTCGCGCACGACGATGCCGATCTGGAAGGGGCGGGATCCGAGAAGCTGTTCGATCATGAGTGGGAGCCTAGCGTGTGTTCGAGTGGCGGTGCACCGGAAGCGCCGTACTAGTCCCAGAACCTGACCTGGTTGTAGTACGTATCCCGCTGCACCGGCGTCTTGCCGAAGGCGCGGATCAGGTGCGCGAGCTCCTCGGTGGTCGTGGTGAAGTGGGTGCCGGCCGAGGCGACGACGTTCTCCTCGATCATCGTCGAGCCGATGTCGTCGGCGCCGAAGGCGAGCGCGAGCTGCCCGATCTCGAGCCCCTGTGTGAGCCAGCTGGCCTGGATGTGCGGCACGTTGTCGAGGTAGAGGCGGCTGACGGCCTGGGTCAGCAGGTAGTCGAAGGGAGTCGGGCGCGTCTCCTCGGCGACCTTCTCCTGCAGGCGGTTGCCGTCGCGCTGGAAGGTCCAGGAGATGAAGGCGCGGAAGCCGGCGGTCTCGTCCTGCAGCTCACGGATGCGGCGCATGTGCTCGACCCGCTCGGCGAGGGTCTCGATGTGGCCGTACATCATCGTTGCGGTGGTCGAGAGACCTTGTAGCTGCGCCTCGCGCATGACCGAGAGCCACTCGTCGGTCTTGGCCTTGCGCGGCGAGAGCGAGTGGCGCACCCGGTCGACCAGGATCTCGGCGCCGCCGCCGGGGATCGAGTCCAGCCCGGCCTCGTGCAGGCGCCGGATCGTCTCGGGCACCGGCAGCTTCGAGCGCCGCGAGATGTGCAGCACCTCGGAGGGCGAGAGCGCGTGCAGGTGGATCTCGTAGCGCGCCTTGATCGAGCGGAAGAGGTCGTCGTAGTAGGCGAAGCCGAGATCGGGGTGGTGCCCGCCCTGTAGCAGGATGCCCGTGCCGCCGAGCGCAAGGGTCTCCTCGATCTTCTTGAACAGGATCGGCTTCGGCAGCAGGTAGCCCTCGCGCAGGTCGCCGGGGTCGCGCGAGAAGGCGCAGAACTCGCAACGGACGGTGCAAATGTTCGTGTAGTTGACGTTGCGGTCGACGACGAAGGTGACGCGGTCGGGATCGGTTTTTCGGTTACGGATCTCGTTCGCTGCTCTTCCTATCCGGGTCAGCTCGCGCGAGCGAAGCAGTGTCAGCGTGTCGGCGTCCGAGAGGCGCTCGCCCGCGAGCGTGCGCGCGAGGATGTCGGCGACCTCCGACTTGGCTGTTTTCGAGACGCTCATTCCCCGACCGGGCTCGCGGCCAGCTCGGGCACCTGCTCCAGCACGCCCGCCGCGCTCGCCAGCTCGTAGAAGGTGAGCAAGCCCTCACGCTCGCGCGGCCCGAAGCCGTAGCGCAGCTTCTCGAAGTAGCGGGCGAGGAAGCCGGCCGGGTAGCCGTAGAGCCCGCTCGCCTGCTCGGCCAGCTGCTCGGGCTCGGCGCGGGCGGCCCTGACCGAGGAGAGAAGCGCCTGCTCGAGCTCGGCCATGCCGGAATCGTTGCCCTTTCGGTAGGCCCAGACCGCGAAGACCATCGGTAGCCCGCTGCGCTCGCGCCAGAGCCGGCCGAGGTCATAGTGCGGCGTCGGGTCCTCGAAGGCGCTTCTCAGCGCCGCGTCGCCGATCAAGAGCTTCGCCGGCGCCGCCTCACCGAGCGGCACCTGCTCGGCCTGCGGGAAGAGAATCCGCGCCAGTGCCACGCTGGTCGCGCTCTCCGGGGTGACCGCGATCCGCCGCAGGCGCTCCGGCGCGATGCTCGAGACGAGCTGGATCGAGTCGACCACTCCGTCCGAGGCGACGCAGAGCCGCGGCAGCATCTCCAGCTCCGAGGCGTGGCGGGCAAACTCGATCGACGGGATCGCGGCCACGTCCACCTCGCCGGCCAGCAGCATCCGCGCCAGTTCGGTCGGAACGCCCGTGACCTCCTCGACATCGGCACGGAGCCGGTAGTAGACCGGGGCCATGTTCACGTAGGAGATGCGGCCGAGGCGGATCATGAGGCGGCTCTCCGTCGGTTTTGTGCGCCGATCGTCACACTCTCGTCGCGAACATCTCCTTGACGCCGAGAGCTTTCTCTGAGCGGTGTCTGACACCGAGGGGTGTTCGGATTCACTTTCGTCACGATCTCGGCACTGATCACGCGACCGGCTCCCAACGCCTGAGCTCGTTGTAGAGGGTGTCTCGCTCTACCGGAGCACGGCCGGCGGCGTGGATGTAGCGCACCAGCCGGTCGACCGCCTGCTCGGTCTCGGTGCGGGCGCCGGCTGCGTGGAAGACCTGCTCGCGCCCGACCGTTCCCTGAAGATCGTCGGCCCCGAAATGCAGCGCGACCTGCGCCAGCGGCAGGCCCATCGCGATCCAGTAGGCCTTGACGTGGGCGACGTTGTCGAGCAGCAGGCGCGAGACCGCGATCGTCTTGAGAACGTCGACTGCGGTGGTTGGAGGGATGTCTCGATCGAGCCGCGTGTTCTCGAGATGGACGGCGAACGGGACGAAGGCGAGGAAGCCGCCCGTCTCGTCCTGAAGCGCGCGCAGGCGAAGCAGGTGGTCGACTCGTTCCTCGAGCGTCTCGACATGCCCGTAGAGCATCGTGCAGTGGGTCGGGATTCCGAGCCCGTGCGCGACCCGATTGACCTCCAGCCAGGCCTCCGCGGGCTCCTTGCCGGGCGCGATCAGTTTGCGCACGCGGGCGGAGAAGATCTCGGCGCCGCCGCCGGTCAGCGAGTCGAGCCCGGCTTCCTTCAGCCCGGCGAGCACCTGCTCGTAGGAGAGCCCGGAGAGCGTCGACATGTGGTGGATCTCACTGGCCGAGTAGCACTTCAGGTGCACGCCCGGCAGCGCTTCGCGCAGCGCGCGCACCGTCTCCAGGTACCAGGCGAAATCGACCTGCGGGCTCTCGCCGTTGACGAGATGCAGCTCGCTGAAGGGCTCCAGCTCGTAGGCCCGCCCGGCTTCGGCTGCCAGCTCGGCGGGACTGAGCGTGTAGGCGCCTTCCTCCCGGACCGAGCGGGCAAAGGCGCAGAACCTGCACTTCACGCGGCAGACGTTGGTCTGGTTGAGGGTCAGATTGCGGACGAAGTAGGCTTCCTCGCCGCCTCCGCGCAGTCGCCGCGCCCGCTCGGCAAGCTCGCCCAGCGCGAGCAGGTCGCTGCTCTCGTACAGCGCGAGCCCGTCCGCCGCGTCCAGACGCTCGTTTGCCTCGATCTTCTCGCGCAGGGGCTCGAGTGTCGCGCTTGCCCGTCCGACGGTGAGACTCATCTCTCCCGCTCCACGATCGCCCGCGCGAGCGCTTCGAGCTCGCGCACTCGGCAGCGTCCGTCGAGCTGGCCGCAGGCCCGGCGTGCGTACTCACGGGCCATCTCGCGCGAGAGCTCGAGCGCTCCCGAGCTCGCGACGCGCTCGAGCGCGTCGTCGCAAGGCTTGCCCGCCAAAGCCGCTCGTACCACTTCGTCGGTCTTCGCCGCGAGCAACAGCGGCACGGTTGGCACGCCGTCGCGCAGATCGGCGCCGGGCGCCTTACCCGTCGCGCTCATCGCGGCGACGCAATCGAGTATGTCGTCGACGATCTGGAAGGCGATGCCGAGCTCGAGCCCGTACTCGCCGAGCGGGCTCGTCGTATCGCCGGCGCCGAGACGGCAGGCGACCGAGAAGAGCGCCCCGGTCTTGGCCGCACAGCGTTCGAGCTGGCTCTCCACGCTGAGCGAGGGGTTGAAGCGCTGCTCGCGCTGCAGGGCTTCGCCCTCGGTGAGCGCAAGCGCCGCCTCGGCCAGAGCGACGAGCGAGCTCGGATCGCTCTCCCGCGCGAGCTCCGTGAAGGCCAGGGCGAAGAGGCAGTCGCCGCTCGCCGTCGCGACCCGCTCGCCGAAGGCGCTCCAGATTGAAGGAGCGCCGCGGCGCATTGTGGCGCCGTCCAGCAGGTCGTCGTGGACGAGCGAGGCGAGGTGAACGAGCTCTACGGCGACGCCGGCACCGACGGGCGGGCGGCAATCGGGCGGAGAGGAGAGGAAGACGAGCAGCGGGCGCAGGCGCTTGCCGCCGGCGCGAAGAGTCTCGGAGGAGGCTCTGGCGACCGTGCCGGAGTTCGCGCCGAGCAAGCCGTCGAGTCGACGCTCGACCGCGTCCAGGTACTCGGCCAGGCCGGGCGTGCCCTGGACGACCGCGAGCGGCTCGTAGGACTCGACCGCGCTCACCGGGCGACCGCCAGATGGAGTGCGACGATCCCGCCGCCGAGGAGGCGGTAGCGGATCTGCTCGAAGCCGGCGCTCGCGATCAACCCGGCCAGCTCATCGGGAGAATGGAAGCGGCGTACGCTCGCGGGCAGATAGCTGTACGCCGACCCGCCCGGGAGCAGCTTGCCCGCCAGCGGCACGAGCCCGTCGAACCAGAGCCTGAAGAACGGGGCGAGAGCACCTCGGGGCCGGGTCATCTCGAGAATGCCGAGCCGCCCGCCGGGCACGAGCACGCGCCGCAGCTCGCTCAGGGCCACGTCCAGAGCCGGAACGTTGCGCAGTCCGAAGCCGACGGTCGCCGCCTGGAAAGTCCCGTCGGCGAAGGGCAGCCTGGAGAGATCGCCTCGCTCCCACTCGATCGCGCCGGATTTGTGCCTCGCCCGCTCGAGCATGCGCTCGGAGAAGTCGACGCCGACCACGCGAGCTGCGCCGGCACGGAGGTCGGCGAGGGCCAGATCACCGGTTCCACAGGCGCCGTCGAGCACCACGTCGCCGGGTCGTACCACCCGCCGCGCCGTCAAGTCGCGCCAGCGCCGGTCGAGCCCGGCGGTCATCAGCATGTTCATCCGGTCATAGACGGGCGCGATCCGGTCGAACATCGTTCGTACGGCCTCCGGCTCGAGCCTGCCGCCCGCGACGCTCACCTCTGCTCATCTCCCCAGCGGGCGACCAGGTCGTGCTCGATGCCGAGCTGGTCGAGCACCCGGGCGACGACCGTGTCGACGAGGTCGGCGAGGGTGTGAGGGCGACTGTAGAAGGAAGGGCGCGGCGAAGAGAATCGTCGCCCCTGCCCGGCGCAGTCTCGTCAGCGCCTCGAGCTGGACGAGCGAGAGCGGCGTCTCGCGCGGCACCAGTACCAGCTTCCGCTCCTCTTTCAGGGCCACCGCCGCGGCGCGGTGAATCAGGCCGGTGCCGCCGGCGGCCGCGATCTGGCCGGCGCTCGCCATCGAGCAGGGGCAGATGACATAGGCATCGACTCGCGCGGAGCCGCTGGCGAAGGGAGCGCCGAGGTCATCGGGATCGAACACCTGCAGGTCGCCTTCGAGCGGCGCGAGCAGGCGCTCGAGCACGTCGGCTCGGGGCAGCCGTGGGTCGCCGAAAAGCTCCGTCGCGAGCACCTGTACGCCCGCATCCGAGGCGCACAGACCAACCTCGCAGCGGTGCGCCACGAGGAGCTCGAGCAACCTCGCCGCGTACGGCGCCCCTGAAGCGCCTGTTATGCCGAGAAATACCTTCACCGATACCTCAGTCGGAGCCTAGCGCGATCACCAATTCAGACCCGGATGGAGGCCGCCCAAAGAGGGTGCCGCCTTCGAGCCGATCCGTCTAGAGCTCGATGCCGTACTCGTGCCAGCGCCGATCGACGAGATCCGTCACATCGTCGCTCATCACGATCTCGTCGGGCCACTCGCGCGCTCCCTCGGAACTGCTTTTTCGCGTCGCGTCTATGCCCATCTTCCCTCCGAAGGATTCGCGCTGCGCAGAGTGATCGAGCTGGTCGAGCGGCCCCTCGCCGACCCAGACGTCGCGCTTCGGGTCGACGTTCGCGCAGACGTGGAAGAAGACGTCCTCGTAATCGTGCGGATCGATCTGCTCGTCGACGACCACGACGACCTTGGTCAGGCTGAGCATGCCCAGGCCCCAGACGGCGCTCGCGACCTTGCGCGCCTGGTTGGGGAAGTCCTTGCGGATCGAGACGATGGCGCAGTTGTGAAAGGCCCCGGCGACCGGCAGATCGATGTCGACGACCTCGGGCACGGCGCTCTTGATCGCGGGCAGGAACAGGCGCTCGGTCAACTTGCCGAGCCAGGCATCCTCGGCGGGCGGCTTGCCGACCACGATCGACGAATAGATCGCTCCCTCGCGCATCGTCATCGCCGTCAAGTGGAAGAGCGGAAACGGGCTGGCGGGCGAGTAGAAGCCGGTGTGGTCGCCGAAGGGCCCTTCGCTCCCGACCTCGCCGCGCTCGACGTAGCCCTCGAGGACGATCTCGGCGTTCGCCGGCACGTCGATCTGGACGGTCTTCGCCGGCACCAGCTCGACCGGCTCACCGCGCAGCAGCCCCGCCAGCATCAGCTCGTCGAGACCGCGCGGCAGCGGCGCCGTGGCGGCATAGGTGGTGACCGGGTCGAGGCCGATCGCCACGGCCAGCTCCAGCCGCTCGCCCATCTCGCGCCAGCTCGCTGCGCCGTCCTTGTGCAGCTGCCAGTGCATGAAAGTCGTTCGCCGGTCGACAACCTGCATCCGGTACATGCCGACGTTGCGGGCGCCGCTGCGGGGATCGTGCGTGATCACCGCCGGAAGCGTGATGAAGGGAGCCGGATCGTCCGGCCAGCAGCGCTGGACCGGTAGCAGGCCGAGGTCGATCTCGTCGCCCGTGAGCACGATCTCCTGGCAGGCGCCGCGGCGCACCCGGCGCGGCCGCGAGTCGCTCGCGGCCGATCTCAGCTCGCGCAGCTTGCGCAGCTTGGCGCGGGCTCCCTGCGGCGGCTGCAGCTCGAGCAGCGAGGAGATTCTCGCCGCCGCCTCGTCCAGCGTCTCGACGCCGAGGGCGAGGCACATCCGCCTCTCGGTCCCGAACTGATTGATCAAGAGCGGGTGTCGGGAGCCCTTCGGATGCTCGAACAGGAGCGCGGGCCCGCCCGCCTTCATCGTCCGGTCGGCGATCTCGGTTATCTCGAGCTCGGGATCGGCCTCGACGCCGATGCGGACCAGCTCTCCCTCTCGCTCGAGCAGAGCGATCCAGTCACGGAGATCTAGCGGCTGCGCCACGCTGCCAGTCTACGTCTGCTCGTAAAAGGTGCGGAGCCCGCACGATCGGCGGGCTCCGAGAACGATCTGCGAAGGACGAGGCTAGTCGGGAACCGAGACCGAGCCGCCGACTACCTTCGTTATGACGACGAGCCCGATCCCGAACAGTCCGCCGAGACCGACGGTGGCGATCGCGGCGCCCAGAGTCGGGAACATGACCGCGTACTCCTGGGCCAACACGGCCAGGCCGAGCCCGGCGATCAGACCGAACACGGCTCCGAACACCGTCTTTCCGAAGCCCAGCGTGCCGGCACGCATCGTCATCGCGACCGCGGCGCCGATGCCGCCCAGTCCTGCCAGAGCCGCCACGAGCCCGACGATACCGGCCACGGTCGAGAGTGGATCTCCCTTCACCTTCACGAGCGCCGAGCCGCTGCAGGAAACGCCGCCCGAGCTCGAGCCGATCACCTTGTAGAGACCGACTCCGTACTTCGCGTAGTCCTTGACCTTGACGTCGCTCGACCACGAGGTGCCGTGCGACGGCTTGTCGCGGACGGTCCAGCGAGTGCCGGCAAACTCGATCTGGATCTTGAGCTGTGAGATCTGGCCGTTGGCGCTCATCGTCACCGGAACGACCGCATCGTTTGCGACGGTTATGGCGTTGCTGAAGGCGCCGGTTCCACGTCCTTTGACATTCTGGCCGGCGATGCTCGCGCTGCAGGGGCCGCTGATGTCCGCGAGAGCGGAGGGGGCGGCGATCGCAGCGGTCGCGAGCACTGCGGCTACTGCGAACGAGATTCGAAAAGCGTGAGACCGGGTCACGGCGGACCACCTCCGGGGAAGTTGGGTTACGGCGATCCTAAGGTGTCGCGCGCCGTATTCCCAGTAGTCGCGTGAAAGCGTTTCGAAGTGGTGCTATGAGCGCAGGCTCGCGTGCACCGCCAGCGCCCGCTCGACCGGCTCTAGACCCGCGCTCTCGCGAGCCAAGCGGAGTAACGAGCCGCTATCGCCGGAGCTTAGAAACGCCTCTCCCTCCCGCTCGATTCCGCCCCTGCCGAGTAGTGAGATCCCGGCCGCCCAGAGGGCACCGTCACCCTGCTTTCGCTCGGCTTGTAGCCGTGCGCAGAGCTCGAGCAGCGTCGCCAGGTCGGCGACGACGGCGACGTTTCCGAGCCCGCTGACGAGCACAAGCCCGCGGGCATAGAGTCGATCGCCGAGCAGCAGCGCGAGATTCGGCTCGCCTGGCGCGAACATGCGCGAGCGCCCGTAGTGAACGAGGTAGCCCTCGTAAACGGTCTCGATGCCGAGCGCCAGCTCGGGCGCCGCCAGCGGCGAGAAGGCGAGCTCCAGCTCGCGCTCCGGCTCGGGCTTCAGGAGGTTGCTCCAGAAGGCGCTCTCTCCCTTGCCTTCGCCGGCGAGCCGCTCCCAGAGACCGGAGGGTGTCGCCTGATCGGGCACTAGCTCTCCGTCAGGCGCGGTAAGGCGAGCCGGGCCACCGCTCCCCAGAGCAGAAGCAAACCGATCAACCAGAGCGCCTCGGGGCCGACGGTCGCCCAGGGGTGAAGGTCGTAGAGCGCCGAAGAGAAGAAGCGTTCGCCGTGACTGAAGGGGAAGACGTCGCTGACGAATCCGGCGGGCGGCGCGATCTCTCTCGGAACCAGGCCGAGCAAGACGATCGGGAGTGCCACCAGCAGAGCCCCCAGAGTTGCCGAGCGTCCCTCGCGAGCCAGCGCGCCGATCAACGTTCCGATTGCGCCCAGCGCCGCTCCGCAGAGCGCCACGCCTATCAGCACGAGCGGAATCCGTTGCCAGGGTTGGCCGCCCGCGATATCGCCGATGTCCACGATGGCTCCGAAGGCGAGCAAGATCACGGCTCCGACCGCAAACGAGATGATCGTCGCGAGCGCAACCTTGGCCGCCAGAAGAGAAAGGCGCGAGACCAGTCCTCGCCCGAGCAGGCAGGCGACGTTCTCGTCACGCTCGGAGGCGGTGACCGCGGCGGCGAGTGCCAGCGCCAGGATGCTTATCGTGAGCGCCAGCGCGTAGGCCTGCATCTGCGCCGAGAGCAGCCAGCCACGTCCATTTCGAGTTGCGGTCGCAAGACGGATCGGCTGGGCGACGGCGCGGGCCGAGACCTGTGAGGCCCGAAGCGCGCCCTCTGCGGTGTCGAGGAACCGCACGACCTCGGCCGCCTGCGGGTTGTTCTTCTCTCTCGCCAAGAGGGCGCGCGCCTCCTTGATCCCGAGCACCTTGTAGTTCGAGCCGAGGAAGTCGGCCGTACCTCCGTTGCGGATCACCGAGATGTAGCCGATCGCGTCCTTCAGATAGGACTCCTGTAGCTTGCGATTGAGGTTGTAGACGAGCGCCTGCATCTGCTGAGTCACCCGTGAAGAGATGCCGCCCTGTGAGGTCTCGAACTCGAGCTCGGGGCTGCGAACGACGCTCTTCAGGTCGTTCAGGAAGCCCCGCGGAATCGTGATCACACCCACCACCTCGCCGGTGCGCAGCGCCTGGGCGGCTTCGGTCTTCGACATCCAGGAGATGCGTACGTTCTTCGCCACCTCGTTGATCAGGCTCTTGATGTGGTACGTGTGCCCGGCGACCGTGGTCTTGGCCGGGATGTGATCGAGGTCGACGATGGCCACGCGCGGTCGGGCGTTGGCATAGCCGGCGACCAGGCCGACGAGCCCCGCGATCAAGAGTGGATAACAGGCCAGCAAGACCACTACCAGAGGTGCCCGGCGTAGCGAGACGAGATCCTTGCGAGTGAGCAGAGCGGCGGCGCGCAGGGTTCTCACGGCTCACGCTCCCAGGCCGTGTACTCCTCCGGTTCCCCGCCGAAGACGAGCCGGCCGGAGTCGAGCGCGACCACACGTGTGGCGTGGCGCTCGACCTCCTCGAGGTTCTGGCTCGAGAAGAGCACCGCGCCACCCTCGACGACGTGGCGCTCGGCCTCGCGCCAGAGGAGCGCGCGCTGTTTCGGGTCGAGCGAGGCGGTCGGCTCGTCGAGAAGAAGGACGTTCGGGTCTCCGAGCAGAGCGATGGCCAGGCTCAGGCGCTGCCGGTTGCCGATCGAGAGATACGCGCTCAGCCGGTCGCTCGGCAGCGAGAAGCGCTCGAGCATGCGGGCGGCCTCGTGATCTGGATCGTCCATGGCCTCGAGGCGGGCAAAGAGAACGAGGTTTTCGAGCGCGGTCAGGCGCGCGTAGTGAGCCGGTCTCTGAGGCAGCCAGCCGACCTTGGCCGAGCCGGTGACGGCGATGCTACCCTCGCTGGCTCTGAGCGCTCCGGCCAGGATCGACATCAAAGTCGATTTGCCGGCGCCGTTCGGGCCCACAAGCGCGACCGCCTCTCCCGAGCAGAGCTCGAGGTCGAGCGGCGCGAGCGCGATCACACGCCCGAAGTGACGAGACACCGATCGAGCCGAGAGCAGAGTTTCGGCCACGCTAGCTCTCGCTCTCTCGCTCATTCGCCTCGTCTGCACCCGTCTCGTTTTCGTCCTCACCGGCTTCGCTCTCCTCGTCGGCGGCGATCGCCGGCTCTTGTTCCACGGTAGCGGGCGCAGGCTGCGCAGGCACCGGTTGCGTGACAGATACGCCTATCGAGGTTGCGGCGGCCGGAGCCCAGCTCTCGAATGTCAGCCGTTCAGCGAAGAACTCCCAGAGCGCGCGCAGCACCGCGAGAAGCGGCAGAGCGACGAAGACGCCGAGGATCCCGTACATCTCGGCTCCGGCCAGCAACCCGAAGATAACGAGCAAGGGGTGCAGGCGGAGCGCGCTCCCCATCACCTTCGGTACGACCACGTGCCCCTCGACCTGCTGGATGCCGAGGAAGAGAAGGGCGACCCAGAGGGCGGTGATCGGGTGCAGGACGAGTGCGTAGAAGAACGGTGGGATCGCGCCGAGCCAGGGCCCGAGATAGGGGATGAGCTCGGTGAAGGCGACCCAGAGCCCGAAGAAGAGCGCATAGCGGTCTACGCCCGGGACCAAGCCCGTCGCACCGAAGATCCAGAGGCCCAGGCCGGAGCTGAAGCCGATGATCAGAGAGAGAAGAAGCTGCCCCTTCACGTAGCCGGCGAGTGCCTGCTCGAGCTGGGTCAAGAGCGGAGGCGAGCCGTTTTTCGGCGGGAATCTCCTGTCGATCGCCGTGCTCAATCTCTTCATGTCGAGCAGCATGTAGACCGAGACGACGACCACCAGGATGATTCTGAAGAGAATCCCGATTGCGCTCAGAGCCGCCCCTTCGATCAGGGTGATCGCTTCTGATGTGACGCCCTTGACGTTGATGCTTCGGACGAACTCCAGTCCGTACTTGCGGATCTTGATCCGCTTGAGATGGTGCGTGTTGAGCCACACCTGCAGCCGGTCGACGTCGCGCTCGGCTCCCGTCTGGTGATGAGAGTTGGTCACCGTGAAGTAGTCGTTGACGCGATTGGCGGTCGAGCGGACGCGATCGGTGCCGACGGTCGCAAGGGCGATGACGCAGAAGGCTGCGGCGGCGGCGAAGCTGAGGTAGACGATCGCGATCCCGAGCCCGCGCGGAATCCAGATTCGACCCAGCGTTCGCACCATCGGGTTCAGCAGCAGGGCGATCAGCCCGGCCACGATGAAGAGGAAAACGGCTCGGCCGACCGTGTTCGCCAGCGTCCAGACGAGCAACAGTAGAAGCGGCAAGCCGACGAGCTGTATCCAGCGAGGGATCGCGATTCTGGTCGCCCCGTCGGGCATAGCTGGGATCGTAGCGTGCGCGCCGCGAAAACTGGTACCGCTCGCGATTTGAAAGCGCGGCACCGCTTCGGTACGGTGGCCTGCATGCCTTATCGTGCACAGGCGCGCCGGCATCGCCGACGCGCGCGGCGACTGCACGAGCCGGCCTCTCACGCGCGCCGCTCTCGGCGGACTGTCTGGCAGGCGGCTCTGGGTGTCGCCGCGGTGATCGTTGCCCTCATCCTCGTGCTCAGCGCTTGGACGAATGGCCGGTCGGTCTCGCCTCTGGGCACCATCGCGACCTCCGACAGCGGGTCGTCCGGCGGTGGGCAACCAGTCCCCATTGTCGTAGCCAGGGCCGGCATGCTCTCGCTGAACCTGCCGGTTGCGCGGGGATCGGTGACGGCGATCGGCTATAACGCCGCGCCAGACGCCATTGCTCTCTCGCCCGAAGGCACGCAGGTAAACGAGGGGCTGCTCGCGCGCCTCTTCCACCGCATCGTCGGCTCTGGCGGCGGTGGCCTCAACTACTACGAGCTGTCGGGCGGAACCGGAACCGACAACGGCGCGCTCGATATCGGCGCGGCGCCCGGTACCGACGTCTACGCGCCCGTCAACGGCAAGGTCGTCCAGATCGAGCCGTACATCATCAACGGACGTCATCGCGGCGTGCGCCTCGATATCCGCCCCGACGACGACCCGACGGTGATCGTCTCGATGACCAGAATCGCGGCCGATCCGACGCTTGCTATCGGGAAGCCGCTTCAGGCAGCCCGCACTCGAGTGGGGAGCGTCATCGACCTCTCGAAAGTCGAACGGCAGGAGCTAGCCCGCTACACCCAGGACTCCGGTAATCACGTGACAATCGAGGTTCAACCGGCCGCGATGCCGGTTGTGCCCTAGGCCGAGGAGATACGAGAGTGCGCATTCTGTTCCTGGCCGATGTTTTCGGCTCGCCGGGGCGGCGACTGGTCGAGGAGAGACTGCCGAGCCTACGCGAGGAGCTGTCGATCGATTTCTGTCTCGTCAATGCCGAGAACGTCTCCAATGGCGCCGGTCTCACGCCCAGGCACGCCGAGCGCATCCTCGCCGCCGGAGCCGACGCGATCACGCTCGGTAACCACGTCTGGCGAAGGCAGGAGATCGTCGCTTACCTGGCGACCAGCGAGCGCGTGATACGGCCGGCGAACGTCTCGCGTTTCGCGCCGGGTAGAGGACTGACCGTTCTACCGAGCGCCGACGGCACCAATGTTGCGGTCATAAGCCTGCTCGGCTCTCTGTTCATGAATGCGGCCTGCGGACCATTCGAGATCGTGGACGAGCTCGTCGAGGAAGCGTCAGGCCGCGCTTCGATCGTGCTGGTCGATATTCACGCCGAGGCCACGAGCGAAAAGGTGGGGCTCGCCCGTTGGCTCGACGGGCGCGTGACCGCTGTGTTCGGTTCCCACACTCACGTGCAGACGAACGATGCTCGTGTGCTCGCGGGCGGCACCGCCGCGATTACCGACGCCGGCATGAGTGGGCCGCACGATTCGGTGATCGGCGTCCGCGCCGAGCTCGCGATAGAGCGGATGCGAACTGGCATGCACGTGCGCTTCGAGCCCGCCGAAGGTGGGGTGCGTATCGAAGGGGCACTGGTCGAATGCGACGCCAGCGGCCACGCCCTTAGCTGCGAAGCGATCAGGTTCCCGGCTGAATAGGCGCAGCCCGCGCGGCGTGCAGCCCCCGCTCGCGACCGAGCGGCCCGGCGAGCAAGGTGGCGAAGAGGACGACCAATACGATGTCGCGCAGGAGAACGAAGGCGCTCGGCCAGGCGGCGTAGTCGAGTGCGTAGCTCCAATAACGGGACGGGAACCAGAGCTGCGTTAAGACGAGCGCGGCCACGAGCAGCGAGGAGGCGGTGATGCCGCGCCTGCCGCGAACGAGCAGCACGAAGGGAATCAGCCAGATCATGAACTGGGGCGAGAGCACCTTTCCGAAGGCGACGAAGGCCACCATCGAGGCGGCGCCCGCGCGGATCAGCCGCTCTCCGTCGGCCTCGCCTCTCGCGAACCAGATCCAGGTAGCGAGCAGCGCCGCGGCCTGAAGAGCGGTCTGCAGGGTTGCGATCAACCCAGAGCCGCTTCCAATAAGGTTCTGTGAGCCCGAGCCGGTCACGGTGGCGACGGTGAGCCCGATCAGATGATGCAGAGCAATAAGGGTGGCCGCGCCCAGGCTCTCGATCTGCAGCGGGCGCGAGAGCTGAACGGTGATGGAGTGCCAGAGACCGTGGGGCGCGATGATCGCGAAGGGCACGAAGCAGACCGCGAGCACCGCACAGAAGAATCCCAGGCAGGCGGCCAGCTCGCGCCGGCTTGCCCGCTTCCAGACCCAGATGCAGCCGATCGGTAGGAGGACGGCGGGAAAGATCTTCGTCGCAGTTGCCAGCCCGAGCCCGGCAAAGCCGAGCCGTTCTCGCCCGACTAGGATCGCCACGAGGCCCGCCAGCGCGAGCATCGTCGGGTAGAGGTCGAAACGGGAGAGAATTACTGGGCCGAGCATTAACGGCGAAAGGGCCAGAAGCGAGAGCGCGCTGAGGGCTCGGCCGTTGGAGGCGCCGAGGCGGCGAAGCGTGATCGCCGCCAGGGCGATCGAGGCGAGTCCGCAGACGGCCATCAGAAACTCGAAGTGACGGCGGTAGTCGACTCTGACTGTGTTGGCGCCGATCGTGGGAGAGTTCTTGAGGGCTGGAGCGATGAACACCGGCAAGGCGCCGGGCGGATACTCGATCGCGAAGTTGCGGTAAGGCACTTCGCCGGCCCTGACCAAGTCGGCGTAGTGCTGATAAAGGGGCGTATCTACCAGAAGGTGCCTGGCGTAGAAGCCGTAGTGAATCGTGGTCCAGGAGCCGAGGAATAACACTCCTGCGAGGCAAGCGATGAGTAACGTCGAGCGCTTTCCGGTCGTGGCCCGAATCAGCTCGCGTAGCTTGCTCAGCGTCCCTCCTCGCCTGAACGATGCCTCCGGCACCGGTAGGTCACGTGTTGACGGCAAACCGGGAGAACCAGACGATATAGGTGCAGAGCCAGTGGGTTGGAAGCCTATGGGCAGAGCGCCACTTAGGGCGGTGGGTTGAAGCGGCGAAACGAAACGGGCTGTGGTCGCGGCCGCGGCTGCGCGGCGATCAGGTTTCCGGCTGAATAGGCGCGGCCTGCGCGGCGGGCAACTCCTGCTCGTGCTTTCGCCAACCGGTGATGAGGGCGGCGAAGATGCCGACCAGGGCGATGTCGCGCAGTAAGACGAAGGCGCTCGGCCAGGTGGCGTAGCTGGCGGCGTAGTCCCAGTAACGGGACGGGAACCAGAGCTGGGTGAGAACGAGCGCGGCCACGAGCAACGCGGAGGCGGTGATGCCGCGCCGGCCGCGAATGAGAAGAACGAAGGGGCACAGCCAGATCATGAACTGGGGCGAGAGCACCTTGCCGAAGGCGACGAAGGCGACTATGGAGGCGGCGCTCGCGCGCACGAGCCGCTCATTGTTGGCTTCGCCTCTGGCGAACCAGATCCAGGCTCCGAGCAGTGCCGCAGCCTGAAGAACCGTCTGTAGCGTCGCGATCAGGCGGGCGCCGCTGCCGGCCAGGTTCTCCGAGCCCGAGCCGGTTACGGTGGTCACTCCGAGGCCGATGAGGTTATGCAGGTTCACGAGCGCGGCTGCGCCCAGGCTCTCGATCTGTAGTGGGCGCCCTAGTTGAACCGTTATCGAGTGCCAGATACCGTGCGGTGCGATGATCACGAAGGGCGCGTAGCAGGCTGCGAGCACCGCGCAGAAGAAACCCAGGCAGACGGCGAGCTCACGCCGACTCGCTCGCTTCCAGACCCAGATGCAGGCGAGTGGGAGGAGGACGGCGGGAAAGATCTTCACCGCAGTTGCGAAGCCGAGCACGCCGAAGCCGATTCGCTTCCAGCCGATGAGAATTGCTACCAGGCCGGCCAGCGCGACCATCGTAGGGTAGAGGTCGAAGCGCGAAAGAATCACGGGCCCGAGCATGAGCGGCGAGAGGGCCAGAAGAGAGAGTGCTGCCAAGGCTCGTCCGTTGGAGGCGCCGAGGCAGCGAAGCGCGACGGCCGCCAGGGCGATCGAGGCCAGCCCACAGACTGCCATCAGGAACTCGAAGTTACGGCGGTAGTCGAACCTTATGTTGTCGGGCCCGATCTTCGAGGGAGCGTAGGAATTGTCGAAGGCCGGAGCGAAGAACGCGAGCAAGGCGCCGGGCGGATACTCGACCGAATAGTCGCGATAGGGGACACCGCCAACCGCCGTGAGATCGGCGTAGCGCTGATAAATCAGCGTATCGACGAGAAGGTGCCTGTGGAAGAAGCCGTGGTGAAGCGTGGTCCAAGAGCCGAGGAACAGCACCCCCGCGAGGCAAGCGATGAGTAACGTCGAGCGCTTTCCGGTCTCGGCTCGAATCAGCTCACTTAACTTGCTCAGCGTCCCTCCTCGCCTGAACGACGCCTCCGGCACCGGTCAGTAACGCGGTCGCGGCGAACCTTAGGAGCCAACGATATAGGTGTAGAAGCGGCAGGTCAGCACCAGCTAGGAGCCCGGGAGTCGAGCTTCGCCGATGACAGCGGGTGATAACCGCAAAGCGAGACCGGCTGTGATCGCGGCCACCGCTGCGAGGTGATCAGGTTCCAGGCTGAGTAGCCGCCACTTGCACGGCGGGCAGTTCCTGCTCGCTTCGGATCGGTTCGGCGATGATGGCGGCGAAGATGCCGACCAGGACGATGTCGCGTAATAGAACGAAAGTACTCGGCCCGGCGGCATAGTCGAGTGCGTAGCTCCAATAACGGGACGGGAACCAGAGTTGCGTTATAACGAGCGCGGCCACGAGCAGCGAAGAGGCGGTGATGCCACGCCTGCCGCGAACGAGCAGCACGAAGGGAATCAGCCAGATCATGAACTGGGGCGAGAGCACCTTGCCGAAGGCCACGAAGGCGACTATCGCGGCGGCGCTCGCGCGCACGAACCGCTCATTGTCGGCTTCGCCTCTCGCGAACCAGATCCAGGTAGCGAGCAGCGCCGCAGCCTGAAGAGCCGTCTGCAGGGCGGCGATTGCTCCGGTACCTCGTCCGGTCAGGTTCTGTGAGCCCGATCCGGTCACAGTGGTCAGCCCGATCCCGGCGAGATGGTGTAAGGCCACCAGCGCCGCTGCGCCCAGGCTCTCGATCTGCAGCGGGCGCGAGAGCTGAACCGTTATCGAGTGCCAGACGCCGTGTGGGGCAACGATAGTAAAAGGCGTAAAGCAGGCTGCGAGCACCGCGAAGAAGATTCCCAGGCAGGCGGCGAGCTCACGCCGGCTCGCCCGCTTCCAGACCCAGATGCAGCCGATAGGGAGGAGGACGGCGGGAAAGATCTTCACCGCAGTTGCGAAGCCGAGCACGCCGAAGCCGAGCCATTCTCGTCCGACGAGAATTGCCACCAGCCCGGCCAGCGCAAGCATCACCGGCCAGAGATCAAAGCGCGAGAGCATCACCGACCCGAGCATCAGTGGCGATAGGGCCAGAAGCGAGAGCGCCGCTGCGGCCTCGCCGTTCGAGACGCCGAGACGGAGGAGCGCGACGGCCGCCAGGGCGATCGAGGCCAGCCCGCAGACTGCCATCAGGAACTCGAAGTTGCGGCGGTAATCCGCCCTGACGTTGTAGGGGCCGGATGCCGGTTTGGCCGGGCTCGCGCTTTCGGAATTGCCGATGGCCGGAATTACGAACACCGGTAAGGCGGCGGGCGGGTACTCGATCGAGAAGTCTCTGTAAGGAATGCTGCCGTGCAACATCCAGTCGCCGTAGCGTTGGTAGAGAGGAGTGTCGATTATGTGGTGCTTGGCGTAGAAGCCGTGGTGAATCGTGGCCCAGGAGCCGAGGAACAGCACCCCTGCGAGGCAAGCGATGAGTAACGTCGAGCGCTTCCCGGTCTCGGCTCGAATCAGCTCACGTAGCTTGCTCAGCGTCCCTCCTGGCCTGAACGATGCCTCCGGCACCGGTCAGCAGCGCAATCGCGGCGAACGGGAAGAACCAAACGATATAGGTGTAGAACCAGTAGGTCAGCACCAGCTCGAAGCCCACGAGCAGGGCGCCGCTAAGGGCCGCGAGCTGTAGCGGCGAACGTCGGCGCGGATAAAAAGCGCTGGCGACCGTCAGCATCAGCACGATGACGATCAGGATGATCTGACCCAGATGCAGATTGGGCACGCCGGCGGCGTGGTACTGCCGCCAGTCCCAGATCGAGAACGGCGACTGTCGGTGGAGCTGCCGGTGGAAGGTCTTGTTCCAGAAGGTGGAGATCGACTTCGTGAGGCTGGGCTCGAGCGCCAGCACCGAGAGGGAGGCGACGCTGGTGAGCACGAACGCCGCGGCGAAGCGCGCGACCTTGCCGAGATTGTGGAGTCGAAGTGCCTCCGGGTATGTGGCCCAAAGCGGCGTCAGGATCAGCGAGCCGAGCTTCGTCCAGCCGGAGAGGGCCACCGCCGTTCCCCTCGCCCAGGGTGAGCTGGCGAGCCAGAAGCCCCAGATCAAGAAGGCGGGAACGATCGCGTCGTTGGTGTTCGAGTTCGAGACGTACTGCGTGAACGGGTAGGCGGCCCAGGCAAAGGCGAGTGTCACCGCCAGTCGCGCGCCGCCGAAGCGGCGCCCCACAAGCCAGAGGCCGCCGATACAGAGAAGATCGAAGAGGATGGTCGTGAAGCGCACGGCGGGCAGGTCGTCCCACTTGTGCGACCAGCCGAAGAGCTCGAGGCCGGGTATGTACACGAGGTACGCGACCGGACCGTAGGTATCCCCCTCCGGGTTTGTCGATTCGCAGCGTCCGTTTGTCTGGATGTGGTCGCGCACGTTTCCCTCGGCGTCGGCCGGTCCGCAGGCGCGCAGCGTCTTGCCGTTCACCGTATCCACGGGGAAGTGCCCGTACGGCGATTGACCCGAGACGATGCGGTCGGCGCCGATCACCCCGGCGTAGCCGACGTCGATGACGTTGCCGTCGCGAATGTTGAGCCCGATGCGGAAGCCGACCAGGAAGACGGTCATCGCGGCCAGTAACCAGATCGGCCAGACGGGTCGGCTCGCGGCAACCTGCCGCCCGCGCACGCCGATGTAAACGAGCCGGCCGAAGAGATAGAGAAGCGGCGGGTAGACGAGAGAAGCGCTCGAGAAGATACGCCCCTGGTTGAAGTACCAGAGGCTGACCGAGAAAGAGAGCAAGACGAGAAGATCGAGATTGCGCAGCGAGAGGGGCCGCCGCCAGTCTCCCAGCCCGACCAAGAACAACGCGCAGAATCCGAGCCAGATGGGCAGCGTGTTGATCTGCCTGCCGCCGAACGCACCCGGCGATCCCCGCGCCATCCCCCAGGCGACCTGCGGGCCGGTCCAGGCCTCGGTCACCTGGCCGCTGGCGTCGTCGACATGGCCCTCGACGATCTGTCCGGCGCGCTTGTCCCAGATGCGCTCCCTCCAGTAACGCCCTTGATTCTCGAAAACCGACTCATAGGTGAGGTCGGAGCTCGGGTAACGCCCGATCCAGTCGGCGACCTTGGCGTCCTTCAGGAAGATCGTCTGCGCCGATGTCGAGTTCAGGCGCGTGTTCTCCAGTGTGCTGAAATGGATAACGGGCAGATGCTCGTGTCGAGCCGCCGCCGCGGGAGAGACGGCGACAGCAAGCACCAATACGAGACCGAGGCAGAAGCCCGGTAAAACTCGGGCGCGAAGAAAGCGGACGATCAGGTTCGGAACGACCAGAGTTTGTTCCCGACGAAGTTGATTGGCGTTACGAGCACGATAGCCACCGCCTGAGCGATGATCTTGCCTGCGCCTATTGAGACGAAGGCCGAGAGGAAAAGCAGGTTGGCCCCGTAGGCGAGGCCGGAGACGATGAGGAAGCGAAGACCCTGATAGCCGATGTGCCCGCGCTGATCGCGGAATGTCCAGAGGCGGTTCCAGAGGTAGTTGTTTGCCGCCGCGATGAGAAACGACGCGGTTGCGGCCAGGTGATACTCGAGGCCGACGTAATCGAGCGCGAGCCAGTAGGCGACCAGGTTGACTACGAAGCCGCTGCCGCCCACCGCGCTGAACTTGAGCAGCTGGACCCAATTGTGTCGCGTCCTGAGTGCCTGCCCGACGCGCGAATCGAGCAGCTTGTTCGTGTCGGGCTGCCGGTTGGAGCTCGTCATCACCTCTGCTTCGCCTTCCGTTGCCGGATCCGAACCCGATCGGCGCTCAACCGCCGTAGCTTCCCACTCTCGCCTTTGACGACAACGCGGGTCACCTCTCCGTCAGCGCGTAGGACGATGTCGGAAAGAGTCCCGACCTGACGCCCGGCGAGCTCGACGACCGCCCCTCGCAGCGAGCGCAGCGAGGCCCCACGTTCGTTGTAGTAGGCGCTTTCGTCAAGCAGAGCCAGGCGCGAGGAGGCATTGATCTGCTCGCGTGAGAGCTCGGCCGCCGCCAACGGCAAGAAGCGTTGCGCTCCCGGGCCGCAATGTACGTCGAGCCCGACCACGCGGAGCCGGTCGAGATCGACAAGCAGATCGGTTGGTCGTCCGAGCTCGGTGCCGTTGACGCAAACCGGAAGATGCAACAGCTCGCCGCCCGAGCTGGAACGCTCGTTGACCGCTGCACGGCCGCGTCCGTCGCCGCCTTCAGCGAATCGCGAACCCCTGCTCACCCTCTGGCTCCTGCCATTCGACCTCCACCTCATCGACATACGCCCCAGACGGTCCCTGCCGGCACCAGCGAAGGAGCAACTCTACGTGCTCGCGCGGGCCCTCGAAGGCGGCCTCGACCTTCCCGTCGAGCCTGTTTCTGGCCCAACCGCTGACTCCGAGCGACGAGGCGCGTGAACGAAGCGTGTAGCGAAAGCCCACTCCCTGGACGCGACCACTGATCACCACTTGTGCCCGGCGGATGCTCTGCATCGCCAATCGCCTCGCCTCCTCAGCGCGTTCCGCTCATGCGGCGATCGAGGTGATGGTCGAGTAGCTCGGCGGCTCGATGCCGAAGTGGCTGAGCACGGTCGGAGCGACCTCGGCGATGCTCTGGGGTAGCCGCTCGATTCCTACTGCCAGCATCGGTACTTCCGAGTCGCCGCGCTCGAGCGAGCCGTGCGAGCCTCCTCCGGCGTGGTGGCGACCGGCAAGGTCGGCGAACTCGACTCCCGGCGCGGCCGAGACCAGCAACTCACCGGCGTTCGGGTTCTCGAGTGCCGACCACAAGCGCTCGTGTGCGCGGGGCTGATCGAGAACACGCTCGTCGCCGCTCATCCGCCAGCCCCGGCCGATCGGCGCGAAGCGAAGCTCGGCGCCTGCCCTGAGAGCGACCGCTTCGGCTCCGTCGCGGTAGCAGACGACCTCTACGCTCGGATCGCTCCCGAGCCGTTCGGCGAGCTCCGCAGAACCGAGCGGACAACCCGCTAGCCGGTAGACCATCGCCGCTCGGTTGGAAGCCGTCAGAACGAGCTGCGCCCGGCGCGAAGCCCGCCGCCCCCAGAGAGGCAAGTCGCCGAGCGAGCGCTCGAGCCTGACTCCCTCCTGCACAGCGGTCTGGCCATGGTCCGAGCAGAGCAGTACGTCGTAGCGATCAAGGAACGAGTCGATACCTCCGGCAGCCTCGACGAGCGTGGCGATCGAGCCGTCGGCCCGGCGAAGGCCCTCGTCGGCGCCTTCCGGTCCAAGCGCATGCGAGACGAAGTCATAGTCCGAGAGGTAGTAGAAGAGGAAGTCGAAGTCGTCTCGGGTGACGAGCCAGCGACCGGCAGTCTCGGCGTAAGCGTCGACGGAGCCGCTCGCGCGCTTGAAGACTGCCGTCGACGAGGTTCCCGTGTCTCGCGACTCGTAGAGGCCGTAGAAGAAGAAACGGCTCGGACCGAGCACAGCCGGTGCGACTCCGGGCACGATCGGCAGGTGGCGCTGGCGGCCGCGGAAGCAGGTCACGTTGATCCCGGCTGCTCGCAGGCCCTCGTCCTCGAGCGCTTCGAAGATCGTGACCGCCTCGGGATTCAGGTGCTCGGCGTTCATCGCATAGATGGTGTCCCGCCACCAGCGCAGGGCACCCGAGCGGCGTGCAGCCGCGAACGACGAGCCGTACTCGACGATTCGCTCTTGTTCGCGATCGAACCAGACCAAATGCGGAATCCGGTGGATCCCCGGAAGCGCCCCGGTGGCGATCGTGGTCAGACAAACAGGAGTGAGCGACGGGAAGGCGGAGATCGCGCGCCCTAGCTGTCCGACCGCAGCGAGCTCCGCAAGCGTCGGAGCGATGCCGCGCTCGATGCCGCGCTCGAGCATGGTCGGAGTGAGCCCATCGATGACGATCAGAACGAGTTTGCGCATCAGTCGCGAGCGAGCGTGCGGAGCCCGGCGAAACGGTCGCTGCCTCCGTGCAGCAACCGTAGGGTGAATATTCCCAGCAGCACAGCTTCGAAATACCCAAGCGCCGGAACGAAGGCCAGTCCGCCTGCGACCAGCGCGACGGCGAAGAGCAGGATGGCCGTCCCCAGGCGAGTGCCGCCGCGGCTCACGGTGCGCCGGGCGAGCTCCGAGCTGCCGCAACCGCCGACAATGCCGCCGGCCGCCCCCGAAATCGCCGCGACGAAACCGAGCAAGAAGGCAGCAGCCAGGGTGTATCCGCCTATCGCCCCTACCAGGGCAGAGAGCGGAGTTGCGCCAGGAAACGACGCCAGCAGGGCGCCAATCGCTATGCCGAGCGCGGCTCCGAGCCCGAGTGCTACGCCGAGCCAGTACCAGAGGCCCACGGCTCGCAGTGTAGTCGGACGGGCTGCCGAGACCGCCGGTTTCGCACTCCGGCAGCGCGGGGAAACCGAAGTTCCGAACGCTTGGAGGACGGCATTGCAAGAGAACGGCGGCTCAATACTCCTCATCTTCTTTTCGGCTGTGAGCTCGGGGCCCGCGCGGCGAATGGACAGCCTGATCGCCCAGGTCACGCGAAAAGAGAGGAGACGCGTGCGCTTGTTACAGGTCGATATCGACGAGCGCCCGGATCTGACCGACCGCTTCCGCATTCGCGTCGCGCCGACATTGATCGTCGCCAAGCAGGGGCGGGTCGTGGAGAGGATTGAAGGGCGCATGACCGCCTCTGAGATCGAGCGCCTGCTCGAGGCACACCTAGCCGAACGAACAGTTCTAGGAGCTAGATCGTAGGGGTCGCTCGGGTCATGACTGGATTGGATAACAGGCCGCCCGCCGCGGGCTCAGCCAGTGGCGAGAACGTCTACCGAGAGCGAGGTACGGATTGCTGAAGCGAGAGACCAGCAAGTGGATTCTCCTGGCCCTCATGGCGACGTCGTTTTTCATGGTGGTGCTCGACGTCTCGGTCGTCAACGTCGCTCTACCGTCGCTGGCAAAGGACCTTCACTTCGCATCGAACGAGCTCCAGTGGGTGATAACCGCCTACGCGCTGACTTTCGGTGGGTTCTTGCTGCTGGGCGGGCGTACGGCAGACGTGTTCGGTCGGCGCCGTTTGTTCATCGTGGCGGTCACACTCTTTGCCCTGGCTTCTCTGGCTTGCGGCCTCAGTCAGTCGAGCACGATGCTCATTGTCGCGCGGGGCGTGCAGGGCTTGATGGCCGCTTTCATGACGCCGACGGCGCTGAGCATCGTTCTGACCCAGTTCGAGGAGGGGCGAGAGCGAAATCTAGCGCTCGGCATCTGGGCGGCGGTCGCCTCGAGCGGGGCTGCGGTCGGGGTCGTGCTCGGCGGCGTCCTGACCGAGTACCTGAACTGGCGCTGGAATTTCTTCATTAACGTACCGGTCGGGCTCACTGTGGTTGTCTTCTCGGCTCTCTTGCTGCCGCGAACCGATAGTGGCGAGAAAGGCGTAACCAGGTTCCGTGATCTCGATCACTTCGGCTCCTCCACGGCGACGCTTGGTCTGATCGCGCTCGTTTTCGGGCTCTCGCGGGCTCCGATCGATGGTTGGAGCTCCACCACGGTGTTGCTGAGCCTTGCGCTCAGCATCGTCTTCCTGTGCGCCTTCGTGCTCAATGAAACGCGTGCTGACGATCCGTTGTTGCCGCTCGGGTTGTTCCGGGTCAGAAACGTTGCCGGTGGCGATCTGGCAGCCCTGATCATCGCGGCAAGTCTCTTATCGTTGTTCTACTTCCTGACTCTGTATGTCCAAACGGTGCTCGGCTACTCGCCCGTCCGGGCCGGTGTCGGCTTTTTGGTAATGCCGTTCGTGATCGCCGTGTTCTCGGGGATAACGTCCCAACTCGTCGGCAAGATCGGATACAAGCCGACGATGGTGATCGGGCCTCTGATCGTCGCGGTCGGCCTGTTCGTCCTGTCCGGGATCAGAGTGCACGGGACTTACTGGCACGACGTCCTACCGGGATTGGCGATTACCGGTACCGGGCTAGGCATCACTTTCGTCTCGCTGACGCTGGCGGCAACGAGCGGAGCACCCCTTCACCTTTCGGGCCTGGTATCGGGGATGCTCAACACCTCACAGCAGGTCGGCGGGGCGATCGGGCTGGCAGTGCTGTCTGTAGTTGCCAACTCGGCGACGACCTCTGCGCTCAAAGCCGGCGACACCGCGACACAAGCCAAGGTTGCCGGCTACCACGATGCTTTCCAGGTAAGCGCCGGCTTTGCTGTGGCTGCCTCCCTGGCGGCCGTAGTGCTGGTGAAAAATCGGCTCGTTGCAGCTGGCGAAGCGGACCGAGTCGGGACCGTCGACGAGGCCGAGACAATGGCGCCGTAGAACACGCGCAGAAGCCTCTACCCGGCGCCCCGTACCCGTCGCACGACGCGGATCGCTCAGACGAGCACCGAGACCGCGCTGCGCTGGCACTCGAACACCGCCGAGGTCACATCGCCGAGATCTTCGCCGTCGGCGTGCAGGGGCTCCGGGTGATCGCAAACGATCTCGATGCGATCGAGGTTGTGCCCGTAGAGGGCATCGTCGGTGCGGGGGATATGACCGGTGAGCATGGTCAGGCCCAGCCGCACGATGGAGCGACTTCTCAGGCGCACCGGAGCTACGAGATCGAGGCCGAGCTCGAAGCGGGCGGCGGGGGCGAAGCGCAGCGGTACGCGACCGGCGAAGGTTGACGGGTCTCCGTTACAGATGACGGCGAAGGCGGCTCGACCAAGCCCGCGCACCTCGAGCACCTGGTCGATCGTCCGTCGCCGCTCGCGGAGCACGGCGACCAGCGAGCGAGCGAAGGCGAAGTCACCGGGACGGCGTCCCGTCTCATCCCGTCCGAGCCTGTCAACTCGGCGCACGACCTCAGCGTCCACGCCGATACCGGCTTCGAAGGCGAAGCGATAGCCGTTGACGGCGCCTAGCGAGATTCTCCGCATGCGCTTCTCGACCAGGGCTTGCCCGATCTGCGTCGCCGCCGTTACCGGGTCGCGAGGCAGTCCGAGCGCTCGCGGCAGGACACTCGTTCCTCCGCCGGGCACGAAGCCGACCGGAATGTCGCGCTTGAGACCGTTGAGCACCTCGTTGTAACCACCGTCTCCGGAAAAGGCGACGATCGCGTCATTCGTCTCGCATGCTTGCCTCGCGAGCGCGATCGCATCGCGTGGGGCGCACGTCTCGAGCCTGGTGACCGAGCCGAAGCGACTCAAGGCCGCCTCTACGCCGTCGGCGCGCGCTTCTGTCACCCGTGTGGCCTTGCGGTTGACAATCAGGGCTATCCGCATCGTCACGAGCATGCCACACGATCAGGCTTCCTGGTCAAGCCCGCGCCTGAATAGCATAGCTGCTATGTTTCGAGCATGACCGAAGAAAGAGCCTTTGAGCGGCTGAAAGAGCGAGCGCTCAAGCGCATAGCCGGAGTGGGAGACGGAGGTTGGTTCTTCGCCCAGGTCGCCGACCAGGTCGCCGAGCAACGGTTGGCGCGCGGGCTTTCGCAGAGGCAGCTCGCCGAGTTGACCGGAACGACTCAGTCGTCGATCGCGAGATTGGAGCGCGGGGGACGGCCGCCGCGGATCGACACGTTGCTCCGCATTGCCGAGGCGCTCGATTGCCAGCTCGTGGTGAAGCTGACTGCCCGCGACGGTTCTCAGAGCCTCTGACGCGACGACGACGAGCTCTACCGCTGGCTGCTGGTTTCGTCGTCGTGGTGGAAAAACCAGCGCTCGAGCTGAACCAGGATCTCCTCGCGAGCGAAGGGTGTGACCTCTAGCTCGATCCCCTCGTCGCTCGAGACGCGAAGGTCGTCGCTCAACACTCCGTTGGCCTCGCTCAGCGCGTCTTCCAGCTCGAAGCCGCGGAAGATGTAGTCGTCTTCCTTCGGCTCGTCGCTGGCGCGAAGCTGCGGATTGACCGCGCGGCCAACCGCCCAGAGCGCCTCGGGCTGGTACTCGATCCAGAGAACTATGCGCTCCTCGTCGCCAACATCGTCGATCCCGGTCAGCGTGCGCTCGGCGAAGCGGCGAGACTCGTGATTCTTCGGCACCACTCGAGAATAGCGTGCGAGCACGTCTCGAGCTACGAACGCAGCTCGACGCCGCGTTGCTCGGCCCGGGCTCGCTCGAGCACGACTGCCGCCGCGGCCAGATCCCAGGCAGCGATGCCGTTCGATTTGAAGACGACGATGTCCTGCTCGGATTGCCGTCCGGGTAACTCGCCGGCCATGAGCTCGTGCAGCTGGCAGACCTCGAGCCAGTCGAGGACACCGCCCGCAATCGGCTCGATCAGGTCGCCCGACTCGAGCATCGCCTGGGATTTGAGATCGCAGCAGACCAGAGACGCGCGCTCGAGCACGGTGTTGTCGAGCTCGCGGTGGCCTGCGATGTTCGCGCCGACCGCGCAGACCAGTGTGCCGGGCCTCAGCCATTCGCCGCGCAACACGGGGTCAGGCGAGCTCGTGATGGTCACTACGATGTCGGCCCCGGCGGCCTGTGAGTGATCGCGAGCGGGCTCGGCCCCGGTTCGCTCGCAGAACGAGCGCAGACGCTCTCCGTCGCGGCAGAAGACGCGAACGCGCTCGATCGAGGGCAAGGCCGCTCGTATGCACTCCAGCTGGCCGTGGGCGTGGTAGCCGCAGCCGATAACGCCCAGGCTCCGAGCTTCGGGTCTAGCGAGCTCGAGAGCGGCGACCGCACTGGCGGCGCCCGTCCTGAGCTGTCCGAGGCGGCGAGCCTCGATAACGGCGGCGAGGTCGCCGCGGCGTTCGTCCTGGAGCAACACGACAGGCCGGAACGATCTATCCCGACCGGCGACGTAGCTCTTCGAGCCGCAGAGACCAGCCTCGTGGTCGACGGCCATCATCGTCGTCATCGCTCCGCCCTCGAGCTCGAGCCGGGCGCGCGGGAGCACTTCGACGGTGCCGCGCGCGAGCCGTCGCTCGCACTCCTCGACGGCGGCGTTCGCCGCCTCGGCGTCGAGAAGATGGTTGACGTCGTTCTCGTTCAGGTAGAGCGGCACGCTTCCTCGATCGTATCGTCTGGCGAAAGTTCGCCTGCTGCGGTGAAGCCGGAGACGATCCTCGCTCGTCAGGCCCGGCCACGGCGAGATGGCGGCTACACTAGTCGGGTTGGCGCCCGTAGCTCAGGGGATAGAGCGCTGCCCTGCGGAGGCAGAGGTCGCACGTTCAAATCGTGCCGGGCGCGTTCTCGACGCACTGACCGCCGATCGGCTCTTTCGGGCCGATCGGCTGACAATTCTGGACTGCAGGATGCTGCGGATGCCTCGCTTGTCCGTACTCGAGTACGGTCCTGCGCTCGGCATCCTTGCCTCCTTCGCCAGGATCGTCTCAGTGCGCCGAGAAGGCAATTCGAGTAGGCCGAACGCATAGGTGACGGATGCGGTCGATCGGCTATTACGCCGATCAAGCCGCGTCCGCCATGTCGGTCGCGCCGGCCGCGGTGCGGAGTTGGAAACCATGCCGAGAGAACATGCCGTCGGCGCTACTGCGCGTCTAGCTACGGAAACGGCGGAAGAAATACGCGATTCGCCGCCAGATGTTCAAGGAGTGCTCGTGGCGCTGAGTCGGCGCGAAGACCTTGCCCTCGACTTTCCGCACCTCTGAGCCCAAGCTCTCGCCGAGCCCGCCCTTGCTGTCGGGCTCGATCTCCTCGCTCGAAGCGGGCTCCAGGAACTCGCCGAGTTGATCGAATTGCGCTCGAGTCAGCGACAGGCGCACTTCTCCCTGCGTGATCTCGGCGACCTGCTCGGCGAGGACGTAGCGGGGCTGACCGAACGCGCTCTCCGCCACCGCCAAGCCGTCGAAGATATCCGCGCTGTCGTCGCCCGAGATCTCGTCGACGTGGCCGAGCTCGCTGCCGTCGGCGGCGAGCACCTTCCAACCGGATTTGATCATCAGCCAGGAAACCGGGTCGCCCATCGCCCGACAGTCTGACTGAAAACTCTGTTAGGTGCTCGCCGCGATCGCCGCCGGCTCCGGCGCCGGTCGCGGTTTCGTCGCGGGAGTAGGATCGCGGGCGTGAAGATCCTCGTCATTCTGGGGCATCCGCAGCCCGGTAGCTTCAATCACGCGCTCTCCCGACGCGTCGTCTCGACCCTCGAGGGGTGCGGGCACGAGGTCGTCTTCCACGATCTATACGCCGAAGAGTTCGATCCCGTTCTCCCGGCTGCCGAGCTTCTCGACGACAGCCCGCTCGAGACCGCGATCGCCAACCACTGCCAGGAGCTGGCTGCGGCGGAGGGGATCGTGGTCATCCATCCCAACTGGTGGGGCCAGCCGCCGGCGATTCTCAAGGGCTGGATCGACCGCGTGGTGCGGCCGGAGGTTGCGTACCGCTTTCTCGAAGGTGACGGCGGCGAGGGTGTTCCCGAGGGACTGCTCAAGGCGAAAACTGCGGTTGTTCTCAATACCTCCAACACCGAGCCCGCGCGTGAGCACACCGTCTTCGGCGATCCACTCGAAGCACTCTGGGCACGTTGCGTCTTCGCTCTCTGCGGGGTCGAGAACATGCACAGGCGGACCTTCGGCGTTGTTGTCACCAGCTCTCAGGCAGAACGGGCGGCCTGGTTGGAAGAGGCCGCGGAGATCGTTCGCCGAGCTTTTCCCCAGAACGCCAAGGGCCGGCTTTCGCCGGCCCTCGCGAACTGCTAGCGCTTGCGCGCGTATTACATCATGCCGCCCATGTCGCCCATGCCGCCTGGCATGCCCCCGCCGGCAGGTGCCTTCTCGGGCGCCTCGGCCACGACAGCCTCGGTGGTGAGGATGTTCTTGGCGATCGAGGCCGCGTTCTGAAGCGCCGAGCGGGTGACCATGGTTGGGTCGATGATGCCGACCTTGACCAGGTCTTCCATCTCGCCGTCGTCGACGTTTAGGCCCTGGCCCTTGGGGGCCGAGCGAACCTGGTTGACGATGACCGAGCCCTCGAAGCCGCCGTTTTGCGCCAGCTGGCGCAGCGGCTCCTCGAGCGCTCGCACGATGATCGCGGCGCCCGTGCGCTCGTCGCCCTCGAAGCTGTCGAGCTTGATCGCCTCGATGGCGTTGAGCAGCGCGACGCCGCCGCCCGGGACGATGCCCTCTTCGAGGGCCGCGCGGGTGGCCTGCAGCGCGTCCTCGACGCGGTGCTTCTTCTCTTTCATCTCGGTCTCGGTGGCGGCACCGACCTTGACTACCGCTACGCCGCCGGCCAGCTTGGCCAGCCGCTCCTGCAGCTTCTCGCGATCGAAGTCGGAGTCGGTGGTCTCGATCTCGGCCTTGAGCTGCTTGATCCGGCCCTTGATCGCATCGGACTCGCCGGCGCCGTCGATGATCGTGGTCGAGTCCTTGTCGACGACTATCTTGCGGGCCCGACCGAGCTGAGCGATCTTCGTGTTCTCGAGCTTGAGGCCCATCTCCTCGGTGATCACCTCGGCACCGGTGAGGATCGCGATGTCCTCGAGCATGCGCTTGCGGCGATCGCCGAAGCCCGGTGCCTTGACGGCCACGGCCGTGAAGGTCCCACGCAGCTTGTTGACGACGATTGTGGCGAGCGATTCGCCCTCGACGTCCTCGGCCACGATCAGAAGCGGACGGCCGGCCTGGATGACGCTCTCGAGCACCGGCAGCAGATCCTTGACGGCACCGATCTTCTGGTTGGCGACGAGGATGTAGGGATCCTCGAGCACCGCCTCCATGCGCTCGGCGTCGCTGATCATGTACGGCGACAGGTAGCCCTTGTCGAACTGCATGCCCTCGGTGAACTCCAGCTCGAGCCCGAAGGTCTGACCTTCCTCGACGTTGACGACGCCGTCTTTTCCGACCTTCTCGATCGCGTCGGCGATGACGTCACCGATCTCACGCTCGCGGGCCGAGATGGTGGCGACGCGGGCGATGTCCTCCTTGCCGGAGATCTCCTTGGACTGAGCCTTGAGATCCTCGACGACCGCCTCGACGGACTTCTCGATGCCGCGCTTGAGCGCCATCGGATTGGCGCCGGCGGCGACGTTCTTGAGGCCCTCGCGCACGATCGCCTGGGCGAGCACGGTCGCCGTGGTTGTTCCGTCGCCGGCGACGTCGTTGGTGGCCGTGGCGACCTCGCGCACGAGCTGGGCGCCCTGGTTCTCGAACGCGTCCTCGAGCTCGATCTCACGGGCGATCGTGACGCCGTCGTTGGTGATCGTAGGCGCGCCGAACTTCTTGTCCAGCACGACGTAGCGACCCTTGGGGCCGAGCGTCACCTTCACAGCATCGGCGAGGATGTTGACCCCGCGCTCGAGCGCTCTGCGCGCGTCCTCGTTGAACTTCAAGTCCTTGTGAGCCATTCGTTATCCCTTCTTCTTCTTCGCGCTCGTAGCGGCGGGCTTGCCGACGACCTTCGCCAGCACGTCGGACTCGCGCAAAATCAGATACTCGACACCGTCGACCTTGATCTCGGTGCCGCCGTACTTGGAGAAAATGATCGTGTCCTCGGCGACGAGGTCGAGCGGTACGCGCTCGCCCGCTTCGTTACGACCGCCGGGCCCGGCGGCGACGACACGGCCGCGTTGCGGCTTCTCTTTGGCCGTGTCGGGCAGGACGATGCCGCTAACCGTGGTCTGCTCCTCTTCGAGCACCTCCACGATCAAGCGGTCACCCAGGGGCTGAAGATTCATGAACGCCCTCCTGTAGTGAGCTGTTTCTCAGGTTCTGGATAGTCTTGGCACTCTATTCCCGAGAGTGCCGAAAAGGAGTCTAGCGAGAGCGTCGAGTCTGCGCAAGGAATCTAAGCTCATGACGCTTAGATCGTGCTCGAGTGAAGGCTCTCGGTTGTCGGCGATCCGAGCCGCGCTGCACGACGCTTGGGCTCATCCGGCGGGAACGCTGGTCATTTCATGCTGTCTGGTTTTATGATTCAGCGAGCGCCAGCTTCCCATGCACGCACTCAGTTTCTACTCACCCATGGTCTCCGACCAGCTGAAGAGTCATCGCAAGACGGCGACCATCCGCCTGGGTGACAAGTCGGACAAGTACAGGAAGGGCGAGATCGTGCAGGTTCTTTGCGGCGCCCGCTTCGGCCCGCGTGAGAAGGTTTTCGACGCGGTCATCGACAAGGTCGAGGTCAAGCGCCTGCGCGACCTGTCGCCGAGGGAGATCGAGCACGACAACCCCGAACTGCGCCGCACCGAGGAGATGGCCGAGTTCCTGAGCCAGCTCTACAACCGCGAGATCACGCCCGACGAGACGATCACGATCATCCGCTTCTCCGAGATCCTGAACAGCCGCTAGCCGGCAGACCGCGCGGGCAGCTCGAGCGCCGACAGCAAGAGGTCGAGCATCAGCTTAGGGTCGCGGCGCACGCGCTCGCCTTCGCCCGCTCTCTTCTTCAGCTCGATCGCGCGCGGATCGGTCAGAGGGACGAGCCTCCGCTCGCGCATGAGCCACTCGTCCACGCCGCCGAGCCTGCCGCCGAAGGTTGTGTACACCGGCACACCGAGCGCCGCCGCCTCGCGGTTCATCGTCCCGCCGGCCGAGACGACGATGTCGGAAAGGGCGATCAGGCTCTGGGCGTCGACGGCACGCTCGGGGACGATCAGCGAAGGAAGCTCGAGACTCTGAACGTAGTCGCGCTGTTCTTCGGTGCGCGGGATGACGACAGCCTGAACCTCCGGGTGGCGGCCGAGGTGATCGAGCACGCGCGGGAAAAGCGGGTTGGAGGCTCGGTGGTAGAGCGAGACATCCGGCGGCGTGCGAACGATCACCAGTACGCGCCTCTCGTCGATGCCGAGCGCCGTCGCGACCGAGCGATCGGGCTGGAAATCGGAGAGGTAGTACTCCTCTTTCAGGCCCGGATAGCGGCGGAGCTTGGGCGGGTGGACGCCGTAGCGCTCGAGCCGCTCGGGCGGGATCGCCTCGGGGACGACGACTCGCGTCGCGGCGCGGCAGCCGAGCTGGTGCTGAAGCGTGGCCCACTCGTAGTCGAACGTGGTCGAGCTGGGGATTCCCAGCCGGCGCGCCGTGATGGTCAGCTCGTGCGAGCCGTGGGCCAGCGCGATGTCGAAACGGCGGTCCTTGGCCCAGCGGTGGAGGTTGCGTAGCCGCGAGGCGAGCGAGCGCGCCTTGCCGAGCCGGGAGCGACCGCCGTGGTGTCCGACTACCTCGGCTTCCATGCCGTGCAGCTCGAGTAGCTGCAGCGTCTGGGCGTAGTCGCGCGCGGTCAGCTCGATCTCGGCGCCCTGCTCGCGCAGCAACTCCATCAGAGGCCGGTAGACGAGCACGTGCGCCGGCGCGGTCATGTCGATCCAGACCCTCATGGAGCGGTCACGCTACCACCGCGGCCAGCCGCGCCGAGCTCAGCGGTCCGGGCTCCTTCTCCACGTGCCCTTCGTACCAGAGCGTGAAGGCAATAAGTCCCCAGAGCTGGCGCGAGAGATCTTCTTTCCGAACGGCGTGGCGCTCGAGCAGGCGCGTGACGACCTCGGGCGCGAAGAATCCCTGCCGGCGCAGCACAGCGGGAGCGAGCACCTCGCGTGCGAACGGCTCGAGCTCGCCGCGCAGCCAGGCGGCGGCCGGAATCGAGAAGCCGCGCTTCTTCCCGTGCACGACCTCTCGCGGCAGCAGCGGCTCGGCGGCCCGCCGGAGCAGGATCTTCTTGTTCAGGCCGGACACCTTGAGCCGGCGCGGCAGGGCGAGGGCCAGTCCGGTGACGACGGTGTCGAGGAAGGGGACGCGCGCCTCCAGCGAGTGGGCCATCGAGGAGCGGTCGGTCTTGACGAGCAGGTCGTCGACGAGCGCGCTGCCGAGATCGACGTCCTGCAGGCGCGTGAGCATCTCGGCGCGGCCGGTCTCGGCGAAGCGGGCTCGGAGAAGGTCGACCGGATCGAAGCTGTTGCAGCTGCCTCTCAGCTCGGAACGGAGCTCCGGCGAGAAGATCTCCTTCCAGGCGTGATGGCGCTCGAGCGGCGGCAGGTGAGCGCCGCGAGTGAAGCGCTTGGCCTTGTAGTCGAAGCTGACGCGGGCATTGGAGCTGGGCAGCAGCTCGGCGAAGGGGCGCGCGAGGCGGGCGAGCGGGCCGAGCCGCGCCGCGAGCAGGTCGGCTGCGTACGTGTAGTAGCCGCCGAAGAGCTCGTCGCCTCCCTCGCCCGAGAGGCAGACTTTCACCTCGCGCGAGGCGAGCTCCGAGACGAGGTACGTGGGCAGGGCCGACGAGTCGGCGAAGGGCTCGTCGAAGACCTCCGCCAGGGTGCGCAGAAGCAGCTCCGGCTGCGGCCGGAGGATGAGCTCGTGGTGATCGGTGCCGTAGCGCTCGGCGACCTTGCGGGCGCTGGCCGTCTCGTCGAAGGAGCGCTCCTCGAAGCCGATCGTGAAGGTACGCAGGGGCTCGCTCGACTCCTCCGCTGCGAGCGCCGCCAGCAGCGAGGAGTCGATGCCGCCGGAGAGGAAGACGCCGACCGGTACGTCGCTGACGAGATGGGCGCGAACCGAGTCGCGCATGCGCTCGCGCAGCTCCTCGGCCAGCGCTTCCGCCGGCTCCTCGCGCAGCTCGTTCGCGCTTGCGGGCAGCGGGCGCGCAAACCGCTCGACCCGCGCCGACCCCTTCTCCCAGACGAGCAGGTGTCCGGGCGGAAGCTTGCTCGTCCCCTGGAAGATCGAGTAGGGAGCCGGCACGAAGTTGAAGGCCAGGTAGGCCTCGAGCGCCTCGGGGTCGATCTCGCCACGCGGCAGCGCGCGAAGCTCGGAAGCAAAGCGAAGCTCGCCGCCTTCGAGGCGGTAGTAGAGGGGCTTGATGCCGAAGCGATCGCGGGCGAGGATCAGCCGCCGCCCGTTCGCGTCCCAGATCGCCACTGCGAACATCCCACGCAAGCGCGCGGCGAAATCGAGCCCGTGCTCCTCGTAGAGATGGGCGATCACTTCGGTGTCGCCGTGGCTCGTGAAGCGGTGGCCCTTTGCCTCGAGCTCCGCGCGTAGTTCCCGGTAGTTGTAGATCTCGCCGTTCTGCGCGACTCGCACGCTGCCGTCCTCGTTCGCCAGCGGCTGATCGCCTGTTTCCAGGTCGATGATCGAGAGGCGCCTGGCCGCGATGCCGACGCTGCCGTCGAGAAAGGTTCCCTCGCTATCGGGACCGCGGTGCGCGAGCTTGGCGTTCATCGCGGCCAGCTCGGCCGGATCGACGTCACGTCGAGCCGAGACGATCCCACAGATCCCGCACACGGGGACGGAGTCTAGTGCCCCGCCGGGGTCTGACCCCGTTTCGGGGTCTGACCCCTATGCCCTGGCCGAAAGAGCCAATTGCGGAGAGCGCCGGTCACGAATAGGCTCGATCGCGTGCCTCGCCGACCGAGAGAGGAGCGCAGCGGCGGCTTCTTCCACGTCACTTCGCGTGGTACCGAGCGCCGTCTTATCTTCATTGACGGTATCGATCGTCGGAGCTTTCTCGACCTGCTCGAGAGCGCCTGCATGCGCTGCAACTGGCGCTGTCTCGCCTGGTGTCTGATGGAGAACCACTACCACCTGATCGTGCAAACGCTGAAGCCGAGTTGTCGGATGGCATGCGCCAGCTGAACGGCCATTACGGGCGGTGCTTCAATCGCCGCCACGATCGCAGCGGTCATCTGTTTCAAGGACGTTTTGCCGCCAACGCGATCGAGCTCGACAGTTATCTGATGGAAGCAGTTCGCTACACACTTCTCAACCCGGTCAGAGCGGGTCTCGTCGGATCGCCGTCGGCCTGGCCTTGGTCGAGCTACCGAGCGACGGTCGAGAGAACAAGAGTGGGCGGGTTCTTCGCCCGCGGGCTCTTACTCGAACTCTTTGGCGAGGCGGAAGCGGTCGCTATCTCGCATTTCGAGCGCTTCGTTCTGGATGGTCTCACTGGAGATTGATTCGATGTGGGGTCAGACCCCTGGCGGGGTCAGACCCCTCTACTCGTGCGGCCGAACGAGGCCGCGTAGCGACTGCCTGAGCACGCGCCAGCCCGTCGCCACGAGCGTGCGAAGGTAGAGCCCGAGCGAGCGATCGGCGATGTACTCGAGGTCGTGCGCGAGCTTCTCGGCCCAGGAGGTCTCGTAGCCCTTGCGCACCTGGGCGAAGCCGGTCAACCCGGGCCGCACCACCAACCTCTGCCAGTAGGCGGGAATGTCCGCGGCCAGCTCCTCGAAGAAGCGCGGCCGGATCGGTCGCGGCCCGACCAGGCTCATGTCGCCCCGCAGCACGTTCCAGAGCTGCGGGATCTCGTCCAGCTGGGTGGCCCTGAGCCAGCGCCCGATCGGCGTGTACTCGGCGCGTGTGCGCTCGACCAACTCCGGCCCGAGGTAAGGGCCCAGCCGGCTCTCGGCTCCGCGCTTGAGCGTGCGGAACTTCAGCATCGAGAACACGCGGCCGGAGCGCCCGACTCGCTCGCCGCGGTAGAAGATCGGGCTACCGCTGCTGAGCAGGATGACGGGGACTACGAGGACGACGAGCGGTAGCGAGGTCAAAAGGAAGAGCGAGGAGAGCAACACGTCGAGGGAACGTAGCGCCCAATCGACTCCGCGCCGGTCCGGGGACTCCTCCGCCAAGCGGGAGTAGCGTGCCTGGAGGCTCTCCTGTTCCACCGCGCGAGAATATCCCTCCTCCGGGCGAGACGCCGTGCCTGCATCTACACCGCGAGGCTGAACTACTCCACGCCATAATATGTGTTTATGGATACTCGTCAGCTGGCAGCCTTCTGCACGGTGGTCGAGCTGCATAGCTTCTCGCAGGCCGCCGAGCGGCTGGGCGTGACTCAACCGGCTGTCAGCATGCAGATCAGGGCGCTCGAGGAGCGCTTCGGTCACCGCTTACTAGATCGCTCGGGCCGGCGGGTCGAGCCGACCGAGGCCGGGCAGCGCCTCTATCGCGGCGCGCAACGGTTGATCGCGCTCGAGGACCAGCTGCTGGACGAGGTTGCGGGCATCGAGGAGGGAGAGCTGCGCGGACGGCTCGAGATCGGCTCCTCGACAGGGCCGGGCGATCACATGCTGCCCCTCTTGCTCTGCGAGTTTCAGCGTCAGTCGCCGGCGGTCTCGATCGCTCTGTCCATCTTCGACACCCAGACGGTGGTCGAGCGGGTGGCCGAGAGAGAGCTCGAGCTTGGCATCGTCGGCGCCGCCCGTAAGCATCGAGGCGTCGTCTTCGAGCCGTTCTTCCGAGACGATGTCGTCCTGGCTTGCACCTCCGACCACCGCTTCGCCGATCGAACGATCTCGCTCGAGGAGCTGCGCAGCGAGCCGTTGATCGTCATGCAGGAGGGCGGCGGCGTGAGGCAACTGCTGGAGGACGAGCTGCGCAAGCAGGGTGTGCGCCTGCGCGACCTCGACGTTCAGCTCGAGCTTGGCCTGCAGGAATCGGTGCGCTCCGCCGTGATGGCCGGCTACGGCGTCGCGTTCATCTCACGCTCGGCGCTCGAGGCCGAGCTGGCGGCCGGACAGGTGGCCTGCGCCCGCGTGGAAGGCCTCGACTTCGCCCGCGAGATATCGCTCGTGCAGGCCAGCGGTCGTTCACCCAGCCGGGTCGCGGAGGCATTTCTGGCCTTCGCGCGTGAGCGGCTTGCTTGACTCCGCGTTGTGAGGCCCGTGTCGTGTCCGCTACTTCGAGTGTGTGGGTGACCGTACCGGCGAGAGTCGCTTTGTCTGCCACGATGGGTCTGTGACCACCGTTCTGATAGTCGACGATCACAAGGCTTTTCGTACCAGTGCCCGGCACCTGCTCGAGGCCGAGGGCTTCGTCGTGGTGGGTGAGGCCGCGAACGGCTGTGACGCGCTCGAGCTCGCCGGGGAGCTTTCTCCCGAGCTCGTGCTGCTCGATATCCAGCTCCCGGATATCGACGGGTTCGAAGTTGCCAAGGAGCTACGGCGACGGGGGGCGAGCGCGACGATCGTTCTCACCTCCTCTCGCGACGCCGCCGACTATGGAGCGTGCATCGCCGAGAGCGGTGCACGTGGATTCGTGCCCAAGGGCGATCTCTCGGGCGCGGCGATCGCCGCTCTGGTCGAATGAGAAAGGCCGCTGCAGAGTTGTTGTCCCGCTACTCTGGAGACTGCTCGGCGCTCGAGGAAAATCCAGGGCCAAGGTGGTGACTCCGTGCGCGTTGTGGTAGCCGAGGACTCGGTGCTCCTGCGGGAGGGAATAGCGCACCTGCTCGAAGAGGCGGGCTACGAAGTCGTCGGCCAGGCGGGGAACGCGGACGAGCTGATCCTGAAGGTGCGCAGTTATCGCCCGGACGTCGCCGTGATCGACATTCGCATGCCGCCGACGCAAACCGACGAGGGCTTGCGCGCTGCCAAGCAGATTCGCGAGGAGTTACCGCAAACCGGGGTGCTCGTTCTTTCCGCCTACCTGGAGTCGGAGTACGCGCTGGAGCTCCTTTCCGAAAGCGCCGAGGGCGTCGGCTATCTGCTCAAGGATCGCGTCTCCGATGTCGAGCAGTTCTTGTCGGCCGTTCGCCGCGTGGGCGAGGGCGGCTCGGCGCTCGATCCGGAGATCGTCTCCCGTCTGGTCGGCAGACGCCGGAAGCGAGATCCCCTCGATGATCTGACTCCACGCGAGCGCGAGGTGCTCTCGCTGATGGCCGAGGGCCTGAGCAACGGCGCGATCGCCGCCCGCCTGTTCGTGACCGGGCGCGCGGTCGAGAAGCACGTAACGAGTATCTTCGCCAAGCTGCGCCTACCAGCCTCGCCGGAGCAGCACCGGCGCGTGCTCGCCGTGCTCGCCTTCCTGCGCTCCGACTAGGTCTTCGGCTAACCGGTGCGACAGCCGCACCGGTTGACGCCTGTCTCGATCGCTCAGGGCGCAATGGCGCTGCTAGCCCGTTCCTGAAGGCGATGCCGTGAAGCTCGGGGCGCGGATATCCGTACCCCGAGAGCGCCGACGACCTTCTGCGCCCGGAACGGATTAACAACGCTCATCAGAGGGATAAGATCGTCTTAGCTCAAAGGTCGTTCGAAAAGCTATCCTTCGTGGCGGTTCTCGAGCTCGAGCGCCGTACGGCTGTGGATGACTACGAACTAAACGAGAGCGGAAACGGGGCGAGCGAGGGCGCGCTTCGTTTCGAGAGCCTCGATACCGGTGACGAGGTTCTTGTTTACGCTCACGCGATCGGCGAAGGAAACGTTTCGCTGGTCGTCTCGCACGAGATGGACGGAGAGTTGGAAGTGGTCATGGGCACGGAGACGACCGAGCAGCTGGCGCTCAGGCTCGCTCGTGCGGCCGACGCCGCCCGCGAGAAGGAGCAGTAGGTGCCGGCGCAACGCCCCGATGTTCCCACCGAACGCGCCGAAGATGACGGTCCCCTCGTCGTCGGTAGCGGCCGTCATGGAAACTTCGCTCATCACGACGCTCAGGCAACTGCTCGAAAAAGATTGGAGATCACCGATGCCAACCTCTGACGGATTCCTCGCTCTCCCGACCCGCTGTAGCAAGCCGCGCACCCAGGGAATCACGCACATCTTCGACAAGGGATTGAGTCTCGCCGCCATTCAGGGGCTCTACGAGGTCGCCGGCGACTACATAGACGTGGTCAAGCTCGGCTGGGGCTCCTCGTATATCACCTGCAACCTCGCGGAGAAGATCGCCCTCTATCGCTCGCTGGAGACACCGGTCGTCTGTGGCGGCACCCTTTTCGAGGTCTCCTTCACCCTGAACAAGCTCGACGAATACAAGCGCTGGATGTCCTCCATGGGCCTGACCCACGTCGAGATCTCGGACGGCACGATCGACCTCCCGCGTGAGCGTAAGCTCGAACTGATCGCCGACTTCGCGCGTGACTTCACCGTCCTGTCCGAAGTAGGCTCCAAGGACGCCGAGGTCATATTCGCGCCCTACGAGTGGGTCAAGTGGATCAAGGAAGAGCGTGAAGCAGGCTCCTGGAAGGTGATCACGGAGGGACGCGAGGGTGGCACCGCCGGCATCTTCCGGCCCTCGGGTGAGATGCGAGAGGGGCTCGTCGAAGAGATCGTGCACGAGATCCCCATCGACGATCTCATCTTCGAGGCGCCGCTCAAGGCCGCTCAGTCCTGGATCATCGGCCACTACGGCCCCGATGTGAATCTCGGCAACATCCCGCCCGAAGAGGCTCTGGGCCTCGAGGCACTTCGGCTCGGACTTCGCTCCGACACGCTCAAGGCGATCCTTGGCAAGTAGCCCGCGCCACGACCTGGAGTATTCGCCCGAGCTGGCCGAGCGGCTTGCGCGTGAGCTCGAGCCTCTGTCGGCGGAAGAGCTCCTGAGCTGGGCGGTCGAGAGCTTCGGAGAGGGGCTTTGCCTCACCTGCTCCTGGCAGAAGCAATCCTCGGCGCTCGTGCACATGCTCTCCGGGCTGGGCTTGCAGGTGGACGTGATCGAGCTCGACACCGAGCTCTTCTTTCGCGAGACCTATGAGCTGCGCGACCGCCTGGTCGAGCGCTACGGCCTGAATCTGATCCGGCCGAAGATCATCTCGGTCGCCGAGCAGCACCTGCGAGAGGGCGCAAACCTGTGGGAGCGCGATCCCGATCGCTGCTGTCACATTCGCAAGGTCGAGCCGCTCGAGCGCGCGCTCGAGCCGTACGGGGCCTGGATCTCGGGTGTCCGGCGCGATCAGTCGCCGAGTCGTGCGGGGCTGAAGAAGGTGCAGTGGTCTGAGCGCTACCGCGTCTGGCGGGTCCATCCCTTCGCCGACTGGGACGAGAAGCGCGTCTGGGCCTATCTCAAGGTCAACGAGATCGAATACAACCCGCTCCACGATATGGGCTACCGCTCGATCGGATGCATCCCCTGCACGCGCCCGACGCGGCCGGACGAGGAGGAGCGGGCGGGACGCTGGGCGGGCTCCGACAAGCTCGAGTGCGGCATACACCTCGACGGATCGACTGCGGAAAGGAACTGATGAACGAGAAGCAAGCCTCCCCGGGCGCGCCGGCCGGCGGCCCGGCGCCGGGCACGGTTGAGCACATCTACCCGCACGAGCACCCCGAGTCGGGTCGCGTGCGCGGCGGCGGTTTCACGCTCTGGTTCACCGGACTGTCCGGCTCGGGCAAGTCGACGATCGCGCATCTCGTGGGCCCGGCTCTCGACGAGCGCGGTTGCATCGTGGAGTACCTGGACGGCGACACCGTGCGCACTCATCTGTCCAAGGGCCTCGGCTTCTCGAAAGAGGATCGCGACACCAACATCGAGCGCATCGGCTGGGTCGCCTCGCGGCTCACGCGGCACGGCGCCGCTGTGGTCGCGGCCGCCATCTCTCCCTACGAGGAGATTCGCCGCAAGAACCGCATGCTGGTCGAGGAGTTCGGCCCCTACGTCGAGGTGTACGTGGGCGCCTCGGTCGAGGAGTGCGCTCGCCGCGACGTCAAGGGCCTCTACGCCAAGGCCTTCGCGGGCGAGATCAAGGGTTTCACCGGCGTCGACGATCCGTACGAGGTCCCCGTCAGCCCGGACGTCTTCCTCGACACCGAGCAGCTGACGCCCGAGCAGGCGGCCGGCGTGGTGATCGCCAAGCTCGAAGAGCTCGGGCTGGTCGGAAGCAAGGTGAGCGTATGAGCTCCGCCCCGGACGGGCTGATCAGGCCGCACGGCGGCGGGCTGGTCGATCGCACCGGCCCGCGCCCCGACGGCGTCGAGTCGCTCGAGAGGGTCAGCATCAGCTCGCGCGAGCTCGCCGACCTGGACATGATCGCCAGCGGCGCTCTCTCGCCGCTCGAGGGCTTCATGGGCCGCGAGGAGTACGAGTCGGTGCTCGAGAGCATGCGCCTGCCGAACGGCCTTCCCTGGGCGCTGCCCGTTTGCCTGGCGGTGGACGAGGCGCCGAAGGCAGACAGGGTCGCGCTGGCCGGCGAAGACGGACGGCTCTACGCGGTGCTCGATGTCGCCGAGGTGTTCGACTACGACAAGGAGCGCGAGGCGGAGCTCTGCTTTCGCACAACCGATACGGCCCATCCGGGCGTCGCGCGACTGTTCGGGCAGAGATCGCGCTATCTCGCCGGCGCAGTCACCGTGTTCGAGCGGCAGACGCCGCCCTTCCCCGAACTGGCGCTGGACCCGGCCGAGACCCGCGCGATCTTCGCCGAGCGTGGCTGGCATCGCGTCGTCGGCTTCCAGACCCGAAACCCGATTCACCGGGCGCACGAGTACCTGACCAAGGTCGCGCTCGAGACCGTGGACGGACTGCTCATTCATCCGCTGGTCGGCGACACCAAGTCCGACGACATTCCCTCGACCGTGCGCGTGGACTGCTACCGCAAGCTGATCGAGGGCTACTACCCGGTCGATCGCGTCGTCCTCTCCGCCTTTCCGGCGGCCATGCGTTATGCCGGTCCGCGCGAGGCGATCTGGCATGCGATCTGTCGCAAGAACTTCGGCTGCTCGCACTTCATCGTCGGTCGCGACCATGCGGGAGTCGGGAGCTACTACGGGACTTACGATGCTCAGCTGATCTTCGACGAGTTCGCGCCACACGAGCTAGATATCGAGCCGATGATGTTCGAGCACTCGTTCTGGTGCCGCCGCTGCGGCTCGATGGCCTCGACCAAGAGCTGTCCGCACGGCGCCGAGGACAGAGTCATGCTCTCGGGCACCAAGGTGCGCGAGCTGCTCGCGGCGGGCGAAGAGCCGCCGGTCGAGTTCACGCGGCGCGAGGTCGCCGACGTTCTGATCGAGGCCTACCGGCGGTGAGCGGCGGTACCTGGCAGTTCGTGCTGCTGGGCCTCGGCGTGGGCACGCTTGTCGGGATGACCGGGATGGGGGGCGGCTCGCTGATGACGCCGCTCTTGATCATCGTGTTCGGCTTCAATCCGGGCCAGGCGGTCGGCACCGACCTGATGCACGGCGCGATCTTCAAGTCGTTCGGCGCCGCCCGTCATCACGTGCTGGGGACGATCCACAAGCGACTCGTCCTCTGGATGCTCTGCGGCTCGGCGCCGCTGTCGTTGGTCGGAGTCTGGCTCTCCTACCGGCTGGGCAAGGGCACTGTCACCCTGCAGACGCGGATCATCGCGGCGGCTTTGATCCTGGGCGGGATCGGCTTTCTGATCAAGACGTTCGTCAGGGGTGGCGTACAAGCGAGCGAAGAGGCGTTCCTGCTTCGTCCACGCGACCGCGCTATCGCCCTAGTGTTGGGAGCTACCGGGGGTTTCGTCGTCGGTCTCACCTCCGTCGGCAGCGGGACTTTCTTCGGGTTGGTGATGTTGCTCGCCTTTCCGCTCACGGCGCGGCGCATCGTCGGCACCGACATCTTCCACGCGGCGGCTCTCTGCTGGGTGGCCGGCTTGGGGCACGTCGTCAGCGGCACCGTCTCCTGGCACGCGCTTCTCTGGATGCTCCCCGGCTCGATTCCGGGCATCATGATCGGCAGCCAGATCAGCGTCGGAATCCCGGACAAGCTGCTCCGGGTCGCTTTCTCGGTTGTCCTCCTCCTGAGCGGCTTCAAGCTGCTCGAGCCGCTGCCGGGCGACTGGACCGACATCACCGTTCTCGTAGGAATCGGGCTGGGCGCTTTGGCGCTCACGGTCTGGGGAGGCCGTCGCTTGCTCGAACGGCGCGCCGGCGCCAGGCCGGCAGGAGAGCTCTCGCCCTAGTTGGGCGGGCGCTTCGCCGATGTCTCGACCTCGCCGCTGTACACTTGCTCGGCTTTGATGGCTTCACCCTGCAATATGCGGCCAAGGCGGGCGCGGGACGCGGGGTGCTGACGAGAAGGCTATGGACGCGCTCGCGCAAATCGGCGGCCCGATTTCGGCACTCGGAATAGTCGGACTACTGCTCGGCAGGCAGCGAGGCGCACGGTTCATCGGGCTTGCGCTCACGGTGTGCGGAGGCGGGCTCGCGGCGGCGGCCTTCGCGCCGTACACCGGCCTCGTGCCGCTGCTGGCCGTTGCGGCGGTCGTCGTTACGGTGACGGCCGTTCTCATCCTTGCGCTACTGCGCCTGCCACAGCTACTTCCGATTCTCGCTTTGGCCTGTGTCCCGGCCCGTCTTCCATTCAGGCTGAGCGGGTCGATCTACAGCTCGTTCGCGCTGCTCTACCTGGTCATCACGGCGGCCACGATCGTGCTCGCGCTGGAGATCTACCGAGGCGACAAGCGGTCGAGAGAGCTCGGCCCGATCGCGTGGCCGCTGGCCGCATTCGTCGTCTGGAGCGCGATCTCGCTCATCTGGAGCATCGACGTCCGCAGAGGGTCGACCGAGCTCGATGCCACTCTGCTGCCGTTCACCTATCTCGCAATATCTCTCGCTCGGCTGCGCTGGTCGCGACGGCTGCTCCAGGGCCTCCTCGTACAGCTCGTCTCGATGGCGCTCGTCTTCGCGCTGGTTGGCGTCTATCAGTACGAGACGCGCGACATCTTCTGGAACCCGAAGGTGATCAACTCGAACGCTTATGCGCCTTTCTTCCGCGTCAACTCGGTGTTTTGGGACCCCTCCATATACGGGCGTTTTCTCGTGCTCGCGATCCTCGCCTGCCTCGCGCTCGTGGTTACGCGGGTCGGGCGTCCCTGGCTGGCTGTCACGACAGTCGTGATAGTTGCGCTCTGGGTTGGGCTCGCGCTCTCCTTCTCGCAGTCGAGCTTCACGGCGCTTGTCGTGGGGGTGGTGGCCGCCGCTCTCGTCGCCTGGCGCCGGCGCGCGGCGATTCCGCTGCTGGCCGTATCGATGCTGCTCATTCCCGTCGCGTTGTTGACACCTCAGGCCCGAGCTCGAGTGATCAACGGCAAGAAGAGCGATCTGAGCAGCATCACTTCGTCTCGCTCGACGCTCGTTACGCACGGCATTCGAATCGCCGTCGACCATCCGGTCATCGGGGTTGGTCTCGGCGGCTTCCGGCGCGCCTATGCCGATCTCACCGGGCTGTCCGGGCGGAACCTGCGCAAGGCGGCCTCGCACACCACGCCGGTGACAGTCGCCGCAGAAGAGGGCATCATCGGCCTCGCACTCTTCCTCTGGCTACTCGGCGCAGCTCTGCTCGTGACCTTCCGCCGCGCCGGGCCGAGTTTCTCGGGGCGCACTCAGCTCGTCTGCGCGCTCGCTTTGACGGCTATCGCCGTGCACAGTCTCTTCTACGCAGATTTCTTCGAAGACCCCATGACCTGGGGTTTCCTGGCAATCGCTGTTGCTGCCCCGCTTACGCTCTCGAGTGAGGAATCCGCGCGTAGTGGCGGTGCAACTCGTATTCCGTTGCAATCAGGCCCAGGGCTATGAAAGTCGTTACCGCTGCGACTATCCAGAGAATCATCTGCCAGCCCTCCTAAACGGGTGTCGCTCGATTGGAGCCGCCCCCTGTTCTTCGACGAGCGGAAACGAAAATAGAGACCGGTAGCTCAATCCCGAGCCAGCTTCTCGGGCGAGCTCGGCTGCAGCTCCGGCTAGCAAGAACCGGTTTACCTCGGACGCGGCCCGGCTCGCTTCGCTGCCTTAGCCCCCATTCGAGGGATATGAACCCCCTGTTTGGTTCTAGGTAATCGTTTTCAGACTGTTTAGCGTTCGTATTGAGCCGAAACGAATTGGCTCGACTCCCCCCCAACGCCCCCAAGGAGAAGCTCCCGCATGAGCCTTCTCATGAGTGAACCACACGACATCGCTGCCTCCGACAGCGGAGCTCGAACGACGGCCGCGACCCGGCAGGTCGATACGGCGAACCGTCTTCACGCCTGGTCGATCCCACTGCCGCGTTGCATTCACGGTCTGCCGTTCGATCAGTACTGCGAGCAGTGCGACGTCATCGCGCCGCTCGAGCGTGCCGCCGGACCTGCTTCGAAATAGCATCTCTCAGTGCAAGCGACGAAGCGGGAGGCCGGGGTCGCCGATCTCCCGCCTTTCGAGCAGCCTGCCGATCTCGGCGATCAGACTGGCCATGTTGAACGGCTTGTAGAGGAACGAGTCGACGCCCGCATCCTCCGCGGTCAGTCGATCGCCGGGCTGCATGCTCCCGGTTGCCATCAAGACCGGCGTCTTCTCGAGCGCGGGCTCAGCCCTGAGCGCTCGCACCACCTCGACTCCGCTGCAGTCGGGCAGGTGCATATCGACGATAACGAGATCGGGCTCGACGCTCTGTGCCAGCGCGATCCCAGACCTGCCGTCAGCGGCCTCGACGACGAGATAGCCGTGTGGCTCGATGGAGAGTCGGAACAAGAGACGAAGACTCGGATCGTCTTCGCAGACGAGGATGGTTGCGATAGTGGGGGTCACCTTGGCGGCAGCTCGAAAGCAAATCTCATCTTACCACAAGGTAACTATCCCGTTCAGGAAGTTTTCGCTCTCTGACCACGCGAGGCTGGGCGACACGTAAACTCAAGCCGCCCGTGTTTACGCGCTTTGGTCCACCCGCCCTCGTCACGCTTCTGATGGTGGCAACCGGCATTGCCTTCGCGGTGACCGAGCACCTCAAGCTCACGCCGGTGCCCATTACCAGCACGCACGTGACGCGGCAGTTCTCGCCTACCTGTGGCTGCGACATGTCGAAGGCTCGGATCACTTTCTCGCTTCGCCATAGCGAGCGGGTCGCTCTCTCGATCATCGGGCCGCCGCGGGGTAAGGCGGTTCGGCAGCTTCTCAACGGTCAGAAAAGGCCGTCGGGCCGGCTCGGCCTGGTCTGGAACGGTCGCGGCAATACCGGTCGAATCGTTCCGGACGGAAACTACCACGTGCTTGTCCACCTCCTGGATGAGCGGCGGAAGATTCTGCTTCCGAACGTCATCCGGCTCGATACCAAGCCGCCGAAGATCATCTCGGTCTCACTCAGTTCCCACACGATCTCACCGGACGGTGACCACCACAAAGACGTCATTCACATCAGCTATCGGACGAGCGAGGGCGCCCAGATCTTCCTCTACGTGGATGGAAAGTTGGCCGAGTCGACGCGATATCGGGCTCGCAAGTCGGGCAAGTTCGACTGGAAGGGGAAGATCGACGGTCGTGTCGCCATGGGCTGGCACGACTTGACCTTGAAGGCAGTCGACGATGTCGGTAACGAATCGGCTTCGACCGCGCCGATCCCGGTTCGCGTGCGCATTCTTCGGCTGCGGCCGGAGCGTATCCAGGTACAGGCCGGAAAGACGTTCAGGGTCGCGATCTCGACCGATCGCACGCTCGTGCGCTGGCGCTTCGCCGGGCGAAGCGGACTGGCAAAGAGGCGCTCGCTGCTGCTACGCGCTCCGGTGTTGCCGGGTCGTTACCGAGTGGTCGTTCGCTCGGGACGGTACGCGGCCGGCGCGCTCATCATCGTGAGCTGAAAGCCGGCTCGGGCGGAGTGCTAGGCAGGGCGCAGGTGTAGAACGCGACGGGCCATCGCGGCTATCTGTCTGCGCTCAGGGGCCAGGTAGAAACCGAAGACGAAGAGGAAGAGCGGATAAGCGACTGCGAGAGCGAGCGCAAACGGGGTCGAGATCGAAAAGACTCTTCCGGCCACGCAGAGTGCGACTCCGACGCCGAGCAGCGTCGCTAATCTGCGCCACTGGTACGGAACGTAGAAGACGTGCTGCACGCGCCAGCTCATTCCGAGGAACATCGTCGCGTATGCGCCGATTAGAGCGATCGCGGCGCCCACCATGCCGATGCGGGGAATGAGCACGATGTTCAGAACAACGTCGACGAGCGCGCCCACCCCGGTGATGATCCAGTTCGCGCCCGTCTTGCGCGCCCGACCGATGCTGATCGTCAACGCGGAGTAGCCGGCGAAGATCACATTGCCGAAGGCGAGTAGCGGCACGACGACAGCGCCCGACTTCCCGTGCCAGTTCGGCGCGAGGATATGGGCCAGGAACGGCGCGAGCAGCGAGATCCCGACAGCCGCCCAGGTCATCAAGAAGAGGTAGTAAGTCAGCACGTACGCATAGGTGTGGCGAGCCTCGTCGTCGTCTTCGATCGCGTAGGCGAAGGCGGGCCAGGCGAGCTGGAAGGCGGTGATCAGTAGAACCAGCGTCGAGGCGATCTGGACGCCGAAGGAGTAGACGCCAACCGTGCTCTTGTTGGTGAAGTGATTGAGAAAGAGGCGGTCGGAGAACTTGGTCGCCCAGAGTGCGAGCGCCGCCGGAAGCAGCGGCAGGCCGAAGTGCTCCATGGCCAGGTAGAGACGCCGGTCGAACTCGAAGCCGAGCAGCCGGGCGCGGTAGAAAAGGAGCACGAAATACACGCACAGCGTGCCGGCGAAATTGCCCACGATCATGCCCATCGGCCCCAGCCGGACGACGACGACGAGTAACACCGTTGCGCAGATGGTGATCAAGACGTTGCTGACGCTGGCGATTGCATACGAGGTCGAGCGCTGCTCGGCGCGGAAGATCGAAGCCTGTTGCTCATAGTTCATGTCGCCCCAGAGGAACACGGCGGTCACGCGAACGAGGTCGGTGTGCTCACTCATCCCGAGAGCGCTCGCTATCTCGGGCGCGAAGACGAGCCCGAGCGCCAATCCGACAGTCGCGGCGGTCATCGTGTACCAGAACGCGGTGCGAACGACGGTCCGTCTCTCGATCGGATCGGATGTCAGGTAATAAAAGCGGAAGAAGGCGTTCTGGACTCCCGCCCGCAAGACGATGACCATCAGCGCCTCGCCGGACAGGAGCAGCGCCACTATCCCGTACCCGGTCTTGTGGAGGAACGTCGTGTAAATGGGGATCAGGATGATGGCGACAAGGCGCGAGACCACGCCTCCGATCCCGTAGACCAGGGACTGCTTGGCGAGGCGGGTCATCTGCCTGCGAATCATCGAGCGGTCATCTCCGGCCGAGCTTCATCGCTTGTTGTTCAGTCTCGGGTATCAAAACAGGGGCCGGGGACGCCGGTTCGGCGATCGATCGTATCTAGAACTCGTTTCGGGAGCACGGCCCGTCAATCGAGCGATCAGGTGCTCCGGTGCGAAACGAGTTGCAGCGGTTGTGCGACTCCGGCAGCCGGTACGATCGCCCCCGGGTGAGCGAGCAGATTCTTGATCGGGCGACGCGTGAGCGTATCGAGCGCTATCTCGACGGCTCTTCCGCGGCGCCGGCGATCGTGCTCGAGGTCGGCTGGGTCAACGGTCTCGGCGCGATCCAGACGCTGGCGCGCGCGGGCGTGCGGGTGCTGGCGCTCGACCATCGTCCGCACGCGATCGGGCTCCGCTCGCGTTACGCGCTGCCGCTGCTCTGCCCCGACCCCTACGCCGCCGAGCAGCGCTTCGCGGCCTTCCTATCCGAGCTGGTAGAGCTGCTGCCGGCGCCGACGCCGATCTTTGCCACTCACGACGACGGGCTGGCCTCGGTCGCCCGCGCGCTGCCAGGCCTCGGCGGGAAGTTGCTCTGTCCCAGCCCCGTCGCCGAGCAGCTCGATTTGCTGCAGCAGAAGAGCTGGCAGCTTGCCCGGGCCGCTGAGGCCAATGTCGCGGTGCCGCAGACGCTCTACCCCGGCTCGGCCTCCGAAGCCCGGCAGGCGGCGAGCGAGCTCGGCTTTCCGCTCTTCGTCAAGCCGTCCGAGCCGATCGCCTTTCGCAAGGTCTATCCCAAGCGGCGCGTCTTCCGCTGTGACTCGATGGCCGAGCTCGACGACGCGTACGCGAAGGCCGAGGCTTACGCGCCGATGTTGCAAGAGGTTGTTCCGGGCGGCGACAAGGAGCTCTACACGGTGGGCAGCTACCTCGACGCCGGCGGTCGCGCGCTCGGCGTCTTCTGCGGTCGCAAGCTCCGTCAGACTCCGCGCAGCCGCAAGCTGGTACCGCGCGGCGTCGGCAGCTGCCGGTACGGCGAATCGCTCTGGCTGCCCGAGCTGGTCGAGGATTCCCGTCGCCTGCTACGGGCCTGCGATTTCACCGGTATCTCACAGGCCGAGTTCAAGCGTGATCCACGCGACGGCCGGTTCAAGTTGATGGAGATAAACCCGCGGCTCTGGATGTGGCATTCACTCGCCGCCGCCTGCGGCGTGAACCTGGCCCACATCGCCTACCTGGATCTGACGGGCCGGCCGCCGCAGCCGCGCACGAGCGAGGGCCGGAGCAAGCGCTGGGCGATCACCTTGATGAGGGGCGAGCGCCCCGTGATCGCGAGGCCGCCCTCGGTCGAGCCTCTACTCTCGCTGCGCGATCCCAAGCCGGCGCTCGTCTACCTGTACCGCTACGTCAAGCATTTCGGTCGGCTCTAGCCCGGCCGATCAGAGCGCTGCGACCTGCTCGATCAGCTCGGCGATCTCGCGCATCCGCTCCTTGCGGTCGATGCTGCGGACGAGATCGGGCGAGAGCTCGACGTCGCCGAGCTCCCCCTTGTGCCAGCGCTCGACCAGCTCGACGAGAGCCAGGCGAATAGCTTCGCTGTCATCGGGCGCTGCGACCAGGCCCGCACCGGCCTCGCGCACCAGCTCGGCGGCCGAGCCCTGCGGCGGAACCGCCGCGAGAATCGGACGCCTGGCCGCGAGGTACTCGTAGATCTTCCCCGAGGTGACATCGACACCGCGACCGCCCGAGTAGGGGATCAGGAGCAGCAGCGCCTCGGAGTTACGTTGCGAGGCGATCGCCTGCGCGTGCGGTTGGAAGCGAATCAGCTCGAGTCGCTCGCCCAGGCCGAGGCTCTCGGCCCACAATCTGTCGGCCGTTCTGAACTCGCCGATGAAGCGGGCCGTGATCGGGGCGTCGATCTGGGCCAAGGCGTTCAGGAACGGACGTGGGTCGCGCTTGCCGAAAAAGTTTCCCGTGTGCGTGATGCGGAAGCGCTCGCCGGGCTGGTACGCGATCTTCGCGAAGTCGTCGAAATCGGCTCCGTTCGGAATTACCCGCAGCTCGCCGCGCGCGCCGAGCTCGTTCATCTCCCGGGCGATCGTGGGCGTAACGCAGACGATCGCATCGGCCTTGCGGGCGATGCTGCGGGCGAGCCTTCGGTTCGCTCCTTCCTTGAGGCGCACGAGCTTGCGCTCGTAGTGCCGGTCGGACTTGGCGACGACCGAGTCGCGCAGGTCGGCGATCCAGCGCACTCCACTGCGACGTCGCAGTCGCGCGCCGATCATGTGCACGGAGGTCGGGGGCGAGGTCGTGACCACGACGTCGATGCCCTCGCGCCGGATGATCCGTCGCGCAGCCGGAAGCGCGCTCGCAACCCAGCTGACGTTCTCGTCGGGAACGAGTAGGCGCCTCGGTGTGAGTAGCGCCCGGCGCCAGAGCCGCCGCAACCCGCTTTGCCCGAGCAGCTTCTCGCCCGGCCGGAATCCGCTTGGGCCGAAGTAGCGGCTGCGGTGGACGTGCACGTCGGCCGGGATCTCCAGCTCGGGGTCGCTCTGGATCCAGCGCGGATCGTCGGGGGCAAGGACGTGGGTCTCGATTCCCTGCCCGGGCAGATAGCCCGCGAGCTTGAGCCAACGTTGAACGCCGCCGCCGCCGGCCGGAGGGAAGTAGAAGCTGATGATGAGAACCTTCGTTGCCACCTGGAGACCTCGCGGAGCGATCGGAAAACCTGCGCCAGCATACGACCGAACGAGCAGACGAGCGGTAATAAACCGGTCCTAACGATCCCCTCGTCACTTCTCGGCGAGCGTTCGAGAGGATCGCTCAACCGTGCCGATGACAGCGACCGGCCTCGAGATATTGCGCCAATCCCTGCCGGAGGGCAGCTAGTGTCTGCGGCGCAGGCCCATGTCTCACACCGATCTAGCCTACGTGGCGGCAGTCCTAGGGGCAGTCGCGACCTTCCCCGTACTGCTCGGCGGTAATCGAGTCATCCTCTCGGGCTTGGGCCTCTTGGCGGTGGCCGAGCTTGGGCTGGCGTTCGCGCTCATTCCCGGCCACGATCTGAGGCATCTCGTCACCTCGCCGTCGCGAGCCGCGGCGCTCGTCGGGCTGGCAGTCGTCGTTGTCGGGCTCGCCTTCCTGCTCACGCGCCACGTGGGAATTGCGCCGGTGTTACTGTTGGTCGCGGCGCCTTTCCGGATCGGAATATCGATCGGCTCGACGCACGCGAGGCTGCTCATACCGCTCTATGGAGTGCTGGCAGCGGCCGCACTCGCGCTCGCCTGGAGGCTCTACCGTGGTGGGCCGGCGCGCCGTATCGAGCGCTCGCTCGCCGTTCCGAGCGCGGTCTTGATCTGCCTCTACGCGCTCTCACTGCTCTGGGCGAAGGACGTTAAGGCGGGATCGATAGAGCTCGCCGCCTTTCTCTTTCCCTTCTTGGCGCTCGTCGCCGTAGTAGTTCACGAGCCGCTGCGACCGTGGTTGCCGAGAGCGCTCGCATTTGTCCTGGTGGGAGAGGCGATTGCCTTCGCGGCCTTCGGCTTGTGGGAGGAGGTGACTCGGCACGTCTACTTTTCGCGCCCGCTCGAGATATCGAACATCTTCACCAGCTTCTTCCGCACCAACTCTCTTTTCTACGATCCGAACATATACGGGCGGCATCTCGCGCTGGCGCTGGGCGTGCTCGTGGTGCTGATGTGGTTGGGGCGCCTGCGCTTCGCGCTCGCCGCGGCTCTGATCGCGTTCATCTGGGCGGGCCTGTACTTCTCTTACTCCCAGTCGAGCCTCGTTGCGCTCTTCGTTGTCGTGGTCGGGATCACCCTCGTCGTCGGAGGTCGTCGGACGCGCCGCGCGATTGCAATCGGCGCCGCGGCGCTGGCGCTCGTCGGGGTCGGGCTGGTGGCCGTGAGCTTCCAGGGTCACTCGCTGCGCCATCTCACCAGCGGGCGCTCGCATCTGGCCTCGATCACCTTTGATGTCTTCCGAAAGAACCCGCTGATCGGCGTGGGCGTCGGCTCGCAGCCGCTTGCCGCTCGGGAGGAGGCGGCGTCGAGGGCCTCCGTCAGGCGTGACACCTCGCACACGACACCGCTGACCGTCGCGGCCGAGCTCGGGATCGTCGGGATCGCCGCGTACCTGGCCTGGTTCGCCGGGGCCGTCATCACGCTCAGGAAGGCATGGAGGCGCGACGCTACGGTCGGGCTCGCCCTGGCGGCGGTGTTCGGAGTGTTGTTCGTGCATTCGCTCTCCTACAGTGGCTTCTTCGAAGACCCGATCACCTGGGGAGCGCTCGCGCTGGCGGCGGCCTGCTTGCCGCGCGTAGCTCCAGCGGAGTGATGCCTGGCTGAAACCCGCCGCTATACTCGGGCGGGTTGCGGAGGCTTCCTCCCTGGGTCAGGAAAAAACGATTCCTCATACCGCTGGGGACCGTTGTTCTGCTTTTCCTCGCGGCGTTGGGGGCCGTGCTCGCTCTCCACTTCCGGAGTCCCGGCGTCGGCGGCGCGGTCACTTCGCTCAAGAGCGTGACGATAAAGACGTCGGCGGCCACGAAGCACGCGGGGCGTCCGCCGAAAAAGAAACAGCTCGCTCGTGTTGACGAGCCCTGCTGGGACAATTTCGGCGGCGACGCGGCGCGGACTCTGGCTCGGCCGCATCTGAATCTCGGCCTGCCGGGCAAGATCGTCTGGACGCGCGGCGTTCACGAGCTCATGGAATACCCGCCGAGCTACTGCAACGGGTACCTCTACGTCAACCTCGAGCTGGGGAAGACGCTGGCGATCGACGCCGCAAACGGCCACATCATCTGGTCGCGGAAGGCCGCGGGGTTCACGGCTTCGACGCCGGCGATCGCCGGCCCGCGCCTGATCGTGAGCTCGCACGGCGGGACTGTGACCGCTTTCAGACTTACGGACGGCCACTTGCTCTGGCAGCTCAAGACGAGCGCCGCGGTCGAATCGTCCCCCGTCGTCGTCGGGGGCATCGTCTACGTCGGCGCCGCCGACGGCAAGCTGTTCGCTCTGAGAGTCGGTACCGGGCGGCCGGTCTGGGTGTACGACACGGGCGGCCGTATCAGCTCCAGCCCCTCGGTTGTCGGCGGTCGGGTTTGCATCACGACCTATAGCGGGCTGATCGCCTGCTTGCGTCGCAGTAATGGCCAGCGCATCTGGGCCGTGCAGGTGAGGCGGAACTTCCTCCAGTACGAAAGCTTCTACGCCAGCCCCTCGTCGGACGGGAAACGGATCTTCACGGTCGCTCGCTCGGGCAAGGTCATCGCGCTCTCGCTTGCAAGCGGGCGCATTCTCTGGACATACAGCCTCGGAGCACTGACGTACGGCACGCCCGCCGTCGCTAACGGCCGTGTGTTCGTGGGAAATCTCGCCGGCAGCCTGAGCGCCTTCAGGGCGACGACCGGCGCGCTCCTCTGGCGAACGAGCGTCTCGGGCCGCATCCTTGCGCCCTCGCTAGTGGTCGGGAACCTCGTCTTCTTCTCGACGCTGGAAGGCGATACCTACGCTGCCCGCACCTCGGACGGCAAGATCGTGTGGCACCTGGAGATGGGCAAGTTCTCGCCGGGCATCGCCACCGACCGGCACTACTTCTTCTCGCTCAACGGCCGTCTGATTGCCTTTGCAGGCCGGCTCACCAAGTCGCAGAGCTGAGTTACCATCGTCGCCGGTCGTCAAGATGGGACCGTGCACAAGCTGAGACGAGCCGGCGGCGTCCTTTCGCAGAGCGAGGCGTGGCTTCTGGTCGCCACGCTCGGCGCGCTCGTCATTGTCAACGTGCCGGCGCTCGGCCTGGACGCGTGGGTGTTTCGAACCGGCCCGGTCCACGCCAGCGGCCTCTTCTCCTCCCTGGTCTCGGCCGCGCATGGGCGCTGGGACCTTGGCCTGCTGCGCTCGATCGCGATGCTGGCGGGGGTTCTGGTCGCCTTTCTGGCCGCGGTTGTTCTCGCCCTCGGCCGGCTCCGCCTGCGCTGGGCCGCCGCCTGCGCAGTGGTAGTGATCGTCGCGCTCGTGCTGCCTGCGGTGGCGCTGCAGGCCGGGCTACGGCAATCGACGGCGCCGTGGTTCTACACCAACGACTCGACCTACCAGATCGAGATCGCGGGCACGCTGCTGCGACAAGGCACCAATCCCTACGGGCACGACTACGGCTCGTCAGGGCTCGCGCGCTTCTACAGCCTCGACGGCACCATCAAGCCACAAATCGAGCGTCGCCAAGTGGCGCTGCACCACTTCGCCTACTTTCCCGGCACCGCTCTCGCCGCGGCGGCCTGGGGGGCGCTGCCGCGACCCCTCTCCGATTTCCGCATCCTGGTCGCGCTCTGCACGCTTGCCCTCTTTCCGGCCGCGCTGCTGTTTCCGGGCCGGCTCGGGAACAGGCTGGCGCTCGGGGCCGTACTGGCCGCCAATCCTCTGATCGTCCACGGGGCCTGGTTCGGCACGGCGGATGCGCTCAGCCTCCTGCTGGTTGTCTGCGCCTTCGGGCTCGCCTCTCGCTCGCGCTTCAGCTCGGCGGCGGCCGCGCTCGGAGGGGCCGTTCTGCTCAAGCAGTTCGCTCTCGTCGCCGTGCCTTTCCTGTTCGGCATGCTCCTTCTCAAGGCAGACTGGCGCCGCCTGAAAGCCCCGGCTATCGCTTTCGCGGCCGTTGTCCTCGCCGGCCTCGCCCCGTTTTTCGCGGCCGGGCCGCATGTTTTCTGGACCGACACGGTGACGTACGGAACCGGTACCTACCGGATCATCGGCTACGGCCTCGCCTCTCTGCTGTTACGGGCGCACGTCATCGGAAGCCGCACCGGCTACTACCCGTTCGTACCGTTGGCGCTCGTCGTCTGGTTGCCGGTGACGATCTGGTTGCTCTGGCTTCAGCACCGGTCGCGATCGCTCTGGACCGGGGCGGTCGGGTTCTCACTCTCGGTCTTCCTGCTGCTCTTCATCGCGCGCGTCTTCCAGACCTCGTATCTGGTCTGGCCGCTTACCGGGGGCGTTATCGCTCTGCTGCTGAATGGCTCGAATGGCGCGAGGGAGCTTGGCGAGCCGGCCGCCACAACCACAAAGAAAGCGCCTCCTCCGAGGGAACAGGCGAGCGCACAGTCCGGTTGAGAGGGAGTGCGCCGGCTGCAGGCGCAGCTACGGATCGTATGAGGGAAGCCGCTAGCATCGCGGTGTGGCGATCGCGGAGGCAGGACGCCGGTGATACCGGCAGAGGTTGAGCGGCGAGCCCGCTGGGTGCTCGACACGATCGGAGCGACCGAGCTCGGCTTCGGCGACGACGTTCGCTACGACGAGCAGGCCTGGCAGCAGGTGGCGCGAGGCGAGCGGCCCGAAGCCGACGATCTGGCCGCAGGCTTCTTCGATCTGGCCCGCGTCGAGGAGCTGGACGGGCGCCGCGACGAGCACGGGCGCTTCCTGGCGGCGTTCTCCTCGCTCGATCCGCTCGATCCGCCGCTCGAGCGCCTGCGCCGGAAGCTCGGGGTGGAGCCGCGCAGCTGGGGTGGGGCTCGCTTCGCAGTCGCGCTTTCGACCGATGTGGACGTTCCCTGGCGCTGGACGCGCCGCGCCGTGGTCGGCTCGGCGGCGCGCTTCAAGGGCGCCGTCCTGAAGGGCCACGCGCGGGCAGCCGCGCGCGAAGCGAGAGCGCTCGCCGCCGTTCCCCTGCACAAGCTGCGCGGCAGCGATCCCTACTGGCGCTTCGAGCAGGTCACGGCCGAGCTCAGACGTCGCGGCGCCCGCTCAACCTATTTCGTCATGGCCGGTCACCGTCATCCGGCGGACGGGCCTGTGCCCGAGCTCTACGACCGGCTCCGTCCCAGGTTGGTAGAGACGCTGCTCGAGGGCGGTGCCGAGGTCGGCCTGCACGGTAGTTACACGGCCGCCGACGATCCGGCCCAGCTCGCGCTCGAGGCGGAGCGGCTACGCGATCTCGCCGGCGAGGTCAAGGGGCACCGCTACCACTACCTGCGCCTCGACATGCAGCGGAACCTGGCCGCGATCCAGAGGCTCGGCTTCGGCTACGACTGCTCGCTCGGCTTCCCCGACCGGCCCGGCTTTCGGGCCGGCATCGCACAGCCGTTTCGTCCCTGGGACTTTACGGCCGAGCGTCCCTTCGACCTGGTCGAGATCCCGCTTGCCGTCATGGACACGACGTTGGCCGAGGAGCGCTACCTGAACCTTTCAGCCCGGCGGGCCGAGCCGCGCCTGCTCGAGCTGCTCGACTGGGCGCGCGAGAACGGCGGCGCCTTCTCGCTGCTCTGGCACCCCGGCAGCTTCGATCCGGCTCAGGCGGGCGGTTGGAGCAGGCTCTTCTTCCGCCTGGTCGAGGCCGTGCAGGAGCGCGGCGGGGTGTGCCTGAGTTGCGGCGAACTGGCCGTCGAGGCTGCGGCCGTGCTTCCTCGCTCGTCGGGCCGCGGCGATGGCGGGGACGAGGCGCCGTTATAGTTCTGGCCGAATTGCCGGGCGCTCCGGGATCCCGCTCGATGCCGGGCGCTCTCTTCATCCGATCAACGATTCCACCTAAGACGTGACCACAGACATCTGGAAGCGCGCGCTGGTTCTCGCCCCGCACACCGACGACGGTGAGCTGGGTTGCGGCGGCACGCTCGCCCTGCTCGTCAACTCCGGTTGCCACGTTCGTTACGTGGCCTTCTCGATCGCCAACCGCTCGCTGCCGCCGGGCTTTCCGCCCGACACGCTGGCCGAAGAAGCCAAGGAAGCGACCGCGGCGCTCGGAATCTCGGACGTCATGCTGCACGACTTCGACGTTCGCACCTTCCCCGAGCACCGGCAGGAGATCCTCGAGCTGCTCGTCAAAGAGGCCAAGGAATACAAGCCCGACGTCGTCTTCCAGCCCTCGCCCTCCGACATGCACCAGGATCACCAGACGGTCGCCAAGGAAGGACTGCGCGCCTTCAAGCGCACCAGCGTGCTCGGCTACCTGCTGCCCTGGAACACCTCCGGCTTCTCTGACGACTGCTACATCGCCTTCGCTGAGCGCGAGCTGGAGCAGAAGGTCGAGGCGGTGGGCAAGTACGTTTCGCAGAGCCAGCGCTCCTACGCCGATCCGGAGTACATCCGCAGCCTCGCCAGGGTGCACGGCGTGACCGTCGGGCGCCCGTACGCCGAGGTGTTCAAGGTGGCTCGGCTGGTGCTCGACCCACCGGCTAGCTAGCTGTCCTGACCACAGAGGTGTGAGACGCGACTGATCGGCGGTCGGGCTCCGCGGGTTGCGGGACACCGATCATCCTCACCGGGATCGAGAGGCGCGGTTTTCCTTTTACTCGTCCCAGCCGATCTGGTCGAAGAAGCGGAGCGTTCGCCGGCTGGGGCGGATGCGCGTCGAGTAGGCGCGCAACTCGTCGGCCGAGAGCTCGCCGATGGCGCGCTTGAGCGCCAGGTACGGGTAGTTGAAGTCCTCCTGGTAGGGCACGGTCGAGATGCGCGGGTTGATCTCGATCACGCGGTCGCCGACCAGGTTGACGCTGAAGAAGCCGTCGAAATCGAGCTCGCGGATGATCTTGGCGCCGGCCTCCATCAGCTCGGGGCTGTCCAGCGTCTCGAAGTACATGGCCAGGCCGGCGCGCATTGCCTCACGCGTCTTCGGGTAGCCGAGCAGAATCTCGCCGTGCTCGGCATAGCCGTCGATGGTGTGCTCCTTGCCGGTCGCCAGCTCCATCATCAGCCACTCGACACCGGTTCCTTCGGCCAGCTCGGCGGCCTCTTCGAGCCGCAACGCCTCGGGCATGCCGGGGCGGTTCTCGAGCAACTGCTTGCGCCGGTCGGCCGAGGCCGAGATAACCCGAAAGCCGCGCGTGCCGGACGAGACGAGCGGTTTCATGCAGATCTCGTGCTCGGGGTAGCCGAGCTCGCGCCCGGCCTGCTCGAACCCGGCGGAAGTGTTGACGCGCCGCCAGGCCGGAACGCGCACCCCGATCGCGTCGCAGAGGGCGAAGGTCTCGGCCTTGTCGTTGGCGCGCCTGATCGCATCGAGCGAGGCGACGATGACGACGATGCCCTCGAAGCGATCCTTCTCGATCGCGAGGCCCTCGAGCGTGTAGGAAGACTGCGGCAGGACGACGTCCACGCGCTCGCGCCGGCAGATCTCGAGCACCGCGCCGGCGAAGCCGGGGTCGCTCCCGGCCGGAACGGTCTCGAAGACGTCGCAGAGGTGACGGCCGATCGACAGCTCGTTCATGTCCACTCCCACGAGGCGCACCTCGCGCTCGCCGTTCTCGCGCAGGGAGCGCAGGAGTGCGACGGTTCCGGGGCAACCCACGGCGGTGATGAGGATGGTGAGTGGCTTGAGCATCTTCGGTCGAGCGCACCCGGCGTGCGCTACGCCTAATCGTAGTGAGGATGAGTCGCCGCGGGATTTCCCGACCGATCCAGCCCCTTTGCGGGCAGGCTAGGAGGCGGGCGGGAAAAGAAAGGCAAGCCGGCCCCAGCGCTCGACCTCGCAGCCGTTCGTGCGGTTGAACGAGGCGTCGATCTTCGTACCGCGTAGGTTGCCCGTCACACCGGCGACCTGCGGACCGCCGTAGATCATCGAGCAGGCGACGCCGCGAGGAACCGGCGCGAAGGCCGAGGCTTTGATTCGCCGCAGCTTCGAGCAGGCGGAGTGAGCCGCGGGGAGCGTGCCGGTCGCCCGGGGGCAACTGAGCGTGTAGGTGACGCTCCGACCGTTCTTTCCTTGCGGCCAGACGGTGATACGGAGCTTGGCCGAGGCGCTCGAGGCGGAGGACGCGCCGCCGCAGCCGACCAGCGAGACGAGAACGAGCAACGCTATGAGTATCCGGGTCATCTCGCTGGAGATACGTCGCCGTCGGTCTGGAAGGTCACCGCGCTAGGAGCTCTCGATCGGGCGGAGCTCGGAACGGCGGCCACGGAGAAGGTCGTAGCCCTGCCTCAGGCACGGCGTTCGATCGATCAGCGAGGCGACGTCTCCGCGTTCCGCGGCTCCCTCTTCGGTCACGACGCGGTCGATCATCGCGGCAGGGACGAGGTCGAAGGTGTCTTCCGTCGGCGGCTGGGGATCGAAGGGCGCCAGCTTGAACGTCTCGCAGGCGACGATGACCGTGACGCCCGCATCCTTGGCAGCGCCCGCTATCTGCGCCGTCCCGATCTTGTTGACGAGCGAGCCGTCCCTGAAGACCGTGTCGGCTCCGAGCAAGACCAGATCGCTCTCCCGCGCGGCGTCAGGGCCTTCGTCGTCGCTGATCAGCTCGACCTCGATGCCCTTCGCCTTCAGCTCTGCGGCCAGCCCGCGGCCCTCGCCGCCGGGCTCCGAGATGGTGCAGAGGACTTGCTGAGGTGGAGTGTGAACAAGCGCCTCGTGCACCGTGCACGACGCCGAATGCGTCATCACGGTGCCCGAGATTTCCGGGGCGAGCATGACCGCAATCGCCTTGGCGGCGCGATCGCGCGAGCCGATGATCGCCTCGGCCTCGGCGACGACCTGCGCCGGCGTACCGGCCGTCAGCACCCGGCCGACCGCGCCCGCGATTGCGCCCAGCGAGATTCGAGTCGAGGCCAGGATGCGAGCGACCTCGACGGGATCCTCTCCGTTTCTGACCGCCTCGACGAGCGCCTCGAGCGCGTGCCTGGCCATCCAGCTCGCGCCGTGATGGCGCTCCTCCCGTAGCTCGCGTACTCGCTCCTCGAGCGCCGCGTTCATGACCCTATTCTCGTGCCTCGGGCAGGTAAACGCCAACTCCGGCTTTTCCTAGCGGGCGCGCCGTCGCCTGCAAGCGCGAGAATGGTTCTCCGTGACCGGCGATTCTCACGCGTGGGCGAGGAGGCTGCTCGTGCTTGGTGCCGGGCCCGGTCAGCTCGGTCTGCTCGAAGCCGCACGCAGGCGGGAGCTCTACGTCATCGCCGCCGATCGCGATCCGGGGGCGCCCGGGTTTCCACTCGCCGACCGGCGTGCATTGATCTCGGCCGAGGATGAGCCGGCGCTCGAGCGGCTGGCCTCGGCCGAAGAGGTGGACGGTGTGATCGCGCCCGGGATCGACTGGTCGGTCGCGATCGCGGCACGCATCTCGGCCAAGCTCGGCCTGCCCCATCCGCTCGAGGTCGAGAGCGCTCAGCTCGCCGTCTCGAAGCTGAGGCAACGCGAGCGCTTTGCCGAGGCCGGGCTGCCCATCGCCAGGTACGTCGTCGCAAGCCGGGGCGAGGAGGTCGAGGCCGCGGCCGTCGAGCTTGGCTTCCCGCTGGTGGTGAAGGCGCCGGATCGCCAGGGGCGGAGAGGACTGGTTCTCGCCCGCGGGCGCGAAGAGCTGGGCCCCGCCGCCGAGCGGGCGCTGGCCGCCTCTCGCTCGGGGCTTTGCATGATCGAGCAACTCGAGCCCGGGCTCGAGGCGACCGTGATCGGGTTCTCGCTCGACGGTCGCTACCACGCGCTCGCTGTCACCGATCGCCGCAGCGCTCCGGCACCTGCCTTCGGAGTGTCGCTGGAGCACTCCTGGCCTTCCTCGCTGGGCGAGAGCGAGCTGGAGCGGACGATCGGGATCGCCGGGCGCGCGGTGGCTGCGCTCGGCATCGAGCAGGGCCCCAGCTACGTACAGGTCATCGTGGGCGAGCGGGGGCCACTTCTGATCGAGCTTGCGGCCAGGCTGGGCGGCGGGCACGAAGCCGAGCTGGTCGAAGCCGCACTTGGGATCGAGCTGAACGACCTCGCTCTGGCGGCAGCGCTCGGGGAGTCGATCGACCCGCGCGCATTGGCAGCGCAATCGCTCGTCGGCGGCGCTTGCACGAGCTTTCTGGTCGCGCCTGAGGGTGAGCTCGTCGCCGTTCACGGGGCCGGGGAGGCGAGTGCGCTGGAGGGCGTCAAGCGCGTGCGCATCTATCGCGAGCCGGGCTACGTCTTTTCTCCCTTCCGCTCGCGCTCCGACCGCGCCGGCGCGATTCTGACGCTCGGGCGCGACCGGGAGCAGGCGGTCGAACGGGCGCGGGAAGCTTCCGATCTCATACGCTTCGAAGTCATCGGACACCAGGCTCCCACCTGAGCCCCAAGCACCAGCCCCGACGATGAGACGCCTCTGTCGAAATCTGGCCACCGCCCGCCGCCCGGGAGCCGGCCGGTGAACGGCTCGGGCGAGGTAGCGGCGGCGAGCACCTCCGGGGCCACGGACGCGGCTATCCGAGCTTCGGTCTCGGCGATAGTCGTCACCTACAACGCGCTGCCCTGGATCGAGCGTTGCCTGGAGAGCGTGCGCGGCTGCGAGCTGATCGTCGTCGACAACGGCTCGAGTGACGGAACGCCGGCGCTGGTGCGCGAGCGCTTTCCCGAGGCGCGCCTGATCGAGCGGGAGAACCGCGGCCTGGGGGCGGGCTGGAACGTGGGGATCGAGGCCGCAAGCGGGCGCTGGCTCTTCTTCCTCAACGCCGACGCCTGGGTGGTCGGCGACGGGATCGCGAGGCTCGTGGAGGTGCTCGAGCGTGAGCCCGAGGCGGCCGTGGTGGGGCCGCGCCTGCGCTACCCGGACGGAAGGCTGCAGCGCTCGGTGCGCGGCTTCCCGACTCTCTGGCGGCTCGCGACCGAGTACTTCTTCCTGCGCAAGTTGGCTCCCGGAACGAGGCTCCTGAACGCCTTCTATGCGGGAGGCTTTCAGCACGACCGGGAGTACGAGGCCGAGTTTCTGATGGGAGCCGCCTTGCTCGTGCGCCGGGAGGCGATCGCCGAGGTCGGCGGGCTGGACGAGCGCTTCTTCCTCTTCAGTGAGGAGGTCGACTGGTGCTACCGCTTCCGCCAGGCGGGCTGGAAGGTCATCTTCACGCCGGCGGCCGAGGCCGTTCACGTCGGCGGAGCCGCGCACGCCGGGCGCCTCTTCCGCGAGCAGGTGCAGGGGCACTTGCTCTTTCTCGACAAGCACCGCGGCGCCCGCAGTGCGGCTGCGGCCCGGCGCCTGCTTGCAACCGCGTTGACGCTGCGCGGGCTCGTCTTCAGGGGCGAGCGCGGCCGCGCGTACCGAGACGCTGCCCGCTGGCTTCGCTCGAGCTCGCTTCAGGATCTTCTTGCCTGGCGACGTTGAACCGCGCCGGGCACTTGTCGCTAGCACGTACGATCAGCCCGTGACGGTGCCGAGACCCCAGCGCTTGAGCAGGCGAACAGACTGGCTGCTACTGATCACGCTCTTCGCGGCCACCTTCGAGAAAATCCACTGGGAGGTCGGCGTCTCGATCGCTCTGGCCGATCTTCTCGCCATCGCCTACCTGATCAGTTTCGCGATCGATTGCGTGCGATCGCGCGATCTCAGGGGCCCGCGCACGGCGCTCATCACGCTCGCCTTCTTCGCCGCCTTCCTAGTTTGCGACCTGGCCGGCTTCTTCAACATCGATACCACGCAGGGCCTGACTCAGTTCGGCAAGGGAATGGTCAAGCTCGTCGTCCACATGCTCTTCCTGACGGCTGCGGTGATTCACCTGAACGATCGCTCGCAGCGCTTCTTCTGGACCGCGCTCGGGGCGTTCATCGTGGGCATGACGGCGAACGCCGCCTACGGCATCGTCCAACTCGGATCGGCAGAGGCCGGATTCAACATCGACAAGCGCCTGCTCGACCCGATCACGGGAGGGGCGGCTTCGTCGATCAACATCTACGGCGCCGTCGGCAACCAGAACGTCTACCGGCCGAACGCGCTCACCGGCGACCCCAACCACCTGGGCGTGATGCTGGCCATGGCGCTGCTGATCCTCTTGCCGCTTTATCTGCGCCTCGAGCGGGGTCATCGCCTGCGCTGGTGGCTCGCTGGCGTGCTCGGCTTCTTGCTCGTGGTCGAGCTGGCCACGCTGTCTCGGAGCGGCTTACTCGGCCTCGGCGTCGGCTTGCTGGTCCTCGCGCTTCCTTACCGCAGCTTCTTGGCGCGGCCGCGCTTCCTCGTCCCTCTAGGGACTGTCTGCGTGGTGGTCGCGGGAGTGATATTCGAGCGTCGCCACTTCTTCGCCACCGTGCTTCGCTCGCGAGTCAAGACGAACACCGGCTCGGTCTCGGCTCATCTCGGTGTCTACGACTTCATCCCGAAGGTTCTGCACAGCCATCCCTTGCTGGGGCTCGGTCTGAACAACTTCTCGGTCTACTACGAGTTCGTCACCGGTAAGACGAACTGGGGGCCGCATTCCTACTATGTCGCGCTGCTGGTCGAGGGCGGGATCGTCGGCACCGTCATCTTCGCCGTCTTCCTCTGGTACCTGTTCCGGCGCCTGGCCGCCGCAAGGGCGATCGGTCGAGCACTGACGGCGTCGGGGGATGCGCTGACGGCGGCGCGGCTACGGCCGCTGGCCTGGGGGATGGTCGCGGCGCTGCTCGGGACGATGGCGTCCAACGCCTTCTACCTGACCATGCAGTTCTATTACTTCTACGCCTTCGCCGCGCTGGTGCTGGCGACGCCGCTGGTCTTCGCTCGCTCGCTGGAGACCGGGCCCGGGCGATCGGAGCGGTCTGCGGGATGAGTAGCCCGGCGTTTCGAGGCTCCTTCGAAGAGAGCATCTAGGCTCGGGCGAAATGTCCGGATCGCTGCTCGACATAGTCATCGTCTCGTATCGCTGCCGGGTCATGCTTCGCGATTGCCTCTCCTCGCTGCGCACGTTCGCGCCCGTGAAAGGCGCCCGCATCTGGGTCGTGGACAACGCCTCCGAAGACGGAACGATCGAGATGGTGAGAGACGAATTCCCCGAAGTGGAGCTGCTCGCCTCGGGCGAGAACCTCGGCTTCTCGAAGGCGAACAACCTCGCCATCCAGCGCGGCGAGGCTCCCTACGTGCTGGCGCTCAATCCGGACACCGTCGATGACCGAGGGCGCGCTCGACCAGATGCTCGAACTGATGGAGTCGAACCCAAAGATAGGCATCTCGGGCTGCCGTCTGGAGCTCCCGGACGGGAGCTTCGATCATGCCGCGCGGCGCTCGTTCCCGACGCCCCTCGGCGCGCTGGCACACTTCACGCGCATCGGGCGTTGGCGAAAGGCACCGGCTCGCTTGGCCCAGTATCGCGCGCCCGAGGTCGAGAGCGGTCCGGTCGATGCCGTCAACGGAGCCTTCATGCTGATGCGCCGGAAGGCCCTCGACGAGGTGGGGCTCTTCGATGAGGGCTACTGGATGTACATAGAAGACCTCGACCTCTGCTACCGCTTCGCGCAGGCCGGCTGGCTGACCTGGTACGACCCGTCGGTGAAGGTGATTCACGTCAAGGCCGGGACGAGTGGCAGGTACCGCAAGCCCCGGCTGAACTACGCCTTCCACTACGGCATGTATCGCTTCTACCGCGAGCACTACGCGAAGAAGGACAACGTTCTGCTTCGTATCGCCGTCTACAGCGGCATAGCGGCGAAGCTGGCAGTCTCGATGCTGCGCAGTGCTATCTGGCGAAGGTTGCCCGCACGCCGGAGCTCGCATTGAGTTTCCGCGGCGCCGCTCGGCGCCCGTCCGTGAGCACGATGCCCGACACCATCGTCTGCCTGCCGATCACGGAGTGGACCGGTCTCGCACACAACTCCCGGCACCTGATGGCGGAGGCAACACGCCGCGGCTATCGCGTCCTCTGGGTGGACCCGCTCGGTCTTCGCAGCGCGAAGATGCAGCGAAAGGACGCGGCGAAGTTGACCCGGCGGCTGCGTCAGATCAGACGTCCTCTCGTACAGGTCGGCGAGCGTATCTGGCGTCTTGCGCCCGTCGGCATCCCGTTTCAGAGCACCCGGCCGGGCACCGCGCTCAACCGGCGAATGCTCGCCGCTCAAATCCGGCCGGCCCTACGCCGGCTTGGCGCCGAGCACGTGTTGCTCTGGTCGTACTCACCGCATTTCCTGAAGCTGCGCTCGAGCATCGACTGCGATCTCGCCGTCTACTACCGCACCGACGACTACCCGTCCTCCCCCGGGATCAACGCCCGCTACATCCAGCGGCTGGAAAACGAGGCGGCCTCGCTGGCCGACCTCTGCGTCGCGGCCAGCGAGCTGTCTCTCTCCGATCTGCCCGATACCACTCGCCGGCGCCTGCTGGTCAGGAACGGGATCGATCTGACCGTCTTCAACGCCGACCTGTCGTTCGACGACCCTGTCGCGCAGGTCGAGCATCCTCGGTTGCTGGTGATCGGGACCTTCGATCGCTGGCTGGACATCGATCTCCTCCGTGATCTCGCGCTCGCGCACCCCGAGTGGTCGTTGCTGCTCGGTGGCGAGCGCAAGATCGACCTCGACGCGCTCACCGCTCTTCCCAATGTGACCTTCCTCGGCCAGGTCCCGTTCGATCAGCTGCCTGCGCTCGTCCGCAGCTGTGACGTCGGGTTGGTGCCGCATCGCGTCGAGCCGTTCACCACCAGAATGAGTCCCGGGAAGATCTATCAGTACCTCGCTCTCGGCCTGCCTGTCCTCTGCACTCCGTTCGTAGACGAAGCCGTCTATTCGGGCCAGGTCTCGGTGGCCTCTCCGGAGCTCGCGGCCTTCGCCGATGCGATCGAACGCCTTCTCCGCTCCAACTCGGCCGAGCTTGCGGCGGCCAGGCGTGCCTTCGCCGGCGAGCAGTCCTGGGCGGCGCGTTTCGACGCGATCGAGAACGAGCTCGCTCGCATTCTCGCCGGCGAATAGAGAGCGCCGGTCTCGACTCAGCCCGAGACGATCGCGCGCAGACGACCCAGGAAGCCGTCCTCGAGCGAGCCGCTCTCCATGCGCCGGGCGAGAACCTTGCTCGCCGGATACCAGCTCCGACCTTTGAGAATCAGCGCACAGACCGCGACGGTGAGGGCGATCTCGCCGAGCGCCTGAACGAAAAGGCCCGCCCCGGCGAGAACCTCGGCGCAGCCGAAGGCGGCGGCGAACGCCGCGATCGAGAGCGATCCGTGAACGAGATGGCTACCAAGCACGAGCCGCGCGTCGACGACGCCGCGGCTGACGAAAGGCATGAGCGTGATCGCATAGGTGGCCCACTGGGCTATCGCCACGCCGATGAGGAGTGCTCTAAGGCCGAGCCCGGCGACTCCTACGACCGCCACCGCCGAGCCGAGCAGCGTCATCAGCACCAGCAGCCTGAAGGCCGCGAACTTGATCCAGCCCAGCGCCTCCGCGGCGTTGGTCAGGAACGCGGTCGGGAACGCGCCACAGGCGACCAGCACGAACAGGCGCAGCAGCGGCGCCGCGCCGTGCCAGCGCTGGCCGAGCACGACGCCGACCAGCACGGGCGCTCCTCCGGCGACGATCGCGAACAGAGGCCAGACATACCCGGTGGCGAGAACCATCCCCTCGCTCAGCATCGCCTTCGTCTTGGCGACGTCGTGCCGGACGCGGCCGTAGAGCGGGAACAGAACCTTGGTGATGCCCGTGGTCATGAAGCCGAGCGGGAGATAGACCACGAGCGAGGCGCGGTTGAACAGGCCGAGCGTGAACTTGCCGAAAGATAGGCTCGTGAACCAACTCGGCACCCCGTTGATGGCCCAGGAACTGAAGTAGAGGCCGCTCAGCTGGCCACTGTAGGTGAGCAGCTCACGTCCCTCGCCGCGATCGAAGCCGATGCGGAGGTCGCGCCACGCGAGCGCGACGGTGGCGATGAACAGGGTGCTGCCGCCGACGACCTGACCGACTGCAAGCGCGAGCGTCGTGTGGAGGAAGACGGCGAGCACCACGCCGACCGCGAGCCCGGCCACCGTTGTGCTCGTCTCGGCGAGTGCGGCCGCGCCGAAGCGCAGGCGGCGACGCGTGAGTGCGAGCGGCACGCTGGAAAGCGAATTGAAGAAGAGGGCAAAGTCGAGAACGCGGATCAGCGAGGTCGCCGCCGGAATGTGCCAGGCGTCGGCCCACGGCGCGGCGAGAAACCACAACGCCACGAACACGATCGTCGCCGTGATCAGCGAGATGGCGACTGCGCTTCCGACTGTCTTCTCGCCGAGCTCCGAACGGCGAAGAATGGCCAGCCCGATCGTCGAGAAAGTGAAGTAGCTGGCGAACCCGCTGGCCGCCTGCGCGGCTGTATAGATACCGAACCACGACGGGTCGATCAGGCGGGCTGTGGCTACTGTCGAAACGACCTGAGCGACGATGAGAACGGCGATTCCGAGGTAGTTCCAGGCCACGCCTTGAAGCGCGCTCTTCGTGAGCGATATCGGCCTCTCGTTCCGTTCGGTAGTTTCCAACTCTTCTCCGGAGGAGGGTGGGGCTCACTGCCAATGAGGAAAACTACTCGTGCTTACGGAGCGAGTGGCCGGGCGAAGCATCGATCGCGGTTACTACAAGCCGATCTCGAGCGATCGATTGAAGAAAAACCGGATAGCCGTCCGGGCGCACCGGCTCCGCTCCGGTCTCACTTCGCGCCGGAGCGCTCCAGATACCAGGCGATCGTTCGCTCAAGCCCTTCGCGTAGCGAAGTCTTCGCGCGGAAGCCGAACAGGCGCTCGGCGCGGCTGGTGTCGAGGCGGCGTCTCGGCTGGCCGTTCGGCTTGGAGGTGTCCCAGGTCAGCTCGCCCTCGTAGCCGGTCAACTCCGCGATCAGCTCGGCCAGCTCGCGGATCGAGATCTCGCTTCCCGTGCCGACATTGACCGGGTCGGGCCCGTCGTAGCGCTCGGCCGCGAGCAGGATCGCCTCGGCGCAGTCGTCCACGTAGAGAAACTCCCGCGTCGGCGACCCGTCGCCCCAGAGCACCACCTCGTGCTTCCCATCCCGCCTGGCCTCGACCATCTTGCGGATCAGGGCGGGAATCACGTGCGAGCTCTCGAGATCGAAATTGTCACGCGGACCGTAGAGATTGACGGGGAGCAGGAAGATCGCGTCGAGCCCGTACTGCTCGCGGTAGGCCTGGGCGCCGACGAGCAACGTCTTCTTGGCGATGCCGTAGGGCGCGTTCGTCTCCTCGGGGTAGCCGTTCCAGAGATCGTCTTCCTGGAACGGGACCGGTGCGAACTTCGGGTAGGCGCAGATCGTCCCGATCAGGACGAGCTTGTGCAGGCCGCGCAGGCGGCTCTGCTCGAGGATGTGGGCGCCCATGATCAGGTTCGCGTACCAGTAGCGACCGGGATTGGCCTGGTTGGCACCGATTCCGCCGACCTCGGCCGCGAGATGAATGAGCAGCTCCGGCTCGGTTTCCACGAACAGCCGCTCGACATCGTCTCGACGGGTGAGATCCCAATCCTCCAGGAGTGGCACGTAGGGCTCGATGCCGCCGGCGCGCAACCGCTCGACCAGATGTGTGCCGAGAAAACCGGCTCCTCCGGTGACGACTGTCTTAAGCGAAGCTACTGCGACCGCCCCCACGGCTCGAGTGACCACGCCGGGGTCATTTGCGCGCTTGCTCGAGCCAGTCGACGCGACCGATCCAACGCTCACGGTCGGCGGCGTACCAGGCGATCGTGCGCGAGATTCCCTCTTCCCAGGAGACCTTGGGCTCCCAGCCGGTCTCGCGCTTGAGTTTCTCGTAGCCGACCCGCAGCGCGAGCACGTCGCTCGCACCGGGGCGGAAGCGTTTCTCGACCGAGACCAGCTCGCGCCCGGCCGGCCAGTAGCCCTCGCTCTCCCCGACCGCGAGGATCTTCTCGGCCCAGTCCAGCATCGAGATGTTCTCGCCCTGGCCGTAGACGTAGAGGTCGCCGGGGATGCCGTGCGCGGCGACGGTCAGGTGCCCGCGCACGCCGTCGGTGCAGTAGCAGAAGTCGCGCAGCGGCTCGAGGTTGCCCAGCTCGACCTGCTCGCGCTCGAGCGCCTGGGTGATGATCGTCCCGGTCACGTAGCGCGGGTTCTGGCGTGGGCCGTAGTTGTTGAACATGCGCGTCACGACACCGGGCACGCCGAAGGCGTCGTGGTAATTCATGGTCAGGAAGTCGGCCGCGACCTTGCTCGTGGCGTAGATCGACTTGGGGTTGATGGGCGAGCGCTCATGCAGGATCAGGCCGCCTTCGGAGTCGAAGTCGTGCTGGTGAGCCACCGCCTCGCGCACGTTTCCGTACTCCTCGGAGGTGCCGGCGGTGTCGAACTTCTCGAGCTCGAGCCCATGGTCGACGATTGACTGCAGCAGATTGAGCGTGCCGACGGTGTTCGCCATCACCGTCTCGTAGGGCCGGTGCCACGACTCGCCCACATGTGCCTGGGCGCCGAGGTGGAAGACGTAGGGCTTGTCGGGCGCTCCGAGCAGGTCCTTGATCAGGTAATCGATCGAGGTCTTGTCGGTCAGGTCGGCAAAGTGAACCTCGATCTGACCCTTGAGCTGACCGATGTTGTTGAGCGCACCGCTCGAGGTCGCGCGCACGAAGGCATGTACCCGCGCGCCCAGCGAGACGAGCGCCTCGGTCAGGTGGGAGCCCATGAAGCCGTCGGCCCCGGTGACCAGCACGGTGCGACCGCGGTAGGTGTCGCCGAACTCTTCGCTGAGCCCCGCGAGCGCTTCCTCGGACCAAGGGGATTCTTGTATCTTCGAGTTCATGCGCCTTCGTTCCTCGGAGGGAAAGACTAGTCGGCGCTCGGGCCGGGCGCCTTCCGATCTTCTTCGCTCGCCGGGGCCGGTACGCGCCCGCCTCTCCGGGTGAGGACGGGCTTCGTGCAAACTGCCGGACCCGAGTCAATTGTCTAGATTAGGCGAGCGTGGCGAAGACGATCGCAGAGACCGGTGTTCTTTCAAGCTGCCTGCCGACTCGTGAGGCCCGGCGATGACGGCGCCCGTCCTGTCGGTGATCGTCGTCAGCTACCGCAAGGGAGAGCTACTGGAGACGTGCCTACGCTCGGTGCAGACGGCTCTGCAGCGGGTCGGAGGAGAGACTGAGCTGATCCTCGTACTGAACGGGGCGTCACCTGGCGAGTCGGTCATCAGCGACGAGCTCGCCGCGAGCGTCGATGTCGTCTACGAGCCCGAGAACATCGGCTTCGCGCCGGCGGTCGGCGAGGGTGTCCGGCGATCGAAGAGCGAATGGATCGCGCTCCTGAACGACGATGCGACGATCGAGCCGGAGGCGTTCGAGCGCATGATCGCCGCCGGCTCCTCCGCGGCCGACATCGGCTCGGTAGCCGCCCAGATGCGCTTCTTCGATCGCCCGGAGATGCTCAACTCCGCCGGGATCGAGGTGGACAGGCTCGGCATCGCCTACGACCGTCTGCTGGGCACCATCGTGAGCAGCGGCGAGAGCGATCCGATAGAGGTTTTCGGGGCGAGTGGTGGCGCGGCGATGTACCGGCGGGCGATGCTGGACGAGATCGGCGGCTTCGACGAGTCCTTCTTCGCCTATCTCGAAGACGTCGACGTCGCCTGGCGGGCCCGGATGCGCGGCTGGCGCTGCCTCTATGCGCCCGACGCCGTCGTGGCGCACCACCACTCGGCGACGCTCGGCCATGGATCGAGCCGGAAGTACTTCCTGGTTGGTCGCAACCGAGTCCGGCTGCTCGCCAAGAACGCCAGCGGCGCCCAGCTCAGGCGGTACGCCCCGTGGATGCTGGCAGACGATCTCGCCTACGTGTGCTTCCTCGCGCTGACGCAACTGACGCTGGCTCCGCTGTTCGGTCGCCTCGCCGGGCTGAGAGAGTGGAGGCGCTATCGGCGCGCTGGTGCCACCGGTCGGCGAGAGATTCCGCTGGCCCGCGTGAGCGGCGTTCGCGCCGCGCTTCGACGCCAGAGGGTCTGGACGAAGAGAGCAGTCCTCTAGATTGCGGCGGGCTTTTCCGCGGGCTTCGTGTCGTCGAGCCAGGCGGTCACCGCCAGCATGGAGATGATCCCGAAGGCGGCGAAAAGATAGGGATTGGTAGCGCCGGCGAGCATGATGCTGGCCACGATCGCAAAGGGAATGGAGGCGGCTCGCAACGAGATGCCCTCCGGCGGCGGACTCTTGTTGAAGCGAACGCGCAAGGAATCCCAGAGCAGCCGAAGCGGGAAAGAGAGATAGAGCAAAAGGCCGATGATGCCCGCCTTGAACAGCAGCCCGAGGTAGGAGAGCTCGAAGGCGTAGGACGGCCCCCACTTCTTGGCAACGGCGCCGAAGCCGTAGCCGAAGACCGGCCGCTTGCGGATCAGGTGGAGGAGGATCTTCGCCTCCCGGATCTTCATTTGGTTCGAGAATTCTCCGTAGGAGTCTTGGGAAGAAGGCTTGGAGGAAGTACCGGACTTTCCGGGCTTGGAGGAGGGGCCGGTGCTTACGATTGTCGCCGAGCGATTGAGAACGTAGTTGGGCAACGAGAAGCCGTACGAAGCCCCGCCCGCCGTGAAGAGTCCCCCCATCACGGCCGTCGCGGCTAGGACCAGAGCCGCTCGTTTCAGCGTCGGTGAGCCGAGTGCGATGACCATGATCACCGCGGCGGCTCCGCTGATCCAGAGGCCTCGTGTGTAAGTGGCGAGAAGATCGATCGAGAGAACGGCATAGAGCAGCCAGGGCCAGACTCGCCTTGGTCGCGTGACCAGTCTCCACGCGACGAGAGCGAGCCCGACCTGAAGGAAAAGGCTGCTGCCGGTGAACAACCTGTACGCACCGTTTCCTATCTGACCGGGGATGCCCTGGTAACCGACGATGCCGCCCATTCCCAGACGATCCAGGAGCGCGCTACTCATGGTCGGGTAAAGCGCGACCAGCTTGGTCGCCGTGATGGTGACCAGTACCAGGGTGATGACCCCATTTGCGGCGCAGGCGGCGAGGAAGAGATTGCGGAACCAGGCGCCCTGACCACGGAGCAAGAGCGCGACGACGACGAGGATGAAGGCGAAGAAGACGAAGCCGTCGCCGTCTCCGATCACGCTGCCGCGGACATTCCCGTAGTACAGACCGAGCGGGATCCAGACGAGGGGAATGACGAGAGCGACCGTCAGGGCGTGCAGCCCGTATCGTCCCAACTTCAGCTGCCGAGTTCGTCGCCAGTCACCGGCGATGATGGTCACGGCCCGAATCATGACCACCGAATCCAAGAATATTCGGCCCGTTATTTTACTCGTGAAATACACCCAGCCGCCGGTCGTGCCGGCGAGTACCAGTTCGATAATGGCTATGGCGACGCTGGCTCGGAAATCGACAACGGCAAGCGGGATGAACGAAAGAACGAGGAGAACCTTGATTGCACCGGTCGCCGGCGAATGGGTGCCCGTCGCTGTCATTGCAGCAAGACTGAGAACACAGCTCGCGGATATTACTGTGAGAACGAGTGCGACGGCGCGGCTCTCTTGCAAGCGGTGTATGACAGTTATTTCCGCGAAGGTCCTAGACGTACTCATACTCGTTTTCGAGTATCTGCTTGGCATTCTCTTCCGCCAGGCGATACTGTTCTTTGTCGAATAGAAGTGCGTGGCCGTTATGATCCGGGCTAGCCCAGGCGTGAGTGCAATACTGCGCAGCGTCGGTGTGCGCGACGGTGTATCCGAGCTGGTGCACGTCGTAGAACCATTCGGTGGCGATATCCAGATACATGGCTCCGAACGGAGTGCAAGCGCCGTGCGGCATTGTGACGGGACGCGCTTTTTCCATGTCGATCATGCAGGCCCATTCGTTCAGGCGACACTCCGGTAACGGCCAAGGAGTCTCGTGAGCATAGCGTGAGTAGTATTTACGCCTTACGCCAGGATGCTCACGTATCAATTCACGATACTCGTCGGCTGATGGCCGATACTCTAGGTATCGGTCGCTAGAGCAAACCCTCGCCGCGCTGGCCGGGCAGTTCCAGCACATACCCACATAGCCCGCGCCGATATGCCCGTCTATCTTCTGCAAGAAGTGCGTCGCGACGTCGGCATGATAGAGCACGTCGTTGTGGGTGATCAAGAGATATTTCTTGTCGGTAGCCTCCCAAGCATATTGATAGCGAAGTGAGTGCCGGAATACTCGGTAGCGGTAAAGGAAGCGGCGGTGCTTGGATGAACGGATCCAGTAGTGATAACGCGGAACGAACAAGACGTAACGGCCCGAGAGACGCTCGAGGAGATGATCGTAGAGGTGTTCGGTTTCGGACGCGTCGATAGTGAAGTAAATCTTGTCGATCAAGTGCCCGGAATACTTTAGGAGGGAAAGTAGGGTAACGGCCGTCTGATACGGCTTTTTATAGACATTGACAGCAACGTCAATCTTGAGCGATGAAGATGAAGTCATCCCTGAAGTCACTTCTTCAGCGAAACGCTGTAGAAAGATGCGTAACGCATACGGCCGTAGAGGGGAGGATACCTACCGCGGCCGAAACGAGTGAGGCTCTAGGCCCTCACTTCGTGGTGGTACGTACCAACGCAGGGCGATGCTTGGTCACGGTCAACACCGTCGTGATGCGTAGGGATCTCCTGAAGCGGGTGGGCGGTTGCGACGAGAACGCGGCGTCCAGATCTCACGAGAACCTATGATCTCTGGCTGGGCCCGACGCCGGCCGGATCTTGCTTTAACGAGGCCGGCGCCGCGAGGCGGCTCCGCATCTTCGCCGCGTAGCTCCCGACAGCCTGCAGCACAGATCGCTGCGCGTGTCCGGTCGGGCGCTTTCGCTCTCCGTACGGTTGGAGTAGGGCCCGGCGAATCGCGGCAGGCTAACCGTGAAAGCCTTTGAGCCCGAGCTTGCGGAACACGCGGTTGACTCGCATGCCAAGAGAGCGAAAGCGCGAGTTGGCGAGCCTTAGGTAGACCAGTCGCCGGTATCCGTAGAAAAGCGGCACCAGGAACTGACCACCGTAGGCGCGAGAGATGCTGCGGTGCTCTCTCCAGGCCCTCGAGCTCTCGGAGATCGTCTTGGAGGTTCCGTGAAGGCGGAAGCCCGACCAGCACCTGTCGACGCGATCGAGGCGCAAGCCGGACTTCGCGATGCGGATCCAGTAGTCGTAGTCCATGGCGTAGCGGTAGTCGGGGTCGAGGTAGCCGACGCGGTCGAAGACCTCGCGCCGAAAGAACGTCGACGGCTGCGGAATGAGATTGCCTTGATTCAGCATCCGGTCCAGATCAAACGGCACCGTCCACACCCTCGCTCGCTCGCGGTCGTCGGCTTCGATCTCCATGAAATCGCTGTATACGAGCGCCGTCTCGGGGTGAGTCTCGAGGTACTCGACCGCCTCGCTGACAGCGCCCGGGTAGTAGATGTCATCGGAGTTCAGCCAGCCGATGAACTCACCTTTTGCCTTCTTGAAACCCTTGTTGATCGCCGAGGACTGACCGTCGTCGGGCTCGGACAGCCAGTCGAGGTGGGGGCGCTTCTCGAGAATCTCGATCGTCCCGTCGCTCGAGCCTCCGTCGATCACGATGTGCTCGACGTTTGGGTAGTCCTGGCTCTCGACACTCGAGATCGTCCGCTCGATGAACGCCGCCTGGTTGAGCGAGGGCGTGACGATGGACACGAGTGGTGTTGTTCCTGATCTCGCGCTCACGAGGCCGGCGCCTTCCGCCCGCTGATGACCGAGACGTCGTTGGTAGTGGAGCTCACGTTCTTCTTCTAGGGCTCGGTCCTGCCGTTTCTCGCCGGCGCCCAGCATCTGCGCGCCGGCTCGAACTCATCGACGATCTCGAGCAGCCCGCGCGCGAAGTGCCTGGCTGTAAAGGACAGGGCCCTCTCGTGTCCCGCTTCGATCAATCGCTTACGGAGGTCACGCTCCCCCAGCAGTCGTTCTACCGCCGAGGCCAGAGCCAACTCGTCGCCAACGTCGAAGAGCAGGGCAGCGTCGGCTAGCTGCTCTTCAGAACCCGCAACGTTAGTTGCGATCACCGGGCAGCCGAGTGCGAAGGCCTCCAGCGGCGGTAGGTTCTCGGGCCCGAACCAGGATGTGTAGACGAGCGCCAGAGCTTCCTGGTAGAGCGAGACCAGCCGCTCGCGGCTCACGAACCCTTCAATTGAGACGAAATCGCTCAGTCCGAGCTGCGAGCACTCTGCCTCCACCCAGGCACGGTTCCCGGGATCGCTGCCGCAGAAGACGAAGCCTAGATCGCGACCCCGCTCGCGCAGCACCTTCAATGCGCGCAAGGCCGTCACATGATCTTTGTGCGCCCAGAACTGAGCCGGATAGAAGAGATACGGGCGTGTCTTCTTGGTGCCCTTCCTGGGTTCGGAGCGCTCACCGGTCTCGAGCGAGAAGGTCGGAGTGGGATGCGGCAGGATACGGATGTTCTCCTCGGGAACCCGGTAAAAGCCCATCGCCTCGCGCTTTCCTGCAGCCGTACCTACGATCACGCGCGATGCCTGACCGAGCGCCCGCTCGTAGGCGCTGTCTCTGGAGATCCACTGTCCGTCTGCCGTTACCTCGGGGAACCAAGGCTGGAGCCTGTGCTGAAGATCCCAGACGATCGTGAAGTAAGGGACATCGGGGCCGGGCGAGAAGCTGGGCGAGAGGCAGATCACGAGGTCGGCGCCGCTGGCAGCAACGCCTTCCCTCAACCAAGCCGGCTCGAGTGCCCAATTCGAGTCCATCGAACCGCCGAACAGCTTCGAGGCGATCCGCCTCCACTGGCCGAGCGCGCGAATGATCCGGCGACGCCGCTTCGGCTGCTCGATGCGGAAGAGTGGTAGCGAGTCCTCGTCTGCGTCCGAGCGGGTGAAGCTGAAGAGGAAGAGGTCGTGGGCCTCGCCGGCTTCCCCCGCGAGTGCATCGACTATGTCGCGCTCGAGCGTGAAACCGCCGCCCGCTTCCGCGTCGACGGTGAGGGCGAAGATGCCTACTCTCACTTAGCAGCCGCCTTCCGGCAGATCACGACGATGTGCCAGGTCTGCATCGAGATCGGCTCCTCTGAGAAGCCGGAAAGCCAGCGGCATGGCTCGAACTCTGCGGCCACGAGCAGCCTTTCGATTCCCGGGCGCATGAAGAACCTGTTTCGGTGCGTCTCGCAAAAACTGTCCCAGCGGCCGTCGGAGCTCTGGCGAAAGATCGTGTAGTTAATGGTCGCAGACTCCGACTCTACGTCGATCGTGGTTTCGGAGATCCTGACTACTTCGCCGCCGGGAAGCTGGAAACGGCGCACGCGCAGCGGATCGAAGTCGTTCAGCATCGCCGCTTCGTGCCAGACTTCGACCGCGAAGGTACCGCCCGGCTTGAGCGACCGGTTGATGCGAGCGAGCACCTCCTGGATGTCGCTGTCGTTGAGCAGGTAACCGAGCGAGTCGAAGAGGCAGATGGCGGCGTCGAACTCTTCCTCACCGACGTTGAGCAGTCGTAGGTCCTGGCACAAGAACTCGGCAGAAAGGCCGCGATCGTGTGCCTTCCTCTGGGCCTCCTTGAGCATGTCTTGCGCTCTGTCGACTCCGACCATCTGGTAGCCGAGAGCCGCCAGCTCGAGGCTGTGCGCTCCGGTCCCGCAGGCGAGATCGAGGATGCGCGCGTTCGGCGGCACGCCGAGCTCGCCGAAGCACTCGCTGATGAAACGCGCCTCCTCGCCGTAGGGCTTGCTTGAGTAGAATGCGTCATAGAGGCGCGCCAGGTCTGGACCGTATGCGATCTGATCTGTCATGCTTTCAGGGCAGTCCTGAGCGAGCTGCAAACTCGTGCGATGGTCGCCTCGTCGAGCAGCGGACTAGACGGCAAGTAGAAGCCACGTTTCCAGAGTCCGTCGGCCACCGGGCAGGGCACGTCGCGGAAGCCCGCCTGCGCGCGCAGGAACGGTTGCTGGCCCATCGGGCAGAAGAAGGTGCGCGTATCGACCCCATCGTCGCGCAGCCGCTGTATGACGGTCGCCCGCTCGAGCCCGGCTTCAGGCCGGAGCGCAACAGCGTACATCCAGTAGACGTTGCGCGCCCACTCCAGCTCACAGGGGAGTTGCAGCGACTCGACGCCCTTGAGCCGCGCGTTGTACTCATGAGCCACCCTCCGCTTCTTCTCGACTATCTCCTCGATGCGCTGCATCTGGGCCAAGCCCATCGCCGCCTGCATCCCGGTCATGCGGAAGTTGTAGCCCGGTCTCTTGTGGAAGAAGCGAGGCGTGCCGAAGGCGAGGTTTCGCAGCAGGCGCAGGTCATCGGCGACTTCATCATCGTCGGTGAGCACCATGCCGCCCTCGCCGGTGGTGATGACCTTGTTCGCGTAGAAGCTGAAGCAACTCATCTCCCCGAAGCTGCCTGTCATCCGCCCCCTGACTAAAGCGCCGTGCGACTCTGCGCAGTCTTCGATCACGAGCAGGCCGTGCTTGTGCGCGATTGTCATCAGTCGATCCATGTCGACCGGGTGGCCATAGAGGTGAACTGGGACGATCGCCTTCGTATGAGGTGTGATCAGGCCTTCCAGCAAATCGAGATCGAGGTTCCAGGTTTCCGGCTCGGAATCCACCGGGACGGTCACGGCGCCGTTGTGGTAGACGGCCAGCGCCGTCGCGATATTGGTCGAAGCTGAGACCAACACCTCGTCGCTCAGCCCGATTCCGGCAGCCGCAATGGCCGCGTGCAGGGCGGTTGTTCCGCTGCTGACCGCCACACCGTGGCGTACGCCGCACCAGTCGGCAAAGGCTTCCTCGAACGCCGGGATCGATTCTCCGAAAGAGCCGGATATCTCACCGCGGCGCACCGCCTCGGTAACGGCGTCCACCTCGGCCGGCCCGATGTCGGGCTCGAAAACGGGGATCAAGCCTTCACCTCGACCAGCACCTTGTCGAACTCCGGCCCGAGAAAGGGTCCCTGCTTGACGCTGATCGCCTGCATGTCCTCGAGCACGCGAATCGCGTGAACGCCGTGGATGAGCGCTATTCCGTCGCCGGCGCGCAGGACGATCTCGCGCAGGTGCGTTCCGTCGTCGGCGAAGAGGTCGACGGCGACAGCCCCACGCTGGACGACGAACATCTGCTGGAGGTCTCGGATCGATCGCTCGAACTCGCGGTGGTAGTGCGGTGCCTCGACGAACCCGGCCTTGTGCGCAAGCAGCCCGAACTGGAACGAAGACTCGGGCGGCGAGAAAAAGGTTGTCTGCTCGACGCGGGTGTCCGCCCAGATGACCTCGGCGTAGCGTTTACCGCTGTGCTCAACCGTCTCGATGCTCACGCCCCGGCCTCCAATCTCGCTGTTTCTCCGCCGCGTAGTATGCCGCCCAGGGCTGATACCAGCTGCGTCCCGGGCCTCGCGTTCGCGCTCACCCTCGAGATCAAGCGCTGTCCGGAGAAACGAAAACCAGCCGCGTATCTCGGGGATGTCGCAGCGTCTGCTTGATGTATTGCTTTAGGTACGGCTTCAGCTGGATGAGCGGAAGCGGCAGGTAGCGCTGGATGTCGCGGCCGTAGTAGAAGAAGTAGCCGCGATGGTCGTACCAGAGCAGCGAAGCCGGCTGCTCACGCTTCGCCTCCACCTCGTCGAGCTCCTCGACGCTTGCGTATCTGAGCCCGCGGTACATGTCTAGCCAAGTGATGTGCTGGTCGTAGAGGATCTTGCCCAGGCGGACCTCCCAGGCGTGAGCGAATCCATAGGTCCCATTTCCGCGCGTGAGTTGGCGGGGGCGCTTCTCGAACCAGTTCAGATAGAGCTGCGGCCTGACGGTGAAGTTGCCGCCGTCGATGCAGAAGCAGCGGCGTCGCGCACCAGGCAGAAGCTCCTTGGCGTCGCCGAAGAACTCGCTGTTTCGCTTCCGCACGGGATTGGACACCGAGACGCGTACGCCGTAGCGGGCGAAGAAGACGCATCCCAGCTTCGGGTCGGCTTCGAGCTCGGCAGCGATGGCGTCGAGATCGTAGACGGCGTCCGCCGGGAGCGTGTCCTCCTTGACGAAACGCTCGAGGTCGAGATAGTGCTCCTGCATGAAGGCGGTACAAAGCGGCACTGGAATGAGCTCGTCGCGCAGGCAGCGGATGTAGTCGAGCTGGGCTCCGTGATTGACGTTCCAGTTACGGCGGCGAATGAAGAAGAGGCTCTCGCTCCATCTCAGTCCCCGCGCGGTGAGTTTGCCGGCTATTGCGAGCTGCTCTCGCCAGCTGTCTTCGTCCGAGCAGTCGAGGATGTAGAGGCGATCTCGCAGGGGATCGAAGCCGCGCAGGCGCGAGAAGTTCTCGACGAAGCACGACAGACGGTTGTAGTTCGATACGACTACGTGAAAACGATCGACCGCGCTCAACGGGCGCTCCTTCTCAGGATCTCCTGCCTATCAGCCGTCTCAAACCATGGCGCAGCGTGTGGTAAGTACGTGCCCCGCGCCACCTGACGCACCGGTAGCTGCGGAGCGTAAAGAAAAGGAAGAAGCAGTAAACGCGCATCAACCGGCGTCCGATCAGGTACTTGCGCGAGGAGAGAAGCCGCTCGATATCGTCGGTCGGTCGCAGAGGCTCGTTGAGCCGCCCGTTCTGGAGATCGGAGCGCATCTTGACGATCTGCGTCGGATGGGGGCCTCTATAGCGCTCGAGCCACTGCGGTTTACTGCGGCCGCTCTCGCCGATGAAGTAGGGGCTCTTCAGGCCGAAGTAGCTGTCTCTCAGCCAGTGCTCGTTGTTCTGGAATTCGTCGGTCCAGGTGGCGTGGGTGTAGTAGCCGACTTTCTGAAGCGCCTGCTTCGGAAGCACGTAAGAGTAGTGGCGCATGAAAATGCCACGCCTTCTCATATCTCGTTCGGAGAGCCAGTTGAGGCTGCGAAGGTCGCGGCCTTCAGCGTCAAGGACGGTCGGCGGACGGTGACTCGAGTAAGTGTATCCAGGGCGCCAGCGAAAGACACGGTCACAACCTCGGAACTCGTGCAGAAACCAGAGCCCGGTCTCAACGTAGTTGAACCCCCCCCAAAACTGTCTGAACGGGAACGAAACGGCGCTGATCGACGGATCGGCTCCGAGCAACTCGAAGACCGACTTCATATCGGCTTCAAGATAGAACTCGTCGTAGTCGACTTCCCACAGCCACTCGCCCGTGGTGCGCTCCGCGAAAGCCCGGCACATGTCGTCCTTCTCAGGCCAGAAGCCGTCGGGATTACCGAGATCCTCGGCGGTGATAAACACGACCTTCCCTTCACGATCGTGCCGAGCCTGGAAGTCGCGGATCATTTCGAGGGTGCCGTCCATCGAATGCCCATGGTCTGTAGCCAGGGATTTCGCAGAAGCTACGGCGCCTTCTACGATAACTATCTGATGGGCGAATGGGTAAAGGGCGCGAAGATTGTAGGGGAGAATAGGCAGACCATTAAGGACGATAATCCCGAATGTCACTCTGACCTCTGGTTTATCCACGATTGATCTTCTAAGTGAATTGACGCCGAAGACAGAGAAATGCGCGATTAATAACCGCAGGGGAGCGCAGATCACGCATGAGCCGACGTCATTCTAACAGCGCGACCGGTACGGCCCGTGCTCAACGCTTCACTTTGAGCGGGATCCCCAGGCAGGCTAGGGTCATTCCCAAGCGCGACATGCACTCGGCAAGATCCTCTACAGCCCAGGTCTGAAGGCGCTCGTAACGCCGCAGACGAAAGAGCGATCGAAACAAGGCTGCGAAAACGCCGGGGACGAGGTGGAAGGTCAGGTACCAGACCCGTCCGGCGAGCGAGCCGCTGCTGTGAAGCCGGTACCAGGAATGACCGCCGGCAAGCGCACGCTTGAGCTGGTATGAGACCTTTGTCTTCGCTGCCGGCACCGCGTGTCGGACGACGAGCTCGGGCGAGTAGTAGAGCGGAGCGTCGAGCGCTCCCGCGCCAGATCTCGTCGAACAGCACGGTCTCCTCGCCGACCGAGAGCCGTTCTCCCTTCATCCCGAAGCGGTCGGAGAAACCTCCGTGATCCCGGAGCGCCGTCTTGGTGAAGATCATGTTGCTGCCCGAAAACGTCTCGCCCGTGCGCAAGAAGCGCGGCTCGTCTCCCCAGCTACGAATCTCGTACTCGTCCTTGAACCAGTCCGGTTTGGGGGCGAGATAGAAAGGCTCGATCGGACCGCCCACCGCGAACGGGGACGGCTCGACCCGCTCGAAAAGGCGAAGCGCCTTCTCCAACCAATCCGGCTCGGCGCGCGCATCGTCGTCGAGAAACGCGATCAACCGTCCCTCCGCCTGCTCGTCGCCGGTGTTGCGCGCCCGGCCGAGACCGGGGCGCTTCTCCGAGATCAGCCTCGTATGCGGCTTCGCGTGCGAGCGTCGAAATTCGGCGACCAACTCTGGAGTCTCGTCAGTCGAGCCGTTATCCACGACGACGAGCTCGAACAGCGAGGGATCGAGGGTCTGCTCGGCGAGGCTCTGCAGCGCTCCTGCGAGCAGCTCGGCCCGGTTGTAGGTGGCGACGACGACCGAGATCTCTGTTCCTGAGCGAGCCATGGCTAGAGGATGGTCTTCCTCAAGCCCTCGCGCGAGTGCGCGCGAAGCGGCCTCGGGTCGAGCCGGGCGCCGCGCAGCGCGATCGAGACAGACGCCCTGCGCGAGAGCGGGCGCACCTCGTGAGCGAGCGCGTAGAGCTTGCGGGCCGCGTCCAGACCAACGACGTTTTTCTCTTCATCGCTCAGCGAAGTGCGCGCGACGTACGCGTGATGCATGCGCGGGAGCAGAGAAGCTACCTGTTTGATTCGGTTCAAATCGCCGGCGATTTGCTCGGTAGCGAACAGGCGGAGCGAAACGACGTCGTCGGCCGAGACGGTGAGATCGAGTTGGCGCTCGATCAGACGAGCGCAGGACGCGGCGAACCGTCTCCTCCTGGATCTCGGGGTACCGCTGCGTAACCGATCCCTCCCAGCCTCGCCTCTGCACCTGCGGCGATTCGAGGTTGGCCAGCTTCGTCATCGAAGCGGCGCGCGCCCACAGGTCGTAATCCTCGGCGTGTTGCGCCTCGCCGTCGTAGGAACCGAGCTCGAGCACCAGCTCGCGCCGCATCATCACCGAGGGGTGTGCCAGGCAGGTGCCGAAGAAGAGCTGCCAGCCCACCTCTCCCGGAAGCGTCGGTACTTCCCAGGCGCCAACGACCTCGCCCGTGCCGTCGATATAGACGACCTTCGTGCCGAGAATGCCGACCTCGGGATGCTCGTCCAGGTAGGCGACTTGACTCGAGAAGCGCTCGGGCAGGCTCACATCGTCGGCGTCCATACGGGCGACGTACTCGCCCTTCGCCTCTTCCAGCGCTCGGTTGAGCGAGCGCACCAGGCCGCGGTTCTCCTGCTCGATCAGACGGATGCGCGCGTCGTCGTAACTCTCGAGGATCTCGCGCGTTTGGTCGGTAGAGCCGTCGTCGACGATCAGAAACTCGAAATCGGCGAAGGTCTGAGCGATAACGCTGTCGACTGCCTCGCGCAGATGTTCCTCGCCGTTGTAGACGCTCATTACGACCGAGACCCTGGGAGCTCGCGCGCTCACAATCGCAGCCAGCTTTCGGGCAAGAGATCGGAGGTGTCGATCGACAGATCCCGGAACCAACGCGTCGGCGCGACCACGATCTTCTCGGGATCGCGGTTGAGCCATGCTCCCCACCAGCTGAATGAGGAGTTGGCCAGGATGTGGTGCCGGCAGGAGCTCATCAGGCGCATGTCCTCGCTGCCACGGGAGTTGTGGTCGACGTAGTGGAGCTTGCATTCGGGGATTGTGAACTCGCGCTTGCACCAGTCGATGTCGTCGGAGAAGACGAAGATCTCGGCACGCCCCGCACGCTCGGTCACCAGTTCGACGGCTTCGCGGTAGTACGAGAGCGGCATCAAGCCGTGGAACCGGCCGGTTGCCTCGTGCGATACGTAGTCGCCGCGGCGGACATGGAGCGAGAGCGAGTTGGTCGCCTCGACTCGCTCGATCAGCTCGCGATTGCGCTGCGAAGGCGCCTCCTCTAGCTCGAACTCGGCGCGTATCTCGTCGGCGCAGTACCGCGAAATACTTCTCGCTCTGCCAGTAACCGACGAGAAGCACATCGCCCGAGACCGTGTCTACGCGCGTATCGAAGGCGTGACTTCTTTCGTGTAGCACCGTGACCGATGGAGCCAGTCCGAGCTTCCGGCGCAGGTGGTTGAGCATACTCTCGCTTCGCCGCTCGAGCTTCGACACGAGCTTCGGGCTCGCGGAACGAGCCTGGAGGCGGAAGGCGTCGAGCTCGTAGTGGCGCGGAGTTGTAAAAAGGCCTTCACCTTCGAGCCACGTCCGATCGATCAACAGCTCGATATCGAGTCGCCGCGCCAGGCTCCATCCGGCCGCGTACTGGAACATCTGGTTGCCGAGGCCGCCCATCAGGCGTGTGACGATCACGGCACCTGCCCGCTCTCGAGCGACGGTCGCCTGAACCAGTACATGCCGCAGGCGTACGTGTTGTCTCGTAGCTCCTCGAGCGTGACAGGACGAACGCGCTTCTCGCCGTCGAGCACCGCGTCGAGCCGAACGAGCTCCAGCTCGTCGAGAGCTCCGATGACTACCGCTGGGTCGAACACACGATGTGCGTTGAAGTAGGTCGCCGAGCGGCCTGAGGGAACCGAGAGATAGAGATCGCCGTCCGGGGCGAGGACGCGCCGCAGCTCCACAAGCGCCTTGATCGATCCGTCCGGATCGAGCGGATCGCCGTAACGGCCGAGACCGACGTGCTCGATCACGTGTAGGCAGGAAAGCGACGAGACTTCTCCGTCTTCGTAGGGCAGATCGAGCACCGAGCCCTTCTTCTCGCTGAAGCCCTCGAACTCGGCCCCTGTCGGGCGAATGTCGATGAACGTCGTCGGAAACAGAGCCGAGATGAATCCCATGTATCCGATGTAGGAGCCGACGTCTACGTGCTCGCGAGGCTTCCGTTCGAGGAGCTTCTCGAACAACCACGTTCCCTGGTAGACGTAGTGCGCATCGAAGTCGGTCGTCGCCGTCCAGTCGCGAATCTGCGGGAACAAAGCGAATTTCTCGGTCACACCCTGCGAATCCATCGCGCGCAGGTAGCGCCGCATGTCGGCGTAGTAGCGACGGTAGCCCGACAGCCATCGCTTGGCTCGCTTGGGCAACCCGCGAACGAGACGGAGGTTGTGCTCGGCGATCTTCGCCGAAGATCTAGCCCGCGTGCCCATCGGCATCCAAGCGCCTACCTGAGCTTCTAGCCACGGGCGCGCAGCCTCAGTGCCCTGGTCGATGCGCGTCGTAAGGTGTGCGTAACCGCTCTGAATCTCTTTCGCGACAGTGACCAGAGACCTTCCATTCGTCCATCCCAGTACTTCTCCGTCGTTCGCTCGGTATCCGTGTAGGTGATGGATTTCCAGTCCTGCTTCGGCTCGCCCAGATGGCCCCAACGAGTGCCGTACGTCTCCCAGTCGGATTTCTGGCGCTCGAAGTTAGTGCCTCTTAACGGTTCGTTCGCGTGTGACGTGTGCTCTATGAATGAGCTCGGCGAGTCGATGCAGCGGTAGCCGGCCTCTTCGAGGCGAAGGCAGAGGTCGCCGTCGGCGTGATAGAAGAAGTAGCTCTGCGCATCGATGAATCCGATCTTTTCGAGGGCCTCGCGAAGGTAGAGGCCGTGGTTGACGAACATCCGGTTCCCGTATGTGAAGCCGACCCAGTAACTATCTTGCTCGGGCCAGTTACGCCAGTAGAAGGCGACGGCTCCGACCCGCGGCTCTCCCGCCTCGAGGGCGCGCTCGAAGACGTTCAGACCGTTGACTATGGCGCCCGTTATGACCAGGCAGTCGTCACTTAGCATGCAGATGTACTTGCCACTCGCCGCAGCGGAAGGCGAGATTCATGAAGTATCCCCAGCTCTTCCGCTCGATCGGCTCGCCGTTCCATTCCCCGTGGTTCTGCTGGACGATGGAGATCACGTCTTTCTGACGGAGTAGCCAGCGGAGCGTGCCGTCGGCCGAGCCTCCGTCTACGACGATGAGCTCGTGCGGTAGGTCTGCGAGCTCCCGGCGCACGGTGTCCAACGTGGCCCTGAGATAACGAGAACGGTTGTACGAGCCGATGACGACCGAGACGATGGGGTCCTCGGAGGCGCTCACGTCGTCGGACCTAACCTCGCCGCCAGCACTCTCTCTATGTCGGCGAGGTTGACGGTAACCCACTCGAATAGCTCTCTTAGCCCGGTTGAAGGGTCGATCGAAGGTGCCCAACCTAGGACGGCCTTCACCCGTGAGATATCGGAAACGTATATCGGTTGATCGCCCTGACGCCAGTCCCCTTTTTCGACCGGAATCGAGCGGCCAAGCATCTGCTCGAGAAACAGGCCGAACTCCGACCAGATCGAGAGCGAGTTGCTGGGACCGCCACCAATATTGAAGATTAGGCCGTTGACAACTTCCTTGTTTTTTATAGCCGCGAGATAAACCCGAGTTAGATCATCGACGTGCAGCATGTCTCGTACTTGCTTCCCATCACCGTAGATAGTGATCGGTAACCCGAGCGAAGCCGCGATGGTAAACCAAGCCGCCCAGCCTTGATCTTCAATTCCGAACTGTCGTGGGCCGTAGATACACGACTGGCGGAAGACGACGGTAGGAAGTCCGTAGATTCGCGCGTAGTCGCGCACGTACTGGTCCGCAGCTCCTTTGGAGCAACCATACGGAGAGTGAAAGTCCAGCAGAGCCGTTTCCGAAATACCGGTAACGCCGCCTCTATATGCATAGCGTGTCGGTTCTTCCGAAACTCCAACGGACTCCATGCTGCCGTATACTTTGTTGGTTGATGCAAAGATGACGAGAGGCTTGTGAGTGAGCTGACGAGCCGCCTCGAGCACATTGAGCGTTCCAAGTGCATTGACCTCGAAGTCTTCTCTCGGGTTCGCGATGGACGAGGTGACGGCGACTTGACCTGCGAGATGGATGATCGTACCGAGCGAGTCGGTATCTGCAAATTACCTTCGTTAGAACCTCGCGATCACGGATATCGACTCGATGGAAGACGATATCGCCTCTCGATTCGAGCCAGACTCGGTTGAGCTCACTTCCTTCTCGTGAAAAGTTGTCGACAACGACGACGCGATAACCATTGCTCAATAAACTAGCGACAGTGTTAGCGCCGATGAATCCAGCACCTCCGGTCACGAGAACGGTATTTCGTGAGCTCATCGTGTCGCTACCAGTCAGATATGAAATCGAAGTAGTCAGGAATGCTCTTCTGCCAGCGGGCATAGCCCGCTTCGTGGTCGAGTTTAGCTCGTAGACCGAGCGCTTGTAGATCGAACTCTTTTATGCGGGGCCAATCCTGACGATCAGTGAGAAAGTAGTTGAAGGTATGTCGGTTGCGACTAGGCATTCGCGCGAGTTTATTGATGACTCGTGACGGCTCGGCAACCGGCTCGCTCGAAAAAAGTAAGCCGTTTATTCCGTCTTCGATGTACTCGTTCATGGTCGGTGCGTTATACGCGAGCACCGCGCTACCTCGTGCCATCGCTTCGAGGAAACTAAGGCCGACACCCTCGGTAGCGCGAGGAGCGATAAAGACGTTCGCGGATCGGGTGGCGCCGAGATAGTCGTGCTGAGGGAGGATCGAGAGTGGAGTAACGACAGTTTTCTCGAGATGTGAGGGGAGCGAGAAATGAGCTCGAGCGTCGACTCGTGGGTCGATGCGACTAAGAAAAAAAAGCTCTCGCGCGTGAAGTGCTTTGCACAGCTTGCGAAGGAAAGTGGGACCGATGAGACCGGTACGATTCCAGTAGAAAAGGGTGCAGCCTTCGCTCCAGGAGACGGGAGAAAGGGAGCCGGGGTCTTTGAAAAAGCGGAGTGGCAATGAAGTTAGCCCTGCGGCGTCTGTACGGAGTTGAATCTGCGTAGAGAACGAAACGACGCGCAACGACGTTGAGAGTGCGTTCCACCAGGATTGGTCGTAACCGCGGGCTTGATCCCACATGGGAATCCAGACAATCCTCCGATGCTCGTCATTCAGCAGAGATGGAGGGGGAGGAAGCTGGCAGAAGATCGTCGGAGAAGAAGGGTCCCCCGCAACATCGGGAACAGTTATGCCGTCCCAAGCCACGAGCTCGATATCGCAGAAGGGCTCAAGAGGCCGAAGAAGTAGATCTCGGAAGGCGGGGCTCCGCTCGATGTGCCAATCGAGGCAAAGGGCTTTCAGCTTTGGTCGGCCCATATCAGTCGTTACCGCGCTCCGTCCTCAGAGCTCTATCGAGATAGCGGCTCATCCGTTTGCTGAAGGCGCGTCTGGCTGTACCGCTGTCTTGCTTCGGCCTGGGTCAGGGCGATCAGATTCCGGAGATCTTCGTCGCCGAACTCGTTAGTAGAGCGAATGGCCGCCTCGATCTCCGGAATTGAGCATGTCTCGAGGAATATGCCTGCCCCTTCGGGCAGCGTGATGCCCGTGTTCCTACTCACGATCGGGTAAAGGCCGATGAGCATGCAGCTGGCTGCTGCGGGCGAGATCCCCTCGCTCGCGGACGGTGCCACGAAGGCGAAACAGCGATTCACGATATCGCGGAACTCGGTTCCCGAGGGATCGAGATAACCGTGTTGATGGATGTTGGGCAACTCGAGCTCTCGCCTGTAGGCCCTGAGAAACTCTGGCTCGCTCTCCGTGTTGCCCACGATATGCAGGACGAGTTCGGGATTCGCGGCAAACGCCTCGATAGTGAGGTCAAGGCCCTTCATGACGCATCCGCCGCCGAAGAACCAAAGAAACTCCCGTTCGGGAGGTACGTAGCCGTTCGACTTCTTGATCGGAATCGGTTGTGACGCCGACACCGTGATCGGCTCGATTTTCTCCCGGAGCGGAGCGGGAAATGTCGCAAGAGTGCAGTCATTACCGATGAGCGAGCAAGCATCGGCGATACTCAGCGCCTCCAAATACGCGTCGAGATCAGGCACGTGGCGGCGGGGCGGAGAGACGACACTACGACGCGCCTCGAACGCCCTGATACGAGCATCTTCGGCCTTGTGGCGGAAAGGGTTGTAGTCACCTGTGAGATGAAGAAGCCGGCGCGCACCGGGGAATTCGGCGGCGAGCCGGGGTAGGTTACCGTGGATGTCTATGAGACAGTCGAACGGCCCTGGAGGAGTAGACTCACGGTCGCTCCAGTCGATGGCCACGATCTCGTAGCCTCGCCGCGCGACCAGTCGCGCGATCTCGCGGCTCTCCCACTTGTTGCTGTGACCGCCGAGGCGCGCATCTTTGCGGCTCCAGGAAACGGGATCGGCCAGGTAGCTGAACAAAGCCCTTTTACGACGGCGACCTAGCAATTCAGCTCCTTTTCTGTGCTCGACGGGACGCCGTGGATCTTCGTAGCGGTGAGCAGCGATCCAGTCGCATGCTGGTTCCTATCCTAGAACTCGTGACCGTGTGAGCTGTCGATGCGCCAGTAGGCAAGTGGATAATCCGTGTAGACGCCGACAGGGAAAAGCGTATTCACACGCATCTGAAAGTCACGATCCTCGGGCGATCGGGAATTCACTCGCTTACCTCTGGGCCGGTAACCGCCGACGGCCTCCCAGGCGAAGCGAAAGAACGAGCAAGATGAGTGAGTCATGTTCAGGTCGTTGAGTTCTTTGTAGCTCGTAGCACCTTTGGGAGGGTAGATAGTCAGAGGCAGCTCAGCGGCCGGCCGCTGGACGTGAGGAGGGCGCTCAGTTACCGTGAGCCAGATGCTGCTTCCCCCGACCAGCGCAAGCTCGGGATGGCCCTCGAAGGCGAAGAAGATCTTCTCCAATGCATCAGGGACCAGCACGTCGTCGTCGTTCAGGATGATCATGAGCTCGTTCGAGGACATGCGAACGGCGCGATTGAGCGAACCCCACTGCCGGAGGTTTTCCTCGTTGTGGAGGGTTCGCACGCGAAGACGATCTGGGGCTCTATCTTTCAGCCGTTGAATTAACGCCGGTGTGGCGTCGGTGGAATTGTCGTCGCTGAGTGTGACGGCAATCGGATACTCTCGCCACGTCTGCGCGACGACGCTCTCGAAGGCCTCTTCGAGATAGGCGGCGTGGTTGTAGCAGGGGATGATGATCTCGGCAGCCTGCTCGTATTGCGGCGACCTTCGCGCAGCCCGAATCCGCAGTCGCGCTCGAAAGCGAAAGCGCCGCAGGTTCCTTCCGATATCGTCCTTCCCGTTCCGGCAGAGATGGGCCGCCGCGATCGATCCGAGTTGCCGGAGTGGCCGCACCGTCTATCCGTGGGTTTTAGGTACGAGAGCGGGGACCAACGACTGGGTGGAATCGGTCGGCGTGCGCGAGATCGTGAACGGGTCTTCCCAGGCACCGTTGACGAAGTGCCGATCGACTTCTGTTCGCGCGGGTGTCATGAGTTCTCGGGTGAATCGCTTGATCCACCGGTCGTCGCGAACTCGGTGGGGTTCGGTTGTTTCGTCATAATCCACGGGAAACGCGCATAAATCATCCCGCGCCGGTTTTGTCCAAGCGCTTGAACAATATCGTCCGGAGCTGGATCTAGCTGAAAGCCGACTGCGCCAGGTACTTCATCGAACATCTCGACTCCTGGTTTGGAGGACGAAAGACTTATCACGTATTGCCCAGGGCGTATGTTGGCTGTGTTGATAACGCAGACCGCAAGATAAGTGCCGGGTTGTAGAGTGATCTTTCTCCTCCCGAGATCTTCGTCATAGTTTGTGCTCGTAAACAAAGTAACGCCCTCGTTGTTGAGAAGCTCGAGCGCTAACTCGCGATCCGCGCCACTTTCGTTAACTACGACCTCGACTTCGACGGAAATATCTTCCCCGGCTACGAAATTCGCTCTTCTCTGCCCAGAAGAATCGCGTAGCGTAATACGCTTGAAGAAGAGCTTGTGATAGCTCAAGGATGGGTCGCGAACGAACTCTGAAGCATCTGCGTAACCGGCGCCCACGTAATAGGGTATCGCGGCCTCGGGGAATCCGTCGAATATAAGATGACCGTCGCGAAGGACAACGGCACGATTGCATATCGTTCGTACAGCGGCCATGTTATGACTGACAAAGAGGACAGTGCGTCCCTCACTAGATACGGAGTGCATCTTCCCGAGTGATTTTTTCTGGAACTCGGCGTCGCCGACGGATAAAACCTCATCGACGATCAGGATCTCCGGCTCAAGATGCGCGGCGACCGAGAAAGCCAGGCGCACGTACATCCCCGACGAGTAGAACTTAACTGGCGTATCGAGATAGCGAGAAACACCGGAGAACTCGACTATCGCATCGAACTTCTGATTGACCTCTTTCTTGGTCATTCCGAGGATCGCGCCGTTGAGAAAGATGTTCTCGCGTCCTGTTAACTCGGGATGAAAGCCGGTGCCAACCTCAAGTAGGCTGCTTGTGCGCCCGCGCAATATCGCAGAGCCCTTTGTCGGGTCGGTGATGCGCGAGAGGATCTTCAGCAACGTGGACTTGCCTGAGCCGTTGCTTCCGATGATGCCGACGATCTCTCCTTGCTGAACATCGAAACTCACGCCATCGAGAGCCCAGACCGTCTCTCGAGCGGCGCCCTGGGTAATATGGGGCTGGAATGGACGGCGGAGGATATTGGCGATGTCATCGCGGAGCGAGCCGTATGCGGCCTCGCGCTGATGGCTGATGACATAGGACTTGGACAGTCCATTAATCCCGATGATCGGCGTCATAAGAAGTCCGCGAAGCTTCGTTCTTGCTTGAGGAAGTAGAGAAGGCCGAATACGAGCGTGCAGACGATGCTTGCCAGAGAGATGGAGGACAACGCCCACGGAATAGCTCCCTGGTGCAGGGCGCTGGCGCGCATGGTCTGAATGATCCCCGTCATCGGGTTCAGGTAGAGAATCCACTGATAGTGCTGGGGCACGAGCGAGACCGGATAGATCACGGGCGTGAGGAACAGGAGCGTGCTGATCAGGAAGGGCACGATAAAGCCGACGTCGCGGTAACGGACGTTGAGAGCGCCGAAGAAGAGCCCCATACCTGTAGCGGCGATGAAGGTGAGCGCGAGCATGGGGAGGAAGAGCGCGACGCCCGCAAGGCCCGGCGTGATCCCGTAGAAGAAAAAGAGAGCGACGTACACGACGAACGCAAAGCCGAAGTCGACCATGTTGACGATCGTGGCCGAAAAGGGAGCGATGAGGCGCGGAAAGTAGACCTTGGAGACCACTGCTTTGTTGGCCACCATGCTGCCGCTGGTGGACGAAAGGGCTGCGGTGAAGAAGTTCCAGAAGAGCAGTCCCGTGTAGGAGAAGATGGCGTAGGGGATGGAGTTCGGCGATTTGATGTGTGCGACGCGGTTGAAGAAGATCGTGAAGACGACGACGGTCACGAAGGGGGCGAACATCGCCCAGAGCGCTCCGAGCGCGGTCTGCTTGTAGCGAACCTTGATGTCGCGCCAGGCGAAGAAGTAAAAGAGCTCGCGATACTGCCAGAGCTCTCTGGGGTCGAGCCTGAGCGCTCCGCCGGGCTCGATGACGAGCTCAACCGGGCTCGGTGCGCCCGCGGTCTCATTCTCGGCTGATTGAAGTGCCTCTTTGCGTTCCACTGTCTCGCCTCGGTTGAGAATCGGTTCCCTCCCGAATCGTTGGGCTGGACGCCCGAGTGCAGCCTATCTAGCCCGCCGGCGGCGCCGGCGATAGAGGTTACCGGAGCCGCCTAGACGCGGGCACGAAGGGAGTCTTGGCAGGAAGACCGTCCCGCGGTGCTCACGGAGCGGATATCAGGAGCCGCGGGACGGTCGAATCGAAGCGCTTGGTAGAAACGCCCGCGATCGGTATTCAGAGGCGTCACCTTGCGTTGTCGATCATCGAGAGAATGTCCGCGTCTCTGCCGATGTCGAACTTCCTCGCGAAGAGATCATCGCACGCCTCCAGCTTCTCCCAGTCGTCCATCCCGAGAACTTTCGGCGACTCTTGCGGATCCGACCAGTCGACGTATCTGAGATCATCGTTGATGATATCCGCCTTGTAGGGAGAGTCGAGGAGGATCGTCTGGAAGAAGATCTCATCCGGGACGTCACCGCGCCTGAAGAAACGCGGGTATTTCGGATGGCTGCGAACGAATCGCATCACATAGTCGGCATGCTCTTTGTAGAGAGTCCAATAGCCTGACCCTCCCCACGGCGCGAGCCCGTAGGGAATCTTCTGTTGAAAGAGCAGCGGGAAGCGGTCTCTCGGGTAATTTCTCACCTTCCCCGTGGAGTGAAACCAGAGGTGAGTGATCCGGATCATGCCTCCGTCTGTCCAGGAAGAAGCCGGCATAGTGAAGTGCTCGATAAACGATCTCCCCCGGTTGTTCTCGAGGAACGCTGATATCTCGGCGGAGGACTTGATCGGATAATCCTGCCCGGTCAGCAAGGAGACGTAGTCGTAGTCGATCCCTCGCTTATTGAGGAAGTTGAGTCCATTTATCGTGCTTCTCACATGTCCGAAGCCGCCGTAATAGCTTCGGTGACGAGGCAAGAAGTAAACGCCTGCGATCGGCTCGAGACCTCTTTTCATCCTTCGGAACACGTCGCGAGGAGTCTTTTTGTCGACGGAGATAACGACGCAGGAATCCGGCCCGGCGATCGCCTTGACGAGTCGTTCCAGATTCTCTGGGAGCTTGTAGGCGGAGATTATGTACGCGAGTTTGATAGTCAGCGCCTCACTGGACTACGGGGGAGCATCCGGGTGATCGTACCTAGTGCGTCGTAGAAGTTCAGGGCGCCACGGTCGGCAGTCCACGCCGGCCGACTACGCCGGGCCCGGCCAAGAGCCCGCAGAAGCGAGTGACCCGGCGGCTGGCCTGGGGATCGTCCAGCCGCATGCCGGCCCGGCGCGAGACTATATTGAACCCTCGCGAGAACTTCGCCTGGAGGGTCTGTGCCGAGAGTCAGCGTCATCATCACCGCCTACAACGCCGAGGCGTTTCTCGCTCGCGCTTTGCGCTCCGTCGAAGCACAGACGTACCGCGACTACGAGGTCGTTCTGATCGACGACGGCTCGACTGACGCCACCGCCGAGATCGCGCGATCCTTCGAGAGCGTTCGCTATTTCCACCAGTCGAATCAGTACCTCCCGGTCGCGCGCAACCGGGGCTTGAAGGAAGCAGCGGGCGAGATCGTCTCCTTCCTGGATGCCGACGACGAGTGGTTACCCGAGAAGCTCGAGCGGCAGCTGGCGTTCATGGATGGAAAAGAATCGAGGATCAGCTATACGGACACCTACTACGCCAAGAACGGCAAGCGAGTTCGCTACAGCAAGCTTGCGCCGCCGTACGAGGGACAGATCCTCAACCCGCTGATCGAGGAATGGCTCGAGTTCAGCTTCATCACGGTGAATTCGGTGGTCGCCGAGAAAAGACTGCTGGAAGAGGTCGGTAGATTCGACGAGGATGCGCCGTTTTTCTCCTTCGACGACTACGGGCTCTGGCTGCGGGTCGCCCTCTCGGGCGCGCGCTTCGACTATCTGGACGAGCCGCTCGCCGTCTACTATCGCGGTCACGAGAGCGATTCCTCGGACAGCGTCGCGATGCTCAAACGATACGTGCAGGCGCTCGATTACTACTCGTCGCACTACGCCTTTCCCCCCGAATCGCTCGAGCGGCTCGGGCGGATGCTGGCGCGGGCGAACGTGGCGCTCGGGACGAAGTTGCTCAAGCACGGACGCCTCAGGGAGGCCGCGCCCTATCTCCGCCACAGCGCGCCGCGGCTACTCGTGAAAAAGCTGGCGCTGTTCGTCAAGCGCCGTTTTCAGTCCGTCTTCATCCGCTCCGAATAACGCGCGCCGCCGGCTCGGGCGCGGGAACGGCGCCTCGCCTCTCACGTGAAGCGCTCGCGGTTCGCTGTGTTGCCCATCGCTACGATTGCGTCTGCCGATGCCCGACCAGCCAGCCAGCGAGATCAGAGTCGAGGTCTGACGGTGAAGCCTCGGCACGACCGGCCCATCGAGCACATCCTTCTGGTCGCCTACCTCTACTCGCCCTGCAACGTGGTCTCCGTGCACCGGCCGCTCGGCCTGCGCCGCGCGTTCGAGTCGGCCGGGCTCCGAACCACCGTGCTGACCAGCAAGATCTCCGGCTCGGCCGACGACGACGAGGCGCAGCGAGTCATCCGTGCCGGCGACCTGAGGACTCGTTTCCACACTCAGTACCAGACGCTCGTCGGCTACGGCGAGGCCGAGGCGGCGGTCGCTGCCCGCGCCAGGCCGCGCTGGTGGACGAACTACGTCGTTCCCGACATCACCGCTCTGACCTGGTTCCCGCGGGCTTGCCTGCGTCTGCTCGGGCTGATCAGGCGAGATCGTCCCGACGTGATCGTGACGACCTCAGGGCCGGAGTCGGCTCATCTGCTCGGGCTGGTCGCGCGCGCCTTTGGCGTTCGCTGGGTGGCTGATTTCCGCGACGACTGGCTGCGCGACGTTTCCCATCCCTTCTTTCTGCGCCCGCTCGACCGCTGGCTGGAGCGAAGGATCGCCCGGCGGGCGACCGTCGTCACGGCGATCAACGAGCAGATCGCGTCCGATTTCGGGCGGCGGCACGGCGTTCCGGCCTTCGAGGTCTCGAACGGGTTCGACAAGGCGGCGATCGCCGCGGCCGCAGACGAGCGCGAGACGCTCGACCCGAAGCGCTTCTCGCTGGTGTACACGGGGATGTTCGCGATCGATCTGGAGGAGCGCGTTCTCCATCGAGGCAGGGACTCGCGCATGTTCGTCGAGGCGCTCGAGCTGTTGCTCGAACGGGAGCCGGGCCTGAAGAAGCGGCTCGAGCTGGTTGTGGCCGGCACGATCAGCGGCGCCGAGCGCGACTTTCTCACCAGGGGCGATTTGGGCCAGGTCGTGCGTGTCCTGGGGCAGGTTCCTTATCCGCGGGCGCTCGGCCTTCAGCAGGCGGCCGACGGACTTCTCCTCATACCCGGTGGCGCCGCCGCGACAACGGCGAAGGTCTTCGAGTATCTGGCCGCTCGCAAGCCGATCTTGGCCGTGACCGAGCAGGGGTCGGCGGCGGCCAATCTGCTCGCCGAGGCCGGGGCTCACACGGTCGCGCCGCCGAATGGGGCGGGCTCACTGGCAGAGGCCGTTCGCGACTTCGTGACGCGCTGGTCGGAAGTTGGAGCACGCTTCGAGCCGCTCCCGGACTTCGACCTCGGCGCCTACGAGTACGAGAACCTGGGCCGGAGGATGCTGGAGCTGGTCGCCTCGGCCGATCCTCGCGCCAGGCGAAAGCCGCGCCGCTCGAGCAGGAAAGAAGCCCGCTCGTGAAGGTCCTCTTCATCACGAACTGGTACCCGAGCCCCGACTTAAGCTACGGAGGCGTCTTCGTGCGCGAGTACGCCAAGGCGGTTCGCGCCGCGGGTAACTACGTCGTCGTTCTCCACCTGCCCCAGCAGGGCACGCGGGGCCTGCGCGAGCTCTGGACGATGGAGGAGGAGAACGATCCCGAGCTGAGCGAAGGGATTCCGACCTACCACGTGCGGCACCGCAGGCTGCCACTGCGCGGCAGCTCGTACCCGTTCTACCTGCGCGCCGCGAGCGGGGCATATCGCCGGCTTCGAGAGGGAGGCTTCGAGCCCGACATCATCCACGCTCACATCTACGGTGCCGGGGTGCCGGCTATCAGGATCGGTAAGCGAGACGGGATCCCGGTCGTCGTCAGTGAGCAGTTCACCGGCTTCCCGCGCCGGACGCTCGGCCGCGCCGAGGTTCGGAAGGCCCGCTACGTGTACGAGCACGCCGCCCTCGGCCTGCCGGTCTCAGAGCATCTCCAGCGCTCGATCGAGGCCTACGGCATTCGCGGGCGCTTCGAGGTCGTGCCCAACGTCGTCGACACCGCTCTGTTCTTCACCGCGCAGCGCGAGCTGAAGCTGAAAGGCCCCCGCCGGATGATCTTCGTCGGCAACCTCGAGGCAACCGAGCACAAGGGCTACCCAACCCTGCTCGAGGCGCTCACGCTGCTCGGGAAGCGCCGCAGTGATTGGAGCCTGGATGTGATCGGCGAGGGGCCCGAGCGCCCGGAGTACCAGCGGCGTACCGAAGCGGCGAACCTGCCGGCGCCGGTCGTCTTTCACGGGGCGAAGCCGAAGCGCGAGGTCGCCGAGATGATGCGTGGCTCGGATCTCTTCGTCCTCCCGACCAAGATGGAGACCTTCGGCTGCGTGATCGCGGAAGCGCTGGCCTGCGGTTTGCCGGTCGTCTCGACGACTGTGGGGAATGTTCCCGACCTCGTGCCCCGCGACGCCGGCATCCTCGTGCCGCCGGATGATCCCTCGGCGCTGGCCGAGGCTCTGGACAGCGTGCTCTCGAACCTCGGCTCGTACGACCGCGACGCGATCGCCGCCGATGCGCGGGGCCGCTACAGCCTCGAGGCGGTCGGCGCCCAGCTGCAGGGGATCTACGACTCGCTGCGCTCGCTGTCGGCCGCAGATGCCGCGGCCGCCGCGGCCAGAGCCGCCGAGTCCTGAGTGATCGGGCGCTTCAGCAGCCGGCGCACCAGCCGGTAGTAGGCGGCCGCGTCCTCCCGCGAGGGAACGATCACCGAGCGAACCGAGGTGCGGGCAAGCCGGCAGTAGACGGCCACCGTCGCCACGAACAGCAGCGAATACGAGATCGTGCTCGCCCAGGCGGCGCCGTTGATTCCGTAGCGCGGCACGAGCACCAGGTTGATGCCGAGGTTCACGACCACGCTCATGCCGGCGATCCAGGAGTTGAGGCCCGGGCGGCCGCGCGCGGCGATGTCGTTTCCGAGCACGCGGGCGCCGCTGAAGGCGACGATGCCCAGGAGCAGCGCGCGCATGGCGCCGGCCGCCGCCGCAAAGGCACCCGCGTAGAGGATCGAGATGACCGGGCCGCTGAGCAGGAAGAGGATGGCGCCCGCGGCGGTTGTCAGCCAGAGCGTGTTGCGCGCCAGGAGCGGTGTAATCGCGCGGCGGACGTTTTCGTCCTTCTCCTCGGCGATGCGCGGGAAGAGCGCGTAGCTGATGGCCTGCGAGAGCATCCAGAGGCTCTCGGAAACGGCCACCGCCGCCGCGTAGACGCCGACCGCCGCCGGCCCCTTGAAGTGGTTGACGACGAAGACATCCTGCCGGTACCCGAGCAGGGTCAGCACGGTGGCGATCTGGATCCGCAGGCCGTAGGAGGTTGCGACCTTGAAGTAGGCGCGCTCGAGCCTCCAGCCGATACCGAGAGTCCGGATCGCCCTGACGAGGAAGGCGACGGCGAGTATCACCGTGCTCAGAGCGCTTGCGATGATCGCAGCGCGCGCGCCGCCGCCAAGTGCGAGCAGAGCGATGCCGATCAGTAGCAACGGCAGCGCGGTCAGCCCGACGGTGATCTGAATGAACTCACGAAATCGTTGCGCCCCCAAATAGACGGACTGGATGTTCCCGAGCGCCAGGGCGAACGGAACGGCGAGCATGGCGATCAGGAGATAGGACGCCGGGACCCTGTGCATCGTCACGCCGCCGAGGGCGACCACGCCGTAGCCGCCGCCCACGATCGCGCCACCGAACAGCAGCCCGAGCAGAACGCTGTTCCCGAGCACGACCGACCGGGGCCGCTCGCCGCGCGCGGTGAAGTAGGTGGCCGCCGATCCCAGCCCGAGGCTCCCGAGCACGACCAGCCACGTCGTCACCTGGGCCGTGTCGTAGAGCTGGCCGCGTCCCTTCGGGCCCAGCAGGCGCGAGGTCATGATCGAGGTGCCCATGAGGGCGATGTTCGCGACGATCATGGCCAGCAGAACGCCCGAGGAGTTGCGGGCCAACTTTCGGCGCTCGCCGGCGCCGGCGCTCTTGCTATCGCTTGCGGGTGTCTGCGCAGGCATCAATCTTCTCGGCGCTTCTCTTCCGGCGGCTCGACACGATACCTCCTGCCTGATTGGCTCAAGGCCGGAGCCTACGCGGACTAGGCTCTTAGAGGCTCGTGCACGTCGAGGCAGGTCGCCTGTCGTGAGAAACCGTTTCTGTATGCTCGGCGAGCCCGGAGGTAACGCGCCATCGTGAACGCTGACCCTGATGCAGCCCAGAACTCCGTCGCGGCCGAACGCTCGCCGCTATGCGTGATCATCCCGAACTGGAACGGCGCCGAGCTCCTTCCGGCCTGTCTCGAATCGCTTCGAGCCCAGACCTGCGCCGGTTTCCGGACGATCGTCGTAGACAACGGCTCGAGCGACGGCTCGGTCGCGCTCGTCGAGGAGGATTTCCCCGAGGTCGGCCTGATCCGCCTGAACGAGAACCGGGGCTTCGGCGCCGCGATGAACATCGCCTTCCGCGAAGCGCATTCCGACTACCTCGCCTGCCTGAACAACGACACCGAGGCCGACCCCGCCTGGCTGAGCGAGCTCGTCGCCTGTCTCGAGCGCCATCCTCGCGCCGCGGCCGCCACGTCGAAGCTGCTCGACCTGAAGGAGCGCAGCCGGATCGACGACTGCGGCGACATCCTGACGCCCTATTTCCGGGCCTACGCACGCGGTAGAGGCGAGCCGGACGCCGGCCAGTACGACGAGGAAGAGCGGGTGTTCGGAGCATCCGGCGGCGCCTCGCTCTGGCGCGCCGAGGTAGTTCGCCGGCTCGGCTGGTTCGACGAGGACCTGTTCGCCTACTACGAAGACGTGGATCTGAGCTTTAGGGCCAACCTCGCCGGATACGAGTGCTGGTACGCGCCGAAGGCGATTGTCTTCCACGCAGGCGGCGGTACCTCGGGGCGGCAGGCAAGCGAGTTTGCCTACTATCACGCGGTGCGCAACCGCTGGAGCATGATCGTGAAGAACAGCCCGGCGTCCTTGCTCTGGCGAAGCTCGCTGCGCATCTTCTTCGCCGAGCTGCTCTCTCTCGCCAAAGCGCTGAGCGAGCGCAGGACGATCCTCATGCTGAAGGCCGAGCGCGACGTGTTGCGCGCGCTTCCGCGCTGGGCTCGGCGGCGACGCGAGGTACAGAAAATGCGCAGTATCAAGGGCAGGGAGCTGAGGCGCCTGATGAGCTCCGGCTATCCGTCGCTCGGCCGCCGGGCCCGCGCGGCGTCGGCGAACGTCTTTCGGGCGCACGCTGGAATGAGCGCGACCGCAAACAGGCACTGCGCGAGGCTGCGAGCTTGGCTTACGAGTGCGGGCGTGCGCGCCGGCCTGCTCGCGCTGATCGTCGCGTGCATCGTCGGGCTCGCGCTGCTCAGGGCGACCGCAGCCGATGCGGGCCCGCTGACGAGCTTGCTCAAGCTGATCCTTCCCCTCGCCTTCGTGGGCCTGGCACTCGTCGATTTCCGCGCTGCCGTCGCGGTCGCCGTTTTCGAGCTGGTTCTCGGCGGCGCCGGCGGAGGCTGGGCCACATACGGTGCGCACCTGACCGGGCGCATCTTCCTGGACGGAGTGGTGATGCTTCGAGCGGTGAGCATCCTCGTTGCCGCCTGGCGCCGCGGCGAGCGATCGGTCCTCGGTCGCTACGGAGTGCACGCGCTGGCGCTTGCGTTCCTGTTCCCGGCGATCTGGATGCCGATCGGCCTGCTCCACCACAACGGCGCGGGAAACGTCTTCGGCGACGGCAACGGCTTTGTCTTCTTCGCCTTCGCGATCGTCGTTATCACGCTCGTGCGTGGCGGTTACGGAGCCTGGTTCCGCAACGTGTTCTTCGCCGCCTGCGCGACGAACGCGTTCCTGAACCTCGTGCTCATCGTCGTCTCGGCGTCTCATCTGGTCGCGCTCACGACTCTTCACAGGGCTCTCGTTCTCCGTCTCGATATGGGAGGCATCATCGGCGACATGTCCAACGGAGCCTTCAGGCTCTTCACCGGCGCCAGCCTGTTCCTGCAGGTCGGCCTGGCGCTGACCACCTGGCGACTGCTCGCGCGACCACGCTGCTATCGCTACTGGCTCCTATTCGTCGTGCTCTGTGCCGACGTCGTCGCAACTTACACGCGCGGTATCTGGATCGGCGCCGCCGCCGCCTTCGCCCTGGTCCTCGCGCTGGGCGCTCCGACGCTGAAGCGCGCGCTGACGGTGTCGGGCGTGCCGGTGGCGGGGCTCGCGCTCGCGATGATCGTTACTCCCCTAACCGGTCACTCGCTCGTCCGTTATGTGTTCCAGCGCGCGGCGACGATCACCAGCTCGAGCCTTCCGAAGGACCCGAGCACGATCACCAATCCAAGCTTCGAGCAAAACGGCGCCTGGCAAATCAATGATTGGGGAGCACGCTCGTTGCAGGTAAGCCGCACTGTTTCGGAGCACAGATCCGGGTCTCACAGTCTCGAGTTGACCGAAACCGCCTCGGCTCAAGACGACTACGTCCTGGAGAACCTCTCCACCAAACCCTCCACGCAATACACGCTGAGCGCGTGGGTGTGGAGCGCGGGGACGACGGCGTCGGCCTCTGAAGCCAGTAGGGGCCTGTTCGTCTGGGACTCCCGAGACGGGCTCACCTTCGATGCCTCGATCGGTGCCCCCACAAGCGGCTGGAAGCGCCTGGCGGTCTCGTTCAAGACCCGTCGGCGCGGAACCGAGATCCAGATCAGGCTCTACGCGCCAAAGGGACGGGTCTACTGGGACGACGTCAACCTCGTCGTCGACACGCACAAGGTCGAGCAAACGATAGCGACTCCCGTGGCGCCGCTCGCCGTGGCGCCAACAACGATTTTAGGACCGCATCCCGGTACGAGCAGCGACATCTCGGGCGAGAGATCCAACTCTTATCGGGTGAGGGAGGCGAAGAGCTTGCTTCGACACATCCGCAAGCATCCGCTGCTCGGCTCGGGATTCGGAGCGATCGCCACGGATTTCGCCACCACCGGTTACAGATACGAGCTGTCGTATCTCGATCTCCTCTTCAAGGCGGGCATCGTCGGCTTGCTGCTCTTCCTTTCCTTCCCGCTGAGACTTGTCTGGGACGCTTTGCGCCTGCGCTTCGGCAAGGCCGAGAAGACCCGCGGGAAGGCACTCGAAGGCGCTTCGCTGGCGGTGGCGATCGTCGTCAGCGTCCTTCTGGTCGGCACCACCAACCCCTACCTCTTCGCCGCCTTCGGGCTGTTCGCGATCCTCGCCACTCTCGCCTGGCTGGAGCCCGCGCCCGAGCCCGAGACGGAATCGCCGAAGAACAAGTCGCTCTAGAGAGCGCCCTTCCGGCCGAGGACGACGGCGACCGTCATCGTCAGGATTCGCAGGTCGCGGCCGAGCGAGAGGTTCTCGATGTACTCGCGCTCGACGGCGAGGCGCTCTTCGAACTTGAGCTGGCCTCGTCCGTAGATCTGCATCGGGCCGGTCATCCCGGGCTTGACCGAGAGTCGGAAGAGATGCTCGGGCTCGTAGCGCTCGACCAGCTCGATCTGCTCGGGACGAGGGCCGACCAGGCTCATCTGGCCGATCAGCACGTTGACGAGCTGCGGCAGCTCGTCGAGGCTCCAGGGCCTGAGAAAACGGCCGACACGGGTGACGCGAGGATCGTTCGGCAGCTTGAACATCGGCTCTGCGAGCTTGTCGAAGGGCACGATGTCCTTCAGCCGCTCCTCGGCGTCGCGAACCATCGTGCGGAACTTGAGCATTCGGAAAGGCTTTCCGCCGAGGCCGGCGCGCGTACTGCGAATAGATGACCGGGCCGCGGCTGCCGAGCTTGATCGCGAGGGCGATCAGGATGAAGAGAGGCGCAAGTATCAAGAGCGCGATCAGGCTGACGAGGAAATCGAGCAGGCGCTTCAAGAGGAGTGTCGATCGAGCGATGTTCCAGGTGCGGTATTCGAGCACGGGGAGGTCGGCGATGCGACTGAGCTGAACAGCGGTGCCGAAGAGGCTCCTGGTCAGCGGAACGACGCTGAGCCTGATGTTCTGCTCCTGCGCCAGAGTGATCAGCTCGGCGACGTCTCGTCCGTCGGTAGCGGCCGAAGCGACGACGATCCGGTCGACGGAGCGCCAGAGGCCATCCCCTCGGCGCAGCTCTTCGATATCCATCTCCGGGACGTTGGCGACGATCTCGAGATGGGTCTCCGGGAACAGCTCGACCTTACGCAAGAAGGCCTCGGTCTCCGGCCCCGAGCCGACGACGACGGTGCGCTCCCGCGGCGTGATACTTCGCCAGAGCCGGCGCGTGAGCCCTCTGATCGCAAACGCGGAGACGAAGGTAGCGAGCGCGAAGTGGGCGGCGCTCATCGGCGTGAACGACCCGGGCACGGGCAGATGGAAGAAGAGGACGACCCCGGCAGCGCCGAGTGCAGCCCAGACCGCCAGCGGAGCTGATTCGTCGATCGTGAGGTGGCGGAGAGAACGTTGATCGCGGTCGTAGAGGCCGAGCAGCTTGGCGAGGATCACCCAGGCCGGCACGAGCACGACGATCCAGAAGAAAGCGTTGATGTTGCGTCCGGCTATGAAGCCGATCCAGAGCGCGCCGAAGAGCACGGCGAGTATGTCGCCGGAGGCGAGCATGCGGCGGAGAAGCGACTCACGCCATTCGTTGGACGAGGACTCTGCCCAGGCATCGTCGTGAGCGGCGACGGCGAGCGACTCGGCGGATTCCTTCGTGTGCGACGGGGCGCTCGACATGAGGCTTTCTGGTATCTCGTGATCGCGATCTGGCGAGTGAACTTCCGGTGACTGCTCTCCGTCACTCCACCTCGTGATTCCTGGTGGTTCCGTTGTCTCGCTCACGATACCCGGCGAAAAGGAGCCTAACACACCTCTTTATTTGTGGCTATTGGTAATTCCGAGCCGTCCCGTAGTGTCTTTTGGGCGGGGAAAGAGTGCAGCCCGCGGTCATCGTTCATATGTCGTGAGCCCGCCCGCGCCGACCGAACGCAGCTTGGGCCTAGCCCGTGAAGACCTGCGAGCCCGTGAAGAGCTGCGACCGCGGGTTGAGTGACTTGGCTCGATTGAGGCTCTTCTCGGCGCCCCGCACATTCCCCAGCCGCGCGTCGATGCCGGAAGCCGCGAGCCACAACTGCCAATTGGTCGGATCGCGCGAGATAGCGTCCTCGATCCATTTGTGCGCCTGGCCCGGCAGCCCTTCGTCTCGGGTGAGCAGCGCGAGCTGAAGGTAGGGGCTCGCGGCCCACGGCTGGAGGTTGCGAGCATCCATGGCGGCACGAAGCGCTTCTGCCGTGTTCCCGCTCCTGGAGTAGGCCTGGCTGTCTTTGAGCCTGAGCTGGGAGAGGAGCGGGATACCCTGGGCGCAGATGAGTAGCCAAACACCGACCAGCGCCGCCACACCAAGTCCGAATCTTCTCGGCCGCGCCTGGCGCGACGCGCTCGTGCCATCGACTAGCCGTGGAGGGCTCGGAGCGGTGACCGCGGAGCTACTCAACAGGGCAAGCAGCGCAATTCCGACCGCAGCCACGACGGTGAGCTCCCACATCCAGTCGATTCCCGCGGCAACCGCAAAGGCGGTGAAACCGGCGGTCAGCGCCGCCAGGGCCACGCGCCTCTCGCCCGAGCTTCGCCGCGAGCGCCGTACTCCGATACCTATTCCGGCCAGCGCCAGCGAGAGGGTGAGGAGGAATCCCGGAATCCCCAGCTCTCCGAGCGACTGGAGATAGAGCGAGTGGGCGTCCTTGACCGGCAACGGGTAGACCGCGGGCTCGTGCTTAAGCCACCACGCTTCGTATGAGCCCGCTCCGTTGCCGACGAAAGGATGGCTCTCCCACTGTTTGATCGCCGCTGTCCAGAACTGCCAGCGGCCGCTACCGCTGCCGCTGAGCAGGTGTTTCTGGGTGTAGCCCTTGGTGGAGATGTTGGGCAGCGGGTGTTTGAAAGCCTGAAACTCTCGGATGGGATGGCTGGCGACGATCCCGGCAACGAAGATCCCGACCACCAGCGCGACAGTGACCGGGCCCAGCCACGGCCTGGGCCGGAAGACTCTTCTCTGCGCGAGGCGGGAGGCTACTTCGCAACTCAGGGCATAGGCCCCTCCGACGAGCACGCAGGCGAGTGCTACGAGTAGCGCCGCGCTTCGTCCCTCGCGTGCGACCAGGTTGGTTCCGAGAGGTCCGTTGACGAGCGCCTTGCGGGAGTCGAGTGCGGCGATCGCAGCGGCCGAGCCGACTGCACCCCAGAGGAGCGCCGCGCCAGCCGCCCAGCGTCGCTCGCCGAGCAGTAGGAAGACGACGATTCCGACGAAGGCGGTGAGGACTCCGCCCCGGGAAGAGGCCATGAAGATGACCGAAGCGATAGCCGGAATCGGTACTACGGCAAGGCCACGAACCGCCGGCTGTTTGCTCGAGACGGCGATCCGAAGTAGCAGGGGCAGGCTGAGTGCGACGAGAATCGCGAGCCCGTTCCAGTAACCCAGCGGGAAGCTGAGACGGTGAACGACGCTATGGAGGAAGGTCCCCAGCCCCTGATTCGAGAAGGAGCCCGGAAAGAACCTGCTGATGAGCGCGACCAGAACCACTGCGGATATCCCTACGGCGAATCCGTTGCACCAGCGAAGAATCGATCCTCGCCTGGCTGCGAGGGTTGTGAACACGAAGATCGCGAGGAACAGGGAATCCCGGTTGAACTCGTTGAATGCGTTCTCGGCGCTCGGCGCCCAGAACACCGATGCGAAGGTCCAGGCGCAGAGCGCCGCCAGGAGCCCGCCAAGCACCAGCGACGCTCTGGTAACTCCTTCCAGCGTGAGCGTTCGCAGCGCCACGCCGATGATCACCGTCCACCAGATCGCGATCGCGAGCGTGTTCCGGCTTGGCAGCGAGTAGCTGCCGTCGTCGTACGCGACCACGAACGTGACGGCTGCAATCGAAAGCGGAATCAACAGGCCCGGCGAGAATGCGACCGAGCGGATTCTGTTTAAAAACGCCACGGGTTGGTAGACTAACGACTTCCTGCAAGCGAGAGGGTGAGGGAGACTTAAGTGGGCTTGATCACCCGTAACGGAATAATCGCCTCGGTTTTGGTCGCCGCGCTGGTCGCTCCCGCTGTCGGCGCCGCGTCGACGCCACCACTAGGGGGTAGCAACTGCTCCGCGTGCGATCAGTACAGGGACGAAGTGCCAACATCGACCGGCTCCAATGTGGTCGGCGTCACCAAGCCGAAGAAAGTCAACAAGGCAGTAGCGGTACCGGTGTCCCCGAAGGCCAAGATAGCCATAAAGGCCGCGCCGAAGCGTACGCAAAATACGCTCGAGCTGATCATGAACTCGCAGAGGTTCGGCGCCGGCGCGAAGCTACCAGTCATGAAGACTCCTCGCCCCGGGAGGCTCGACTCGTCGCTCGGCCGGTCGCTTCAGGCGGCGATCGCCTCGCCCGGGTCCGGTAGTGCCGCCCGCCTCGTGATCCTGCTGATTGCGATCGTCGGTTCTACCGTAGTGGTCGGTGTCACGGCCATTCGAAGGCAGCGCGTCTAGCGCTTATCCGGTTCTCTATCCAATAGCTCGGCTGCGGTACCGACCTATCGGGACGACCGGCCTGGGGCACGTTACGCGCGCTTAGCGCGGCCGCGGTGATCGATTCGTGGCCGTTCAGTTCCGCTTCGGCAGCGGCACTCGTCTCAAACGAGACGCTCCATCGTCGGCATGCGCGCGATGTTCACCCTGGCTCGGCACTGGCCTAGGTCAAGGTCGCGACACCTTCTCTAGCAGGTCCCAAAAACGCAGTTGTGCCAGGTCTTCGTTGGAGCCTTGAGCGAGAACGCCGCGGATTGATCGCTGTTGTTGGACAGTCGAGCCCTGAGATAGACCGTGTTCGCAGGCTTGGCGATCGAGGTCGTGAAGATACCGTACCGGTTGGCCTGGAGCGTCGTGACACGCTTCCACTTGCTGCCGGACTGGCGCTCGATCACGACGCTGCCGGCGCTACTGGTCGGCGTGCGTCCCCAGAGCAGCACGGTCGTCTTTTTCTTCGAAATCTGGGGCAGAGCGACGAAGGGGAAGCGGAAGGCGCGCAGTATCGGCTTGGCGCGATCCGTCGAGATCCCGCCACTTCCTTCGTAGTAGAGCCCGGATTGGAAAAGCGACGAGGACATCGGTTGGTCTCGGAGCATGAACCACGTTACGAGCGATACGCCGGAGCTCCACATCTGGTAGAGAGCCTGCGAAACCCAGCGCGTCTCGAGCGCGATGGGAACGCCTTTCGGGTCGGGCGGCTTCGAGTCCCAGCTGAACTCGGTGGCCCAGAGTCGCACCTTCTGGTTCGAGACGACGTGGTTTGCCGCGATCGCGGCGTTCAGTACATCTCGCATCGTGCCCATGTCGCCGAGCGACACTTCGCCCCGAAGGTTCGCCTTCGTCGTGGGCCCACCCTGGGTGTAGGGGTGGTGAGACCAGATATCGAACTTCGTCTTCGCCTTGCAAGCGGACTTGTAGGCGTAGGTGACCTGCCTGGTCTGCTTGTTGCGGACCGCCGTCTCCTTTATACAGAGCACGTCCTCCATGAAGACGAGCGGCCTGGTCGCGCTTACGGAGCCGAACGGCGCCGTCTCTCCGCCGATCACGACATTACTGGCATTCACGGCATGTATCGCGTCGGCCGCGGCATTCAGCATCGAGCGGTACAGGCCGGGAGCGAAAGCCTTTCCGTTGACCTTTTGGGGATTCAAGAAGGTGTTCAGATTGGGCTCGTTCCAGACCCCCCAGTACTGCACCCGGGGTAAACCGTCGAAGTTGCCGCTGTAGCGCGTTGCGACTGCGGTCGCGAACTGTGCCAGGGCACTCGGACTCGGCTTGTAAGAACCGCCGAGGGCGGACGACGGAAACGGGGAGCCCTCGGCCCATAGCGGTGCGGACGAGATGATCACATACGGCTTCAAGCCGGCCGACACGGCCGCCTCGATCTGACCGTCGGCCTGAGTCCACTTGTAGTTTGGATCGGCGGGATCCGTCGGCTGGAAGCCGGCGGGGGGAGTGGTTCCCGAGGGTGCGACGCTCGACCAGCTGATAACGAGATCGACGTACGTTGCGCCGGCCGCACGGATGCGCTCGAACTCCGTCGCGTTGTCGGCGTTGGAGGTGTAATTCACAAAGCCGACCCCGGTCTGCATCGCTCCCGTAGCCGTCTTGACCGCGGCAACCTTCCGTGCTCCGGAAGCGCTGGTCGCGCCAAAAACAACGGCGATCGCGGCGAGGAGGACGAAACTCGCTCGAGTAAGGCTACGCATGGGCGCCCAGGGTACCTGAAGCGCGCCCTGGGCTGTCGTGTCGAAGCGGTAACGGACGTAAAGCGAGCGTAAAACCCTGTGCTCCGGGCTCGGAGCCGGTGGCCTGAGCAGGTGCAACTCGGCTGTTCGCGCCCGGCCTCGGCCGCCGCGACCGACCTGCGCGGGCTCGGCTCACTAATCGCCGTCCCCGACAATCGCTCCGAACTCCGCGTCCGTTCGCGGTCGCTCGCCTTGCTTGTAGAAGCACACGCGGCACACGGGTCAGAGAACCGGTGATTCGTACGCAGAGGCCATTCCGCCGAAAATCCGCGGTGCCGGGTTCGAACCAGCGTCTCTCGCGTGCTCGTGCCGCCAGCGGCGCCAGGCGGCTCGGGAAACCAATCGCGCCTGGTCGCACAAAACCGCCAGGTGCCCGGACAACAACGAAACGCCTCTCGCGCTCTCGGGGCGCCGCTGAGCGTGCGAGCCCGGAGAGGACAGTGTTCACCACACGGCCTCGTAGAGGATCGTGCGCTCAGCGGCGTCAGGCGGCCTCGGGCGGCCGGTCGCGCCCGGACGGTCGAGGCCGCCGGCCGAGAGCGCGAGATGGGCGGTACCGGGTTCGAACCAGCGACCTCCTGCTTGTAAGGCAGGCGCTCTCCCAACTGAGCTAACCGCCCGCGCAGCAAGTGTCCCAAATCTTGCCAGCAGCGGCACGCTGATGCGTAGAGGACGGCTTGTCGCGGCTTGGGGGCGTTCGCGCCTCCGCTGAACCGGCGTGATCGCCTGTTGCCCGCTTGATAATCGAGCCAGCGGGTAGGGATAGAAGGTGCTCGACAGCGTAAGGAGTGTCGAAAACGGTGATCAAGCTCCGTTTTCGTTTCCGGCTGCCGATCGGAAACGACCGGATGAGCGCCGCCATACCGACAACGGCGATCCGATCTTCGAGCTGGGTGACGAAGAAGTACGAGCAGCGAGACCGGTGAATTATCTTGCCGAGGGAAACCATGGAGACCGAGACGATGAAAGAGCCTGATCTCCGATCGGCCTACGCTGCCGCCCTGCGCTCGTATCTAGTCGAGGAGAGCGAGGAAACGCTTGCGCGCGGCTGGGAGCTCGGCAACGCCGCTCTCGAAAGCGGTCTCGACTCGTCGAACATCGCGTTGGCACACTTCGAGGCGCTGCGAGCCGCCGAGCCGCCGAACGCCGATACGAGCGAGCCCGGAGACGAGCGCTCCTTCCGCTTCCTGGCCGAGACGCTGCGACCCTTCGCGAGCGCTCGGCACCGTCTCGAGGGGATGAGCGAGGAGTTGGCGCTGATGAACGATGCACTGATCGAGCGCACCAGAGAGCTCGAGATCGCCAATGTCGAGCTCGAGGCGTTCAGCTACTCGATCTCACACGACCTCCGCACCTCACTGCAGGCCGTGCTGGGTTTCGCGCAGACGCTCGATATCCGCTACTCGGAAGAGATGAAGCCAGAAGCCCGTCGCTGTATCGAGATGATCACAAAGGCCGCGCAAGGGATGAGTGAGCTGGCCAACGATCTGCTCGAGCTAGCCCAGGCCACCAGTCTCGCGCTCGAGTGTGCGCCGGTCGATCTCGAAGCGCTCGTCCACGAAGCTATAACCGAGCTCGAGCCGCAGCTGGCCAGCGCGGACGTCGAGCTGGTGATCGGCGGGCTCCCGAAAGTCGATGCCGATCGCGTCCTGCTCAAGCGGGTGTTCGTCAATCTGATCTCCAACGCGGTCAAGTTCTCGCGCGCAGCGCAGCCACGACCGCGGATCGAGGTCGGGTCGTTCAGGCAGAGCGGGGCAGAGATCTTGTTCGTTCGTGACAACGGTGTCGGCTTCGATATGGACGAGTCCGGAAGAATGTTCCGAGCCTTCGAGCGCCTGCACGGCGGCGAGGAATACGAGGGAACCGGGGTAGGTCTCGCGCTCGTCTCACGTGTCGTCGATCGACACGGCGGGCGTATCTGGACCGAGTCGGAGCCGGGCAAGGGTGCCGTTTTCTACTTCACGCTCAAGCGCGAAGAGTGCGACTCGGATCCGAGCAGAGGCGAGAGCTCGGTGCGCCAGCGGCGGCAGCAAACTGCATCAGGCGGATAGGACCCGTAGCGCCGCTTTGATCACGGCCGGGCGCGGAAGAGCCGGTAGGAAGGCCAGGTAGCACGGGCGCCACTCGCTGGGGTCGAAGCGCGCCTCGTAACGGGCCATCGCACCGAAGCCATAGTGATGGTCGACTCGGCGTATTGCCCGCGCAAGTATGCGACCGAGCCAACGTGCGCGCCGGTCTAGCTGCTGCTCGACACCGCGCATGGGCGCCATGGCGAACGCGGCTCCGGCGGCGCCGTCGGCCTGCAGGCGCGCCAGCGCCTCCGAGATCGTCAGCTCGGTCGCGCCGTTGACGGCGTCCGGCGCGCGGAAAACGTCTTCCAGGTACCAGTCGTTGACCGCCGGGATATGGGCACAGGCGAGGGCGGCCTCCGCTCTGCCGTTGCGCCGGGCGAGGAAGACACGCTTGAAAGCCGGCTGTTCGAGCGGCGCCGAGCGCATGAAGGAGTTCGACTCGGGCCTATCGAGCGCGGCTCGCCAGCGCGCCAGCACGTCCAGGATCTCGTTTTCGATCTCTGTGTCTCTCTTCTCGCCGGGCCGGTATTCCTCGATCTCCACTCCGAGCCGTCGGGCGTGATTCGTCGCCCAGCGGTACTTCTTGCCCCGGTTACCGCGCGGCGTGCTCCAGCTGGTGAGGTCGAACCACGGCTCCTCGCCGATCTTCAACGCCGAGAAGCCGACCTCGATCGCCACTCGAGCCGTCTGCTCGGAGACCGCGACCAGGCAGACGGAGCGGTGCTCGGCACGCATCGCTCGCCCGAAAGCGCCGAGCAATTCGAGCAGCTCTGTTTCCGCGCAGAGCGGATCGGTCCAGACGACCGCGGCACGCGGCGACTCGAGGTAGCAGACGACTCCGTTGCCGAGCGAGAAGGTTCGCCACGGTGCTTTGTAGCGCAAAAGGAAGGAGAGCGGTCCGGTGCCGAAAAGGTCGAGCTGTTCGAGAAACGACCCGTCGCTCTCGATCGCCGCCGGCGGTGCGACGGCGGAACCGTCGGGAGTCGAGCCCGCTCCCGATGACCGGTGTTGCCCTCTGTCGACCGTTCTCGCGTCAGCGCGCTTTCCCACGAGTGCTTTCTTTACGTGTTGGGCTTTCCGGGGATCGGTGAGAGTCTTTCAGACGGAGACTTCCGAGACGCAGTATCTACCCGTATCCGTCGATATGCCGCTGGTCGTAGCGTGTTCCCTTTATCGGCGAAGCCAACCCGAGACCCTCCGCCGGTCGCCACTCCGGCGCGCGCGATTTAGAGCCTATCCCGTTAGGAAGCCGCGGCCGCATCGGCCGTGGGGGTCTAGCGGGATAGGCTCTGGGGGCTCAATGTCGTCCGCAACAACGCTTGGCGCGACAACAGCGGCGACGGGAGCGTCCGCACAGGAGGCAGGCGGCCAGCGAGATCAGGGCCAGCGCAGAGAGTGCTCGGCCGAGATCGAAGGTCGGTCGCCACTCCACCGAATCGCCGCGGATGATCAAGGCGCCCACAGGTCTCGCCCGGATTCCGAAGCCGCCGCCGGCGTTCTGTTCCTTGTCGCCGCCTCCACCTCCGCCGCCCTGAACTTGCGCAACCGGGATGATCGTCACCCCGCCGCGCTCGATCGGCTCGCCGAAGACCCGGCTCACCGTCATCGCGTCGCGCGCTCCCTCGAGCATCGCATCGATATCGGGCATGGCTTCTCCTCTCTTTTCGGAAGGCGTCGTTCAGGTCTTGTTGCGCCGCGGTATCAGGTTCAGCTCCGCTTCACCCGACTCGATCAGGTCGAGGATCGCCTCGGCGACCTTCTCGGGTGGGTCGGCGGGAGGAATGCCCGCGGGTGGGCCGGAGATCGAATGCTCGTCGGCGCCGATGGCGTTCAGCTCCAGATCGGTCGCCGTGATGTAGGGGTAGACGAGCGAGACGACGATGCCGTCGGCCGCCAGCTCCTCACGCGCGACCAGAGAAAGGTGGTTGAGCGCCGCCTTGCTCGAGGAGTAACCGGCCGAGCCGGTGAGGATCATCTTCGTCGTCCCGGAGCTCACGTTGACGATCGTGCCCGAGCCCTGGCGGCGCATGATCGGGATCACGGCCTGCATGGTCTCGAGGGCTCCGATCAGGTTGAGCTCGAGAATCGAGCGGAAGTCGTCGGGATCGATCGCCTCGACGGCGGCGTTGAAGTCCTGGCCGGCGTTGTTGACCAGGCAGTCGACGCGGCCGAAGCGCTCGACGGTACGCTCGACCAGGGCCTGGATCTCTTCGCTCCTGCGCAGGTCGGTTCTGACGGCGAGTGAGTCGGGGATCTCTTTCGCGACCGCACGAAGTGTCTCCTCGTTACGGGCGGCGAGGACGACCTTCGCGCCCCTTGAGCCGAGCAGGCGGGCGGTTGCGAGGCCGATTCCGCCGCTGGCGCCGGTGACGATGACGACCTTGCCCGCGATCTCCATTGGCCTCTCCTCACCCCTATTAATAGGAAGCATCCGCCTGCACGGGATTCGAAGTCTCGCAGCGGGCGGCCAGGCTACTGTACCGAGAACGCGCTCCGGAGCCGACGTGCGCTATTTCGCTAACGGCGAGGCCGGCCAGCCGGGTTTGGCCCAGCTTGGAGCCAGAGCCGCTATCCGCTCTGCCCCCGCGACCAGGAACCAGGCCAGAGCAGGTGCGACGAGCGGCGTAACGCTGAGCATGTAGCGCGGTTCGCCGATCACGAATACCGCGTGAAAGACGATCCAGACGCCGACCAGAAGCGCCGCCAGCCCGGCGCCGGGAAGACGCTTTCTCGCGGCGACTACCAGAGCGATCCCACCCAGGAACCAGTACGGGTAATACCAGATCTTGAACAGCCAGCGGTGATGCAGCGAGCCCTTGATCAGCGTCGCCTCTGCGCCCGTCACGTGGCGGGTTTGCCAGCCGGTGCGCGGGTCGCTCCCGCTCTGGACGATGAGATCGCTCTTGAGAGGGTCTGGATTCCAGAGCATCAGTTGCTTGGCCTTGGCCGGAATCAGCTCCAGCCATTCGAGCGGATGGTGCGTCACGAAAGAGACCGACTCTCTCAGCAGGGTGGAGTTCTGGCGCGTCTCGGAGGCGACGCTCTGGATGGCCCAGTGATGGTGGCCGGGGGCAAATGCGCCAGTCGCCTTCGGGTTGGCGCCCATCCAGATCGTGTAGCCGCCGTTGGTCGACAGCGCGGTGGTGTGCATGACCACTTCGTTTCGCACCAGCCACGGCGCCAGCACCAGGCAAGAGGTGATACCGAGCACGAGCGCGGCTCGCCACGATTCGCGGCGCGGCCGGCGCAGGAGCAACCAGAGTGGCAAGAGCAGCGGGAGAAAGAGCGCTGTCGAGCGAACGAGAACGGCGAGGCCGAGCAGCAACCCCGCGAGAGCGGCTCGGCGCGTCGAGGGCGAACGGTCGTCGCGCGTCAGGACGAGCAGGCAGACGCCGAGCAGGAGAGGGATGAAAAGGGCCTCGGACGCGCCCCGCATCGCGTACATGGCGATTGTCGGCGCGACGGCGACGAGGCCGCCGGCCACGACTCCGACCCGGCGTCCACCGAGGCGCCGGCCGAGCGCATAGACGAGCCCGGTCGTCAGCGCCCAGAGCACGAGGTTGACGATCTTGACGACGGCGAACGAAGGCCCGGTAACAACGAAGATTCCAGCGAGGAAGGCCGGCCACCCGACCGGGAAGAAAGCCGTCGGATGACCGAGAATCGCGTACCCGTGCCCCGCGGCGATCGATTTAGCACCGAGGTAGTAGAAGAAGGAATCGCTCGAGGGGCCCGCATGGGTGAACAAGACCCAGGGCAGCCTGGCGACCAAGCTGAGGCTCGCGAGTATCGCGATATCTATGAACCAGGAGCGTCGGATGGACTCTTCTTTACCGATCGCTCCCGCTTTACACCTACCGGCCGGGCCTTCCGGATGCAAGCACTGCTTTGCCGTGCGCTCTCTCGACCATGAGCGGCGGATCGCGAAGTCGCTGCGGCTCGGCTCCAATTACCGGTGGCGCCAGGTCGATACCTGCTCTATACAAAATCTGTAAAATACAACCATATGGCAGGTCACGTCGAAGCCGATCGAGTCGAGCGAGATGCCGATGAGCTGGTTCGCTACTGGCTCGAGCTGGGCCGCCGGGTCGTGAGCCGGAAGCTCTCCTTTTCGCTCTACCCGGAGCTGGCCGGCAAGCTCTCGCGCGGGCAACTACATGCCCTCATCCTGCTTTGCGAGGCCGGCGAGCCTCGCATCAGCGAGCTGGCCGCCTTGCTCAGTCTCGACGAGAGCACCGTGACGCGCCTCGTCGACAAGCTGGAAGCCGCGGGCCTGGCCGAGCGTCGGCATTCGGCGAGCGACCGGCGCTCGACGAGTGTCGCGATCACCGACTCCGGGCGCGAGATCGTCGCCTGCGCGCGCGAGCACCAGCGTGCTTTCATGACCGAGGTGCTGAGCGCGCTGGATCCCGAGGAGCGGGCCGAGTACATACGTCTGACGGGGAAAGCAGCCGCCGCTTTGCGGCTGCACACGCCATAGGCTCAGGGTCGATGAACGAGCAACTCCACTTCACTCACCGACAGATCCTGATCGTCTACAGCGGGCTGATGCTCGGGATGCTTCTGGCTGCGCTCGACCAGACGATCGTGTCGACCGCGATGCCGACGATAGTCGGCGACCTCGGCGGGCTCAACCACTACACCTGGGTCGCGATCTCGTACATCCTCGCCTCCACGATCTCGATGCCCCTCTACGGCAAGCTGGGCGATCTCTACGGGCGCAAGCAGCTCTTCCAGTTCGCGATCATCGTCTTTCTGATCGGCTCGGCGCTCTGCGGGCTCTCTCAGAATTTCCTCGAGCTGAACCTCTTCCGCGCCTTGCAGGGGCTCGGCGCCGGAGGCTTGATGGTCGGATCGATGGCGATCATCGGCGACATAGTGTCGCCACGCGAGCGCGGCCGCTATCAGGGCTACATCGGCGGCGTCTTCGCCATCTCGAGCATCGCCGGGCCGCTGATCGGCGGCTTCTTCGTCGACCACTTCTCCTGGCGTTGGGTCTTCTACGTCAACCTACCGGTCGGAGCGATCGCGCTCGTGGTGGTCGGAGCGGTGCTGCACCTACCGAGGCACCGTATCTCGCATCAGATCGACATTCTCGGCACGGTTCTGCTTGCGCTCGGGGTCGGTGCGCTGACGATCGCCCTGATGCTGGGCGGAGTCGACTACCCGTGGGGATCGGGAGAGATCGTCGGGCTGATCGTCGGCGGCGTGATCATGATCGTTGCCTTCTGCTTCCAGGAGGCGCGCGCGGCCGAGCCGATCATGCCCCTCTATCTGTTCCGGAACGCCGTCTTCAACGCCGCCAGCGGGGCCGGCTTCATCGTCGGCCTGGCGATGTTCGGCTCGATCGTCTACCTGCCGATGTTCCTGCAGTTCGTGCACGGTGTCTCCGCAACGAGCTCGGGGCTGCGCCTCTTGCCGCTGATGGCGACGATGCTGATCATGTCCGTCTTCTCCGGTCGCACGATCTCGAGAATCGGGCGCTACAAGATCTTCCCCGTTGCCGGCATGGTCGTGATGACGGTCGGGATGTACCTGCTCTCCACGCTCAGCGCGACCAGCGGCTATCCGATTCTGGCGCTTTACATCGCAGTGCTCGGCGTCGGTCTGGGCATGGTGATGCAGGTGCTCGTGCTGGCTGTGCAGAACGCGGTCCCGTACAAGGACCTGGGGGTGGCGACCTCCTCTTCCGCCTTCGTCCGCTCGATGGGGAGCGTCTTCGGCCTGGCCATCTTCGGCTCCGTCTTCACGAACCGCTTCACGCACTGGCTGCCTCGGTTCGTGCCGAAGGGCACCCATATCTCGATCACCGGCTCGAGCTTCGAGACCCTGACCCCCGCGAAGTTGCGGGCACTTCCGCCGGTCGTGCACCAGGGCCTGATCGAGGCCTTTGCGCACTCGATCCACTCCGTCTTTCTCTGGGCGGTTCCCTTCACGGTCGCAGGCTTCCTGATCACGCTGCTGCTGCGCGAGATACCACTGCGCGAGCGCACTCAATCGTCCACGGCCGGTGTCGCCGCGGATTCGGAGCCGATGGTGGAAGCGGGCGCGCTCGAGGCGGCGGCTCGCGAGGAAAGCTGAGGCTTCGCCTCAGGCTCGCTGGCGCAGAAGCAGCAGCGGAATTGTGAGCAGAGCGGCGGCCGCGAGCGCTCCCAGCAGGACCGCTCCGAAGGCCGAGCTCAGGCGCACTGAGGTGGCGAGAAGTGTCACCAACGCCAGTGACGCGGCGGCTCCTCCGATCAGAGTCAACGCGAGCAGGCGCCCTCTTATCGCGGCCAGATCGACGCTTGCCGCGGCGGGAAGCTCGGCCAGCCAGAAGAGCAGCTCGCAGAGCACGATCAGCCCGGTCGCATAGGCCAGGACAGAGACGGCCGCGGCATGCCCGCTCGATTCGACGATCGCATACTCGCTGCCAAGCAGAAAGAGCAGCAGCCAGGTGCCACGACTGCGCCAGAGGAGCGGCAGAAGGAGTGACAGAAGCGCGGCTGCGCCCAGAATGTCGACGAGCGGCGTGAGTCTGCCGCCCCGCAGCATCGGGAAACCGGCAAGACAAATCGCGACCGCGGTCGCGGCGGCGGCGACGGCCATCCGCAGGTACGCGGAGCTCATCGAGCGATGCGCCGGAATGCTTTCACCTCCTCGATGACGGTCGCCAGGGATTCGCCGCCCGTCCATTCGGCGACCGCGACGCCGAGCTCCTGGTAGCGCAGGTGAAGAGTCTCGCGCCAGAGGCGCCAGAGGCGAAGCGTCTGAGCGTCGCGGGGCTCGGACTCCGAGCCGGCGAACGGGATCGGGGATACGTCGACGACGACCAGGTCGAAGCCGCGCCGGCGCAGATCGACGAGCGCGTACATGCCCCGCTCGTCGAGCAGCGGGCTGAGGGCGATCACCAGTGCCTGAGGCGTCAGGCTGCGCGCCGGCAGCACGTCGATCCGTCTCCAGACGTAGGAGAAGTTGACCTCGGTCTCGAGCAGCGCCTCGGCGATGCGGTAGGACTGGAGCGTTCCGGATGCCGGCGTCAGCCATCTGACTATGCCGCCGAAGCCGACGACGCCGACGCGATCCTGGACGGCGAGGTAGTGCGTGGCGAGTGTGGCTGCGGCTCGCACGGCCAGGTCGAGCGTCCCGCCGTTCTGCCGCCGCGCCTCGGCGAAGTTGTCCAGGAAGAGAATCACGTCGGCGTTTCGCTCCGGGTGCTGCTGATTGACGTAGAGCACCTGACCGCGTGAGCTGGCTCGCCAGTTGATGCGGCGAACGCGATCACCATGGACATAGGGACGGATGTCGGCGAACTCGATGCCCTCGGCCTTGGCGCGCGAGACGCGGTTGCCGGCGAAGGGCTGGGTCTCGCTCGGCGCGACCAGCGACTGCAGTCGTTCCTGGCTTGGGTAGACGCGTAGCACGGCGCGGGCGGCGACGTGATCGTCACGGAGACGCAGCCGTGCACGGTCGCCCGAGCGCACGGTAAGGCCGCCCATTCGGTAGCCGCCCCAGTGCTGGCAGGCGAACTTGATCGTGACGGCGTACGGCCGCTCGCGCTCAAGCTGGAGCACGAACGACGTCCGCCTCTCCAGCAGCCCGATTCCGCGCGGTAGCTCGAACGCCAGCCTTGCCTCGCAGCTCTCGGAAGCCGTCAGGGAAAGCTCGGCCTCGATCTCATCGCCTTCCAACGCCCGCTCGCGCGCGAGCCGGAGCGAAGCGCGAATCTTCGCCGGCGGCGGAAGCGACAGGCCGACAGCCAGAACCAGAGCAAAGGGAGCTCCGAGGCCGGCGAGCTCCGGATGGCCGAGCACCAGCGCGGCGATGAACGAGGCGGCGGCGAAGGCCGCGTAGAGCGCCACCTTCGGCGACCGGCTCACTGGCCCGGCGACCCCGCCTCTTCCGGAGCAGGGGTCGGCACCGTGCGAAGAACCTCGCCGATGACCTCTTCGGGGCGCACGCGCTGCACCCAGAGCTCGGGCGGCAACGTCAAGCGGTGCGAGAGCGCGGGCACGGCGATCCGCTTGACGTCGTCGGGAGTGACGAAGTCGCGGCCGTCGAGGGCGGCGCGGGCGCGGCCGAGCGTATAGAGCGCAAGCGAGCCGCGCGGGCTGGCGCCGACCTGCGCGCGCGAGCTCTCGCGTGTCGCCCGCACGAGATCGACGATGTAGTGGCGGATGCTCTCCGAGACGTGCACATCCTCGATCGCGCGTTGCATGGCCAGGAGCTTGGGAGCGTCGACCACCGGCTCGAGCTCTACCCGCTCTTGCTTGCGCTCACCGCGGCGCTCGAGCACCGCCGCCTCGTCCTCGCGCTCGGGGTAGCCGACCGAGATCCTGAGCAGGAAACGGTCGAGCTGGGCTTCGGGCAAGGGGTAGGTGCCCTCGTACTCGATCGGGTTCTGGGTCGCCATGACCAGGAACGGCCGTTCCAACACGTGCGTCTCGCCGTCGATCGTCACCTGGCGCTCCTGCATCGCCTCGAGCAGCGCCGCCTGCGTCTTCGGCGGCGCCCGGTTGATCTCGTCGCCGAGCAGGAGGTTGGTGAAGGCCGGGCCGGGCCGGAACTCGAAGGCGCCGTCGCGCTGGTTGTAGATCGAGCCGCCGGTCACATCCGAAGGCATCAGGTCGGGCGTGAACTGGATGCGCGAGAACTTCATCGAGCTGACCTGAGCGAAGGAGCGCGCGATCAGCGTCTTGGCCAGCCCGGGATAGTCCTCGATCAGGACGTGGCCGTCGGCCAGCAGCCCGAGCAGAACGAGCTCCAGAGCCTCGCGCTTGCCGACGACCGCCCGCTCGACCTGCTCGAGCATCTGCTCGCTGCGCGAGCGAACATCGTCCAGAGCGCGACTCAAGTGACTACCTGCCGGCCGGCGTGCTGCCTGGTGCAGAAACGAACTCGCGATCCGACTTTTACCGTCACAACGCCTCCAGCTCGTCGATCAGCTTCTCCAGTTCGCCTCGTGACCAACCGCGGGCCCGCGGATCCGGCGGCGGCTCGCGCTCGGGACGGACGAGGTTCCAAGCGTATCCGTCTCCGAGGATCGCGTGTGCCCGACCGGGCGAGCGGTCGAGATCGACTCGATGATGGCGGCGCAGACGGGCCTCGACGATCTCGCGCACGAGCGGCCGGAGTGACTCGTATAGATGGGACTCGTTCCAGGAGGCGGCTGTGAGCGCCTGCTCGATCTTCTCGAGTTGACTGACCGAGTGCTCCGTCGAAGGTTCCCGGGAGCGGGGCGACCAGGAGAAGGTCTTGCGCGGTAGCGCTCTGCTCAGGCGGTTGACCAGGAACAGGAGCGCGAGCGCCGCCACGACGAGCGCATAGATGAGCAGCGCTAGGCCATGTCCCCGGCCCGCGAGCGCGAACGCGGGAGAGAGAAGCACGACCACCAACCCGATCACCACGGCGAGAGCTCTCATCTCGGCTTCGCCTCCAGCTCGTTCCTGAGCTCGCCGAGCGCCGCGATCGACTCGCGCTTCATCTCGGGCCCGATCGCGTGCTGACTGAAACGGGCTCGCTCGAACAGCTCGGTCAACCGCTCGCCCGGGCGGCGGCTCAGGTGCATGGCGGCAAAGGCACGTGAGAGGTATTCACCCGGGGCCTCGAACGGTCGGCGGCCCAGGTCGTGTTTGGCCAGAGTGCTCTCCATGCCCGCGTAGGCACGGATCACCGCCCGGCGCGGGTCGGGCTCTCGCTCGATCTCCGCGATCGAGCTCCCGACCAATTCGTGCAGCTCGCGTCGAGGCGACTCCAGCTCGAGCGCGATCGGCTGCGCGCCGGCCGGGAGATTGTGTCGCCCTCGCCGTCTGACCCAGGCCGCAACCAGAAACAGAACGAGGCATGTGTAGATTCCGCCGACAACCCAGGGAGCGAGGGCCGCCGCGGTTTTCTGGGCGCTCGCACTCTTGCGGGGCAAAGTGGATGTGCGCGGTCCGCCCGTTGCGCTCGAAACGGCCGGTCGCCGGACGGAGGTGGAACGGTGCTCGGAACGGGTGAGGGCGAACGCAGTGATCATCCCGGCCAGCAACAGCAGGACCAGGATCTGTAGGAAGAGATGCTTTTCGGGAGACGCGCCCGTGCTCGTGAGGATCTCTTCCTCTCCGCGAAACCCGTGCAGAAACCGCCAGATCACGTACAGCGTGGCCGGTATGACAAGGGCGCCGACCGAGAGGGCTATCAGGTCGGTGACGACGAGCTGCTCCCGGGTCAAGTCGCCGGGGCCGCCGACGTGAGCGAGGGAGCGGCTACTACCCAGCGCGACGAGAAAGACGAGCAAGGTGACGCCCAGCGTCAGCGGCAGCGCACTGCTCGTCAGCCGCGCGCGGGTGCGGCCTGTGGAGGTCTGCCGACCCCGGATTGCTTGTCCTTCGGGTCTCATCGGGCGCTGCATCATGTCCTCAACTTTTCGGCGCCCGGTCGCCCAGGTCAAACATCGTACTGCGCAAGACGGCTCGGCGCGGTAATGTTGAGGGCGTTCGAAGGACGAGTACCGGGATGCGCTTTCCTCGCGTTCCTTGCTTGTTCACGAAATGGCAAGGAGGTGAGTTATGGCAACCGGAACCGTCAAGTGGTTCAACAACGACAAGGGATACGGGTTCATCACGCCCGAAGACGGCGGCAAGGACCTTTTCGTCCACCACACGGGCATCGAGGGCGAGGGCTTTAAGAGCCTGCCCGAGGGCGCTCGCGTCGAGTTCGAGGCAGTTGAGGGCCAGAAGGGCCCTCAGGCCACGAACGTTCGCGTTGTTGGCTGAAAGAGCTTGAAGAAAAGAGAAGGCGCCGCTTGCGCGAGCCCGTGTAAAAGCGGCGAGCGGAGCGGCGCCTTCGACGTTGTAGGCCGGCGATTCCCGGTTCGGAGCCCTGGAGAGTGCGTGTGGTAGAGAAGGTAAAGCCGCGCCTGCGCGGTGTTTTCCATCAGTGGGCGTTCTTTCTGGCGATACCGCTGGGGATCGCGCTGGTGCTCGAGACCGAGACGACTCGTGGCCGCATTGCCGCCGCCGTTTTCGCGCTCAGCGTTGTGACCATGTTCGGAGCGAGCGCGCTCTACCACCGGCCGAACTGGGCGCCCGCTCGTCGTGTCTGGCTGCGCCGGCTCGACCACGCGGGGATCTACTTCCTGATCGCGGGCACCTACACGCCGGTCGGGCTGCTGGTGCTGCACGGCGCCTGGCAGACGGTGGTGCTGGCGATCGTCTGGGCCGGGGCCGCGCTCGCGATCCTGATCAAGCTCTTCTGGATCGGCTCGCCCAAGTGGCTGTCGGCGGCCGTCGGCATCGTGCTCGGCTGGGTCGGCGTCGTCGCCCTGCCCGAGGTGGTCAAGGGCGCGGGGCTGGGCTGCATGTTCCTGATACTCGCGGGCGGAATCGCCTATAGCGTCGGCGCGGTCGTCTACGCCTCGAGGCGGCCCGATCCGTATCCCGCGACCTTCGGCTACCACGAGATCTTTCACCTGCTGACCATCGTCGCGGTCGCGCTTCAGTACAGCGCGATTGCCTTCTACGTGGTTCCGCGCTAGCCGGTCGGCGCGATCGGAGCAAGCCGCGCGTGAGGCTGGAGGAAGGCCCCTAACTGCTCGCGGCGGCGAACTGCTCGACCAGGCCGACGAAGCGGTTCATGTCCTGGAACATCATCATGTGCGCCGCGCCGGCGGAGATCACCAGCCGGGCGTGGGGGATTCGGGCGGCGATCAGGCGGGCGTTGGCGGGCGGCACCATCTGATCGAGGGCGCCGCCTGTGACGAGCACCGGGAGCTTGATTCGCGGCAGTCCGTCGTAGGTGGCGTTCGTGCGGGCGAAGCGGACCTCGGCCTCTTCCTGTCTTCTGGAGATCTGGCGGCTCACCCGCTCGGGTGGGATCGTGAGCAGGCCGGCGAGATAGGCGAGGGCGGCTGGACGCGCCGAGGCGGGGAAGAGCGACCCGAGCAGGCCCGTCAGCCCGGAGGCGCCACGCGAGCGGAATGCGGCTTCGTCCTGTGCCGAGGGCTGAACGGTGGCCGGCCCGCCGGCCGTGGCGCCCGAGACGATCAGGGCGCTCAACTTGTCCGGATGGCGCACCGCCAGCGTGAGGCCGATCTCGCCGCCGGTCGACCAGCCGACGACGAGCGCCTTGCGAATGCCGAGCGCATCGAGCAGTCCTGCGCTGTCGTCTGCCATCAGCTCGATCGTGAGCGGGCGCCCGGGCTGGTCGCTCGAGTAGCCGACGCCTCGGTTGTCGAACATCGTCACGCGGAAGTGCTCGCTCAGGAGCTTCGGCAAGAACGGGCCCCATTCGACCATCGAGGAGGCCTCGCCGGCGATCAGGAGCAGCGGCGGGCCGCTCCCGAACTGGCGGTAGCCGATAGTGATCCCGTCGGCCCGCACGCGGCGCACCGGCCCCAGGAAGGCCGCCGTCCCGGTTGGACGCGTGCCCGGCACGACCTTCCCGATCGTTGCCGTGGGTGTCTTCTTCGCGGTCTTCTGCCGCGAGCCGCCGCAACCCGCAAGCAGGCTCAGCACGAAGAGCAAGAGCACGGCCCGACGCACGCTTCGTCCGCCCCACAGAGATCGAGCCGTCATGACCCTGTGACGATACGCTCCGGCATCGGGCTCGGGCCTGTATGCCCTCTCAACCTTGCTCCTACCTGAAGCGAAAGACGATCCGCCCCCGGGTCAGGTCGTAGGCGGACAGCTCGACCTTGACGCGATCGCCCGGCAGCACGCGGATCCGGTAACGCCGCATCTTGCCGGCGGTGTAGGCCTGTGTCTCGTGCCCGTTGTCGAGCTCGATGCGGTACTTGCCGTTGCTCAGAGCCTCGGCGACCACGCCCTCGAACTCGATCTTCTCTTCCTTCGCCACGGGACTAGACGGCGCGGTTGAGGTAGATGGTTTCAGGGGCTTCTCCGCTGCGGCGCGCGGCGACAACGTCGAGCGGTAGAGACTGAGCTGGCGATTTCGCACTGTTGCGTTCCATCCAGAACGCACCTTCTTTCCTGTGCGGAGTGGGAGAAGGCGCCGGCGCGCGGACCGCACTCGTAGATAGTCGCTTTTCACCGTAGCAGCTCTCGGGGCTCCGACTGCTTGTGCTACGGTCTCGTAACTAACGGCACTCTGCCGTTTCGTGGGATTAAGCCTCTCGTTCCTCCTTTGCGCGGTTTCGAGTTGATGATCTCGAACCAGTTCGCAAGGAGTTGAACATATGCAGGAACAGTCATTTCGCACGCTGGGCGTCAGCGTGCAGATCGAGCGGGCGCTCGCCGAGCGCGGCATCGAACGGCCCTTTCCGATCCAGGAGCTGGTGCTCCCGGACGCTTTCGCAGGCCGCGATGTGCTCGCCAAGTCACCGACGGGCTCGGGCAAGACGCTCGCCTTCGCCTTACCGATCGTCGCGCGAGTCGGCCGCGACCGGTCCCAGCCCGCCGCGCTGGTGCTCGTGCCGACGCGTGAGCTCGCCGGCCAGGTGAGCGACGAGATCAGGCCGCTCGCCCAGGTGAACGGCCTCAGAGTCGCCGCGGTCTTCGGCGGAGCGCCGCTTGGTCAGCAGGCCAAGCGGGCGCGCAACGCCCAGATCCTGGTCGCCACGCCCGGCCGCTTGCAAGATCTGGTCGAAAGGAAACTGGTCTCGCTGGAGCAGGTCGACCTGCTCGTGCTCGACGAGGCCGACCGCATGCTCGACATGGGCTTCAAGCCGCAGGTCGAGCGGTTGCTGAAGCGGCTTCCACGCGAGCGTCAGACGATGCTCTTCTCGGCGACTCTCGACGGTGAGGTCGGGCAGCTCGCGCACTCCTACACGCGCGATCCGTCCCGCTTCGAGACGGCGCCGCTCGCCGACCACGACGAGGGCAAGATCGCGCACCGCTTCGTCTCGGTCACGGCCGAGGCCAAGGTCGAGAAGCTCGTCGAGGAGCTCTCGGGCGAGCGCGGGCTGGCGCTCGTGTTCGTTCGCACCAAACGAGGCGCCGATCGCTTGGCGCTCAGGCTCGCGCGGCTCGATGTGAACGCTCTGGCCTTACACGGTGACATGCCCCAGAACGCTCGCCAGCGCACGCTTCGGCGCTTCCGCGACGGTGAGGTTCGCACGCTCGTCGCGACCGATGTCGCCGCCAGGGGGCTCGATCTCGAGGCGATCACACACGTGATCAACTTCGATCCGCCCGAGGAAGACAAGGACTACGTGCACCGGGTCGGACGCACCGGCCGCGCGGGCAAGAGCGGCCAGGGCATCACCTTCGTTCTGCCCGAGCAGCAGGCCGACGTCAGTCGTCTCGCGGCACGGCTCGGCCATCGCGAGCAGTTCGAGCTCGAAGGCATGCGCGTCGCCGCGCCGCGCCGCGTCTACACCAGTCGCCGCGGCCGTAACTCGCGCTGGTAGACGATGGCGCTATCGCTTTTTCAGCCGCGCTCGCGATCCGAAAATGGATTGCTCCGAAAACGGAGCGGTAATACCGCTCGAAGCGCGTTAGTGTTTAGTTCAATCAGGACGAGTACCGGATTGCGCTGTCAGCGCTCCTTGCTTGTTCGTGACACGGCAAGGAGGTGAGTTTTATGGCAACCGGAACCGTCAAGTGGTTCAACAATGACAAGGGCTACGGCTTCATCACGCCCGAGGACGGCGGCAAGGATCTGTTCGTCCACCACAACGGCATCGCCGGCGAGGGCTTCAAGAGTCTTCCCGAAGGGGCGAAGGTCGAGTTCGAGTCGAGTGAGGGTCAAAAAGGCCCGCAGGCAACAAACGTTCGCGTCATCGGTTAATCGAGATCAAGCCGAGACTCGAGAGGCGCCGGCTTGCCGGCGCCTCTCGCATTCTCAGAGCACTCGGGCTGGAAGGTGATGACGGGCGCTTCGGTAGGAGCCCGAAAGTACGTCCTGAGCGGCCGATTCGGCGCCGTTCGTGCGCTCGGGGAGGGGCTCCCAGTCGCTGCTTCGACACATGGGGCAGAGCGGCACGGAGCCGCTGACTACAACCCCGTAACCGCAGCCGGCGCAGCGAAGTTCAGTCCGCCCCGTCTCGGCGCCGGAAAAGGTCGATTCGACTCGATTGCGTAGCGCGGCACGTTGTGTGGGCCCACCCAAGGCGCGAATCAGTGCGCGGCGGGAGTCAGAGGCGCCTGGGCTCGGACGGCTCTCGCGCGTGAACCACTTGACGGTGCCGGCTGTCATAGAAAAAGCGCCCCCCTCTCGAACGGATCGGGAAGGCGCCGGAAAGCGCGGCCGGTGCTCGCTCTAGTGTCATCTCCACTCTAGCACGAACATCCGTTCGGTGCGGACGACGGAGCCACAGAATGGCACCAGCTCAGGAAGTCGCGGCGACCGGTCGATCGTAGTCCCGTCCACGTCTATCCTTGCCGTGCCGCCCCCATCGACTAGCGGCCCAGGTCACAGCCCTTTCAAGGCTGCAGCGCGGGTTCGAATCCCGCTGGGGGCATTCTCGCTTCCCCGGCCGGCGAATCGCCCGCCCGGGCGCGACCGGTCGCCCGATTCGCCTGACGACGCTGAGCGCACGATCCTCTCCGGGCCCGTGGTGTATCCACTGTTCCCTCCGGGCTCGCACGCTCAGCGGCGCCCCGAGAAACCGAGAAGGCGATGGGTTCGAATCCCGCTGGGGGCATTCTCGACGCGCTGGAACGACGCTGGACTGCAGGATGCTTCCGCCGCGAAGCCTGTCCGTACGGTGTGTACTGTCCTGCGCTCCGCGGCCTTCGCCTCCTTTGTCAGCCCCGCCCCAGCGCGTCGAGAAGGCGCCGGGGTTGGGTGCGCGTCACCTACGCAGATGCCTTTCTGACGCTCGAACGGCCCGACTAAGAAGTCCGGCGGCTGGTCTGACGCTGCCGCGCCTGCCGCCCGCGCGTCGATCTCGAGCCGCTCTCACGTCGTGAATAAACAAGTACTACCAGCAAGCGGCGGTTTACAGTCTCGAATTATCTGACTTCAGAAGCGTCGGCGCGGCGCGCGAGTGCCGGTCTCAGCCCAGCCAGCGCTAGCGATGCTTGACGCGTCCACTTTCCGGTGAGACTATCCACTCGAGTGGGGACTACTGCGGAGACCCTGGATTTAGACATGCTCGGACGCAGCCGTAGGCGACGGCTTTTTACCGCTGTCGGTGTGGGCGTCGTCTTTGGCACCGTGGGCGTGCTGTTCGCCGCGGCGCTCGGGGCTTCGGCGAGTAGCGCGGGCTGGTCAGCGCCTGTACATCTCGACAGCGCGGTCAACCTCACGTCGGTCTCATGTCCTACAAGCTCATTTTGTGTCGCAGTGACCGCCGACGGAAAGGCGTTTACCTACAACGGCACGAGATGGTCCGGAGGTACGTCGTTCGACTCGCAGGCCGCCGTGGGGAACGGCGTCCGGTCCGTCTCGTGCCCGAGCAGCTCGTTCTGCGCTGCGGTGGACTCGGCCGGCGACGCGCTCACCTACAGCGGGACTTCTTGGTCGAGCCCTACCTTGATCGACTCAAGCCTGGAGAACCAGCTCAACTCGGTGTCTTGCCCGACGAGCTCGTTCTGTGTGGCGGTGGACGAGTCCGGTAACGCCTCCGTTTTCAATGGCAGTTCCTGGTCCGCTCCGGAGGCGATCAACGACGACTACACCCTTAACGCGGTGTCCTGCCCGTCCGCCTCGTTTTGTGCGGCCGGGGGCATAGGGTTTCCCAGCGGCTTTCTCGCCGGCGCCGTTCTGACATTCAACGGCCACATCTGGTCTGCCCCAACGACGATCGACTCGAGCCTTTACCCGATCACCACCTCAGTGTCGTGCTCTAATAGCTCCTTCTGCGTGGCGGTGGCCGACGACGGCAGCGCGTTCAAATACAACGGCAGTGCCTGGTCGGCTCCCACCTCGATCGACCCGTCAAACCCCCACTCGGTCAGCCTCAGCTCGGTGTCGTGCCCGACCGCAGCGTTCTGTATGGCGGTGGACACCGCCGGGAACGCCCTAACCTTCAACGGGACTTCTTGGTCGGCCCGCTCCAAGATCGTCAACGGCGGCTTCTCCCTCAACTCCGTGTCGTGTCCGACCAGTTCGTTCTGCGCCGCGGTGGACAACGGCGGCTGGGCCCTCACGTATTCCAGCCAGCGTACCCAGACACACATCTTCGACGCGTTCACGGCGGCCGGCAAGGCGGCGATTCACGTCACCCGCACCGCGCGTGGTTCGTGCTTCACCGGAGCGCTGGCCGTCAACCGCAACGACGCGTGGCGGTGCATCAGCGGCAACACGCTCTACGACCCGTGCTTCAGTTCGAAGAAGGCGAAGGGGGTCATGCTGTGCCCGTCCGCTCCTTGGAAGACCTACGCCGTCAAGCTGAAGCTCACCAAGCGGCTGCCAAAACCGGATCCCGGCAAGCCGTCGACATCGGGGCTCCCATGGGCGATCAAGACCACGTCGGGCATGCAATGCGTGATGGACACCGGCGCGACAAAGGCGATCGGAAAAGTGCGGGCCAACTACGGCTGCGTCGGGAGCCAGAATTTCCTCTGGGGGTCGCCGTCGCGATCGTCTGAGCCGTGGACGATCTACTCCGCGCCACTCAAAGCGACCAAGCTGACGCAGCGGGTCTCGATCAGCGTCGCATGGTTCTGAGACGAGAATGCCTCATTGAGCTCGCCTCGAAACGAAGCACTCCACCGCCTGGCCGCGCTCGACAATTACCGACCGCTCGGTAACATCTGAAGCTCGTGAGATCGGCTCGTATCACAGTCGCGGTCGGCGCTCTGGCCTTGCTTCTAGCGATCGCCGTCGTTATCTCCGCCTGTGGCGCTACGAGAACCGAGCAACTGCCGGTCGTCGGTTGCAAGACGATCAATGCCGTGGGCTCGGCGGCTCCTGTGATCCCGGGCTACCTTCCGAATCGCGCGGCCGTACCCGGCGGCATAGGCGGTCGGCAGGCACAACAGCTCGCCTGGTACGAAGGCGACGTTCGAGCACAGCCCGGTCTCAAGATTCTCGCCCCTCGAAACTGGAGTTGCTCGGCGTTACTCGCAGCCGATGGTGGTTGGGCGCTCACGGTCGCGCCTTCACAAGCCGGGCTGACGAGGCTCCAGGCGTCGGGTCTCATGCCGAAGCAGTCGGTCGAGATTTCGGCTAGCTACAACGGCCCGGGCGCCTCAATCGCCTGCAACTACTTCCCCTCGGCGGTGACCAGCGCACCGCTACCGGAAGATTGCAAGGCTCCCGTCGACGCAACGATCACGTTCGAGGGCCACCACCTCGTCTCGATCAAGACGACACCCGCCAGTGCCTCGAACCCCTCGACCGACCTCGGTCTTCTCTGGTGGTATCCGAAGGCTTTAAATACCGCGGAGGGCGTTGACTGCATCCTGCCGAGTGCGAGGCGACCTCTTTGCCAAGCAATTCTGAGCGAAGCCCGAGCTCGAATAGGCTCGGAGCTCGGCGGCGCAGCCTCGCGGGCTTCAGCCTCTCGGCCCGGCTAGCTGTCCTGCCCCAGCGCGCCGAGAAGGCGCCGAGGCTGTGTAAGAACAACGGCTACTACGGATCGGCGATCTAGTGCCCTTGTCGAGCTCCGAGGGTTCGAATCCCGCTGGGGGCACCAACGAGACAGTATTCAAACCCAGGCCAGCGAAAGCTGGCCTGGGTTTCTTCGAATTCCAGCGATCTCGCAGCCAGCCGGGGATCCCCTCGAACCAGTCGCGATTCCGGTGTCTCTCGCAGGCCTGCGGCCGCTGGGGGGTGTCCGTCTGCAGTGATGAGGTCGGGATCGAGCAGGAACTTGAAGGCCGGCGCGAGCTCGGCCTCGGGGCTGCCGCCCTCGCCGACAAGAAAGCGCTCGAAGACGGCCTGATTCATCCTGCGACGGACGCTGTTCGGAGCGTCCAGATAGGCCTGGTGGCAGTTGGTCAGGAAGGCGAGGCAGTCCTGCAGCGTCGCCTCGATGGTCTCGAACCTCATCTCCGAGGCCTTCAGCAGTGCCTCTGCTGCATCGAGCTCCTTCGAGATCCGATTCTGCTCCTCTCTCAGCAGGTCGAGCGATATGGCGCTCTCGTAGTGAGCCTCGAGCAACTTGCGCCGCTGCTCGGTGAGCCTGATGATGCTGTTCCGAGCCACGGCATTGTCCGCCTCCGCCAGGTGCCGCCTCGACGCGAACTCCTCCCCGAGTATCTCCCTGAGCAGATCGGCGTACTTGGGATCGATCCTGACGTGTCGCCACTTCTGCTCGACGAACTTCTCGACCTTGTCGATCTGGATCGCCCTCAACCCGCAGCCGGTGCGCTTCTGGTTGCGGCCGATGCAGAAGAAGTACATGTAGGTCGTTCCGTGGCGATTGGTGGTCTTGGTGATGCAGAGGCGGCTGCCGCAGTGCTCGCACCAGACCGAGCCCTTGAGGTAGTGGTGATGGACTCGCTGCTTCTCGCCGGCGACGTTGTGCGCCGTGAGGATGTCCTGCACACGCCTGAAGGTGTCGTGCGAGATGAACGTCGGATGGGCACCGTCGTACTCGACGCCCTGCCAGGTGACCTTTCCGATGTAGTAGCGGTTGTGGAGCATCCGGTGGACGCTCGCCCTGGTGATCGCCTTCTGCGGCGTAGTGGGTGTCGGCCGGTTGGTGAGGCCTTTTCTCTGGAGGGCGTTGGTCAGCCGAGTCAGCGACCACTCGCCGGTCGCGTAGACCTCGAAAGCCCAGCGCACGAGCGGCGCCCGTTCCTCGTCGATCTCTACCGTGCGGGTCTCGCGGCCGCGATCGAATTACGAACATTCTCGTAGCCGATCGGGGCCTTGCCGCACGTGCCGCCTTTCTTGGCCTTCTGGTCGAGCCCCTTCATCACCTCGGCGGCGAGGTTGCGGCTATAGAACTCGGCGATCGAGCTCATGATCCCGTGCAGGAGCGCTCCGCTCGGCGTCTCGTCGATGCTCTCGCTGCAGGAGACAAGCGTCGCCCCGGCAGCCTGCAGGGCGAGGTTGATCTCGACGTCATCCACGCGGTTTCGCGCGAGGCGATCTACCTTGTGGACGATCACGTAGGTGACCGGGTCTTCCTTCACGAAGGCAAGCATCCGCTGTAGCTCTGGACGTCGTGCGCTACGCGCACTCTCGCCTCGATCGACGAACTCGTCGGCGATCGTGGCTCCGAGGGCTTTCGCCTTGCGTCGGCAGGCCTCGCGCTGCGCCGGAATCGAGAATCCCTCTTTCTCGCCGCCCTTCTCGGCCTGCTCCTTGGTCGAGACGCGCAAGTAGATGACAGCTGAGAGGTTGCCTTCCGCGTGGCCGTTCGCGGAGGCGGCATCGCCGTTGCCTTCGATCGGCGCGAGTTCGGGAGACGCGCTTCGATCGTCGAGATCTTGACCATGGAGGAGGGCGAGTGATTTTCCGTTATTCCTGGGGTTCTGTTGCATCTCTACCTCCCTCCTATGTTCAGTTCGTGATCTCTATGGCGACTTGCCCTCGCCTTCCTGTGCCCCTTCAAGGGCGTAGTCGTACTCGTTGGTGATTCGGTCGAACTCCCTGAGCAGGTCGTCGATCGCTCCCTGCGGCATGTCCGGGTACTTGCTCAGTAGATACGGGTGGAAGCTGGGCAGATCGCCCGGAACGACGTACTCGGCAAATGCAAAGACGTCCGCGAGGCTCAAACCGAGCACTTCGGCGATGCGGCTCAGCTTGTCGGGTCGGGGCGCAGCGAAAAGACCCTGCTCGAGGCGCACGATCGTCGCGTCGTTCATGTCGGCTTGTTCTGCGAGCTCGCCTGGTCGAGAGGCCAAGCTCTTCGCGGCGCGTGCGCAATCTGCGGCCGAGTTCCTGGGCTCGTTGTAGTTCCACCTGTATTACTTTCTCCGTTAGTTGCGCTCATTATTACACAGAAGCTGCGTAAAAGCAGCACCTTGGCGACTATTCCACAACACCGACTAGCGTATATCTGTTTGTTTTCTCTCTGATTGCTCATCGCTTTAGCTTCTAATATAACAGCAATGTTCGGACTAGTGGTAGTAATTACATTTTACTATTACCAGGAGATATCCTCAACGTGTTCAAAGGGTAATCGGCGACCCGGATCGTGAAATCCGGGTCGCCTTTCCATCTGAGTGCGACTAGGTGCTGAGGGCGTCGATCTTGGCCTGAATGGCCGCCTTGCGCTCCTCTGCCGTGTCGCGTAGGTGCTCGTATTCGGCCTTGGCCTCCGTCGCTCGCGTTTTGGCCGCGTCGATCTCGCCATCGATGGCGTCGATCGCCCTGTTGAGGGCGGTCACCGCCGAAGCGATGGCATCTTCGGTCGTCGTCTGGCGCTTGCGCGTGCGTGGGGCCGATTGGCCGATCGAGCGGGTGTGGGCGTAGTAGGCGCCGCGCATCGAGTTGAACGGCTGTCCAAACTCTTCGGCTGCCTGCCGGAAGGCGTCCGCCTTCTTCATGCCCGAGGCGACCAATGCCTCGACCCGCTCGTACACCTCTTGAGCCTTGGTCATGGCTCATGCCTCCTTTCGAGAGGGTTGGATGGTTTTGCGGCGGACAGAAGCTCGTATGCGTCTTCCGTCCACCGTCTGGCCATCGAGTCCGCGACAGGAGCGGTGCTGAGCAGCAAGTACAGGTGGGATAGACAGAGTGGCTTTGATGGCCTCACAGCTGTCGCCGGCACGTCGAGCCCTCGCTCGGTCGGCTCAACCAGGAGCCGGCGTCGCCGAACGGCCCTCTCTGCTCGACTAGACATGGCCGTCGAACACCCAGACCGAGCCGTCCGGGGCCTTCACCGTTATCACGTCGCCGTTCAGCTCGAGGTCGCGGGCAAATGCCTCGACATCGAGCACCAGATAGGGCCGAATCCATTCCGGGAGTAGTTTTTGCGCCTCGTCGAGATCGAGCCCACAGAGCATCTCGTCCGCGTACTCCTCGAGGCTCTCCCAGTTGCCGAGATAAACGTCCTCGAAGCGGCCGAGCGCCTCCTCATCGTTGTTCTGAACTGCCGCCCAGGCTGCAAAGGCGAGACCGTGCTCGGCGATTCCGCGCGCCAGCCGGCTGACCGTTTCGAGCGACTCGTGCTCTGAGATGTAGGCCAGGCCGAAGCCCTCGAAGTCGTGGATTGCCCACTCCTCTGCGACCGGCTCAGGAGAACAGGCCAGCATGAAGCCGATCTCCTTCTCGAGCTCCTCGGGCTCGCGATCGGCGTCGAACCAGCCACCGTGCAGGCGCCCCGCGTTGTAGTCGGAAAGGCTGGCGACGTAGATCCTCGGCCGGACCTTCTGCGCGCTCTCGCCCTCCTCTCGTCTGTTTGATTCTTCTTCCATCTACGTCACCTCCTTTCGTTCGTAGCTATCTTCAGCTCGCTTCTTGCGAGCCGCTTTGATCCGCTCCTCTGCGATTGCGGCGTACTCGGGGTTGAGCTCGATCCCGAGCCAGTCGCGACCGTTCTGCTCGGCGACAACACCGACCGTTCCGGCTCCAAAGAACGGGTCGAGCACGATTCCCGGCCTTGCCGGTGCTCCGCAAGAGCAACCCGGCTGAAGCGGGCCACGCTGACGTACGATCGAGTAGCGGCGGTCGTAACGTCGGACGCGGGGGCCTCGGTCTTGCCGCCGGCTCGGGCCTCGCTCTTCACTGTTGAGGATTCGACTCACTCGCCGGAACGGCGTGCCGCAGGCCTCGCAGATCAGCTCAGGGCAGGTTGCAAGTAGTGGCGTCTCGACCAGCGCGGGCGGGAAGGTCGCGAAGTGCGCCCCGGAGAAGTTGGCGCCGGGCAGCTGCCAGACATCACCCGGGTTCTTGCCGAGCAGATGACCGACCGCTCCTCTCGCCTTGAGCGCGGAGAGGCCGCGGTTGCCCACTGCCTTCTCGCCCAGGATGGCGCGCCCGCGCCCGCCGGCGGCCACGGCTGGCCGTGTCGCTCCTTCGTCGTCGAGCGGTGCGGAACCCTGATCGCGTCGAGATCGAAGAAGTACCGGGCAGAGCGCACCAGGAAGTAGACGACGTCGTAGGCGTTGTTGAGCCGGTCGCCCACGGCGTGCGGCATAGGGTTTGTCTTGGCCCAGATCACCTTGTTACGGACGATCCAGCCATCGTCTGCCATGGCCAGTAGAAAGCGTTCAGGTGCGAGCAGGAGGCCTTTCGGCGGCGCTCCGTACTTCGCGTGCCGTGAGTAGGTGTCGCCGAGGTTGACCCAGACCGAGCCGGTCGGCTTGAGCACGCGCTTGAGGCCATTCAGCGCCAGCCGTAGCTCATCGACCCAGCCCTCGACGCTCGGCTCGAGCCCGATCTGCCCCCTCACCCCGTAGTCCGCAGCCGGAAGTACGGAGGCGAGGTAATCACGCAGTCGACGCTTTGCGCCGAAACATCGGACAAACGCTCGCGGATGTCGCCGATCAGGATCCGGTTGCGAACGCCGCTCATGCCTTGCCTCCGGCGAGTACGAGCGGTGCTTCTTCGCTCGTCGTCACGACCATCAGCCCAGGCGTGAACTCGCTGCCACCGAGCACGTCGCGTAGGCGCTCGGTACGGCGCTCGTCCGGAGCGATCCAGACAACCCGGGGGAAGACGCCGTGGGTGGCCTGCTCGACACCCGAGCGGTAGTAGCTCTCGTAGAGTCGTGCCTTGCGAAGGATGGCTGGGCGGTGATGCGTTCCGCGGTCGACCTCGACGAACCAGCGGTACTCGTACTCCCTCGCTGCGAGGGCGAGGAACAGGTCAGGCCGCAGGAGCGCTCGACCTACCGTCGGTAGCCTGCGCCAGCAGTCCGGCTCTCCCTCGACGGTCTTCAGCTCCAGCTTCCTTCGCCGGGAAGCGAGAACGAGATCGACGACAAGTTGACTGACCGCTAGCTGATGATCGACGAAGACGGCGCTCGGCTCATATAGGCGAGGTGTCGGGCGTTCGCGGTCGAGAAGGTGATGGCCGACTGATCCAAGCTCATACACAAATGAGGCTGATCCAGCACGTACTCCTCCGACCCGACGCTCGAGCCTCGTCAGCAGATGCGCTTGAACCAGGTGGGACAGGACCCTCCGACACTGCCTTGCGGCCGCCTCTCCGCTGGAGTGCTCTTCGTTCGGGAAGTAGACGGCCTGGATCTGCCCTCCGCTCATCAGACGCAGGTCGGATACCTGGGTCACCA
>CAVXWH010000003.1:0-193847 GCA_963765455.1 uncultured Actinomycetes bacterium
ACCGCCTGTTCCGCTCGGATCAAGCGGAGCTGCCCACGCCGGCGGAGGCGCGGACGACGTAGCTTGCGCTCCCACCCGCGCACACTTGGGCCTCGAGCGACCGGCGCTCTTGACCCGGGGTAGCCCAATAGAGAGGTAGGTTCTCCGGCTAGTGACGACAATCGGAGATCGGATCCGCAGGCGACGGCTCGAGCTCGGGCTCACTCAGCACGCGTTAGCAGGCGATGACCTCTCCACCGCGCACATCAGCCGGCTCGAGGCGAATCAGCGCCAGCCAAGCATGAAGGCACTGCGCAGAATCGCGCCGAGGCTCGCTGTCTCGGTGCACTGGCTCGAGACGGGCGCGGAGGATCCCGCTGAGCAACTGGCGAGGCTCGTGCTCGAGTACGAGGGACGCCCGCTGCCGAGCAGTGCGGCCGCGCTTGCTCAGGCGGTTCTCGGTTAGATGAACCGGGACCCAAGGTGAAATCGCTGTAAATCGCTGGGTGTGGGCCAGACGCGGGCCAAGCGAAGTCAGAATCCGAGGCCGCGAGAGTCAGAGCTCTACCCGAATAGGCAAGTGTCAGAGAGCACGAAGAACACCCTTGGCACTATTGCGATCAAGGGATCGAGCAGTAAGTAATCGGCCTACAACCGTCCGACGTATCGACAGTCAGCCCACCCACCCGCGGGCGGACGTGCAGTGGGGCGATCTCAGGCTCTCCGGTAGCGCCGGTACCGGCGGCCCGCCGCGAAGATTAAGACGCCTCGCGCCGCCTACGTTCGTCGGCGAATAGGTAGCCGAGTTCGTTCCCGTATCGCAAGATCCGAGGCGGCAAGTGACTCCCAAAAGCCTCTATAGAGGAACTCGCCCAGGCGTTCGAACTCGTATCGGTCAGCGTCTCGAGTTGCGCGAACACGGTGAGTACGTCGCCGCCGTTACGTAGCTCGGCGACTCTTCCCTCGGAGAAGGAGGTCAGTCCCGGGCCCGTCTGCGGGGCATCTCGCACCCATAGGTGGATGAGCTCCTCCTTCTCGCCTGGAGTAAGGCTTCTGATCACCTCGACGAACATCTCCGCGCTGATGGCCGACTGTCTCCCCGGATTGGTCATGCCGCGATACTAAGCGCTTACGCCACGGCCTCGAGGGCGAAGAGTCGGAGAGCGAACATACGCAGGGCGCAGGTTGCGTTGACCGCACTCGGAATGGGGCCAATACTGTCAATACCTATGGAATTCGAGCTTGAATGGCTTCATCCGTCGCTCCTCATCTGCCGTTTGTCCGGCGTAGCGACCGTTGAGGGCGGCAAAGCCGTTCGGCGAGCTGTGCTCTCGGAACCGCAGTTTCGGCCGGGTATTCGGATGGTCATAGTTGAGACGAACCTCGATGTCTCGGCGCTCACGGCTTCCGATATCGAGCAGATTGCCGCCCTCAGAGTCGAGATCGCACACAAGCCGCCGGTACGCTCGGCCGTAGTCGCTGGCCGAGACTCGCCGGCTAGATACGGGCTCAACCGCATGTTCGAGGCCTACACCGAGTCGCAGAAAAACGCCGAGGTCGAGGTGTTCGAGACGCTTGACGAGGCGATGGCCTGGCTAGGCGAGGCGGATGCTCTGGATTCTTCAGAATCGCAGGTTACGCTCCCAGCCTCCGCTATAGGAAGACCGCGAATCTCGCCGTAACGTCTCGAAACGACATCTTGTGAATCGGCTCGTGGTGGATTAGCTTCAAGGACGGCGAGTCACCCTGCACGAGGTCCGGCCGCGATCCGGGGGAGAGCGCGGAATCGTCTAAGGGCGGCTCGCCGTCAGTTCGGATCGAGCGACTCAAGGACTGGGTTTACCCTGCGGTTGATCAGGGACTCTTCAGTTATGTGCAGTTGACCGATAGCGAAAAGGGCGGCGACGTGTCTTCCCCCAGGTACGTCGCCGCTTCGTAGCAACCTGAGAGAACACTCGACGCCGGCGTCTTCGAAGGGCGGATTAGTTTGCGTCTAGGTCGGCTTCAGGAGCCGGTGCGCCGGCCTACGAGTGTGCCCTCGACGGTCGCGGCTCCCGATGCGCAGGTGGCCCTGCCGGCGACCGTGATCGCCTTGCCGCCGAGCGTGAAGATCAGCGTGCCCGGGCAGGCGAGCCCGAGTAGGTTCGCCGCGGCGTCCGCGCTATGGCCGGCAGCATCGACCGTGCCGGTGATGTCGCCGGCGAGGTTGCCGTTCCGCGCGGTGAAGCTGAGCCCGGTGAAACGCTGGCCCACCGTCGCGAGCGTGGTATTCGAAGCGGTGACCGTGAAGCTCGCGCTGTAGGAGCCGTTGTCGTCGTTGGTGCTCGGCGCCGAACCGGGGCTAGAATTGATCTCGCCGCAGCTCCGTCCGTCAGCCGTCTGGCGAATACCGACCCTGATGATCAGTCGCTCTTTGGGACCGATCAGGCGGCTCCGCGCACTCTGCGCGAACACCTTGCCGAAGTCGGGGTTCGGCCGGCAGGCCTTGGTGACGAGGAAGTGGCGGCCGTCGAGTGTGGCACCGGGGCTGCATCCACGAGCCCGCAGAAGCGCCTCAGCCTGCTACGTAGTCCGGCCCGACGACGTTGGCGGCGAAGCAGCGCCGGGCGGTAGTGGTCGCCGCGGACGGCTGGGGCGCCGATGCCGAGGCGGCGAAGAGAGCAAGTGCGACAGGTCCGCCGGCCCGACTTGAGTCGGAAAGAATCGCCATCTCGCACCCTTGGCCGAGAGAACGACCTTCAGCTCGAGAAAGTGAGAGGAGTCCAGGTACCGGGTGCCTTGGCTTTTCCTGCCCGCCCCCGACTCCTACACTAGGGTCGTGAGTTATTACGACCCACGGCATCCCGCGGGTTCCGAGGTCTTGACACTCAGCCAGATTTCTGCATATCGCACCCACCTAGCTCTTTATCGTTGCCCCGAGCACCAGGTGGCTATTGATTTCGGTTGGGTCTCTCCTTCTGGTCGCCTCGATCTCGTTACCGAGCTCTGTTGTAAGGCGCCGGAGGCCGCGATCGACGCCGCCTTTCAGGCCGCTTGCGACTCTTAGTCTTTCCGTCGCCGGGCCGTATCGTTACGTACGGCACCTCGTCCATCAGGCCGAAGCTGCCGTAGGCCATCGGTGCTCTGGCCGTCGTCCTCTCGGCGGCCTCAGGTCACCGCGTTGCTCTTCTTCTCTTCCTTAGCGGCCTGGATATTCCCTATGAGGTCGTGAAGCGGCTTGGTCCCGGATCCGATAGCGAGGCCGGTAACGAGAATGTCCACAGCAGGTGGCACAGACGTAAGGCCCACGGCATGGAGTAGGAAGACACCCAGCCCACCGCTTGCGAGCATCGCCAAGAACGACGCGAGGGCCCACGTTGCAAGCGCGCGGTTCCCCGTGACTTGCGCCACGACCGTCCGCCACTTATCCGCGTCTTTCGAGCCGGCAGCCTTGAGGTTCGCTGCGGCATCCGACTCCGACAACCGTTTTGGAGAGCCCTCGTTCCCGGCATCGGGGTTCGGAGCTCCGCCGATGTGCGACGTCAACGGCTCGAGGACTCGTTCGATCGTCTGGGCGAAGATGTAGAGGAGCGCGAACACGCTGACGCCGGGCTCCGGGACGAAATCATGGGGCTTGACGACCTTCCAGAGGACCCAGCCTGCGAGCACACCGAATCCGATGACGACATACGCGCCTAGGAGGTATTTGTGCTCGGCTCTCGCGGACTTCGTGTCGCCCGATGCCATAGGACCGAACCTACAACCGTGCTTACCGTGAGTCAAGGATAATGTGGCGGATGCTTGAGGCGCACGCGTGGAAGACATGTGTCGCGCTACGCCCTCTCCCTATGAGGAACCTCCCCGCCGCAGCGCTTGCACGCTCGCCGTCTCGATCACAGCTGGCGCTAGAACTCCGCTAGACGCTCGCTGCCGGTAGACGCGATCGCGTGCTGAACGCCACTCCCGCCAGAGAAAGGTCGTTTATGACGATCTCGACACGGATCCCGAGCGTCCCGTAGAGCGGGGCAAATCGGCAACCTCCCTACTCCCGAGCGTTTGATCGAGGGCTCTGACCTCGAAACTGTTCAATAAGAGGGGTGGTTCCGTTAAGCGCTTGGGGAACTGTGCTCTCTGGGTTCGGAGTTAGGCGACCGGCTTTACTTCCATGACATCTGGCCCGCGAACTGGCCCACAGCCAGGCAAACCAGCATGGTTATGCGGATGTTTCTCGGCTTTGCAAACCGGCGCTCGAGGTGAAAGAGCTGTAAATCCTTAGATGGGGGCCAGACGCGGGCAAAGAGAAGTCAGAGGCCGAGGAGGCGAGAGTCGGAGCTCTATCCGAAAGGAGACACGCTCGAAACCGGACGATCCGTGACGAGGAGAGTTGGTCACGTTGCCTGCGTGTCGCCCCGCCGGTGCCGAACCATGTGAAAGGCGAAGACGTCGCCGCGATGGTAGTCGCGCGCTGTCAGGATCGAGCGGCCGCTCGCGGTCACACAGGTCTCTGTGATCAGTAGCCAGGGCTCGTCCGGGAGCTCGACCGCGAGCGAGCGGAGGCGCTTGGGCGGGTCGACGGCACTGATGAACGCGACTGACGAGGTGATGCGGTGACCGGCCGCCTCGAGCAACTCGAGTAGCGAGCCGGACCAGTCGAGCTCGGACAGTGGGGCGGGCAGCAGCTCGCGAGGAAAGACGTTGAGTGAGTACACGAACGGCACGGCGTCGTGGAGGCGCAGGCGTTCGAGGCTCACAACCGACGCGGCTGGTGGAAGCGACAGCGCCGTCCGTTCCTCGTCGCTCGCCAGCCGCTCCTCGACGCCGAGGACAAGGCTCTCTACGGCGTAGCCGAGCCCGCGCATCATCTCGGTCACGCTCTCGAACTGCGTGATCGGACGCTCGTGCTGGAGCTCGGCCACGGCCGAGACAAAACTGCCGCGGCCGTGCCTGACCTTAACGAGGCCGTCGCGCTCGAGTAGTTTCAACGCCTCGCGTACCGTCGAACGGCCGACTTGAAACCGCTCGGAGAGGACGGCCTCCGAAGGAATCTGCTCGCCCGGTTGCAGCCCGTCCTCCCGGATCGTCGCGAGGATGCGGTCGCGCAGCTGTAACGGCAACGTCCGGCGGTCGCGAAGGGGAGTGGGCTCTGGCATCTCGATGTCGATTCGGCGTCCGGGATCTCGCACCTCGCTCAGCTCAGTCCTGAACGAGACACCGTTGATTGCAACTGCTCGCGACAGCCTCGCCGGTCGTCGCCGCCGCGGCATCGCTTGCGAGGATCACGATAACTCCGGCAGCGGCCCGCGCACGCCAGCTGTCCGGCACCTCGTCCCGCGGCGTCCCGGCCACGTGCGACACCTATGTCCCAGCTCCTGTCACGTGACACGCCACCTGGTGCTTTCCGTCGGGCGGCCCCAGTGCCGGCTCCTCGATGGCGCAGCGATCGATCACAAGCGGGCAGCGAGTTCTGAAGCGGCACCCGCTCGGGATGTCGAGCGGGCTCGGGACCTCACCTTGGAGCGGGGCTCGGCTAGCGCGTCTTCGTGGGTCGGGGTCCGGAATCGCCGACAGGAGGGCGTGTGTGTACGGATGCAGCGGAGCCGCGTAGAGCTCGGCGGCTTCTGCGATCTCGACGATCTTCCCGAGGTACATCACGGCGACGCGATCGGAGACGTGCTGGACGATCGCGAGGTCGTGCGCAATGAAGAGATACGTGAGCGAGAACTGTTCCTGCAGATCCTGTAGCAGGTTGAGGATCTGCGCTCGTATCGACACGTCGAGCCCGGACACAGCCTCGTCGCACACGACGAAATCGGGGCGGGTTGCGAGCGCACGCGCGATCACGATCCGTTGCCGTTGCCCGCCGGACAACTCGTGCGGATAACGGCGTCGCATGTCGCCGCTCAACCCGACCACATCCAGAAGCTCCCGAACGATGCCCTCGAGCTCGCGGCCCTTCGCCAACTTCTGCGCGCGCAACCCCTCGGCGATACTGGATCCGATCGTGAACCGTGGATCGAGCGAGGAGTATGGATCCTGAAAGACGATCTGCGTGTGCGCCCTCAACCGCCGCATCTCGCCGTTGGGCATGTCGAGCACGGCTCGTCCGTCGAAGGTGACGGAGCCGCCGGTCGCCGGCTGCAGCCGCAGAATGGCCCTGCCGGTCGTCGTCTTGCCGCATCCCGACTCACCGACCAGGCCGAGCGTCTCCCCTCGGGCTATCGTGAACGACACGTCGTCGACCGCTCGTAGATAGCCGACACGACGGCGGAGCAGTCCGCCCTTGACGGGAAACCACACCCGCAGCGCTGAGACCTCGACGATGTTGTCTGCCATGGCTTTCATTTATCGCGATCCGAAGGTGCGCCGATCACGACGCGCAGGTGGTGACAGCCCCCTGGCACATTCAGCGCTCGAAGACGGTTGCGCCTGACACGGTGTGCGGTAGTTCCTCGCTGGATCTGTCCCCGGACTGTCATGCGAGCCAACAGCGAGCGGTCGAGCCCTTGCCGGTCGAGCGCACGGGCGGTGGTGTCGTCACACACTGATCCATCACCTCTGGACAGCGGGGGGCGAACGGACAACCCGGGTACGGAACGAACGGGTCAGGCAGTTGACCCTCGATGGTCGTCAGACGAGCGCCACGTTGCGCCACCGATGGGATGGACCTCAGTAGTGCGATGGTGTAGGGATGCGTTGGATCCGTCAAGACCTCGATCGTCGGGCCCTCCTCCACGATCTTGCCGGCATACATCACGGCGACGCGCTGGGAGATGTGCGCGACGACGCCCAGGTCGTGCGTGATGAACAGGACGGCCATGTTGCGAGCACTGCTCAGCTCGCCGATCAGATCGAGGATCTGTGCCTGCACTGTGACGTCGAGGGCCGTCGTGGGCTCATCGGCGATCAGTAGCGCGGGATCGCCCGCGAGTGCCATCGTAATCATCACGCGCTGCTTAAGCCCTCCCGAGAGGTTGTGCGGATACTGAGTCATGCGGTGAACCGGGTCGGGGATGCCGACGGCCTCGAAGAGTTCTCGAGTCCGCTCGGCCGCCTCGCGACGCCCGATTTCCTGATGCGCTCGTACCGCCTCCTCAACCTGGTAGCCGACCGTGAGCACCGGGTTCAGCGCCGTGGTCGGTTCTTGGTAGATGATTCCGATCTGCCCGCCGCGAATCGACTGCAGCTCGCTCTCGTCGAGATCGAAAATGCTCGTTCCGTGGAATCGGATATCGCCCCCGGCGATACGCCCCGGCGCGTCGATGACGCGGAGCACCGCCAGGGCGACCGTGCTCTTTCCGCACCCCGACTCTCCGACGAGGCCGACGATCTCGCCCGCCGCGAGCGTAAGGTCGACCCCGTCGATCGCTGCGACGACGCCGTCCTCGAGCGCAAAATGCACCTGCAGATCGCGGATCTCAAGCAGCGCCGCCTCGGCTCGCTCGCTCGCGACGTTACCTTCAGCGCTGCGCCAACGCGCGCCATGACGAGACGCGCCCTCGTGATCGCGGTTAGGTCTCATAGCTGATGCGCGGGTCCATCGCGAGGTAGGCAATGTCAGTCAGCAGGTTGATCGTGCTGTAGATCAGCGCGACGACGAGCGTGACGCCCATGATCGCCGTGTAGTCCGATCCTTCCACCGCATGCACGGAGTAGAAACCGATGCCTGGCCACGAGAAGACGACCTCGACCAGGAACACTCCGCTGAGAAGATAACCGAGCTGAAGGCCGAGCAATGTAACGGGCGCGATCAGCGCGTTGCGCAGCGCGTGGCGTACGATCACGCGACGGCGACTCAGACCCTTGGTTCGCGCAGTCCGGATGTAGTCTTGCGACAACACCTCAAGCATGCTCGAACGCGTCACACGGACGATCAGCGAAAGCGATGCGAACGCCAGCACCGCGGCCGGTAGCACGATGTGCTCAAGGGCGTTCACGAACGTGCCTAGTTGACCCGCCAGAAGGCTGTCGATCGTGTACAAGCCTGTGATCTTCGGGGGCGGAGCGACGGATGGACTCAGTCGGCCATTGAGCGGCAGGATCTTAAACACGCCGCCAAACACCAGCTGGAGTAGCAACCCGAGCCAGAAGAGCGGCAGGGAGCTTCCCGCGATTGCAAAGATACGGCTGAAATGGTCGATCATTCCGCCCTTGCGAATAGCAGACACCACCCCGAGCGGCACCCCGATGACGACTGCCGCGACGATAGCGACGAGCACAAGCTCCACCGTCGCGGGTAGATATGCCGCCAGGTCTGTGACCACCGGCCTGCGGCTGTACGTCGACAGGCCGAGGTTCCCGTGGAGAATCCCGTTCAGATAGTCCAGGTACTGCGTGACTAGCGGCTTATCAAGACCGTACTGATGGCGAACGAGCGCGAGCGCGTGCGCTGTCGCATTATGGCCCGCAATGAGCACCGCAGGATCGGCGGGAATGACATGCGAGATCACGAACGTCACGAGGGTAATGCCGATCGCGATCAAGACCAAGAGAAACAGCCGCCGAGCGATGAACCTAAGCATGGGCTGATACCAAGCGCACGGCTATTGGCTCCACCGTCGGGGTCGGAGCACGGTGCGGCGCGCGCGACGTCATGCCATCAAACATCCAGCGCCTCTCGTGGCGGCGACGGCTTCGCTGGAACACCACGGCGAAGGCCGAACCGACGGCGGTGTCCCGCGCCGCTGCCGAGTCGCGTGGATCTACCTGGCATCAGGATATCCCCGACGAGCTCGCCGGCCAGGTTCAGCACGAGCGCGGCGAGGTAGAGGGCGAGCCCTGGGAACAGGGCGATCCACCATGCCGTGAGGATGTAGCTCTGCCCGTCACTGATGGTCGCACCCCACTCGGGGCTGCCCGGCGCAGCTCCGAGGCCGAGATAGCTGAGACCTGCGAACGTCACGAGGACATTGCCCATGTCCAGGGTAAGCTGCACCAGCACCGGCGTCATGCAGTTCCGCAGGATGTGCACGGTCAACAGACGCGTGTTCCGAACGCCGAGCGCTCGTGCGGCTTCGACGTAATCGTTCGACTTCGTTCCGAGCACTTGCCCTCTGACCAGGCGTGCGTACGACGGCCACCAGACGGCCCCGATTGCGAGTATCGCGCTCTGTAACCCGCCGCCCAACGTGACGGAGATCGCGAGTGCGAGCACGAGGCTGGGGAACGCGAGGAACACATCGGTGATGCGCATGAGGATCTCGTCCACCGCGTGCCCGAAGTATCCGGCCAGGGCACCGACAAGCGTTCCGACCACCAGCGCGATCGTCAGAACGCTCGCAGCGGACACGACCGAGTACCGCGCACCCGCGATGACGCGGCTGAAGACGTCCCGGCCTAGCTCATCCGAACCCAGGAAGTGCCTCCACGACGGGCCCTGGAGCGCATGTACAAGGTCGAGGTGGGACGAACCGTAGGGCGCAATCAGCGTTCCGAACACGGCCGCGACCAGGAGCAGCACCACTCCCACGATCGCAACGAGCGAGGTCGGCCGGCTAGCGAGCTTCAGGGCGCGTCGATGACGCGCCCTGAAGTCCCTCACAGCAGTTAAGTGCATTGAACCGCCACTCGACATCTCAATGCGTACAGCTGCGAGCCTGCGTCCGCGCGCCTAGGACTTCCACATGTTGTACACATTGAAGTCGTAGGTCGTCTCGCCGATGTTGTACTGATAGCCATGAACATTGGATCTGATGGCAATGCGCGCCGGCTCTTGCACCATGGGAATGTACGGCGCATCGCCGTAGGAGAGCTTCTGTGCCTGTCGGTACAGCTTGAGCACGGCCGGCGAATTCGCCTGCCCAGCCGCCCGGGCCTTGAGTAGGATCGCGTCGACTTTGGGGTTTCCGTAGTACGCCCAGTTCCCTTCGACGCTGGTCTCCTTCGAGTAGAGGAACTGGTAGTAGATCGCGAAGTCGGATGCGTAGTCGAGTCCCCACGCGTTCGAGATGACGTCAGGACTGGTTGAGGCTTTTTGCTGGAGCTTCGCGAACTGGGGATACGGCAGCGGCTTGATATTGAGCTTGACGTGAAGCTTGGAGAGATCGCTCTGCCAGAGTTGATAGACGAGTGATCCCATCTGGTCGCCGGCAATGATCACGCCGGTGATCGAAAAGCCCTTGGCGTAGCCCGCCTGTGCGAGCAACTTTTTGGCCTTTGCTAAGTCGAACTTGTACTGAACCGGCGACGCGACGTAGCCGGGAATCCCGGTCGGAGCGTAGCTCTTGGCGACAGTTGCATAGCCACCCCAAACATACTTGGCCACTTGTGGGGAGTTGACGGAGTAGGCCAGCGCGAGCCTGACGAGTCGGTTCTTGAGCGGGCCCACCTTTTTGCAGTTGAGTGCAAGATACTGGACGAACAATGACTTGTTGTTCTGGACAGTGATGCTCGATGATTTTGCGAGCGCGGAGTAGTCCTGTGGGGACAATCCGATCGCAGCATCAACCGAGCCGTTCTCCAAGCCGAGGCGTGCCGTCGCCGACGCGGCGGTGAACTGGAAGTCGACCTGGCTAGCGTGATTACCCTTCCACCCTCTCCAGTAGCCCGGGAACTTCTGAAGTTGGATGCTTTGGCCGTGCGTCCAGGAAGTGAGCTCATATGGGCCCGATCCTGCATCATGGTTGTACAGCCACTTTGCGCCGAGGTCGCCGTTGACTTGGTGCTTGAGTAGCGTGGTCGGACTGACGATGTTGCCGTTGTTAACGCTGGACAGCGAGTTCAGGAACGAGGCGAACCTGTACTTCAGATGGAAGACCACTGTCAGCGCGTTGGGTGCGTCGATGCTCTTGATCTCGGCGAAGTCGGCCCAACCGCCCTGCTTCATCTTGAGGGCTCGGTTGTACGTAAACTGAACAGCCTTGGCGTTGACTACCGAGCCGTCGTGGAAGTGAACATTCGGCCGAAGGTGGAACGTCCACGTCAACCCGTCCTTCGAACTAGACCAGCTGGTCGCAAGGTCAGGGTGGATGCTTACGCTCGTCGTTCCCGAGGCGCTGACGAGTTGGTCGTACATCTGCGAGAGGATGCCGTAATCGCCGTTGTCGTAGTCGACGTCGGGATCTAGGGACGAGGGCTCCGCGTTGCCCCCTCCGAGGTCAATGACCAGTGGTGCGTTCGACACCTTCCGTCCCGCTTGCGCCGCCGGTAGCAACAGGAAAAAGCTAACGACGAGTAACCCGAGCACGACCGCGGCTACCCCATAGTGTCGGGCGTGTGATTGACGCCTTACAGGGTTCATGTGATGTTCTCCTTCCTTTAGGCAGAACCGCAGGTGCGAGAAGACCGGTCCGAAGGGCTTGTTGTTCATGCCTTCGGTACGACGAGGATCTTGCCGGCGGTTGGGAAGTTACGGGCGTCCATCGCGCGCTCGAGCTCGTCGAGATCGATCAGGTCGGTGATGACCTCGCTGACGTCCAGACGGCCCGAGGCGACCAGGTCGATCGCCCGCTGGTGGGTGTGGGGATTGTTGAGCGAGCCGACGATGCTCAGCTCGTCCTCGTTGATGCGGAACGGGCTGACTTCGATGCGCACCGACTCCGGATACACCGCGAAGAGCAGGACGGTGCCACCGCGCCGCACGAGGTCGACCGCGGCCACGGCGGCACTCGGATTGCCGGACGCCTCGATCACGACATCGGGCCCGACCGACGGACGCAGGTCGCGCAGGGTCGCCTGCAGTTCGTCCGGGTCGCAGGCGATGTCGGCGCCCGAGAGCTCGGCGAGGCGGCGGCGCGCCGGGTTCGGCTCGGCGACGACGATGCGTCCCGCGCCCTGCAGACGGGTGAGCTGGACGAGCAGGCAGCCGATCGGCCCGCTACCTAGCACCGCCACAAGGTCGCCGGTCTTGATGCGCGCTTGGTCGATGCCATGCACGCAACAGGCGATCGTCTCGATCTGCGAGCCGGCCTCGAGCGAGAGCGCATCCGGCAACCTGTAGGCGTAGCGGGCGGGCACCCTCGCGAACTCGGCGAACCCGCCCGACCTGCCGACACCGAGCGGGTTTAGGCCGCTGCAGAGGTGATCGACGCCGTGGCGACAGTAGTAGCAAGTGTCGTCGACAACGTTCGGATCGACGGTCACCCGGTCGCCGTTGTCGAAGCCGGTCGTGTCGGCGCCCATCGCAACGACGGTTCCGGCCAGCTCGTGGCCCAAGATGATCGGGTAGCGCACGGCGTACTCGCCGCGGTAAATCGCACGATCGGTGCCGCAGACGCCACACGCGGCGACGCGCACGAGCAGCTCGTCCGGTGCCGGTTCGGGATCGGCGAGCGAGCCGACGACGAGGCGACCAGGCGCTTCGAGCACGGCGGCGCGCATCTAGCGGGTACCGATCGAAGTAGACATCAGTCGTCTGACAACCTATACTTCCAAACCGGAAACGTCAAGAGGAAGCGGAGAAGCGAGTGACAGGGCAAGGCCGCGGGCGCGCGGCGCAGTCAACTAGAGTAGGGGCGGTCGAAGATCGCGCTGACAGCCGCTCGACCGATCCCGCCGGCCAGCGCACCACGCCGCGCCGCCCGGCGATACGACGGGTGCTCGCCGAGATCCGCAGGCTGATCTTGCTCGAGGGACTCGCTCCGGGCGACCGGCTGCCGTCCGAGACCGAGCTCGCCGCGCGCTTCGGCGTCGCCCGCGCGAGCGTCCGCGAGGCGCTGAAGCTACTCGAGCGCGACGGCATCGTCGATGTCCAGCACGGGCGTGGACATTTCGTCTCGGCGCTGGGCAGGCTAGCGGTCAGCTCCCCGGTCACCGTGTTCGAGAGCGTGACCGAGATGCTTGGCGAGCGTGAGTTCAGCCTCACTACGCGTGTGCTCTCGGCCGAGCGAGCGCAGCCGAGCAGCGCCGAGGCACGGGCCCTGCACTTGGGCCGAGGCGACAAGGTGATCCGTCTCCATCGCCTGCGTCTCGGCGACGGCGAGATCGTGATCTACTCGTTCAACGTCTTTGCGGCGGCTCTGATCGGCGGCCGCGACGTCGCCGAGATCGACTTCTCGGGTTCGATCACCGAGCTGCTCGCGGACGCCGGGCGCCGGCCGGTGTCGTCCGCCGCGCATATGCGGGCGACCGTGCTGCCGCCTGAGATAGCCAACCGTCCCGAGGCGGGCCCTTACCGGGCCTGGCTATCCATCAACGAGCTCTGCATCGACGCGGCCGGCGAGCCGGTGCTGCAATCGCTCGACTACCACCGTGGTGACCTCTTCAGCTTCCACGTGCTGCGCCGGCGGGGCACCAGCAACTACGACCAGCAAGGAGTCATACATGCGTGATCTCGAACGGTACGTCGCCGAGGCGCAGGAGAGCCTCTACTTCAGTGGAGCGCGGATCGACGCGCACCTACTCGCCTTCCTCACCGAGCAGCGCGAGGCCTGCATCGAGCTCGGTAGGTCGATGGCGGGGCGGATCAGGCAGCTCTACGTCGTTGGCAGCGGCGGTTCGTACGCCGCCGCGCTGACCGCTAAGTACGCGCTCGATTCCGTGCTCGACCTACCCATCGACGCGGTGGCCTCCTACGAGCTTATTTGGCGCGATGCGATCCGACTCGACGCCGACGCGCTCGTCATCCTCGCCTCCTACTCGGGCGAGACGGAGGACACGGTCGCCGCCCTGCGCCAGGCGCGCGATCGCGGTGCGCGCACCGTCGCAATCGTCGCCAAGACCCAGAGCACGATGGCCCGCGAGGCCGACGTTGTGATCCCCTACGACAATGGCGCCATCTACGAGATTCCAATCATCGCGCTGATCCTGATCGCCGCCGGTCTCACCGAGGGCACTGCAGCTGCCGAGCGCGTCACGCCGCTGGTTTCAGGGCTCGACCAGCTGCCGGCGGTGCTGCGCCGCACGCTCGACGTCGAGGCGACGAAAGCCGAGGGCCGTGCGCGCGAGCTCCTCCACGACCAGCACCTGTACGTGCTCGGCTGCGGTCCGCTCAGCCCACTCGCCTACAAGGTTGCAATGAGCGTGGTCATGGAGAACCTGCGGATCGGCGCCACCTACTCCGATGCGTCGGAGTGGCGACACGGGCCGGCCGAGGCGCTCGAGCGTATCCGCGGGACATTCGTGATCCTGCTTGGCACCGATGCCTCGCGCGACATGACACTTCGGACAATCGAGTTCTGCGAGGCGAACGGATCGCGCGTGCTGACTTACGACGCGGCCGACTTCGGCGATGTCCACCCGCTGCTCACGCCGATCGTGATGAACTCGCACACGCAGTGGCTGATCGTCTACTCGGCTATTCTGCGCGGTATCACCGATCTCGACGAGCGCGTCTTCATGGGTCGAAACGTGCTCGCGTCGAAAGGTGCGCTGTGGCCCTAGTCGGTCCTACATCGAAAGGTCACTCGCCACTGCTGGTGTCTGCCCCAGCGAGGCAGCTCGGCGGAGACTCGCCGCCTCCGATCTGTGTGATCGGCAACCTCAACACTGACCTGATCATTCGCGGTGTCCCGGCGCCGCCTGCGTGGGGCACCGAGGTCGAAGGGACGGACCACGTCTTCGTCACCTCTGGCCAGGCCGGCTACCTCGCGCTGGCGCTGAGCCACCTCGGCGTCGAGGTGCATGTGATTGGCATCGTCGGAGACGATGATCCCGGTCACAAGATCATCGCCGATCTCCGTCAGGCAGGTATCGACGTCAGCGCAGTCAAGCTCGATCGCTCCGGGGCAACCGGAATCACGGTCGCGATTGTGCGACCAGACGGGGAGCGCGCCTTCGTCTCCAACGCCGCGGTACTCCGCGAGTTCAACGAGCAGCTGATCCTCCAGCACTGGCAAGAAGCCGCGGCACCGGTCGTCTGCCTCGTCGGCCTTAACAACCTTCCCTCGCTGACGCTCGACGCCACGCGGCGCCTGCTCGTTCGCGCACGAGCCGAGGGGAGCCTGACGGTGCTCGATTACGGCTGGGATACCGACCAATGGCCCCCGGAGACCGTTCGGGCGCTGCGAGCGCTGCTCAGCGAGGTCGACGTGTTCCTGCCGAACCTCGATGAGGCTCGCGCCCTGACCGGCCTCGCGAGCGCGGACGCCGCGGCGAAGGCGCTGATCGAGGACGGGGCCGGGCTCGTCGTCATCAAGCGAGGGGCAGATGGGAGCTACGCCAGGAGCGGCGATCAGGCGTTCTCCGCAACCGCTTTCCCCGCCTCGGTTTGCGATGCCGTCGGCGCCGGCGATGCCTTCAACGCCGGCTTCCTCCGCGGCTACCTCCCTACCGGCGACGTCGCGGCTGGGCTTCGGCTCGGCGGCGCCGTTGCAGCCGCCTACATCTCCCGCTCGACCCACCGCTTCCCCTCGATCGAGGAAGCGGAGGCGCTGACCCAACCTGAAGCCGCCCATCCATTGAGCGCGAAGCCCTGAAGGGAGTGACCACACTGATCGACATCCACACTCACCCCGTCCAGATCGCCGAGCTCTATGCGGACGATAAAAACCTCGAGCGAGCAGTCCGTGACGTCTTCGGTCTCTACATGGGGCCGCAGCCGATCGAAACCTACTTCGCGCAACTCGACGAAGCTGGGATCGACAAGGCGGTCCTGCTGCCGATCGACTGCACTACTGCCCACGGCTGCCGTATCGTCTCGAATCAGCAAGTGGCCTGGCTAATGGAGCGGAGCTCCCGGTTAATCGGCTTCGCCTCGGTCGATCCCAACGAGCCGACGGCGGCGGAGACGCTCGAACGCGATGTGCGCGAGTACGGTCTGAAGGGCCTGAAGCTCGACCCCGCGCTGCAGCGCTTCGATCTCGGAGATCGGGAGAAGGCCTTTCCCGTCTACGCCGCCTGCGTCGATCTCGGCATCCCGCTCCTTGTCCACTGTGGCCTCAGTTGGGCGCCCAAGGGACTAGCGGGACTGGCGAATCCTCTCCGGCTCGAGGAGGTCATCCAGGAGTTTCCCAAGCTTCGGCTCATCGTCGCCCACTTCGGCTGGCCTTGGGTCGGCGAGGCGCTGATGCTGGCCCTGAAGCACGAGAACGTCTACCTCGATACCTCGATCATCTACAGCGGCACGCCGACCGAGGCGCTTCGCCACGTCCTGGCCGACGTAGTCGGCCTCGGCGTTCTCGATCAGGGTTTGCGGGGGCGGGTGCTGTTCGGCTCCAACTACCCGCGCGTCGATCCCAAGCGGGTCGTGAATGCAGTGCGACATCTCGCGCTGGGGCCGAAGCTTGAGCAGCGTATTCTCCATGACAACGCGGCCACCCTACTCAACCTGGAGGAGCCTCAGTGACTGCCATCCTCAAGCGTTTCGGGATTCAGACTAGCCACGACACCGAGCTAATCGACATCACCGAACTCGCGCGGGAGATCGTCCGTGGCTCCGGCGTCGAGACGGGCCTCGCAACGGTGATGACGCTGCACACGACGACCGCGATCACGATCAACGAGGGCCTTCCGGATCTCGAGGCCGACATCGTCGAGTTCCTGCAGGAGCTGGCACCGTCGGACGGGTCCTACCGGCACGCGCGCTTCCTCCACTCCGACGGGCAGATGGCCGTCAATGCACCTTCGCACTTGCGCAGCGCCATGCTCGGCATGCAGGTGTCGCTCCCGATCGAGGATGGCGAACTCGTGCTCGGCGAGCGGCAGAGGATCTACTTCGCCGAGCTCGACGGGCCGCTCTACCGCGAGGCCGTCGTACACATCTTGAGCTGACCTTGGAGGACACGCGAGATCGCGCGACTCCCGCGCTACGCCGACCTCTCGCCTAACCAGAAAAAGCCACCGCGGTCGGCGCGGCGATGTGCGACGACGACGAGGCCGAGGAAGAGCTACTCCCGTCGCCCGGGCTCGAAACCAGCGATCGCCCGAGCTCGCAGAAACAATCTCATCCCCGGATATACCGCCCGAGCAGCGTGAGCTCGGGCTCGCCCAGCCGATCGGCGGCGGTGTCGGCCTGATGCCAGTGCGGGTAGATGAGCGGCGGGGCGCTTACCTCGTCCAGACGCGCGCGCTCGTCGTCGGTGAGTGTCAGGTCCGCCGCCGCGAGATTGTCGGCCAGCTGCTCGCCGGTGCGGGCGCCGACCACGATCGTGGCCACGCCCGGCCGGCCGAGCAGCCAAGCGAGCGCCACCTGCGCTGCCGACACGCCGCGGTCCTCGCCGATTTTGACGAGTGCGTCCACGATGTCGTAGAGCTGTTCCGTGTCGCGGACGGGGGGCTCGCCCCAGTCGGTGAGGTGGCGTGAACCCGCCGGCGGATCCTGGCCGCGGCGGTACTTGCCCGAGAGTAGACCGCCGGCGAGCGGACTCCAGACCATGATGCCGACCCCGAGGTCGAGGCCGGCGGGCACGAGCTCATACTCGGCATCGCGGGCCTGCAAGGAATAGTGGATCTGCTGGCTGGCGTAGCGCGGCAGGCCCCGGCGCTCGGCGATGCCGACCGACTTCGCGAGCTGCCAGCCCGAGAAGTTCGAGCATCCGACGTAGCGGACCTTACCGCTGCGCACCAGCAGATCGAGCGCCTCGAGCGTCTCCTCCACGGGCGTCTGACCGTCCCACTCGTGTACCTGGTAGAGGTCGATGTGGTCGATCCCAAGGCGCCTCAAGCTGGCCTCGCAGCCCTCGATCAAGTGTTGGCGCGAGAGTCCTGCGTCGTTCGCGCCGTCCCCCATCGCCATGCGCACCTTCGTGGCCACAAGGACGCGGTCGCGACGGCCGCGGATCACCTCGCCGACGATCTCCTCCGAGAGACCGTCCGAGTACATATCCGCCGTGTCGATCAGGTTGACGCCGGCCTCCAGGCACTGATCGACTTGGCGACGCGCCTCCGCCGCTCCGGTCGCGCCGACTTTGCCGAATTCGCCACGACCGCCGAAGGTCATCGTGCCGAGCGACAGACACGAAACACGCAAGCCACTTCGGCCGAGTTGGCGATAGTCCATCGTGCTCCTCACGGGATCGGGGACCAGCTAACAGTACCAACGATGGCACGGCGCGCAGAGCGCTCAGAGCGAGCGCCGTGACGGCGTGCCAGTCAGACGAAGGACGGGGCGAGGACGCACCGATGATGCACAAGCCTGCTGCGGCTGGCGTCCAGCCGAGCCCACTAAGCACTGAGCCTGGCCGGGTTTCACGGAGACCGTCTTAGTTGGTTCCAGTCTTTCTGTCGGTGAATGTAATCGCCTCTCCCGAAAGAGAGCACGAGCGCTCCTCTAACTCGGCCGACGGGATGTCGCCAAGTGACTCGTGCAAGCGGATGTTGTCGAATCAACCGGCATGGTTAAGCGGATGTTCTCCGGCTTTGCAGGCCCGCGCGCTCCCTCGGCGTCGCTCGCCGGAGACTTACTTCGTTGCCCGTACCTCCGTCATCAGTCCGCCGAGGCGCAGCTCGCGATTGCGAGCGCTCCGTGTAGCGGTCGAGACACCGGGTCTACTGTTCGGCGGTAATAGATTCGAGGGGGCTAACGGGCCGCTGCGCGCCATCTCTCGTTCGGAAACCTTAGGCTTCGACAACTAGCTTTTATGGAGCCCTGATCGTGGACACTTCGGCATACGGCGAAGAGCTGGAAGGCGTGGCTACCGGTAGCCTCCTGCGTACGCTCCAGGGTCACACGGGCGAGGTGCGGAGCGTCGCCTTCAACCACGAGGGGAATCTGCTTGCCTCCGCGGGCATGGACGACACGGTGCGACTCTGGGACCCGGCAAGCGGCGAGTGCCTGCGCACGCTCAAGGGGCATATCGCCCGGGTGTTTAGCGTCGCCTTTAGCCCGAAGGGGAGCTTGCTTGCCTCCGCGGGCCCGGACAAAACGGTGCGGCTCTGGGATCCGGCAAGTGGCCGCTGCCTGCGCATCCTCCGGAGACACTCGGATTGGGTGCTCAGCGTCGTCTTCAACCCCGAGGGAAGCCTGCTTGCCTCCGCGAGCCACGACAACACCGTGCGGCTCTGGGATCCCGCAAGCGGCGAGTGCTTGCGCACACTTCAGGGGCATACGGACTGGGTGCGAAGCGTCGCCTTCAACCCCGAGGGAAGCCTGCTTGCCTCCGCGAGCATTGACGGGACAGTTCGGCTCTGGGATCCGGCTAGCGGCGAGTGCTTGCGCACGCTTGAGGGGCACACGGACTGGGTACAGAGCGTCGCCTTCGACCCCGAGGGGAGCCTGCTTGCTTCCGCGAGTTTAGATGGCACGTTACGGCTCTGGGATCCGGCAAGTGGCCACTGCCTGCGTACGCTTCAAGGGCACACGAACTGGGTCATTGGCGTCGCCTTCAACCCCGAGGGGAGTCTGCTTGCCTCCGCTAGCTCGGACAACACGGTGCGGCTTTGGGATCCTCAAAGCGGCGAGTGCCGTCGCGCACTCCAGGGGCACAGCGGCTGGGTACAGAGCGTCGCCTTCAACCCCGAGGGAAGCCTGCTTGCCTCCGCTAGCTCAGATAGCACGGTACGGCTTTGGGCCGTGTAGTTCCCGTAGTCTCGGGACGAGGCGGCTGCGATGTCACTCGGATTCGCGCGACCCACTCGATCCGCTCGCGTGGGGCTGACTTGACATCCTGTTATAACAGGAGTACAACTACCTCGCCTCCGCAAACCGCTGCGAGCGCGAGACGGCGGAGGAGACGCCAGGTTTTCGTGTTATTGGACCCACCATCCCTGCACCGTAGCCCGGATATGGCCGCAGGACAGGTGAGAAGCCGCCTGTCCTGCGGCTCGAGACTAAGGACAAGACGACAATGATCCTCGCCCATGACCTCGGTACGACGGGGAACAAGGCATCGCTCTATTCCCGTGAAGGTCTCCTGGTTGGGAGCCAAACCGTTACCTATGCGACGAACTTCGGTCTTCACGGAATGGCCGAACAGAATGCAGAGGATTGGTGGCTCGCCGTCAGGCACGGTACGAAGCAGCTGCTCGAAAAAACGCAGACACAGCCAAAGGACATTGACTGTGTCGTGTTCTCAGGGCAAATGATGGCCGTCGTGCCGCTCGATGCCGACGGCGAGCCGCTCTGTCCCGCGCTGATTTGGGCGGACACGCGCGCGCAGGAGGAGTGTGCTCAGCTGGTCGAGTCGGTCGGAATGGAGCGCGCCTATGAGATCACAGGCCACCGCCTCAACCCGACCTACTCTCTGCCGAAAATGATGTGGCTGCGCCGTACAGAGCCGGCCTTGTGGAGCCGCCTCAGGACGATCGTGCAGCCCAAGGACTTCGTCGCTCACCGCCTCACCGACCGACTGGCGACCGATCCATCGGACGCCTCGGGAATGAACGCGTTCGACCAGAAGCAGGGTCGATGGTCCGAGGAACTCCTGTCGGCAGCCGGCATCGACGAGGCGCTGCTGCCGGAAATCGTCCCATCGACGACGGTGCTGGGCGGCGTGACGAAATCGGCGGCGGCGGCTACAGGTCTACTCGCGGGGACACCGGTCGTGGTCGGAGGGGGCGACGGTCCATGCGCTGCGCTTGGAGCCGGGGTTGTACGCCCCGAATCGGGCGCCTACACCTACCTCGGCTCGTCCTCGTGGATCTCGCAAGCATCGCTGCAGCCACTCCACGATCCGCTGATGCGGACGATGACCTTCAGCCATGTTGTCCCCGGAATGTATCTCCCAACCGCGACGATGCAGGCGGGCGGCGCTTCGTTCGAGTGGGTCGTGGATTTACTTCACCCAGACCCGGACCCGGAGCGCTTCGAGCGCCTGCTCGCGGCGGCCTCGGAGGTCGGCCCTTCCTCCGATGGGCTGCTGTTCCTGCCGCATCTCCTGGGCGAACGGTCGCCGTATTGGAATCCGCGTGCGCGCGGAGCGTTCGTCGGGCTCGCCAAGCATCACGGGCAGGCGCAGGTGGTGCATGCCGTGCTCGAAGGCGTCGCGATGAACCTCTACACGGCCGTGCTCGCCTTCGCGGAAATGGGCAGCCGAGTCGAGTCGGTCGGCGCAATCGGGGGAGGCGCCCGCAGCGATGTTTGGCTACGGATCTTTGCCGACGTCTGGGGGTTGCCCGTGCGTCGCCGCTCGATCGTCGAAGAAGCAAACGGGCTCGGCGCGGCCGTGGTCGGAGGCGTGGCGGTCGGCCTCTTCCCCGGCTTCGACCTTGCCGCGACCTTGTCGGAAGTGCAGGCGGAGTTCGTGCCAGACGAGGAGCGGCATAGCCGCTACGAGACTCTCTACACCTCGTTCCTCAACTCATATCGCGCGCTGGAGCCGATCTTCGATGAACTCTGAAGTCGTCGCCCGACTTCGCTTTGAGAACTACCCGCCGCCTCTTCCGCACGGCTTGAGCGAAACGATCGCCGCGGCAGATGGACATGCGTTAACTTGCCTACGTTCTGAAGATTGCCGCATCATCGCCGCCGAGATCCGGGAGAAGAACAAGTGAACGCGCCGCCACGAGGACTCGATCGATCTTCACCCATCCCCTACTACTTCCAGCTCCAGCAGATACTCCGCGAGCTGATCGAGCAGGGCGAGCTCAAAGAAGACGAGCGGCTGCCGGGAGAGAACCAGCTGTGCGAGTCCTTCGAGGTCTCGCGGACGGTCGTTCGGCAGGCTCTGGGCGAACTCGAAAACGAAGGTCTGGTGGAGCGTCACAAGGGTCGCGGGACGTTCGTTGCAAGGAAGAAGTTGCCCGATTTTCTCGTGCAGGAGTTGACGGGGCTCTATGAGGAAGCGCTTGCCCACGGGCGTCGCATCCAGAGCACCGTACGAAAGCTCGAGCTGGTTCCGGCCGGGGGGCCGATTGCAAGAGAGCTCGTGCTGGCCGAGGGCGACCCGGTGATTCTCCTCGACCGGGTTCGCTACATCGACGGCGAGTTGTGGACGGCGAACACGACCTATCTCCCGTACGAGCTCTGCCCTGAATTGCTGCACGAAGACATGGCGAAGCAGTCTCTGTACGAGCTACTCGAGCATAAGTACGGAATCACGATCGCGACCGCGAAGCGATCCGTAGAGGCGATACTTGCCAGCAGCTCGATCGCGAAAGCGCTCGGGATCGGTGAGGGTGCCGCCGTCCTGGTGCTGCGCAGCACCTCATTCGCAGACGACGGGCGCCCGATCGAGTACTTCGTCTCCTATTACCCCGGCGAGAAGTCGCTCTTCGAGGTGACCCTCAGTCGTCGTAGCGATTCGACGGCTACCTCCGATGCATGACGGAGACGGCCGGATGAGAGTCGGCACGCGCCGCTGGGAAGGAATCATCTTCGATTGTGATGGCGTACTGCTCGATACCGAGGCGTGCTGGACGCGCGCCGAAGAGGCGCTGTTTCTGTCCTACGGCAAGGTCTTCACGCTCGAGCATAAGCGTCGTCTTCTTGGCACCGCCGGCGATGCCGCCGGTGAGCTGCTGGCAAGCGCACTGGGGCTGCCCGGTCGCTCCGGCGATTTGTTGGCCGAGCTGCACGAGCTGGCCAGACGGGAATTCGCCGCCAGCGCGTCCGCGACAGAGGGTGCGATCGAGCTCCTGCGCGAATTGAACGGCGAGGTTCGTATCGGCCTCGCCTCGAACACGCCGTGGGCGCTCGTCGAGGTCGCCTTGAGCCGAGCGAAAGTTGGCACCGACTACTTCGGCGCAATCGTCTGCGCCGACGAAACGCTCCGACCGAAGCCGGCGCCGGATCTCTACGAGGAGGCATGCTCTCGGCTGGGCGTGGCCGCCTCCCGCTCGCTCGTCTTTGAGGATTCGCCCACCGGGGTTGCGGCCGCGAGGGCCGCCGGCCTGGCCGTTGTCGGTGTACCGTCGATGCCGGGTGTCCGGCTGGATGCGAACTGGGTCTTCCCCACGCTGGCCGATCCGGAGTTGCACGCCTTGCTGGGCCTGGGTCGTGGCCGCGACTAGTCTTGGCCGTCAGTTCACCCGTGAGCGACGGGCGGCCTGAATACTTCGTCGGCTAGATTCAAAGTCGCGGAACCGGTTCCGCCCGGCCCGAGCGCGCCGACGAAGCGGCCGTCAGGGCGACGGCAAGCGCCTTGGCGCCGTCGACTCCGGAGGCCAGAGGCTCGCCGTCGCCTCGTACGGCGGTATTGAACGCTTCGATCGTGCGGGCAAAGGGATCGGTGCGGTCGGGCACTGCGACCGGCTCGGGATCCCGCCCGTTCCGCAGGAGAACTAGTTCGCCGACCGGCTCGCGCGCCATCACGCCCGTCGCCACGACTGACGCCTCTGTCCCGTGTACCTGAACTCCCGTGCCAGCGTGAGGAACGGTGAAGGCATCGTGGAAGGAGACGAGAGTGCCCCCGCGCGTTCTCATCACACCCATAACCGCATCCTCGATACCAGCCGCCGCGAGGCCCTGGTTGACTGCGATGGCCGCGACCTCCTCAATCTCGTCTCCGAGCACGAAGCGAGCGACATCGGCATCGTGCGGGGTCAGATCGAGGATCGCTCCGGCACCCGCTCGCTGGTCGGTGAGTCGCCACGTCTGAAGCCGTGGCGGCAAGTATTCGGCGTGGAAGATCCGCATCGCAAGGGGCACGCCAAGCGTCCCGGCTGCAACAAGTTCGTGCAGCTTACGGTGCGTGCCGGCTGCTCGGAAGTTATGGCAGGTGGCGAGTGCGACCTCGGCCGCCTTGGCCGCGTGGATCATCGCCACCGCCTCGCCTAGGTTGAGTGCTAACGGCTTCTCGCAGAGTACGTGCTTGCCGGCGCGCACAGCTTGAACGGTTTGTGGTGCATGGAGGTCGTTTGTCGTGCTTATGTAGACGGCCTGTACGGTGTCATCGGCGAGGAGCTGATCGAGCGAGGAGTAGGCGCGCGGCAGGCCGCATCGCTCGGCTAGCGCGCGCCCTCGTTCCAACGAGCTGCTGAAGACGCCGCGCATGGTGGCACCGTCGGCCGCGTCGATCACGCCCGCCACGTAATCCTCGGCCATGAAGCTCGCGCCAATCAGCGCCCATCCGATTTCGTCCATCTGACCTCCCCTAGGAGGGCCCCTCGGGGCCGGCTCACGGGCGAGCCTGCCCCGAGGGGTGACGCACGCTAACTCGTGCGGTAGAGGTACTTGGCGACGCCCGGAGAGTTGACGTTGGCCTTCGTAGCGAGCACGTAGGTCGGCGTCCACAGTTTGGGCGGCTTCGTGCCGTGACGGAGGTATGCGACCGCGTCCTCGATACCCCTGACGCCCTCGTCGTAGCATTTCTGCACGATCAGCATCGAGATGAGACCGCGCCTGAGGTCCTGGACCTCGGCTGGCTCACCGTCGAAGGCGATGATCTTAATCTTGCCCGTCTTCTGCGCATTCTGTACCGCCGTCGCAGCGCCCTGACCGTAGGCCGTGTCGGATCCGAACACACCCTTCAGGTCTGGATAACGGGTTAGCAGCGCACTCGTCAGTGTCGCGGCCGTGTTCGGGTCGTCGGCACCGTACTGCGCTCCGACGAACACGAGCTTTGTCTTCTTCAACTCGGCCGCGAAGCCTTCCTCGCGCTGGTCGGTGGAGAAAACGCCGCGCTGCTCGCCGACGTAGGCCACCTTGGAGCCGGCCGGCAGCTCTTTCGCCAACTGCTCTGCCGCAATCTGACCGCCGAGTAGGTTGTTCGACGCGAGCAGGCCGAGCGGGATGCTCTTGTCGCGTACGGTCTCATCGATGAACAAGATGGGGATGCCTTGTTTCTTGACCGCCAGCAACGGCGCGACCAGCGCATTGACGTCGGTCGGAACCGCGATCAGGAAGTCGGGCTTGGTCGCCACGACGGCGTCGAGAACCGGGATCTGTTCTTGGGGGTTGTAGTCGGCCGGGCCTTGCCAGGTGAAGCTCACTCCCAGCTTCTTGGCCTCCATTTTCGCGCCCGCAATCATGGTCATAAAGAACGGATCGTGGTTGTCTCCGGTAAGGAGAGTGATCCGATACTGCTTCGCTTTCTTCGAAGTCGATGTCCCACCACACCCGCTCAGCACGGCGGCTGCCGTGACAGACATAGCGAGCAGTAAGACAACGGCCGGTAGCAGATGCTTACCGTTTGATCTCATCGAGATCTCCTTCTCTTTCTTCCGAGGTGCCTAGGGGATGGGATTTGACGTGTACTGGAGAGAGGAACGACGGTCATGCGATCTTCGCCCTCCGACGCCGCATCTGATCGATATAGACCGCAGTTATGAGGACGCTCCCTAACGCGACGTTCTGCCAGAACGGCTCCACTCCGATGAGAACGAAGCCGTTGCGTAGAGTCGCCGGAATGAAGGCACCGATGACCGTGCCGAGCATGCGGCCGCGACCGCCGAAGAGACTTGTGCCTCCGATTACAGCCGCGGTGATCGCGGTGAGGTTGTCCTGCGTATGAGCGAAGATCGAAGCCGTATCGAAGCGGGCCACGTCCATCACGCCGACGATCCCGGCGAGTAGGCCCATCAGCCCGTAGAGGCTGATCGTGTGCAGACGGACATTGATGCCGGCGCGTCGTGCCGCCTCGGGGCTTGCGCCGATCGCGTAGGTGTGCAGGCCGTAACGTGTCAGCTCTAGCAAGATCCAGAGGATTCCGACGACGATTATCGCCGTCCAGACCAGCCAGGGGATCCCGAGAAAATCCCCCGAGCCGTAGGAGTCCTGCAGCGCCGGCGGGATATTCGGAACGTTGAGCCCACCGGTGATGACCTGGGCCAAGCCGACCGCCACGCTCAAGGTTCCGAGAGTGACGATAAACGGGGGCACGCCCCATTTCGCGGTGAGGAGACCGTTCACCAGCCCCCAGCCGAGCCCAGCCAGAACGGCGACGACGACACCGGCCGTTATGCCGAGCACGAGGTGTGGGTAGATGAATTGCTCAACCTGCGCCGGGCTTCCGGACAGCGCCACAAGCGTCTTCGCTCCCACGACAGACGAGAAGACGACGACCGATCCGATCGAAAGATCGAGTCCGGCCGCGACGATGATGAGCATCTCGCCAGCGGAGAGGACCAGAATCTCGCTTGTGTCGAGCGCGATGCTCCGGATATTGCCGGAAGAGAAGAACTCCCCGGAGGGCGAGAGGATCGTGAAGATAACGATCATCACCCCGAGAATGGCTACCAGGAGGGCGCTCTCGAGTCTGAAGAATCTCGCCGCGAGTTCGCGGAGCAGCTTCGCTGGGCTGTGCTCGCTCGAGGCGCGCCAATGCGTACCGATTTTCACGCGTTTGCCCTCCCCTCGCTGTTCATGATCCCGGTCATCGCCCGCAAGAGCTCTTCCACGTCGGTCTCGGCCGTTCGCTTGGTCAGCACGGTCTGTCCGTGGCGCAGGACGGTCACCCGGTCGGAAGCCATAAAGACGTGCGGGAGGTTGTGCGATATGAAGATCACCGCCAGCCCGCGCTCGTCGCGCGCACGCCTCATAAGTGAAAGCACGAACTCTGTCTGCTGCGGCGCAAGCGCAGCCACGGGCTCGTCCATGATCAGCACCTGCCGCCCCCACGCGGAGGCCCGGGCGACTGCGACTGCCTGGCGCTGACCGCCGGAGAGATCCGACACCGGAACGGTGACCGACGGCAACTCGATCCCGAGATCCTTGAGCTGTTCGGCCGCGTTACGTTTCATCGCTCGACGATTGATGAAGCCCAGCTTCGCGAGCGGCCCGCGGACGAGCAACTCGCGGCCGAGATGGATGTTCATGGCGGTATCGAGCGTCGAGGCGAGAGCGAGATCCTGATACACGGTCTCGATCCCCGCGACCTGCGCGTCTCGGGGCGAGGCGAATCGCACCGGACGGCCGTTGATCTCGACGACGCCCTCGTCGGGCTGAATGTCGCCCGAGAAGACCTTGATCAGCGTCGACTTGCCGGCTCCGTTGTCACCGACGAGCGCGTGGATCTCGTTCTTGCGCAGCTCGAAATTCGCTCCGGCGAGCGCCTGCACGTGGCCGTAGTTCTTGACGATTCCACTGGCAGAGAGCAGGACCTTGTCGGACTTAGGGTTCATAGCCGAACCTCCTCGTGTAGCTCCCTCCGCCGAGGGCCGCCGCGGCGGAGGTCTTCGGCGAGCGCCTCGACGCCGACCGGGCCGATGCGGTCAAGCACGCCGGCGCCCGTCAAAACCCTGCCGCTGCTCACGGCGAAGCTCTTAGGCCACATCTCCGTAGTCCCCCCAATGGGAACCGATCTTGCCCATGTAGCGGCGCTCGTCGACGTCGTGGCCCTTCTGGGCCGCCATGTACATGACGAGCCACTCGGTCGGAACGAAAAGCGCGAATGGAGAGAAGAGCTCGCCGAACTTCGAATACTCCTTGGCGTCGAACGCAAGCTGGGCCGCCTTGTGCTTCGAGCAGAAACGCTGGGCGCGCTCCGAGACGGTGCGTGTAGCGTCTGTCCCGATCAAATGCATGATCGGCATCCGCAACTCCGACTCGCCTGCCGGAGGGATGATCTCGATCGGGCCGTGATAGAACTCCCCGCTATCGATCGGTGCAGCGTCGATCCAGAGGTTTTCGATCACGACGCTCAAGGACAGCTTGTAGGCGAGTCCGAAAAGCGGCCCGGAGCCGAGCACATAGAAACCGCCTGCGTCGGCGAAGCGGGAAGCCAGCTCGCGCGCGGGCTGCCTAGTGCTTACAACCAGCTCGTCGACGCTGCCCGGGAGCCGACCGAGCTCTTCGATGATCTGACGCCCGACGTCAGCGCTCTGGTCGCGAACGTTCATGATGTGAGCAGCGAGCAGATAGACGATCGCGAGTGGCGCCGTGTAGACCGCCTTGCTCTGGTAGTCGAGCACCACCGACGCGCCCTGCGCAAGCGGAGTCTCCGGTGTGTTCGTTATCGCCACGACGGTGGCGCCTCGCTCGCTCGCCAGCTTCTTTGCCTCCAACACCTCGGGCGTTTCGCCCGAGTAGGAAACGACGAAGACGATCGAGTTGCGATCGCACGCGTACGGTGCTCGGGCCAAGAACTGCCACCCGGTCAGGACGTCGGACTTCACGTCGGTAAAGCGGTCGAGCAGGTACTGAGCTCCCATCATGGCCGCGAGCGAAGCACCGCCGCCTACCATGAACAGCCGCGGTTCTTTCTGAGCCGCGATCTTTTTCGCCAGTTCTTCGACCGAGGGTGCAAGCGTATCGCGAACGTGCTCGATCGCGCTGGGCGTCACCTTGGAAGCAAAGAAGAGGGATTCCGTGTTTATCAGCGACTCGGTCGTATCAATCGACATGGGGCCTCCTGGCAGGGCTTGGTTCTTCCGCTAACAAGTTGGGCGGCCGATTCGCTCTCTCGCGTTTGGAGATTGGTAATTCAGCTGCCGGTTCGTGGAGATTTGTACTCCTGTTATTACAGGATGTCAAGTGAGAGCCTCTCCTTGACGTCGCGGCCGGCGAGCGCCCGCGTGTGGCCTCGCTTCTGGACGACTCCCCGGGTGCGCGGAGGGCCGTTTTGGTAAGCGGGTTCATGTCCGAGTCTCCGGCCGTAGTTCCGCCCGCGGAGATCCGCCGAGGTGGAGGCAGGTCTCCGCGGCGGATTGGGTCGCGGCCTCCATGCACATCCGCAAGGGGGAACGCCCCAGCCGTTCCGCGAGAAAGGCGGCGATATAGGCGTCACCCGCTCCGGTCGTATCGACAGGATGCAAGGGGACGGCCGGCAGCTCTTCGGCGACTTCGCCTTCGACGGCGACGCTCCCCTCTGCGCCACAGGTGACCACGGCCGCGTGCGCGCCGGCCGCCAGCGCGGAACGCGCCAGCTCGAGCGGTGCGACGCCCGGCCTCGTCGAGAAGAAAGCAACGTCGAGCGCTCGCAGGTCCGGCGGTGCATCACCGACGGAGAAGTCGTAGGAGACCAGAGCGCCCCGCCTGGAGAGCTTGGCCAGAAAGGCTTTGACGTCGCGGATGACGGCACCATGGACGACATCGCTCTCGGCCGCGCGATCGAAGTCTTCTTCGCTCGGCTCGTAGTCGGCAACGACGCCGAGATCGTCCAGTAGGAAGAAGCGCTCGCCCCCTTCGCGGAGTTCGATCCGGGTCACTGCCGTGTGGCCGGGCAGCACCCGCATCCGCTCGACCGATACGCGCTCGCGGCTCAGCACGGCGCGAAGCGCACGCCCGTCGGCGTCGTCTCCGATCGCGCCCAGATACTCGCTGACGAAACCGCGGTTCGCGAGCTGTACGGCGACGTTGTAGGCGTTTCCACCGGCGAACCTACGTCCGACGGGATCTACGTAGTCGTCGACGCAGTTGTCGCCGATCGCCGTCACACGCCAAAGGTCAGACATCGCTTAGCCGAGGCGTTGTTCGATTCTCCGGCACCGCAACGATCAGGTCGCCCGTTGCCGCAGCACGTCGAACGAGAAGACGTCACCGCGGTGAAAGTCCTGTGAGTAGAGAACCGGGATGCCGTGGGAGTCGACGCAGCATTCCGTGGTCAGGAGCCACGGCTCATCGCCGTCGAGCTCCGGTTGCTCCGCGGCATCGGCGGGGAGAGCCACGGCACGGATCTGAGCGGCGGAGGATACCGGCGGGCGTCCATGCGCCTCGAGCCATTCGTTCAGTGATCCGGAGAAGTCCTCCCGGTCGATGCTCCGGCCTTCCAGTAGCGCCGCGTCGAAGGCGGTGATCTCATAGATCAACGCCTTTCTCTTGTGCATGCGCAGGCGCTTCAGCCGTACGACCTCGGCACCGGAAGCAAGCCCGAGCGCCGCTGTCTCTTCCGCGCTGCCATGAACGAGCTCGACCGAGAGCACCTTGTTCGTGGGCTCATACCCGAGCGCCGCCAGCATCTGCGTGACACTTTCGAAGTTGGTCACAGGACGTTCGACTTTCAGTCCGCCGATCGCCGAAACGAAACGGCCGCTGCCGTGCCGGACATCGATCAACCCACCCTGCTCGAGCAACTTGAACGCCTCGCGCACGGTTCCCCTGGCTACGCCGAAGCGGCTCGCGATCTCGGCTTCCGGCGGAACCTGGTCACCGGGCTGGAGGCCTTCGGCTGCGATCAGGTTCTTGAGCTCGTCGCGGAGCTGGAGCACCACCGAGCGTCTATCGATGGAAGTCGCCTCCATGAATTGTCGGACATCATATCACCGGATAACTCGATATCCTACGACAGTCGACGAGCGACCTCCACTGAAGGGAGATGCGAGATGACCGACCGTTTGCGCTACGCCGCGCACGCCTACGCGTGGACATCAAGCTGGAGCAACGACGATCTTGGCGTCTTCGAGCACGCCCGCGATCTTGGCCTCGATTACGTCGAGATTCCGCTGATGGAGCCAGATGCGATCGATACCGCCGCGATCCGCACCGCCGCGGATAGGGCCGGCGTCGGCATCGTCACATCGATCGCTCTTCCCGACGAGGCCGATCCCTCGAGTGAAGACGACGATGTCCGCGCGGCCGCGGCGGGGCTTCTCTCTCGCTGCATCGAACTCACGACCGAGATGGGCTCGACCCTCTTCTCCGGCGTCATCTACTCGGCGATCGGCCGCCGCCTGGAGCGAAGCCCGAACGAGGACGACTACGCTCGCTCGGCCGAGATACTGAAGGAAGTCGCCCGCACGGCCCAGGCGCGCGGGATCACCCTCGCCGTCGAGCCCGTCAACCGCTACGAGACGTTCCTCGTCAACACGGCCGCGCAGGCGCTAGAGCTCATGCGACTGATCGACGAGCCGAACGTCTGCGTCAACCTCGACACCTTCCACATGAACATCGAGGAGGACAACTTCCACGATGCCGTCGCCTCGGTGGCGGGGCGGCTCGCGCACTTCCACCTCGTCGAAAGCCACATGGGAATGCTCGGGCAGGGTACCGTCGACTGGGACGGAGTCTTCGCCGCGCTCGCCGAGGCTAGCTACCAGGGCATCGTCGGCTTCGAGTCGTTCAGCGACGTCAACGCGGCGATACGCTCCGGAACGCCGATCTGGCGCGATGTGGCTCCGAGCAGTGACGCCCTGATAACGGAGGGACTCGGCTTTCTCCGTGCGCTGGAGCAGCGGTACTACGGCGAGTCGTCGGCCGAGCGTGATAAGCGACGCTCGTGACCCACCTCTCGCTGGCGCCGATCGCCTCGGAGCGTCTCGAGAACCGAGCTCCGCTCAAGGGCGCTAGGAGTGGGTTGCCGGTTGGCCGAGCGAGAAGGCCCGCCGCGGGTTCTCGACGAAGATTTGGCGTGAGAGCTGCGACCCCAACTCCCGCTCGAGCCGCGGTCTGAAGCGGGCGAACAGATAGTCGAGTCCGGGACCGCCGCCGTAAGCCCGGAACATCGAGCGCCGGCCGGTATCGCCGCCGAGCAGGATCCGTCCGCCACAGCCGCGCGCGCAAAGATCGCCGATCAGTCGGACGATGGTGGAGTCGGGCCAGTACTTCGTCCTCCCGGGGCCGTCGAACTGGAGCCAAGCGCCGGTCGAGGCCGTCTCGGCATGCTCGCCGGGATCGGGATTTCGGTCGAGATGGGCAAGGACGATCGAGCTCGGTGGCACGCCGCTCGCGGCCAGCCGCTCGACGATGCCGAGGCCCATCGTTCCGTGCTCGGTATGCACGCAGACCGGAGCGCCGGTGCCGGCATGTGCGAGCGCAGCCGCCTCGAAGACCCTCTGCTCGAACGGAAGCAGGCGATGGTAGCTCGCTCCAACCTTGATGACGCCGCACCTGACACCGTCGCCGCCGATGTCGGCGCTGAAGCGCTCGGCTAGAGCCTCGATCTTCTCCGACCGGAGCGGGTGCTCGGGCGCGTAGTGCGCATCGGCGTGAATCCCGGTTGCGGCGATCACGTGCAGACCGGTCGCCTCCGAGACGACTCGGAGGCCGTCGAGATCTCGTCCCAGGTCGATCGGCGTCCAATCGACGAGCGCTTCGGCACCCGCCGCCACGAGCGCTCGCGCCTCCTCGATCGCCGGGGCGAGATCGCTGAATTCGTCACCGGGTTGGGTTCGCGTAGACAAGAAAAGGTGCTCGTGCGCATCGGTGGCGCCCAGCTCGGAAGAGTCGATGTCGCCGGTGACCGTGCGAACGATTCCAGATGTTCTGAGAGACATGAGGCCTACTCGGGCAGGAGATTTGCTCGCGCAGAGTACCTCTGCTAACGTGGTTTGTCTATATGTCTGTACATTTCCCATTGGTATCTAGCGAGATCTTCGAGCGCTCGGCTCCCGTCCCGCTCTACTACCAGCTCAAAGAGTGGCTCTCCAGCAGGATTCTCTCTGGAGACCTAGCTCCCGGAACGCGGCTGCCGGGCGAGTACGAGCTGTGCGAGAAGCTCGGTATCAGCCGCGGCGTGGTGCGACAAGCGCTCAGCGAGCTTCGCTACGAGGGACTCGTTCACCGCGCGCGAGGGAAAGGGACGTTTGTCTCCGAGCCCAAGACGACGGAGGGTCTGATCGAGGGGCTCCGCGGTCTTGCCGATGACGCCGCTCTCCGCGGAAAGCGGATCGAAAGCAAGGTCTTGCTGCGCCGGGTGGGCCCCGCGAGCGCAGCGGTCGCTAGCGCATTGGAGCTGACCCCGGGAGATCCGGTAGTCGAGATCGAGCGCCTGCGCGCTCTCGACGGAGTCCCTCAGGTACTTGTGCTCACCTACCTTCCGGCGACGATGGTGCCCGGTCTCCTGGACCACGAGCTCGGCGGTCAGGAGTCTCTTTACCGCGTCCTGCGAGAGGAGTACGGGCTCAGCATCCTCTCCAGCGTGCGTCGTGTCGAGGCAATCGTGGCCGATGCCCGCGAGGCGCGCCTGTTGCAGGTGAGCACGGGCGATCCCCTGCTCGTCTTGCGGTCGGTCGGCTACACGACCGGGCGCCGCCCTTTCGACTATTTCATCGCCCACCATCGTGGCGATCTGAACGCCTTCGAAGTTGTCCTGCCCGGGCCGACGGCCAGCGTCGGGAGCTTTGCCAGCGTCCCGCTACCCGAGGAGAGCTCTACCACTTGACCGGATCATCACTTAGCGGTGTGTCGATAACCCTGAAGGCGCCGGTGCTCGAGAGTGTTGCGGCTTCGCCGGCGACTGGCGTGGTGAAAAGATGACGACCAGCGTTCGCGGGCAGGTTCCGTCGCGGCGTTTGAGCGACTGCATCGTCGTCGTGACACCACGCTCGTTCGGGATGCACGACGAGAGCCTGCGCTCGGAACTCGAGCGCGAGGTCGGCGAGGTGCGGTATCGACCGGGACCGCTTTGCGCCGAGGAGCTGGCTTCCATCATCGCCGACGCCGACGCTCTGCTGGCAGGCCTTGACGATATCGACGCGAGCGTGTTCGAGCGTGCGCCCCGGCTCCGCGTTATCGCGCGCTACGGCGTAGGAGTCGACCGCGTCGATCTGAAGGCGGCCGCAGCGCACGGCGTTGTCGTCACCACGACGCCGGGCGCGAATGCAAACGCCGTCGCGGAGCTGACCATCGCGCTGATGCTCACGCTCGCGCGACCACTTGTGACCGGCCTCGAGCGGGTGCGAGCGGGCGAATGGCCGGCACTGCAGGGGATTGAAGTTGCTGGACGGACGCTCGGATTGTTGGGTCTCGGTCGCATCGGTGGGCTGGTCGCGAAAAAGGCGACCGGGCTCGGGCTGCGGACGATCGCCTACGACCCCTATGTCTCCGCCGGTGAGATCGACGAACTCGTGGATCTCGATACGCTCGCCTCCGAGTCCGACTTCTTGTCGGTGCACGCTCCGCTGACGACGGAGACCCGCGGAATCGTCGGTCGGACTCTCCTCGAGCGGATGAAGCCGGACTCCGTATTGATCAACACGGCACGCGGCGAGCTTATCGACGAGGACGCGCTCGTCTGGGCGCTCGATCACGGCCCGCTGCGCGCAGCGGCTCTCGACGTGCTCGCTCATGAGCCTCCGCCCGCGGACAGTCGGCTGCTTCGGAGAGACGACGTCTTGATCACACCGCATATCGGCCCGCACACCGCCGAAGCGACGACGGCAATGGGGCGCATCGCGCTCGACGAGGTGCTTGCCGTTCTCTCCGGCCAACCTCCGAGGTATCCAGCATGAAGAATCCAGCGGTCACAAAGTCTCCGGCGCTCGATACTCTCGATCGCTTGAGGGCGCTGCGCGCCATCGCCGTCGTCCGCGCTCGCAACCCGGAAGAGGCGATCGCGATCGCGGATGCGCTCTTCGCAGCCGGTCTTGAGGCAATCGAGCTGACGTTCACGACCCCGGAGATCGAGCGCGCATTTCCAGAGGTTCGGCGGCGTCTCGGCTCGCGGCTCCTGCTCGGAGCCGGAACGATAACGACGCTCGATCAGCTGCGCAGCGCCGTCGAAGCCGGAGCGGACTTCCTGGTCTCGCCACACCTGAACCCGGCGCTGCTCAAGGCGATGCTCGCCACCGGCCGGCTGGCGCTCCCCGGTGTTCTCACGCCGTCGGAGGTCGCATCCGCACTGCTCCTCGGCGCAGATGCAGTCAAGCTGTTCCCGGCCTCGACCGTCGGGCCAGAGCATATGAAGGCGCTGTTCGGTCCGTTCCCGGGGTTGCAGGTCGTCCCCACCGGCGGAATTACCATCGCTTCGGCAGGCACGTGGCTGGCCGCGGGAGCCGTCGCTGTCGGTCTCGGCGGCGAGCTCCTCCCGAAGGCGCTGCGAGACGCGGGCGCGTGGGAAGAGATCAGCGCCAACGCCTCGAGACTTCTAGACGACCTTCCTAAGTGAACTTCTAGCCAAGGAGCCCCGATGACGGAAAGGGAGTTCTCTACGAGCAACTCGGATACTCAGGCCGCGTCTCCGGCCGCCGCCACGAAGACGGTCGCAGAGTCGACGAGCGCGACTCCGAGGCGTCCCTCGACGGCACCGAGCCGTTTCACGTTCATCGGCGTTACGACCGGTAAATCGGCGATCATGCGCGTATTCCCGAAATGGGCCGAGCACCTCGGGCTCGGCGGTGTCGTCATGGCCGGCTGCGATCTGCCGATTCATGCCGAGCCGGCCCTCTACAGGAAGATCGTGAGCGCGCTCAAAGGCGATCCGCTCGACCTGGGTGGTCTGGTGACGACGCACAAGATCGACCTCTTTGCCGCCTGCCGCGACATGTTCGACTACGTCGATCCGTACGCCGAGCTCTGCGGTGAGACCTCGTGTATATCGAAGCGCGCGGGCAAGTTGCGAGCCCACGCCAAGGATCCCATATCCTCAGGTCGCTCGATCGACGAATTCATCCCCCAGAACTACTGGGACGAGACTGGCGGGGAGGTGCTTCTGTTCGGAGCGGGCGGATCCAACTTGGCGATCACGCTCCACCTGATGACGGCGCGAGAACCTCATGACCGGCCGCGTCGGATCGTAGTAATCAACCGCAGCCCTGCCAGGCTCGTGTCGATGCGCGCCCTTCACGAGCGGCTCGGCACCGGCGTTCGAGTCGAGTACATCGAAAATGCCGACGCAAGCGAGAACGACCGTCTAGTGACGGCGCTTCCGGCCGGATCGCTGGTGATCAACGGTACGGGTATGGGCAAGGACATACCCGGAAGCCCGATAACGAGCGACGCCGTCTTCCCTGAGCGCGGTTTCGTGTGGGAGCTCAACTACCGCGGCGAGCTCGACTTCCTCCACCTCGCGGAGCGACAACAGCGGGTTCGCTCTCTAACGGTCGAGGATGGCTGGCGCTACTTCGTGCACGGGTGGACGTCTGTCATCGAGGAGGTATTCGACATCGCCATCACACCCTCGATTGTCGATGAGCTTGCCAAGATCGCACTGCCACTTCGAGGCGCGTGACGTTTGCGCACGTGTCCATTACAGCCGGACTGAGTTGACCACGCGGACTCCGCTCCGAGCCTGCGACACTGAACGGGTGAAGATCAAGCGCAACCGGATCGGCAAGCACGAGATCAGGCTGCGCGCCGGCGAGCGCGAGTTCCGCATCCGGGTCGTGCGGCGGGACAGCTCCGACGTCTGGCTCGCCCATTGCCACGAGCGACTCGAGAGGGCAACTGAAGAAGGCGTGCAGGACGTGCACCGGTTTCCGCTCGAACTCGAGGCGGCCGGCCCGGAGCCGTTGGAGTGCCTCGAGACCGCGAACTCGTCGCCCTGCTCGAGCGTCAGCCGTAGTGACCTGACCCCAGTTTTAGGTCCTGACCGGCCCCCACGCTTTGGTCCAGTTTCTTCGAGTTTAGGTTTACTCCGGGCAGCGATCGCCACAGTTGTAGTAGATCGTGGCCGTGGTAGTAGTGCTGGCGCTGAGGCCGTGATCATCGGTGGCGGTCACCGTGATCTGGTATGTACCGGGGCTGGTGTAGGTGTGGGAGGTCGGGAAACCGGTGCTGGTACCAGTCGTACCGTCGCCCCACTGGAAGGTGAGGGTACTGAGACGACCCCCGGTGATCTGTGCCATAGCCGAGCCACTAACCGTTACGGTGAATCCGTTGGCTGTCGTCGAGGAAATAGAGATCAACGGCGGCTGGAGGATGACCTCGACCTCGTTGGTAGCGCTGGAACCGTAGCTGTCGGCGGCGGCGACATTGACCGTGTAGGTGCCAAGGGCCGAATAGGTATGGCTGACCGGGAAGCCCTTGCTGGTTGTGGTCGTGCCGTCGCCCCATTGCCAGGTGATTGAGGAGAGCTTGGCGCCGGCGTCGACGACCTGGGCCCGGCCGGCGATGGTCACGGTCTGGCCACTGAGGGTCGGGGAGTTGAGTTGCACCTGTGGCGACGTTAGGCCGGTGAGCACAGAGCCGACAGAGGGTACCGGCGGATGGAAATGAGTATTGGTTAGCGCCGCGTTCGATCCCGTGGAGAGTTGGAGATAGCCGTCGTGAGAGAAGGTCGTTCGGACATTTTGGGTCGCCTCTCCGGTGAGGTGGGTGCCCGCGCTCGTAACCGTGTGGAAGGCGACCAATTTGTGGCCCTTTGAATGGTAAAGGCCAAGCTTGGCAGAGAGATCCGAGAAGATGGCTGTGTCGTAACTACCGGGGCCGGCTATCACTAGGTCGGTGGCGGCACTGGTGCCGACTCCCGGCATGATCGTAGAGGTCAGGAAGTGCAAGTGCCCGCCGGGGATAGTAAAACCGATGGTGTCGTAGACCAGCGAATAGGGGGGCTTACCGATCCTGTAATAGATTCGCACGGTATTACCGACGATCTGATCACCGATAACAATGCTTAGAGGCAGGGCGTAGGCGGCTGCGGCAGTCTCATAGGCGTAGTACGGCTGGGCGCAACTACCGTTGACTTGCAGCATGGGATAGGTCTGGCCCTTGCCCTGTATGTTCTGCATCTGATAGCCGACGGTGCTGTCTCGCTTTCCTCCACAGGGCGTCAAAGCGTTCATTTTGTTCGTTCCCCAACCCCAGACGTTGTCGAGCATATAGAGAGTGCTGGCGGCGGTATCGAGCATGGGAATGTTCTGGATCCAGTAGTAATACGTCTGGCTCCCGACCTGGTCGGCGATGATGGCGTTTAGCTGTAGGCCGAACTGATGGATACCGAGGCTGGCCCCCTGCATGCTGAGATCGTTGGCTACGTCGGCCCGGTTAAAATAGGCATAACCGACGACCGAGCGGCCCGTTACAGCAGTTGAATGTTTGCCTTCGCCGTAGGAGGCCAATCCGGGCGTCTTGCGACCGTTTGTGCCGGCTGAGGCGGGAAGGGCGAACGCTGCCAAGAGCGCCAGGACTATCAAGCTAAAACGTTGTGCTGGTGCGGGGAAGACTGCCCTCTTGGACTTGGCTGGCAAGTTGGGGCTCATCTCGACGTAGTCGGCTCGAGCGATACAACGTCCATGGCCGCTTCGGCGCGAAACGACTACGCACAACGGCGATGCCCCAGCCCTCGATACCTGTTTCTCTGCGGTTGACGACTCAAGTAGATGCAGATGCCAAGTAGCGATGACGGAGACGAGGCAGAGTCAGATCCGTGCCCGCCGCTCGTTAACGCCGAGACGATGAGGCTCAGGTTCTCTAGGGCGGTCCTAACCGGACAGCTTCACAACCTCTCGGAGCCGTTGAGAAAGCTCTGGCCTGGACCCTGTCGCGCTCGACACTTTAGGTAGTGACCGGCCCCCACGCTTTTGTCCAGTTTCTTTGTGAGAAATCAACCGGACGCTACGACACACGACCCGGACCAGATAAAGGGGGGCCGGACACTGCGAATCTCCGCGCAGACTCGCGCCTTCACATCGTGTGCGCACTCGGCCGGCACGCGCGTCAATCGCGCCGCCAAGCATGGAGCATTTATAGAGCCGAGGGGGTGCCAACAGTCGCAACCATTGGCAAATGCTCAGACCACGAAAGCGGCTCAAACAAGCGAAAACCGTTGCCACCAGTTGCTGCCTTTTGCCGCTAAAAGCGCATGGTAAGGAGGGGGTCCACGGTTCGAGTCCGTGAGAGGGCTTCACAAATGCCCTGCTAATCTCAGCTTTTTATCTCAGAGAGACTGGCAGAATCTCCGCGCTGCGGCGGGTATGGAGCACGTTATGGAGCTTTCAGTTCTGAGAGAGGGATGACGACTTAGCCCGTAGGGTTCGTAAACTCACGCGGCCTCATATTCGTGGATCACCGACCGTGCCCGTCGACGGGCTACGGTTGGACACCCTCCCCTGCCCCGGTCGCCTTCCAGGCCGGCTTCCGGAAACGGTGCAGCAGTAGCGGGGGGAGAACCCCGAGGACGAGAATCCCGGCCGCGATCAGCCCCGCGTACACGAACGGGCTCGTGTGGGCAAGCTGTGACGGGGACACGAAACCGATCAGGAACGCGATCACCGATGACAGCCCGCCGACCAGGCACAGCAGGCTCAGCGCGGGCGCGCGGTATCCGCGTGGATGATCCCGCTGCGCGCGGCGGAGACGCACTGCGGCAATGAACATCAGGACGTACATGATCAGGTACACCTGCGTAGCCAGCGCCGTGAAGATCCAGTAGGCACTGGAAACGGTCGGGATGAACGCGTAGAGCAGCGCGATGACCGTGATCACGACGGCTTGTGCCGTCAGGATGTGGACCTCGATGCCGCGACCATTGACCTTCTGGAAGTACGGAGGTAGATAGCCCTGCTCACGTCCGATCCGCACAAGGCCCTCGGACGGACCATCGAGCCAGGCCATCATGCCGGCCAGGGCCCCGACCGCCAGAGCGATCGCAATCAGCGGCACGGCGAAGCCGATCCCGAAGTGCGTCATGAAGCTGTTGAAGGCTTGCATCACGCCGGCGGTGAAGCTGATGTGGCCCGCCGGAATCACCCACGCGATCGCCAGCGTCGGGAAGATGAAGACAGCCAGCACGAGCGCCATCGCGACAAAGATCGACTTCGGATAGTCCCGCCCCGGGTTGCGAAGTTCGTCGACGTGCACGGCGTTGATCTCGACTCCGGCGTAGGTGAAGAAGCTGTTGACGATCAGGACGATGCTGGCCAGTCCACTCCACGCCGGCAGGATGTGATGAGTGTCCATCGGCGCCGCCGAATGGTTGCCCTGCACCAGGTAGATGACCCCGAGGACGACGAGGATGGCTCCTGGGATTAGCGTTCCGATCACGGTCCCTCTCGAGGAGAGCTCGGCCACGAGCGAAGCTCCCCGTGAGGACAGCAGCACGCCGCCCCAGAAGAGCACGATGATGATCGCAGCGGTGTAGACGCCGTTGCCGGCCAGGCGCGGGTCGATCACGTAGGCGAGCGTGCTGCCGACGAAGGCGAGCAGCGCCGGGTAGTAGAAGATCGTCTGGGCAAACTGGCACCACACCGCGAGCAGGCCCATCGGAGCCGAGATGCCCTCGCGGACCCAGTTGTAGACGCCGCCCGGCCACCCGGAGGCGAGTTCTGCCGCGACCAACGACACGGGCACCAGGAACATAAAAGCGGGTAGGACGTAGAGGAAGACGGAGGCGAATCCGAGCACGGCAGTCGCCGGCGCCGATCCCAAGTAGCCAACCGATCCCACAGTCATCATCGCCAGCGCAGGCCAGGTGATGAACCTACCGGCCGGTTGGCCCGCGCCGAGTTGGAACATACGGCGCCTGCCAGTATCCGAGGCGAGAGCCGAGGCGCCACCGGCCCGTGGATGGCGTCGCCTGTGCACCCACATGAGGTCCCAGTATGACGCTGAGGCGCTCGCCGCGATTGGCTGTCCACGAGAGCCTGATCACCCGAACCGTCCATTGCCGCTGGGGCGTTCGCCCAGCACTGCCGTGAACTTCCGCAACGAGATTCGTAACCGGCCCCGGCGACCAGCAGATCATGCTCGAGGACCCGTAGGGTTCGTTTATTCGAACTACCCGCAAAACCAGTTAATTCTGGCGACGGACGAGTTTCTGAGCCCTACGCGCTTGAGTTTACGAACCCTTCGCGCAACAGCTGGCAAGACAAGTTGCCGAGAATGAGATGTCCTGCCCCCGATGTAGCCCAGTCCGGTTGTTGTGGCGACCGACCCTGAGACGCTGATGAGCGGGGCCGGACGATGGCAAAGTCTGGATAGCTTCGAGTTCGCGCTCGTGGGACATAACGGATTGACGATCGCGAACGACCGCAATCGGCGGAACGGTTCCGCCGTGAGGAGGCACGATGATTGGTGAGAAGGTGCAGCATTTCCAGGGCAAGGGCACCGACCTGAGCGCGCTGAACGAGAAGATCGGTAGCTATTTGAAGTCTCAGGGATTCACGGTTCAGACGTCGGTTGCGAGCCCGCACGGAACGGTGATCCAGGCGAGGAAGGGTGGATTCTTGAGCGGCGTCATCGCCGCTGACCGTGCCCTCTCGATCCTGGTCTCTGGCGACTCAAACGACTTCACGGTCCGGATCGGGATCGGGAAGTGGCTGGAACATCTCGGCGTAGCGGCGTTGGAGACATTGCTTTTGTCCGACTTGTTCCTCGTCGTCGACGTGGCCGAGACGGCGTGGAATCTCGAGATCGAGAGCAAGCTCGCCAAGCAGATCGAATCGTTGGTCGGATAGCCGCAGTCCGGTGCCAAGCGGTCGCCTGGGCGAGTGCTCAGGATTGCGGCCCGACCCAATCGAGAACGACGCCTTGACAGGACCCGATGATAGTTCTACGGAAGACCGACGACCCGGACCGGCACCGGGCTGAAGCCCTCCTGCCCGTTCCCGAGCTGGCCGTCCCCGTTCTCTCCACAGCACCTCACCGTGCCATCCGCAAGCACTGCGCAGGCGTCATACGCGTTGCCGCTGATGGCGCTCGCGTTAGTGATTCCGGTGACCGAGACCGCCGTGTCCTCGCTCCCCTTGTAGGTGACGGTTCCATTCCCGAGTTGGCCCCACTCGCGACCGCCCCAGCAGTCGACGCCGCCAGAGGAGAGCAGGGAGCAGCTTCCGCTGATGTGTACCCCGTTCTCCAGTCCGGTGATCTGGTGAATCGAGCCTCGATCGTCGTCGGGATTGTGACCGGAGGTCGATACAGAATGACGTCCCGCCGACCGGGTGCGATCGGGGGGATGCCAGGATAGGACGCAGGGAGCGCTCGCTTCGCTCCGCCTGCCCGCTCGTCGTCTCAAGAACTTCCGAGATACGCCGATGTTTGTCATAGAGTCCTCCGACTCGGAGCTGCGTCCATGCGACCTTCCAGCAAGCTCTCGCTACCTGCCTCCGTGGCAATCCTGCTACTCGGGCTAGCCCTGCTCGGCACGTCGACGGCGTCATCGTCGCCTCTGGCGCACTTGGCGGTCGCGGGCGGGAGCGCGACCATCACCGGGAAAGGGGAGCACTGGGGGAAATCGGCGGTGGTCCAGTGCGGGCGCGGCAACAAAGGCACCCGCGCGATCTTCAAGGGAGCGACCCACTCCGCGTCGGACGCCAGGACCGGCACCCTCACCAAGACTGTGAACGCCGGGCAACCGGTGACCCTCAAGCTCCTCGTGACGGGCGGAACCGGACTGCGTGTGCGCTGGACGCTCGCCGGGCCCGGCCGGCTGCGAATCAAAGGCTGCACCGCCGTCTGGTCGGGAGGCAGCGACACTGCATACATCGACGCGCGCTCGGCACGAGACCCGGAGCCGGCGTCCGTAACTGCCAAGCTGACCTCCTTCTGGACGTGGGCCGAGCTGTTCATCAACCGCGGCGGCGGTGGCAGCAGCGGTGGTGGCAGCGGCGGTGGTGGCAGCGGCGGTGGTGGCAGCGGCGGTGGTGGCAGCGGCGGTGGTACCTGCACAGTCAACTACGGCTACCTCTCCGTCTCCGGGTTCTACGACGAGTTCGACGTTTACCTGGACGGCGCGTTCTTCGGCCAGGCGGGCTTCTTCAACGCCCCGATCCCGCTCGGCTCGCACATCCTCAGCTTCTACGACTACAACGGCAACTTCTACAAGTCGGTCAGCATCAACGTGAATCCCTGCGACAGCTACTCGTTCTCGTGAGCCCGCGCCATCGTCTTCGTCGATAGCACGAAGCCACGGCAGGTGGCCGAAGGTCATGGAGCACTTCTGGAGCTCAGTGGTTGCAAACACGGGCAATCGGGCGCAACTCGCTCTCGGCGAAATCCGCTGAAACAAGCCAAATCGCCCGCCTCCAAGCACCCGCAGTTGCCACTCGGAGCGCATGGTAAGGAGGGGATCCACGGTTCGAGCCCGTGAGAGGGCTCTTGCAATATCCCTGCTAATCGCGGCTTTCTCTCTCAGAACTGCTTGCGGAATCTCCACTCTGCAGTGATCCTCCCTTTGGGTATCTGACGCTTCTATTCAGAGCGCCGTGATCACCTCGAACGGCACGTCGGCCCCGTTAACTTTGGCGGCGCGCGCGGGCTCGAAGCCCGAAGCGTCTTTTCGCAATTGACGGACACTCAATTCGTGCGTCTCCGAGTCTGTCGTAACGTGAAAGGTATTTCGGACACGCGTAACGGCGTACGCCATCGCGCCGCTATCGGTCCCGGCTATGCGCCCGCAGATCGACTCGCCGTGTGTTCCATTCGAACCGGCCACGACGAGAATCAGGTCGCCGTACCGGTCGCCTTCGGCAAGGCGTGGCTCCGCCAGCATCGGAACAACGGCGCCGTCGCGTACCCAAAGCGGAGCGAATTCGAGCGGCACGGTAACGTCGCGCCACCCTGGGCCGACGAGGTGCTCGCCCGTCGCGTAGTGGATCCATCCCCCGCCTGGGAACCAGACGGCCCGATGACTGTCGTTCCGAAAGATCGGGGCGACGAGAAGGTGATCGCCGATCAGGTACTGGAGATCCGCCAGGCGCGCCTCGGGCGTCTCGGGATAAGCCAACACCATCGGGCGCATCATTGGAAGCCCATTTTCCACCGCATCCCACGCAGCCGAATAGAGGTACGGCAACAGCCTCATCCGGAGCTCGGCGACGCGCTTGACGTACGTGAACGCCTCGTCGCCGAAGTCCCAGGGGAGCCTCGAGGTAGTGCCGTGGAATCGGCTAAGCGGGGACAACAACCCGAACTGCGCCCAGCGAATGTAAAGCTCCTGGGTCGGCTCACCGTGAAAGCCACCGATGTCATGACTCCAGAACGAGTGGCCCGACATCGCCATTGACAGGCCGGCACGAAGCGTCGACGCGAGGTCCTGCCAGGTCGAGTTGCAGTCGCCGCCCCACTTCACAGCATGGCGCTGCCCGCCGGCCCAGCTCGCCCGCCCCCATAGAACCGCGGGCTGACCGACGTCTTCCATGGCTGTGGCGACGACGTCGTTGTAGAGCAACGCGTACGCGTTGTGCAAACGGTCGCCCGTCATGCCGTTGTGCGCCTTCGTCTCCAGCGGAATCGCCTCGCCGAAGTCGGTCTTCAGAGCATCGACGCCCTCCCGCAAACGCGCCTTGATGATCGCCGTCCACCAGTCGACTGCCTCGGGATTCGTGACGTCGATGACGGCTACGTCGGGGTGGAAGCTCCCCCAAAGAGCACCTATCCATGGAGAGCCGTCCGTTCCATTCAGGAAGAAGCCGCGCGCCTTCGCCTCGGCAAAGAGAGGGCTCTCTACGCCGATGTAAGGGTTCATCCAGAGCGAGACCCGCAGTCCGCTGCGTCGGATCGACTCGAGCATCGCTTCCGGATCGGCGAACGCCTCTCGGTCCCACTGCATATCCGACCACGCGCCGAACCGCTGCCAGTACGTGTCGAGGTGGTAGACGGTGCACGGAAACTCACGCCCGACGATCTCGCGGGCGCGATCGCAGACGCTTGCAGAATCGGCGCGGGAGAAACCCGACGAGATCCACGGACCGAAGGCCCACTTCGGGAGCAGCGACGGGCCGCCGACAACGGACTGGTACTCCTGAAGGCACGCTGCGGCGCTACCGGCGAAGACGTAGAAGTCAAGCTCCTCGTCAGGAACGAGCACCGTCCACGAGGCGAGGTTGCCGTTGCACATGTCGAAATGGGCAGCCGTCGTCGTGTCCACAAAGACGCCGTAGCCCCGGCTCGAGACGAAGAACGGGACATTCTTGTAGCTGTGTTCGCTCAGGACGCCGAGGGCATCCTGGTTCCAGCAGCAAATGAGTTGCCCGCGCTTATCGAAGGCCGTGAACTTCTCACCGAAGCCGTAGAAGCTCTCTGTGGGATCGGCCTCGAACGTGGCATGGTAGGCGAACCCGCCATCGGCGAGGCGAGTGAAGCCGAGTGGAAGCGCGACGAGGTGATCGCTCACATCTGTCGTCTCGCGATCGTGCCGAAGCTCGAAGTGATCGTCGTGGACACACAAGTTGAAGCGCTCGAGCTCGACTCGCACGGTCAAGTAACGCGTGACAAGCTCGCACGATCCGTCCCGGATCGAGACTGTGACATCGCCGACGTCCCGCTCCCTCGCTACCTGAAGGCGCGGTGCCACCGGCGCGTCGGCAGCGCGCAGCGTGCAGCGGATGGTGCGGCCGCCTTCGAGCGCACGAATCGTCATTGAGGCCGAGAGCCCGCCGACGGTGCGGCCGTAGAGCACGACGCCGCCGGACACCTCGTCCAACGACTCGACCGTCTCGAAGTAGTCGACACGCCTCGGCTCTGCAGGAGTAAGCGTCGGTGACGGCGTGTAGAAGAACTCGTCGTCCCGCTGGCTCATCCGACGAAGCACGAGACGTTCCTTCTGATTGACTTCTGATTCATCATCTACCTCGCGACGCTCGCCTGATTGACGCGATTTGCCCCGATACCTAGTGCGGAAGGAAGTGCGGCGACATCGTGCATCCGTTCGCGACGCGCGTCAATCACGCCGTCGAGCATGGAGCAGTTATGAAGCCATAGGGGGCGCAACCAGTGGCAACCAGTGACGAATGCTCGAGCCCCGAAAAGGCAGAAACAAGCCAAGAGCGTCGACGTCGTTTGCGGCTGTTTGCAGGAAAAAGCGCATGGTAAGGAGGGGATCCACGGTTCGAGCCCGTGAGAGGGCTCTGCAAAAGCCCCGCAAATCGTGCCTTTTTTGGGTCGAGTTACTTCAGATCGAGCGTGCGGTGGGTAGAGAGCCGCTTGTGGAGCTCGCGCCTCCAGAAGAACTCGATGATCACGTCGGCTCTTACAACGCGGCTCCATTTTGGGGTCGCTGCGAGGAGGGCGCGGTAGACGACGTCGGAGAGGCCTCGTCGCAGCAGCCGCAGCGCCTCTTCAAAGAGTACGAACGAGTTTTCATGCTGGTTGGTCCCGCGTAGTATCACCAGCTATGTCCACACCCTCGCTCGCCTGGCTCGCACGCGGCGGCCGGCACATCGTGGACGAGCGCGGCGCGCCGGTCTTCCTGCGCGGCGTCGGCCTGGGGAACTGGCTGCTCCCGGAGGGCTACATGTGGCTGTTCGGCGACGAGTGCGCGAGCCCGCGCCAGATCGAGGGCCTGGTCGCGCGGCTGATCGGCGACGAGGCCGCTGCCGCTTTCTGGCGGCGCTTCCGCGACACCTATGTGGCCGAGGAGGACATCGCCGCGATCGCCGCGTGCGGCTACAACTCGCTGCGCGTCCCGATCAACTCGCGGGTCGTCCTGGACGACGACGGCGGCTTCCGCGAGGACGGCTTCGCGCTGATCGAGCGCTGCGTCCAGTGGTGCCGCGAGCACGGGCTCTACGTCGTCCTCGACCTGCATGGCGCGCCGGGCGGGCAGACGGGCACGAACATCGACGACTCCCTGGGCTGGCCCGACCTCTTCACCGACCGGCGCAACGAGGAGCTGACGATCGCCCTCTGGGTCGAGCTGGCGCGCCGCTACCGCGACGATCCGACGATCGCGCTCTACGACCTGCTCAACGAGCCCGTTCCCGGCGACCACCGCACTCAGTACACCGAGCCGCTGGTGCGCCTCTACAAGGAGCTGATCGCCGCGATCCGCGAGGTCGACGCCCGCCACCTGATCACGCTCGAGGGCACGAATTGGGCGAACGACTGGAGCATGTTCGACGGGCTCTGGGACGACCAGATCGTCCTTCAGTTCCACAAGTACTGGAGCCCGCCCGACGTGGCGAGCATCCAGCACTACCTGGACGAGCGGGAGCGCCTCGACGTGCCGATCTGGCTCGGCGAGAGCGGCGAGAACGGTCTTGGCTGGTTCGAGGCGACCTTCGGCATGTGCGACGAGCTCGGCATCGGCTGGAACTTCTGGCAGTGGAAGAAGCTCGGCACCGAGATCTCGCCGGTCTCCATCCGCGTTCCTCGCGACTGGGAGCGCATCCGCGCGGCTGCCCGGGGCGAGCAGGACGTGTCCCGCGAGGACGCGACGAGGATCTTCGAGGAATACCTGGCGAGCATCCCGCTGGCCGCGTGCGAGCGGCTGCCCCGCGTCGTCAATGCGATGCTGCGGCGCGTGCCGGTGCTGCTGCACGCGGAGCACTTCGGCCACCGCGGCGAGGGCGTCTCGTGGCACGGTGTGAAGCGCGACACAGGGCTCGTCGGCTTCCGCGAGGACGACGGCATCACGATCGGCTTCGTCGATCCCGCGCGCACGGGGGAGATCGACTTTCGCGACCTGCGCCGGGCGGAGCGCGAGACAGAGAGGCTGGAGATACGACTCGTCGCGGGCGAGTGGGCGGCCTACGAGGTGGAGCTCAGCGCGCCCGGGCGGATCGCCGTCGCCGTGGAGGGCGTGGCGGGCGCAGACGGTGTCGTCGAGCTGAGCATCGGTGGAGCGGTGGCAGAACCGCTGGAGGCCGGGGAATCGCTCCTTTCCGTGCGTTCCGCAGAGCTTCCCGCGGGGAGACACGAGCTACGCCTGGCCGTCTCGTCCGGGTCTGCAGCGATCCGCACGCTCGATGTCCGCCTCGCCTAGATGTCCCGCCCAGACGTTGTGAACGGCTGAGGGCTTGGCCGGCCCCCACGCTTTGGTCCAGTTTCCTTGTGAGTAATCAACCGGACAGCTCTCCAAGCAGAGTCCAGCGCTAGTCCGACCAAGGGGTCGAGCTCGCCGGCAGAGCTCAGTTACTAGTCCGCCGCCGGTACAGATGCCCCGCTGCCACCACGCTAACCACCAGGATCGCGATCGACCAGACCAACGAAGCCACCACCGGATGCTGCATCGGCCAGGCGTTGATCGTCGAAGAAGGGTTGGGATTGCCGAACAGGCTACGGCAGGCCGAGGTCACGGCGCTGACCGGGTTCCAGTTGGCGATCGTCGCGAGCCAGGCCGGCATGGCCTGGGTGGCGGCGAAGACGTTGGAGACGAAGGCGAGCGGGAACATGACGATGAAGACGATGCCCTGCGCCGACTCAGGGCTCGCGACCAGCATGCCCAGGCAGGCCATCGCCCAGGTGAGTGCGTAGCTTAGGAGCAAGGCCAGGCCAAAGCCCGCCGCCACCGAGGCCAGGCCGGCATCGGGGCGCCAGCCGACGGCGAGGCCGGTGAGGGCGACGAACGTGCTGCAGACCACCGCCGCCAGCAGGTCGGAGAAGGAGCGGCCGACGAGGATCGCCGTCGGCGACATCGGCAAGGTGCGCAGGCGGTCGATCACGCCGGTAGCGAGGTCGGTGCTGAGGCCGATCGCGGTGCTCACGGCCGAGGTAGTGAGATTCATGATCAGTAGCCCGGCGATGGCGAAGTCCTTGTAACTTCCTCCGCCGCGCACGACCATGGCCGAGCCGAAGATGTAGAGGAAGAGCAGCGTGAACAGGACCGGCTGGACGGTCACGTCGGAGAGCTGCATCGGCTCGCGGCGGATGTGGATGACGTTGCGCCGGGTCATCACGCGCACGTCCGTCCACCAGGAGCGAATCCGCTCGAAAGTCGTTATGACGTCCAGCTCGGCGGGGGTTGCGATCATTTCCGTCATGCCGCGACTCCTTCCATTTCCTCGTCTTCGTCGTGGCTCGGCGCGGCGCCGGTGAGCGTGGCGAACACGTCGTCGAGCGAGGGCCGATGGACTGCGATGTCGTCCACCAGCGCTCCCGCCTCGTCCAGGGCGCGCAGCGCCTGAGTCGCGAGCCCTGGCTCGCTCTCGACGGGCGCCCGCAAGCGCCGGCCGCCTTCGCTGATCTGCACCGAGCCACTCGCAAGCGCCTCGAGCGCCTCGGCCGCGCCGCCGTGGGGCTCGCTCAGCGTCACCTCGAGCAGCTGTGATCCCGTGGCCGCCTTCAGCTCTCGCGGCGTGCCCTGCGCGATCAGGCGCCCGTGGTCGATCACCGCGATCGTGTCGGCCAGGGCGTCGGCCTCGTCCAGGTACTGGGTCGTCAGCCAGAGCGTGGCACCGTCGGCCACGAGCCCGCGGATCATCGTCCACATACGCTGGCGGCCGGTGGGATCGAGCCCGGTGGTGGGCTCGTCGAGGAAGAGCACCGGCGGTCGCATGACCAGGCTCGCGGCCAGGTCGAGGCGCCGGCGCATGCCTCCCGAATAGCCCTTGACGATGCGGTCAGCGGCGTCCTCGAGCTCGAACAGCTCCAGCAGCTCTTTCGCTCGGCGCTTTGCCTCCGCGCGGCGCAGCCGGCTCAGCTCGCCCACCATGACCAGGTTCTGGCGCCCGGTCAGCGCTTCGTCGAGCGTCGCGTCCTGCCCCGTCACACCGATCTTCCGCCGCACCGCGGCGGCCTCGCGGACGACGTCGTGCCCGGCCACCCACGCCCGCCCGCTGTCGGGAGTCGTGAGCGTCGTGAGGATGCGGACGCCTGTCGTCTTGCCGGCGCCGTTCGGCCCCAGCACGCTCAGGATCGTGCCCGCCCCGACCTCGAGGTCGAGCTCGTCGAGCGCCTGCGTCTCGCCGTAGCGCTTGGATATGGCCACGGCTTCGATCATGGTATTCTGGTTCATGTGCTTACCTATCGGTCGGTAGAAACTGACTGACCGTACGGTAAGTGAAAGACTCCGCGCTGTCAAATCGAATAAGGTCGGCGGGATGAACGACACTCGCGAACGAATCCTCGAGACGGCGCTCGACATGTTCATCGAGCGCGGTTACGACAAGACCTCGCTGCGTGAGATCGCCGAGCGGGTGGGCGTCACCAAGCCGGCGCTCTACTACCACTTCTCGAGCAAGGAAGCGATCCTGCGCACCCTGATCGAGCCGATTCTCGCGGTGCAGGAGCAGGCGGCCGACAGCCTTCAGACCAAGCCCACCCGCCAGGAGTGGAGCGAACGCATTGCGACGCTGATCGACTGGATGCTCCCCCACCGGCGCCTCTTCGAGCTATTCGAGAGAAACCAGGGCGCGCTCGAAAGCCTGGCCCACAGCTCCGAGTTCTACGAGGCCCACATCGCCATGCACCGGCGGCTCGACGAGTACTTCGCCGACGAGACGAGGCCGCTCGAGGAGAGGATCCGGGTCGCGGCCTCTATCGGCGTGGTCATGAGCACCTTCAGCTTCGTCGGCAGCGAGGCCTTCAGCGAGACCCCGATCGAGGAGCTGAGCACGCTTTTACTACGCGTCATCGACGACGTGCTGCAGGTGGACTGAGCCCGACGCGATTTGCGGGACACGCCTCCCGATGAGCTCCGGGCGCTGTTAGTCGACGTGATCAACGACGTTCTGCAGCTGGACTGACCTCCGAAGCCACCGCGCGCGAGGCGGGCGGGCGCGGCTCACATTCACTTAGCGAGCCCGCTCGGACGACCATACGTCGCCTACATCTCCTCCAGGTTATGAGACGTTCGTTGCCAGGTAAGGCTCTCGTAAAAGCGCAGCTGGCTGATCCTGGCCGCGGGTATCAGGTGGGTATGAGCGACGGCCGCTTCGCCTGTCCAGCACTCGAGCGGCTTCACCTGATTAGCGCCGCGCCACACGACTCCCTGCCCGAGCTCCTCGACCGGTCCCCGGCCGATGTCCTCACTACCATAGGTGCGTCTGGTGCAGCACTGGTTCTTCACCTACTTCGTGCATGTCCTGTCCGGCAGGGGCTACCAGTTCTGGAGCGGCATCGGCTCAGATATCGGCGAGGTCACCCTCATCGGTCTAGCGATGGTTTGGTGGCGCCAACACAACTGCCATGTCCATCGCTGCTGGCGCCTCTCCTGGCACCCTCACCCCGATCACGGGCATCCGGTCTGCCGCCACCACCACCCTGAGAGCAAAACGATCCATGCGTGAAGCGGCACGTCTACGCTTGGGCGCTCGTCGCTAGTCAGGCGATCGCTCGAAACTGGGCTGGGCGAGCGTCCTCTTGATTGAGTCACCGATAGGGGGGTTTCACTCAACGTCGCGTAACGGCAGGTCAGCGGCCGACAGCTCAGGTCGAGACCGACGCCGGCGGGCGCGTAGCATGCCGCTGTGACCAACGAGCCGCAGCAGCTGGAGCTGGCCGCTGCTGCGGCCCTGCCTGTGGCCGACGCTCTGAGCGAGCTCGGTTCCTCCGAGGCCGGTCTCTCGAGCGTCGAAGCGGGTCGGCGGCTGGCCGTCGACGGGCCGAACGCACTACTGTCGCACGGCGTCAGCGCACTTTCGGTTCTCGTCCGGCAGTTGCGTAGCTACCTGCTCTTGCTGCTGCTTGTGGCGGCTGTCGTCTCGGCTGTCGTCGGTGATCGAACCGAGGCACTGATCATCGGCGGCATCATGCTGATGAGTATCGGCCTGAGCTTTCTGAACGAGTACCGCTCGGAGAGGGCGGTCGAGGCGCTGCACTCGCAGATTCGCCACCTGGCCTTCGTCGATCGGGACGGCAAGCCGACGGAGGTCAGCGTCACCGAGATCGTGCCCGGCGACATCGTGCATCTGCGCGTTGGTGACGTGGTTCCGGCTGATCTGCGCCTGCTGGAGGCCCACGAGCTGGAGTGCGACGAGTCTGTGCTGACGGGCGAGTCGCAGGTCGCGGCCAAGACAGCCGACGCGCACCCGCCCGGCGAGTCATCACTCGACTTTACCGTCTTGCGCGTTCATGGGCACGGTCGTGCGTGCCGGCGACGGGCGCGGCCTCGTCGTGAGCACCGGCTCGCGCACCGCCTTCGGCGCGATCGCGCTGCGCCTGGGCGAGCGCCAGACGCAGACGTCATTCCAGCACGGGCTGCAGGAGTTCTCGCGCCTGCTGGCCACCGTCACCGCAGTTCTCGCGGGCTCGATCTTCATCATCAACGCCTTACTCGGCCGATCGCTTCTGCAGTCGGCGCTGTTCGCGCTGGCGATCGCCGTCGGCCTGACGCCCCAGCTGCTACCTGCGATCGTGACCGTCAGCCTGGCGACCGGCGCGCGCCGCCTGGCAAGGCGGGAGGTGATCGTCAAACGCCTGGTCTGCATCGAAGACCTCGGCAACGTCCAGGTCCTGTTCACGGACAAGACCGGCACCCTGACCGAGGGTCACATCTCCTTCACGCAGTCGCTCGACCGGCAGGGCAAGCCGGACGACCACGTTCTCTCGCTTGGCTTGGCCTGCAGCGACAGGACCGGCAACGAGCTCGACCGCGCGCTCTGGGCCGCCCCGGTCGCGACGCAGAACGGCAGCGCCGGCTGGCCGACCCTCGACTCGCTTCCGTTCGACCACGAGCGCCAGCTCGCCTCGGTCCTGGTCGACGCGCCGCAGGGCAGGTTGCTGATCGCCAAGGGCGCCCCCGAAGGCGTCCTCGCTCGCTGCGCGAAGGTGCCCGGCGAGGCTCAGGCGACCCTCGACGGACTGTTCGCCTCCGGTACGCGTGTCGTCGCCGTCGCCAGCCGCCCGGTAAAGCTCGAGCGTCTCGGTCACGAGGACGAGCGCGACCTCTCGCTCGACGGCTTCCTCTGCTTCACCGATCCGGTCAAGGCGAACGTTCAGGAGTCGCTCGCCCGCCTCGCCCGTCTCGGCATCACGGTCAAGATCGTCACCGGCGACAACGGCCAGGTTGCGGCGCACCTCTGCAGCGAGGTCGGCCTCGAGCCGGGGAAGGTCGTGACGGGCGCAGAGATCGCAGCGATGGACGACGCCACTTTGCTCGATCTGCTGCCGCAGACGACGATCTTCGCTCGGGTCACCCCCGAGCAGAAGTCGCGCATCATCCGCGCAGAGCGGAGCCTCGGTGCAGATGTCGGCTTCCTCGGCGACGGAGTCAACGATGCGATCGCCCTCCACGACGCCGATGTCGGCATCTCGGTCGACTCCGCCGCCGACGTCGCCAAGGACGCAGCCGACGTCGTTCTGCTCGACAAAGACCTCGGCATCATCGCCGACGGCGTCGTCGAGGGCAGGCGCATCTTCGCCAACACGATCAAGTACGTGCTGATGGGCACGTCGTCCAACTTCGGCAACATGTTCTCGGCCGCCGGCGCGTCGCTCTTCCTCTCCTACCTGCCGATGCTGCCGACGCAGATCCTGCTCAACAACCTCCTCTACGACGTCAGCGAGATGACGATCCCGACCGACAACGTCGACGAGGAGCTGCTCGCGCGTCCCTCCCAGTGGGACATCGGTCTGATCCGCCGCTTCATGGCCTTCTTCGGGCCGATCTCGAGCGTCTACGACTTCCTCACCTTCGGCGTCATGATCTGGGTCTTCCACGTCAACGCGACCGGTTTTCGCTCCGGCTGGTTCGTCGAGTCGCTCGTGACCCAGACGCTCGTCATCTTCGTCATCCGCACCCGCCGCGTCCCCTTCCTCAAGAGCCGGCCCAGCGTACCGCTCCTGGCGGCAACGCTTGCCTGCGCCGTGCTCGGAGTCGCCCTGCCGTTCATTGGCCCGCTCGCCCGACTACTCGGGTTCCGACCACTACCGCTCCTCTTCCTCGCAACCCTCGCCGGCATGATCGTCACCTACCTCGCCCTCGCACAGCTCGGCGTCGCGCTCTTCTTCAAACCACACGGTGGCCGCTCGCTCGCCCGCGCCCTAGGCCGTTACGAGCGACACATCAGCCGCAGAGCATCACGCTGGAACATCTGGGGGCAAGGCACCACAGCAAAGAGACCGCGGACCACCTCCAAACGACCGACCGCGAGGCACGCATGAGCCGGAGGATTCATACGTCGGAGTGAGCGATGAGCGCCAGACGGATAAGTTGTAACTGTGAAGGTTCTCGTCGCCGATGTGCCCGATCGCCGAGAGCTCGAGCCGCTACCGGCGGGCGTCGAGCTGGTCGACGAGCCTGATTCCGAGGTCGAGTTCGTCATCTACGGGCCCGAGCTGTCGGAAAGGGAACGCGCTCTCTTCCGACAGCTACCGAGCCTGCGGGTCGTGCAGGCAGTCTCGGCCGGGGTCGACTCGCTCATCCCGCTCGTGCCGGACGGCGTCGTCGTCTGCGGTGCCAGCGGCGCCCACGACATCTCGGTCGCGGAGTGGGTCGTGGCGATGCTGCTCGCGCTGAGGCGGCGCCTGCCCGAGTTCTACGAGCTACAGCGACGCGCCGAGTGGGACTCGAACGCGGGCGACTGGATCGTCACCGGCCCCTCGCTGGTCGGCTCGATCGACGATCTCGACGGCGCGACGGTACTCATCGTCGGGCACGGCTCGATCGGGCGAGCGGTTGCCGCACGCCTGGCGCCGTTCGGGGCGCGCGTCACCGGCATCGCCCGCCATGCGCGGGCCGGCACGGAGCCGCCGGAGTCGCTGCCGCGCCTGCTTCCCGAAGCCGATGCCGTCGTCCTGCTGGTTCCACTAACCCCTGAGACGAAGGGATTGGTCGACGCACGGTTCCTGGCTCAGATGAAGCAGGACGCGCTCCTGATCAACGCCGCGCGCGGCGCCGTCGTCGACACGGATGCACTGCTCGAAGCCCTCCACGCGGGCCGCATCCGCGCCGCTCTGGATGTCACCGATCCCGAGCCGCTGCCGCCCGAGCATCCGCTCTGGCGGGCACCTAACGTCCTCATCACTCCACATGTCGCCGGCTCGGTACCGCGCTGGCGCAGCCGTGCCTACCGCCTCGCCGGAGAGCAGCTGCGACGCTACGCCGCCGGCGAGCCTCTCCTGAACGTGAGCGCGGGCAGCCAGTCGCGCCTACTCGACGAGTGATCCCGCGCTCGAGCGGGCACGTTGAGGAGCTCAGCGATTCAAGCCTGTGAGAGGGCTCTTAAATACCTGCAGAACAGCCAGTTCTGTGCGCTGGTCCGGGACAGCAGAGCGCCTCTCCAGAACGTGCTTGCTTCTGCCGTAATCTGCGTACGCGGGACGCCGTACAACTGAGCGTGGATCTGGAGATTCTCAGCCCCTGCCGGGTAGTCGCCCAGAGTGGTGTTCAGAGAGTTCGTATCCTCTCCGACCACCTTTCGTGGCTCGGGCTCACCTTTTCCAGCGTTGGACCGGTACCGGTTCGAGTGCGCCGACCTCGTCCTTGGAAAGGCTGAGGTTGACTGTGTCGGTCTCGACCTTGCCAACCTCCCCGATCGGGATCGTGACCTCACGTCGCCCCCACAGGTGGCCGTGCTCGAGCACGAGGTGGGTGATCTGGTCGTCGGCGTCGACGAGGAACCCGTCCACGTGACCGAGGTGGTGGCCGTCGGCCGAGCGGACCGCGCTCGCGCGGCGAATCTCGACCTCGCCTTTGGGGACACGGTCGTAGTTCAGCCCGACGTGCGGGTCGCGCTCCCCGGCGTAGCCGCCGAGCACCACGTTGCCGTCGTAGTAGGGCATCGCGAGCACACCTTGGATACCGACGTCCCAGTCGGGATCGTCGAGCGGGAACTCGCCGAGCCGCAGGTAGACGAACTCCTGCACCGGCGCGAGCCGGCGCACCTCCTCAACCGTGCCGCGAAGTAAAATCTCCGGCTGCGCGTCGCCAGCGCCGGCTCCGGCCAGCTCGACCGGGATCAGCCGGGCCAGCCGGTGCTGATGGTGCGGCTGGACGACCAGGTGGGTGACCCGCCTTCGCGTCGGGTCGATGACGACATCGGCGAGCTCGCCGAACAGATCGTCGCTGCAGCGAACGGGTTGTCCCAGCTCAAGTCGCATGCACAGCTCCTCTCTCTCGAACTGTCGGCGGACTAATCGGCGTCCGTAAAGTGGCTGCGAACCGGGCTGGACTCGTTCAAGTAGTAGGTCGATGACCTGTTCGGAACAGATCGTCGTACGCCCGCCCGGAAATTGGGCTGGCCTCGCACGCCTCGCATCTTTCGTTGGGCCGTTGCTCGTGAGTGTGCTTCAGAACCTTTTCCGGGCCCTTTGGCTTTCTAGAAAATCTCGTCATCAAAACGTCTTCCCCTCTTTGAGGTATCGCTGAGTGATCTGTTTATTTCCGTGCCAGGGCATCCGAAACCGCTCCTTCTCCGCGGAGGCGTGAGCCGCGCTCGATAGAAGGGATTCACGAGCCGTCGCTGCTGCGATCATTCCCGCCGATGGACGATCAGGTCTACCACGGAGGACTTAACGAGGTCGTTCGCCGCGGCGACCGCCTCTACCGGCCGGCGCGGCCCTGGTCGCATTCGGTCATGCGGCTGCTAGAGCACATTCGCCGGGCCGGATTCGACGGAGCGCCGGAGCCGTTCGGGCTCGACTCCGATTACGAAGTGCTGGGTTGGGTCGAGGGAGCGGTCGAGGATGCAGACGGGTCGGATATCGACCTGGGCACGTTGCGAGCCGTGGCGCGGTTGCTGCGCCGCTACCACGACGCGACGGTCGACTTCGAGACAGGCGGTCTCGTCTGGCAGTTCGAACCGGAGCAGCCCGCCGAGGTCGTCCTGCACGGAGATGCGGCGCCCTACAACTGCGTCTTCCGCGGCGGCGAGCCCGTGGCCTGGATCGATTTCGACACGGCGCGCCCCGGCCCGCGCCTGTACGACGTCGCCTACTCCGCCTATCGCTTCTGCCTCATACGCGAGCCGCTCCGCGCGCTCAGCGCGCGGGACGCCGAGCGTGTGCTCGAGTTCGCCGGCAGCTACGGGCTCAGCCGCGAGGAACAACGACGCTTGCCGGAGGTGATGGTCGGTCGGCTGCGCTGGCTCGCCGCGCTGATCAGAGAGCGCGCGGCGGCGGGTGACCCGGCGTTCACCGCGCACCTCACGGATGGGCACGCCGAGTTGTACGCCGGGCACGCCGATGTGATCGAGCAGTCGAAGGAGTTGAACGACGCCTTCGCCTAGAACGCGGCTCCACGGACTGCACAGGAGTCAGGGACGAGACAAGCGTTAGCTCTTGCGGGACTCCAGGCTGAGCTGCATCAGAACAGTATCGATCCAGTGGCCAAGTTTGAACCCGACCTTGCTCAAGCGGCCGACTTCGCTGAAGCCGGCGCTGCGGTGAAGGGCTTCGGAGGCCGGGTCGCCGGTATCCGCGATCACGGCAATCACCTGCTCCACTCCGGCCTCACGGCAGCCCTCGACGACACCGTCGAGGAGCATCCGCCCCAGGCCTTTGCGCAACCGCGCCGGAGCCACATAAACGGTGTCCTCGACCGTGTGGCGGTAGGCCGGGCGCGGTCGCCAGGGACTCGCATACGCGAAGCCGGCGACCTTGTCGCCGACCTCGGCTACCAGGAAGGGCAGGCCGCGGGCGACGATGCTTCCGGCCTTCGCCGACCAGGCCTCGACATCGGGCGCCACCTCGTCGAAGGTCGCGACGCCGTTTGCCACGTAATGGGCGTAGATCGCGACAACCTGCTCCATGTCCTTCAGCTCGAGCGGGCGTAGGCGAGGCTTTCGTGCCACCGGTCTTCCTCCTTTGCTTCCGCATTAGCGTACTGAGTCCAGCGCCTTTGTGATCGCGGACCCTCGTGTGCGACCGACACTGAATCGGCACATTGTCGAGCGTCGTTGCTTGATACCGTGCTACGCCCCGTGGGAGGGTGGGGGGAGGTGGGTGGATTAGCGAGGTGCCCGTGACGAGCCGAAGCGACCCAGTCGACCGGTCTTCATTCCGCATGGCGCTCCGGGAGGCGGGTGGATGAGCGAGGTGCCCGTGACGAGCCGAAGCTGTCCGGCAACACCGAACCTCTGCCGAAGCTCGATCGATCCCCCCTTGCGGGGAATCCCGGCCTTTACGCCGCCGGCTCGTCCTTGAGCTTGGGCGGATGCAGCGCTTCGCCGACCAACTGCTTGGCCTTCTCGCGCAGCTGGTGCCCGGGCTGACGGCTGGGCCACCAGATGAAGCGACCGAGCAAGGTGGCGACGCTGGGGACGAAGATGCTCGCCATCACGATCGCGACCAGCACGATGCCCGAGGCGACCGCGAACCCGATCTCGGCGAGCAGGCTCACGCCCGTCAGCATCAACGAGCCGAAGGTGCCGGCGAGAATGATCCCCGCCGAGGCGACGGTCGGGCCCCCGTGCTCGACGGCAAGCGCGGCCGCGCGTCGGGGCGACGCTCCTGCCATGATCTCCTCGCGCAGGCGCGTGGTCAGCAGGATGTTGTAGTCGGTGCCGACCGCTACTACGAACAGGTAAACGAGAATCGGCATCATGAAGAGCAACCCCGGGTGCCCCTGTAGCCCCTGGAAGACGTGCACCGAGGCGCCGAGTGTGGCCGTGTAGCCGAGCCCGACCCCGAACAGTAGGTAGATCGGGGCGATCGCGCTGCGCAGCAGAAGCGCCAGGATGAGCAAGATAAGGCCGGCCGCGAACGGGTAGACGACGGTGTAGTCGCGATCGGTCGCGTGGCTCACGTCGGCGAGCGACATCGACTCGCCCCCGATCAAGACCGACCTGCCCACGCCCGCGGCAGCCTGCGCGGCCTCTTTGATCGGCCCCGAGACGAGAGACATCGCCGACTGCGAGCTGGGATTGGCGAGCAGGTTCACGTCGAGCTCGGCCGTACGCCCGTCGGGGCTGAAGCCTGCCATGACGACCGAAGCCACGCCCTTGACGCTCTTGACCCGCGCCGTTATCGGCGTCAGATCGGACTTCGTCAGCCGTTGCTTGCCCGTGACCAGGACCTGGGTCGGATCGAGCGACCCGGGCGGGTAGGCCTTGTCCAGGCTGGTGATCGCTTGCGCCGACTTGGTGTTCGAGGGCAGGCTGCTGGTGACGTCGTAGCTCGCCTTGAAGTAGATCACTCCCGAGGCAAGGCCCAGGAGCAGCGCGCCTGAGACGAGAGCGGTCAGCGCAGGCCGGCGAGAGATCAGGCGCCCGAGCGCCGGGTACACGTGTCCGTGCCGTTCGCGGCGCCAGCGCTTCGAGGGCCAGAAGACCCGCGGGCCGAGCAGCGTCAACACAGCCGGAACGAGCGTCAATGAAGCGATGAGCATCGTGCCGACGCTGAGCAGGAAGCCGGGTGCCATGTTGCGGAAGGAACCGAGATCGGAGAACACGAGCGCCAGCATCGCCGCCATCACCACCGCCCCGGAGGAAGCGATGGCAGTCCCGACCTTGTGCACGGAGTACCTGATTGCGGCCCTCGAGTCATCGCCCTTGCCCAGGCGTTCTCGGTAGCGGAAGAGGAGGAAGAGGATGTAGTCGGTCCCGATTCCGAACAGGACGACGATCAGCAGTGACGAGGTCGAATCATCGAGCCGGAATCCGATCATCTCGGCCAGCGAGGCCAGCGTCTTGGTGGTCAGCAGGTAGACGAGCCCGATCGAGGCAAGTGGGAAGAATGCGGCGATAGGGCTGCGGAAGACCGCCAGGAGCATTGCCAGGATGAGCACGATCGTGGCTAGGAAGACGACCTTCTGGGCCGAGCCGAACGAGTTGCTCGAGTCCACCTGGATCGCGGCGTCACCGGTGAGCCCGGCGCGTAGAGAGCTCGCCTTGAGGATCGAGTTGGCGGTCGTGCGCAGTGTCCCCACCGCCTTTTGCACCAACGGGTCCTGCGACGAGCCCTGGAAGGCGACGTCAACGAGTTGAGCCTTGCCGTTCGGCGAGGAGAGGCGCACACCGGTGCTGACGCGGGCCACGCTCGCGATCTTCGAGCTCTGCAGGCGAGCGGCCAGCGTCGCGACCCCGCGCCTATCGTTCGGTGTCAGGCGACGCCCGTCACTCCGCTCGACGATAAAGATCGCCGAGGCTCCGTCGGTTCCCGGGAAAGCCTTCTGGATGAGCTTCTCGGCCCGCACAGACTCGTAAGAGCTGGGCAGGAAGCTGGCCTGGTCAGAGCTCGAGACGCTGGCCAGCGAAGGTGCAAACGGAATGATGATCGCCGTCGCGATCACCCAGGCGGCAATGATCCGCCAGGGATGGGCGACGACATAGCGCCCGAGCCGCTCGAACAAAACAACCCCCTCCTCGGTGTACAGAAGAGCCGCGAGACAGAACCACTGAGGATGATCGGCAGTAGAGGCGAGAACCTTACGATGAACACTCGCCCGAGCTACCGGCGCCTTGGTCTTGCCGTTGGACCGTTAGCGAACGAGGATAGCTGGAGGTCTACTGCCTGGGTCGACTTGTGCGATGTGGCCCTCTCCGCAGCCCAGAAAACGGTCGAGCTACTAGGAACAGCCGGCCTCAGCCGAGCCGCCGAGCACTTCGAGCGCCCGCCCCAGATCGAAGTCGAAATCGAGCTTGATCACGCCACCGCGACGAGCGACCAGCTCCGTCATGCCGTCGGTTCTCTTCCGCAGGCAGACTCCGCCGACGCTCAAGTAGGGCGAGTAACGCACGGCAAGGCGGTAACTGCCGGGCTGGGGAAGCTCGAGCCGTATCCGAGAGGCGCCGAGCGCGAGGACGCGCGGACGGCCCGGGCCGGTGATCATCGAGCCGGGCTTCGGAACCTCGTAGACCGTCAGGTTGGACGATCGAAAGACGGCCCTCAGGTCTGTGCGCCCGCTGCGGATCAGCGCCGCCTCGTCACGCGAGCTGTAGTCGGTCGGGGCTCGGGTCAGGACGACGTAGCGGACGCCCAGGCCGCGCAGCCAATCGAGGTAGGAGTGCGCGCTCAGGTTCTTCTCGTAAAGGATCTCGTTCTGGGGGTAGTCGTCCTGGCGAAACCAGCCGCGCGCAATCGGTATCCCGGCTTCCGGAAAGTAGACCGCCGCCCAGTGGCTGGCGGTATCGACCACCTCCACGCGGTAGGAGGGTGTGAGCTTTTCGTGTAGGAAGTCGAGCGCCGGAGCCCAGTAGCTCCGCTCGCGGCTCGGATCATCGCGCCCCTTCTTGAAGCCGTCTACGATCGGGCCGAGGTTCCAGAGCAGAGCCAGAGCGAGAGCCGGCGCCAGGAGCGAGCGCGGTCGATAGTTCCTGAGCGAGAAGGCAAGCAGCGTGAGCGGAAAAGCGACGAGTCGCAGGCGGCCGACGTTCGAGCCCAACGACGACGGCAGCACGAAGACGATCAGGCTGGCGGCCAGGTAGAGCGGGAAGATCCAGCGGAGCAGGCGTGCCTCTTCGACGCGCCAGGTGAGCACTGCGCCGAGCGCGCAGAACGCCGCTATCTCGAGCAGGATCGGTAACTGGAACGGGTAGCGACCCGGGCTCGGGAACAGGCGCTCGGCGAGAAGGCCGATCGCGAGACAGACCACCAGCACCAGCATCGGTTGGCGTAAGCGCGCTGGATCCTTCTTTCCACTCGCCAGACCTAGCGCGGCGGCGACCAGCACCAGGAATACGAAGGCGAGCGGACTGGCGGTCAGCGTCAGGAAAGAAAGGACGGCGAAACGCCAACGGCCCCGAGCCTGCAGCGCCCAGATGGCGAAGAGCGCCAGCATCCCCCCGAGCGCGAAGGGGAAAGCTGCCGAGAACACGATCCCCGCCCAGAGCACGGCGAAGCTTCGGCTCGACCAGCGCGCGGTCGAGCCCCACTGCCGTCCCACAACCATCGAGAAGGCGAAGGCGGCGGCCGCGATGGTGATCGTGGCGAGAAGGCGAATCCCGACCAGACCGGCAAGCGGATAGTAGAGCGGGCTGTAGGTGATGTAGCTGTAGCGGCCGGAGTACCAGTAGTTGTTCCAGACGACAAGCCCGTGTTGAACGAGCTCCCAGCGCAGGTAGACGTGTGCGGCGAGGTCGTTCCCCGGCGGGCCGAGCCAGGCGAACAGCGCCGCGAGAAAGCCCGCGAGCGCTGCCGCGATCAGGGCTTCTCGGACCGGTGCGTCCGCCGGCGATTCACGCAGCTGCCGGGCGCGGCTGCTGACGGAGGCACGGGTCACGGCGCGAAACCTACTCGCTCGAGGGAAACCGGGCAATCGACCGCCCGCCTTTACCGCGAACGCCGCAGAACAGGCCCGCGCCGGAAGCGGTGCTCAGCCATGGTGACCGCGCTCGTGCCCGTGGCTGTGCAGGAGCGCGCCGTGCCGGTGAGTGTGCTCGTGCACGAGGTTGGCCCGCAGGAGCAGATCGCGGTCGGCGAGGATCTCGGCCGTCGCGGCGTCGGCAAGCCGGTGGTGATCCTCCGAGAGAACGAGGCAGCGATCGGCGATCCACTCCAGCTGCGCCAGATCATGGCTGGCGAAGACGATCGTCTTGCCGGCCCGTCCGAGCTCCAGCATCAGCTCGAGCAACCAGTGCCGGGTTCTCGGGTCGAGCCCGGCCGTCGGCTCGTCGAAGAGAAGCAGCTCCGGGTTCATGACGAGGACGGAGGCGATCGCGACCCTCTTTTTCTGCCCAGCCGAGAGTTGGTAGGGCGCGCGCTCGGCGAGATCCGCGATCTCGAGCAACGCCATCACATCCTCTATCCGCGCCTCGATCTCGTCCCGGCCGAGCCCGAGCTGCAGAGGCCCGAAGGCGATCTCCTCGCGCGCGGTCGGAGAGAAGACCTGCGCCTCGGCGTTCTGGAAGACGAAGCCGACCCGCGAGCGAAAGCCCCGCGAGAACTGCTCGTCCTCGAGCTTCTCCTCGCTGACCTGCTCGCCGAAGGCCGAGTAGCTCCCGCGCTCGGGAAAGATCAGCCCGGCCAGGATCTTGAGCAGCGTCGACTTGCCGCAGCCGTTCGCACCGAGGAGTGCGAGCCGCTCGCCGCGCCGGGCTTCGAAGGAGACATCCACCAGCGCGGGATAGCGCTCGAGATAGGAGAAAGAGATCCCTTCAAGCGAGAGCAGCGGCTCAGATCCCGAGCGCACGATCGCCCCCCACCGTCAGCACGGCGAGCAGTAGGCAGGCCACGAGGCAGGCCGTGTCGACGAGACGAAAGTGAAAGTGCTCGAGTGCTCGCAGCTCGCCCCGGTAGCCGCGCGCCAGCATCGCCTGGTGAATCTCCTCGCTGAGCGAGTGTGCCTTGCCAAAAAGCGCGCCGCCCGAAAATCCGGCGACCATCCGCGCTCCGCGCCCGTCCTTCACGCCTACGACCATCCGCGCCTTGCGCGCCGTGACCATCTCGGAAACGGCATCCAGCAGGACGAACAGGTAGCGATAGGCCATCCCGAGCACCAGCACGAGCAGCCGCGGCACCAGCAGCGTGCGCAGCGCCGCGAGCAGCCGTGGCCAGGAAGTCGTCAGCGTCAGGAGCGCCACCAGCGAGATCGACGTCGCCACCCGGCTGACGATCAGTCCAGCGCTGGTAAGGCCCTGCCGGGTCAGCCCGACCTCGTGCCCGAACCAGTGCCCGAGCGGCAACACGATCTCGCCCGGCGTGACGAAACTGAGCATCGCCGGCGCCACGATCACCCCGCTAAAGAGAGGGATGAAGAACCAGACGCGCCTGGCAAACCAGCGCAGCCCGATCTGCGACGCGGCGGCCAGGACGAGCGTGAGTGCGTAGAGCCCGAGCAGTATCGGGATGTGCCGCACCAAGCCGGCAGCGACCAGCAGGGCGAGCACACTCACTAGCTTCGCTCGCGCGTCGAGGCGCTGGAGAAGGCCGTCGCGGGTCGCGATCTCTTCGCTCAGCAGAGCCTGGCGCACCACCCTCGCCAAACCGTCCAGCGTCTTCTCGACGACGCCTCCTCGCCGGCGCTTCCCGCTGCAGGAATATGGGAAAACGGCGGGCTCGCTTCTCAGCAGCCAAGGAGGGGTAGACGCCTCGCCGGTCACGCCTGGCCCGCCTGGGCGCTCGGGCGCCGCCGCGCAACGAGGCGGATGCTACCGACGAAGAGGAAGATCACGGTCCCGACGGCGATAGCGCCGACGATCGCCGAGAGCAGATAGCCGAGATCGGCGTGCCCGCCCGATGAGAAACCGTAGTCGCCGAGCACTGCGTGCTTCCAGAAGCTGTTGTAGTGCTGAAGCCCGCTCGGGATCGCGCTCAGTCCGTACCTGTGCAGATCGATCTCCGCCGGCTTGTCCTCGCCGAATGCGCCTCCGGGCGCGAGCAGGCCGAGCGGTGCGAGAACTACCATGGTCGCGATCCCGATCAGAGCCCAGCGCAGCGCCGGTCGCCCGCTCTGCGCAGCCAGCTCCGCGTCCGTGTCGACGATGCCGGGATGGTTGATCCGAAGCAACGGTAGGTTCGCCCGCTGCAGATAGGCGACGATGCCGGCCGTCAGGACGAACTCCGCGAATCCCGCGACAGTGAGATGGGCAAGCGCCATTGCCGGGAGCGTCGTCGAGAGGTGGTAGGGCGCATAGAGCGGCGCGCCGCTCGCCGAGTGGAAGAGAACCGGCTGCAGCCCCAACTCTGTCGCGGCGCAGAGAGCTGCCACGTTCAAGCCGACGTAGCCGCCCAGACCGGCGGCGATTGCCCTTCGCCTCGAGGTCAGCGAGGTGTTGCGGGTCAACAAGAGGTAGACGCCGTAGCCCACGAACGGCAGCACGAGCGCCATGTTGAAGGTGTTGGCACCGAGCGCGAGAACGCCGCCGTCGCCAAAGAAGAGAGCCTGGATCACCAGGGCGACGCTGACGCAGACCGTAGCCGCCCAGGGCCCGAGCAAGACCGCTATCAGCACCGCCCCGACCGCGTGCGCCGTCGTCCCGCCCGGGATCGGTACGTTGAACATCATCACCAGGAAGCTGTAGGCGGCGCCGAGCGCCAGCAGCGGCGCGTGGCGGTCTTTGACGACGTCCTTCGTCCTGGCGCAGGCGACTCCGATCACGGGCACCATCGCAGCGCCGGCGACGGCACATGTGGCGGGGCTCAGATAGCCGTCAGGGATGTGCATGGCCCTCGCTCTCCGCCAGGCAGGCGGGACAGAGCCCGACAAGCGGGAAGTGGGTGAAGCGGGCTTCGAAGCCGAAGCGATCGAGCACCTGCGCGCGGATCCCGTCCAGCTCCTCCTTGGCAACCGAGCGAACGGTCTGGCAGGACTCGCAAACCAGGTACTCGTGCTCGGGCGCGGCCAGCGCGTAGAGACCGGGGCCGTGACCGAGATGGACGTGACGGACGAGCCCGACCTCCTCCAGCGTCTCGAGATTGCGATAGACGGAGGCCAGGTCTGAGCGCGGCAACCGTCCTTCCAACCCTTCGGCGATGCGCTCGGCCGAGAGCGGGCCCTCGGCGCCGTAGAGCGCCTCGAGCACGAGCCTGCGCGCCGCCGAGACTCGCAGATCGCGCTCGCGCAGGGCTTCAACCGCTTCCTCGACTGTTGTGGCGGTGAGGGCCGGACTGCGGTGAGTCGTTGTCAAGACGGCCTCCCCTCGATCGAGAGTCGTAAGTGCGAATAGTTCGCAAATACTAGAAACTCGCGCCTCGTTCTGCGGCGGTTGCCGCTCCCGCACCGACCACTGCTAGGCTCGCCGCCCAGTGAGAAGAACGACGCTCGCACTCTCGCTCGCTCTGGTGGTTGCCCTCGCACTCGCCGCGACCTGCGGCGCGGCAACCCCAGCCACGCGCGCGGCCTCCTATCTGCTCTCCCGTCAGCAGGCGGACGGCGGCTTCGCCGAGCCAGGCGCCGCCTCGAGCGCCGGGCTGACGGCCTGGGCCGTGCTCGGGCTCGAGGCGAACGGCCGAGCTCCCAAGGATGCTCGGGCCACGGCCGACTACCTGACTCGAGCCACGGGGACGCAGGCAACCGATCTCGAGCTGAGCCTGCTGGCACAGGAGGCGCTCGGTCAAGACACGTCCAAGCTGGCCGCGGCGATCGAGCAACTGAAAGAGCCGAGCGGCCGCATCGGCCCGGCCCTCAACTCGACCTACTGGGGAGCGATCGCGCTGAAGGCGGCCGGGCGCGGTCCAGGCGCGACGACCGGGCGCTTCATCCTGCGCGCTCAGCACAAGAACGGCGGCTGGAGCTGGAGCCCGCACGCCGCGCCCGACGCCGGCGACACTGCCGCGGCCATACAGGCCCTGCGCGCGAGCGGTACAGGCGCCGGCTCGACCGCGATCAAGCGCGCCGTCCGCTATCTCCGTCGCTGCCAGAACAAGGACGGCGGCTTCGCCGTCTCGCCCGGCGCCACCTCCGATGCCCAGTCGACGGCCTGGTCAATCCAGGCCCTCCTCGCAGCCCAGCGCGAGCCCGGCAAGGCGGCCTTCCAGTACCTGGCAAAGCTCCAGCGCCGCGACGGCAGCTTCCGCTACAGCACCAGCTACGTCACCACCCCGGCCTGGGTGACGGCGCAGGTTCTTTGCGCGCTGGCACACAAGCCGTTTCCGTTCTAGTCGAAGTCTCTTCAGGGGCGTCCTCCGTCGGCCACCGCGACCGGCATGACGGGCGCGGCTTACCAAACGCCGTCGCCAACTCACCACGAACTCCGCTTCCAGCTACGGTCAACCCGCTACGCAACTGGGAGCAGACGAGGCACACGCGCCGAACGGCGCGGTGACTCGTTCGAAGAGGTAGCGCCGCTGAAAGTCTCGGCCCGCCGCGCGGGCCGACTTTCAGCGGGAATCAGGTGCAGTCTCTGAGCGCCTGCGCTTCCGGCAGAGCCTCGAGCCGCTTCAGCGTCAGCGTCTCGATCTGGCGAACGCGCTCGCGGGTGACGCCGAAGGCGCGACCGACCTCCTCCAGGGTGCGCGGCCGCTGGCCGTTCAGGCCGTAGCGAAGCTCGATCACGTGACGCTCGCGCTCGGACAGGGCGTTGAGCACCGCGCTGATGTCCTCGCGCCGGAGAGAGAAGGTGGCGTTGTCGTAGGGCGACTCGGCCTGCTCGTCCTCGACGAAGTCGGCCAGCGCGGAGTCTTCCTCCTCGCCGATCGGCTTCTCCAGTGAGATCGGGTGTTGTGACATGCGCATGATCTCGCGCACCTCCTCGGGATCGAGATCCAGCTCCTCGGCGACCTCCTCCGGGTTCGGATCGCGACCGAGCTGCTGCACGAGTTGTCGCTCGGCGTGCACGACCTTGTTCAGCTTCTCGACCATGTGCACCGGGATGCGAATCGTGCGCCCCTTGTCGGCTATCGCGCGCGTCACGGCCTGCCGAATCCACCACGTCGCGTAGGTCGAGAACTTGTAGCCCTTGCGGTAGTCGAACTTCTCGACGGCGCGAATCAGTCCGAGCGAGCCCTCCTGAATCAGGTCGAGGAAGGAGAGGCCGCGACCGAGGTAGCCCTTGGCGATCGAGACGACAAGGCGCAGGTTGGCCTCGATCATGTGCATCTTGGCCCTCATGTCGCCGCGCTCGATCCGCTTGGCCAGGGCGACCTCCTGATCGGCGCTGAGAAGTGGGACACGCCCGATCTCGCGCAAGTAGAGACGAAGCGAGTCGAGCGAGGGCTCGACCGAGAGATCGAGCTTGGGCGCCTTTGCCTCGTCCTCCGAGACGAGCGGCTGCTCGTACGGTAGATGCTTGCAGTTCTCTCCCGGAGCGAGATCGACGCCGTGATCGATCAGGTAGGTGTAGAAATCCTCGGCCTGCTCCTTGGTGATCTCTGCATCCTCTAGCGCCGCCGTGATCTCGTCGTAGCTGAGGAACCCCTTCTCCAGGCCCTCCTGCGCCAGCCGCTCGAACTCTTCGACGTCCGGGAGGGCGATCTCGACAGTGAGCATTGACCTCGGCTTCCTCTTGCGCTGGGGGCGGGTACTACGGCCAGATACCGAAAGAGCCGGCCTTGCTGGCCTCGGCTCTTTTACTTCAGCCCGAGATTATTCGGACACGCCGCACAAGAAAACCGATCTTCCGGTTTTTGTCAACACGACTTTTTGGCAACCGCTCCGGAGCAGGGAAGACGTGCCCGGAGAAATCCTCCCGCCGCGAACGAGCCCTCCGATCACCACTCCTCGGCGACGACCGCCAACGCGCCGAGGCGCTACCCTCGCAGGCGGAATTGCCCGAGCTCCCTGAAGTCGAGGCTCTTCGCCGCTCGCTCGACGAGCCGGTCTCGCGCGCGCCGATCGAGCGTGCCGGCCCGGCCCACCTGGCGACGCTGAAGACGGCGGAGCCGCCACTCCAGGCGCTCGTAGGCCGCCGTCTCGCCGGGGCGCGAAGGCGTGGCAAGCGCCTGCTCTTCCCCACTTCCGACGGCGAGCTCGTGCTCGTCGTGCACCTGATGAGCGCGGGGCGCCTGCGCATGCGCTCGGCACAGAAGCGCCGCCCGACCACGGCGGCCTTCCGACTCGCTTTCGCGGCTGGAGACGAGCTGATTCTGACCGAGCCGGGCAAGCGCAAGCGAGCCGGCGTCTGGCTGCTCACGCCCCAGGCAAGCGAGCAAGCGCTCGCTCATCTCGGCCCGGACGCACTCGGGCTCGAGCCGGCGGCGCTGGCCGGCCTCTGCAGAGGAGAACGCCGGCGCTTACACGGCTTCCTGCGCGACCAGCGCGTACTGGCGGGCATCGGCCGCGCCTGGGTAAACGAGATCCTGCACGCTGCGTGCCTATCGCCCTTCGCTCTTGCGGGCGATCTCGATAACGACGCGCTCGCACGACTCGGCCGGGCGATCGACTCCGAGCTCGAGCGCGGGATCGCGCTACGCGGGCAGGGGCTCTCCGACGAGAACGTCTATCGCGTGCACGGCAAGCTCGGCCGACCCTGCTACGTCTGCGCCACGCCCATCGCGCGCATCGCCTTCGAGGAGCACACGATCTACTACTGCCCACGCTGCCAGACAGGTGGGCGAACGCTGGCCGACCGCCGCCTCAGCCGACTGCTCCGCTGAACCGGCACCGAATCTTGGCCGGCCCCGGAGATTAAAACCTCCGCAAAGTGCGGCCGAAACGTTTTCCCCAAAAGCGGCGTGTTCTCCCCAAAACGCCCTTATCCACGGGATAACTGGCCATCACCTTGTGGGAAACGCGTCGATCGTTCAGAATTGACAGCGAACACGTGTTCGTGCTTTCCGATCTTTTGCGGCCATTTGAGACATGTCTGTTTTCAACATCCTCTGGATAACCTCGGGCGTTTTACAGACCCCGCCGTTGGGATGAGGATGCGCGCGTGACGTCCGCTGCCGTCAGTCTGATCGAGCCCGCGCGCGTGCCGCCGCAGAACGTCGAGGCCGAGGAGTACGTGCTCGGTGCGATGTTGCTTGCGCCCGGCGCGATCGGAGCGGTCTCGGAGATCTGCAGGGCAGAGGACTTCTACCGGCAGAGCCATGGACGCATCTACCGGGCGGCGCTCGCCCTCTATGGAAAGGGCGAGCCGGTCGACGCGATCACCCTCACCGACGAGCTGGACAAGCTCGGCGAGCTGGAGGACGTAGGCGGGCGCTCACGGATCCACGAGCTGGCGGCCCTGGTTCCGGCGAGCGCCAACGCCGGTCACTACGCGCGCATCGTCCACGAGATGGCGACCCTGCGCGGACTGATCACCTGCGGGCAGGAGATCGCGACCCTCGGCTACGAGCGCCCCGGCGAGGTGGTCGACCTCGTCGACCGGGCCGAGCAGATCGTCTTCGCCATCTCGCAGAGCCGCGTCAGCAGCGAGTTCAGTCACATCGAGCAGCTGCTCAAGGAGAGCTTCGAGCGAATCACCGCGCTCTACGAGGCGGGCGCCGAGGTCACAGGCATCCCCTCGGGCTTCCGCGATATCGATCGCATCACCTCCGGCTTCCAGCCGGGGAACCTCGTCGTCATTGCCGCCCGGCCGAGCATGGGTAAGTCGGCGCTCGCGCTCTGCATGGCGGCCAACATGGGCGTGCGCCTGGATATCCCGGTGGCGCTGTTCACGCTCGAGATGTCGAAGGCCGAGGTGACCCAGCGCCTGATGTGCAGCGAGGCCAAGGTCGAGTCGCAGAAGCTGCGCTCGGGCAAGCTCTCGCCCGAGGACTGGCCACGCCTGACGGCTGCCTGCGACAAGCTGGCGCGCGCCCCGATCTACGTCGACGACACGGGCTCGATCACGATGATGGAGATCCGCTCCAAGGCTCGGCGCCTGAAGACGCGCCTGCCGAAGCTGGGGCTGATCATCGTCGACTACCTGCAGCTGATGACCTCCGGCTCCTCGGCCGAGAACCGCGTCCAGGAGGTCTCCCAGATCTCACGCTCGCTCAAGGTGCTGGCACGCGACCTGGAAGTGCCGATCGTCGCGCTCTCGCAGCTCTCGCGCGCCGTCGAGCAGCGCAGCGACAAGCGCCCGATCCTCTCCGACCTGCGCGAGTCCGGCGCGATCGAGCAGGACTCCGACGTGGTCGCCTTCATCTACCGCGACGAGTACTACAACGACGAGTCCGACCAGCAGGGGCTGGCCGAGGTGATCGTGGCCAAGCACCGAAACGGCCCCACCGACACGGTCAAGCTCTCGTTCCTCAAGCGCTATGCCAAGTTCGCAGACCTGGCGGCGGTGTGACAGGGCTCCAACAGAAAGGGGAGGGGCGTCCGACCGCGAACGGACAATGAACTATTCCGCGGTTCGAGACGGGAGGGGGGAAATGGCGACGGATGTGAAGCAAACGGTCTGGCTCGGCCCCGGCGTCGTGCGTTTCGCCGTTCTCTGCGAGGCCTGCCTGGCGGAGTGCTCCCCGAAGGAAGGCCGCTACGCAACGGTGCTCGAGGGCGAGCTTCCGCTCTCGCACGTGCGTGAGGCAGCCACCTGCCCGCGCGGGCACACGCTCGAGCTGGTGCGCGTGAGCGCCACCCGTCGAGCCGCGTAAGCCGGCGACCGCCTCGATCGAGCCGCCCGCCGATCGTTCAGGCAAACTCTCGCTCGTGCCTGCAACCGTCGTCGTAGGCGCTCAGTGGGGAGACGAGGGCAAGGGCAAGATCGTCGACCTGCTGGCGCAAAGCTCAGATCTGGTCTGCCGCTACCAGGGTGGCCCCAACGCCGGCCACACGATCAAGGTCGCGGACGAGACCTTCAAGATCCGCCAGATCCCGACCGGGGTCATCTCCGGCAAGGTCTCGCTGATCGGCAACGGCTGCGTCGTCGATCCCGAGGTGTTGATCGGCGAGCTCGACGAGATCCAGGCGCGCGGCTACTCGACCGAGATGGTCTGCCTCTCCGGCAACGCGCACCTGATCATGCCCTGGCACGTGGCCATCGACCAGGCCAGCGAGCGCCGGTTGGGCAAGCTGCAGATCGGTACGACCAAGCGTGGCATCGGCCCCGCCTACGCCGACAAGGCGCTGCGCATCGGCATCCGCGTGCAGGACATTCTCGACGACAAGATCCTGCGCCAGAAGATCGGCGTCGCGCTGGCCGAGAAGAACGTCTGGCTGGAGCGCGTCTACGAGGCGCCGCCACTCGACCTGGAGGAGATAGCCGAGCGCTACGAGGAGTACGCCAAGCGCCTGCGACCCTACGTCAAGGACACCTCGCTGATCGTCGACCGGGCGCTGAAGGAGGGCAAGCGCGTGCTCTTCGAGGGTGCGCAGGGAACGCTGCTCGACCTCGACCACGGCACCTATCCCTTCGTCACCTCCTCCAACCCCGTCGCCTCGGGCGCGGCCACGGGAATCGGCATCGGGCCCAACCGCATCGACCAGGTGGTCGGCGTCGCCAAGGCCTACCTCACACGCGTCGGCGAAGGTCCCTTCCCCAGCGAGATCGAGGGGCCCGACCAGCAGCAGGTGCGCGTCACCGGCGGGGAGTACGGCACCGTCACCGGCCGCGAGCGTCGCTGCGGCTGGCTCGACCTGGTCGCGCTTCGCTATGCGGTGCGCCTGAGCGGGTTCACGGCCCTGGCTCTGACCAAGCTGGACGTGCTCTCGATCTTCGACGAGATTCCGATCTGCGTCGCCTACCGCCTGCCGAGCGGCGAGACCGTGCGCGAGTTTCCCTGCCACCAGAGCGACTTCCACCACGCCGCGCCCGTGCTCGAGACGCTGCCCGGCTGGGCCGAGCCGCTCGACGGAGCCGAGTCGATCGGCGACCTGCCCGAAGCGGCACGCGGCTATGTCGCCTTCGTCGAGCAGGAGCTCGGCGTTCCGGTCGCCCTGATCGGAACCGGGCAGGAGCGCGATCGCGTGCTCTACGGCGAGGCTTCCGCCGGTCTTCTCTAGAGCTCGTATAGAAGCGGAATTCACCGTCGCCCGATCGGGCGCGAGGCTACGGTGCCCGTTCGGCTCGAAGTTGGCACATTTCGTGCGCTCTCTCTCGGTACCGTTTCACGACCCCGCGGGTGGGTGGATTTGGCGGGGGGCGGCGAAACTTGGTGCTCGCATAGAGCCCCGCCCGCCCGCAACCAGTCGACGAGTCTCGATCTCGACCCGAGCCGGCTAGAAGACGAAAGAGCCGATCACGACCCCGATCACGACCGGGATCGTTGCCGCCACCACCATCAGGCGCACCAGGGCCGGGCGCATGTCGTAGACGCGGGCGATCGTGAGCAGGTGGAAGGCCGGCGGCATCGCCGCCAGGAGGTAGAAGGTCGAGGGGATATGGGCGCCGATCGCCAGCCCGAATGCGAACAGGACGAGCGGTCCGCCGCCGATCTTGATCGCCATCGCACCGGTGGCCCGCGCCACTTCGAGCAGATCGTGCTCGACCTGCTCCAGCGGCAGCGAGACACCGAGCATGAGAAAGCCGAGCGGCCCGACGAAGGCTGCGGCGACGTCCTCGACCGTCTTGATGTGGGGGATGTGAACACCGCCGGCCCGCAGGGAGAGGGCGACGACGAGCGCCCAGAGCGGCGGATTGAGCAGCAGGACGGCCAGGCGCGAGCGCCCGGCCGTGTCGACCGAGCGCCGACCGAAGAGGCGCGCGACCACGACCGTGACCGACGACATCGGCACGCCGAAGGAGAGCTGGTCGTAGACAACTGCCAGGGAGAGCCCCTGATGCCCGAAGGCGAGCTGGGCCAGCGGGTAGCCGATGAAGCCCGTGTTGCCGACGCCGCCGCCGAGCGTCAGTGCCCCCTGCTCGTCGCGCTCGTGCGTGACCAGACGAGAGTAGAGATGGCTGAGCGCGAGCAGCGTCCAGGTGCTGGCGATCACGGCCGCGACGGCCAGCAGCAGCCTGTGATCGAGCGGAAAGCTGAGGAAGGTCGCAAAGACGAGAACGGGCATGATGAGCCAGAAACTGGTGATCCAGATCAGGTCGCGAACACGCTCCTGCGAGCGCAGGCGCTGCAGCAACAGACCGACCGTGAGAGCTACCAGTAGAAAGATGAGCTTGAGCACTCGCTCCAGGCTATCGACGACAGCGACCGTCGAAACGCTTAGATTTCCCTATTCATGAAAGTCTTGATCGTCGGATCCGGTGGTCGCGAGCACGCGCTGGCCTGGAAGCTGGCCCAGAGCCCGCAACTGAGCGAGCTGCACGCCGCGCCGGGTAACCCCGGAATCGCGGCGCTCGGTAGCTGCCACCCCGTGCGCGCCGACGACGGCGAAGGGCTGCTCACGCTTGCGCACTCATTGGCGATCGATCTGGTTGTGATCGGGCCCGAGGTACCGCTCGTGGCGGGAGTGGCCGATCAGCTTCGTCACGCCGGTATCGCCGTTTTCGGGCCGGGGCGGGAGGCGGCCATGCTCGAGGGCTCGAAATCCTTCGCCAAGGAGTTGATGCTCGCGGCCGGTGTTCCGACTGCGAGCGAGTTGTCCGAGCCGGTTGCGCCCTGCGTGGTCAAGGCCGACGGATTGGCGGCCGGAAAGGGCGTCTTCGTCTGCCCCGACGCCGAGTCGCTGACGAAGGCTCTGAAGGACGTCGAGGCCTTCCCCGGCAAGCCTGTCTTCGAAGAGCTCCTGATCGGGGAGGAGCTGTCGATGCTGGTGCTGGCCGCCGGCGAGGAGACCCTCGCGCTGGCACCGGCTCAGGACTTCAAGCGCGCCTACGACGGCGATCAGGGCCCGAATACCGGCGGCATGGGCTCCTACTCCCCGGTGCCGGGCATCGGCCCAAATGAGGTCGAGGCGATTCTCGACCAGGTGCACCGCCCAGTGCTCGCCGAGCTGGCACGAAGAGGCGCCCCCTTCATCGGCGTCCTCTATGCCGGCCTGATGCGGACCGACGAGGGCATCAAGGTGCTGGAGTTCAACGTCCGCTTCGGTGACCCGGAGACCCAGGCGATCCTGCCGCGGATCGAGGGCGACCTGCTGGACGCGCTCTACGAGGCCGCGAACGGTTCGCTCGAGGATGTCGAGCTCGGCGTCTCAACCGATGCGGCGGTCACGGTCGTGCTCGCCGCCGGTAGCTACCCGGCCGGCTCCGACAAGGGCTCCCCGATCGCGGGCATCGCCGCGGCCGAGGCGACGGGCGCGGTCGTCTTCCACGCCGGTACCGCCGTGCGCAACGAGACGTTGGTGACGAACGGGGGCCGGATCCTGAACGTGAGCGCGCTCGGCCCGACGATCGCCGAAGCGCGCGAGCGAGCTTACGCAGCTTGTAAGGAGATCGGCTGGAAGGAGATGCGCTACCGCACCGACATCGCCCTCGCGGCCGCCGAGAGGGAGGCGAACGCAGGTGCCTGAGCAGGTGCTGGTGGGCATCCTGATCGGCTCGGAGTCGGATCGTGAGCGCATGCAGCCCTGCCTCGACGAGCTCGCCGGCCGCAACATCGCCTGTGAGCTCGAGGTGCGCTCGGCGCACCGTTCCCCCGACGCCGTCGCGGAGTACTGCCGCGGCGCGGCCGGCCGCGGGCTGAAGGTGCTGATCTGCGGCGCCGGCATGGCCGCGGCGCTGCCGGGAATGGCCGCCGCCTACACCGAGCTGCCGGTCATCGGCGTGCCGCTTCGCTCCGAGAAGAGCGCGATGGACGGAATGGACGCGCTGCTCGCGATCGCCCAGATGCCGCCCGGCGTGCCGGTCGCCACGGTCTCGATCGACGGCGCCCGCAATGCCGCCATCCTGGCCGCGCGCATCCTCGCGCTGGCCGGGCGCTGATGCTCTCGCGACCCAATGCCGATCGCGCCTGGGTCGCCGGTCAGATCGTGGTTGCCTCTCTGGTCGTGATTGCGGCGGTATTCGGGCCACGCTGGCCCGCCGCCCACGTCCTGGGATTAGTTGGCGTCGGGCTCGCGATCGTGGGCGGGCTCGCGATGCTTTGGGGCGGGCGCACACTCGGACGCTCGCTGACTCCCTTCCCGAGTCCGCGCGGGACGCATCTCGAGCGCGGGCCCTACCGCTTCGTTCGCCATCCTATTTACGGCGGCGCGATCGTTCTGGTCGTCGGGATCGCGCTGACCTCCAGCCCGATCGCGCTCGCTCCGGCGCTGGCGCTCGTTCCCTTCTTCCTCGTCAAGTCGCGCTACGAGGAGCGCCTGCTCGCCGAGGCCGACCACGGCTACAGCGCATACCTGACCCGTGTGCGCAGGCGCTTCTTCCCCGGACTGCTCTGAGCGCGACGAGCTCTAGGGGTGTCAATGCCACCAGCAGCGATCCGACGAGACGTGTAGCGGAGGCGGATCGAGCATCAGAAGCTCGGGGATGGTGACCGGGATCAGACCACGCTTCGCGAGCCCCGGCAGAATCAGGCGATGGAGGGCGCGGATCGTCTGACCGCGGTTCTCGTGCATGAGCACGATCGAGCCGGGCCGAACGTTGCTCAGCACCTCGCGCCCGATCTGGCGCCAGTCGTTTCCCTGCGAGTCGCCGCTATCGATGTTCCAGAGCACCTCGATCATCCCGAGCCGGTGCACGACGCTATCGACGCGCGCGTTGTGAGCGCCGTAGGGCGGACGGAAAAGGCGCGTCTCCGTCCCGGTCGCCTTCTTGATCGCCTCGTTCGTCCAGACGATCTGGTGGCTTATCTGCCTCCGCGTGAGCTCGACGAGCGACTTGTGCGACCAGGTGTGATCCCCGAGCGCGGAGTAATCCCTCAGCTCCGCACGTACCGGGCTCTGGCGAGACGGAACGTTGTGACCGACCAGGAAGAAGGTGGCCCTCACGTGGTACTTGCGCAGGATTTTCAGCGCAAGCCGTGTGTATGCCCCGGGGCCGTCGTCGAAGGTGAGCGCGACGTATCGGCCGCTCGAACCGCCGCAGTAGAGCGGCTGGTCGCGGGCGGCGAAGCGATCGAGCGCAGCGCGCTCGCCCAGGTGCGAGGCCGTGTTGATCCAACGGGCGAGCGCAGCCAGCCAGGATTCGGCGCCGGGCGAGACCGATCGTGCGGCCTCACTCTCGGAGCTCGTCTTACCGGGATGGGTCTGCGGCGGCGAAACCGATCGGCCTCGGCTCGAGAGGAAGAGACCGAGAGCGGAGAGAGCGGCCACTAAGAGCACGACGCCAAGCGCGGCTGCCTGCCTGCGGCGCCGTAGACGCCGCCGCCTGCGTGCCCGATCGAGTTCTCGCTGTCTGCTCGGCACGCTCGGCATCTAGCTTCATTCTGAGCAATCCCGCAAGCGAGCGCCACGTACGACTCCTCGCGAGCGCCGGCCAGAGCTGCATCTAAACTATCCGGCAGTGATCGCTCGCTACTCCCGCCCCGCCATGGCCGCTCTCTGGTCGGACGAGGGCAAGCTCGCGAGCTGGTTGGAAGTAGAGCTGGCCGCGCTCGAGGCCTGGGCCGAGCTGGACGTGATCCCGGGCGAGGAAGCGCAGTCGATCGTCGCGACTGCGAAGACGCCCGACCCGGCGCGCGTGCAGGAGATCGAGGCCACGCTCCACCACGACACGGCCGCCTTCATCGATGCGGTCTGCGAGCAGCTCGGGCCCGAGGGACGCTGGTTCCACTACGGGCTCACCTCCTCGGACGTGATCGATACGGCACTGTCGCTTCAGATCGGGCGCGCGGGAGCTTTGATCCTGGAGGGAATCGAGCGCACGCTCAGCGCAGTTCTCGCCCGCGCCCGCGAGCACCGGCGCACGATCTGCATCGGTCGCACGCACGGCGTCCACGCCGAGCCGACCAGCTTCGGCCTCAAGCTGGCCGTCTGGGCCTTCGAGCTCGAGCGCGATCGCGAGCGCCTGCGCCGAGCGCTCGAGCAGCTGCGCGTGGGCAAGTTTTCCGGCGTCGTCGGCACCTACGCGGCGACCGATCCCCGCCTCGAGCAGATCGCCTGCGAGCGCCTCGGGCTCGAGCCGGCGCCTGCCTCGACCCAGATCATCCAGCGCGATCGTCACGCCGAGCTGCTGAGCGCGCTCGCCCTCTGCGCCTCCTCGCTGGACAAGTTCGCGCTCGAGATTCGCCATCTAGCCCGCACCGAGGTGCGCGAGCTGCAGGAGCCGTTCGGCGAGGGCCAGAAGGGCTCCTCGGCCATGCCGCACAAGCGCAACCCGGTCGTCGCCGAGCGGATCTGCGGGCTGGCCCGGGTCGTTCGCGCCGCTTCGCTGGTCGGGCTCGAGAACGTGGCCCTCTGGCACGAGCGCGACATCTCCCACTCCTCGGCCGAGCGCGTGGTCATACCCGATGCCTTCCTGGCGCTCGACTACATGCTCGAGCGCTTCTCCTGGCTGGTCGAAGGGATGGTCGTCTTCCCCGAGCGCATGCGGCGCAACCTCGACGCTTCCTTCGGTCTCTACTTCAGCCAGCGGCTGCTGCTGGCGCTGGTCGGCAGCGGGCTTCCACGTGACGAGGCGTACCGGATCGTCCAGCGCGACGCCATGCAGGCCTGGGACAGCGAGACCGGTTTCCGGGCGCTGGTCGAGGCCGACCAGGAAGTGACGGCCAGGCTGGATGGCACGATACTCGAGGCGGTTTTCGACAACGATGCTTACCTCGCGCACGTGGACACGGTCTTCGCGCGGCTGGATGCAATCCCGAGCAAGGAGAGGAAGACGAAGTGACGGAAGAGGCAATCCAGCATCTGGCCTCGGGAAAGGTGCGGGAGATCTTCGCGCTCGACGAGAGCCGGGTGCTGCTGATCGCCTCCGATCGCATCTCGGTCTTCGACGTCGTGCTGCCGACCGAGATCCCCGACAAGGGCCGCGTGCTCACGGGCATCTCGGGCTTCTGGTTCGGGCGCACGCGCCAGATCGTCCAGAACCACCTGCTCGGGCTGGGAGAGGACGGGCGCTCGAGTGAATGCCGGCGCCTCGAGATGCTGCCGCTGGAGTGCGTCGTGCGCGGCTACCTGGCCGGCTCGGGCTGGAACGACTACCGGCGCTCGGGAGAGATCGCCGGGCACCGCCTCCCGCCCGGACTGGTCGAGTCGGACCGGCTGCCCGAACCGATCTTCACGCCCTCGACCAAGGCGCTCGTCGGCCACGACGAGACGGTCGATCGCGCCCGCGGCGCCGCGCTCGTCGGCAAGGAGCGCTACGAAGAGCTGGAGCGCATCTCGCTCGAGCTCTACGGGTTCGCCGCCGCCTACGCCGCCGAGCGGGGAATCCTGCTCGCCGACAGCAAGTTCGAGCTCGGGCTCGATCCGGACGGCGCTCTCGTGCTCGCCGACGAGCTCTTCACGCCCGACTCCTCGCGCTTCTGGCCGGCGGATGCCTACCGGCCCGGAGGCCCGCAACCGTCCTTCGACAAGCAGCCGGTCAGAGACTGGACCGAGGCCAGCGGCTGGGACAAAACCTATCCCGGCCCGGAGCTGCCCGAGCAGGTCGTCTCCTCGACCCGGGCGCGCTACGTCGAGGCCTTCGAGCTGCTGACCGAGATCTCATTCGACGACTATCTGGCGAACCCGGAGGTGGTGTTCAGGTGAAAGCTACGGTGCTGGTGCGGCCCAAGGCCGGCATCAAGGATCCGCAGGGCGAGGCGGTACGCGGCTCGCTGAAGAAGTCCGGCCTCGACATCGTTAGCGTCCGCATCGGGCGCGTGGTCGACGTGGAGCTGGAGACCTCCGACCGCCAGCAGGCGCTCGCGGAGCTGGAGAAGATGTCGCACGACCTGCTCGCCAACCCACTGATCGAGAGTTACGAGATCGAGCTGTCGGAGGAGGCATGACTCCCGAGCGCCCCAAGATCGCTGTCGTCACCTTCCTGGGCTCGCTCGACGACCACGACGCCGCCTGGGCGCTGGCGGCGATGGACGCCGAGGCTCAGCTCGTCTGGCACGCCGAGACCGAGCTGCCACGAGGCACGACGGCGGTCATCCTGCCCGGCGGCTTCTCCTACGGCGACTACCTGCGCGGCGGAGCGATAGCCCGCTTCGCACCGATCATGGACGCGGTGAGCGAGTTCGCCGCCGCAGGCGGGCTCGTGCTCGGAATCTGCAACGGCTTCCAGATCCTCTGCGAGGCGGGGCTGCTTCCGGGCGTGCTGATTCGAAACGCCTCTCTCTCCTTCGTCTGCCGGGACGTCACGCTGCGCGTCGAGCGAACCGACACGCCCTTCACTTCACGCTGCGAGCAGGGACAGCGGTTGCGCATCCCGATCAAGCACGGCTACGGCAACTTCAGCGGCGACGACGAGCTGCTCGCCGAGCTGGAAGAGAAACGCCAGATCGTGCTCCGTTACCACGGCGACAACCCGAACGGCTCCGCCTTCCAGATCGCCGGCGTCGTCAACGAGAACGGCAACGTGATGGGGATGATGCCGCACCCCGAGCACGCGGTCGATTCGCTGCTCGGCTCGTCGGACGGCTCCCTGATCCTGGCCTCGCTCGCCGACGCGGCCCGCGAGCGCAGGACCGCGCTGGTCTAGCGTCCATCCCGCTCGGCGTCAGAGCTCGTCGATGAGGTCGTCCGGCAGGAGCGTCAGCTCCGAGATCACGGCGGGCGCGACGAGCGCCGAGTCGATCGCGTTCCTGATCCGGCCCTGGAACTCCGGCTCTTCGAGTCGCGCGATCAGCGCTCTTGGAGCGACAATCGTCAGCTCGAGCGGTAGGAAGAAGACGGCCATGCGCTGGTTGCGCGCGCTGCTGCGCTTGGCGTAGAGCTCGCAGCCGGCGAGGAGCCGAGCCACTTCGGGCTCGTGCTCGAGCGCCGCAAGAGCCCTGGTGACAACCTCTGGCGCAAGCGGGACCGGTGAACTGGGTGCAGCGGCGTTCATACCCTCCCATCCTTCTCAATCGGAGAATCTGCTTTCGACTTTCTGCCTGCACCTGCGCGATTCGCATCCCCAATGCAGGCGCCGGAGCGCGCGAAAACGGGGAAGCTTCGTCGTTGCATGGATCAGGATTTGGCCGCAAGCATCCGCGCCGCCCCGAGGATGTACGGAGCGGACGGAAGCGTCAGTGTAGAGGAGCAGTGGAAGCCGCGCTCGAGTGAAACGATCCCGAAGCCGGCCCTACAAATCGCCTGCTCGCTGTCGAGCGCCGTGCGGCAGCCGCCGAGCAGGCGCGGCCAGTAGAGCACGTCAACCGTCTCTTGCAGTCCAAGGAAGAGGCGCCTTGGGGAGCGGACATGCTCGTAGAAGCGCAGCTCTCCGCCGGGCGAGAGCACTCGGCGGACTTCACGCAATGCTGCGGCCTGGTCGGGAACGCTGCAGAGATACCAGCAGGAGACCGCCGTGTCGAAGCTCCTATCGCCAGCAGGGAGACGGTCGGCGATACCGTCCACGACCTCGATTCTGGTCGTGCATTCGGCGGCACGGCGAACGGCTTCGGCCCGGGCGGCGGGGTCGGGCTCGACGGCCAGAACCAGCTCGACCGAGTCGGGGTAGTGCTCGAAGTTGCGCCCGTCGCCACAGCCGAGCTCGATCACGCGCCCGTGCAACCCGCGAGCAGCGCCGGCGGTGCTCACGCACGACGGGATCGGGCCGTCGCTGCTCGAGGCGCTCGAGATAGCGCGCGAGTCGCGATTGACCACTTCCGTAGATGCTGCGAGCGTCCGCGCCGATCTTGCGCTCCCAAACCGTCTCGAGCGCTACCGCCCCGACCTACCGATCAGCTCGATCCGGTAGCCGTCGGGGTCGCGGACGAAGCAGATCAGCGACCCTTTTTCGCTCACCCGGTAGGGCGGGCGCTCGGGCTCGATCCCGTGCTCCGAGGCGAGCCGGGCGAGCACCGTTTCCAGGTCGTCCACCCGCAGCGCGATGTGGCCGTAACCGGTTCCGATCTCGTACTCCGAGACGCCGAAGTTATAGGTCAGCTCGAGCTCGGGGTCGGGCTGCCCCGGGACGCCGAGGAAGTAGTTGACGGCCTCGTCCCGGATCGGAAGCTCGCGCCGCTTCTCCAGCCCGAGTGCCTCGTAGAAGGCGATCGACTTTTCGGGATCGCCGATCCGGTAGCAGGTGTGAACAATCTCCATGACCGAGATCGTACGCTACGAGTCCGGGCCGAGCTCGTCGGCGAGGAGGCCGAACTCGACCGCGTCCACCCACTCGCCGTGCGGGCCGGTAGGCCCTGCGCTTGATGCCCTCGCGGACGAAGCCGGCGCTCTCGACCACGGCCATCCCGCGCTCGTTGAAGCCGTAGACGCCGGCTTCGAGGCGGTGGTAACCGAGCTCGCTGAAGAGAGCGCGCGCCAGCTCGCGGATCGTCTCCGCCCCGAGCCCGCGTCCCCGGAAATCCGGATGGACGGCCAGCGGACCGAAGAGGGGCGATACGGCTGCGCCGGTTCGTGCACTCGAAGCCGATCGCACCGGCCAGCCGCCACTCCCGCTCGAGCGGAGTCTCGATCAGAAGCCGCCCGAACACCTCGGGCTCGGCCTGCGAGCGCTCGACCTCGGCGAGTAGCTCCTCGCGCGTGGCGGCCCGGCCGGCGGCGAGGAAGGGCGAGACCTCGGGCTCGGCCTGCAGGGCGAGCAGGTAGTCGACGTCGTGGGCTGTGGCGCGGCGGAGTCGGAGCTTGCTTGCAGCTCATCTGCGCTAGGAGCCTAGCTGAGCCCTCGTGTCCGGAGAGGTGGTATCGAAAGGTGACCCGACCACCGGTGGGTGAACGTTCCCGGCCGAATCGCACCGGAGTTGCCGCGCTTGTCTGGCCTTGCTGATTGCCTCGACCCCGGCTGCAGCGAACAGGGCATCCGGGCCTACGCCCATCAAGCGATCCCGGGGTGGCGTCGGCCGGTTCCGAGTCGTGTTCGAGGGCGAGGCCGGTGTCGCGGGCGAGAGCGGCGTTTGGCTCGAGAGATTCGGATCGCAGCGGCCGACGCGCATCGCGTCCAAGTGCTCGTCTGCCCCTGCTCGGACGAGCCAGGACGAGCTCGCGCTCGGCCCCGGCGGCACCGTGGCCTGCCTCGAGACCGAGGCTCAGGGCGATACCGAGGTCAGCTTCGACGTCTACGTGCTCCTTGCCAATGGCACGAAGAGGCACATCGTCTCGTATGCCGGTAATAGTGATGTGCTGTTCTCGATGAGCGAGGGGGTCAATCGCTCTTTGAGGCTGGGCACTTCTTCGGCTACCTCTTCGTGACTCCTGACCAGGTAGTGGAGCTGTTCAGCTCACAGCGAGCGGGCACCGACAATTCGTCGCCGACCTCAACGGGCTCTCCTGCGCCGAGCTCGCCTGCGGAGAGTCAGCGTCGACAGCGGCCACATCGCGATCCACACGTTCGGCAACGGGAACGTGTACGTGTACACGACTGGAGGCGAGAACGCCGGCGTTGTCGACATCGGCGAGGGCGACGCGGTCGCCTTCAAGGTCGAGAGCCACAACCACCCCTCGGCGGTCGAGCCCTTCCAGGGCGCCGCGACCGGCGTCGGCGGCATCCTGCGCGACATCTACGCGATGGGCGCGCGGCCGATCGCGCTGCTCGACGGGCTCTACTTCGGCGAGGACGACATCCAGTTCGAGAACGCGGTCGCGGGCATCGGCACCTACGGCAACTGCGTCGGCGTTCCCAACGTCGGCGGCGCCACCTTCTTCGACTCGCGCTACGCCGGTAACTGCCTGGTCAACGCCATGTGCGTCGGCACTCTACGGCGCGAGCAGCTCACCAGCGCGCGGGCATCGGGCGTCGGCAGCGTGGTCATGTTCGGCGCCACCACCGGGCGCGACGGCATCGGCGGCGCCAGCGTGCTGGCCAGCCAGGAGCTGGGCGAGGACGACGCCGACAAGCGCCCGAGCGTTCAGGTCGGCGACCCCTTCACCGGCAAGAAGCTGATCGAGGTCTCGGTCGAGCTGATCGAGTCGAACCTGGTCGAGAGCCTGCAGGATTGCGGCGCCGCCGGGCTGGCCTCAGCGCTGTCCGAGATGGCGGCCTCCTTCGGGCTCGACATCCACCTCGACCGCGTGCCGCTGCGCCAGGACGACCTCGAGCCCTGGGAGATCATGGTCTCGGAGAGCCAGGAGCGGATGGTCGCAGCGGTCACGCCTTCGTTGGTTCCGGCGGTAAAAGAGGTCTGCGAGCGCTGGGAGCTGCCCTGCACCGAGATCGGCAAGGTCACCGACAGCGGCGTGCTGCGCTGCTTCTGGAACGGCGAGGTGATCGGAGACATTCCCGCCCGCTTCCTGACCGAGGACGTTCCTCGCTATCAGCTGGAGCTTGCGCCGCGGCCGAAGCAGGATCCGCCCCCCACTCCCGTCGGCCCTACGTTCCGCCAGGCGCTGCTCGAGTTGCTCGGCTCCGTCAACATTCGCAACCGCGCCTGGGTCTACGAGCGCTACGACTACATCGTCGGCTCGCGCACCGTGCGCCGGCCCGGGCTCGACGCCGGCGTGCTCAGGTTGCGACCCTCACTGCGCGGCCTCGCGCTCTCGCTGGACGGCAACGGCCGTATCGCCTGGCTCGACCCGCGCACCGGCGGCGCCCAGGCCGTGCTGGAGGCCGCCCGCAACGTCGCCTGCTCGGGCGGCGAGCCGCTCGCGATCACCAACTGCCTCAACTTCGGCAACCCCGAGAAGCCCGAGATGGCCTGGGAGTTGAGCGAGGCGATCGAGGGCATGGCCGAGGCCTGCGAGGCGCTGGGGATCCCGGTCGTCTCGGGCAACGTCTCGCTCTACAACGAGACCGACGGCCAGCCCATCTACCCGACGCCGATCGTCGGCTGCGTCGGCCTCGTCCCCGACGTGCGCACCATCGGCAGCGCCTGGCATGACGGCGACGTCGTCCTGCTCGCCGGTGAGCCGCGACTCTCGATCGCCGGCTCTGAGTACCAGGCGCTTTACGACAAGGTCGGCGGTGCACCGGCGGAGCTCGACCTGGGGGCCGAGGCGGCTCTGATCCGCTTCCTCTGGAAGAACAACTCCCTCTTCTCGATCGCCCACGACGTTGCCGAGGGCGGGCTGGCCGTCTGCCTGGCAGAGTGCGCGATCTTCAGCGGCGCCGGCGCCCGGGTCGATCTCCCGGCCGATCCGGTGCAGCTCTTCGGTGAGTGCGGAGGCCTGGCCGTCGTCGCCTGCGCGCCCGAGAACGTGAGCCGGCTCGAGGCTGGCGGCGTGCCGCTGCGCCAGATCGGCCGTGCCGGCGGCGACTCCCTGAACGGGATCGCGCTCGCTGACCTGACAAGCGCCTGGCAAGCTGAAGGCGACCATCCCGAGAGCTCCATCCGGGGACAGTAGATGTGTGGCATCTTCGGCATTCGAGCGCCCGAGCGCGATAACGCACGCCTGGCCTACTTCGGCCTGCACGCGCTGCAGCACCGCGGCCAGGAGTCGGCTGGGATCGCGGTCTGCGACGAAGGCCGGCTCTACGGGCTGAGAGACATGGGCCTGGTGACACAGGTCTTCAGTGAGCAGAACCTGCGCGGACTGCACGGACAGCTGGCGATCGGCCACTGCCGCTATTCGACCACGGGCGGTAGCCACTGGGAGAACTCCCAGCCGCTCGTGCTGCGCGGTCGCGCACGTACCGTCGCGCTTGCCCACAACGGTAATCTCACCAACGTCGAGGAGCTGCGCTCAGAGCTCGCGCGGCAACGAGTGCGGCTGAGCACGAGCTCCGACAGCGAGATCATCGCCGCGCTCATCGCCAATGACGAGCGCCCGCTCGAGCAGGCGATCGCGGCGACCATGAGCCGCCTCGTCGGTGCCTACTCGATCGTCGCACTGGCCGAGAACAAGCTGCTCGCCTTCCGCGACTCGCACGGCATCCGCCCGCTCTGCTTCGGCCGGCTCGACGACGACTGGGTCGTCGCCTCGGAGAGTTGCGCGCTCGACTTGGTCGGCGCCGAGCTGGAGCGCGAGATCAAGCCCGGGGAGCTCGTCGTCATCGACGAGCAGGGCTGCCGCCAGATACAGGCGGTGGAGCCGGCGAAGCATCCCGCTCTCTGCATCTTCGAGCTGTTCTATCTGGCCCGGCCCGACAGCCAACTGCTCGAGGTCGAAGTCCACGGGGCGCGGGTGCGCATGGGCGAGATCCTGGCCGCCGAGTCGCCGGTCGAGGCCGATCTGGTAATGCCCATTCCCGACTCGGGCACGCCGGCGGCGATCGGATTCTCGCGCGGTAGCGGCATCCCCTTCAGCGAAGGGCTGATCAAGAACCGCTACGTCGGCCGCACCTTCATCGAGCCCGAGCAGAGGCTGCGCGAACAGGGCGTGAGGCTGAAGTTCAACCCGCTCGACGAGGTGGCCGGCAAGCGCGTGGTGGTGGTCGACGATTCGATCGTGCGCGGCTCGACCACGCGCCAGATCGTCTCCATGCTCTTCGAGGCCGGCGCGACCGAGGTGCACGTGCGCATCTCCTCGCCGCCTGTCGTCTTCCCCTGCTTCTACGGAATCGACTTCGGCGACGCCGAAGAGCTGATCGCGAGCAAGAAATCGGTCGAGGAGGTGCGCCGGCACATCGGTGCGACCTCACTGGCGCACCTGTCGCTCGACGGCTTGCAGGCAGCCTCCGAACGCCCCACGACCAACTTCTGCCGCGCCTGCCTGGACGGCAACTACCCGACGCCGGTTCCCGAGGGCGGCAAGCTGATCAAGCTCCGTCTCGAGAAGACACGCGCCTAGCCGCGGCGGGTGTTTGGAGAAGCGGGCGCCGCGGGAAGACGCCGAGCCGTCCGGTGCTCTTATCGCGAAGGAGTGGCAATGGAGAACATCGTTCCGTGCTTGTGCTTCCCGAAGGAGGCAGAGGAGGCGGCCCGTTTCTACACCTCGCTGTTTCCGAACTCCAAGATCGTCGATATCTCGCGCTACGGCTCCGCCGGGCCGCTACCAGAGGGGACGGTGCTGGCTGTCAGCTTCGAGCTCGACGGCAGGCCCTTTCTCGCGATCAACGGGCCGGAGTTCAGCTTCAGCGAGGCCGTCTCGTTCCAGATCAGATGCCAGAGCCAGGAAGAGATCGACAGCTACTGGGAGCGCCTCACGGCCGATGGCGAGGAGGGTTACTGCGGCTGGCTCAAGGATCGTTTCGGCGTTTCCTGGCAGGTGACCCCGAGCACCCTCTCCGAGTTGCTCGCCGACCCCGATCCCGCACGGTCACAGGGTGCGATGCGAGCGATGCTGCAGATGAAGAAGCTCGATCTGGACGTGCTGGAACGCGCAGCCTCCGCGGCCGAGGCTGGTTGAGAGAGCGATTCATCCGGCGCCGCGTGGCGCCGGTGGCGGTCACCGACGCTACGCAGCGCTCCAGCCGGCGCTACTCCTTGACGTTGTGCGCCTTGGCGATACCGCGGCTGATGATGTACGCGACCGTCGAGAAGAGAAAGAACTCGAACCAGCTGGTCACGTTCAGGAGGTCCGAGATCCAGACCACGATCATCGCAACGAGAAGTGCGACGACGTAGACGACGAACTCCGTGTTCGGCTTGGGCAGCTTCGAGAGATCGAGGGTGACCTTGTTTTCTTCCATCGGGAGCGGCTCCTTCGTTTAGCGATTGGTGGACGCGCGCATGCTCTCCCGAACATCTTCAAAATGCAAGCTGCCGGCTTCGTGCCGCCGCTGGCGCAGAGGCTCTCTCAGCAGGAGTCGCCGTGCGATTGCCCGCGATGGTGGCTACAGACTTGCTCGGTCACTATCGGTTGTAGCTGTCCCGTCGCGAACGCAGTGACAGCTTCGCCGACCGTCTTCCGCTGCCGATCAAAGTACACGTCGATACCGGCGTCGCTGAGGATAGCCAGCGGGCGGGTGCCAATTCCTCCGGCCACTAGTGCATTCACTCCCGCCGCGGCCAAGATCTGTGCAGCATTCCGGCAGCCACCCTCACTATGTAGTCCGTTCGGTATGACCCGAACGCGCTCGACCTTCCCGTGTGTCACTTCGACCGCCGTGAAGCAGGGGCTCTTCCCAAAGTGCTGCGAACGGCGGGCGTCTAGCCCACCCTCGCCGACAGAGGGCACCGCGACGACAACACCGAGTCGTTCGGTCGATGGCATAGACATATCCGACGTCTCCATTACACCTCTCCTTGTTTGCTAGATAGCTCTCGCGTGCCTCAGGCCGGTTCCGTCCTGACCGGCCCGAGCGATCGCTCGACGATCTCGATCACGCTTCGGAACACGCGCTCGCGCTGCCGAAGATGCTCGGCCCACTGCCCGAGTAGCGAGCAGCCTTCAGCGGTCAACTCGTAGCGGCGGCGCTGCGGGCCGTGATCTCCCTCCGACCAAGTGGAGGCGACGAAGCCGTCCTCCTCGAGCCGGCGTAACACCCGGTACATTCCGCCGGGGTCGATGCAGACGAGACCGCCGCTCAATTCCTCGACGGCCCGGCGCAGGTCGTAGCCGTGACTCGGCTGCGACACCAGAACCGCCAGCAAGGCCGGCTCGAGCAGACCGCCGCCGCGGCCAATCTGTCCCCGGCCGCCGCCGCAAGGTCGCCGGTTCCGTCCTGCACCTCCGGGCTCAGAAGACACAGCTAGATGCTATATACATCTAGCTGTGTGTGTCAATCTCCGGCCCTGTTATCCGGAGCCAACGGGAGTTGATCTGCGCCGCGAACGTGAATGCGTATCGATCTTGAACGGCTTGTAGAGCGGACAGAAGCCGATTGCCGCGGTCGCCAGCATGATCGCGGCGACCACAAGCAGGACGATCCCGGCCACGCTTCCGGCTCCGATCACGACGGCTACCACGATCGCAATCGGCGTGACGACGAACGCCCTGAGCCGGCGATCGAGCAAACCCATGTTCCTCTTCATCTCGAGTCTCCTCCTCTACCCTGTCCCGCTCCCTCGAACAGCGAGCCCAGCTCGGTGAACTGGCGCTGAAGCGTTCCGCACACCTGATCGCAAAGCGAGAACACACCCTGGTCGACGATCCGGTAGTAGGTGCGGTTTCCGTCCTTGCGCTTACCCACGATGCCGGCATCGAGCAGGAGATGAAGGTGCTTGGAGACGTTCTGCTGCGACGCGCCCGCCGCGTCAACCAGCTCACCCACGCACGCCTCGCCGTCTCGCAAGCGGTCGAGTAGCTTGATCCGCATCGGCTCGGCAATGGCGCGCAGCCGGTACGCGATCAGCTCGATCACTTCATCGGGAATGGGATGGGGTAGGGACATGGTTTTATTGGGAATATATCTTACGACTGTTTAGTTGTATAGTATATTGCCCATATGACCTTCGAGCAAACCGAGGAGATATACGAGATGGACGTGACAACCGAGAGCTTTGAGCGGGACGTGATCGAGCGCTCGCGCGAGTTGCCGCTGGTAGTCGACTTCTGGGCGCCGTGGTGCGCCCCCTGCCGGATGCTCGGACCAGTGCTCGAGAAGGAGATCGAGAGGCGGTCTGGCTCGATCGAGCTGGCGAAAATCGACGTCAACGAGAACCAGGACGTCGCCACTATGTACTCGATCCGCGGCATCCCCGCCGTCAAGGCTTTCCGTAACGGCCACGTCGTCGCCGAGTTCGTCGGCGCCCAGCCCGCCGCCGCGATCTCCCGCTTTCTCGACCAGTTGACCGGCCCATCGGCGACCGAGCAGGTCCTGGCCGAGCTGACGAGCTCCGGCGAGGCGCCCGAGGTGACCGCGGCGCTCGAGGCCGGCAATCACGCGCACGCGCTCGAGCTCCTGCTCGGAGAGATCAGAACGAGCGACGACTCGGCCCGGCAGCGGCTCGGCCGCTACATGATCGCGCTGTTCGGCGATCTCGGCCCTGAGCATCCACTCTCGCTTCGATACCGGCGTGAGCTGGCGAGCGCGCTTTACTAGTCAAACCAAAGGGAGAACGAAAGAGGAAAAGATGCGCGTAAAGGAATTCAGCTTTCCGGTCACTGTCGAGTGGCTCGGCGACACCCGCGTAGCCACCCGCGTCGACGGCAAGAGCGAGATCGTGACCTCCTCGCCGCCCGAGTTCCGGGGCACCGATGCGACTATCTGGAGCCCCCAGGATTTCCTTGTCGCCGCAACCGCCTCGTGCCTGGCGACCACGCTCCAGGGCATCGCCGGGCGCCGCGATCTTCCTATCCACAGCCTGAAGGTGAGCTGCGATGGAACGGTCGGCAGTCGTGAGGACGGGCGCTTCGGTTTCTCCCGCATGACCGGCCTGGTCGAGATCGAGACCGAGCCCGACCACGAGGAGCAGGCGCGCCAGATCGCGCACGAGGCAAGGGAGAAGTGTCTCGTAGCCGTCTCGCTCGACTTCCCGATCGAGATCACCGTCGAGGTGCGAGTGTCGCCCACGCCCGCCTGACCGGTCAGGTCAGCGCGACGCCGCGCAGCTCGAGCTCGAGCCTGGTCTCCAGCTCGCGGGCGTGGATACAGACCGTCAGATCGCTCGGCCCCTCCTCGCGCGTCCAGAGCGGCGCTTCGATCGTCCAGGCCCGCTCGCCGTCGGGAATCGCCGTGGAGAGGAGCAAGGCGATGTCGGGTGGAGTGACAGGCGAAGCTCCGTACTCGATGATCTCCTGCTCGACCCGAGCCGCCGTCTCGGGCGCGAGGCTCCGCGCTTCGATCAAAGCTGCCAGCTCGCGGCGGGCGAGCCGAGTGAGAAGCTCCAGCACCGGCTCGTGCAGTGACTCGGGAAGCCAGTCTCCCCGCCGCGGGACGGTCAGGTCGAGATCCACTTTCTTTGGCAGCTCGGTCTCGATCTTGAGCGTGAGACGCTCGCGCTCGTGCTCGTAGAGGTAGCGCAGCGCTCGAGCCGCGGCGACACGGTGCGCCGAGGCCTGCCTGAGCGGCGGATCGGCGAAGGTGAGCCTGAGCTGATGCCTGAGCTCCGCGGCTCCGGCAACAGCGAGCCAGCCTCGACCGTCCCAGCGCTCCTCGAGGTGCCCGTAGTCGAGGCCCACCACCTGCTCGAGATAGCGGGCCTGGGCGAGCACGTCCTCGCGCTGCAAGACGAGGCGCCCGTCCTCTCTCGTCGGGCCGAAGGCCAGCGAGAGCACCGTCTTCATCCCGTCCTCCGCGCTCTCCAGGGCGAGCGCGACCCAGGTTCCGGAGAATGGCTCGCGCCCGGCGAAACAACGCACTCCGATCGAGTCGGGAAACCGCATCGCCTGCGGTTGTACCAGCTGCGAGCCGCGCGTGGAAGCCAAGCGCGCTGCACCCGCCCAAACAGCAGCCACGGCAAATACACTGGCGGGGTGGCCGGGATGAGTTATGAAGCCGCGGGCGTCTCGCTGGCAAAGGCCGAGGAGATCGTCGAGCGCCTGCGCAGCGCGGTGGCGTCTACCCAAACGCAGGGCTCCGGCGGATCCTTCGGAGCCTTCGCGGGGCTGTATGCGCTCGACGACAAGCGCCTGCTCGCCGCCTCGACCGACGGCGTCGGAACGAAGCTGATCCTGCAGCGAGCGAGCGGACGCCTGCGCTGGGGTGGGATGGACGCGGCCGCTCACTGCATCAACGACGTCCTGACCTCGGGCGCCGAGCCGCTCTTCTTCCTCGACTATGTCGCCGCCGACAAGATCGAGCTCGAGCTCGTGACGGAACTGGTCGAGGGCGCTGCGGAGGTCTGCCGCGCCAACGGCTGCGTGCTCCTGGGCGGCGAGACGGCCGAGCTCCCGGGCATCTACGCCGAGGGCGAGCTCGACTTCGCGGGCACGTGCGTCGGGCTGGTCGAGCGCGAGCGCCTGATCGACGGGCCATCCAGCTGCAAACCGGGCGACGTCGTGCTCGGCTTCCGCTCCGCCGGGCTGCACGCGAACGGCTTCACGCTCGTGCGCCGGCTGCTCGGCTCGGAGGATTTCGATCCCGACCTGCTCCTGCCGCCGACGCTCTGTTACCTGGAAGACGTTCGCAAGCTGCGCGAACGAGCCGACGTTCACGCGCTCGCCCACATCACCGGTGGCGGCATTCCCGGGAACCTGGCACGCGTGCTCCCTCCCGGCCTCGGCGCGCGCATCGAGACCGGCTCCTGGCGCCGCGGCGCCGTCTACGACTGGATCAGCGAGAAGGGCGTCAGCGAAGAGGAGCAGCGGCGAGTCTTCAACCTCGGTATCGGCTACTGCGCCGTCATCCCCGAAGCCGACGTGGGCCCGGACGACCTCGTGATAGGACGGCTGGAGCGCGATCTCGAAGGGGTGCAGCTCACTTGATCGGCGTTCTCGTCTCGGGCTCCGGAACCAACCTGCAGGCCCTGATCGACGCCGACCTGCCGATTGCCTGCGTCGGCTCGAACAAGCCGGGCGTGATGGGGCTGGAGCGAGCCGCGAAGGCCGGCATCGAGACCGGTGTCTTCGAGCTCGACAGCTATCCGGATCGGCCCGCCCGCGACACCGCTCTGGCCGACTGGCTGCTCGACCGTGGCGTGGAGTGGGTCGTGCTGGCCGGCTACATGCACGTGCTCACGCCTGCTTTCCTGAGCCGCTTCCCCAGACGCGTCATCAACCTGCACCCGGCGCTGCTCCCGTCCTTCCCGGGAGCCCACGCTATCGACGAAGCGCTGGCCTACGGAGTCCGCTGGACGGGCGTCAGCGTCCACTTCGTGGACGAGGGAGTGGACACGGGGCCGGTCATCTTGCAGGAGCCGGTCGAGGTCAGAGACGACGACAGCGCCGAGACCCTGGCCGAGCGGATTCACGCCGTCGAGCATCGCCTGCTGCCCGAAGCCGCTCGCCTCTGTCTTGACGGGCGAGTACGGTTGGAGGAGAGTTCCCGTCGAGTGATGATCACGTGACCAAACGAGCTCTCATCTCCGTCTACGACAAGAGCGGGCTGGAGGAGTTCGCGCGCGGGCTCGTCGAGCTGGGCTACGAGCTGGTCGCCAGCGGCGACACGACCGAGGTGCTCAGCTCCTCCGGGCTCAAGGTCACGAGTGTCGAGGAGCTGACCAAGTCGCCCGAGATGCTGGGTGGCCGCGTCAAGACGCTGCACCCGAGCATCCATGCTGCCATCCTCGCTCGCCGCGACCGCGAGGACGACGTCGCCGCGCTGAGCGAGAACGCCATCGAGCCCTTCGACCTCGTCTGCGTCAACTTTTATCCCTTCGCCAAGGTCGTCGCTCGCTACGGCGTGCGCGAGGAGGACGCGGTCGAGATGATCGACATCGGCGGGCCGACGATCGCGCGCGCAGCGGCCAAGAACTACGCCCACGTCGCCGTCGTCTCACGCACCGACCAGTACAGCTTCGTCCTGGACGAGCTGCGGCAGTCCGGCGATCTCTCCGAAGACACGCGCCGGCAGCTCGCCGGAGAAGCCTTCGCGACCACCGCCGCCTACGAATCGGCCATCGCGGCCTGGTTCGCCGACCGCGAGGCCTTCCCCGAGACGATGACCACGACCCTCGTCAAGGTGCTCGATCTGCCCTACGGCGAGAACCCGCACCAGCGCGGCGCTCTCTACGCCGAAGCCTACGGCCGGCGCCACCTGCTCTCGCGAGTCGAGCAACTGCACGGGCGCGAGCTCACGTTCAACAACCTCAACGACCTCTCGACGGCGCGCCTGATCATCGACGAGTTCACGCTGCCGGCCTGCGTGATCGTCAAGCAGGCCAACCCTTGCGGAGTCGCCGTCGGGGCCTCACCGGAAGAGTCCTTCATCAGGGCGCTCTCGGCCGATCCGACCGCGGCTTACGGAGCCGTCGTCATCCTCAACAGGCCGATCTCGGCCGAGCTCGGCAAGCTGCTCTCCGAGCAGTTCATCGAAGTCCTGTTCGCGCCGGCTTACGCGCAGAAGGCCATCGATGCCCTGCGCGAGCTCGAGACGCGCGTCCTCACCCACTACGAGCGGCGCCGCGGCGATCCATCCGAGAAGGACTACAAGCGAGTGCTCGGCGGTCTTCTGGCCCAGGACCGGGACTGGGGCCTGGAAGATCGCTCGGGCATGGAGGTGGTCTGCGGCGAGGTCAGCGAAGAGGCCTGGGGCGACCTGCTCTTCGCCTGGAAGGTCGTCAAGCACGTGATGTCGAACGGCATCGTGATCGCGAAGGGGCTGCAGACGATCGGCATCTGCGGCGGTCAGCCGAATCGGCTCGACGCCGTCAAGGTGGCGGTCGAAAGAGCGCGAGAGCACGGCCACGACCTGAGCGGCGCCGCGCTCGCCTCCGACGCCCTCTTCCCCTTCTCCGACGGCCCCAAGCAGGCGCTCGAGGCAGGGGTCAAGTACATCATCCAGCCGGGCGGCTCGAAGCGCGACCGCGAGTCGATCGAGGCCGCGACCGAGGCCGGCGCGGCGATGGTCTTCACGCACCGGCGCCACCTCAGGCACTGAGCCGTCAGCGGTCAACAGGCGGGCGCCGGCGACGGAGAGCGCCTGAAAGCGAATCCCTCCGTTAAGATCTAGGCTGTCCCCAGGAGGGGAGTATCCCGACTCGGGCTCCGTCGTCAGGACGGCCGAAAGGCCCGGCGGAGCCGGCCCGCAACGGGCGAGGGAGAGACCTCCCGGCACGAGTAAACACGACAAACGGAGGTCGCAACAGCGATGGTCGGATTCACAACTCGCCTCAGAACCTGGCTCCTGATCGCGGCCCTGTCGGGCCTGCTCGTCGCGATCGGCTTCCTGCTCGGCGGTAGCTACGTCTACCTCTTCCTCGGCCTGGCCGTGGTCATGAACTTCTTCGGCTACTTCTTCTCGGACAAGGTCGCGCTCGCCACGAGCCGCGCCCGGCCGATCCAGGAGTCACAGGCCCCAGCTCTCTACGCCGATATCCGCGAGCTCACGCAGCGCGCCGGGCTTCCGATGCCTCGCGTCTACCTGGTGCCCTCCGAGCAGCCGAACGCCTTCGCGACGGGGCGGAACCCCGGTCACGCGGCGGTTGCCGTCACCCAGGGGCTGCTCAAGCTGATGCCGCGCGAGCAGGTCAAGGGCGTGCTCGCCCACGAGCTGTCGCACGTGAAGAACCGTGACATCCTCGTCTCCTCGATCGCGGCGATGATCGGCTCGGTGATCACCTGGCTCAGCTACATGTTCATATTCTTCGGCGGCGACAACGAGAACGGCTCGCCGATCGGGGCGCTGGTGGCACTGATCGTCGGGCCGCTCGCGGCGACGCTGTTGCAGCTCGGCATCTCGCGCCAGCGGGAGTACCTGGCCGATGCGAGTGGCGCCAGGCTACTCGGCCAGGCCGCCCCGCTCGCGGACGCACTCGAGTCGCTGGAACGAGCGAGCCAGGCGATACCGATGCGGGTCAACCCGGCGACCGAGTCGCTCTACATCACCAACCCGCTCCGAGCACGCGGCATGGCGAAGCTCTTCTCGACTCATCCGCCGATCGAAGAGCGCGTCCGGCGCCTGCGGGCGATGGACGCCGCACACAGTTTCGCCTAGAGCCAATTTCGGTAGGGATGTGCGTTCGAGGGGGTCAAGCCGTGGATGCCAGTGGCCGAAGGGTCGCGAAGGCGCACTGGTAGTGCGGAGAGCGGCCCTTCGGTTGCTGGCGCCGCGGATCGGCTGCCGCGGGCGTGCAGACCTAGCGAAATAGGCTCTTAACCGAGATTACGGCCCCGCCGACGAGGTGGGGCCGACTTTTTCTCGGTTTTTCGTTACGCCGTAGCTCGGCGCCCGACCGCGTCGCTACGCGAAATCGGGGTCGCGGCTCCCCAGATCGGGGGATGCGTACTACCCCAATTCCAAACATGATCGGTTTCGTGACCGCGGTTCCCCGGCGGTGGTATCCACTTTGCGGCGTGCTTCTCGGCGCCTTCGTGATCCTGCTCGGACTAGTCTGGCCAGGAGGCGACGGGCCTGTCCTCGTCGCCGGTTTCGCCTGCGCCGCGGCAATTCTGCTCACGATCCGCGTCGATTTCAGCAAGACGGGAGCGGCCTGGTACCTGCTGGCAGCGGGGACACTGCTCGTGGCGCTCGGCGCCGCCGTGAACAGCTCGGCGCGGACGCTCACGGACGGAGATGTCGTTCTGGCCGCCGGGCTCCTCACGCTGGCGGGCGGGATCGTCCTGCTCGTAGTGGCCAGATCGAGCGACAGCGACTGGGGAAGCCTGATCGATACAGCCGCTGCGACTACCGCGGCAGCCCTTTTGATCTGGGTCACGTTGCTTGCTCCGAAATTCGACAAGGGCTCGAGCAGCGCGGGCGCCGAGGCGGCAGCAGTCCTCTTCTGCCTCGCAGCGCTCGCTCTTCTGGCTTTTTCGACACGGTTGGTGCTCGGTCTGCGGGCCTGGACTCCATCCGCGGTCCTACTTTCTCTTGCGGTGGTGTTTCTAATCGCGCTGGCGGTCATGTCGAGCGCCGTGAGACTGAGCGAGCTCTCGAGCGCCGCCTGGGCGATTCGGTCGGCTCAGGTGATCGCCTTCGCGCTACTGGCGGCGTGTTCACTGCACCCGTCCATGCGCAAGCTCGGGAGCGTCGCGTCGGAGCGCAAGCACGAGTTGACGCCGAGCCGGCTCGCGCTGCTGGCAGCATCCGCGTTGACCGCTCCGGTGCTCCTCTTCGTGCAAAACGTTCGCGGCGCTCAGCAGCTCGACATCGCCGCCACCGTGGTCTGCTCCACAGCCGTCGTCGCACTCGTGATCACGCGACTCGCAGGGTTGGTCCTTCGCCAGCAGCAAACGACCCGCCGCGAGCTCTTGCTCCGGCGCGCGATGCGCAGCCTCGCCTCGGCCGAAGAGCACGACCGCGTCTGTACGGCGATCGTCGAAGCCGCCACCGCCATCGCCGGTGAGCATGCTCGTGTGAGGGCGAGCCTCTTGCTCGGCTCCGGTCGCAGCGCCGTAGAGTTCGCCACCAGCGGCGAGCCGATCCAAGGGCGAAGACGACACGAGGCTTCGGTCCCGTTGACGCTCCAGGACGATCGCATCGGCGAGCTGGTGCTGGAAAGCTCCAAGCCGCCGACGGACGGGATTCTCTCGGCGCTGAAGAGCCTCGCCTCACAGGCCGTGCTGGCGCTCGAAAGCCTGCAGCGAACCAAGGACCTGCTGGAAGAGAGGCACGAGCTGGAGACCGAGCTCGCCCGCCGCTCCCATCTCGACGCGCTGACCGCGCTGCCCAACCGCTCTTACTTCCTCGAGCGCACCGACGCGGCGCTGGGCAGGATGAGTCGTACCACCGAGCCGGTCTCGGTGATGATCGTCAACCTCGACGACTTCAAGACGGTCAACGACACGCTCGGGCACCTCGCCGGCGACGAGCTCCTGCGCGCCGTCTCCGACCGCCTGATCGCCAGCATCCGCACCGACGACACCTGCGCGAGGCTGGGCAGCGACGAATGGGCGATCCTGATCGAGGAGAGCCCGCCCGAGTCGCCGACGGCCGTCGCCGAGCGAATCATGACCGGGCTCGAGCGGTCGTTCACCCTGCTCGGGCGGCACGAGGTGTACGTGCACGCGAGCATCGGCAGCGCCACGGTGGCGCCCGGCGAAGAGGCCGAGGCCGAGGATGCGGCAGAGCTACTCCGCAACGCCGAGGTGGCCATGTTCCATGCCAAGCGCCACGGCCGCACCGGCTTCGAGATCTTCGAGCCGGCGATGCGAGCCGCCGTCGCGGAGCGGCTGGCGCTCAAGGCCGAGCTCGAGCGCGCCGTCGTCGCCAGCGAGTTCGTCATCCACTACCAGCCGATCGTGATGCTCGACAGCGGCGATATCTGTGGTCTCGAGGCACTGACGCGCTGGAACCATCCCGAGCGCGGCCTCATTCCTCCCTTCCACTTCATACCGCTGGCCGAGGAGACCGGACTGATCGTTCCGCTCGGCCGCTTCATCCTGAACGAGGCACTCCGCCAGGGACGCGAGTGGCAGGAGCTGACGGGTCAGGACGATCTCGTGATGTCCATCAACCTCTCGGGCCGCCAGCTCGACCACAGCACGCTCGTCGACGATGTCGCGCAGGCGATCGAGCAGACGGGAATCGATCCGCAGACCGTGATCCTCGAGATCACCGAGACGGCGCTGATGGAAGACGTCGAGGCGGCGATCGGGCGCCTGAACGAGCTGAAGACGCTGGGTGTCAAGATGGCGATCGACGACTTCGGCACCGGGTACTCCTCGCTCCAGTACCTGCGCCAGTTCCCGGCCGACATCATCAAAGTTGCCAAGCCCTTCGTCGACGGCGTCGTCGAAGCGGGCTCGGACGAGTACCGGGTCGCCGACGCGATCGTGCGCCTGGGCGAGACCTTCGGCCTGCGGGCGCTCGCGGAGGGTATCGAGTTGCCCGAACAGCGCGAGATGCTGCGCAGCTTGCGTTGTGAGCTGGGCCAGGGCTTCCTCTTCTCGAAGCCCCTCGCGCCCGCCGAGATCGAGGCGCTCCTGCTGGCGCCCAGCACCACCGTGGTCGCGTCGCTCCAGTAGCCACGGGCACGTCTGCCGGGGATTGGGCTCTAGCGGCGGACGCCTACGTACTCGAAGTTGAGCGGCTTCACGACGCCGCGCTCGATCACCCAGCGTTCGAGCACCAGGCTCGGATCTCCCTCCAGGTACTGGTAGAGAGCCGGTTGCCATTGGAAGATCCGCTCCTCGAAGCGCTGATGCAGCTCGTAACGAAGCTCATGATGCGTCATCACGCCGGCGAAGGCCTCCTGAAACCACCAGTACTTGAAGGCCTCGATAGTTTGGTGCGCATCGGGGCCTCCGGCCGTGGCCAGAGCTCGCCGCTGCATGTAGAACCAGTCGGCGGTCGAGTCGTCGAGCATGTCCCAGGCCAATCCGCTCAGGACCAGCACGGCAGGGGGCAGCGCCAGGCGGAAGACTTCATCGATCGCCGCGAGCGGATCGAAGCCGATCCTGAGCGCGTCTTCGACGACGGCGGCGTGGTACGGCGGCGCTTCGACGACGGTGTAGCCGGCCGAATAGGCGACCCCGACCACGGCTGATCCACCCCACACGCGGACGCGCGCGGGCGGAGGCGGTAGCCGAGAGATGACAAACTCGGGAAAGTCGATGCATGCATTCTGGGCCTTCGCGCAGACCGCAGAGACAGGTACGGTTGGAGACGCTCCTGGCAGCGGCTAGCATCGGAGCGCATGCTCGAGCTCCTCGACCTCCATTTCCTCGGCGAAGAGAAGCTCTTTTGCGCCTATTTGCTCGATCTCGACGACGGTTTGACGCTTGTAGATCCCGGGCCCCAGACGACTCTCGCCACACTGGAATCCAGGCTTGCCGAGCTCGACCTCGCGGTCACCGACCTTCGCCACCTGCTCATCACCCATATCCACTTCGATCACGCAGGCGCCTCCGGCGCGCTCGTCGCGGCCAACCCGCACCTGCGCGTGCACGTCTCCGAGCAGGGTGCGCCTCACCTCATCGATCCAGAACGGCTCGAGCGGAGCGCGCGGCGCCTTTACGGCGATATGTTCGACCTGCTCTGGGGAACGGTCGTGCCGGTGCCGGCCGCGAACATCGAGGTCGTGACAGACAAGGTTCTGGGGCTCGACTGCTTCGCGGCGCCGGGTCACGCAGTTCACCACGTCTGCTACATGAACGACGAAGGGACGCTTTTCGCGGGCGACACCGTCGGGGTCTGCTGGCCTCCGAGTCGCTACGTCCTCCCGGCCACCCCTCCGCCCGACGTCGATCTCGACGCCTGGCATGCGACCCTGGACGAGATCGAGCGGCGCGTGCCCGACACTCTGGCGCTGCCGCACTTCGGCTTCGTCGAGGAGCCGGAAGAGCACCTGCTCGTTTTCCGGCGACGGTTGATGCTTTGGGCCGAGATCGTGCGACGAGGAGCGAGCGTCAGAGAATTCGTCGACGAGGTGAGCCGCGACATCGACCAGGAGAGCGCCAAGTTCTCCGAGCTCACCGACCTGCTCAGGCACTCCTACCTCGGTCTCAAGCGCTACTGGGGAACGGTCGCCGAGCGCACCTGAGAGCGCGCCATGGGGCTAGCGGGCGATCGCCTTCTCGTAGGCGGCGATGTAGTCGACCACCATCCGCTCGGGCGCGAAATGCTCCTCGACGTAACGCCTGCAGACCCAGGGGTCGATCTCGGCCGCCTGCTCGATCAGGCCGACCATCTCGCGATAGTCGTCGACGATGATCCCTCCGGCATCCTCGGTCATGACCTCCGGCACGGCGCCGTAGCGCGTGGCGAGCACGGGCGTCCCACAGGCCATCGACTCGAGCGGAACCAGCCCGAACGGCTCCTCCCACTCGATCGGGAAGAGAGTCACGCGCGCATTCTGGAACAGCTCGACCTTCTCGCCGTGGTTGACCTCACCCAGGTACTCGAATCTGCTCGTCGAGGTGCGGCTCGACGAGCTGCTTGAAGTACTCCTTCTCTTCGGGATCTTGCATCTTGCCGACGAGCTTGAGTGGATAGCCCGACTCTCTGGCGATCGCGATCGCGCGGTGGGCGCCCTTGTCGGGGTTCATCCGGCCCACGAAGAGCAGGTAGTCGCCCTTGTGCGGCTGCGTCGGGTAGACGGAGAGATCGAGCGCGTTCGGACAGTTGGCGATCCAGGGCAGGTCGGGCCGGGGCTTGCGCTGGTTCATCGAGATCGAGATCAGACCGACTCGTGGCGCCACGCGGGCGATCTGCTCGTAAACCTTCGGCGCGGTCGGGCCGTCGAGCGGGCCGTGCATGGTGTGGACGACCGGCGTCTCCACCAGTCCACCGAAGGCGGCGGCCGGCAGGCCGGAGTGGTCGTTGATGATGTCGAATTCGCCCGCGCGCTCGAAGCAGGCCAGCGCGTGGTACATCTCGGGAATCGAGCGCCCGATCTGCAGGCTCGGCGCCTTGGCGTAGACCGAAGCCAGCTTCGCCTTGGTGCGGGAATCGCCGGAGGCGAACAGCGTCACGTCATGGCCGGCGTCGACGAGCGAGTCGGCCAGGAGCGACACGACCCACTCGATCCCACCGTAGCCGTCCGGAGGCACTCGGAACCAAACAGGAGAGATGATCGCAATTCGCAGTGGCATTTCAGAGCTCCTCTATTCTCGTGCGGCCGTCTTCGAGATGTATATCCCAGAGACGGCCATAGGCGTGCACACCAGAAAGGCGAATGTCGCCGACCCAAGAGGGCATCAGCTCGGGCGCCAGCGAGGTCAGTACGTGCCTGCTCAGGTCGGGCTGAAGCCCGAGTAGCGTCTGGAGCATCAGCACCGGCGCGCCCGCGGCCCAGGCCTGAGGCCTGGCGGAGGTGGGATAGGCGATCGGGAAGGGGGTCTCGGCTCGCGGCAGGCCGGAGAACACCTCCGGCAGCTGGTAGTCGAAGTGATCGGCGGCGCCGAGCATGCGGTGAACGATCCGCAGCGCTTCGGGCCAGCGCCCGTACTTCACCAGCCCCCAGGCGCAGAGCGAGTTGTCGTGAGGCCAGACGCTGCCGTTGTGGTAGCTGAGCGGGTTGTAGGCGGCGTCCGCGGACGACATGGTGCGAACACCCCAGCCCGACCAGAGCTCCTCGCCCATCAGGCGATCGACCAACGCGTCGACCCGCTGCGGAGGCACGATGCCCGACCAGAGCAGATGTCCCATGTTCGAGCAGAGCGAGTCGATCGGCCGCTTCTCGCGATCCAGGCCGAGCGCGTAATACCCTCCCCTTTTTTCGATCCAGAAGGCCTCGTCGAAGCGCAGAGCCAGCTCCGCCGCCTCGCGCTCCAGTCGCTCGGCCAGCTCGCGCTCGCGCCAGACGGCTCGTGCCAGCTCGGCGCAACGCAGCTTGGCGTCGTAGACGTAGCCCTGCACCTCGCAAGGGGCGATCGGCGTCTCGGCGAGCCGCCCGTCGCTGAAGCGTTGCGAGTCGCCGGAGTCCTTCCACGACTGGTTGTCGAGGCCGTTCGGGGCACGCTTGCGGTACTCGACGAAGCCGTCACCGTCGAGATCGCCGTAGTTCTCGATCCATTCCAGGGCCCGCATCGCCGGCTGCTTGAGCGAGCGCACCAAGGCCGCGTCGTCGGTCCAGCGCCAGACCTCCGAGAGCAAGATCAGATAGAGAGGCGTTGCGTCGACGGTGCCGTAGTAGGCGGGGAACCAGCGCCTCGCCGCCTTGCCGTGCCGGATCTCGTGCACGATCTTGCCGGGCTCGGCGTCGATGCGGGGATCGTCCTCGGTCGCCTGCAGCTCGCCCAGCACCTCGAGTGCGTTCCAGGCCAGCTCGGGCCCGAACAGAAGCGTCTGCAAACAGGTGATGACGGTGTCGCGCCCGAAGACGGTCATGAACCAGGGCATACCGGCGGCGGGAAGCCGGGCCGTGCCGCTGTTGCCGCCGCGCAGTCGCAACGCGGCCAGGTCGGAGACCGACTGGCCGATCGAGAGCTCAAGCTGGTCCCAGCTCGCGCGCAGCTGCGGCACGCTCAGCTTCCAGGCCGAGAGGGCGTCCGACACGCGCTGGCGCTCTTCGCCGAAGTGGCGCTCGATCAGCTGCGGCGAGGCGACCTCACCTTCGAGCGACGGAACGACGTCGACGCGCACCTCCCAGCGCGCCCGCGCCGCCAGCTCGAGCCGATAGGTGACACCCGAGCTCCTGTATTCGCCCGCTCGAGAGAGGATGACCTGCGTTCGAGTGTCCTCGTTGCCTTCGCCGCTGTCCGAGTAGACGTACTCCCTTTGCGCCTCGTCGATACGGCACTTGGCCAGCGGGGGCAGTGGCGGCGCATCCTTGGGATGACCGAGCGTGAAGTCGTGCTCCTTGACGCTCATGATGTCGGCGAAATCGGTGCCGAAGTCGATCGCGAGCTCGAAGGAGAGCGAGCCGTGCGTCTCGTTCTCGACCACGATCGTCTCCTGCATGTTGTCCCCGACGAAGCGGTGGCGAGAGATGGTGAGCGCATCCTGGGCCAGGCCGCCCGCCAGCGGATTACACATGTAGAAGGCAGCCGAGAAGTACTCGACGCGGCCCGAGGAGAGATGGATCGGACGCTCGCCGTTGACGGTCAAGCGCAGCACGGAGAGAAAGCGCGTGTCCTTGGCGAAAAAACCGCTCGTGCTGTCGACGATGTCTCCGTCGTCGTCGGAGATGCAGAAGGTCGAGCCGTCCAGGATGGTTATCGCCACGAGCGCTTCCTACCCGCCAGGCGGGCCACGACACCATCGAGTCGAGATCGAGCCGTGCCGAGCGCCCCCTGCGTGTCCATCTCAATCGGGTTCCAGAGGCTGCTTGCGAGGAGCCGCGTTACCGAGCTCGAGCGGCCGGGCGGCCTCGGAAACGTGATCGACCTGGAGCGTCGTATGGTCGATGCCGAAGCGCTCGCGCAGCGTCCGGGCCAGACGGGCACGGGCGGCGTGGCAGTCCGACTCCTGCCTGACCAGAACGTGCGCCGAGAGAGCGGGAAAGCCGCTCGTGACCGTCCAGATGTGCAGATCGTGAACCTCCACGACCTCGGAGTCGGACCTGAGCATCTGCCCGACCGTCTCCGGGTCGATGTGGCCCGGCGAGCCCTCGAGCACGATGTGCAGCGACTCCCTGGTGAGCGAGAAGGCCGAGTAAAAGCAGAGCAGGGCGACGCCCAGACTGGCGATCGGGTCGAAGCGATTCCAGCCGGTGGCGAGAATGAGGCCGCCGGCGAGCGCCGTACCGGCGAAACCGGCCAGGTCGGTCGTGACGTGCAGGAAGGCGCCGCGTACGTTGATGCTCTCCGACTGCCCGTGCGCCAGCACTGCCGCGGCGCACAGGTTGGCGGCGGCTCCGACCAGGGCCACGATCAGCACGATCCCGCCGCGCACCTCGGGCGGGGCGATCAGCCGGCGAACCGCGGAGTAGCTGATCCAGGCTCCGACCAAGAGCAGCGTGACTCCGTTCACCTGGGCCGAGAGCACCTCGACTCTCCCCAGCCCGTAGGTCCAGCGCCCGGCGGGCGGCCGGGCGGCGACACCGACGGCTCCGATCGCGAGAGCGAGCGCAAGCGTGTCGGTGAGCATGTGACCGGCATCGGCCAGGAGCGCGAGCGAGTTCGCGACGATCCCGAAAGCGATCTCTACTGCCATCACTCCCGCGAGGAGCGCCAGCGCCAAGAGAAGCGAGCGCCGGTCGTTGCGGCGCCGATTGGCACCAGGTGCGAAGGAACGATGCTCGTGTTGGCTACGCATGCTCGAGTGCCGGGTCGACGACATACCCGCTCACTGAGAGCCTATCTCGACAGGCGGGCGCAGCTGAGCTGGTCGAGGCGTGGATGCCAGGGGCCGCACGAGACGTAAAAGCGCACTGGTAGTGCGGTGAGCGGCTCGGGTGGTTCCTGGCGCCGCGAAACGGCCGCATCAGGCGTTCGGGCCTATCGGGATAGGCTCCAAGCCTAGGCGCCGCCGGCACCCGGTCGCCCAAATCAGCGATTGACTTCGCGGCTCCATCTTGCCGATGCGAGATATTTACCCAACCAACATCGCCGCGCTCGACGAGAAGAGCGCCAAAACACGAGGAGAAAGCGAATGAAGAAACACAGGCTGGGAATAGCGGGCCTGCTCGGTATCGGTTTGGTGCTCGTTCTCTGCAGTTGCGGCGGAAGCGGCAGCAAGCGTCTTACCAAGGAGCAGTTCGCGGCAAAGGCAAATGCGCTCTGCACCACGTTCAACGAAAAGGTGAAGGCAAGCGGCACCCCGAAGACCATGGCGGCGCAGATCGCCCAGACCAAGAAGCTGCTCCCGCTCGACAGGAAGCTCGTCGCCGATGTCGAGAAGCTCAAGCCGCCGGCAAGCGAGCAGGCGACTGTGAACCGTGTCGTCACTCTCGGCAAAGAGCAGGCCGATCGCATCGAAGCGCTACTCGCCGCAATCGACAAGAAAGACACCACCCAGATAAAGAAGCTGGTCGCCGAAGGTGATGCCAACGACAAGGAGACCAAGACTCTCTTCCGCCAGCTGGGCGTACAGCAGTGCGCTAAGTAACTGAATCGGGCTTTCGACGAACACACGAGCGAGGCCTCGAAGCAGGGCCAGAGGCCTCGCTCATCGTGCTGGATCACCCGGTGCCGCTGCCCCACAACTAGACTCGAAACGTGCTCGCGCTCGAGATCATTTTCTGGACGGCGCTGGGTCTGATCGTCTGGACGCACGTCGGCTACCCGCTCGCTACCGGGCTGCTCGCGCGCCTGCGGCCGCGGCCGGTCGCCAAGGCTCCGATCGAGCCGGGCGTCGTCCTGATCGTCGCCGCGCACAACGAGGATGCGGTCATCGAGCGGCGGCTCGAGAACCTGCTGGAGCTCGACTATCCGGCCGACAAGCTCGAGATCGTCGTCGCCTCCGACCGCTCCAGCGACCGGACCGACGAGATCGTCTCGGCGATCGCCGCTCGTGAGCCACGAGTTCACCTTCTCGCTTGCGAGCGAGGCGGGAAGACGCCGGCTCAGAACCGCGCCGTGCGCGAGACGCAGAGCGAGCTGCTCGCCTTCAGCGACGCCAATACCGAGTGGGCGCCCGACGCGCTGCGCAAGCTGGTCGCAAACTTCGCCGACCGCGATGTCGCCTATGTCTCGGGCAAGCTGCAGCTGACCAGCTCGGACGGCACCAACCGCGAGGGGCTCTACTGGCGCTACGAGCTCTGGCTGCGCTCGAACGAGTCGAGGCTCGGCTCGATCACGGCCGGGAACGGCGCTATCTACGCCGTGCGCCGCAGCGACTACCTCGAAGACGCCTCGATCACCGGACACGACTTCGGCTTCCCCTTCAGGATGGTTCAGCGCGGGCGGCGAGCCGTGTTCGAGCCCGATGCCGTGGCCCTGGAGAAGGAGTCGCACGATCTGGAGGACGAGTTCGGGCGCAAGGTGCGGATGATCACCCGTGCCCTGCGTCACGTCTACACGGGCAGCATGCTGCACCGCGTCCCCCCTGTCTACGCGCTGGAGCTGTTCTCCCACCGCCTGCTTCGCTACGAGACCGGCGCCATTCACATCGTCCTGCTCGGAACCAACGCGGCGCTCGTCGGCCAGGGGCTCGTCTACCAGATCGCGCTCGGCCTACAGCTCGCCTGGCTCCTTCTGGCCGCCTTCGGCCGGCTGCGAATTCGGATCCCGGGAGCGGGGATCGCCTACTACTACCTGCTCGTGACCGTGGCGACGCTGGTCGGCAACTACCGCTTCCTTCGCTTCGGCACTCCGACCGTCTGGGAGAAGGCCGAGGGGACGCGGTGAACGTTTGGAAGCGAGGGCTGGACGTCGTCGTCGCGGGCTTGGGGCTGATCGTCGCGAGCCCCGTGCTGGCACTTGCAGCGCTTGCGATCAAGCTGGAGGATCGGGGCTCGGTGCTCTACCGGCAGCAGCGCGTCGGTAAGGACGGCGGCGACTTCGAGCTGCTCAAGTTGCGGACTATGGTCGTCGGCGCCGAGAAGCTGGGCGCCGGCTACGCGGTCAATCGAGGCGACCCTCGCATCACCCGCGTGGGCCGCGTGCTGCGCCGCCTTTCGCTGGACGAGCTGCCGCAGCTCTGGAACATCCTTCGCGGCGACATGAGCGTCGTCGGGCCGCGCCCGACTCTCCGCTACCAGGTCGACAACTACACCGCCCGGCAGCGGCGCCGGCTCGAGGTCAAGCCGGGACTGACCGGCTGGGCGCAGGTGAACGGGCGCGCCTCGCTGCCCTGGGATGAGCGAATCGAGCTCGACGTCTGGTACGTCGAGCATCGCTCGATCTGGCTCGATCTGCGCATCCTTGCCCGTACGCCGCTGGCGCTCTTCCACGGAACCTACAAGGGCTCGAGCGGTGGCTGGCGACCGAGCGATAAGTCGGACGGAGATGGCTGAGTAACACCCTGACTGTTTCGTCACAGAGCCGGCACATTTCCGAGCGGTTCTCCTAACTACTCTGTTCCACCTCGCCCGCGCGGTGCCAGGAACCGCGCGGAGCGCGTGTGCCCGGCAGAGGGCTTGCTTCAGCTCCATCCGAGCCCCGGAGGGCCGCTCAGCAGCCTCGCCGCGTCGTATAGACCAGGCCGAGCTTGATCGTCTCGCTGACCATGTTCAACGGTAGCCAGGCGAGACTGTCTTTGGTCCCGGTCGCGTAGACGCGAGCATGCCCGTCGAGGCAGCGCTTGAAGAGCAGGCGCGCGCGAAAAAGGTGATAGGTCGAGGTGACGATCAGCAGCGAGCGCCAGTGATACCGCTCGGCCAAGGCCAGGGCGCCGCGCGCCTCGCCCCGGGTCGAGGAAGGCCGTGGGCGGAAGCAGATGACCCGGAAGCGGTGGCCACTCGGGTGGGCGCACAGATTCCGGGCGGGAGCCCAATCCCAATGATCCCCTTCCGAGACGACGAGAACCGGAGCGACGCCCGCCCGGGCCAGCGCAAGCGCCGTCGGGAAGCGATGCGCGCCGTCGCCCGCGAGGACGATGATGGCAGCCGCGTGACGGGGGTGGTCCTGGCTGGGCCAGACGAAGAGATAGAGAGCCAGAGCAAGCCAGGCAACGAGGATGACCACGACCAGTCGAACGAGCCGGTGAGGCATTGCCGTATCTTCGCCTCTCGCCGCTTGGCCCGTATCGGTACCCTCTCAAATCGTGTCAGTCGTCCTTTTCACCTGCACCGGCCAGCGCGTCGATATCGTCGATGCCTTCATCGAGGCCGGCGCCACCACGCTCGCCACCGATACCAGCATCCTCGCGCCGACACTCCACCGCGCCGACCGCTACGCGCTCGTTCCGAGCTTCACCGATCCCGAGTACATCCCGGCTCTCGCCGGGCTGGTGCACGAGCACGAGGTCGACGTCATCGTTCCTCTCACCGACTTCGACCACCGCGTCCTCTCTACGTCCGCCTCGAGGGAGGCGCTCGCACCGGCGCTGGTGCTACTGCCCGACCGCGATGTGATCGAGAACACGGCCGACAAGTACAACGCGCACGTCTTCTTCTGCGCGCACGGCATCGGCTCGCCCAGCACCTGGCTGCCCGAGGACCTGCCCGACGAGATCGACTGCTACCCGGTGCTGGTCAAGGCCCGCGAAGGCTTCAGCGGCAACCACATCTACCGCGCCCGCAACCGCGAGGAGCTGGACTTCTTCCTGCGCTACACCGAGGTGCCCTCGATGGTGCAGAGACAGTGCCAGGGCACGGAGTTCTCGATCGACATCTTCTGCGACCTGAACAGCCGCTGCCTGAACGCGATCCCGCGCTCGATGATCCACTCCAAGGGCGGCGAGTCGATCAAGGGAATATCCGTTCGCGACCGGGAGCTGATCGAGCTCGGGCGCCGCGTCGGAGAGACCATGCGCCTGCGCGGTCCGGCGACCGTTCAGTGCTTCCGCGAAGCCGACGGACGGCTCGAGATCACCGACGTCAACCCGCGTTTCGGAGGCGCCTTCGCGCTTCCGCTGGCCGCCGGCTCCGGCTACCCGGAGCTGATCATGGCGCTGGCAACCGGCGAGCAGCCCGAGCCGCGCTTGGGCGAGTTCGAAGAGGGTGTCGTCATGATGCGCTACTACTCCCAGATCGTGATGAAGATGGGAGACGACGGCAAGCTCGTTCCGCGCGACCGGCCTCTCACGGCCGATCGTTAACCGCCGCGGGCACGAGGCGCGCTAGCTGAGCGCCTGCTTGCAGCGAGCTGAACTGGGGCGGAGTAGCGAAGCGAGACTTCTCCTCGCCCGCGGTGGGCGATCCTCCGCTAGGATGGCCGCTCGATGAGCCCCACGAAGCGCTCCGAGCGGCAAACCGAGATCGAGATCGAGCAGGAGGTCGATTTCGGGCGCTATTTGAGGTTGCTCGGACGCGGTTGGTGGTTACTCCTCGGCGGGCTGGTCGTCGGTGCGGTGCTCGCCGTGGCACTGACACTCGGAGGCGGCAACCTCTACAAGGCCACAGCGACGATCTATCTCGGCCAGCCGCTCGCCGTCAGTAGCTCCGCCGGGATCCAGGACCTCGCCACCAACCCGAGCACGGTCACCCAGCTCGTTCACACCGAGTCGATCCTGCGCGCTACCGCGGCGTCGTCCGGGCTACCCGTGAACAAGCTGCGCGGGGGAATCTCGACATCGACCGTTACGGGCTTCCTCTCCAAGCTCGGGCAGACTCCTTTGGTCACCATCTCCGTCCAGGCCCATGCCTCCGGAACGAAGGTGAGCAACGCCGCCAACGCGCTCGCCGAGCTTGTCGTCAACACCACCTCCGACTACCCGGACGCGAAGATCGCCTCGTTCCGCGAGCAGATCAAAGCGGACGAGAGCGAGCTCGTAGTGATCGACAAGCGCCTGAGCGCGCTCAATGCAACGTTCACGGCCAGCGGCACCTCTTCGTTCGAGCAGCAGGTACTGCTCACCGCCGAGAACATCGCCGAGGCGCGGCGCGGCTCCGTGAGCGGCGACCTCGACCAGAACCGGCTTCTACTCGTTCAGGCGCTCGACGTCGAGAAAGGCACGGTCGTGGACAAGGCGGCGGCGGTAAAGACGACCGCTCACAGCCGCAAGAACGCTCTCGTGGTCGGCGGCGCGCTCGGGCTCCTGATCGGTGCTCTCCTGGCACTCACGCTGCCCGGGTTCCGGCGCGAGCGCTCGAGCTAGCTCCGGGCACGGGCTTCGGCTCCCGCGAAGAGAGACGCTCTCGAGCCGCCACCGTTGCGCGCTTTTCCCGGCTCGCCACGTATGATCTCTGCCGTGCCGACCGCCGTGGTGACAGGAGGAGCTGGATTCCTCGGCTCGCATCTCTGCGATGCGCTCCTCTCGAAGGGGATGCGCGTGATCTGTGTCGACAACCTCGACACCGGCAACCTCCAGAACATCGAGCACATTCGAGACGACGGCTTCGTCTTCCTCAACCACGACGTGACCCATCACATCGAGCTCGACGCGGGTGTCGATTTCGTCTTCCACCTGGCCAGCCCGGCCAGCCCGATCGACTACGCGCGCCTGCCGCTGCACACGCTCAAGGTCGGCTCGTATGGAACGCACAACGCGCTCGGCCTGGCCAAGTTCAAGCGGGCTCGCTTCCTGCTCGCCTCGACCAGCGAGGTCTACGGCGACCCGCTCATTCACCCTCAGCCGGAGAGCTACTGGGGCAACGTGAATCCGATCGGCCCACGTGGGGTCTACGACGAGGCCAAGCGTTACGCCGAGGCGTTGACGATGGCCTACCACCGCCAGCAGGGCGTGGACACCTGCATCGTGCGCATCTTCAACACCTACGGGTCGCGCATGCGGCCCTTCGACGGGCGCGCGATCCCGACCTTCGTTCGCCAGGCGCTCGCCGACAAGCCGTTGACCGTTTTCGGCGACGGCTCGCAGACGCGATCGTTCTGCTTCGTCGACGATCTCGTGCGCGGACTGATCTTGCTCGCCGAGAGCGACGCGCACGAGCCGGTCAACATCGGCAACCCCAACGAGATGACGCTGCTCGAGCTGGCGCAAACCGTTGTGAAGGTTGCCGGCTCCTCCAGCGAGATCGTCTTCGAGGCATTACCGGTCGACGATCCGCAGGTTCGCAAACCGGACATCGCGCGGGCGCGCGAGCTGCTCGGCTGGGAACCGACCATCGGGCTGGAAGAGGGTCTCGGGCGCCTGATCGATTCGCTCGGGCGTAGACCGGCCTGAATTCCGCTTCCAAAGTCATACCAGCCGAAAATCGCCCTGCATGGAAACGGCGTACGGCGGTAACGTGGCCGACCCGGGCTGGACGTCTAGGCGCTCCGTCATACTGCGGCGCATGAGGCTGCGCTGGAGAAACGCCCCGTTCAAGGAGCGCCGGACGATGGTAGTGGCCCCGCTCCCCCGCCGGCTGGTAATCGTGCCGGCCTTCAACGAGGAGGACTCGGTCGGCGACGTTATCGACGAGATCCGCCGTTTCGATCCCGCGCTCGAGGTGGTCGTCGTCGACGACGGCTCGAGCGACCGCACCGCCGAGGTCGCACGAGCGCACCGAGCGCACACCGTCAGCCTGCCCTTCAACCTGGGCATCGGCGCGGCCGTTCAGACCGGTTTCCGCTATGCGCTCGCGAACGGCTTCGACCTGGCCGTCCAGGTGGACGCCGACGGTCAGCACGATCCTTTCGAGCTTCCGAAGCTGTTCTCGCCACTCGAGGCCGGTCGAGGCCGATCTCGTCATCGGCTCGCGCTTTGCCGGCGAGCGCGCCTTCCGCTCTTCGTTCACGCGCCGGCTCGGCATCCGCCTCTTCTCCCTCACCGTGTCGGCAATCGCGCGCCGCCGCCTGACCGATGCGACCTCGGGCTTCCGAGCCGTCAACCGCCGCGGAATCGCGCTCTTCGCCGCCGACTACCCGCACGACTATCCGGAGGTCGAGGCGACGGTCATGGTCGTAAAGCACCGCCTACGTGTGAGGGAAGTGCCGGTGCGCATGCGCGAGCGTACGGCCGGCCGCTCTTCGATCACCGCGCTGCGCGCCGTCTACTACATCTTCAAGGTCTTGCTGGCGCTCTTCGTCGAACTGTTTCGCCCACGAAAGGAAACACGGGAGGTCGCATGACACCTCTGAGAGTCTCGGTTATTGCTTCAGTCGCAGCCATCGTCATGCTCGGCGTCATCTTCGAGCTGATCCGCCGTCGGCATCTGCGCGAGCGCTACGCGCTCATCTGGATCGCCACCGGGATCGTCTTGCTCACGCTCGCGCTCTGGCGCCAAGGGTTGAACACGCTGGCCCGTTGGGTCGGGATCAAGACCTATCCGCCCTCGGTCTTGTTCGCGGCCCTCATCTTCTTCATGCTCCTGCTCGTTCTGCACTTCTCGATCGTGCTCTCGCGCCTATCCGACCAGAACGTCACGCTCGCCCAGAAGCTGGCTCTGCTCGAGACGCAACTGCAAGAGCGAGAGCAGGCGCAGGCTGCGAGCAAGAAGCCGAGCTAGCGCTCCCGAGCGGCTCCGGTCTTGGCGATAGGCTCTACAGCGGTGGGAACGCCTGGATCCTCGAGAGGGTTGGGCACGCTCGGGAGCGGCGCGGTCACGGCGCTCGGGCTCGCGATTCAAAACGGTCTGGCAGCGATCGTCGGGATCGTCGCCGGGCACGAGTTCGGCAGGAGCGCCACCACGGACGGCTTCAACGCGACCTACGGCGTCTTCATCGTCGTCTCCTTCGCAGCCGCGGCGATTCGCTTGGCGGTGATGCCCGCGCTGGCACGGGCGCGCCAGGAGAATCGGCTCGGCTCGGAAGCCGTCGCTTACGGAGTGACCATGACCTGTCTCACCCTGCCGCTGCTCCTTCTCGCCCTGACCGCGGCAAGCCCCGTCGCCTGGCTGCTCACCGGGGCCGGGCCGGCAGCGGCGCGCCACGCGGCAGCCACAGCCCTGCCGTGGATGATCGCCGCCGCGGTGCTGCAGCTCTTCGCGGGACTGGCCGCAAGCTCGCTGGCCGCTCTGGACAGTTACGCGGTCGCCGCGGGCGGCTACGCACTGGGCAGCGCGACCGGGCTGGCCTACATCCTGCTGCGCATGCACCCGGACGGCATCATCGCGCTGCCGCGCGGGATGGCGCTCAGCGGTGCGGTGGCACTACTCGTCCCGTCGCTGGCGCTCCTCCTGCGCGCGCTCGCCGAGCGCATGCCCGCCGAAGCGGTTCGTCCCTCACAGTTCTCCTTCCGCGGCCGAGCGACGGAGATAGCGAACTGCGTCTCGCTTCCACTTGCGATGCAGTTCATCTACCTGATCTGCCTGACGCTCGCGGCCCGCCGCGGGGTCGGCGCGCAGACGAGCTTCAACTACGCCTATCTGATCGCGGCCGCGGTCGTCACCGTGACAGGCGCCTCGTTGAGCCTGGTCACCTCGGTTCCGCTGACGCGAATCGGGCTCGACTCCGCCCGCACTGCCCGGCACGTGGTCTCCCTGTCCTGGCTGGCCTTCATAGCCATCGGAGCCTGCGCCGGTGTCTTCGGCCTCGCCGGCGAGCGCATCGTGCGAGCGCTTCTCGGCGGCGCCTACAGCGCTCAGGTGGGCTCGCAGCTCGGGCACCTGGTCGTCGTCCTGTCGCTCTGGGCAGTCACCTCGGTCGCGTTCTCGGTGACCTTCCCGCTCATGTTCGTCGCCGGGAAAAGCCGACACCTCTCGTTGCTGGCGCCTGCGGCCCTGGCGGGCCACGTATTGCTCGCGCTGGCGGCGGCGGCGCTCGCAGGGCTCGAGGGACTTGCGATCGCACTCGCTCTGACGACCGTCGTCGTCGTCGCACTGATGCTCTACGAGCTCCGAGCGCTGGGTGCGACGGCCCGCGGGCTCGGTATCGCAGTGGTCAGCATCGGAGCAGCGGCCGCCGTCGCCTTCGTCCTGCCCGGGCTCGTTCTTGGGCCCGTCTGGGCGGCCGCCGCCGGCTGCGCCCTCTACGCGGGAGTGCTGATCGCAGCCCGGCCGAGAGGACTGAGCGAGGCCTGGAGATATCTCCAGCAACTTGCCTGATCGCGCTTCGCGCGTGCCCGACGCGCGCTAGTTGGCGAGAGGTAAGAGCACGGACGGATCTCACCAGATTCCGCGCGGGCCGGAGTAAGCTCCGCGCATGTCCTTACGGCCAGGGATGATCAAGACTCTGATTCGCCGGACTTCGCCGGCTCGCCCGAGCACTCACACGGGAGCGATCGAGGAGAGAGGCACAGTGATCGCGCGCACGCTCAACGAGATGCTCACACGTAGCGTCGAGCGCTTCGGGGACAAGCCGGCTTTTATCTTCAAAGGCCAGGTGACGACCTACGCGGAGCTCGAAGAGACGATCGAGCGTTGCGCGGCGGGCCTGGCCGAGCTGGGCATCGGCAAGGGCGACACCTTCGGCATCGTGCTGCGCAACTGCCCCGAGTTCGTCATTCTCTCCTTCGCCCTCTCGCGGCTCGGCGCCGTCGCAGTGCCGGTCAACTTCCTGGAGAAGGCCGATCGCATCGCCTTCATCTTCAACGACGCCGAAGTCAAGGGTTGCCTCACAACCCGGGACTTCCTCCGCACCATTCGCGAGGTGAAGAGCTCGGTGCCGACGCTCGAGCACATCTTCCTGCGCGATCCGGGCGGCGACGAGCCGGCGCTGGAGACGATCTACCGCCACCCGCTCCCCGAGACGGCCGGCCCCGAGGTGGCGCCCGACGACCTCGTGCTGCTGATCTACACCGCCGGCACGACCGGCCTGCCCAAGGGCGTGATGCTGACCCAGCGCAACCTGCTCTCGAGCGTCGAGTCCTGCCAGCTGGCGTTCGATCTGAACGACAAGGACCGGGTCATGTGCGTGCTGCCGATGTTCCACGCCTTCGCCTGGACGACCAACGTGCTCCTGCCGCTCCGCCTCGGAGCCATGACGGTCGTGATCGAGAGCCTGCTCCCTCTCCAGCCGGCCCTGAAACAGCTGTGGAAGCACAAGGTCACGCTGGTCTGCTGCATCCCGCAGGTCTACTCGGCGCTCGTCCAGCACGTGCACGGGCCGAAGGCCTTCCTGCTTCGCCTGCTCAACCCGCTCGAGCTGGCGATCTCCGGCGCCGCTCCGCTGCCCGCCGCGGTGCAGGTGAAGTTCGAGAAGACCTTCGGCACAGCGCTGCTCGAGGGCTACGGACTCACCGAGGCGGCGCCGGTCGTCTCGGTCAACCCCCGCTACGGAAACCACAAGCCGGGCACGGTCGGCCTGCCGCTTCCGGGCGTCGACGTCAAGATCGTCGATGACGACGAGCGGGAGCTCGAGACGCTCGAGATCGGCGAGGTCTGCGCCCGCGGCGACAACATCATGGCCGGCTACTACAAGCGGCCGGAGGAGACGAAGGCGACCTTCAGCGCGGACGGCTGGCTCAAGACGGGTGACCTCGGCTTCCTCGACACGGACGGTTATCTGACGCTGGTCGACCGCAAGAAGGACCTGATCATCGTCAAGGGGTTCAACGTCTATCCGCAGGAGGTAGAAACGGTGCTCGCCGCTCACCCGGCGGTGGCCGAGGTGGCCGTGATCGGTGTTCCCGACGAGAGCGGCGACGAGAGCGTGCGCGCCTTCGTCGTGCTGGAGCCCGAGCAGAGCGTAAAGCCAAGGGAGCTGATCGGTTTCGCACGCCCCAGCCTGGCCAGCTACAAGATGCCCAAGAGCGTCGAGATCGTGGACGAGTTACCGAAGAACGCGCTCGGCAAGGTGCTGAAGAGAGAGCTGCGCGAGACGGCCGTGTAGAGAGACGAGCCGCCACGAGCCATTCGTGGCGCCGGCATCATTCGACTTCTCACACGAACTAACGAGTCCCGAGACCGTTCGCTGACGCTCGTTCGAGCACGGTGCTCCTTACTTGAGCTAACGTCGCGGTATGGAGTCCCTTCGACTCGAGCCTGCGGCGATCTCGCGCTTCTTCTCTCGCAGAGAACCACGAAGACGTGTCGAGACTCAATGCGTCGAGCGGCCGCCGAGGGGCTGGGTTCAGACTTTCTCGGAGGTTGCGTCGGAATGATCACTCGTACCTGTCCAGACTGGCCAACGTTGATGGAGCTCGACCCGGAGCTCCAGTTCAAGCACTACACAGCCGCCGAGGCTAGGCTCGGTGCGGAAGTGCTGATGAAAGTGCCCGCGCTCACGCTTCCGAACGTCGAGATCTGTTGTGACCTCGATCACCACGTCTTCTACAGCGAGCACACCCATCCCGAGCTCACAGCGGTGCTCGGCGAAGGCGATTGGCTCGAGATACGAGAGTGGGCGCAGCGGAAGAGAGAGCAGACACACGGATCGTGAGCAGCTCGGAACCATCCGCCGGGCCAGAGGTGGACGTTCCGGAGGAGTTCCTGCCCGGACTTACGCTGGCACGCGATTTCTTCCTCGAGATCGTCAAGCCGCTCCTGGCCGAGAAGACGCCGGGAGTCCCCTACGCCGCCGCCCTGCTCGGCCCCGGCTCGGACGTGCTCGCCTTCGACACCCCGGTCTCGCGCGACCACGACTGGGGCCCGCGCCTGCAGCTCTTCCTGCCCGAGCGTGAGCTACCCGAGCGCGCCAGCCTACTCGAGCGGGTGCTGGCAAGCGAGCTGCCGAGCGAGTTTCGCGGCTTTCCGACCTCCTTCGCAGCGGCGGACGCGAACGGACACAGACGCCCGCTGCCCGACTCCAGCCCGCCGATCGACCACCTGGTCGAGATCACCTCGGTCGGCCGCTACAGCCGCAAGCTGCTCGGCTTCGATCCCCTGAGCGGGATGAGCGCGCGGCAGTGGCTGCTCGTCCCGCAGGAGCGCCTGCTCGAGCTGACCGCCGGCGAGGTCTTCGCCGATTCGGTCGGAGAGCTGAAGAGCCTGCGTGAGCGCCTGAGCTACTACCCGAAGCAGGTCTGGATCTACCTGATGGCCGCGCAGTGGCGCCGGATCGCGAGACGGGAGGAGCTCGTGGCGCGAGCCGGCGTCGGCGGTGACGATCTTGGATCGCGGCTCGCTCTGGCGACGCTGGTACGCGAGATCGTGCGGCTCGCCTTCTTGCTCGAGCGCCAGTACGCCCCCTGGGACCAGTGGCTGGCCCGCGCGCTGGCACGCCTTCGTCATGCCTCACGCCTGGCGCCCCCACTCTCACGCGCCCTTTCCGCTTACGACTGGATGCAGCGAGAGCAGAGGCTGTCGAACGCCTATGCGATCCTGGCCGCGCTGCACAACAACCTGGGCCTGACAGCGCCGCTCGAGACGACGAGCGAGCGCGGTGCGAGAGGATTCTTGACGATCCACCCCGACCGCTTCGCCGCGGCACTGGCCAAGCTGGTCGTGGACGGGGAGTTGAAGCCGCTTCTACCGGCTCTCGCCGGCGGTATCGACCAGCTCGTCTCGAGCGACGAGGTGCTGCTCGATCCCGGCCTGATCGACCGCCTCAGCGGCTTCTATCGAGCAGACGGGCAGAAGGAATAGCCCAAAAAGCTCGCCTTTTGTAGATCTGCGTCGCTCCAGGCAACTCAAAGCGGGGACGGCGCCCGCCGGAGAGCGGGCATGGCCCGGCCGCTCGCGCCGTCGAATACCCGGACGAAGGCACATCGGGCGCGGATGCGCGACGAAGAGCGGAAGTTTCCGGCGACTGGGGGCGTGAAACGCGTCGGTCGCTCGTTTCCGAGGCGCAGTCAGCCCGCAACGACCGCAAGCCCTCCCTGAGGAGGTTGGGGGACCGTTCTCGGTGGTGGGCTTGCGGCCTATTCCGGAGCAAGTCCGCTCGCTTTGCTCGCATGACGACTTGCTCCGGCTCTCAGTCGCGCACTGAGCCGCGCCTTCGGCGCGAGCTCATCGCATGCTCCTAGATGACGTGGCGGGCTGACCGGAGTTGGTAGCGGAGTTCGCGCTGAACGGTTGGGGACTGCGTTTGCTGAGCCGCAGCCGCGCATGTCGGCTGCGGCGGCCGGAGAGGCGTTACGCGATCGTCCCGGTTCGCCATGTCCCGGTGCCGGGCATGGGGACGTGGCCGTTGCGGCCCGAAGCCGCGGCCGAGCTGGTGTTTCTAAGCAGACGGTGTCCCCGTCGACCTGTCCCGACTACCTTGTCTGCACCGGACCGGTCGCCAAGCGCCTCCATTTGGAGGCGAACACCGCCTGTTTGCCGCTAGGCGATCAGCGACTGGCGCAGGGCCGTGGCGACCGCTTCGGTGCGCGTATCGGCGTCGAGCTTGGCCATCGCCTTGCGCACGTGGGTGCGTACGGTCTCGGGTGAGATGAAGAGCGCCTTGCCGATCTCTTCGTTGGAATGACCGTCGGCGAGCATGCGTAAAACGTCGCGCTCACGCTGCGTGAGCAGGGTGATCTTGGCCGTGGCGGCCGGACTGGAGATGACGCCGGCGAGCACCGGATCGACGTAGGTTCGACCCTCGGCGACGATTTGCACCGCGCGCACGATCTCGGCCAGCGGCGCCTCCTTGGAGACGAAACCACGAGCACCCGCATCCAACGCCTCCGTCAGAAGAGCCTGCTCGCTGTAGGCCGTGTAGAGAATCGTGTTGGTCTCGGGCGTGCTACGAGTACAGCGACGAGCGACCTCAATGCCGCTCATACGCGGCATTCGCAGGTCGAGCAGGGCGACTTTTGGCTGCAACCGTTCGATCGCCGCCAGAGCCTCCTCGCCGTCACGCGCCTGTGCCGTGACATTGATCCCGCCCGAGATGAGCACCTCCGAAACCGCCTGTACGACGGCCGGATGGTCATCTGCCACTAGGCACGTGATGGCGTCGGTCATTGTTTCTGATGCTACAGCGTGTAGAGCGGACATATCGCCTCCGCTCCATTCATCGTCCGTATAGCCGAAAACATTTACAGCGGATTCACAATAGTCCGGAATCCTGACGTAGTGTGACACTCGAAACAATTAGGAAAGGCAGGCCATGGACGCGATGCAGCCTCCCGAAGAGCAGTTGATCCGAGCTGGTCGGATGGTCGCCATCGGCCGGCTGGCTCCGGCTCTCATCCACGAGCTCAACAACTCGCTGCTCGTCTTGCTCGGGACGGCTGACCTCGAGCTCGCCACCCTGGCGCCGGAGAGCAAGGAATACGAGCGCATGAAAACGGTGCGCGACGCCGGCAACGAGATCCGCGACGCCGTCTCGCAACTCGCCGGCTTCACGCGCTCGCCGCTCGAGGGCGAATACGAGCTCTCGCTGGTCGAGGTCGGCCGCTCGGCGGCGGCGTTGACGCGGCGCCTCCGACTGCAACGCGACATCGGCTTCGAAGACGGCTACTGCGACGACGAGCTGCTGGTGAACGGCAACGAGGCGCAGCTCGTTCAGGCGCTGCTGCACCTGCTCAGCAACGGCTTCCAGGCCTCCGCGACGGGCGGCACGGTCAGGCTCGTGCTGGCGCGAGAGGGCGACGAGGCGGTGGCGCTGGTGAGCGACGAAGGCGGCGGCGTGGCACCTGAGCAAGCCGAGCGAAGCTTCGAGCTGTTCGAGACGACGAGGCTCGACCAGCAGGGAAGCGGCATCGGACTTGCGGCTGCACGCGCGATCGCACGCCGTCATGGCGGAGAGCTCGAGTCGCGCCCGGCAGCGTCGGGAGCCGTCTTCGCCCTGCGCTTGCCGCTGGTCGGATAGCCATTACGGTCGGAAGCACCGTCCGGCGCTTCTAGATACCGCTCTCCGACCCGAAAAACCCGCATTTTTCCTCCTTCGGGGGATGTGCTCTACCCGTTCTCTGGACGATGCTTCCTACGAGGGGTTGGGGAGCCGTGCAATGTCAGCTGGAAAATCGACTGACGTAACATCCGAAAAGGGTTTCGGGACGGGTTTGCGGGCGCAACTCGCGCTCCGGCGACCGGCCGAAGAGGCGCCCGACGCCGAGCTCCCGGGCGAGCTGGCCGAGTCCCTCAAGTTGCTCGAGGGCCAGAGCATCGATCCGGCCCTGATCCAGCAGCTACGGGCGGAGCTCGAGGCTTCCTTCGCACGTGAGCAAGAGTTGCGAGACACCCTCACGAACCTCGAGCAGAAGCCGGCTCAAGGCGATGAGACGAGTAGCGGCGAGCTGCACGCGATCGAGATTGCGCTGGAGGAGCGCGAGCGAGAGCTCGCCCGCGAGCGCGAGCAGATGGCCGAGGAGCGAGCGACGCTGGGCCGGCTCGAAGCCGAGTTGGCGGAGGCCACGGCGCGTTCCGACGAGCTCGAGAAGCAGATCGAGACGAAGGTGACGCAGCTCAAAGAAGCCGATCACGATCGCAAGCGGCTCGAGCGCGAGCTACGCGTGCGCGAAGCCGATATCGCCGCGGGCGATGTCGGGCTGGCCGCTCGCGAGCGCAAGCTCGAGGCGCGCGAGCAAGCCCTGGAAGGGAAAGAGGTAGACCTCGAAGAGCGCGAGGAGAAGCTCGAGACACACGGCGTCGAGCTTGACGCCCAGGAAAGAGCGTGCGCGCTGGCGATCGACCAGCTGGCCGAGAAGAGCGAAGACCTGCGCGATCTGGAGATCTCCCTCGATACCCGCAGCGAGGAGCTCGACGAGCTGCAGGCCACCGTCCAGGCCGACATCGAGAAAATCGAGCGGGCCACCGGCGGCGACCTCGACAAGCTGAGCGAGCTGACAGCGGCGCTGGACACGCTGGAAGAGCGCGAGAGCGCCGTCGACGAGCGCGAGGCCGAGATCGCCAAGCAAGCCGACAGAGCCCGACGCAAGCTGGCCGAAGCCGAGCGCCGTTGCGACTCGGCAAAGAGCTTGGAGAAGGACCTTGCCCGCCGCGAGAACGATCTCGACGAGCGCGAGCACGATATCGAGGGCACCAACAAGGTGATCGAGGAGCGGTTACGGAGGCTCGAGCGCAAGGAGCGGCGGGTCGAGCAGGTCGAGGCCAGCTTCTCGGAACGGGTCGCCGATCTCGAGCAGCGCGAGGCCGAGGCCGACGCGAGAGAGCGCCGGGCCGCCTCGATCGAAGCGGAGTGCGAATTGCACGAGCAACGCCTGGAGCGGCGCGAGCGCGCGGTTGAAGAGGCCGAGAAGCGCCTGACCCAGAAAGAGCAGGACCTGCAGGGCTGGGTCGGGCAACTGCAGAGCGATCTGGGCGACCGCGAGAGCGACTGGTGGGCGAAGCAGCTCGGTCAGTCGGAAGAGAAGAAAGACGCCGGCCAAGGAGCCGGGAAGCGGAAGGCTGCGGGCCATCAACTAGACACAGAGTTGGGGGAGCGACGATGGACGCATGGACTGATGAAGGCAGGGTTTACCTCGTGGACGACGAGCCCGTGGCGAGCCTGGGCCTGTTGCACGCGAACGAGACCACCCCCCGGCGAGCCGAGCTCGACGGAACGAAGGTGCTGATCGACGCCGTCTCGATCCTGCTCGGACGAGACCGCTTCGAGGCCGCGACGGTTCTTTACACCTGCCGGCTCGACCTGAACGTCGCAGAGGCTCCCCCTTACGCGGACGCTCCGGTCTTGGTGATGCTGAAGGCACCGGCCGAGCTCGTCTTCACGCTCGAGAACTTCGAGCGCGAGGTGGCCTGGTTCGTGCGCGAGGCGATCGGCGAGGCTCTACCGGACGGCTACAACGCCTCGGAGTTCGTCATACAGGCGCTTCTCACGCCGCCGAACTACGGCGACGAAGGGCTGGCGGCCGCCTAGAGAATCGATCGCGTCCGGCTGCCGCTACAGTGCCCGCCGTGAGCGGACGCAGGGACGCGAAGAGCGCGAGTCGCGATTACTTCGATCGCCATGCCGCGCACTACGAAACTCACCGGCGCTGGCGCTGGTTGAGAAAGCCCCAGGCCGAAGCGATTGCGACGCTGGAGCTGACGGCGGACGACCGGTTGCTCGATGTGGGTTGCGGCTCCGGAAAGGCCGTGCGTGAGGCGGCACCGCTCGTTGCACGGGCGGTCGGCCTCGACCTGTCGCCGAAGATGATCGCCGAGGCGCGGCGACTGTCGAAGGGAATCGCGGGCGCCGAGTTCGAGCTCGGAGACAGCGAGCATCTTCCCTTCGCCGACGGCGAGTTCACTGCCGTTCTCTGCACCTCTTCGTTCCACCACTACCCAAACCCCGGGCGAGCGGTGAAAGAGATGGGTCGGGTTCTCGGCCCGAACGGGCGTCTCGCGCTTGGCGATCTCAACCGCGATCAGCTCCTGATGGGGCTGATCAACCGCCTCGGACACCGTCTCGACACCGGCCACGCCGGTTTCCACAGCTCGGCCGAGATCGCCCGCTATATGAGCGAAGCCGGCCTCACGCCAATCGCCTTCCGCCGGTTCTGGCATGGCTTCTACGTGATTGTGCTGGCGCAGATATCGGCGCCTGGTAGTGAGCAAGCGCATGGATGAGAAGGTCGCAAGCCGCGGCTACTTCGACGGCGTGGCCCGTCGCTACGAGACCGACTGGCGCTGGCGCCACGTTCTGCGCAACCAGTCGCGTACGCTCGCGGCACTTGAGCTCGGGCCCGGCGACCGGCTGCTCGACGTGGGCTGCGGAACCGGGGCCGCCGTGCGCGAGGCGGCGGCGCTCGTTTCGCGCGTCGTTGGGCTCGACCTCTCTCCGCGAATGGTCGAGCAGGCACGCGAGCTCGCGGCGGAGCTCGACAAGACCGAGTTCGCGGTCGGCGACGGCGAGCACCTCCCCTTCGCCGACGGGGAGTTCACGGCCGTGCTCTGCAGCACCTCCATCCACCACTTCCCGAGTCCCGGCGCCGCGGTAGGCGAGATGGCACGGGTGCTCGCCTCGGGTGGGAGCATCGCCATCGGCGACTCCAACCCCGAGCAGCTGTTCGTGCGAGCTCTCGACCGTCACCTCAAGCGCCGCGAGCCCGGCCACCTGGGCTTCGTTCATCCGCGCGAGCTTGCCCGCCTGCTCGGCGACGCCGGCCTGGAAGATGTCCGTCTGCGCCGGCTGCACCGGCACGGGTTCCTGATCGCTCTGGCGCGGAAGCGCTAGCGCGACGGTTTGCCCCAGTACTTCCGCTCGAGCGCGGAGACGCCGCTGAGGGGAGCGCCTTCGCTCGAGCTGAAGAGCACGTGCCCGTCCTGACCGACCTTGACCGCAATCAGGACGGTCAGGTAGTCGTGGTAGCCGGCGCCTTTCCAGAGCGGCCGCCCCATCCGGCTCCAGCGCCGGGGACCGTTCGTGCAGGCGAACTCGAAGCGGGAGCGGTCGAAGCGCATCGGGCAAGGAAGGTTGTTGGGGAACCTGGTGGCCAGCCCCGATATCCCGTAGAAGCCGTGCGGCGCCCTGACCAGGAAGTAGTCGGCGTTCAAGCGCTCGACGGAGCCGACCGGGTACCTTCCCTCCATCTTCAGCACCTGGAAGCGACCATCCGCGGTTAGCTGGCCGGTGCGAAGCGACTTGAAGCGGAGCGACGAGACGATGCGCCAGATAGCGGCCCGGGCGGCCGAGCTCGAGCGAGGGGCGAAGTAGACATCGGCGCCTAGGTTCCAGCCGTTGGCCCAGATCGAGGACTCGCGCCACGAGGCGCCTTCAGGTAGCGAAACTCCACGCACGGGCGTGAAGCTACTTGCTCGCAGCGGGAAGTGCGTCTCGGGTTCGGATAGCATCGGCATCGGCCCGCCGTTCACACGCTCGATGAGGAAGACGACCGAGCGCGGCGGCAGCTTGCTCAAATCGCCGCTGTAGGGAGCGATGCTCTTCCGACCAACGACGGCGTTCGTGACGACGTAGTACTTGAACGAGACCGTCGTGTAGTTCCGCTGCGTGACGAAGGCCCGGAACCCGCTCGTATAGGAGAAATGGAAGCCAAAGTCAGTACTTCGAAACGTGTGCATCTCGCCGCCGCTCGCGCTCTGGCTCGAGTTGTTTCCGCCCCCGCAGGAGCTGGTGGCGAGGAGCACTGCGAACGCGAGCGCCAAAAGCAGCGCAGATCGCAGCGCGCGGCGAAGGTGCTGAGCGGTCGAGCCGGTTCGGGACATCTCGCTGCACCCGATACGGCGCCGATGGCTGGTTCCGTCACTCAACTTCGGCTCGAGTCGCCACGGATCTCCTCCATGCTCCGGCCCGAGCGAACGGAGCGATCGAGCCCGCTCACGTCCTCGGCCGAGGCGAACTCGTCGCGCTTCTTGAGCAATAGCCAGGTCTTCTCGCCGGCGCGCGCGAAGCGGACGAGCGCGAACTCGCCCTTCAGCTTCTCGCCGCTGACGATGAAGGTGAACTGGCCACGTTCGAGCCCGCGGCGAAAGGCCTGTTCGCTTCCCTCGCGGTCGCTCTCTTCCAAGGCCAGGAACGTGCCCTCGTCCCAGATCATCACGGTGCCGCCGCCGTAGTCGCCCTCCGGGATCACGCCCTCGAAGTCGGCGTAGCCGAGTGGGTGGTCGTCGACCATCATGGCCAGGCGCTTGTCGGCGGGCTCCAGCGAAGGGCCCTTGGGAATCGCCCAGCTCTTGAGCACGCCGTCCAGCTCGAGGCGCAGGTCGTAGTGCAGCTGCGAGGCCTGGTGCTTGTGCACGACGAAGCGGAGCGACTCGCGCGCGGGCACCTGCTCGGCTTCGAGCTCTGTTGCTTGTTCGCTGATACGTCGCATAATCGCCTAGACGGGCTCGATTCTCGCACCGTTCTCGGAGCACACAACCGAAACGAGGCCGGGCGTGCCTACGAAGCGGCGCGAACGGGTAACCGAGCTTACGGCGAGCCGGGGAGGGAATCCCATGGAGACACACGTAGTCGTCGGAGCCGGGCCGGTCGGATCGGCCGTGGCGTTGCTCCTGGCCGAAGAGGGTGATCGCGTTCTGCTCGTCTCGAGGTCGGGCTCGGGCCCGAACCGCCCGGAGATCGAGAAAGTGAGCGCCAATGCCGCCGACCGAGCAACCATGCTTCGTCTGTCGGTAGGTGCGACCGCCGTCTACAACTGCGCCAACCCCGCGTATCACCGCTGGCCGGAGGACTGGCCGCCGATCGCCTCGTCACTCTTGCAGGCGGCGAGGGAATGCAGCTCGGTGCTCGTGACCATGAGCAATCTCTATGCCTACGGGCCCGTCGATCAGCCGCTGACGGAGACCGACGTGCCGGCACCCGCCGGAGCCAAGGGCCGGGTGCGAGCGAACATGTGGGCCGAAGCCCTCGCCGCCTACAACGCCGGACAGGTGCAGGCCACCGAGGCGCGCGCGTCCGATTTCTTCGGTCCCGGCGAGACGTCGAGCCATTTCGCACGGATGGTCCCCCGGGTGCTGGCCGGCAAGACGGTGCGCGTGCTCGGCAACCCCGATGTCCCGCACAGCTGGACCTACGTGCCCGACGTGGCCCGCACGCTCGTCATCCTGGCCCGCGACGAGCGCGCCTGGGGGCGGCCCTGGCACGTTCCCAGCAACCCCCCGCTCTCGCAGCGCGAGCTGGTAAAGGCGCTGGCGGAACTGGCCGGCGTGCCCGCTCCGCAGGTGCGCGGAATTCCCGCTTGGCTGGTACGGACGGGCGGCGTGGTCTCTCCACTGCTACGCGAGTTGCGCGAGGTCCTCTACCAGTTCGAGCGACCGTTCGTCCTCGACTCCTCCGCGACCGAAGAGACCTTCGGCCTCAAGCCGACGGCCATGAACAAGGCGCTCGGCGAGACTCTCGCCTGGTGGCGCCGGCGCACCTGAGCGAGACCAGACACATCTCAGGTTACTCCCGAAAGGTTCCTGTTCTCGTGAGGTCGTGGCAGCTTCGCTCGCGATAACTCCAGCCCGATTACGTCTTCGCCGCGCGCGAGCGCCGCCGTCTACCACGTGTGGCGTTTACGGCGAGGCGTGTCAGGTGGTTACAGAGAGCAAGAAGTTCTAGCGCATTCCGTGGATCGTCCAGATACTTGTGTTCGTGGGCTCGTGGATTTCGAATGCCGGTCATTGAGCCTTCGAAGATCTTCATGTACCCGAGTTGTTGATCGTGTTTAGATTGGCTTTTGAGGTCGCTTAGCTTGAGTAGCGGAGCGGCGGGACTGAAGGCGGTAGTCATCAGGGGTGCCCCGTCCGCGCTCAGAGCGGTTCGACTCTTCACGAGATTGTTGAGGTACTTAAAACCTTCCTCGACGGCTTGCGGGTAGTGGCCGTCGAGGAAAAGTTGCCGCACGGCGTCGCGGAGCTCGGGTTCCGTCACAAGGGCGTCGAAAAGTGCGACCGTGTCGGTCGCGACCGGATAGCAAGGCGGCAGGCTGTCGATCGCAGCGCGTTGAAGGTCTCGGGCGAGACTGAGAAGCGCCCGTCTGTCTTGAGTACTCAAATTAGCGGTTGGGGTAGAGGTGTTTCGCCATGCTCGCGAAGATGGCGTCGATCTGATTCAGCGACGCATCAGACGGAATATGCACTTGGACATCGATATGGAGCGATGGATTCGCTTCTTTTCGTTCCTTCGCGACGCTGTCGGGCGTCGTAATGAGGGGTGTGGGGACCGATGGGGTTGAGGTTCCGTCGTGCGTCCCAGAAGTTTCACGAGACCGTTTGCTCCTAGCCCGAGGTTCAGAGACTCCTTGCTGCAGGCGACCGACTCCGTTTGTTAGTTCCGCTTGGCACACAAGAACGTAGAAGGAGGCCATTCCGCTCGCGGCACCTTCTCCAACACCCATCTCTCTCATGAACCAGCGTTTGGCGGCATCTCGATCTGGCTCCGTCGGCGGAACGGCATCTCTCAGCTCGGTCGGGTAAACCGCGTCGACTATCTGCTTACAGGCGGAGGCGTATCCCTCTTCGGTACGCCACTCGTTCGCGAGAGGCGTTGGCCTACCCTCCTCACCTATCAGGTTAACCGTGCGAAGTTGGGGCACTATGTTCGCCGCATGCCCCTCTTTAACGCCCAGAACCGTTTGCAGGTAAGACGTCGTCACCTGGGTCGGCATCGTCTTCTGGAATCTCTGTCGTAGGTCCCACCAATTCTTTGCAGGAATCTTCGGGTACGCGCGGCGCTTTTGGTTAGTTGCCATCGTTGCCTCCTAATAGACACGTGGAGTCTCCATAGCATAACACCAGACCCGGACGACGCCCGTGTCCTGGAACATTTACCGCCTTTAGCTGGTATTTCATACCTCTCAGTACAGTTATTTACTCTGTGCCTATGATTCTGGACGTCATCGCAAATACAGACAGCGCGTGCTACTGAACTCTCCCCGCCCACAGCCAAACCCGCCCCGCTCCTAGGACCACTGCGATGAGCAACGCGCCAAAGACGCGGCTCAGCGCCCGGTTCCTGACCGGCGAAAATCGTGATGCTCCCGCAGGGAGCGGATTTTCGCCGGAGGCTAAAAGCCCAGAACCTTCTTGATCGACAGGATCGCCGGCCCGAGGATGACCACGAACATGGCCGGGAAGATGAAGACCACTGTCGGGAAGAGCATCTTGATCGGGGCCTTGGCGGCCTTCTCCTCGGCGGCGGCCTGGCGCTTGAGGCGAGTGTCGGTGGCCTGCACGCGCAGGATGCGGCCGAGCGAGATGCCCAGCTGGTCGGCCTGGATGAGCGAGCGCACGAAGGCGGCGATCTCGGGCGTGTCCAGGCGCTGAGCGAGCTTCTTGAGCGCCTCGGGCCGGCCCGAGCCGATGCGCATCTCGCCCAGCATCAGCTCGAACTCCTCGACCAGCGGCCCCTGCATGTGCTCGGTCAGCTTGTTGATCGCCGCATCGAAAGAGAGCCCGGCCTCGACCGAGACCGCCAGCAGGTCGAGCGAGTCCGGAAGTTGGGCGACCGCGTTTTCGCGCCGGCGGCGGGCGCGAGCATTGACGATGTAGCTGGGGCCGACATAGCCGAGTGCCCCGAAACAGAGAGGAAAGAGCAGGACCGAAGAGCCGCCGCTGAGCCCGCCGAACAAGAGCCCCAGCAGAAGGCCGCCGCCGCCGCAGAGCCCCTTGGCCGCCAAAAAGGCTTCGGCCGAGACGTCGCGCATGCCGGCGCCCTGAAGCGTCCACTGCAGCGACTCGAGCGAGGTGCGCCGGTTCAGCTTCATCATCGTCTTGGCCGTCTTCGCCAGCAGCGGCTTCAGCGCCCGTTTGCTGAAGCTCTCGTCCTCGTTCGTCGCCATCTGCTTCGCGCGACCGTAGCGGGAGGCGCGCGCCAGCACCTCCCTGCGCTCGCGCGCCGGCTGGCTGGCCAGCTCGAAGACGAAGAAGGCGGAGAGCCCGAGTGCGGCGACGGCAATTACTAGCAGCATCTTTCCTATCCCTTGAAGGCGACGATTTTCCTGAGCATGAGCGAGCCGATTCCGATCGACACCACGCCGATCAACAGCATCATGTTTCCGGTGCTCGTGTGCCAGAGCGGAGACATGTAAGTCGGGTTGATGACCGAGAGCACCAAAGCGAGGAAGAACGGCAGGCCCACGAGCACGAAGGCGGACATTCGCCCCATCGCCGTCAGCGAGCGCACCTTGCGCGCGAACTGCTGCCGCTGGCGCACGGTGTCGGCGACCATGTCGAAGAGCTGGGCCAGCGAGCCGCCGACCTGCCTCTGGATGGTCACGGCCGTGATCACGAACTCGAAGTTTGCCGAGCCGAGCCGGTCGGCCATCTCCTTCAACGCCTCGTCCATCGGCCGCCCCAGCGAAGTCTGCGTGAGCACACGCCGAAACTCGCCGGAGGCCGGCTCCTGGCCCTCCTCCATCGCGGCCTGCAAGCCCTGCTTGAAGCTGTGCCCGGCCTTGAGCGAGGCGGCCATCGTCACGAGCAGGTCGGGCAGCTGCACCTCGAACGCGGCGAGGCGCTTGCGCACTCTCAGCCAGACAAAGCCGTACGGAACAGCGGCGCCGATGAACATTGCGACAAGCGCCGCCGAAGCTCCGGAGCCGGTCATCGAGGTGACGAGGCCGAAGCCGATGCCCAGGCCCAGCATCGCCCAGACCAGCTCGACCGTCTTCAGCGGCATGTCCGCTCGCTCGAGCATGCGCGTGAGCCGGCGCCAGACGTTGAAGCTGCCAAACACGCTCTCTGTCGCGCTGAAGAGGGTGGCGACCGCGCTCAGGCGCTCGCGCGCGCCCGGGCCCCTCCTGCTCGCGCCCGCGCCGACGTGCGGTGCCAACCGCGCCTCCACCCAGGAGCCCTTACGCGCCGAGGTGATATTCGCGATGACGGCCAGGCCGAGCACTCCGACCAGCAGCGAGATCAGGACCGTGCCAAAGGTAGAGAAGAGGAACGAGGGCAGAAAAGTGTGTGCGCTCGCAGGCGCAACGCTCGCAACTTGCAGTTGCGTGCTCGCCGAGCCGGCGCCCACGAGCGAGGCCTGCAACGTCACCCGGGCGCCGGCGATGGCGGAGGTGATGTAGGAGACGCGCCAGCTGCGCGCCAGTTCGGAGGCGATGGCGGTGTAGATCGCGCTCAGGCGAGCGCTCGAGCTGGCGAGCACGTAACGCCCACCGGTCTCGCGGGCAAGTGTCTCCAGCGGAGTGGGATCGAACTGCGGCCCCTTGATGCCCACGGCGTAGACAACCGCGCCCGCCTTCTGGGCGGCGAGGACCGCGTCGTCGAGCGTGGCTCCCGAGGCGACGTTCTTGCCGTCGGTGAGGAGCACGATCACGCGTCCGGCCAGAGGATCCGAGCGTAGGGCCTGGGCGGCCTGCACGACGGCGTCGTAGAGAGCCGTTCCAGCGCTCCTGTCCACCTGCATCGCCTCGAGGCTCGTGACGAGGTCGCCGGTAGAGGAAGAGAGCGGCGACTGCTCGGTAGCACTCTGACCGAAGGCGATCAGGCCGAGCCGGTCTCCGCCGGCCTTGATACGGACGAAGGCCCGCGCCGCCGCCACCGCGTCGGCGAGCGAGCGCCCTGTCATCGACTGCGAGCGATCGAGCGCCAGCACGACCGCCTTCGCTTTGCCCAGATTCTGCGCCTCAAGACCAACAACGGCGCGCCCGTTCTCGGCCAGCGCGGGCTTGATCGCCACCGGTTTCGAGGAGACGACCGTCAGCCGTATGGCCGGGTATCCGCTCGTATCCAGGCCTCTGATCTCGACGCTCGCGCCGGCCGCCGAAACCATGGCCAGCGCCGCGATCAGCGCCGCGAAGAGCAATGCCCCGGCTTTGCTCATCCCTTCTTCCCTCCAAAGGCGGCCGCCGCGAAGCCCGGGCGAACGCCGGCCGGCAAGGTCTGCTCGCGCTCGAAGAAGTTCGGCGCCACTAGCACGTTGTTGCTGGCCAACTTCTCGAGGAAGTGCGGCTTGAGCCCCGTGCACAGAAGCGGCGCGAGCAGGGTGCCGCCGCGCCGGGCGCCGTTCGCGTCCTCGTCCGGCGGTTTCGCCACGAAGATGTCCTGCAGGGTGATCACGTCGGCCTCCAGGTGCATGACCTCGGTGATCTGCGTAACGCGGCGCGAGCCGTCAACCAGGCGGGCGATCTGAATCAAGAGGTCGAAGGCGCTGGCGATCTGCTCGCGAATCGCGCGCAGCGGCAGTTCCACGCCGGCGGTCATGACCAGTGTCTCCAGGCGGGCCAGAGCGTCGCGCGGCGAGTTGGCGTGGATGGTCGTCAAGGAGCCCTCGTGGCCCGTGTTCATCGCCTGCAACATGTCGACCGTCTCGGCGCCGCGCACCTCGCCGACGATGATCCGGTCGGGACGCATGCGCAGGGCGTTTCGCACCAGCTCGCGGATCCTGACCTCGCCCTTGCCCTCGATGTTCGGCGGCCGCGACTCGAGCGAGACGATGTGCTCCTGCTGCAGCTGCAGCTCGGCGGCGTCCTCGATCGTGACTATTCGCTCGTCGCCGGGGATGAAGGCGCTCATCGCGTTCAGGGTGGTCGTCTTGCCGGTGCCCGTCCCGCCCGAGATGAGGACGTTCAGCTTGCCGCGCACGCAGGCGGCCAGGAACTGGGCCGTCTTCGGAGTCAACGTGCCGAAGCTGATCAGGTCGTCCATCGTGTAAGGGTCGCGCGCGAACTTGCGGATCGTCAGCGACGGCCCTCTGAGCGCGAGCGGAGGGATGATCGCGTTGACGCGGCTGCCGTCCGGAAGGCGGGCGTCGACCATCGGCGAGGCCTCGTCGATGCGGCGCCCCACCTGTGAGACGATCTTGTCGATGATCCTGAGCAAGTGGGAGTCGTCGACGAAGGCGATGTCGGCGCGCTCGATCTTGCCGCCGCGCTCGAAGTAGACCCGGTCGCTGGCGTTGACCATCACCTCGGTCACCGACTCGTCCTGGAGCAACGGCTCGATCGGGCCGTAGCCGAGGATGTCGTCGGCTATCTCGCGCACCAGCCGGTGACGCTCCTCGCGGGTCAGCGGCGTGCGGTCGAGCGAGAGTTGCTCGGTGACGGCCCTGAGCACGCGCTCGGCGAGATCCTCCTCGCCCTCCCGCCGCAGCAGCTCGACCCCGAGCTGCTCGATACAGGCGTTGTGGATGCGCGTCTTCAGCTCGGCGTAGGGATCGACGCGACGTGACTCCGCGCCGTCACGGCCGGAGCCCGGCTCGAGCTCGCTCGCCGCCGCGTTCTGAGTAGCTATGCGGTCATGAAGACCCATGCCTCGTCACGCCCTGATCGCGGTCAGCAGGCGCCGCCCGCGTTGCTCGTCGGCGTAAAGCGCCTTCGCCAGCTCGTGCACTCCGCGCGAGAAGTCGCAGGCCGAGTCGGCCACCACCACCGGCACGCCTCTGTTCACCGACAGCGGCACGGCGCGATCGACAGGAACCGACTTCCAGACCTCGCACTCGAGCGCTTCCTCGACCTGGCGCTGCTTGATGCCGACCCTGTCGTTGGCGCGGTTCAGCACCACCCGCACCCGATCGCGCGGGAACGAGAGCAGCTCGAGCGTCTGCAGCCCCAGACGCACGTTCTTGAGCGTCGGGATGTCGAGACTGGCCACGAGCAGCAACTGGTCGGTGCGATCGAGCGTCGAGAGCATCGGCCCGTGGAAGAAGGGCGAGGTGTCGACGACGATCACCTCGTAGGAGTAGCGCGCGACCTCCAGCAGGCGCCCGACCTTCGACTCGGTCACCAGCTCGGCGTCCTCGGGCCTGAGCGGCGCCGGCAGGATGTCGAGCCCGCAGGCGTGCTTGACCGTGTAGCCGGCCAGCTTGTCGGCGTCGAGCTCGCCCGGCGCGACGACGAGATCGAAGATCGTCTTGTCGGGCTCGAGCCCGAGCATGATCGCCGCGTCGCCGAACTGCAGGTCGAGGTCGAGCAGAAGCGTCCGCTTACCCTCGTCGTGGGCCAGCGAAGCGGCGAGATTGGCCGCGATCACCGTCTTCCCGGTCCCACCCTTGGGCGAGAAGACCGTGATGATCTTTCCCTCGACTCCCGCCGGAACCTCGGGGCGACGGCTCATGTGGCAGGCCCTGCGAATGGAGAAGACGACGTTCTCGATCAACTGCGGCATGACCAGAACGTCGACCACGTTCGCCTCGAGTGCCTCATCGAGCAGGGCCGAGGCCTCGCTCGAGCAGATCAAGATGACCGGGGCTCGTGTCAACTCGCGGATCGCAGCCAGCTCGTTGATCGGGAGAACCGAGCTGCGCGTGGCGTGTAGCACGACCTGGAGATGACCACCGGCCAGTACCGGCGCGGCGGCGGCGATGTGCTCGCTGGAGCCCAGCAGCTCGAGCTCTTCGTTCTCTGCCAGAGCCTCGAGCAGCGGCTGCAAGCCGTCGCAGGTGCCGGTTACGAAGATGCGTGTCGTCTCGTGCGCTTGCTCGCTCATCAGCTCGTCCCCTGCATCGCTTTCTGATAGACGGCGGCGCCGACGCCCTCGGCCGCGATCGTCTTCGCGTCCTCGAGTGTCTCGGAGCTGTCGCCGGCCCGTGTCGGCGGGCGCAAGGCCAGCGTCCAGTCGCCGTTCTTGACGATGAAGAAGAGCTTCGTCGACTGTGTATCCGTCACCCGGAGCTGAATCGTCGTGTTCGCGTTCGCGCTACTCGTCACGCCCGAGCCCGCCGAGCCGGCGCCGGGTGCGGCCAGCACCAGAAGGTCCCTGAGCACGACCTTGCTCACGTGGTGCGAGCTGCCCTCGGGCGCCATCCAGGATGCGACCAGGTCGACGTGGTCGCCGGTCTTGACCACCCCGGCCAGAACCTGGGCCGGCGTGGCGTCGATCTCCACGTCGCGTTGGACTCCCGTCAGTTGGCCGAGCGCACCTTCGGCGCCGGCTACGCCGAAGCGCCTGAGCGAGACCTGATCTCCCTCGTATATCGGCTCGCTCACGTAGCTCGAGGCGACTTGCTTCGGGTCCGTGATCGCGCCACGAACGACGTCTATGCGTTTGACCGACTCCTTGCGCAGGTACTTCCCGTCGACCAACTCGTCGCCCGGCGTGCCGCTGGGAATGTCGCGAGCCGCCACGTACACCTCGGCGCCCGCCTGACCGCTATCGACGTGATTCTTGTACTGCGTCACGTAAACGCTAACGAGTATGGCGGCGATAACCGCCAACCCGAGCGCTATTAGTAAGTTGCGAAGTCGGTATGTCATTTCCGGTGCGTCCTTTTTTTGCCTTTTATGAACGCCCGTCCCGATGACTTGAATCGATCGGCGTTCGTTTCCTACTTCTGTCTCTTTTTATGAACTTTCTCATGCGGTATTCCTAGTGCGTGGATTGGTGCGAGTTGCGCGCCGTGCTCCGTCAGGAGAGGCAGCGCTTTCGCTCATTCGACCCGCTCTGTAGTGGAGCTCGCCAAATTGCCGGAATTAATGACAATTCCCATCAGACTTATCGAATAGGGATACTTCGCAGTGACAGTGACATCGCTGCCGGGCGTCCAGGCTGGACGTGACGCTGACGGTCAAATTGCTCTGATTCAGATCGGAGGCGGAAGAGCGCACCGCTGATACGGTCGCGCCGACGGGATCGCTTGCCTCGCGCGAAACGGATGCCTCACGGGCTCCGGCGCGCACGGAATCGGTCAGCGTCAGGTAGTTGTTGAAGGTGATCCCGAACTGCACGATGGCGAAGAGGACCATGCAGAGAATCGGTATCACGATGGCCGCCTCGACCATCGACTGACCCTGCTCGGAGCCGGCTCTGGCTCGAATTCTCACTTCCCCTCCCCCCTTAAACAGCCGGGGCGAGCCTTCCGCACCAGAAGGCCCGCCCACATTCGAGCGGCTAGGCCGGAGTCAACTCCACCACCCGCTCAACAGCTCTGGTAATACCGCCGGAGAAGATCACGAAGGTCGCCGGGACGCTGATCGTAATCACGTAGGAAACGATCGCTTTTTCGGTTGCTGCTCGCTCAGCCTCGCGCTTGCGGCTTGAGCGACCGAACAAACAGCTCTCCGAGCTCGGCTTCATTCGTGTTCCCCCTCATCCCCTCCGGCGGATCTCTTTCGACAGATGTGACAACTCTTCCCTGCCTACTTCGGCAGTACGTCGACGACCTTCTGGATCGCGTTGGTGATCCCACCAGAAAGCAGACCGAAAACGGCCAAGCAGGCGACCGTGATCACGGCCAGAACGACGCCGTACTCGGCCATCGTCTGCCCTTCATCACGCATCAGGAACAAATGCAAACGCGAGATCATACGCATCTGAAATGCACCCCCCTTTCCATCACACGGCAGGCAGAGGCTTCAGCGCAGAACGAGAGACGGAAGTTAGCCCCCAGATCCGTCTCTCTGTTCAATACGGCCGGTGCGCTTGAATGCTTCACGCCTCAAAACCTCCCCCTAGTGTTTCGTGGCGTGGCCGCGCCGCCGTGTTTGGTTGCGGTTTGGGAATCGAGATACTGACGCCAACTCCAAATCCCTTGACGGGGTGATTTCCGAGGTTTTTCACTCGTTCTAGCGATCGTCGGCGTTAATTCACCTCATTGGGGGAACCGCAAATCGGTTTGCTGATCGCATAGTTAGAACGTCCCATCGCGGCTGGGAGCAGATAGCTATCCGCGCCGAGGAAAAACTCGGCGGTGAAGTGAATGAGGGGGAGCCGTAGATGAGGAAGAGACGACGGGAGTCCGCGCGCAAGCGGGAGGCGAGTCGCCGGTCCGCGCGCAGCGATCAGGTCAGGCGCGACGCAGCAGGGGAGAATCGCGAGGCCGGGCTCGAAGACGACGGTTTCGTCTTCTGGCCGACCAGTCTGGGCGAGCCCGCGGGACCGCGGCTCGTTCAGGTCGAGAAGCGACCGCGACGCGAGCCCGACAAGGCACGCCCACCACGCCGCCGCCTGGCTACCACCGTTCTCTTCGCCTTCCTCTTCTTCGCCGGCGCCGCCCTGACGGCGGCGGCCGGAAACGAGGTCGCCACGATCGTCTCTTCCTCCTCGGACGTGCCTGTCGCCGATACGCAGAGCACAACGCAGACACTCGACGCCACCACTACCGACACGACGACGGCAACCACGACCGCGACCACTACCGACACGACACCCGCGGCCACAACGCCGACCACGACCACGTCCGCGGAGCCGAGCGCAACCACCACGACCTCGACGGACGCGTCGAGCGAGCCTGGTCAGAGCACCACGACGACGACCAGCGTCGTAGCGACGACGGCCGACACAGTCACCACGCCGGCGCCGAGCGGCGACCAGTCTTCAGGCGGAAACACCGACACGCCGCGAACCACGACCACGAGCGCTGTCACGACCACGCCGGAGCAAGCGCCGAGCGGCGACGCCGGCAACGGCTCGGCCTCGAGCGGCTCGCCGAGCACGCCCGCCACAGGCAAGAGCTCGCCGCCTAAAAGCCGGCCGGCACCGGTCCTGGCGCCACAACCGTCGGCTCAGTCAGCGGGTCACGGGCGCAACCACAAGCACGCCAAGCAGGCCAAGGCCGGCTATGCGTCACTTCACTCGGCGCCGAAATTGCGTGATGTCGAGCCGGAGGCCGGCGCGAGCGGTGGCTCGGGCACCGTGCAGTGGATCAACGAGCCGCTACCCGATCCGACGCCCGCTTCGCTTAGGCTGACGCCCGAGTTCGCGCAGCAGCTTCAGCAGGCCAGCTCGGCCGAAGGGCTCGACTGGGCCTTCCTGCTCGCCGTCCTTCGCGCCGAGCACCCGGACGGCTCGGGGCAGGTCGCGCTCACTTCGCTACAGCAGGAAGCCGCCGTTCTCGGCCCGCTTCACGTCGACACCGGCGACCGCGCGGCGGTGTTCGCCTACAAGCACGACGCGCTGTTTGACCGGCGCGTGCTGGTGCTCGAGCACTACTACGAGGCTCTGGGCCTACAGACTCTCGTAGACGGACTTGCCGCCAGTAAGGACAGCCTCGCGGCCAAGGTGCTCTCCGACCCGCGCATCGACATCTACCCGGGCGGTCGCGACGACATCTCTTCCGGCCGCGTGGATGTGCGTGTGATCGCGATGATCGCCTTCCTGGCCGAGTCCTTCGGGGACGTTCGAGTCTCCTGCTTGATCACCGGCCACCGCCTGTACGCGCGGCCGGGCGTGATCTCGGCGCACATCTACGGACGCGCCGTCGACATCGCCGCTCTCGACGACATCCCGATCTACGGGCACCAGCAGGAATCGAGCGTGACCGCGCGGGCGATCAAGCAGATCCTGCTGCTGCCGGCCGAGATGCTGCCGAACCAGGTCATCTCGCTGCTCGGGTTCGGGGGCCCGTCCTTCCCGCTTGCCGACCACTACGACCACATTCACATTGGCTACTAGATCCAAAACGCTCGAGAGAAACTCCGTCCTGCTCGTCTGCGACGTGGCCGGTCGCATGCTCTGCGATCGCTGTCGCGTCGCCGATCGACCACTGGATCGCATGCGTGGGCTGCTCGGACGGCGCTACCTATGCGCCGGCGAAGCATTACTGCTACGGCCGGCGGCTGCGATCCACACGGCCTTCATGCGCTTCTCGATCGATGCCGTCTTTCTCGATCGCGGGGACATCGTGCTGCACGTGGCGCACGATCTGGCCCCCTGGCGAACCGCATCGAAACGCGGCGCCAGAGCGGTGCTGGAGCTCCCCGCCGGAGCGGCGCTCGCGCGCGGGATCGAGCCCGGCGACAGATTGAGGTTCATCTCTCCTCGAGACGCGTTGCGCCGGGAGAGCGAGCTTGCTTTGCCCCCTCGAAACGACAGCCAGGCGGAGCTCGAGGGCTTCGTCGGTCATGGAGCTCAAATCGGCGTGGCGCAGCACTCCGCCTCGGTTCGAGCTCCCGAAAGGAGGTAACGAGATGCATTCGCACACTCGCCTCCGGCGACGATCGGGCGAGGACGGGCAAACGGTAGTGCTCGCGGTAATCGCGATGGTGGCGCTACTCGCCCTTTCCGCGTTCGCAATCGACGTCGGGTACGTCTACTACGCGCACCGCTCGCTACAAGCCTCGGCCGATGCCGCGGCCTTGGCGGGGGCGCAGCAGTTGCCGGACACCAGCGCGGCCACGGCCACGGCCAAGCAGTTCGGGACCGGCTCGGGAGCCAAGAACCAGCTCCACAACGTCGGAACCGTTACCGAGACGATCAGCACCAAGTGCCTCTCGAGCCTGCCCGGCTGTGACCCGGCCAACGCCGTCGTGGCTCAGGAATCGGCTCAGGTGCCGACGTTCTTCGCCCGCGTGCTCGGTATCAACTCCTTCAACATCCGGCCAAGGCGACCGCCTGCTCGTACTGCGGCGTCAAGCCGCTGGACATCATGCTCGTCGTCGACCGCACGGGCTCGATGTGCATGTACCCCGACGGGAGCAACGACCCGGCCTGTACCGACCTGAACGACGAGAAGGCCGCGCTCAAGGAGTTCCTGAGTTATCTCGAGCCCGCCAGGCAACGGGTCGGGCTGGTCCTCTTCCCGCCGCCGGCAAGCATCGGAACCGCCTGTAGCACACCTACCGACACGAGCCTACAACTCGACCTCGAGCCCGTACGTCGTAGTCCCGCTCTCGAACAACTACGCAACGCAGTCCGGGGTTCTCAACACCTCGTCCCAGCTCGTCTCGACGGTCAATTGCATGAAGGCCGGCGGAGACACCGCTTACGCGACCGCGATCGAGAAGGCGCAGGCCCAGCTGAGCACCAACGGGCGAGCCAACGTCGAGCACGTGATCATCTTCTTCTCGGACGGCGCGGCCAACATCGGCCCGACCTACTACCCGGCCTCGTCGCCCTACCGCATGACGCCGTGCCACCAGGGCGTCACTTCCGCCGGCGTCGTGAAGGCGACCGGCACCATCATCTACTCGATCGGCTACGACCTGAACGCCACAGGCGCCAACGTCTGCCGCTACAACGGCTTCACAGGCCCGCTCGAGAAGCCGTCGATCACCGCCACCGCGGCTCTGCAGTCGATCGCCAGCTCGACCAGCGACTTCTACGTGGAACCGAGCGACGGTGATCTGGGCAACGTCTATCTCGCCATCGCTGCCGACTTCTCGCAGGGTTCTTCCGCGCTGGTCGACAACAACACCAATTAGAGATGCTGGAGTGAGGAGAGCCGGTACGCCGGTTCTCCTCTTCCGCCCATCTCGCGCTCTCGGCCGGCGGCTCCGTGCGGCCGGGCGCGACCGGCCTTCCGGAGCCGCCTGACACCACTGGCGGCTTGTTTGAGTCGGGCGCGGAAAAGACCTAGGCGACCGATTCGATCTCGATCAGCTCGAGGGCCTCGCGCGGCAGATTCTCTACGCCTCCCTCACTCAGGCTGACGATGACCTTCTCCGGCTCGTTGGCATACCAGCCGAGTATCACGCCCTCCGCTCCACTGGGCGCTCCGGCCAGGTCTTTCGTCAGGCGGACGCTGTCGCGCGCCCTGAGCGTCGCTTCGTCGCAGACGGGCGCCGGCGGCGCGGCGAGCGCCAGGTCGCGCCTGTGGGCGGTCAGTTCGGTCAGCGCGGCTTGAAAACAATCGGAGCTGCTGCGGCTGCAGGTTTCAGTCTGGTTCTCGCTGTGGGTCAACTTCTCCCTCCCTGAGAAGCACACATCTTGTCTGTCGAACCGCTTGCGGCGGGCCGGCCTCGTCGGTGATGTGCGGCGGCCGACGGAGGTGATCTCTTGATCGGTCGGAGCGAAGCCGTTTTTATCCCCCAGTCAAGGTAACGTGACAAAAGTTCAGGCAAGCGCGTCGAAGACGAGCGCCCGCCCTGCGATCATCTGGGAGATGGAACCGAAAACACCCGGCGAGCGGGAGATCGGTGCGGATGCGCTCAGGCGGGCGCTCGAGATCGTACGCGCCGAGGCTAGCTACCGCGCGTCGCGCTCGAGCGGGCCGGGCGGCCAGCACGCGCAGAAGAACGAGACGCGAATCGAGGCCTTGCTCGAGCTCGACTCCTGCTCGCTCGACGAGCCGGCAAGGAGCCTGCTGCGCGAACGCTTCGGTCGCACGGTGCGCGCCGTCTCGCAGGACGAGCGCAGCCAGCTACGCAACCGCGAGCTCGCGCTCGAGCGTTTGTTGGAGAAGGTCCGCCTCGCGCTCGAGCCCGTGGCGAAGCGCACCGCCACCAAGCCCTCGCGCTCGGCGATCCTGAACCGTCTCAGGGGCAAGCGGCAGCGATCTCTCACCAAGCGTCTGCGCCGCCCGCCCGGCGCCGAGGAGTGAGCGCGAACAGCTCGCGCGGGCCGGCCCTCGGCGCCGGGCGGGCGTGATGCTCGCCGCCGAGAAACCTCGAGCCGCTAGCCCGAGGTTGTTGTGGTCGTGGTTGTATCGCTCGACGTCGGAGGCGGCACTGGCTGCGCATCGCAGTTCCCGCGGAGCTTAGGAAGCCTCGTCCTCTCGCATGCAGGCAATCCGGTGTGATGCTTGGCGACATCGGCAACCAACCGGATCACCTCGAGAGACAGAGCGGGGGCCTCCTGCAGCATCTCGGGGTGAATGGTGCCCATCGCCACGATGAAGATCGAGTTGCCGGAAATCCGGGCGAGCTTACGCTGGGCCGAGTCCCAGTAGTAGAAGAAATCCGCTTTACCCCCCGCGTAGAGCTCCTGGATACTGCTGACGTCCTCAGCCTCCACGACGGCGACCGGCTTGGCTCCCAGCGAATCTCGAACCCTCAGAGCGGCTGACGCGTTCTTGATGTTGAGAGTTTCGTTCGCCGCGAATTTCTCGTAACCCAGGTAGAGATCGAAGTCGTCGGGCGCAGAATCGAAGAGAGCCATCCCGGCAACCTCCTTGGGATAGCGCCGCGCGTACTCGCGGTCGATCAGTCCACCGATCCCATACGCTCCGAAGACGTACGGTCCCTTGATCCGAGCTGTTCGCAGGAGCGCCCGAAGATCATTGACGGCTTGGTCGATCGTCCTCGTGGCCGGCGCACCCGCGCTCGCGCCGACACCGTAGCGGTCATAGGCGCAGACACGAGTGCCTACCCAGCGCGCCGCTTTTTTCACCGGCGGCCAGATGGTGTGATCGTCACCGAAACCGGCGTCGAGCACGACGGTGGGCTTGCCCTCACCGGCGCAGGTGAGGTATAGACGGTGACCTTTCGCTTTGAACAATCCGCTCGGACCGACGATCGTCGCAGCCGCCGAAACGCCGGCTACCGACAGCAATATGGCCAGCGCCAAAGCTGCGCTGCGGATCTCCCGCATTTGATGCTCCTTCCGATCTTGGGCTCTCCGCTCAGCTCGCACGCTCGATGGGACCGATCCGCGCCGTGAGCGACGCTCCTGTCCGCTCGACGGTGCGCCTCTCGATCACTTCAGCCGCGTCCTGGTCGGATAGCCTGATAGTACGACTTCGCAGTATTATATAGTGCGAGATCGCACTATCGCAAGAGGCCGGCTCAGATTCTTATTCCCTTTTCAAGTTCCTCGAGGCCGGCGTCGTATACGGCCATGAGCTCCTTCGGCGACGCGCTGGGGCTGGCCGGCATCAGGCTGAACGCCACTCCGATCAACACACCTGCGAAGACGCGCACGTCGAGGTCGTCCGGGCGCCGAGGAGTGAACTGACTAGAGCTTGATCCCGCGCTCCAGCTGCTCGAAGCCGGCGTCGACGAGAGCGAGGAGATCTTTCGGGGGCGTCTCGGGGCTGGTCAGCGCGAGACCGATGGCAACCCCCATCAGCGCTCCCGCAGATACGCGTAGCTCGAAATCGTCCGGGCTCCGGCCCGTTCGCTCCGCCGCTACCTCGGTGAACATGGTGACCGTCCCGGCGATCTCGCCCAGCATGCCGGCGCGCAGCTCCGGATTGGCGAGGATGAGCTCCTGGCGCTGCCGATCGATCTCGAGCTGCTCGGACGAGAGCCGCTCGAAGACCGTCCGGAGAGCGTTCCTGAGGGCCTGGATCGCGCTCAGTTCGGGCGGTTGCGCCTTGAAGGCCTCAACCACGAGCGGGTCGGTCAGGTCGCGTAAGACGACATCTTCCTTGGTCGGGAAATAGCGGAAGAAGGTGCTCGGCGAAACCTCGGCCGCCTCGGCGATCTGCTCGATCGTGGTCGCCTCGTAGCCGTGCTGCTTGAAGAGTCGCAGCGCCTCGGCCTGGATCGCGGCCTGAGTTTTCGCCTTCTTGCGCTCGCGAAGACCTAACGGAGGCAGATCGCTGTCAGCCGGCGAGCTCATGACTCAATTCTGATCGAGCGGCGGCTTCGCGAGAAGTCTTCTCCTTCTTCCCGGGAAGATAGGCAAGCGCCAGCACGATGCCGATCGCCGCGACGGCAGCACAAAGCCAGAGCATGGCGTCCATGCCGTGCACGAACGATTGCCGTACCGAGTCGAGGAGAGCAGTCGAGTGGAGCTTGCCGGCCACGGCGACTCCCGCGGCGACGCTCGCGCGCGCGCGGCTCGCAGCCGCGGCGGGGAGCCCGGCCAGATTCAGCCCGCCGCGATAGGTCGTATTCAGCACCGAGCCGAGCACCGCCGCCCCGAATGTGCCGCCGACCATGCGCAAGGCCTGCATCATCCCCGAGCCTGCTCCAGCCCGTTCGGGCGAGAGCGCGGCCAGCGCCGCGTCCATGGCCGTAGGCATCGAAAGGCCGATGCCGGCGCCGCAAAGGGCAATCCAACTGACCATGAACAGCTCGCTGCTCGTGGCAGTGGTGGTTGCGCCGATGCCCATCGAGACGGTGAAGAGCGCGAATCCGAGCCCGATCGTGATCTTGGCGCCGGCTTTCGCTGCAAGCCGGGTGCCGATCGCCGCCGCGACGATCAGTCCCCCGATCATCGGCAACAGGCGCAGGCCGCTACCCAAAGCGTCTTTCCCGAAGACCTCCTGGAAGAATGCCGGCACGGCGAAGAGGAGCCCGAACATCGCAAAGGAGATCAGCACCGCCAGAATCGTGCCCCAGCGGTAGCCGACCGAGCGGAAGAGCCCGAGATCGACGAGCGGGTCAGGGGCGCGCTTCTCGCAGAGCACGAAGACGACGAGTAGCAGGAGCCCACCGATCATCTCGGCGAGCGCGCCCGGGTTGCCCCAGCCTTTCTGCCCGGCTTCGATCATGCCGTAGGTCAGGACGGCCAGCCCGGCCGCGCAGGTCGCGATACCGAGCGGGTCGAAACGCTGGGCCTTCTCGCTCCGGGTCTCCGGAACGAAGGCGATCACAGCCGTCAGCGCAAGCGCAACGACCGGCACGTTCATCAGAAAGACCCAGCCCCACCAGTAATGACTCAGAAGCCAACCGCCGAGTATCGGGCCGATCGGGTAACCGAGCATCGTTGCGGACATGATCACGGCGATCGCCTTCGGCCTCTCCTCGTTGGAGAAGAGCACCGGCAGCGTCCCGAGGATGATCGGCGTCGCTATCGCCGCCCCGAGCCCGAGCAAGATCCTGGCCCCGATGAACGCGCCGGCTGCGGAAAGGCCGAGGAACGACGCGAGCGAGCTGGAGTAGGCGCAGGCGAGCGATCCAAGCCCGAAGATGACCAGTGCTATCAGAAGCAGCTTCTTGCGTCCGTAGCGATCGCCCAACATCCCGCCCGGAACCATCGCCGCAGCGAACGTGAGCGTATAGGCGGCAAAGAACCACTGCAGCTGACCGGTCGTGGCATTCAGTTTCGTGGCCAGAGTCGGCAGCGCGACACTCAGGACGGTTGCGTCGAGCCCGAGCGCCAGCGTGGCCGGCACGAGCGCCACCAACGTCCACCAGCGCTTGTTTCCAGGTCCGGTCATCGTCCCTTCTGATAGTAACTACAAAACCGTAGTCACTGTCAATTGGTAGTTACTACCGATTTATCTCGGGGCAACGACTACGGCCGCATCGGGCGTGGGGGCCTAGCGGGATCGGCTCTATGTCGCGTCGCAGGCGCCGCCCTTCTGGGGCAACGAGCTGGCGGCGCAAGACGGCAGCGTCGAGTGCGTATGCACGGCGTTCACGACGATCGCCATCGCCTCGTTGGTGAGACCGGGCGCGGACAGCGGAATCTCGTGGCCGGACGACTTGGCCACGGCGAAGATCGAGTTGCTCGAGATCTGAGCAAGCGAGCGCTGCGCGTGGTCCCAGTAGGTCTGGAAGTCACTCTTGCCGTTGGCCCAGCTGGACTGGACCTCGCTGTCATCGCCCGCCTCGAGGACGACCAGGGGCTTTGAGCCCAGCGAGTCGTGAGCGCGCAGCGCGGCCGAGGCGGCGACAACGTTCAGGCTCTCGTGCCCAAAGGCGAACGTCTGCGTCCCCGTGTAGAGATCCCAGTCGTCCGGCGCCGTGTCCAGTAACACCATGCCGGCGACATCTGCCGGGTAGCGTCGTGCGTACTCGCGATCGATCAGACCGCCGATCGACTGGGCGCTGAGCACGTAGGGCGGCTTGAGTTGGGCCTTGTGAAGCAGCGCGTGGAGATCGGCCGCCGCCTGACCGATCGTCCTGGTCTGGATCTTCCCTCCGGCGCCGTCGCTGCTGCCGAGGCGGTAGCGATCGTAGGCGCAGACGCGGGTCTGCAGCCGGCGTGCGATGCCAGCCGGAGGGTACCAGGCACCATGATCGCCGCCGAGCCCGGAATCGAGCACGACGACAGGCCTTCCGCTGCCCGAACAGGTCAGGAAGAGGCGATGGCCGTTGACCTTGAATCGGCCCGTCGGGCCGGCGCCCGACGCCGATACCGCCGTCCCGACGATCGAGAGCGCAACGATAAGTGCCAGAAGAATGCGTCCACAGATCCTCATTTCACTTGCTCCTTGCCGAGAGATAGTACGAGGTCGCAGCATATTAGCGGTGCTTTTTCAACATTCGCTAAAGACGGCGGCGTGACCGGCAAGCGAACGCTTGCCCGGGCTGTCAAGCTCCCGCCGCACGGCGGAACGACCCGGCTACCGGGTCGCGGCGCGCGCCACGTTGTTCGCGAGCGAGCTCTCCGGCTGCTTCCCGGAGACGGCGACCGTCGCATTCACTCTCTTCACGACCCTGGCGACGAACGAGATCTTCGCGGCCTCGCCCGGCGACAGCGTCCCCAGCGTGCAGGTGATTCGGGGCAGCGTCCGTGAGCACGAGCGACCGAAGGCCGAGACACTCTTGAAAGTCGCGCCGGACGGTAGCCTGAACGTAGCCTTCACTCTCTGGTCGGCCGTCCCGCCGCGATTCCTGACCCTGACCGCGAACGCGGAGAGGCGATGACCGTTCGTCAGCTTGCTCCCCGTTCGCACCAGGCTCACGGCGAGGTCGGCGAGCGGCTTCAGGACTGTGATCGTCTTGCTCAGCGTGGCCTGGCCGCTCAGCCCGGTCGCGGTCAACGTGACCGTGTACTTCCCCGCCTTGGTAAAGGTGTGTGAGGGGGACGAATCGATCGAGCTCGGGCCGCCGTCCCCGAACGACCAGAGGTACGAGCTGGCATTGGTCGAGCTGTTGTTGAAGCTCACGCTGAGCGGCGCGTGGCCGGAGACGCGACTGGCCGTGAAGGACGCAACCGGTACCGGCTCCGTAACCGTGATCGCCACGTTCGCGAGCCGGCTGCTAGACCCGTCGCTCGCCACGAGCGTGACGTTGTAGCTGCCGGCCGCCGTGAAGGTGTGCGAGGGCGAAGTGACCGTCGAGGTCGCGCCGTCACCGAAGGCCCAGCTGTATGCGGTCGCAGCGGTCGAGGTGTTGGCGAAGCTGACGCTGAGCGGCGCCGCGCCCGAGACGACACTCGGGCTGAAGGACGCGACCGGGCCGGCCGGAGCGGAATGGATCGCCGCGAGCGCGCTCTCGGCGTCGATCAGGCCGTTGGCGTCCCCAGACAAGGGCGTTTGCGCCGTATTCTCGATCGCGCCGGCGACGCTCGAGGCAGAGGCCGGGAAGTTGTAGGAGCGGGCGAGCCCGGCCAGGCCCGACACGAACGGAGTCGCGGCCGAGGTGCCGCAGAAACTCGTGCTGATGTCGTTGCCGACAATGTACGAGCTGTTCAGCCACGTGCTGTTCGTGCATCCCGGCGCATCGACCTCGACCCAGGGGCCGTAGTTCGAGCCCTGCGGGTTACCTGCTGCGTCATTGCCCCATTCGGCGCTCGTGTAGCGAGTCCCGTCCGCCTTGACGGCTCCGACCGAGATCACGCCGCTGTCGGCGGCCGGGTAGCTCACCGCACTGCTGTCGCTGTTACCCGCGGCCGCCACCACGACCACCCCGCGCGCCTCGGCATAGCTGACGGCGTCGGCCAGAGTCTGCGAGGGAGTCGGGCCGCCGAGCGACAGGTTGATCACATCGGCGCCGTGGTCGGTAGCCCAGGTGATGCCGTCGGCAACGGCGGACTCGGTGCCGGATCCGTCCGAGCCGAGCACCTTCACCGGCATGATCTCGCACTTCCAGCAAGTGCCCGCGATGCCGATGCCGTTGTTCCCCTGCGCGGCGATGATTCCCGCCACCGCCGTGCCGTGCCCGTAGTCGTCTGCGGTACTGGCGCCGGGCGTGACGAAGTTGTAGCCGGGAACGAGCGTTCCCAGATCGGGGTGATCCGGCTGGACGCCCGTGTCGACGACCGCCACTACCACGCTCGGGTTGCCGGTCGTGAGCGACCAGGCGTCCGGAAAGAGCGGGTTGGCGAGCTGCCATGAGGAGGAGTTGAGGTATGGGTCGTTGACCGTCACGGAATAGGCGTGGACGATCCCATCCGTCTCGGCGTAGCCGACGCCGGCCTGCCGCTGGAGGAGTGCCAGCGCTTGCTTCTTCTCGGCGGCGGGCACGCTGATCACCGCTGTCCCGAGCCGGCGGACGTTCGCGACCCTGCGGCCGTCTATGCGTCCAATCAGCGCCTCCTGCCTCGCCACGCCGGTGTGCCTGGCGAAGTGAACGAGAATGCGCGCCGTCTTGGCCGCCGAGGCAGCCTGTGGCAACGACAACGGAGCGACGAGCGCCAGCAGAGCAAACAGGAAAAGCTTTTTCCGCATAACCAAAGGCATCGACGAATCTAGCTATCGGAAGTGAGCCGGGGCCGAGTTAGAGCCTATTTCGCTAGGGATGTGCGTTCGAGGGGGCCAAGCCGTGGATGCCAGTGGCCGAAGGGTCGTGAAGGCGCACTGGTAGTGCGGTGAGCGGTCATTCGGTTGCTGGCGCCGCGGATCGGCCGCCGCGGGTGTGCAGGCCTAGCGAAATCGGCTCTTAACCCTAATCGAGGGCGCGCCCGCAGTTGCCACTTCCCGGCTCGCGGCTCGGACGGTGAAACGAGAAGAAGCGTTAGCCTCACCCGTATACTCGAGACCGTCCGAAGAACCCGGGCGCGGGCCGTTAGCTCAGTTGGTAGAGCAGGGGACTTTTAATCCCAAGGTCGCAGGTTCGATTCCTGCACGGCCCATCTCGCGCTCTCGGCCGGCGACCCGTGCGGCCGGGCGCGGCCGGCCTCCCGGGTCGCCTGACGCCGCTGAGCGCACGATCCTCTACGAGCCCGTGTGGTGAACACTGTCCTCTCCGGGCTCGCACGCTCAGCGGCGCCCCGAGAGCGCGAGAGGCATATCGGTGTAGTGCGAACTTCTTCGGCCTGCGGCTCCGCGCGGCCGGGCGCGGCCGGCCTCCCGGGTCGCCTGACGCCGCTGGTGGCACGATCCTCTACGAGCCCGTGTTGGGAACACTGTTCTCTACGGGCTCGCACCGCCAGCGGCGCCCCGAGAGCGCGAGAGGCAATTCGTTGTTGTCCGGATTCCCGGCGGGTACGTACGGCGAGGCGCGACCGGTTTCCCGGATCCGCCTGGCGTCCCTAGAGCGCGAGAGGTATATCGGTGTAGTGCGACCTTCTTCGACCTGCGGCTCCGGACGGCTAGGCGCGACTGGCGGGCGGGCAACGGAGAGGGCAACTGCATAGCGCCACGCAGGTGCGTCCTCGGTGCCTAGCTCGAGCAGAGCCGGCCCTAGGAGGATTGACCGATACGGGCGGAGATCACCCGTATCGCGATCTCGCGCGCCACCCCGCTCAGGGCCTCGGCGGCCGCGTGCAAGCGGGTTTTCTGATCGTCCGATGCGCGGTCCGCCTCCGAGGTGAGGGCTTGAATCAGACCGTCGAGCATGTTCTCGGGAGTCGGCCAGGAGCCGAGATCGCGGCGGGTCCGTTCAGACACTTTCATGATGTCGCCGTTGGTCTCCTTGTTCCCGGCTGCTCGATCACCGAAGGCGACCTCGAGGTACGGCGGATCGGCAACGGCGAGCGCTTCGGCGCCGGCCGTGACCTGGTCGGCCGTGAGACCCGTTTCGGCGCGAATCACCTCGAGACTGACAGGGCGCTCGCCTGCCTCATAGTGGCGCAGCGCGACGCGTAGGATCGGCAACTCGCGGACAGTCCAGGTTTCGTGGATCTCTGCCATCACTACTAGGCGCTCAGTCTAGGCGCTTCGGATTGGGCCTTCTAGCCCTGTCCGAAAGAGCGTCCAGCGGAGCGGCCTTCGGTCGCGTAGCGTGAAGGCCGGCGAGTCGCCGCTCACGAGGTTCGGCCGCGTCCCCGGGGTTGCGCGGAAGCGTCCGAGGGCGGCTCGCTGTCGGTTCAGCGCGTTCGACGAGAGCAGGCCCCTGCGTCGGTTGGAACCGACACGGCTCTCAGCGTCTCGCGCTCCGACCGTCCGGTTGCAGGCAGGAGAGCGCTCCGGCGTACTCCGCTTCCGCCTTCCGCGTCAGCCGCCAACGCCCGTCGACGTACTCGACGAGGCCCCGCCGCTCATCCTCTCGGAGCCGCGAGAGGACAGCGAACTCGGAGCCGCCACCGACGACCCCATGGACTCGGAGCCGCTCGGACAACTCGCCGAGGCTCAGCCCTTGCTCACAGCGTCCGTATTTCGCCCTCAGCGAGCGCCACCTGCGGCGGTCCTCTAGCGTGGACTGCATCTTCATGCCCTCGATGTAAGTGTAGGCCTGCGCTCCTAACTTACGCGGGACTCGCTCATCGCCGCCGACGCGAGCCTGCCAAGGCTTGCGTGACTTCTCCGCCATGGGTGTGCGCATCGGTGCGGTTGCGGTGGGACGGGCGTAATGAGAGGGTTGGTGCTGTGTTTGAGATTCGAACCTGCCGGCAGGCGATGCGGAGGTCGCGGTGAAGATCGCGGCCGGCGTCGCCGGGGCGATCGCTTTGGTCTGCACAGCGGGGTTGGCAGCGCGCGCTGTGGGCTCGAGCGCCGCTACCGTGGCGCCCAACGTGGTGGTCGTGTCGAGCACGGCTGATTCTGTCAACGGCAACGTGTCTTCGCTGTCTGCGCTGAAGGCAAGGCCGGGACGAGATGGGATATCCCTGCGCGAGGCGCTTGAGGCTACTAACAAGACCGGCGGCTTGGCGACTCTGTACATCTTGTTCAGCGCTCGTTTGAACGGCAAGGCGATTGAAATCAAGTCACAGCTTCCGTCGATTCATCGCAACCACGTAACGCTCGAAGGGGTTGCGCCAAACGGGTCGCCGGCGCGGGTCACGCTTGACGGAAGTCGCGCGCCTAAAGGAGCGCTGGATCAGCATCAGCTGTTGATAGTCGAGGCATCGAACGTCACCGTTCGCTGGCTCCGCTTCACCGGTGTGCTCCCCAAGCGGAATGCCCCCGTTCAGGAGCCGGCGATATATGTGTTGGCCGGAAGAGATGTCGGGCTATCCCCCGACTTGCCCCCTCCGATGAAGCTTGCGAACGTCCAGATCACAGACAACGTGTTCGACGAGCGTGGAATCAACTATCCCAATACGGGCATCGTTGGCCCCAGCGGGGTGATTGTCTTTGGCGGTGCAAATGCACGCATCTCGGGGATCACGGTCGCCCGCAACACGTTCCGACATGAGACCGGCAACGGCGACGCCGTCGGCGCGTGGTCCGCATCCAACGGCGCGGTAATCAAAGACGTCTTTATCGAGGACAACACACTTGACCAGGACAACATCGGAATCGAGCTGGGCGACCGATACAAGTCGCCACGCCTGTCCGGGGTACGGATTATCGGGAACACGATCACAGACGGCGGTGCCGCCGTTTCGCTCGACGGAAACGCGGTGGGCGGAAAAATCGACCAGACGCTGATCGCCGATAACGTGATTTCCGGTATGAAGAACGGCGCTATAAATCTCGACGCCTCAGCCTTTGGTAACGGGATGGCGGACAAGCCCTCCGGCGACGTGATCTCGAACGTGCAGATCGTGAACAACGTCATCTCGGTTCCCGGCGGCGGGATCGGTATACAAGGCGGCAACACCACCACGACACCGATAAGTCGCGTCTCCGGTGTCACGATTTTCAACGACACCCTGATCAAAACCGTGCCCGCCGAGACTAATCCGGCGGCTCTTCTTACCGTGACTCCTAACGGGCCCGGCGCAAGCGGCAACGCAATTAACGACGTCATGGTTTGCAACACGATTCTCTACGCGCCGAACGGCACGGCGATCAATCAGCTGACCGGGGTCGTCGTCAATCAACTCCCGGATGTCATGACAAACTCGCTCATCAGCGACGCCAGCCTTGCCGGCACGAACGGCAACATCACCGGCGATCCGCTTTTCGTCAACGTATCTGCTGGTGACTACCAACTCGCGGCCGGAAGCCCCGCGATCAACGCCGGCACCACGATCGGGGCTCCCGGCTACGACATAAACGGCGCCCGGCGCGACACCCGGCCCGACATCGGCGCGTTCGAGTTCGGCGCTGTGCCCCGTCCAGCACTCACTGTGAGCGCCGAGCAGCTCGGCGGTAGCGGGACGGTCACGAGCAGCCCGGCGGGCGTCAACTGCGGGTTCGTATGCAGCGCCCGCTTCGACCCCAACAAAACCGTCACGCTCAGCGCGAAACCAGACAAAGGCTCGCGATTCCTGGGCTGGCAGCACGGATGCGCCGGCAAGCGCCGCTGCACGATCAAACTCAACAGCGCGAAATCGGTCACTGCTCGCTTCGCGCCCTAGCGATCGCAGAGGCTCAAAGCCTCAGCTTGCGTCCATCGTTGGGGGCAACATCGGGGCAACCAGCCCCACCGAGATCGAGCGATCGAGATCGGCTCGAAAACGCTCGTTTTCGAGCTAGACCGAGACCGGCCGAGGTCCCGGCGGCCTCCTCTTGATCCCAAGGTCGCAGGTTCGATTCCTGCACGGCTCAGCTCAGAAGCGCCTTCGACGACACGTAGTCTGGCCGATCGTGTTTCGCGGCTACGTTGCTCGCTGCCGGGAGATGTGAAAGGATCGATTCGGACCGCAGGCCGAGCGGTCGATTGCGGTAGCTCTCCCGCTACGGAGGTGTCCAAGTGGCCCGCTTTCTGTCTATCCCCTCGTTCCTTGGCAACAGCCCGAGCAGATCCGCACGCGTCGCAGCCGGCTTTTTACTCCTGGTACTCGCGTGCGCGGTCACGTGCAGCGTCGCCGGCGCCGGCTCGAGCGCGCGCGGCAAGCTCTCGGCCCATCTCACCAAGACGAGCTTCACCGTCTCTCAGGCGAGCAAGGTCAACCTCGTCTACAAGTTCTCGGTTCCGAGTAAGGGCTTCGCCTACCTGCTCAGCATCAAGAGGGGAACGACGTGGCAGAAGGTCGTGGCGGTCACGAAGAAGGGGAGCTTCAGCGGTTCCAACACGATGACGGTCAAGCAGGTCTTCGCCGGAAAAGCGATCAAGGTCGGCAGTTACCGGCTCAGGCTTTCCTGTGACTACGCCGCCGTAACGCTCTCCTTCAAGATCGTCAAGGCTAGCGCCGTTCCGGTTATAGTCGTTCCAAAGGGAAGCGCCCCGGTAAACACCGCTCTTCCCACCATCTCCGGCACCGCCAAGCAAGGTCAGACGCTTACCGCCTCTAACGGCTCTTGGAGCAACTCGCCCACCTCGTATGCCTACCAGTGGCGCCGCTGCGACTCCTCGGGTGGAAGCTGCTCGGACATCTCGGCGGCCAGCTCTAGTACCCGCCTGCTCCAGGCTGCAGATGTCGGCTCGACGATCAGGGTTATCGTCACCGCTTCCAACGGCTACGGCTCCGCGAGCGCAACCTCAGGGCAGACAGCCGTGGTAGCCGGACTGCCGCCATCAAACACCTCTCTACCCACCATCTCCGGCACGGCCAAGCAAGGTCAGACGCTTACCGCCTCTAACGGCTCCTGGAGCAACTCGCCCACCTCGTATGCCTACCAATGGCGCCGCTGCGACTCCTCGGGCGGAAACTGCGCGAACATCTCGGCGGCCAGCTCGAGCACCTACTTACTACGGGCTGCAGATGTCGGCTCGACGATCAGGGTCATCGTCACCGCTTCCAACGCCTACGGCTCCGCAAGCGCGACATCGGCCCAGACGGTGGCGGTGGCGGTGGCGGCCTTTACCCCTGCGATCAGCGCCGGCTTCGACTACAGCTGCGCCCTTTCCTCCAACGGCACGATCAAGTGCTGGGGCTACAACGGTGAAGGCGAGCTCGGAAACGGCACGACCGCGGACAGCACGACCCCGGTTCAGGTCCAGAACATCACCGACGCGACCGCGATCAGCGCCGGGCTCGACCACATCTGCGCTCTCATCTCCGACGGTACGGTCGAGTGCTGGGGTGACAACTACTACGGCCAGCTCGGAAACGGCGCCACTGGCGGTCAGAGCACTACCCCGGTTCAGGTCAGCGGCATCACGAGCGCGATCGCGATCAGCACCGGCGCCGACCACAGCTGCGCCCTCCTTTCCGGCGGCTCGGTCAAGTGCTGGGGCTTCAACGCGGATGGCGAGCTCGGTAACAACACCACCACAGGTAGCCCGACCCCGGTTCAGGTAAGCGGCCTCGCAAGCGCAATCGAGGTCAGCGCGAGCAGCTACGACACCTGCGCCCTCATCTCCGGCGGCACGGTCGAGTGCTGGGGCGACAACGGCGACGGCCAGCTCGGCGACGGAGTCACAAACCACAGCGGTGCAACGAAGGATTGGTCGGGGAACGACTTCAGCCCGACTCCGGTCGCAGTCAGCATCACGAACGCGAGCGCAGTCAGTTCCGGCGGCTGGCACAGCTGCGCCCTCGTCTCCGGCGGCACGGTCGAGTGCTGGGGCGACAACGGTAACGGCGAGCTCGGGAACGGCACGACCTCGGATAGCGGGACCCCGGTTGCGGTCTACTCATCCGGAACCACACCGCTCACGAATGTCACTCAGGTGAGTGCCGGCAGCTGGCACAGCTGTGCCGTCATCTCCGGCGGCACCATCGATTGCTGGGGCTACAACGGTGACGGCGAGCTCGGAAACGGCGCGACCGCTGACAGCTCCAACCCGGTGCAGGTCAACGACATCGCAAGCGCGAGCTCGATCAGCGCCGGCGGCGAGCACAGCTGCAGCATCGTTTCCGGCGGGGCGGTCGAGTGCTGGGGCGACAACTACTACGGCGAGCTCGGAAACGGCAAGAAGGGGTACAGCCTGACGCCGGTTCAGGTCAGCAACATCACCGACGCGACCGAGATCAGCACCGGCGGCGAGTACTCCAGTTGCGCTCTTATCTCAGGCGGAACGGTCGAGTGCTGGGGCTACAACGGCTATGGCCAGCTCGGGAACGGAACGACCACAGACAGCTCGATCCCGGTCACCGTCTACTCGTCCGGGACGACGCCGCTTGCGAATGTCACCCAGGTGAGCGCCGGCGGCTATTTCGCCTGCGCCTTGATCTCCGACGGAACGGTCTGGTGCTGGGGCGATGGCTCTTACGGCCAGCTCGGCAACGGCACCTCCGGCAATCAGAGCTCGACGCCGGTTCAGGTCAGCGGCATCGACGGGACGACGGTGAAGGCGACCGCGATCAGCACCAGCATCTTTAGCGCTTGCGCCGTCCTCTCCGACCACACAGTTAGGTGCTGGGGCTGGAACGGCAGCGGCGAGCTTGGGAACGGCACGACGACAGACAGCTCGATCCCGGTCACCGTCTACTCCTCGGGAACCACCGCTCTCACCAATGTCACTCAGGTCAGCGCTGCCGACGATCACACCTGCGCGCTCATCTCCGGCGGCACGATCGAGTGCTGGGGCGACAACGGCGAAGGAGAGCTCGGCGACGGAGTCACGAACCACAGCGGTGTAACGAAGGATTGGTTGGGGAACGACTTCAGCCCGACCCCGGTCGCGGTGAGCAACATCACCAACGCAACGGCGATCGGCACCAGCAAAGGCGAATACAGCTGCGCGCTCATCTCCGGCGGCACGGTCGAGTGCTGGGGGCAAGGCGGTGCAGGCGAGCTCGGCAACGGCCTGGATACCGACAGCTGGACTCCGGTTCAGGTCAGCAACATAACGAGCGCAAGCGCGGTCGGCGGCGGGGAAGCATACAGCTGCGCCGTCCTCTCCGACGATACGGTCGAGTGCTGGGGGAGCAACGAGTACGGCCAGCTCGGAAACGGCACGAAGACGAGCAACTCGACTCCCGTTCAGGTGAGCGGCATCACGAGCGCAAGCGCGGTCGACGGCGCCTACGCGCACAGCTGCGCCCTGATCTCCGACGGTACGGTCGAGTGCTGGGGCGACAACTACTACGGCCAGCTCGGAAACGGTGAGATGCGCTACAGCCCGGTCCCGATTAGCGTGATTGGCCTTCCGTAACGCGGTTCGCCAGGACGGACCCACGTCTTGGGGGTAGAGATACACTCGCGCGCTCGGTGGGATGAGCGAGCGGTCAAGACACCGCCGCGGGCCGTATCCGCGCTTGGTCGAAGCGAAGAGGCGATCTCAGACTTCGAGAAGATCGCACGGCTCTTCGGTGAGGACTTAGGCCCGGAACTGCGAGAGCCGGTGGAGACGGTGCTCGTCAACTCGATAGTGGGGTAACAACGGGGCAACCAGCTCCACCGAGATCCACCGAGATCCACCGGCTGAAATGGGCTCGAAAGCGCTCGTTTTTCAGCTAGGACGAGATAAGCCGAGGTCCCAGCGGTCTCCTTTTAATCCCAAGGTCGCAGGTTCGATTCCTGCACGGCCCATATCCTCAGACGCCCGACGAGCGCCCGGCGGCGAGAGTCCGCCCTTTTTTTTTATACGCGGGGTTCTCTCGCCTGGACGGGCCGACCGTGGGGTTACGAGGCGTTGATCTCCGTCAGCGAGTTGCCTAATTCGTTGGCAACCCAGATGTGGCTACCGTCGAACGCCACCCCCAACGGTACGGAGAACCCGTAGGAGTCACCCGAGAGCGTCTGTACCCAGGAGCCGTCGCTGGCCTCGAGCTCCGTCACCGAGTTGCCGTCGTCGGTGACCCAGATATGGCTCCCGTCGAACGCCACCCCCCGGGGGCTGTTGAACCCGTAGGAGCCGCTCGAGAGCGTCTGTGCCCAGGAGCCGTCGCCGGCCTTGAGCTCCGTCACCGAGTCGCCGTTGGTATTGGCGACCCAGATATGGCTGCCGTCGAACGCCACCCCGAAGGGACCGCTGAACCCGTAGGAGCCGCCCGATAGCGTCTGCACCCAGGAGCCGTCGCCGGCCTTGAGCTCCGTCACCGAGTCGCCGTTGGTATTGGCGACCCAGATATGGCTGCCGTCGAACGCCACCCCGCGAGGGCTGTTGAACCCGTAGGAGCCGCCCGAGAGCGTCTGTGCCCAGGAGCCGTCGCTGGCCTTGAGCTCCGTCACCGAGTCGCCGTTGGAATTGGTGACCCAGACGTGGCTGCCGTCGAACGCCACCCCCCAAGGGCCGCTGAACCCGTAGGAGCCGCCCGACAGCGTGTGCACCCAGGAGCCGTCGCCGGCGCTGAGCTCCGTCACCGAGTTCCCAAATTCGTTAGCGACCCAGACATGGCTGCCGTCGAACGCCACCCCGACGGGGTGGTTGAACCCGTAGGAGCCGCCCGACAGCGTCTGCACCCAGGACCCATCGCTGGCCTTGAGCTCTGTCACCGAGTTGCCGCCGTAGTTGGTGACCCAGATGTGGCTGCCGTCGAACGCCACCCCCCATGGTTGGTTGAACCCGTAGGAGCCGCCCGAGAAGTTGAGGCCGTAGGCGGACCAGTTCAACTCCGCGACCTGGGTCAGGTTGAACCCAGTTCCTGCCGGCCCGGTCGGGCCGGTGGCACCGGTCGGTCCGGTTGAGCCGGTCGGTCCGGCAGCTCCGGTTAGGCCGGTCGGTCCCTGAGCGCCGGTGGGGCCGACGGTTCCGGCCAGTCCGGTCGGTCCCTGAGCGCCGGTCGCTCCCGAATCCCCGGCCGGACCTGTCGAACCAATCGGTCCTTGAGTGCCGGCCGGGCCTGTCAGGCCAATCGGCCCCTGCAGACCCTTAGCGCCGGTGTCGCCCTGGGCGCCTCTCGGCCCAGTAGCGCCACGGAGCTGCTTGAGCACGCTCGGCTTGATCTGTTTCGTCGAGGTAATGAGATAGTGGTTTGCGGCCACGGCACCGCCGCCTAACACAAGGAAGAGGGCGGCGAGCGCGATCAGAAGGGAGGGGTAACTCCGAAATGAGGGTTTCATGATTCCTTCGCTTTCTCGGGCGGTCGCCAACCGGTCGGAGCGTAGAGGGCTACCGATGCTAGGCGGAACCTAATCCCCCCACGGAAAGTCGTCAACGTCAGGCTCGAGCCCGAGCAGTACCTTGGGCGTCCCTCACCGGCAGTTCGTTTCTCTGGGTTTGGGAATCGGACGCTGCGCGCACCAGGGAATACACTTGGCTCAGGTTCCGGGTCAAGAAGAAACGGAGGGTTTTCATGGCACGGTTAGTCGATCACTGGCGCTCGCCGGCGATGATCGCGGCGTTCATCGCCGTGCTCGTCAGCTTGAGCGGCGCGGGCTACGCTGTGGCGGCGTCGGCCAGAGTCGCCGGAGTCACACCAACCGCCGGCGCGTGGGCGGGCAAGCTCAGCAAATACCACACGTCGAAGCTCAGCTTCAAAGTCTCGGCCAACCACAAGCAGATCAAAGGCTTCGACACCAGCGTCATACCGATCGTCTGCGGCGGCGGGTTTGCCGGCCCCGTTACGAAGCTCGTCTCGATCGGAGTGACCTCTGCATTGATCAAGAGCAACGGCAGCTTCCAGGGCAAGCTCGTGCTGCACGGCACGAACGGGGAGGAATCGACGACGACGCTGCTCGGGAAGTTCAGCTCGGCGACGGCGGCGAGCGGCAACGTGACTTACAAGGTGGCCGGATGTAACGTCACCGAGCCGTTCACGGCGAAAAGCAAGTAGCTTCGAGATCGAGCGGCCAAGAACGGCTCGAAAGCGATCGTTCCGCGGCCAGGACGAGATCAAGAGCGCTCCCAGCGGTCTTCTCTCACTCCCCGGGTCACAAATCCGAATCCCGATCGGCCCAACGAGAAAGCCCCGTCGAGACGGGGCTTTCGTTGCCAGAGGCGGGCGACTATTCGAGCAGGGAGACCGAGAGCTACGGCCCGGCCTCCACGACCACGTCCGTCGGAGGCGAGGTCGCCGTGGCCGAGCCACCAGGGTTCGAGGCCGTGACCACGATGCGCAGGGTGCTACCGACATCGTCCGGATCCTGGATCACGTAATCCGTCGACGTCGCCCCGGAGATATTGGTGCAGTTGTTACCGCTCGCGTCGCAGCGCTGCCACTGTGTGTCGTATTCGTACGGGGCGTTGAGCCAGGAGCCGTAATCCGCGTAGGCGGTGTCACCGGTCTGAGGCGGATCATTCGTATCGCTGATCTGCGGCAAGGCCGTGTTGACCGGCGCGGCGGGCAAGACGACTGAAGTCTGGCTCGATGAGGCCTCGGCCTGCCCTGCGGCGTTGCTGGCCGTGACGACCACGCGCATCGTGTAGTAGCCGGTGTAGGCCGCGTAAGCGGAGTAAGTCGCCGTGGTGCCGACGAGAATACTCGCGTTCTGAATGGTGTAGGAAGTACCCGTCGCGCCGGCGATGTCTCCGCAGGACATGGGCCCGGTGTTGATCGACGGAGACATGATTTCGATCGTCCCGCTACTACACACCTGCCACTGATAGCTGTACGAGATCGACTGCGAGCCTGTCCAGGAGCCGCTCGTCGTCGTGAGCGTCTGCCCGACCTGGGCTGTGCCGGTGACTGTCGGCAAGGATGTGTTGACCGGCGCCAAAGCAGAGATGTACCAGGCGTATTTCTTCTCGTGGCTGGTTCGGCCGCCAGCCGAGGCTTTGACCGCGAAGATGTGATAGCCGGGAGTCAGACCGGTGTAGGTGGTCGGAGACGTACAGGAAGAGAAGTCGAGAGTCGCCGACGAGCCCTCATCGAGGGCGCACTTGTAGGTCGCCTTCTTCTTGTTCGAGGAAAAGCGGAAGCGCGCGCTGGTCGAGCCCGTGTTGAGGCCGGGGTGCGAGTTGATGTAGGCCGTCGGCGCCGAAGCGCTCTTCGGCCTGTCCTTGATCGTCCAGGAATAGGCGGTCGGCGGCCCGACCACTCCGTCGCTCACGATCTTCACCGCGAAGCGGTGCGTGCCCATCTTGAGTCCGCGATAGGTCTTCGTCAGCGTGCAGGACCTGAAGGCGTGGCGATCGAGTGAGCAGAGATAGGCGTCGACGTCGGAGTAGGTCGAGAAGAAGATGAAGGTCGCCTTCGGGTTGTGTGAGACAGAGGCCGGATGGCTGAGAATCTTCACCGGCGGTAAAGAGCTGGTCGTCGTCGCGGCGGACGACGCCGGTAGCGAAATGCCGCAGAGGAGCAGGAAAAGGATGGCGGCGCCGGTGATACGCCGGAGGCATTTCGCGGTTTTGGAAGCACCGTGCTGAGAAAGAGGTAGTAGTCGCATGGGCACTTAATCGCCGCTAGAGACAGGAGCGAGATACCCCTTTGGGGTCGACCCACGTAACTCTTTCGGGTCATCAGGCTCCGAGCCGCGTCGTCGAGCTCGCGAACTACCACTCCAGCCCAGCCGTTCAGATAGTCGCTGCAGCATCGAAAGTATCGGCCTGCTGTCTTACGGAGCGCGGCCGCTCTCGCGATTAACCGATCGGGTGAGCGATTGGCACCGGGTGAGGGATTACGAACCGTCTCGAGCCAGGGGAAGATAGTGAATAGACAGGGAGTATTCCCCCGAGAAAGGCAGTAATGCGTCGCTCCGTTCTCTCGATCGCTGTTCTTTTCGTCCTGGGCATACCGCTGGCAGCGCCGGCGGGCGTTCACCTGATCTCGGTCACGTCACCTGTCTCGCCCGGTGCCAAGGCGACGGTGACCGCCTCCGTCTCACCGGCGCAGCTTTGCTCGATCGCTGTCCAGAACGCGACCGGCGTGTACCCGACGCCGAATCTCAAGCCGACGCGGCCGAAATCGGGGCGGGTCTCCTGGAGCTGGAGCATCGCGAAGAAGATGCCCGCGGGCACCTGGACGGTCAAGGTCAGCTGCGGCACGGCCGGGAGCCTTGACCGCCTCGATGCAGGTCGTCGCGTACTCAACCGTGCATCGCTGACGGGGGCGTAGGCCCCGCCGGGCGAGCCCGGAGTGAACATACGTGCGACGTCCGAACCTCTGAGCGTGGCCTCAGAGCTCGTAGCCACTACCAGCCCAAAAGGGTCGAACGCGTCCCGCTTGGGATGATGCCAACGCCGGGCCGCCACGCTCGAGAGCGGGCTCGAGGCACGCGAGACTGTCGCCGGTCTAGGTCCTCGTCTGCGCTTTGCTGCCGATGCGCGAGGCGTAGTCGTCGGCTTGCTGCCTGATGAGCTCTGACTCCTGCGGCTTTCCGGCCCAGCGGAGTGCTGCGGCGCGGTCGAGGGAGACCACGGCGGCCTCGCGCCAGAGCTTGCTCGTTTCCGCCAGCTCGAGCACTCTGGCGAACATCTCGTCGGCGATCTCATACTCGTACCTGACGGTGAGCACCAGTGCCTTCGCGTAGAGCGCTGCCGCTTGCTCGAAGGTCTTCTCCGAGAGCAGTGACAGGGCTTCCTCCGCAGCTTCCTCCGCCTCCGCGTTTCGTTTCTGGCGTGCCGCAAGAAGCGCTTCGTAGCCTCGCAGGATCCCGCGGTCGTCCGCTTCGGCGTGAGGAGGTAAGAGAGCGCGAGCGGTCCGCAGATGACCGGCGACGCCTCTCGTCCTTCCACCCCAGAGCAGAACGCTGGCGCAGAACATGTGGGCGCGGGCAAGCCGCAGAGTGTCCTCCGTGTCCTTCAGGATCGAGATCGCTGTTCGCAGGTGTCTGAGGGCGAGCGCGCGATCGTCTCGTGCGGTCGCCAAGCGAGCGAGTGACCAATAGATCTTCGCTCTCGCGTACGGATCCACGTTCCCCAAGTCGCCGCCGAACTCCTCGAGGACAGACTCGGCTCGCTCGAAATTGCCGATAACGCAGAGCGTCTGGCTCATCTCCATGACGAGGATGGTTCTCGAGGCCGTGTCCTTGGCCTCGGCGAGCGAACGCTCGCACAGGGCCAGCGCGTCCTCGAGCCGGCCGAGCGAACAGTAGGCGTGCGCAAGAGCGGCGTACAGATCGGGGAAGACATCCGGCTGCACGAGCGGGTGCTCCAGCGCCCGTTCGAAGTTCCCGACCGCCTCGCCCATGCGTCCCCAGCCGGCGAGGGCCATCGCGAGTGTCGCCTGCGCCCGCGCGACGAGCTCGCTCTCACCCTCCCGCTCCGAGAGGGCGATGAAGGCATGCAGGTCGCTCTCCACGGCTTGGTCGCTCGGGTCGAGCCGAAAGCGCAACTCGGCGTCCGCGAGCGAGAGGTCGAGCTCTTCTCGAGCACTGAGCTCGGCGCCGGTCTCCAGATAGTCCAGAGAGACGCCAAGCTTGCGGGCGATGCGGCGGATCGCTTGCAGGGAGGGGTGGCGTTTACCCGACTCGATCCGAGAGATCTGCGCGGCGGTCAGCCCCGGGCAACTCAGAGCGCTCTGAGTAAGTCCCTGCTCGATGCGGAGACGGCGGACGCGTTCTCCGACTGTCTCTTCCCCGCGAATCGCTCTGCTCCGATCTCCCGTCATTCGCTAAGGATTCTGGGGCTTGTCAGCGGGTAAGTCAATGAGAGACACTTGCCCGTAGGTAGACGAAGTGAAGAAGTTCTAAAAGCGTCACGTATGAGAGGAGGACGACTATGCGCATGCGTCTGATCATGTTGATCGGAATGGCGGCTCTTATCGCCAACTACGCCGCCTTCTACCCGCACTGGTAGAAGCCGGTGACGCCGCAGGGTGGGGCGAGACGACCGTTTCGCCCCACCCGCTCTGACACGAGCGACCGGGCCACCGGCCCGGTCGCTCTTCCCCTCCTACACTCGAGGAGCGTGCCCTGCGGCGCCTAGTGCTTGGGCGCCGTGCAGCTGCCGTTTGCGTTACGTACCTGGCCCTGCTTGCACTGAGGCAGGCACTGGCCGTTCACGCGCTCCTCGTTGGCCTTGCAGGCCGGCACGCAGGAACCGTTAACGCGCTCCTGTCCGGCCTTGCACGGGATCGGTACACAGCGGCCGTCCACGCGTATTTCGTCCGCCTTGCACACCGGTACGCAGGTGCCGTTCACACGTTCCTGCCCGGCCTTGCACGGGATCGGCACACAACGGCCGTCCGCGCCGCGCGTTTCATCGGACTTGCACACCGGTACACACGAGCCATTTACGCGCTCCTGCCCCGTCTTGCACACCGGGACGCAGCGGCCGTCCACGCGCTCCTGCCCGGTCTTGCAAACCGGTACGCAGACGCCGTCCACGCGCTCTTGCCCGGCGTTGCACGGGATCGGCACGCATTGACCGTGAACGGGCACCTCGCCCTTCCGGCACCACGGCGGCGGCGGCGGACCGTACTGGTAATGGGCCGGGCTGTGATCGCCGTGCTCGATGTGGTGACTCGGCACGGCGATGCGCTTGACGACGTTGACCGTGTCGTGCCCGACCGTGCAGGCGTAGCCGATGCCGCCAAAGCTCGCGAGCACGATCAGCAGCGCCGTGCTGAAGGAGAGCGCAAAGGCGCGGCGCGCGGCGACACGGAAGCGCGGCGGCGCCGAGCTTCGCACCATCCCGGACAGCGACTGCACCAGCTTTTCCGAAGCTACGGGACGGGAGCGCCTGAGCAGGCGGTCGAGCTCGTCCCCGGATTCGTCTCGCTTGAGCGGCATGCGGCTCCCCTCCTCGGAAAAAGATCTATAGGTCAGATACCGCCGCCGGCTCGGTTTTCTTACCGACCGACCGTCTCGCCCAGGAAGGTGCGCAGGCGCGCGCGCAGGCGATGCAGCGAGACGTCCACCGTTCCGGGCTCCAGCTCGAGCAGCTCGCCGATCTGCCTCGAGCTGAGGTCGGCCCCGTAGCGCAGCGCCAGCAGCTCGCGCTCGCGCTCACTCAGGTAGGACAGCGCCGCCGCGAGATCGAGCCTGCTCGCAACCGCCTCCTCGAAGCCGGCGCTGATGCCTTCGGGCTCGGCCTCCGCCTCGACCGTCACGACGCCGCGGCGCCCGGCCACCACGTTGCGCGCGATCCCGAGCAGCCAGACGAGCGGCGAGCCCTTGCGCGGGTCGAAGCTGCCTCGGTAGCGAACGGCGCGCGCGAAGGTCTCGCCGGTGACGTCCTCGGCCTCCGCGCCCGCGCCGATGCGGTAGGCGACATAGGAGTAGACCTGCCTGATCAACTGCTCGGGCTGGGCTAGCGGGTCGCGCACTGCACTCCCTTCGACCTGGCCGGCAGGGCGGCGGCGGCAGCGCCGGCGGGCGAGCCGAGCCCCGACGCAAAGCGGTTCAGGCGCTTCAGATGAGCGAGCGCGTTGGTGCGCTCGCGCCCGCTCGCGATGCTTGCCAGCTGCGCCCAGAGCTGCCAGTTGTTCGGGCTCATCGCCACCGCCTTGCGCGCGCTCGCCAGCGCCTCGTTCGTGCGCCCGAGCGCCATGAGTGCGAGCGCCCGCTGGTAGGGCGCCTGCGACGACCAGAAGGCGAGACTCTGAGCCCTCTTCGCGTCGCGCTCGGCGACGGCGTAGTGGTGAGCGTCGAGCGCGTTCTGCGCCCTGGCCAGCTCGATGTTGCCGGGCAGGAAGACGAGCGCGGCGACAGCAAGTCCGGCCGCGAGGGCAAAGGCGCCCCACTGCAGAGCGCGCCTCGGTGCCGCCGCGGGCGTTCGTAGCGCCGACTGCGGCGCCAGGATCACGAACAGCGCGCTGACGGGAAGGACGGACATCTCCCAGTCCCAATCGATGCCGGCGTGGACGAGGAAGGCCAACCAGACGGCGATCGCCCCGGCGCCGAGCGGGAGCCTGCGCAGCGTCCGCAGGCGCAGCAGCGGCAGCACAAGGGCGGCGACGAGCAGCAGCAGCCCGACCACACCGAGCTCGCCCATGGTCTCGATGTAGAGGCCGTGCGCGTCCAGTGCCCGCCCGTCATAAGGGCGATGCTCCGGCCAGTAGAAGGTGAAGCTGCCGGCGCCGCCTCCGTGGATAGGCGAAGCCGCAAACTCCTTGGCGGCGACGTGCCAAAGATCAAAGCGGCCGGTCGAGGAGACGCTCCACAAGCGGCTGGTCAAACTCTGCCCCGAGCCGACGTGCACAGGCGGCCCGCGGAAGCTGTCATAGCCACGCTCGACGGCGCGGATCGGGCCTCCGACGTAGACGAGCCCGGCGAGAACGAGCCCGAGAGCCGCCCCGGCCACCAGCGTGGCGCCGGTCAGTTGAAGCTGGCGCGGCATGGGCAGATGGGTTGCGAGCCAGTGGCGCTCATAGGCGACCAGGGCGGCCAGCACGACCAGGCAGAGCAGCGAGATCGCGACCAGGTGCCCGTCGTGGCTGGCCCGCGCGAGTGAGGCGCCCTTACGTGTGAGCGCGCCGCTGCGACTTGCGACCCAGAGTGCGAGCGCGGCTACCGGCCCGACCGTGAAGAGCACACCGAGCAGGCGCAGCCTCCTCGGGCTGAAGGCCAGGAGTGCAGCGAGCCCGACCAGCAGCGCCAGCCAGGGACCGCGCCCGTAGGTGTAGTAGACGGTGACCGTGAGCACGACGGCGGCGCCCGCGGAGGCCGACTGCGCGCCGGCGCTCTCGCTGTCTACGAGGAAGGCCAGCGCGAGCAGAACGCCGAGCACGGCGAAGATGCCGAGTGCGTTCCAGTAGCCGAGCGGGGTCGAGAGCCGGTAGCCGGCGATGGGATCGAAGTAGCCGAGCCGCTCAGGGAAGAGCCGTGTCGCAAGCGAGTAGGCGGAGACGGCGGTGATCGCCGCCAGCACGCCGCCCAGCACGAGCGCGTGCTCTCCGCGCCGCACGACGACGAGCAGCACGAGCACGGCCGCCGCGACCATCAGCGTCCGCTGCAGCTCGAGCACGGACTGTGTGAAGTCGAGCGACCAGAGCGCCGAGAGCCCGACCCAGCACGCGAACGCGGCAAGCGCCGTGAAGACGGCCATTTCGATCCGCGTCCAGCGCTCCGGCCGCCCCAGCAGCAGCACCATCGCTGCCGCCCAGGCAAACGCGAGCATGGCCCAGTTCCAGGTCGTGGGGAAGTAGCCGCCGCTCGCGGCGGCGATTGCCACGACGGCGACGAAGGGCAGCCCGAAAGTCAGTAGCCGGGCGCCGATCGGGGGAGCGCGAAAAGCCGTATCCATCGAGCCGAAACACCGTAACCCGGCACTCGCGCAGTGTCTACGGGGGGAGCAAGATCCAGACCATAAGTACTACGCGCACCTGTACTAATGCGTGGTAGAGCGCTCTGGTTGGTCGGGGTTTGAGCGGCTCGCCACGGCGAGGAACGGCACGAGCCCGGCTCGTAAGAGCCGATCCCGTCAGGAAGCCGCGGTCGAGGTGGTCGATGCGTGGATGCCAGGGGCCGGACGGGCCGCGAAGGCGCACTGGTAGTGCGACGAGCGGTTCGGGTGGTCACTGGCGCCGCGAAGCGGCCGCATCGGGCGTGGGGGGCTGACGGGATAGGGTCTATATGCGTGACGGCGTGGGATCTGTCGCAGCGAACGACCCGGGTGCGGGGCGACGGTCTCCCCCCAACGTTCCCCGGAGCGGGCGGTAGAGAGAAACCCGCCCCGGGTGAGACATAGCCGCCCCGCGATCGCGTTTTTCGGCCTCGCCCGCCAACGACCTCCTTCTGTTTTGATCGTGCCCGGGCAGGCGAAGCGAGCGGGGTGCTCTGTCGGATGCTCGCGCCGGGTAACCGATCACTGGCATCCCTCAAACGAGGGATGCGGCCGAATGGCGCGGAACTCGCTCCTGAGAGCCACACTAGCCACCGATAAATTCCCGCTCGAGACTCGCGAGCGCCCCGTCGCGACCGAGTGCGTGTTCGGCGTAGGCACGTCCCTGTCGCGCGAGTTCGGTGCGCAGTCGACGATCTTCGTGCAGACGACCGAGCGCCTCAGCGAGCGCCGCTGGATCTTCAGGCGGAACGATCAGCGCGCCACCGCTCTCTTCTAGGAGAGAGGCGGCTGTCGTCGTGAGACCGATAGATGCGACGACGGGTCGGCCACTTGCGAGATAGGGACCAATCTTCGACGGGAGGTTCGCACCTGCGCCAACCTGGCGCTGCAAAACGAGCTGAACGTGCGCTGCGGCTAGCAGCGCCGGGAACTCCCGTTGGGGCACAGATGGTCGCACGCGAATACGCGGCATGTCTTCGACAAGGTGACGGACATGTTCGGAGGCGTTCCCACCGCCGACGAGTTCGAGTTCGATCTCGGCGGGTAGTAGCCGCATCGCCTCGATCGCCGTCTCGAACCCCTGTGTGTAGCCGAGGTTGCCCGCGTACAGTACTTGCGTCACCGCAGAGTTGTCAGGCTCAACCGGAGTGATCCAGTCGGTGTCGACCCAGTTCAGTACGGTCGCGATCCGCTCAGGTCTCCCGCCCTGCTGGACAAAGTAGTCGATGAATCCTGGACTGCAAGAGACAACACGGTCGGCTGAGTGAAGGGCGACCCGCTCGGCGGCCTGAGCGCTGCGTAGAGCGAGGCGCGCAAGCGAGCCGAGGCCGTCTAGCGAAGATGCGGCAGTGAGTACGAGGTCCTGCCACCAGAGGACGAAGCGTCGCGCTCCCGCGTGCGATAGTGCAGCCGATGCGGCGGCGGCAAGCAGCGACGGAACTACGCAGACGAGCACGTCTGCCTGGCGAACGCGACGAATAACGCGGGGAAGCGAGAGCGCGGTGAAGCTCGTTTCGTAGAGCGCCTTGTCTAAAAAGGACTCGCCGGGTCGCACCCTGAGCCACGAGCGGTGGACGCCGACGCCGTCCAGCACCTCGGTGCGCCATACGCGCCCTCGATAGGCGGGGAATATTCGCCGTTCCGGGTAATTCGGGAGCGCCGTCACGACCTCGACTTCGTGCCCGCGCGCTGCGAGCCAGCGGCAGGCATCAGTTACAAGTGGTGGAATCCCGGTTAGCTCAGGCGTGTAGTTCGGCGACCATATGAGGATCCGGCTCACTCCCGCACCGTTACACCGTGTAGACGAGAGCCGAACAACGGCGGCGATGCCCGCTGCAGCGCCAGATAAGGTCGACTCCGACTCCGGCGAGCGCCGCCCAGATCACAGGAACGCGCCACGCGTGGGAAAGCGGGGGAACGCCGTCGCGGACTGTCCGCACGATCCCAGTGTTTGTCATTCCGTAGACCCTCGCTCGAGTTCCCGCATCTTGGCCCCGATGATGAACTCGTAGTGCGCCATCAGGACGCAGAACGTGAAGCCGGCGCGGCCGTCGAGAAAGCCCCGCCGGAGCACGTACCAGACGAAAAACCGCACCAGCGGCCGGAAGGGCAACCGTACCCAGACACGGCGGAGCACGCGCTTCCGCCTGAACGGGTCGAGGCGGAGGAAGCCGACAGGCCCGACGCCGATCGGCTCGCTGCGTAATCGGCGGTAAAGGTGTGCCTCCCACGTCGCGTAGCGGTTATGGCGATCGAGCCACTCCGTTAGGCCACGGTCGTCTTTGTGGAGGAGTGGCGTCCGCAGAAAGCCAAGCTCGCCGTCGACCTCGACGTGCTCATGAATCTCGTTGTCGCCCGTCCCCTCGAGATTCGCAAGTCCGAGGTCCTCGATGCGCCCGAGGCCACGGCGAAACAGTCGTAGATTCCAGTTCGGACTGAAGCAGCGAAGACGGCGCCCCATGAAGATGAACTCGCGATCGACGTACCACCCGTCGCGATCGTCGCGCTTGATCCTCTCAGCGATCTCTTCCCTCAACGCCTCCGGAACGCGCTCATCGGCGTCGAGAAGTAACACCCACGGGTTCCGCGGCTCGAGGTTAGCGAGTGCCCAGGCCTTCTTCCGCGGTCCCTTTCCTTCGTAGCAGAATGTGACGACTGTCGCCCCTGCCTCGGTGGCGTGTTCAGCCGTGCGGTCAGTGCTCCCTGAGTCGACGACGACGACCTCGTCCGCCCACGCAACGCTTGCGAGAGCGGCGGGCAAGTTCAACTCCTCGTTCAGAACCGGAAGGATAACCGTGACCGGAAGCAGCCTTGCGAAAGCCTGCAAAGGCTTCTCCGTTACTTGCTCATCCGTCATGTCCGGCTCCGCTTACGCCGGGCGCCGAGCGCCCTTTCGTACTCCGCTCTGATTCGCTTTCCGTGCGTCTCGATCGAGAACTCGCGGGCGACCGTGAGACGCGCATTCCCCGAAAGTTGGTGACGCCTGCTCGGATTTTTCATTAACTCGTCGAGAGCGCGTGCGATTTCCGGAGCGGTCGCGGCGACGACCCACCCGCAGCGGTACTCAGTGACTACGCCCGCTACCCCTACCCGCGAAGACACGACGATAGGCAAGCCAGCGCTGAGAGCTTCAACCGCCGCGACGCCGAAGCATTCGAACGCTGACGGCATGGCCAGAACATCAATCGATGCGAGAAACTGGTGTTTCTCCGCGCCCTCAACAAAGCCAAGCCACCGGATGCGCCTGCTCGCGACCCCGCGGGACGTCGCACGAGATACGAGCGACTCACGGTACGCGGGAGGACCGTCACCAGCCACATGAAGCGATACGTGCTCGGGAAGCAAAGCGAGAGCGTCGATGAGAAGCTCGAGGTTCTTCTTCGGATCGAGCCGGCCTAAGAATCCGACGCGAAGTTCGTTTCCGTTCGACGAGCTGCGCTTCACACCGGGAACGCCGATAACGGCATGCGGCACGACGACCGAACGAAGACCGGCACGATCCCTCATGCTAGATTGCTCAAGGGCGGAGGCGACCACGACGATGTCGAACGAGCGCAGGTAGAGCCAGCGTAGGAGCTGCTTGATCCTGCCATGGAGCGGCCCCGATTTCTCCCGGTCGAAATCGGTCAACGATTCGTGAGTCGAGAGAACGGCGACTCGTCTGTGTATCTTCGCTGACAACAGTCCGACGACGGTTGTGAACGTCCAACTCGAATGCACGTGGATGACGTCGAAACGCGACCCGTTTCGTAGGACCCAAAGCCCGAGACGCGGGCTGATTCCCCAGCGGCGCCCGTGCGAGCCGAACACGCGCGGCTGCTTGAACGTGTGAACGCTGATCCCGCTCGCCTGTAGCTTCGCCACAAATACCGCGACGGCGTTCTCACGCCCTTGCCGAACCGAATATGCGAATTCGTTCGCGAAACCCTGTTGCCGGAGCGCAAGCGCGGTCGCGATGGTGGACCTCGGCGGGCCACCGTCGAGAGGATCAAGTCCAGCGATGAGCTGTAGAACGGCGATGGTCACCCGGCGTGGCTCCATCGCTCGGCGCCGACCGCAGCCGCGACTGCGTCACACAGGGCAGCCGCGGTCCGGTCGTATGTCCATTGGCTGACGATATCGATCGATGCTTGCCCGAAGCGCTGCCGAAGCTCCGCCGACTCGACCAGCTTTTGGAATGCATGAGCTAGCGCCTCACGATCTCGCGACGGCACGACGAAGCCATTCCGTCCATCCACTACGAGATCGGCGGCGCAGCCGACTTTGTCCGAAACGACGACCGGCAGCCCGAAGTTCATAGCCTCGTTGACGACCAGTCCCCACGTCTCGTCGTGGCTCGAGACGAGGGCAAAAGCGTCGGCAGCGACGTATGCGCGGGCGATTTCAGTCTGATCGAGGAAACCCGCAAAGACGACATCGGGGATCCTTTCGGCGTCGACTTTCTGGCGGAGCTCCTGCTCGAGCAACCCCGAGCCGACGACGAGCAGCGTGCACCGTCTGTTGGCTCGGACCTGCCGAAACGCGTCAAGAAGATGCAACGGCTGCTTCTTCGGGATCAATCGGCCGAGCGTGAGGATGACCGGGCCCGCTTCGCGCTCTATTCCTAGCTCTGCGCGCAACTGCTCGCGTCGCGGCACGAGCTCGCGGGCCGCGACGCGAAGCGCATTGTTGTCAACCGCGTACGGGACATGGAAGAGCCTGTGCTCCGGGACGCCCCAGCGTGCGAACCAGCGACGGTTCTCGGTGCCGACGAAGAGCCCGTAGCCACCGCCGAAAAAGGTTGGCAGGCCGACTGATTTCATGACCGTTTTCCAACGGGCTCGAGGGGAGAGAAGCGTCTGGTCCTCACGAAACAAACGAGAGCCGCCTAGAGCTCGCTGCGTGAGCGCCGCGACGATGTGGGTGACGGTGTGGTAACCATGCAGCCAGAGCACCTCGTACCTTTCACGTATAAGCAAGGTGACGATGTCAAAGTCGCGGAGAGCGAAAACGCCCCCACTAGTGGGGTTCCGGTCGGCTCTACGAAGGAAGATTCGCCTGTAGCCCTCAAGGGCGTCCACACCCCATTCGACCGGCCGCCCATACCCGCCGTCAACGGGCCGTGTTGCCCCAGCGCTTGAGGCGAAGATCGCCGTGAAGTCGAGGCGTGAATCCGCGGCGAGTCGGCGGTAGAGCGGCGCCTGGTAGTAGACGGGCGACCCGGCGAAGAGTGCGAGGCGAACGGGCCCGCTCATCGGTATGCCTGGGCTGGGAGAATGGCGTCCGCGGGCAGCTGTGCCGAAATTGTCGTCCGGAGGGGCTTCTGGCAGAGGTGGATGGCAAGAAGGAGCGGCACTATTCCGAACAGCGCCCGTGAGAGTGTGTCGCCTACACCGCCGCGGAGCAGGATCGGAATAAACATCAAGGATGCCGCGAGGAACAGGTGCGAGCCGCTTTCGGCTGGGAAACGCCGCCAATATTCCCAAGGCAGCCGGAACACCCAACCAACGAGCAGCATGCCAAGCATCACGCCAGGAAGCTCGCCGGCGAGGAAGAACGAGCCGATGACCCCAGCGCTCGACGAGGCACGCGACTGCTCCTGCGGATAGAGCGTGTGCGTGAGCTCTTGCTCCGGCGCCAAAGGCTTGCCGCGCCAGATCACCGACGGGATCGGCTTCACTAAAGTTCGGTAGACGAACTCAAAAGGCGACGCCCTGAGACGCTCCGGAACGACGATCGTCTCCGCCGCGAGCGACTCGAACATGTCGTTGTCCACGCCGTGGAAGATCAGCTGCCTGAACTCGTAGGTTGGGTCGGCAACGGCACTCTTGAGCTCCGCGACGCGATCGACACGCACGCTCTGGGTTCGTGTCTCACGAAAATACGCGATCCCGATCGTGAAAACGAGATAACCGACGAGCAGGAGTGAGACGGTTGCCGGTCGTCGGTCGCGCGAGAGGTAGAAACAGACCGCAGGTGCGAGCAGAAGCGGCAGCAACGTGATACGCGAACCCTGGCCGCCCGCGAAAACGCCAAGCGCGATCATGGGTACGAAGGCGATACAGACGAGGTCGCGGCGCCGTTCGGCGAACCCGACCGCGAAGAGCAAGAGCGAAGCCGGCCAGAAGAGCGCAGGAGCGGCGTAGAGATATGCGCTCGAATCGCGGAACAAAGTGTCCTGCCCGGCGCTGCGGCCACGGATCAGATCCGTGAGCGTGGAGAGACCGCCGGAGTGGAGCAGAAACGTCCCGAAAAGTAGAAGCGCGAGAGCGATCAGGCCCCCCGAGAACGCTAGCGTCGACGCGACGTCCCAGTGGCCACGCGCGGTCGGGAGTCGCGTAGCCACGCGACGCGGGAATCCGGATGCGTAGCCGAGTTGCATCGCGATCGCTCCGATAAGCGCCAGCATAAGCGCCTCTCGTAGGTGACTCGTGATGTCGTAGCCCTTAAAAACGTGCTGCGAGCTTCCGGCGAGCATCGCAGCCGGGCGACCCACGTACATGACGATGAGAGCGAGATTCGCGATGACGATCGGCTCGAAGATGTCGAACCTTCTGCCGATCATCCGCTTCACGATCGGGGCGGCGCACGTGAAGCCGATCGCGACGATCAGAGCAGCGTCTACAGACGGGTGCACTACTGCAATCGAGACTCCTGCTCCCAGACTGGCGACAACCACTCCCGCCGCGATAAGCGGCCGCATCACCTCGCCACACCTCCTCTAGCGGTCTGCTCGTACGCCGTCGAGTTACTTGGGCCGAGCAGGAGTTCGCGAAACGTTCGGCGGAAGTGGCTCCAGTCGCTTCCGAGCACGCGCTCACGGCCGGCCTGACCCATCCGCACGCGAAGCTCGAGATCGTCAGCCAGCAACTCGAGCCGGGCAGCGATCTCAGCGGGGGCGCGAATCGGCACGACGAAACCATCAACGCCGTCGCGTACTCGGTCAGCACCGACGTTCGGTGTCACGATCACTGGAAGGCCCGACGCCATCGCCTCCAACACGACAAGGGCACTTCCCTCGACGAGCGAGGGTAGGACGAGCACGTCGGCACCCCTGTAAACGTACGGCATGTCCTGCGGACGAACACCCTTGAGATGGCGAAAACGCCCTTCGTATCGCGCGAGCCCGACGCCGCGCCCGATTAGCGGGCCGACAAGTGTGAGCTCGAACCGCGTCGCGTCGAGCAGCTCAAGAGCCTCGAGGACGTACGCGATGCCCTTACGTTGTGTCAGTGAACCTGCGAAAAGAACGCGAAGTCGTGAGCATCGGGGTGCGTCATTGAGCTGTGGATGAAATGCGGCGATATCAACGCCGTACGGAATCGTGACCACGCGCTCCGGATCTACTACGCCTTGAAACGATTCCGCAGCGAAACGCGAGCCGACGACGACGAGATCAGCGAGCTCGACCTCAAATCCGATGCGACTGAGATGTCGGGGCTCGAGACTGAGCGTCGCACCTCCGATAATCGTCTCTGCGAACTCGGGCCGCAGGCGTGCTTCCTCGGCTAGTAACTCCTGCGTGTAGTCCATCCGCGCGATTGGATAATCGAGGACAGTGCGTGTGCCAACGCGCCTCGCGCGCTCGAAGGTCGCCAGACTCGCCCCGTACTGACTAACGACCGTGGATCTACATGGGACGACCTGGGCGATACGACGATCGAAGAGCTCGTTGCGACGCCAGATCAGTCGCCGGTCGAGAGCGTGAACTCCCAAACGGCCAAGCCCTACGCGAGCAAACTCATTCGCCGTGAGGAACGAACGTGCATGGGCCTCAAGCTCGGCTGGGATAGAACGACGTGCGAATTGAACGCCGAGTCGAGGCAGACGCAGGAGCAGCCCACTGTTCTTCCCGGCCCAGTACGGCGTGAAGTAGTCGGTGAGCTCATCTGCGAGAGCAAGCGCCATCTGTCTGGTCGTCGGAAGGAAACCGGCATCGGAAACGACGATATGAGCGGTCACGGGATCCCCACCTTCTTCTCGCACGGAGGGAATACCGAGGTGAGCGGCCAACGAGGTTCTTCAGTCACTGGTGTCTCCGACTGGTTTCCGGGATGACATCGAATACCGCGTACTCGACGATCTTCGGATGCGCCTACCCTCTGTCGAGGCTCGGGCGGTCATGAGCCGTCCCGTCCTTCTGCGACTCCCCCGGCTGTGGCGGGCGCAGCTCCATTGACCGCGCCCTCAGGCAAAAACAACCGCCAAGGGCGTGCTGCGAGAGCGCGAGCCGTACGATCGATCATCCATGCGAGACTCACGCCGTAGGCGATTAGCGATGCGACGGCAGCGCCGAGCAAACCGAAAAGCGGGAGAAGTACCGTTAGCGCGATCACAGTCACCACTAGCGCGATCGCGTCCGCGAGGCCTGCCTGAAGCGGCCGCCCGAGCGCCTTGAGGATCGCGCTGAACGCTCGGCTAGTGGCCATCAGCACGGCTGCTACAAGAAGAATGCGTGTGGGATCTGCGGCCGCGCGAAATGACTGGCCGAAGAAGAGCTCGAGCAGTCTCGGCGCGAATACGATCATCGGCACCGCGACGAACGTCGACAAACCGAACGTGAGGACGATCAGCCGTCGCGCCGGTGCGAGCTGTTCCGCCGCCGATCTCAACCTCGCCACGACGGGAAGGGCAACCAGAGCAACTGAGGAGCCGATGAGATTGATTAGCGACGTGAGCGTTACGGCGACGACGTAGAGCCCGAGCTTCGCCGGAGCGAGCACGGCAGAGATCACAAGCTGATCGAGCCGCTCGTTCAGCATCGAGGAGACGCTGCTCGTCTGGCTCTTGAGCCCGTACGACAGGAGATCCTTCGCGGTGCGCCCACTCACAGCTAAATGGAGCTCCCCAATCCGCGCCACAGTGAGCACTGCCACGAGAAGCGTGACGGCATTCGCGCCTAGGTAGGCGACAGCCGCGGTACCTGGCGTCAGCGACCCGACCGCCGCCAAGACAATGATCACGGCCGCCGCTATCAGGATGACCGTCGCCCGCAACACATTGAACGCCGTGAAGTGATGAAGGCCGTTAAGAAACCCCATCAGCGCGAGTGTGAACAGGTTCAGCGGCACGAACGCGAGGAAGACAAGAGTAAGCCGCACAATTCCGGGGCCGAGGTGACCGAGCATTAGTGGAATCAATAGGAACCCGATTAGGATCATCGCTACAGACTCGATGGATGCGATCGCGACGCTTGTCCCAAGCAGCGTCTTGCGTGACGTTCCAGCTCGAGCTGCGTAGTAGGTCACCGCGTCGGGCACGCCGAGACTCCCGACGGTAGCGAGGAGCGACGGCCAGAGGATCACTGCGGCCAATGCCCCGCGGTCGTGTACTCCTAGCGTTCGCGCCAGAAGGATTCCCGTAACGACATTCACACCCTGAATCGCAAGAGATACAGAGAAGCTCTTTATGAGCGGACGTCGCATCTCTCGGGAAGAGCCGGGGTCCGCCACCTGCTGGGAGCCGTCGGCTTGGCTGGAGACGCCGGTATCTTTCGCCTCCTTGATCTCCACTAGCATCGCTCACCTCAAACCGCGGCGCCCCGCGAGACGATGGGCACCGTACGCAGGATTAGTTTGAGGTCGCCGCTCATCGACCAGTTGGTGACGTAGCGGTAATCCAGCTCCACCATCTCTCCAAACGGGATCTCGTCGCGGCCCAGTACCTGCCAGGGGCCGGTGACGCCAGGCTTGAGATCGAGCCGGTGCCGCGCCCAGTCGTTGACGTAGTCGTCCTCTTCCAGGGTCAGTGGCCGCGGTCCGACCAGGCTCATGTCTCCCTTAAGGACGTTCAGCAGCTGGGGCAGCTCGTCGAGTGAATAGCGGCGTAGGAAGCGCCCGACTCGCGTGACCCTGGGATCGTTTGAGATCTTGAACATGCGCGGGTCGCCGCCGTTACGCTCGTGCTTGCTGAGATGACGAACGCCCGACTTCCTGGCGTCGGCGTCCAGCTCCATGGTGCGGAACTTGAAGATGCGGAAGGTCTTGCCCTTATGGCCCATGCGCACCTGCCTGAAAAAGACCGGCCCCCTGGAGTCGAGCTTGATCGCGACGGCGACCAGGCCGAAGAGCGGCGCCAGCACGAGCAGCCCTAGCGCAGAGAGCGCCAGATCCATCGTCCGCTTGAACAGGATCGATGACTTCGGCAGGCGGGCTGGGCGCAGGCCGAGCAGCGGCAGGCCTTCGATCGAATGCACGTCCATGCTCGGCGAGAGCACGTCGAAGAAGAAGGGCACCACGTCGATCTGAACGTTGAGCGAACGCAGTTCGCGGATGAGATGAATAACCCGCTCGCGCTCGGCATGCGGGAAGGCGACGATCACGCGCTCGACCGCGAGCGCGCGGGCAAGGAGCGGCGCGGTGGCCAGTGACGAGAAGCGCGGCAGGCTCGTCAGCTCCTCGCCCGCCGGATCCTCGTCGACCATGTCGTCGATCACTCCGGCCAGCTCGAGGCCGTACTCGGGATGGCGTTGCACCTTGCGCGCTATCAGCTCGGCCGCGCCGCCGCTGCCTACGACCAGCGTCTTCTGCAGATAGCTCGCACTGCGCCGGCAGGCGATGCGCCCGAGCACCCGCCCGAGCGACATGAAGACGACTGCGGCGAGCCAGAACACGGCCATCTTGCTGCGACTCGGATCGACCAGACCCGAGAGCGAGCCGGCAAAGAAGGTGATGCACGTACCGATCGTGACCAGGTGGAAGACGCCGCCGAAGTCGTCGATGGTGCCGTGGTCGGTGCGCTCCTCGTCGCGCGAGTAGAGGCCGTAGAGTCGGGCCACCACCACCCAGGCGGGCAGCGCGAAAGCAAACAGTAGCCACTCCCCTCCCTGGCTCACCGGGTTCGGCCCTCCACCCGACGGAGTCGAGAGCTCGGCCAGCAAAAAGGCTCCGCTTAGTCCGACCAGGTCGGCCAGCACCAGCACCCTGCGCACGAGCCAGCCGCGCCGGTGCGTCTTCACGACCGCCTGGTCGTTGAAGAGAGACGGAGTCGAGGAGGAGACCCTGTCCTCGAGCCGGGCGAGCAGCTCGGCGTCGGGCGGGGTGTTCGAGAGTGTGCTCACTCGCCCGTCCCGAACTGCGCGCTCACCGTCTCGCCGTCCGGGAGCGTGTAGCCGTAACCGTAGCCGTAGCCGTAACCCTTGCTCGCCTCGACTCCCGTCAGGACGAAGCCGAGCTTCTCTGCCGGGCACTGCTCGAGCGTGCGCGCCAGCTCGCGCAGCGTGTTCCGATGCAGGTGCTCGAGCCGGGTCACGATCAGCATCGCGTCGACGCGGCTGCTGAGCGTCATCGCGTCGCCGACCTCGAGCAGCGGCGGCGCGTCGAGCAGCACGGTCTCGGCCAGCTCGCCGAGCTCGGCGATCACCTTCGCCAGCGCCTGGGTGCCCACGAACTCGCCCGGGCTCGGCGGCAGCGGCCCGGAGTGGAGAATGCCGATCGCGCCCTCTTCCAACGATCCGGTGAGTATGGGCCGGCCCGCGAAGCTGGAGCGGTTGGCGAGATCGGTGGCGCTGACCAGGGTGATCGCGTCCTCCAGCGCCGCCTTGCCGAGCACCACGTCGGTCAGGCCGGGGGTCTGATCCAGCCCGAAGAGCGCATCCAGGCGCGGCCGGCGCAGGTCGAGCTCGACCAGGATCACCTGCCGCCCGGCGCGGGCGAGCGTGAGCGCGAGGTTGGCGGCGGTCGTCGTCTTCCCTTCGCCGATCAGCGCGCTCGTGACCATGATCGTCCTCGCCTCGCGCTCCAGCGAGACGAAGTCGAGGTTGGCGCGCAGCATCCGGTAGGCCTCTCCCTGCGACCCGCCCGGGCGCGCGAGCATGACCAGCTCACCCGTCTTGCGCAGGCTCTTCGGCGGCTCCGGCAGGCGCGCCAGCAGCGGCAGCCCGCCCAGCCCGCGCCCGATCTCGTCCGCCGTGCGCACGCGCGTGTCCAGCGCCTCGTAGAGGAAGGCGAGCCCGATTCCCAGCATCAGCCCGAGCACGAGGGCGAGGATTGCGTTCCTCGTAGTGCGCGGCTGCACGAGCACCGCTTTCTGGGCGGCTCTGAACGACGGAGACGTTCGAGGTCTGCAGCGTCTCCATCTCGCGTAGCCGCTCGTCGCTCTGCGCGTAGGAGGAGTACAGCCCGCTTCCCGCCTGCCCGCCTGCCTGCAGCTTCTTCATCTGGCTTTCGACGTGCAGGCGGGCGCTAACCAGCGCGGCGGTATCCAGCTCGTGGCGGTAGGCGACGAACTGACGGGCGTACTCGCTGGCAAGCGTGGCTGCGAGCGTCGGGCTCCCGTCCCGTACCGCCAGCTCCATGATGTCGGCGTTCGACGACGGCGTCACCGACGAGCGGGAGAGGAAGCTTGCGACTGACTCCTTGGCGAGCCCGGCGGCGTTCAGCGTGCGCCGGACGACGGTGGGCACGCGCGCCAGCTTGGCCTGGGTCTGGAGGTAGCGATCGGGAGTCGACCTGAGAGGTGTTCGCGCTGTTGAGATTGGTGAGCGTGGCCGCCAGATCCTGGTTGTTGACCATCACCTCGGCCGAGGCCTGGTAGAGCTTCTGCTGGCTGAGCGAGAACAGGACCGCCGCCAGCGGCACGAAGACGAGCGCCGTGACGATGATCCACTTTCGCCGTCTGAGAACGGCGAGGTAGTGCCTCAGCGTGACGCTCTGGGCTTGATCGCTCGGTAGTTCTGGCACGTGATACGAAATGGTGAGAGGGGTGTGTCGATAAACCCTTACCGCTCTCGGTCACGAGCACTAGGGCCGAAGGTACCTACTGGCCGTGTACTTTCTCACCATGTCCGCTGCGGCCGGTCGAGCGGGCAGGCACGCGGCGCCCCGCCGGTTCTAGCGGCGTATCTGCGGGACGCTCGCGCTGGGGGTTTTTAAGGGCTATTCCGGCGAGGCCGTGCGAACGGGCCAGGATCGCCGCGCTCGTGCGATTGGCTACGCCGAGCTTGAGGAAGACGTTGCGTACGTGGTTCTTGACCGAGCGCTCGGTGATGAAGAGCAGGTCGGCGATCTGGCGGTTCGAGAGGCCGTCCCCGATCAGAGCGAGCACCTCGCACTCGCGCGGGGTCAGCGCGTATTCGGCGGCCGGGCAATGCCCGCCGGCCTGGGCCAGCCTGGCGACGATCTCGCCCGCGATCTTCGCGCTCAGCAGCGTCGCCCCGCTCGCGACCAGCCTGACCGTCTCGCAGAGCCTGAGCGGGTCGCTGTCCCTGGCCACGACGTAGCCCGACACGCCCGCCTGCAGCGCCTCGATCACCTCGGCCTCGCTCTGCGAGCTCGTCATCACGATCACCGCGCTGCGCGGGTGCTCGTCGCGCAGACGGCGCGCAAGCTCCAGGCCGCCCATCTCGGGCAGGTGCGGATCGACGATCACAACCTCGGGATCGAGCTGATCCACCAGCTCGAGCGTGCGCTCGGCCTTGTCGCTCTTGCCGACCAGATAGAGGTCGGAGACACGCGAGAAGACGCTCGCCAGGGCCTCGCGCAGGAACCACTCGCGCGCGCCGGTGACGACCCTGACCGATCGGCCTTTCGTCGCGCTGGCGCCGTCCGAGGCGGTGAGCACATCCGCCGGCAGCGGGCTCGGCCACGGCTGGAGCGTGATCGTTCGGGGGGTAGCAGTGCTCGTTTGACTCAACATCTCAACCGGGGGCCTCGCGGGGGGAGTTGACGCGCGCTGCAGGGGGCAGCCGAAGTGAATGAGATTAAGCGGTTACGGCCACGGCGAATAGAGACGGTTTGGGGACGTTCGCTGATATATCTTCCGCAATCGCGCGCTGCGCTCCCCGCTACGCGCGCGAAGCGGCAACCTGACCGGATCGCGCCCGCCCGGACGGTCGTGAGCTGGATCGAGCGCTAGTCCGCGAAGTACTCGAAGATCAGGTTTGTATCGACCGCGGCCTGGGACAGATCGCCGAGTACATGCTCGGCCCGTGCCTGCCAGTGGGCGATCACCTGCTTCAGGGTCGCGTCGAGGGCGCGTTCGAGCACCTTCTTGCGCCGCTGGGCCGTTTCCTCGCCGGCGAGGTCGCGGAAGGTCGTGCGCAGGACCTGCTCGTCCATCCGCTCCAGATCGTCATAGAAGGAGAGGCCGGCCCGCTCGCCCTTGAGCCAGACACGCAGCCGCAGCCGCTCCTCGTGCTCGGCGCGACCGATCAGCGAATCGCCGGGATCGAGACGAAGCAGGCAGTAGGCGGCCAGGGCTCGCCAGCGGCCGGGGTCGTCTTTGTTGACGCCCACGTCGTAGCCGACCCGCGGCCGCGCCGTCTCGTAGATGAGCTTGTTCAGACGCATCATTCGCACCTCCCAGGCGCGCGAGCAGTCGAGCGCGGGGAAGTCGCGCACGAAGACACGCAGGCGCGGATCGGCGCGGGGATCGCGCAGCTCGTTGCGCTTGCGCCCGCTCGGTCCGGGCAGGCCGCCGATCAGCGCCTTCAGATCGCGGGCGTCGATCTCCCGCAGCATCCGGCTCGTCCTGTCGAGCACATCCGGGCTCAGACGGGCGCTGACCGGGGCGGTGAGAGGCGCAGATAGCTCGGCCGCGACGTGCTCGCCGCTCACGATCAGCGGAGGCGGCTCGATCTTCGTGTTGTCGCTGGCTATGAGCGTGCGGCTGAGGAACAGGCCGACCGGCAGAATGGCCGCGACCAGCACCGCGAAAAACCCTCGCGCGATCGGGTTTCCGCTCGGCTCGGCGATCGCGACGATCGCCAGCGTCATGCCGCACCAGAGCGCGGCCGCCAGCAGGCGCTGACGGAACGAGGAGTAGGCCGCGCCCGTCTCGCGATATGAATCGGCGTCGATCGCGAGCAGCGCGTAGGGAACCGCGCAGATTGCGATCAGCAGGTCGAGCACCGACTCCGGCCAGAGCCCGAGCGAGGACGCGAACCCGAACAGGACGAAGAACGTCAGCACCGTCGTCGCCCGCGGTGCCCAGCGGGCGCGCTCGTATATGCCCGGAAGCAGATGTGGTGCGCGCCGCCGCCAGGAGGCGAAAAGCAGAGCCGAGCAGGCCGACCCGATCAGAAATCCCCAGATGCCCATCAGCACGAAACCGAGATGCGGATCGAACTGCCAGCCGCGCCAGGTGTCGGAGCGTCCGCTGTACGAGTAAAGAAGGTCCGGAATAGGCCCGAGGACGATGAACACGGCCGCCGGAAGCCAGACCGCGAGCAGCTCGAGCGGCAAGATCGAGGATTCTCGACGGCGCGCGTGGTGCCAGCCCGGCAGCCGCTGCCATCTCTCCATCAGCACAGCCGAAAGGCTCCGGCCGGGAGCATCGTCGCTGGGTGTCGCGGCGACGATGTAGAGCGTCGCACGCGTCCAGAGCACGAAGCAGAGCGGTATCGCGAACCAGGTCGAAGCGGAGACGACGACGAACTGATGACGAGTCGGGGCGTAGCCGGCGATGGCGCCGAACTGGTAGACGGAGAAGGCGATCAGAAAGAGCCCGAGCAGCCGCGTCGGGGGAGAGCTCCAGCGGGTGAGACAGAGTGCGGCGGCGAACACGCAGAGCGAGACCGCGACGATGTTGAACCACACCATCTGCGCTCCGATCGCGTTCAGCGAGTGGTCTTGGAACAACGGGCTCGAGGGGATCAGAACGCCGGCCAGGATCAGTACCAGAGCCGTGTGCATGAGTACCGCCGTCGAGACGCGCCTTCTGGCAGGCTGAGAGTCCACCGCCGCGTCGGCAGCCTCGGCAGTGGTTTCGGCGAAGGCTTCTCGGGATCGGGTCATGTGCTCGCAGAAGCCGCTTCCCCAGGGCGACTCTGTCTGAGTATGAACAAGCTATTACCAGGAAGCAACAGAGTCTCGTGCTCGGCGGGTACCGCCGCCCGCCTCGAGAAAGCAGCCGCGAAGCGGCCGCAGCGGGCGTGGGAACCTGGCGGGATGGGCTCTAAACGCTGAGGGGACGCGCGCTCACGAGCGCTTCGCGCCGCGCCAGCAGTGCCGCGCTCGTCCGATTCGGAACGTCGAGCTTGTGAAAGATGTTGCCGAGGTGGTTCTTCACCGCCTGCACGGTGATCGACAGCTCCTGAGCGATCACGAGGTTGGAGGCGCCGTCCGCGAGCAGCGCCAGCACGTCGCACTCGCGGGCCGTCAGACCGTACTTCGCAACCGGGTCGTCCGGTTGCCGGCTCGCCAGGTCGATCAGCAGGTGGCGGGCCGCCGAGCTGGCCAGGAGCGTGCCGCCGTCGGCCACGATCCGGAGCGCCTCGAGCAATCTTTCCGGCGCGCGCGTGTCCTGCTTGACCAGGAACCCCGAGACACCCACGGCCAGCGCCGCCTGAAGATCCTCGGGCCGGCGCGAGACCGTGAAGACGATCACCCGCGTCTCGGGCAGCTCCTCGCGCAGGCGCCGGCAGAGCTCGAGCCCGCTGGTATCCGGCAGGTCGACGTCGACGAGAGCGATCTGCGGCGGATTGGCGAGCATCCGCGCCAGCGCCGTCTTGCCGTCCTCCGACTGACCGCCGATCTCGAAGTCGCGCGAGCTCGAGAGAGTGCTGACGACAGCCTCCCGGTAGAGCCACTCGTCCTCGACGACGAAAACCCGGATCGGACCGTTTCTCACCGCGACGCGAACCGCCGGTCGCGGAGGCTCCAGCCATCCCGAGAGGGACGTGGGACGGTCATGGCGGTGATCGTAAGCGGGACTAGGTCTCGCTCGCGAGGGCCGGAAGTACCGTCATCGCAGGTACCTTCGGTCTGTCTCGTGCTTCCCGCGTTGGCCGGCGGAGAGCTTGCCCGAGCCGATGCTCGATCAGGTCGCCGGCTTCCGTCTCGCTTTCTTGACCGTGATCGTGGCGCTGCCCGCCCCGACCTGCTCGTTACCGGCCAGGTCCTTGGCGTAGACGGTGTAGCGGTAGCTGCCCTTGGCCCTCGGCGTCCACTCGAGCGCATACCAGGTGGAGATCTTCTCGCTGCCGAGCTTGAAGGTCGTGACGACCGTGTTGTGGCTGTTACGGACGATCAGCGTGACCGACGTCGCCAGAGGGCTCAGGTTGTCGCGCAGCCGGTACCTGAGCAGAACCGCCTTGCCTTTGTGGCCGCTGGCCGGCTGGGCGACGGTGGTCGGGCCGACGGTGTCGATGTGCACGCTGAGACTCTTGCCGGCGCTCAGGTTGCCGGCCAGATCGGTGGCGAAGTAGGTGAGCGTGTGGGTTGCGTTCGGGCTCGCGCCCAGCACGACCCGGGCGCTCGCTCCGGCCACAGTGTGCGACACACCGTCGAGCGTGTAAGCGATCGAGGCCACACCGGCGCCGCCGGAGTTGTCGGCGGCGCTGAGGGTTATGGTCGTGGCGTGGTTGAGCCAGGCACCGTCGGCGGCTCCGGAGGCGCTCACCAGCGGCGGGGTGGTGTCGATCTTGACGGTCGCGGACTGGGCGGCTCTCCTGGTTGCCGGCGTTGTCCGTCGCGTAGAAGGAGAGCGTGTGCACGCCGTCGTTGGAGTGGTCGGCGGGAGCGGCGATCGTCACCTGGGTGCCGGCCGCATCGACGGTCGCCGAGGCGCCGCCGTCGATGCTGTAGGTGATCGATTGCACGCCGCTGCCGCCGACGCTGTCGGTGGCGGTCAGCGTGACCTGCACGGGCGAGTCGTGCCAGGCGCTGTCGTAGCCGGAGGCGACGGTGATCGGCGAAGTGGTGTCGATCTTGACGCTCACCGACTGGGCGACCTCCTGGCCGCCGTCGTTGTCCGTCGCGTAGAAGGAGAGCGTGTGCACGCCGTCGTTGGAGTGGTCGGCCGGCGCAGCGATCGTCACCTGGGTGCTGGCGGCGTCGACGGCCGTCGATGCGCCGCCGTCGATGCTGTAGGTGATCGATTTCACGCCGCTGCCGCCGACGCTGTCGGTGGCGGTCAGCGTGACCTGCACGGGCGAGTCGTGCCAGGCGCTGTCGTAGCCGGAGGCGACGGTGATCGGCGAAGTGGTGTCGATCTTGACGCCACCGACTGGGCGGCTTCCTGGTTGCCGGCGTTGTCGGTCGCGTAGTAGGAGAGCGTGTGCACGCCGTCGTTGGAGTGGTCGGCAGGCGCAGCGACCGTCACCTGGGTGCTGGCGGTGTCGACGGTCGTCGAGGCGCCGCCGTCGATGCTGTAGGTGATCGACTTCACGCCCGAGCCGCCGGAGTTGTCGGTGGCGCTGAGGGTGACGGTCACCGGCTGGGCGTGCCAGAGATCGTCGGCGCCGGAGACGGTGGTCGTGGGCGGGGTGGTGTCGATCTTGACGCTCACCGACTGGGCGGCCTCCTGGTTGCCGGCGTTGTCCGTCGCGTAGAAGGAGAGCGTGTGCACGCCGTCGTTGGAGTGGTCGGCAGGCGCAGCGATCGTCACCTGGGTGCTGGCGGTGGCGACGGTCGTCGGCGCAGCGCCGTCGATGCTGTAGGTGATCGACTTCACGCCCGAGCCGCCGGAGTTGTCGGTGGCGGTCAGCGTGACCTGCACCGGCGAGTCGTGCCAGGCGCTGTCGTAGCCGGAGGCGACGGCGACCGGCGGGGTGGTGTCGATCTTGACGGTCACCGACTGGGCGGTCTCCTGGTTGCCGGCGTTGTCGGTCGCGTAGAAGGAGAGCGTGTGCACGCCGTCGTTGGAGTGATCGGCGGGAGCAGCGATCGTCACCTGGGTGCTGGCGGCGGCGACGGTCGTTGAGGCGCCGCCGTCGATGCTGTAGGTGATCGATTTCACGCCCCTGCCGCCGGAGTTGTCGGTGGCGGTCAGCGTGACCTGCACGGGCGAGTCGTGCCAGGCGCTGTCGTAGCCGGAGGCGACGGTGACCGGCGGGGTGGTGTCGCTCCCCGGGTAGCTGGTGACCGAGAAGCTGGCGCCGTCCGTGCCGAGCGCCGAGGTCGTCGCCTCGCTGGCGCCGCCTGCCGAGACCATGTCGATCTGGTTGTAGGCAAAGGCGCTTATCGGCTGGCCGTTGAAGGCGCAAGCGGTGAAATCGACGCTGCCGAAATCGGCCAGCTGGAACAGGCTGCCGCTCGTCGACGACGGCGCCTCGGCGATGACTTCGGCCGAGTAGCGAGTGGCCGTCGTTGTTCGTCTTGGATCGTGGTGAAGGAGTAGCCCGTGCTGTCGTCGACGAGGGTGAGGGTGAAGTGGCCCGACCCCGTGCTCGTAACTGTTCCGGTCATCTCGTCACCGGGGCTGACGGTCATGCCGCCGATCAGGACCGATGCGGCGGGATACATCTCGTACCAGGCGTAGTAGTAGACGTTGCCGCCCTCGCTGTAGGCCGCCGTGCCCGTCTGCTCCACCGTCGAGCTACCGTCGCCGTCGAGGCCGACCCAGAAGACGGCGTAGGGCTCGCCCGAGGCACTCGCTGGAACAGCCGGTTCGACCCAGCTGGCCGTGACGCTCGTGAAGCCGCCGCCGGTGGCGTCATAGCCGGCCCAGTTCGTCGAGGTTTCCAGCGCGGCCAGGTTCCCGCTGCTTGACCTGTCGAGGCGCCGGTGGCGGTGCTCGATCGGATGGCCGCCGGCGCCGGGCAGGTGCGCAAAGGCCGGCTGCTGCGAGGGATACGCCCGCGCCTGCGTGCTACCGGGCAGGGGAAGCAGCACAGCCGCAAAGAGGATGAGAGCCAGAGCCGCAACGCGAAATCCCATCCCGCCTCCCGTCCCGGCGCCATGAAAGACTCCGGCCTTGACCAAACGTGACCGGGCGACAGCTCTCAACCACGCTGTCGATCGCGCGCCGGCAACGGCCTTCCTTGACTCCGAGCGTCTTCATTCGGACGAGGTATACCCGCCATTTGCCTAGCGCCTACACGGAGGCGGTAAACACCGCCCGGGCGGGTGCTCGGTAACGTGGCCCGATCTGGCCGAGCACGAGGCCCGCTGGAGCTCGCTAGACAGCTCCGGCGGCAGATCGTCCTGGTCAAACGGGAAGCGACGCGCCCGGATCGGCTGTCAGGGCGATGCTCGTCTCTGAAAGGTCGCGACGCTTCCCGGCGGATTGGAATCTCTCGCTGCTTCCAAGGACCGCCGCAGGTCCCCCCTCCTGGAGAGGACAGGACGACCTCCGGCGGCATGCCTCGTCTGCTCCCGGTTGCGTTCCGGGTTGCGTTCCGGGCCGGCCGGAGCCGTCTGACACCGCTGGACGTCTTTTCGGGAACGGCTAGCCGAAGTGGCCCCAGCGCACGGCAATGATCAGGAGCACCGCGCCGGCCGCGATCGCGACGCCGGCGACGAGAGTCCCCATCTTCTTGCCGAACGGCGTGATCGCGCCGAGCGCAAGCACGGCACCGGCGATCGCGCCGAGCAGGAAGCCAACCTCGGCGATGCGAGTTCCGCCGTGGTGAGAGATTGCGAGCAGGTTCATGGCGCGATTCTCCCGCACCGGCGCTCGCCTGTCTACGGGGAACCGTCCGACCGCGGCCGCGGGCTTCTCCAGCCTGCGGGCCGGGCGGCTCAGGCTTCCGCTCGAGGCGAGCCTCGGGGCCACCAGTTCCAGCGCCCGAGCAGCGCCATCAGCGCCGGCACGAGCAGCGCGCGCACGATCGAGGCGTCGATCAGAACGGCCAGCGCGATGCCGATCCCGATCTCCTTGACGAGGATGATCTGCGAAGTGGCGAACGAGCCGACCGCGATGCAGAAGAGGAGCGCCGCCGCGGTGATGATCCGGCCCGTCCGCTCCAGCCCGACCGCGACCGCCTCGCGGTTCGGCAGCCCCGACTCCCAGGCCTCGCGGATCCGCGTCAGCAGGAAGACCCCGTAGTCGGTCGAGAGGCCGAAGGCGATCGCGAACAGCACGACCGGCTGGGTCAGCGCAATCGCCCCCTGGCTGCGGTAGTCGAGCAACCCCTGCAGCCGTCCGTCCTGGAAGATGAAGACGAGGATCCCGAAGGCGGCCGAGAGCGTCAGCATGTTCATCACCAGCGCCTTCAGCGGCAGCACGAGCGAGCGCGTCGCGCCGTAGAGGAGAACGAAGGTGACGGCGCAGAGCAGGCCGATCGCCAGCGGCAGGTCCATGCCGATCGAGTGCCTCTGGTCGAGGTACTGAGCCGTCGAGCCGCCGACCAGCGGCTTGGGCGGCAGGGCGCGCATCTCGCGCACGAGCCGCTGCGAGCCCGAGGCGAGGAAGGGCCTTCCGGACGAGGCCTGAAGCTCGTAGCTGCCCGGGCCGAGCAAGCGCGGTGCCCGCACGAGCGCCGCGTCCGGCAGCGCGCGAACACGGGCCGCATACGCTCTCGCCTGCGCCGCGCTCGCGTGCTCGAGCAGTGCGTAGACGGGCGAGGCCGCGGCTGCGGGGAAGTCGCTGCGCACCGCCTGATCGACGATTCGCGAGCTGATCCCGGCCGGCAGGACGGAGGCGTCGATGCCGGTGAACCTGATCCCCAGGAACGGCAGCCCGAGCACGATGAGCAGCGCCGTGGCGGCGGCGGCGACCGGAATCGGCCGGCGCATGAGCAGATGTGCGAGCCGGTACCAGGCACCGTGCTCGCCGCGCGCGGCGCGCTCCGCGGCCAGTCGCCAGCGCCGCGGCGCGAGCGCGTTGACGCGCTCACCGAGCAGCGCGAACAGGGCCGGCAGCACGATCAGCGCGACCAGCCCGGCCAGCAGCGCCACCAGCGCGCCGGCGATCCCCATCGAGCGCAGGTAGCCGAGCGGGAAGATCGCCAGCGTGGAGATCGCGGCCGCGACCGTGACGGCGCTGAAGGCCACGGTGCGGCCGGCGGTCGCGACGGTCGTGCGCAGCGCCTCCGGGCCCGGGCCAATGCGCGCCAGCTCCTCCCGGTAGCGCGAGACGAGCAGCAGGCTGTAGTCGATGCCCAGGCCGAGGCCCGAGCCGGTGACGATGTTGAGCGCGTAGGTCGAGATCGGCGTCAGCGCGTCCAGGCCGCGCAGGAGCAGAAGCGCGCCGAGGATCGTCAGGCCGCCGCAGAGAATCGGCAGCAGCGCGGCGACGAAGCTGCGGAAGACCCAGAGGGCGAGCAGGAACAGGATCGGGAAGGCGATCGCCTCGGCGCGGGTGAGGTCGTGCTGTACCTGGTGGTTGACCTGCGCCGTGGCGAGCGCCGGCCCGCCCATCTCCACCCCGCGCAGCGACGCCAGGCGACCGTCCAGCCGCTCGGCCGCCTGGCGCCAGAGACGCTGCGAGATGTTGGCCCGGGCGTAGGCGGCCAGCAGCGCCTCACGGCCGTCGCGGGAGCGAATCGGCGGCGCGACCAGCGGGAAGATCGGCTCGGATCGGATCGCCGCCGCTACGCGAGCGAGCCGCGGCGGCGTCGGATCGCGCACCAGCACGAGCACCTGCGGCACGGCCGAAAGGCCCGATGCGCGCTCGATACCCCGTTCGGCCTGCAGGCTCTGGCTGCCGTGGGCGACGAAGTCGTTCGAGCCCCGGCCGAGCAGTCGCGGCGTCTGCAGGCCGAGCAGCGCGGCGACAAGCGCAAAGACGAGGGTCGCCGCGAGCACCCGCCTCGGCGCGCGAACGGCGAGATCGGCCAGCCGGCCCATGCCGTGAGCCTATTCAAAGCGCCGGCGCGCGGCCACCGCGCTGCGCTTCGCGGATCTGTGGGCCTATCGAGTACTTTCACCTTCGTCGGCCCGACGACGTAGCCCTCGCGCCGGCAGGCCAGGGCGAAATCGTCGTTGAGCTTTCCCTCGTTGCGGCAGAACCTCTCGGCGGCCGCACCACAGTTCCTGAGCGTCGTGCCGCCCAGCGACGAGGCGGCGGTCACGACCACGCAGCCCTCGTTCGACGGCGCGGCCGGACTGCTCGCGTAGGCGAAGACGCAGGCCGCGGCGCCCAGCACGAACACGCAAGTGATGATCGCGATGAAGCGCCTGTCCCGCCCGCTCAGAGACGCCCCGAGCCGCTGCGTTTGGCCCTCAAGCGGCACGACGATAGCTCTCTCGATCGCGGATCATCGGGGTTCCTCGTCGCCCGACAGCAGCTTGACGTCGAGCGAGCCTGCGGGCCCGCGCTCGATCCTGATCGGCCAGCGGCTGTCGCCGACGACGAGGTCGAGCGCCCCGGAGGATTGCTCGGGCGCGTGGCCGAGATCCCGCCTGCTGCTCAGCCACTCGCGCTGGCGGGCGAAGGCGGTCTCCAGCGCGGGCAGCAGATCCTGCTCGCGAAACGGCTTCACCACGTAGGCGAAGACGCCCGCCCTAACCGCCTCCATCACCGTGGCAGGGTCGGCATACGCCGTCAGCATGACGATCGGAATCGGCCGCTCGGCGAGGATGCGGCGAGCCGCTTCGATCCCGCTCAGGCCCGGCATGCGAATGTCGAGCACCGCGGCGTCGGGCTTGGTCTCGCGGGCGAGCCGCACGGCCTCCTCGCCGTTGCCGGTCTCCGCGCAGATCTCGAAGCCGGCGTGCTCGAGCATCCGGCGCAGGTCGAGCCGGATGATCGTTCCGTCCTCTGCGATCAGGATTCGCATTCTCGCTCTCTTTCCCATCGGGCTGTCACGGCCTCAGAACTCGATCTCCACTCCTCTGGGCAGGACCAGCGCCGGGCAGTGCAGCGACCCCATCAGGTAGAAGCCCGCGGCGCTCATCGCCACCACTCCGTGCTTCGTCCCGATCTTCGAGCCGATGACCAGCAGGTCAGGGGTGACGAGTGGGCTCGTCTCGATCTTCGCGCCGAGGCGCTTCGCCAGCGATTCGGCGGTCGTCTTGACGCAGGGGTCGTCCTCGGGCGTGATGGCGCCGATCGTCTTGATCTTCTTCTTGCCGTTGCGCTCGCGAAAGCCGGCCGGGGCGACCGCGATCGCGATCCGCCCGCCGTCGAGCAGGCGCCGGGCCGAAGCCTGGGGCTCGACATGCCCGCTGGCGGTGCGGTACTCGGAGCCGAAGACGATCAGGCTCGCCTGCTCGCTCTTGGCCAGCTCGCTCAGGCCTTCCGGAGTGGAGGCGCTGAAGACGATGAAACGTGGAACGTCCGGGTTTCCGAGTAGCCGGGCTCCGGTATCGAGCAGCTCGGCGGCCTCGTTCGCGGCCAGCTGCTCGTGCTCGTCCGCCTCTTCCTTGGCGTGACGCACGTAGGCGAGCGCGAGCGTGTTGCTTCCGCCGGCCAGGACCTGGCCTAGCGCAAGCGCGTCCTGGTCCATCTCCGTGGCGTCGTAGGAGACGATGATTTCTATTGCCATGGGTTCCTCTCCATCTGTCGTCGTGGCGATGTCTGCTCCCGCTCGCTGCCTGCGTTGAGGTAGCCGCGGGCTCCATGCGAAGCCGTCCGGGAAGGAGGGAGGCGGGTCGCGAGCCGGGCGCTTGCTACTTCCCTGGCTGCGAGAGGGCTGGCGCCGTCTCGCGACCCTTATCCATCCTCCCTGACCGACTACGCCTCTGGAGGCGCCACACCACCTCCTCCGCTCTTCGAGGCCGCGCTCCCGAGCGGAACCGCGACCCAGCCGGGGATTCCCGTCGGTAGTGCTAGCGACGGGATGTCGGAGGGATAGACCTCGTGCCCGTGCACCGCGACGTCGCCGGCCTCCATGTCCTCCTCGCTCATCCGCAGCGAGACGAAGCGGCCGACGAACTTGAGCAGCACGAACGTGATCCCTGCCGACCAGGCGATCACGAACAGGGCCGTGAGCGCCTGCCACTTGAGCAGCATCCAGTTGCCGTGGATCAGGCCCGTCGCCGAGAAGCCGGAGCCCTTGCCGATGCCCAGATAGACGAGCATCTTCGGGTCGGCGAAGACGGCTACGAGCAGGCCGCCCACGAGCCCCGCGAAGCCGTGCGTGTAGATGACACCGAGCGTGTCGTCGACGTTACGGAAGGGGCGCAGCCGGCTGACGTAGTTGTAGGCGACGTAGACGAGCACCGAGGCGATAGCGCCGATCGCCATCGCTCCGTAGCCGTTGACGAAACCGGCCGCGGGCGTGATCGCGACCAGGCCGACGATCATGCCGTTGACGCTGCCGATCAGCGACGGCTTGCGCTTGGTGGCGTAGTCGCAGAGAACCCAGACCAGGAAGGCAACCGCGGTCGAGAGGTTGGTGTTCAGCACGGCCGCCGAGGCGCTGGCGCCCGCGAAGTACGGATCGCCGCCGTTGAAGCCGTTCCAGCCGAGCCAGAGCAGACCGGCGCCGAGCGCGACCATGGCCAGGTTGTTCGGTGCGTCGATCTCGCGGTCGCGCGCCAGGCGCGGGCCGATCACGGCCGCCGCGACGAAGCCCGAGACGCCGGCCGAGAGGTGGATCACGAAACCGCCCGAGTAGTCGATCGCACCGTGCTGGGCGAAGTAGCCGCCGCCCCAGATCAGGAAGGCGTCGATGCAGTAGACGCAGGTCATCCAGAGCGCCACGAACGGGATCCAGGCTTTGAAGTTGACCCGGCCCAGCACCGAGCCGAGCATCAGGATCGGCGTGATCGCCGCAAAGACGAACTGGAAGTAGACGAGCGAAGACTGCGGGAACCTGAGCTTCGGCATCGCGCCGTTCAACAACGGGATGTTCGCCCGCGCCTGTTCGCCGGCGTGGTCGAGAACGCCACCGGGCTTACCGACGAAGCTGCCGAAGAAGCCGTGCTCGGAGAGACCGTGCCAGGGCACTCCGAAGCCCATCTTGTAGCCCCAGAGCACCCAGCAGATGAGTACCACGGCGAAGGCGACGAACGAGAGCATCATGCTGTTCACCGACCAGCGCTTCTGCATCACGCCGCCGTAAAGGACGACCAGCCCCGGCACGCTCATCAGCCCGACGAGGGTCGCGGCCGTCATCTGCCAGGCGTTGTCGCCGGCGTTCAGCCATGTGGGATAGGGAAGCATCAGACCTCCTTCTGCGGGGCTTGGAGCCGCGCTTCGAAAACTCCGAATCAACAAAAAAGCCCCGGCACGCATGAAGCGTCCCGAGGCACCATTGCCTTCCTAGCCCGCCCTCGTCGGCGGGACCAACAAAAAAGCCCCAGTACGCTGATTGCGTCCTGAGGCGTCGTTGCCGTTCTCCCCGCCGCCGTCGCCGGAGATACTCGAAGGTAGCACGCCCCGTCCGCCGACGTCAAACGGCCGAGCGAAAGCGAGCCTCGCCCGCCGGGGTCAGCCGACGAGCCGGTACGGGCTCAGCCTCCAGCTCGCCCAGCGCCAGAACCAGCCGGGAAGCGGCAGGGGCGCTTTCGGACGCTTTCCTTGCTTTCCGTTCACCTGCCAGTCGAGCCTGCGCCAGGCCCAGTGCGGGAACGCATGGGGCAAGCCGCGCGGTCGCACCCTGCTCACGACCTTGACGTAGTTCGACGGCGTGCTCTCGTTGCCGGCTGCGTCGACGGCCCCGACGCGGTAGATGCTGCGCCCGCTTAGCTTGAACTTGTTCAAGACGGCGCTCTTCGCGCTGCCCGCCAGCGTCTGGATCGTGGCTCCGTTGAGGGTGACCTGGTAGCCGGCCACGGCGCCGCTGTTGTCGCTGGAGGCTTGCCACTTGAGCGTGAGTGTTCGCCCGACGAGGCGCGAGCTCGAGATGGTCGGCCTGGTTGGCGCCGCAACGTCCTGCAGCAGGGCGAAGTAGCCCGGAACCAGTGTGTAGATGTCGAGCGAGCCGTCCGCCTCGACCCGGTAGCCGCTGTTGGAGGCAACCGGTAAGGCCGCCGCGCTCAAGCGCTGAATCGGCGTCCAGCTCAGCCCGTCGCCGGAGTAGGCGACGACCACGCCGGGCGGCGGCGAGCTCACGTGGATGGCGAGCAGCGTGTTGAACCTGGAGACCGGCGTGCTGGTCAGCTCATCCACCGTTTGGAGCTGTAGAACGTAGCTTCCCGGAGTGAAGCCCGAGAGCGGGATCGTGAGCGTGGACGGCGTGAGCGTGGGCGTCACCGAGACCGAGGGGTCGAAGGAGGTAGACCACCAGCTCAGCGAGGCCGCACCGTCGCTCGAGGAGACGGTCGCAAAGGGAGGCTCGCTCGGCAGAGTCGCCGCCGCCTGCACCACGGCGCCGTCCACGTAGTCGCTGTCGATCTTGAGCTGAACGCCTCCATAGCTCTCTTTGTGTCCGCCCCGGTACTGGTGGACACGCTGGTGCTCGCTCCAGTCGGAGTCGGAGACGTCAGGCTCGCCGAAGACCTGCTCTACCCCGTTCCAGCGCGCGATCCAGATGTCGTCGGGAGTGCCCTCGGGGTTGCTCGCGAGCATCCCGGCGAGGTCGCGAATCGTGGAGTCCGCACTGCCGTAGACACCGGCCGTGTAGCCCTTGACGTGCAGCTCCTCGACCCAGGCCGAGACGAAGCTTTGCACCGCCTGGCTGCAGGAGGCGGTCGCTTTGTAGCCCTCCATGTCGTAGTAGATGGGGCTGCCGGCTCCGAGCCCGAAGTAGGCGGCGCGAAGCACGGCGTCATCGGCGGCTGACTTCCCCTGCGCTCCCGCCGAGCCGGGGCTGATCAGGCTCAGTCCCTTCTGAGACACGCACGGCGCCTGCCGGCCGACCCAGAGCGGGAGCAGATTCCAGCCGATGGCCCGGACGCTGTTCACCCACAGGGGCGTGAGATTCCCGTCGGGGCAGGCGCGATTGGGCCCCCCGAGGTAGATCCCGATCGCCCGGTAGGGCGACTCGAGCCAGGCCGTCATCGTCTCGAGCGCTGGCGCTCCGCAGGTGTCGAAGCCGTAGCCGGTGAAGTAACTCGGGGTCGTCTGCCGGGCGGCGCCCGAAGCGCTGCTCGCCGCAGTGACCACGAGCAAACCGGTCAGCGCGGCCAGAATCAGTCCGAGAAGCTTTCTGCTACCCGTCACGAAGCGGCTAAGTGTACGGGCCCGCGCTGCCGGCCCGTAGTTCACCTGTCGCCGGGAGCGCCGCGGGCGACGCGCCGCATCTCGCTTGTTCCACGCACCAACAGCCAGGCCAGAGCCGGCGCCACGAGAGGCGTCACGCTGATCATGTAGCGCGGCTCGCCGTGCACCACGACGACGTGGAAGAGGATCCAGAACCCGACCAGGAGCAGGGCCAGGCCGGCGGTCGGGCGGCGGCGCCAGGCGGCCAGCAGCAGGGCGATCGCGCCCAGCCCCCAGTAGAGGTAGTGCCAGAGATCGAACGCCCAAGTCCTGGCCAGGGCTCCGCCGAGCAGCGTCGACTCGGCCGAGTCGAGCTTGCGGGTGTTGGTGCGGGCGGGGTGCGGAGTGCTCGGATCCGGCCCGCTCTGAGTCAGCTCGACGATCGTGATCGGAGCTGTGCTCCATTCCATCAGGTGCGTGAACTTGGCCGGCATGAGGCCGAGCCAGCGGCCCGGGTGATGGAAGTCGTAGAAGAACGCCTCCTTGGTCAGGGTCGTGTTCTGACGTACCTCTGCGGCGGTGCTACCGATCGCCCAGTTGTGCTTGCCGTAGGGGATCCAACCCCCGGTGGCGCGCGGGTTGGCCCCGAGCCAGAGGGTGATGCCGCCGTTGGTGGAGAGCGAGGAGGTGTGCATGACCAGTTCGTTTCGCACTATCCACGGCGCCAGCACCAGGCACGAGGTGATGCCGAGCACAAGCGCTGCCCGCCAGGACTCGCGCCGCGGGCGGCGCAGGAGCAGCCAGAGCGGCAGCAAGAGAATCAACAACTCCGCGGTCGAGCGCACCAGGACGGCGGCGCCCAGGCACACGCCCGCGAGCGCAGCTCCTCGAAGCGAAGGCGTCTCGCGCCGCGAGGTCAGCAGGAGGCACATCACGAGCAGAAGCGGGATGAAGAGCGCCTCGGAGTAGGCCCGCATAACGAAGACCGTCATCGTCGGCGACACGGCGACCAGGGCGCCGGCCACCACTCCCGTGGCTCGGCCGCCCAGGCGCCGCCCGAGGGCGTACACGAGCGCCGTGATCAGCGCCCAGAGAACGAGATTGAGCACTTCGATGGCGAGCATCGAGGGCCCGGTGAAGTAAAAGAGGCCGCCGAGAAAAGCGGGCCAGCCGATCGGGAAGAAGGCAGTGGGATGGCCTAGGATCTGGTAGCCGTGGCCCTCCGCGATCGAGCGGGCGCTGAGGTAGTAAAAACGCGTGTCCGAGACAGGTACCGGGTGCACGATCAGCACCCAGGGCAGGCGCACCAGCACGCTCAGCACCATGACCCCGGGCAGGTCGATCAGCCAGGCGCGACGCGACGCCATCGCCGAGCCCGACTTTCGGTTCGCCGTGCGACGCGAGGAGCTATCGGAGAATTCGATGTCGCTTACCAGTCGCCCTAGTGGTTGCCGTGCGCCCCGCTCTGGACGCGCGCGCTGATCGCCAGCATTCGTCCGATGATACTCGGCGGTACCGTCCGAAGAAGCCTTTGATAGACCGCGTCGAGTAGGACAGATCGGCCCGCTCGGCCTAGATGCGCTTCCAACTCTGTCTGCTGAGGAAGAAGCCGTGCCGGGTGCTGTTGCGGCAGCTGAGACCATTCGCCGCCGAAGTGCACGTGAACGGCCCGTCGTGCCAGGTCTTGCCGTAGTTGAGCACGGGCGCCTTGCTCGGATCGGGCAGTACCGCATCGCTCACGCAAAGCGGTTGCGCTCGCCCCGTCGCGTTCAGGCCGAGGCTGAAGCCGAAGTCGAAGTGACAACTTTTCGGGCGTGCGGGCTTCGGCTTCAGCTCGCTGTGGATGTCGCAGCGGAGTGAAGCCGGCTCGGCGCCTGTATAGCCGGCACAGACGATGTTCTTCGTCGGGGTCTGAAAGCCGACGAGCTTGGCAGAGGTCGCGCCCGCGTTTCCCACGATCAAGACGGAGATAACCGCGGCGGCCGCGAGCAACGCTCTCATGCGCTCAACAGTAACGGATGCTCGGTGAGTTGTCCGCGTCGCTCGAGTTGTTCTCTCGCACGGTCAGCGGCGACACTCAGACGATGTCGCTCGGGGCGAGCACGTCCTCTTCGTCTTCCAGCTCCTCGTGAACGTACTTGCCGCCGCGGAGCCAGGAGGCCCAGGCGGCGAGCAGGCACATCACGATCGAGAAGGTGAGGATGATCACGAGCCCGTGCTTGAACGGGTCGGAGATGAGCGACGGGAAGAACCCGCGACTGGTCAGATGCGCCTGCTGCGCAGGTGTCAGGGCGCCGAGAACCTTCGGGCCCAGCAGCGATTTCAGCGGGTTATAGCCGAGGAAGGCGGCAAAGAGAAAGCCGACCGCGGGTAGATGGGCGAGCGAGTTCGCCGTCCCGTGCGGGACGCCGTTGGCGGTGAGCCCGCTGTAGAGCGCGCCCGGGACGCGGCTCGTCAGCCCGACGATCATCAGCGAGAAAAAGATGGCGATCGATACCGGCATGCCGGTGTTCTGGAAGGTGACGCGCATGCCGGAGGCGACGCCGCGGTAGCGGGCGGGGACGCTGTTCATGATCGAGGTCGTGTTCGGCGCCGCGAATAGCCCGAAAGCGACACCGTTGAGGAAGATCGTGAGCGCGAACAGCCAGTAGGTGAAATCGACCGGCAGCGCCATCATGCCGCCGAAGGTGGTGGCGGCCAGCAGCATGCCGCCAGTTGCGAACGGTCGCGCCCCGAACCGGTCCGAGAGCCAGCCCGAGAGCGGCCCGGCGGTGAGGAAGCCGACGTTGAGCGGGATCATGTAGATGCCGGCCCAGAGCGGCGTCCGCGCGAAGCTGTAGCCGTGCTCGGGCAGCCAGATCCCCTGCAGCCAGATGATCAGCATGAACATCAGGCCGCCGCGCCCGACCGAGCCGAGGAAGCCGGCCGCGTTTCCGGCCGAGAATGGGCGGATGCGGAAGAGGTCGAGCTGGAACATCGGATCTTTCGTCCGCCGCTCGACGAAGACGAACAGGGTCAGAAGCAGTAGCCCGGAGACGATCATCGAGACCACGAACGGGCTCGTCCAGCCCATCGTGTGCCCGCCGTAGGGACGGATCCCGTAGGTCGCGCCTATGAGCGCCATCGTCAGGCCGGCGGCGAAGGCGAGGTTGCCGAGCCAGTCGATGCGGGACGGCGTCCGCTTGCCGAGCTCCTTCAGCTTCCAGTACGACCAGACGGTTCCGAACAGGCCGACCGGCACGTTGATGACGAAGACGAGCCGCCAGTCGTAGCGGGCGAGCAGGCCGCCGGCGAGCAGGCCGATGAAGGTGCCGGCGAGCCCGACCACCTGGTTGAGCCCGAGCGCGAGGCCGCGCCTCTCCGCCGGGAAGGCGTCCGTCAAGAGCGCCGCGGTGTTCGCCATCAGCATCGCGCCGCCGACCGCCTGCACCATCCGCAGCACGATCAGCTCGAGGGCGGCAGTCGGCCCCGTCGACCAGACGAGCGAGAGCATGATCGAGGCGACCGTGAAGATGAGGAAGCCGAGGTTGTACATCCGCACCCGGCCGAACATGTCGCCGAGCCGGCCCAGGTTCACGACCAGCACCGCGGTCACGACCATGTAGCCCATCAGCATCCAGAGCAGGTAGTTGAAGTTGCCGGGGCCGAGCGGGTTGAGGTGGATACCGCGGAAGATCGCCGGCATGGCGATCATTACGCTCGACATGTTGAGCGTCGCCATCAGCATCGAGAGCGTCGTGTTCGACAACACGATCCAGCGGTAGTGAGGCCCGACCGGCCCGTCGTGCCGCGGCGGTCGGAGCAGCTTTCTGGCCGCGCCTCTCACCGCTCGAGTCTCCAGGCGAGAGCACGCGGACAAGCCGGCGGCCGGGTAAAGCCCGGTTCCCTCATCGTCCCTTGCAGACTGCCAACCATCTCGCTCAGTTGCGCCTCATGAAACAGCTCTCTATTCCTCCCGAACAACTCTCGGAGCTCCTCCACCACCGGCGCTGGTGCGAGATTCGATGACCCGCTCGCAGCGTCAGGCGGAGGCGCCCGGCTGGACGATACCGGACTCGCCCGCGACGACGACCACTTAACCGAGATCGAGGAGCTGAAGCTTGGGGAGGGCGCCCTCGTCGCGTCGCAGCGATGCCGGTGATGTCAGGTGAGGCGACGATGTGCCGCTTCTTTTCTCTAGAGAAACGCTCGCTCACTTGGTAGAGCCCTGGTTTGAGAGCCTCTACTTACCCCGGGGCGATTCGAGCCACTGAGCGAGCACCTTCTTGATTTCTTGTCATCTTGACAGGCCGAAAATCGCATGCGACTCTGGGTCGCGATGCTGATCTCCGAAGGCCGGCTCCAGCGACTCTGCGCGCCGTCGAAAACTCGCACCGCAGGCGAGCCGCTGCAGACCCTTCCTCACCCCGTAGCGCCGGACTGACCGCCAAGCCCGTAGCTCAGTCGTCCGGCCGCGTCTTCGCGTCGCTGCGCATACCCGCGTTTCGCTGGTGGTTTCTGGCGCAGATCGTGTCAGGGTCGGGCGGGATGGCACAGACGGTCGGCCTGGCCTGGCTGATCCTGAAGCTGACCGGCAGTGGCCTCGATTTGGGTTTGTTGTCTGCCGCAGGGATGGGGCCGATTCTTCTCGCGGGCGCGTGGGCGGGGGCGCTGCTCGATCACGTCGACGTTCGCAAGGCTCTCATCGCCACCCAGGTCATCGCCGGGTCGCTCGCTCTGATTCTCGCCGTGCTGGTGATGACCGGCTCAGTGCGGGTGTGGATGGTGTTCGTGCTCGCCGCGGCGAACGGCTTCGTCTTTGCGGTCGACCAGCCCGCGCGCCAACTCTACGTGGTCAATCTCGTCGGCCGTGACCGGGTCGCCAGCGCGGTCGGACTTTACGAGGTGATCATCAATGCCTCGCGAGTGCTCGGCCCGGCGTTCGGTGGAGTGATGATCGTGACCGTCGGGGTGTCCGCCTGCTTCCTCGCCAACTCCGCCTCGTTCGTCCCGCCGCTGCTCGCCCTCCTGCTGTTCAAGCCGAGGGAGCCACGGGCGGCACCTTCGGCCAGACAGCGCTCGCTCGTGGCGCTGCGCGAGGGACTGCACTATGTGCGTCACTCTCCCGCGATAGCGGCCTGCCTCGTAGTCGCCGCGGCGTCCGGGATGCTCTTCAACCTCGGCACGGCCCTGCCGGTGCTCGCGACGAGGACGTTCGGTCTCGGGGGTGCGGGCTACGGATCCCTGGTGGCCTGCTTCGGCATCGGCGCCATCCCGGGAGGCATCGCCGCCGCCTACTCGAACAGCTCGAAGCTGGGACGGAGAGTGAGGGTGCTGTGCCTGGCCACGGCGGCGGCTGTGCTCGCGACGGCCTACGCGCCCGCGGCTGCCGCAGCCTTCCCGCTCCTGATACTCGCGGGCTTCCTGTCGATCTGGATGATCGCCCTGGCGAACACGCTCGTCCAGCTCCGCCCCGAGCCGAGCCTGCGTGGCCGCGTGATGGGTCTCTGGACGATGGTCTTACCCGGGTTCAACCCGATCACGGGTGTGGTCGTCGGTGCGGTGACACAGTTCGTAGGCGCCCGTGAGGGATTCGGACTCGCCGGTTTCGCGCTCGCCGCGGCCTCCGTCATCGGCTGGCACGCCCTCGCGGACTAGCCGCGGCAGCCGATGACCGGCGAGTTGGTGTGGCCCTGAGCTGGGCCTCTTCCCCACCCGCGCGACAACGTCGTTGTATTACGTAAGGCGAG